>JBFWSR010000014.1:0-100320 GCA_050248275.1 Steroidobacteraceae bacterium
CCCTGCTCGGCGTCAATGTCGATACCGATTCCACCGATGCACAAAAATTCCTGTCGCAGGTGCCGGTCAGTTTTCCGATCGCCTTTGACCGCGTCAACAAGGTCAGCAAGCTGTACGAAGTGAGCGCCATGCCCAGCACGGTTTTCATCGACCGCAAGGGCAATGTGCGCGCGCTGCATCGTGGTTACAAGCCAGGCGATGAAGCCGAGTATCTGAGCCAGATTCGCGCACTGATCAAGGAATAAGCCATGAAGCGCTTGTGCATCACGCTTGTCATCGCCAGTCTGCTCGGCGCGTGCAGCCCGCTGGAGCCCTGGGTGAAGCCGTATGAACGCGCAGCACTGGCCGATGAGGTCATGTCGAACGACCGCAATCCCGTCACCGCTACCTACACCGATCATATTCGGGAAGTACGCGAAGGCGCACATGGCGCCACCGGCGCGGCGGGCGGCGGCTGCGGCTGCAACTGATACATCCGAATCCAGAGCCTCGATGCATCCAAACATGTCAACCCAGCGGCAACCATTGATCATGCGTATCCTGTCGGCCAGTCTGCTATGTCTTGTTGCAGTGATGGCCCATGCCGGTGTACTCCCCGAGGATCGGGCCGACGTCATGTACCATATTTATAACGGCGACGGCACGACGGTGCAGGGACCGGCCTTGCTGGTACGCAAAAAGTTCGGCGAAAGCGTGGCTGCCAACGCCACCCTCGATCTGGACTCGGTCACGGGTGCATCCATCGACGTCAGGACCAGCGGCGCCAGCCCCCTGAAGGAACATCGCACACAGTGGAGCAGCGGTATCTCCTATCTGCGCGGCAAGACCACGTACAACGTCAATTATCTGAACAGCAAGGAAACCGACTATCTCTCCGACAATGTCAGCTTTGGCATCAGCGAGGACATGTTCGGCGATCTGACCACCGTCACGCTGGGATTCACGCGTGGCTGGGATGACGTCAGTCAGAACATGCAGACCCATGTGCAGCACAAAGGCAATGCCGACCGACGCAATTACCGGCTGGGTCTGTCGCAGATATTCACCAGGAATTTCATCGTCAACGTCAATTACGAATCAAGCGCACTGGAAGGCTATCTGCAGAACCCCTACCGGCGCGTGCGTTATGGCGCGAGCAATTCGCCCCTCATCAGCTATCAGGACGAACGCTACCCCGGCACTCGCACTTCCAACGCGCTGTCGGTGGACGGTCGCTACTACCTGCCGTACCGGGCTTCACTCAAAGCCGGCTATCGCTTTTACACCGATAGCTGGGGCGTCACGGCGCATACTGGCGAACTGGAGTACGTACACCCGATCGGAGCCAAGTGGACCGTGGAAGGTAACGCACGCTATTACACACAAACCCATGCGGACTTCTATGCCGATCTGTTTCCTTACATTGATGCGCAGAACTTTCTGGCGCGTGACAAGATACTTGCCAACTTCAACGACTGGTCGATACGTCTGGGCGGCAGCTGGCGCTGGGTGCAAGGCACCAAGCTGTATGGAGTCGTGAGCCTGTACGCAGAACACATTCAGTACAACTATCTCGACTACAGAGACGCGGAAGTCGCGGACGCCCCCATCAACCAGCCCTTGTTCAGCTTTGGCGCCAACGTCTTCATGGTGCAGTACACCCAGCATTTCTAGGTGCGTCTGGTGATGCACTGTGTAGCCCGGGCATTACTTGCGGCTGTGTTGTGCGCCATATCGGTGAATGCGCATGCAGCGTCCCTGCCCGTCAGGGATCTCAATCCCTTGTTGTCGGGATATGAATTACCCCCGGCCCTGCCCAGCCATCACGACGGTGATTCACGGTTAAGCGCCGGCGTTGCCGTCGGCAATATTTCCCTTGATCAATCAGCGGCGCACGACACCCTGTTGCTGGATGCCGAATTGCAACACTGGCAATTCGATTTCACCAGGTCATCAGGCGACACCCTGAACCTGCGTATCGAGTTGCCCTATGTCCGTGTATCCGGCGGGCATCTGGATCATTTCATTGAATCCTTTCATGGAACCTTCGGCCTGCCCAACGGCAATCGCGATGCATGGCCAGGCAGTCGTTTGCTGATACTGCATACGTACAATGGCAATGCCGATTATCGGCTTGCACATTCAGCACAGGGTATCGGCGATCTCGCATTGCGTCTGGGCTGGAGTCCGAACGCTCTTTCTACTTCCACCTACAACAACACGCTCTGGTTCACCTTGAAGCTGCCCACGGGCGATGCGAATAGGCTCGCCGGCAGCGGCGCGGCGGATATCGCGCTCAGCCTGTCTGCGTCACAACAGCTCAGTTCGCATTTCGTCACTCAACAGCAGGTTTCGGTATCCCTGCTGGGTCAGGGCAAACGCTTGCGGGAACAACAGGAAACCGTGGTATGGAGCGGATCCGTCGGCCTTGATGCGATGCTCACCTCGCACTGGTCAGCGGTGTTGCAATTCGACGGACATACCAAGGTATTCGCTACCGATTTGCGGGCGCTGGGCAATGCGCTGCAATTCAGTCTGGGCGCCCACTATGCGACTGACATGTGGAAAGCCAGCCTGCTGGTTAGCGAGGATATCGCCGTCGATACAGCCCCGGATGTGCAGTTTCAATTCAACCTGCAACGCAGGTTCTGACCTAACGCGGGATTTGTTGTGTGATGCAGTGAATGCCCCCGCCCCCAAGCAGAATCTCGCGCGCCGGCACACCCACCACTTTGCGCCGGGGAAACCAGCGGCGCAGTCGGCTCAGCGCTTTACGGTCATGACGTTCATCCAGCAGGGGCACGACGACGACTGAATTGCCGATGTAGAAATTCACGTAAGAAGCCGCAAGACGATCCCCGGCATGTCGTTGCTTGCCGGTATCGAGTACATCCAGTCCCTGTGCTTCCTCCTCAGTCAGATACAACGGACCGGGTTGCGGCAGTAACTGCACCTTGAGCTTGCGACCCCGTGCATCGCGAACCGCCTGCAAACGACGCAATGCATCGCTGGAGCGGGCAAATTGCGGATCACGTTTGTTGTCGGTCCAGGTCAGCGCCACTTCGCCGGGCTTGATGAAACAGCAGAGGTTATCAATATGACCATCGGTCTCGTCGTTATAAACGCCCTGTCCCAGCCAGATCACGGTCGATACGCCCAGATATTCGTGCAGCAACAACTCTATCTGGCCCACATCCAGTTGTGGATTGCGATTTGGATTCAGCAGACATTCTTCGGTCACCAGCGCCGTACCCTGACCATCCACATGAATCGAGCCACCCTCCAGCACCAGAGGCGCGCGATAGCGCACCAATCCCTCGATTTCCAGCACTTTGTGCGCCACCAGATCGTCCTGATCCCAGGGAAAATACAACCCGCCCTGCAATCCACCCCAGGCATTGAACTGCCAGTCAACGCCGCGCACCTCACCGAGACGGTTCACCACGCAGGTAGGCCCCACATCGCGCATCCAGGCATCGTTGTGCGATAGCTCGACCACACGCACGCTTTCCGGCAACCGGGCGCGCGCATTGACGAACTGTTCCTGTGAAACGCCTACGCTTACCGGCTCGCCAGCCGCAATGGCAGTGGCCACCGCAACAAATGCCTGCTGGGCAGGCTTGGCGCCCAGACGCCAGTTATTGCCGCGCTCCGGCCATAGCAACCAGCAGCCACGATGCGGCGCAAACTCGGCAGGCATGTAAAAGCCGTCGTCAGCGGGCGTGGTCAACAAGCTGGCGCTCATGAAAATTCCCGTGTCCCATCTCTGCTATTCAGATCACTGCAAGACATTGTGTACCCGACCAGCTTGAGCCTGGCAGCAGCGCAACAGACTGTTCAATGGCAGCCGCTTCCACGCACAACAGGTGTCGATAGCCCTCCGGTTCCAGATCGTTCAACGCCGCCGCTTTCACAGCGCCCGGATTCCATATCACGGCATCGGCAAACCCCGTGGCGCTGCACTCAACAGCCCGCTGGCCTGGCTCGCGAACCTGTATCGGCCTGCTGGCGCCAAAGTAAATGCGATCCACTTCACCTGCAATGCGCAGCGCCGATGCAGCTTCCAGCGCATCCATGCCACCCACAGCACTGTCGCGATAATGCAAACCCTGCAAGCCCATGATGGCGACATCGTCAACATTCCGAACCCGCAGATAGGTATGCAAGGCGGCGGTAAACGTGAACATTTGTTGGCCGGTATTGTGAATCGACAACTTGATGACGAGCGTATCCCGGCCTAAAGTCACTGCATATTCGGCCATGAATGGATATGGCCAGATGGCATGTGTCGCTTCACTATCCCGCAAGTGAAACAGCACCGAGTCCACCGACGCGGCCGTGCCGCTCACCTGCTGCCATTGGGCAGTACGCGCAAAACCATGTTTGGGCAAAGCGCCCAATCCGGCAAATTGCGGAAAAATGATCGGTATTCCGCCACGTATTGCCGCACCGGCATGAAATTCTGCGCGCCGGCTCAGAAACAAGCGCTCAACGCCATCAGCAGTGCGCCAGGAAGTAACATGCGCGCCATGAGCATGGATCTCGGCGCTCGCTCCCGTCAGGCTTTGCAACTTATATGTGGTCATCATCAGGCATGATCTCAAGCCACTACTTGTTGTTTACGCGCAATCCACAGCAACACGCTACCCGTAACAAACAGCAGCACCAATGACAGGATGGCATAGCGGCTGCCAATGAACAGGGCCGTCGTGCCCATCAGGGCAGGCCCGAGTACAGAGGCAAACTTGCCCATCATATTGTAGAAACCGAAGAATTCCCCGGCACGATCCTGCGGCACCAGACTGCCGAAGTAGGAACGGCTCAGGCTTTGCACTGCGCCCTGCACCATGCCAATGGCGATGGCCATGATGTAGAACTCACGCACTTCATCCATGAATACCGCCCATACGGTCACGCCGGTATAGACGGCGATACCGATAAAGATTCCGCCCAGTGTGCTGTAGCGATTGCCCAGCCAGCCAAACAGGATGGCAGCCGGAAAACCGACAAACTGCACGATCAGCAGCGCCACGATCAGACTGCTGCTGGGAAAACCGAGCGCCAGACCGTAATCAACCGCCATCTTGATCACGGTATTCACGCCGTCGATGTACAGCCAGTAAGCCAGCAGAAACAGCAGCAGTGCACGATAGCGGCGAATTTCATGAAAGGTTCTCGACAATTCGCCAAAACCGGCAACCAGCGCCTGCCTGAACGACAGGTGTTGCGCCATTGTTTTCTCGTTGACACCGAACAATAGAGGCAAGGCAAACAGACTCCACCACACTGCAACCGTCAGGAACGAAACCCGTACGGCTGCCGCTGCATTAACCAGACCAAAGAATGCCGGCTGTAACGTCATCCAGACGTTTACCGCAAACAGCAAGCCACCACCGAGATAACCCATGCCATAACCAAACCCGGATACCAGGTCGTAATCCCTGCGCGGCGACACATCCAGCAACAGCGAATCATAAAAAATCAATCCACCCCAGAAACCCATGGAAGCCACCACATACATGGCTGCCGCCCACTGCCAGGCGCCCTGCTCCACCCAAAACAAGCCGGCGGTGGCCACCACACCCAACAGAGTGAATCCAAGCAGGAACCGTATGCGCATGCCACCCCGATCGGCTATCGCGCCTAACAGGGGCGCGAGCAACGCCAGAATGAAACTGGCCACGCTGTTGGCGACGCCCAGCCGGAAAGTGCTCAAACTGGCATCGATGTCCGAGCTCCAGTACTGCTTGAAGAAGATCGGAAAAAACCCCGCCATCACGGTGGTGGCAAAGGCGGAATTGGCCCAGTCATAAAGGGCCCAGTTAATGATTGGCTTGCGCCAAAGCGCGCTGCTGAATGTTGGTTTGCTGGTCGCTGCCGATGTCATGTTGATCAGGAAAGAAGCCCGTACAATTCTTTGTTCAACATAACATGCCCGTATGCCGCATGTCGCCGTTTTGTGTCGCCATCAGCATGCCATTTCTCAACAGAATAAAGCGTAAAACAGGCTGCACGAATTGACATGCACGCACTGACAGGCGATTTCTGCGTGAAGCCGATCACAACATCAAACCGTTCATCTTCGACGTCAGTTTGATTCAGCAATTGTCTTTGCATCTGGCTGGCTCAGGCTTGAACTGATGTAGCCAACTCCTGACGTCTCGGCACCAAGACAATTTAGTTAAAGCGCCAGATGGACGACATTACGTCCTGCGCAATCTCTTCGCGTGCTCATGCGTGAGCAATGCTGAACTTGGTCACAAGGTGACAGACATGCAGTTTCTTCGACACTTCGGCGCCTTGCTCATGGTGCTGACAATCGTTACGGCACCCACTTCATCAGAGGCCAGATCGTGGCGTTGGCGGAATAACTCAACCACCAGCAACAGCGCACCAGTCATCAGCGGATCGCCCATCACCACAGCGACAATCGGCACCGCATACAAGTTTCAACCCAGTGCGTCAGATGCCAATGGCGACACGCTGACATTCAGTATTGTCGGCAAACCCGGCTGGGCATCTTTCAGTACCAGCTCCGGTCTGATTTCCGGCACTCCCACTGCTGCCGGCACTTATTCAAACATCAGTATCAGCGTCAGCGATGGCAAGTCCAGCGCTTCACTGGCAGCTTTCAGCATTACCGTTACTGGCACCACCAATGCTTCACCCACCATTTCCGGTTCATCCCTCACATCAATAACGGCGGGCAGTACATACAGCTTTACGCCAACAGCCAAAGACGCCGACGGCGATGCCCTCGGCTTCAGCATCAGCAACAAACCCAGTTGGGCTAATTTCAGTACGCTTACGGGCACACTGTCTGGTACGCCAACCACCAGCAATGCTGGTACTTACTCGAACATTATCATCAGCGTCAGCGATGGATTATCCAGCGCTTCTCTGTCGCCCTTCAGCCTTACAGTTGCAACTGCTACCGCCACAACCGGCAGCGCTACAATCAGTTGGATGCCACCAACCACCAATACTGATGGCAGCACGCTGACCAATCTGGCGGGTTATAAAATCTACTACGGCACTTCAAGCAGCAATCTGACCAGCACCGTTGCGGTGAGCAGCGGCTTGAGCGCCTACGTTATCAGCAATCTGCCTGCAGGCACCTGGTACTTCGCCATTGCCAGCATCAATTCATCCGGGGCCGAAAGCAGTCTGTCTGGAATTGCGTCCAAGACCATCTAGGGCCGCCACTGGCATCGCCAGCAAACTGGCAACACGTGAACTATCGGCCAGCCGCCTGCGCCAGATGCTCACGCGTTTCCTGGAACTTGAGATCCGGCCAGCGCTCCAGCGTCAGCCCCAGATTCACGCGCGTCGGTGCGAGATAGACCAGCGCGCCGGAGTGATCCATGGCAAGGTTGTCGTAACCTTTGACACGAAACTCTTCCAGCTTCTTGTCATCGCCATACACCCAGCGTGCGGTATAGACATTGACATTGTCAAAGCTGCATTGCACGCCGTATTCGTCCTGCAGGCGGAAGGCCACCACATCGAATTGCAGCTGGCCCACTGCCCCCAGAATCAAATCGTTGTTGCGCAGTGGACGAAACAGCTGGGTTGCGCCTTCTTCGCACAATTGGTCCAGGCCTTTCTGCAAGGCCTTCATGCGCAGCGGATCGCGCAGCACCACCCGCCGGAACAGTTCCGGAGCGAAATTGGGAATGCCGGTAAACATCAACGACTCGCCTTCCGTGAAGGTGTCGCCGATATTGATGGTGCCGTGATTGTGCAGACCGAGAATGTCGCCGGCAAACGCTTCTTCGGTGTGCTGACGGTCGGCGGCCAGGAAGGTCAATGCATCGTTGATGCGCATTTCCTTGCCCAGGCGCACATGAAAGAAACGCATGCCTTTGGCGTACTTGCCGGAACAAATGCGCATGAAGGCAATGCGGTCGCGATGCCCCGGATCCATGTTCGCCTGAATCTTGAACACGAAGCCGCTGAGTTTTTCCTCGCTGGCCACTACGGTGCGTCCGGTGGTGGGACGCGGCAGGGGACTGGGCGCATATTCGACAAAGCTGTTCAACAGTTCGGTCACGCCGAAATTATTGATGGCGGAACCGAAAAATACCGGTGTCTGCCGACCGGCAAGATATTCATCAAGCACGAATTCCGGCGTGGCGCCACGCACCAGCTCCACTTCATCGCGAAATGCCTGTGCCCGTCCGCCCAGAAACTCATTGGCCGCCGCGCTGTTCAAATCGTCGATGGTTTCGGTGGAACCGGCGCGGCCTTTCTCGGCCGCATGATACACATAGATGCGATCTTCCAGCAGGTGATACACGCCCTGCAGTTCACGGCCCATGCCGATCGGCCAGGTGATCGGCGCGCATTTGATCTTGAGCACGGTCTCGATTTCATCCAGCAGCTCGATGGGTTCCCGGCCTTCACGATCCAGCTTGTTGATGAAGGTCATGATGGGCGTATCGCGCAGACGGCATACTTCCATCAATTTGATGGTGCGATCTTCCACGCCCTTGGCGCAGTCGATCACCATCAGCGCCGAATCCACGGCGGTCAGCGTGCGATAAGTATCTTCGGAAAAGTCTTCATGTCCCGGCGTGTCGAGCAGATTCACCATGCGGTCCCGGTAGGGAAACTGCATCACCGATGAAGTCACCGAGATGCCGCGCTGCTGTTCCAGCGCCATCCAGTCGGAAGTCGCATGACGGGCAGCCTTGCGGCCTTTCACGGTACCGGCCAGCTGAATCGCGCCACCGAACAGCAACAGCTTTTCCGTCAGCGTGGTCTTGCCCGCGTCGGGGTGCGAGATGATGGCAAAGGTTCTTCTTTTACTGATTTGTTCGAGCAATTCGGTCGACATGCTGGGGATATCCGGATGAGTGCAGTTTTCCGCATCGATTCCGGTAACCGGAACCGCAGACGGATCAGCCGCTCATTGTAGAGCTTTGATCGTTACGTCGGGCATGCAATGTACTGGGCCCAGCACTCACGTCACGGCCAGCGCCTGTTGCAGGTCCGCCTGTAAATCATCGCTGTCCTCAATGCCCGCCGACAATCGTATGGTGCTGTGGGTAATGCCGGCCCATTGACGCTGTTCGGCATTGAGATCCCGCGCCTGCAGCATGGACGGGGGCAGCACCAGGGATTCCGTCGAGCCCAGACTGGCCGCCAGCCGGAACAGCTTGAGCCGCTGCACGCAGGCGTTGGCCGCCGCTTCATCGCCGTGCAATTCAAAACTGATCACGGCGCCGCCATTACCGGTTTGCCGCATGGCCAGCGCATGCTGCGGATGCGAGGCCAGGCCCGGATAGAAAACCCTGCGTACCGCCGGCTGCCGTTCCAGAAACTGCGCCAGCAACAGCGCATTCTGGCTGGCGCGCTCGTAGCGCAGACCATAGGTTTTCAAGCCACGTTGAATCAGAAATGCTGCATGTGGATCCAGCATCGAACCCATGACCATGAACTCGGGCCGCAATCGCGCCATCAATTCTGCGTCGCTGATGACTGCGCCCGCCAGCACGTCGCCATGACCGTTGGCATACTTGGTCAGCGAATGCACATACACATCTATCGGGTACTGACCCTGTGCATGCACGCCAGCCAGCGTGTTATCCAGCACGGTCAGGCATCCATGCGCTTTGGCCAATTCGCACAAGCGCTCCAGGTCGGCAATCTTCAGCATGGGATTGGTCGGGCTTTCAAACACCATCAGGCGCGTCGGTGTAGCTTGCAGCACGCGCTCAACGCCCGGCAGGTCGTCAATGGACAAAACGGTATGGCTGACGCCAAAGCGCGCCAGCACCTTCCTGGCCATGGCCCGTGTCGGCGCATAACCTTCGGCAAACACCACAATATGGTCGCCCTGTTTGCAGAGGGCCTGCAGCGTCAGACTGACGGCAGCCACGCCCGATGGCGCCAGCACGCAGTGGCTGCGGCCCTGCAATGCGGCCAGCGTCTGTTCGAGTTGTCGCAAGGTGGGATTGTCGATGCGCGAATAAAAGAAACCATCACGCTCGCCAGCGCTGGCACGTTCCGCTTCGGCCAGGTCATCGTAAGTAAACTTCACGCTCTGATAGATCGGCGCCACCAGCGGCGGGTTGTCAGCGGCCACGGACACCTGCGGGGGATGATTAGTCAAAGTATCAGGCTTCATGGTGTATTCACGCACTCAACATCAGGACTCGATGATCGCACAATGAGGGGGCAAGACCCGCATGCTGGGCTATAATGCCCGCTGTTTTGCCAGACCGCGTCGAACATGGCGCAGCGGAGATGGTTCAGGTGACGACGACTGCCCAATTCGACATTCACTACCGCCAGTATCTGGATCAGGAAGGCGCGTTCCTGCCGGAAGTGAATCAAGCCGCCCTGCCTGCCTTCACCCGCGACCCGGCCGAATTGCTCAAGATGTACAGGATGATGACCCTGGTGCGCACCTTTGATACCAAGGCGGTCAATCTGCAACGCACCGGCAAACTGGGCACCTATCCACCGGCACTGGGACATGAAGCCGCACAGGTCGGCGCGGCGGCGGCATTGCGCCCGGAAGATGTGATTGCGCCGGTATATCGCGAGATCGGCACCCAGATCTGGCGCGGCGTGCGCATGGTAGAGATCCTGCGTTACTGGGGCGGCGACGAAGAAGGCAATAACTTCGTCAACACCCGCCACGACTTTCCCTGGTGCGTGCCGATTGCCACACAAACCCTGCATGCTGCCGGCGCCGCGATGGCTTTCCAGATCCGCAAGGAACCGCGCTGCGCCCTGGCTTACATCGGCGATGGCGGCACTTCCGAAGGCGCTTTCTATGAAGCCATGAATGTCGCCGGCGTACGCAAGCTGCCGGTGGTGTTTTACGTGGTCAACAATCGCTGGGCCATCTCCATTCCGCTGGAACAGCAGACGGCGGCGCAAACCCTGGCGCAAAAGGGCATTGCCGCCGGCATTCCCGGCATCCAGGTCGATGGCAATGACATCCTGGCGGTGCGCGATGTACTGGAACAGGCGCTGCAGCGCGCGCGCAGCGGTCAGGGACCGACCGTGGTGGAAGCGCTCACCTATCGCCTGAGCGATCACACCACCGCAGACGATGCCAGTCGTTATCGCCCTGCCGGTGAAATTGAACAGGGCTGGGCGCTGGAGCCGATGAAACGATTGCGCGCCTACCTCACCCGCCTGCATCTGTGGGATGACAGCCAGGAACAGGCGCTCAAACAGGAATGCAGCCTGCAGGTGGAAACAGCCGTGCGCGAATACCTGGCCACGCCCCGTCCGCCGGTCACCGCCATGTTCGATCATCTGTTCGCCAACATGCCGAAGCGCATTGCCGAACAGCGCGACCAAGCCCTGACGCTCAGCGGAGCCACCACGCACCATGGCTAAGGTCACGCTGGTTGAAGCCGTCGCCATGGCGCATGCCTGGGAAATGTCGCATGACCCCAGCGTCGTGGCGCTGGGTGAAGACGTCGGCAAGAACGGTGGCGTGTTCCGCGCCACGCAGGGTTTGCAGGAAAGATTTGGCGCCGAACGCGTCATCGACACGCCGCTGGCCGAAGGCATGATTGCCGGCCTGTGCGTGGGCATGGCCGCACAGGGATTGAAGCCGGTGGCGGAAATCCAGTTCATGGGTTTCATCTATCCGGCAGTGGATCAGATCGTCAATCACATGACCCGCCTGCGCAATCGCACTCGTGGCCGCCTCACCTGCCCGGTGGTCATCCGCACGCCGCACGGCGGCGGCATTCATTCACCCGAGCACCACTCCGAATCGGTGGAATCCATGTTCTGCCACATGCCCGGACTGCGTGTAGTGTGTCCTTCCTCGCCGGCGCGCGCCTATGGTTTGCTGCTGGCGTCTATCCGCGAACCCGACCCGGTGCTGTTTCTGGAACCGGTGCGCATCTATCGCTACGCCCGGCAGGAAGTGGACGACAATGGCCAGGCCCTGCCGCTGGATGTGTGCTATGTGCTGCGCGCAGGCACGGATTGCACCCTCGTCACCTGGGGCGCCATGACCGTCGAGAGCCTGAAAGCCGCCGATGAACTGGCCCGGCAAGGCATCAACGTGGAAGTGATCGATCTGGTCACCATCAGCCCGATCGACGCCGACACCATTCTGGAGTCGGTGGCCAGAACCGGGCGGCTGGTGATCGTGCATGAGGCCGCGCGCAATGTCGGCGTGGGCGCGGAGATTGCCGCGCTGGTGGCCGAGCACGGCCTGTATGATCTGGAAGCGCCGATCCAGCGCGTGACCGGTTACGACACCATCGTGCCCCTGGCCCGGCTCGAACATGATTACGTCCCCAGCGTGGCGCGCATTGTGGCCGCGGTACGCGCCACATTGACTTGAAACCCGCTGCGTCTGAACGACCACTATTAGTTTTGTCCGGGAGTTGTAGTGACCACATTCCATCTGCCTGATCTGGGTGAAGGCTTGCAGGAAGCCGAGATCGTGTCCTGGCATGTCAAGGAAGGCGACACGGTGCAGGTCGATCAACTGATGGTGTCGGTGGAAACCGCCAAGGCGGTGGTGGAAGTGCCCAGTCCCTATAGCGGCAGGATCACGCGCCTGCTGGCCAAGCCCGGCGAAACCGTGGCCACCCATCAAGCGCTGGTGGTGTTTGATCTGGGCGATGCCGAACCGGCGGCGCCCGAACCACATGGCAAAGTCGCTGCGGCGGATACGCCCAGTTCCATGACCGTGGTCGGCCGCATGAATGTCAGCGATCACGAACTCATCGAGCGTGCCGTGGGCATTGGCCCGCAAACCGGCGCCGGCACCCGTGGCCGTCTGCGCGCGGCGCCTGCGGTACGCATGCTGGCCAGGCGACTCAAGATCGACCTGGCGCATGTCAAAGCCACTGGCCGGCATGGTCTGATCACCGTGGATGACGTACTGAATAGCGCCAATCTGTCGCGTCAGGGTTCGAGCGCCAGTAGCTACCGCATGCCGGCCCTGGGCGAACGTCTGGCAGGCGAATTCGAACCCATCACCGGCGCACGCCGCGCCATGGCACAGGCCATGACCCTGTCGCGCGACGAGATCGCGATGGTCACCGTATTCGACGATGCCGACGTGCATGCCTGGCAGGGTCGCGTCGATATGACCGCGCGCATCATTCGTGCACTGTGCCGTGGCGTGCAGGCCGAACCCGCGCTCAATGCAGTGCTGGACCCGAATGGCCCGGCGCGCCGGATATTCCCGCAGGTGGATCTGGGCGTGGCCATCGATATCGGCGACAAGCTGTTCGTGCCGGTGATTCGCGATGCACAGAACAAATCGCTCACCGAACTGCGCGCCGAAATCAATCGCCTCAAGCAGGCCACGCAGGACCGCACGCTGACGCCGGAAGAAATGCGCGACTACACCATCACGCTCACCAACTTCGGCACGCTGGCCGGCCGGTACGCCACACCGCTGGTGGTGCCACCGACTGTCGCCATCCTCGGTACCGGCAAGGTCCATCGCGATGTGGTGGCCACCGATACCGGCGGCATTGAAGTGCACGCGCGCATTCCGTTGTCGCTGACCTTTGACCATCGCTGCATCACCGGCGGCGAAGCCTGCCGCTTTCTCGCTGTGGTGATCAAGGATCTCGAACTACCCGCATAAGGAGCCTGACCATGACGGCCGGCAAACCCGATCCGCTGCGCACGCTGCCCGCCGCCCGTCGCAAACTGCTGCAAGCCGTGATGACGCGCGCCACGCAGCAGACAGACAAACCCGGCCATGAGCAATTGCCTGCATTCATTGCCGCTTATTACGCCAAGGTCGATGCCATTGACCTGATGGCCCATGCCACTGCGCAACTGGCTGCCGCAGCATTGCAGCATTTCCAGTTGGGAGTGCGCCGCCAGCCGCAACAGACCCTGCTGCAACTTTACAACCCGCCTGAACCCAAACCCGGTTCAGCGCAGGGTATTGCCCATACCGTCGTCAACATCGTCACTGACGACCTGCCCTTCCTGGTCGATTCCGTGACCATGGTGTTTGCGCGTTTCGGATTGAACGTGCACCTGCTCGTGCATCCGGTGCTGCGCGTCGAGCGCAATGCGCGGGGCCGCTGGCGGCGGCTGGCGGATGCCGGGACGCAGGTATGCCATGAATCCTGGCAGCACTATGAGATTGACCGCTGCACCGATCCGCAAAAACTCGCGCAATTGCAGGAGGCCATCGCAGCGGCGCTGCGCGATGCCGCCTGCGCCTGTCAGGACTGGCAGGCGATGCGCGCACGTGCACTGTCCATCTGCGACAGTTGGGTTCAAACCCCGCCGCCGGTAAGCGCTGCCGAGCGTCAGGAAGCCAGCGATTTTCTGCGCTGGCTGGCTGACGATCATTTCACCTTTCTCGGCAGTCAGCAGTTCAGACTCACGCGCAGCCGTCGGCATGATGTACTCGAACCCCTGCCCGCAACCGCCCTGGGCCTGATGCAACGCAGCGGTTCGAAAGCGGCGCATGCCGTGCAACTGACCGGCGAATTGCGCGATCAGGCACGCAAGCCGCAATTGCTGCTGATCACCAAATCCAGTTCCATCGCCACTGTGCATCGCGCCGTGCACCTGGATCACATCAGCATCAAGCTGTTCGACAGGCAGGGCCGGGTCAACGGTGAAATCCGCTTTCTCGGTCTGTTCACCTCGAATGTGTACAGTCTGAATCCGCGCGACGTGCCCATGCTGCGCCACAAGCTGGAACGCGTGGTGACGGCCATGGGCATTGCACCGGGCAGTCACGACGCCAAGGCCGTGCAGCATGTCATCGACAACTATCCGCGCGATGAACTGTTCCAGAGCAGCATCGAAGAGCTGGCGCGCACAGTGCCTGCCATTGTCAATCTCTATGAACGGCGTCGCGTGCGGCTGTTCATGCGCCGCGATCCTTTCAAGCGTTTCTATTCCTGTCTGCTATACCTGCCGCGTGACCGTTACAACACCCAGGTACGCGAACGCATCGAAGGTCACCTGCTGGCCGCCCTCGGCGGCAGCAATGTGGAGTCGCAGGTATTGATGTCGGATTCGGCACTGGCGCGCTTGCATTTATTGATACGCACCACGCACGCCACGGCACGCGATGTAACCGAAGCCGCGCTGGAAGACGATGTCACACGCCTGATCCGCACCTGGCAGGACGAACTCAGCGTGGTGCTGATCGCGCATCATGGCGAAGCCGAAGGCCGCATGCTGGCGCAACACTATGGCCAGGCATTCCCGACATCCTATCAGGCCGACGTCGCGCCCCATGCAGCCATCGAAGACATTGCCCAGTTGCGCCGCGTGGACGAAACCAATGGCAGCATGGAGTTGCGCCTGATCGACGCTTCCGGACATCTGCATCTGCGAGCCATTCATCGCGGCACGCCGCTGCCCCTGTCCGACGTGCTGCCGGTACTGGAAAACATGGGACTGCGCGTACTCACCGAACGACCCTATGAAATCGAGCCGCAGCGCGCCCGATCGATCTGGATACAGGATTTCGAACTGGAGCCGGGCCGGGACATCGATACTTCAGCGCATGGCTTGAATGAGTTGTTTCACGATGCATTTCTCGCCATCTGGCAGGGACGCGCCGAAAGCGATGGTTTCAATCAACTGATCATCAAGTGCCGGCTCGGCTGGCGCGAAGTCAGCGTGCTGCGCGCCTACTGTCGTTATCTGCTGCAAAGCGGCGTAAGCTTCAGTCAACGCTACATGGAACAGACATTGACGCGTCATGCCGATGTCGCCAGCCAGTTGTGGCAACTATTCGTGGCGCGTTTTGATCCTGCGCTCAAACCGGCCGAACGTCAGCCACGCATCAACTTGTTGAGCAGGCAGATCGAAGCCGCTCTGGAGCAAGTAAGCAGCCTGGATGAAGACCGCATCCTGCGCAGCTATCTGCAGGCAATCAATGCCAGCGTGCGCAGCAACTATTACCAGCATGATGCAGACGGCAGGCCCAAGGCGCAATTGTCGTTCAAGCTGCGCTCGGCGGACATTGCCCACCTGCCCCTGCCCAAACCTCTGTTCGAAATCTTTGTGCACTCGCCACGCGTCGAGGGCGTGCATCTGCGCATGGGCAAGGTGGCACGCGGCGGCCTGCGCTGGTCGGATCGTCGCGAGGATTTCCGCACCGAAGTGCTGGGGCTGATGAAGGCGCAGAACGTCAAGAACAGCGTGATCGTGCCGGTGGGCGCCAAGGGCGGCTTCGTACCCAAGAAGATTGCGGCCAACGCCACACGCGATGAAATACAACGTGAAGGCGTGGATTGCTACCGCAGTTTTGTGCGTGGCCTGCTCGATCTTACCGACAACATCGTCGCCGGCAAGACCGTCGCACCGCCGGATGTCATTCGTCATGATGACGATGATCCCTATCTGGTCGTGGCCGCCGACAAGGGCACGGCCACTTTCTCGGACATCGCCAATGGCATCGCGGCGCAATATCAATTCTGGCTGGGCGATGCCTTTGCGTCCGGCGGCTCTGCCGGTTATGACCACAAGAAGATGGCGATCACCGCGCGCGGCGGCTGGGAATGCGTCAAACGGCATTGCCGCGAGATCGGCATCAATGTCGATCAGCACCCCTTCACCGTCAGCGGCATCGGCGACATGGCCGGCGATGTATTCGGCAACGGCATGCTGCGTTCGCCGCACATGAAACTGCTGGCGGCCTTCAATCACCAGCATATTTTCATCGACCCTCATCCCGATGCGGCCGTCAGCTTCAAGGAACGGCAACGGCTGTTCAATCTGCCGCGTTCCAGCTGGGAAGACTACGATACGAAACTGATTTCCAAAGGCGGCGGCGTGTATGCGCGCAGCGCCAAGTCGATTGCATTATCGGCAGAAGCCCGACAGATACTCGGCATCGACGACAGCTCGCTCACGCCGCAGGCCTTGATCCAGGCCATTCTGCGCATGCCGGTCGATCTGCTGTGGAATGGCGGTATCGGCACCTATGTGAAAGCCAGTCACGAAACCCATCTGCAAGTCGGCGATCGCAGTAACGATGGCGTGCGGGTGGATGGTCGCGAGCTGCGCTGCAAAGTAGTGGGCGAAGGCGGCAATCTCGGCTTCACGCAACTGGGCCGCATTGAATATGCCCTGCACGGCGGCCGCCTGAATACCGACTTCATCGACAACTCGGCCGGCGTCGATTGTTCCGATCACGAAGTCAACATCAAGATTCTGCTGAGTCTGGCCGACCCAAAGACATTGCCTCCGGCCAGACGCAAACAACTGCTGGCCAGCATGACGGAAGACATGGCGCAACTGGTGCTGCGCGACAACTATCTGCAAAGCCTGGCCATTTCCATGAGCGAACAGGTGGCCAGCGCACGGCTGCAGGAACATGCACATCTGATCCGCTCGCTGGAACAAGGCTATGGACTGGATCGGGCGCTGGAAGCCCTGCCGGATGCCGACGCCATCAATCAACGTCAACAGACGGGGCGCGGCCTGACCCGCCCGGAACTGTCGGTGCTGCTCAGCTACAGCAAGATGGATCTGTTCAGACGCCTCATCGGCAGCGACATCGCCGATGATCCGTACCTCAGACTGGAACTGCAACGCTACTTTCCAGCCGTGCTCAGCAAGCGCTTCGCCAGACAACTGTCGAAACACCGGCTGGCGCGCGAAATCATCGCCACCGCCACCACCAACAGCCTGGTCAACCGCATGGGGCCCAGCTTTGCGCTGCGCACCGCAGAAGAAACCGGCGCCGATGCCGCCAGCATTGCGCGCGCCTATGCCATCGCGCGCGAAGCCTTCACCATGCGTGAGTTGTGGCAGCACATCGAACGGCTGGACAACCGGATTCCGGCCGCGCTGCAGTATGAAATGCTGAATGCCAGCACCCGCCTGCTGCGTTTCGTAACGTATTGGCTGCTCAATCACTGCGCGGACAATCTGCATATCCAGCAACAGGTGCTGCGCCTGCAACCCGGCATTCGCGCGCTCGTCGCCGCGCTGCCGGACATCCTGCCGGATACTGCGCGCAGCGCTGCGCTAAAGTCGCAAGGCGTGCCGGCAAAACTAGCACAGCAAATGGCTTACCTGGATGCCCTGTGTTCCGGGCCGGACATCGTCGAACTCAGTGCCACGCATCGACGCAGCATCGCTGAAGCCGCCACGCTGTATTTTGCGCTGGACGTACCCCTGTCGCTGGCCTGGTTGCGCAGCCAGATTCTGGCGCTGAAAACCCGCGATCGCTGGCAGGCCCTGGCGCGCAATACCCTGCGCGATCAACTCTATGCGCTGCAACGCAGCCTTTGCAGTCAGATACTGATGCCCTCTGCCAAGACAAGCGTTGATGTCGCCCTTGACCGCTGGCAAAAGCGCCACGGCAGCAGCATCCGCATCAGTCAACAGACGCTTGAAGACATTCGCGCCAGCAGCCAGGTTGATTTCGCCAGCCTGTCCGTCGCCCTGCAGGCAGTGCGCAAGATTGCGGAGTCTTGAAATGTCCGCGCGGGCGTAATGAATTACGCCCCCACAAGGAGCAACACAGCCGCCGACGGCGGCCACCCCAGACTGACGCCTGTCGGCCAGCTCTGGTATAAAACACTCCATTCATCACCATCGCACAAGGGTAGGCACGTGATAGGCAAACTGGTACTCGTCCGCCACGGACAAAGCATCTGGAACGTCGAAAATCTGTTCACCGGCTGGACGGATGTCGATCTGAGCGAACAGGGCCGCAACGAAGCCCGTGACGCCGGCCGTCTGCTCAAGGCCGAAGGCTTCAATTTCGATCTGGCCTATACCTCGGTGCTCAAGCGCGCCATTCGCACCCTGTGGACGGTGCTGGATGAAATGGACCTGATGTGGATTCCGGTGGACCGCAGATGTCGTAAGAACGAACGTCATTACGGCGCGCTGCAAGGCCTGGACAAGGCGCAGACCACTGCCAAACACGGTGCCGATCAGGTAAAGATCTGGCGCCGCAGTTACGACATTCCACCGCCGCCGCTGGCCACCGACGATAAGCGCCATCCCGGCCTTGATCCCCGTTATGCCGACTTGCCGCCGGATGCATTACCCGCCACCGAATCCCTGAAAGAAACCCTGGCGCGCGTACTGCCGTTCTGGACCGACAAGATTGCACCCCAGCTCAAACAGGGCAAGAACGTGCTGGTCGTGGCCCACGGCAACAGCCTGCGCGCTCTGGTGAAAATGCTGGATGGCATGTCAGATGCCGACATCGTGGAATTCAACATCCCCACCGGCGTACCCATTCTGTATGAACTGGATGCCGCGCTGCGACCAAAAACTCCACGCCGTTTCCTGGGCGATCAGGAAGCCATCAAGGCCGCGGCAGAAGCGGTGGCGAAGCAGTCGGCAGCCAAGTAATCCGATTGCGAACTTGTCACTTCGACAAGCTCAGTACAAGCCGCTCGGTGATCGGAGCCATAGATTCCGGTCGCTGAGCGCAGTCGAAATGTCCTGATGAGCAGACTTATTTATCGGTATAGGTTGACGGAATTCGATCGCTTCACGGGAGCATGACCGATGAGCGAATCATTGCTGAGTGGACATTGTTTCTGTAGCGCCGTGCGTTATCGTTGCGGCGACCTCCTGTATCCCCCCACACTATGTCATTGCGAATCCTGTCGCCGCCTCACCGGCGCCCATGCCGTTGCCTGGATAACGGTGCCCGCCAATAGCCTTGTCTATGTTCAGGGAACACCCGCCGAGTTCAGATCCTCACCGGAGGTATTGCGCTCATTCTGCGGTCACTGCGGGACGCCATTGACCTATTACAACCAACAGCGTGCCGACGAGATCGATATTACCCTCATGACCCTGGACTCGCCCGAACACATCGTGCCGGCCGATCACATCTGGATGGCAGATGCCTTGCCCTGGGATCGGCCACATGATGGCTTGCCGCAATATCAGAAGACGCGCGAGCTTCCCTAGTTGTTGCACCGCACCCCGAGTAGGGCGGGTTACCAACCCGCCCTACGGTCGATCATGTGCATTCTCAGGGCTTCGGACCCCATGGCGCAGGGAGCAGCGACTGCACTTCCTGCATCTCGATCAGCGGCCGGACCTTGGCTGCAAAAGCCATGAACTTCTCGTTGGCATACACTCCCTTCCAGAAGTTGCGACGTTCATCGTCACTGGCAAAGCGCCACAGATGGACAAGCTGATGCAGCCGCCCCGAATCGCTGATGAAGTAGCCGACGAGATTCTTGCTGAAGCCCTCGGATTCAAATACCGGCCAGCCTTCATTCGTATACAGTCGGATCACCTCGGCCATTTGTCCTACTCGTACCGAATAAATTCGTTTTTCATACACCTGCATGGTCGAGTCCCGCAAAATAGAATGGATAAGTTCATGGCCCGTAATGGGGCCATCGCCATGATGCAGCAGATAATAGGCTCAGCTGTTTGTTGACGCCAATCATACGAGGATGCTTTCGGTCTCCAGACGCCGCACTGCAAACCATAAATCCCTGATGTAATCGAACAGCCAGCACATGCGCAGCAGGCGTTCGCTGTCGGCGGCATCAAGGCGCTCGAAATAAGCCAGCAGCAACTGCTCGCGCAGCGCAGTGTCATAACCGTGATAGCAACACACGGCTGCGAGATCAAAAAGCGGATCGCCGATGCCGGCGTATTCCCAATCCAGCAACCAGAGCCTTTCGCCATCCGACATCAGGTTGAGATGATGCACATCGTTGTGACACAGGCAGCGCATCACCGACTGCGCTGACTCCAATGCAATGCTCATTGCGTGGCGCCGCGCTTCAGCATCATTACCCAATGGCCAGCCCAGTGGTTGGGCTTGCTCATCCAGACTTTGCCAATAGCCCAGCAACACGGCAGGCAGATCCACTTGTTGCACTGAGGCCGGCGCCGGCAAGGCATGCAGACGACGCAACAACCTGGCCAGCTTGTATATGGTAGCTGCATTGCGCATCGTTTCGGGATCAAGCGTTTCTGCCGGCAACTTGCGCGTAACCAGCAAACGCCGTTCCGGCGCGCACAGCAACACTTCTGCGCCAATGCCATGCTGCTGCACCAGCGACAGCACTTCCACTTCGCTGTACCGGTTCAGCTGCAGGGCATGTTCATCCACGGTGCTGATGCGCACTACGACGGCATCGTGCGCTGACTGCACGCACCAGCTCTCGTTGGTCAGTCCACCTTTGACGCGCGTGGCAGTGAGGCTCTCTGGCGCCACTGCCAGTACTTCCGCAGCCACCTGCTCGGGTTTCATGTTGCTGTCTCCATGACGCCGGCCGGTGCCGCCATCCGCCTGCGCCATACCAGGTAGCCCTGAACCACCATGAGCACATACAACAGAAACAACCCCGCTGTTGCCGTCAATCCCCGTGTGTAATACAAATAAGCTGCAACACTGTCCACGACAATCCAGTACAACCAGTTTTCCAGTACACGCCGCGCCACCATCCAGGTGGTCAGTACACTACCCCAGGTGACGAAAGAGTCCAGCCATGGCGAACGCGCCATCTGTATGTACTGCAATACCCAGGCATTGATCACGGTGGCAAACAGCACTACGGCCACAGCGATCACATGCTGCTGCCAGGTCCAGCTCACTACAGCCAGTTCACCCGAAGGTTCCTGGCCACGGCGCCATTCGATATAGCCGTAAACCGCCATGATCAGGTAATACACCTGCAACAGCGTATCCATCACCAGACCGCTGCGAGCCATCAATACGATATAGATCGCAGTGCTGATGAAGGCGCACAACCAGCACCACAGACTGCGCCGTACCGCCAGCACCAGGTACGCCAGCGCCAGCAACACGGCGACGGCCTCCCAGGCCGACGTGCCCAGCAACTCGCGCAGGATGTGGCGCAATGTATCCACTGTCTTATGCCGGACCACCCAGCATTTTCATGACGAACACCTTGCGGCCGGTCATGGCGAAGATGTTCGCGGTTTCGATACCCAGGATTTCAAATATCCGCGCATGCTCGCCGGCAATCTGCGTGCTCATGGCATTGGTGGTGACATGCAACTCCGGATAGCTATTCAGGCGATCAATGAATGCCTGGATCGGCGGAATGAAGTCCGCATCCAATGGATACAAACTGATTTCAATCATGGTACGCATCTTTTCACCACAGGGGCGGGTTTCAAAGCCGCCCTCCTTTGTTGATAAGTGGGCGGGTTTACAACCCGCCCCTAGGTTTAAAATTTCCAGTTGATGGTTACGCCCAGCTGACGGGGGTCGCCATTCTGGACATAGAGTTTAGTAGGAAAATCAGGCGGCTCATTCTGAAAATAAAACCCGCGAACTGCATAGTTTCTGTCGAATACATTTCTTATCCAAGCGTAAGCGCTCCACCCCTTACGTTCATAGCCAACTTTCACGTTGGTTAATGAATACGCGCTGGACTGCTGGTTATGGTCGGTCGGCACATCGAAGTAGAAATTGTCTTTGGCCAACACATCCACTCTCGCCATCCAACCATTGGCCGCACGCCAAGTCGCAAAAACAGATGCGGTGTATTCCGGGGCATGAGCCTGTTCGCGTGCGGGTACAGGATTGCCGTCTCTGTCCAGACTACCGCTGGCGCGAGTCCGCAATAAGCCCAAAGAACCACCCAACTCCCAGCTTTTGGTGAGCTCATAACGCAAGCTGCTCTCTACACCCGTGTTATAGCCATGCGCCATGTTGTCAGTGATGAATGTATAAATTCCCGGATTGGCAGGATCGAGCTGCTCACCGGTACGAACCTGCAGATTGCGTCGCCACTCGTAAAAAACCGCAACATCTACATATCCACGTCCATCCAGACCGCTGGCTTTGACACCAGATTCAATATTCCAGAGATATTCAGGTCTGAAATAGCGTTTGTGTTCATCTGGCAGCACACCGAGATTGAATCCTCCCGCCTTGTAGCCCCGCGATAGCGAAATATAGACATTACTATCTTTGCCAAGCTCCGTGCTCACCGATAACTGGCCACCGATCATACGGTCGCGCGCCCCGGCTGCCGGTGGACGTGGCGCACCTTCCCAGATGCCAAAATCCTGATAGTGCGCAGTACGCTGCTCCACTCGCACACCCGCTGACCAGTGGGTTCGTGCAGTCAGATGACCATCGAGTTGTGAGAACAGCGCAAGATTGGTGGCCAGATAGTCGATGGCCAGCGTTTCATCACTGGCACCATCGAAGGAGGAGTCGAAGGGATTTGTATATTGTCCAGCCAGATAATCTTTGCCGTCCTCGTTCATCCGCAATGCGTATGCACCCACCAGCCATGCAACTGTCTGTTTGTCACCTGTAACCGGCGATGCCAGCCGCACTTCAAGGCTTGCGGTTTTGCGGTCACGATTCGAACGCCAGAAATAATCGTACTGGTAAGGCGCCCAACTTTGTGGATTGCCCCAGTCCGCATCGTAGCTATTCACGCCCACTGAATCCGCATAGGCGCCAATCACCGTTACTGTGTAAGGCTCCCATGAGGTAGTAACCAGATGCGCAGAAGCGCCCGTTGACCGCTGTGCATCCTTACCCGGTTTGTCCGACAACGATACCCGCGAGTTATCAATCGACCATGCGTCGTAACTGTTATCGAGATTTGCATGCAGCAGCGTAAAGTCCAGCGTTGATGCGTCGCTGATCCGCCAATTCCACTTGAAACGCCCCGTCAGCTCATCACGACCATCGGTGTCTTTACGATGAAGATAAGAGTTGTAACGAAAACCATCGCTGCGATACTGCTGCAGCGACAGGCGCCATGCGGAGTCAAGCGATTCAACCGGCGCGGTCGCATAGGCGCCCATCGAACGTGTGTTGTGATCGCCGACGCTGGCTTCCACTCCGTAGTGGACTTCCGGCTCGGGATCGTTGCCGCGCACGGCAATCAAGCCGGCCAAGGCATTGGCGCCATAACGTGTACCTTGCGGACCGCGTAACACTTCAATCTGTTTCACATCGAACAAGGTCGCGGGCATGCCCAGACCGCTGAAGTCAATGTCATCGATCAGGAAACCCACCGAAGGATTCGGTGCGCCTTCATATTGTTCGCGTTCGCCAATGCCGCGAATCTGGAAATAGCGCGGTCGCGACGTGCCGCCCGCCCAGTTGAGATTGGGCACCAGCCCCAGCACATCCTCGAAGTGCTGTTGACCGGCATCCTTCAGGGTTTTGCCGTCCAGCACGGTGACGCTATTGGGTACGTCCACCAACGGCTGCGGACGCAACGTGGCGGTGACCACCACTTCCTGAAGCACTTCATCGTTGGCCGCCCGGGTGGAAGACGGCAGTGCCAGCAGGCTGGCTGGCGCCATGGCCAGAAAAATGGAACAACGCATAACAGATCCTCATGTTTGAAATGAAGATCCGATAGCAGGCAAGGTGGAGAAGGATTGAGTGCGGCGCGCCGCGAAACTGCATGACCTACTTCCTACGCCGGTACTAACCGGATCAGGTTCTAAGGGTTCCCGATGAGTGGCGCGGAAGCGCAACGGTTCGGTATCTCAGGTCATTCAGACCACCCCTAAGGCGAGCGGGATTCTAATTCCTGTGTGGCGGGAAATGCTACTGTTCTTTAACTGTTCAGCCACCGCAGTTTGGCGTTGACGCCGGAGTGCGCTTCGGCGATAACTGACTTCGTTCCAAGCCTGACGCCCGCACATTGACGCCGAACAATTACAAGAATCCCGGAGGATTCATGATCCAGCACTGCCGTTTGTTTCACGTCGATGCCTTCACCCGCCAGCGCTTCTGTGGCAATCCGGCGAGGGTTATCCTGGGTGGCGACGAGCTCAGCGACGAGCAGATGCAGACCATCGCCACCGAACTGAACGGTGAAACCGCCTTTGTGCTGGCGGCCGAATCCGGCGACCACGACATGCAGGTGCGGTTCTTTACGCCCGATCACGAAGTGCCGTTTGTTGGTCATGTCACTCTGGCCACGCACTACGTTCTGGCCAAGTGCGGTCTGCGCGGTCACGGCGTGGTTCGTCAGCGCAGCCACGCCGGCATCGCCGAAGTGGAATTGGCTGAAGTCGATGGTGACTATCGTATCAGCCTGACCATCAGTCCGCCTTCGCTGGGCCCCGTCCTGCCGGAACATCAGCGCGTTCAAGTACTGGATGCATTGGGGATCTCGAGCCCTTATCTGCAATCAGACTGCCCGCTGCAAATCCTCACCAAGGGCGGTTCGCGCCTGCTGGTCGGTCTGCGCTCTCCCGAACTGCTGCACCCTCTTAAACCCGACATGCAGGAGCTGATCAGACTGACGTCCCATATCGGCGCCGAGGGCTACTTCGTGTTCGCGCTGAATGCGCCGGGCGAACAAGACCAGATCAGCACGGTATCACGCATGTTCTGCCCCGCCATCGGCATCCCGGAAGATCCGGTCAGCGGCAATGCTCACGGCATGCTGGGTACTTACTTGCTGGCACACAATCTGGTCACTGCCAAAGAGGGGTTGCTGCATTTCCGTGGCTATCAAGGGAAATCCGTCAAGCGGCCCGGCGAGGTGGAAGTGGCCGTGACCTGTGCCGGCGCAGTGGCGCAGAGCGTGCGCATTTCCGGTGATGCCGTGATTATCTATGAAGCTGCGTTGCCGCTGTAATTGGCGGCATCGTCACAAAGGCAGCGCCTTCAGGTACTGTCGCATTTCCTCGATGGTCTGTGCATTGACTTCGACAATCTCCGCCACTCGTTCTGTCAGTTGTACCCGGGTCTCATTGGCAACGGCCGCCTCCAGCGACTGGCACAGCGTAAACAGTTTGTCGGAGCAGATATTGGCGCTGGCGCCTTTCAGCTTGTGGGCAGCGCGCTGTAGCTGTTGCCGGTCGCTCGCCCCGGCGCTGAGTCGCAGCTCGGACAGAATTTGTGCGGCGCTGTCGATGAACACGTCGATCAGTTGTAACGCAAACTCCCTGTCGCCGGCCATCAATGCCTCGAAACGCGACCAGTCCATCAGGCGCACAATGTCGCCCGCAGAGGTCGCGTCGACAGTTTGATTCGGCACTGCAACTGCTTCCGGTTCAAGTTTGAGCGCTGGCCGGGTGGCAGTAGTGGCAGACAGGGTATCGTCGCGACGCAGGTACTGTTCCAGCACCTCGCGTAACCGGCCGCTCTCCAGCGGCTTGGTGAGGAAGCCATCCATGCCGGCGGCAATGCAACGTTCGGCCTGACCGGCCATGGCGTTGGCGGTCAACGCCACAATTGGCGTGCGCGGTCGCCAGCCTTCGAAGTCGCGAATCTTGCGGGTGGCGGTCAGGCCATCCATCACCGGCATCTGCATGTCCATGAACACCAGATCGAACTGACCGTTTTCATAAGCCTTGACCCCCTCGGCGCCATTGTCGGCAAGTATCACCACACAGCCATGACGTTCCAGGAAACTCTTCGCCACCATCTGGTTGACCTGATTGTCTTCAACCACCAGCACACGGCCGATGAAACGCTGATTGGCGGCGGCTTCCTTGAGCGCACCGCGGGTCACCAGAGGCTGATTCTGGGTGTGCCATTCGCGCGATTCGCAGGCCAGCACACGTTCCACGCAGGCATACAGTTCGCGCGCCCGCACCGGCTTGGCCAGGTAACCGGCAAAGCCCAGCGAGGTAAAGCGTTGCAGATCGCCTTGTCGATCCATTGAAGTCAACATCACCAGACGCGCCTGCGACAGTTGCGGATCGGCATTGATGTGTTCCCCCAGAGTGGCGCCATCCATGTCCGGCATCTGCAAATCCACCAGCGCCACATCGAAAGGCTGCTTCGCCGCGACTGCCTGTCGCAGCAATGACAATGCCTGTGCACCGCTGCTGGCCAGTTCCACCTCGTAACCGACATGTTGCAGATGGCCGGCGACCACACGCCTGTTGGTGTTGTTGTCGTCCACCACCAGCACGCGCCCGCCCTGCGGCGGCATTTTCAAACCGGGCAGCATGCCGGTCACCTCGACCGCTTCGAACGGCAGCGTGAACCAGAAGGTGGAGCCCTTGCCCGGTTCGCTGGAGACGCCGACTTCACCGCCCATCATTTCCACCAGACGACGCACGATCGACAGCCCCAGACCGGTACCACCGAAGTGACGGGTAGTGGATGAATCCGCCTGTACAAACGGTTCAAACAGGGTGCCGATACTGTCCGCCGCAATGCCGATGCCGGTGTCGCGCACTTCAAACAGCGTCACCACGCGACCATCGCGCTGCCCTGCCGTGCATACCGTAATGACAATCTCGCCGCTGCGGGTGAACTTGATGGCGTTGCCGGCCAGATTGACCAGACACTGACGAATGCGTTGCGGATCGCCACTGACACGCTCCGGCACTTCGGGACTGATGTTGACGATCAACTCGAGATTCTTGGCGGCTGCCTGGAAGGCCATCATGTTGGCGACATCTTCCACCGTACCGCGCAGATCCATGTCCACATGGTCGATATCGAGCTTGCCGGCTTCAATCTTGGAGAAATCCAGAATGTCGTTGATGACCGTCAGCAAGGCATCGGCGCTGGAACGGATGGTTTCCACATAATTACGCTGTGTGGGTTCCATCCGGGTGGACAGCAGCAACTCGGTCATGCCGATGACGCCATTCATCGGCGTCCTGATTTCATGACTCACATTGGCCAGGAAGGCGCTCTTGGCCTTGTTGGCGGCCGCTGCCGCCTCGCTGGCTTCGATCAGGGACTGTTCGTAGCGCTTCTGCTCGGTAATATCCTCGACCGTACCCTCGAAGCAGGTCAACCTGCCCTGCTCGTCGAAGATAGCCCGGGCATTCTCGGAAATCCAGATGACGTTGCCATCCTTGCGATACACCTCGGACTCGAAACGGCTGACCTTGCCGAAAGTACGCACCTGGAACATGAATTCTTCGCGACGTTCTGGATTGACATACAACTGCTGGCGTATGTCACTGACGCAATTGACCAACTCCTGCGGTGAATTGAAACCGTATAACCTGGCCAGCGCCGGATTGACGTCGATGTAATGGCCATCCACCGTGCTGCGGAAAATGCCTTCCAACGAATTGTCGAACAGGCTGCGATAACGATGTTCAGCCTCAAGGGCGGCTCGCTCGGTACGCTTAAGACGAGTGATGTCGCTGATGATGCCTTCCAGCGCCACCACACGGCCGGATGGGTCCAGCACGGCTGCGCCGCGTTCCATGACCCAGCGCTCCTCGCCTGCCGAGTCGATGATGCGGTACTCCAGTTCATAACGTCGCCGGGCAGCGATGGCCATGTGAATGCCGGCGCGTACCCGACGGCGATCCTCCGGATGGGTGATGGATTCATAGGAAACGCGGTTGTTGAACAGCAGGTCACCCGGTTGATAACCAGTCAGGCGCAGGCAGCCGTCACTGACGTACTCCATGGTCCAGTCGCCGTCATCCCGGCAGCGATACACCATGCCATCGAGGTTATCGAGCAGGGTGTTGAATGCATGCTCGCCTTGCATGTCGGCCGCGTCGGCATGGGAACGGGCAAAAAAGAATTGGTTGGATGACATAAGCGCGGCTGGATCAAAAACACGACTTGAGTGTCGCTGCGCAGGTTGTAACGACCGATTCCGGCTCATCTTTAGCCTTACATGGCGTTTGCGATGACCGCCCAAGCCAGGCAATGCCGGCGTTACTCCAGCGTCACCTTCCCACCTTGACCGATACGCAAGCGCCGCGTGATCGCGGGCAGCACATCCGCTGCGTCATGCACCGCCATGATGATTTGCGTACCGGACTCCGCCAGCCGTTGCAGGGCAGCCATGACATAGGCATGCATCTCTGCATCCAGTCCGGTAAAGGGTTCGTCGAGCAACAGCAGCTGTGGCCGGTTGACCATGGCCCGCGCCATCAGCGCCAGACGCATTTGCCCATAAGACACCTGACGCGGATTGCGATCGCGTATTGAGTCAATACCGAAGAACTTCAGCCAGGGCGCAGCCGCACGCCGATCGGCAGCGGTGATCGGCTGATTCAGGCCCACGCTGGCATAGCGCCCCGTGGCGACGATCTGCTCGATGGTATCCGGCACAAAATGATCTGCCTGCAGTTCGGGCGACACATAACCCACCCGCTGCTTCCATTGTTCGATGGACATGCCCGGCACAAAGCCGGCGCGTTCAATCGCGCCACCCAGCGCCGGATGCAGATCGCCATACAACAACATCAGCAGGGTGGATTTGCCGGAACCGTTGGCGCCGACAATCGCCCAGTGCTCGCCGACATTGACCGTCCAGTCCACGTCCTGCACCACCGGCCGGTAGTCGCGAAACAGCGCAACCTTGCTCAGCTTCAACAAATGTTTGCCGGCAATGCGCCTAGGCGCCTGCAAGACTGCCGCCGCAACGCGCCGTCGCGCCGCCTGATGACGCGCATGAGCATCGCGTCTGATGTTTTCCAGTTGTGACGGCTCAACCGGCCCGGCATGAACCAGCCGGCCATGCTGTAAACGCGCCAGATGCGTCGCACTGGCCGGCACGTCTTCGGCCGAATGTGCCGCCAGGATCCAGGTAGGCGCCTGGCGCATGTTCTCCAGCAGGCCACGCAATTGCTGGCGCGTGGCGGCATCGACGCCGTTGAACACTTCATCCAGCAACAGCACCTTCGGCTGCGCCACCAGCAGACGCGCCAGCAGCACCCGGCGCCGCTGTCCATACGACAAACTCAGCATGCGACGTTCGCGCAATGACCACAGTCGCAGGCGTTTCAGCATGCGCTGCACACGCGCCTGTTGCGCGACCGTGGCCCTGGTGCGCGGAATGTCTTCGTCGAACAAGCCGGTGGTCACGATCTGGATGACGGTGAGATTCCAGTTGTAACGCACATACTTGTCCTGCCGCTCCGGGGCGAGATAGGCAATGTGCTGCTTGTCGTGCAGCGGTTCGCTGTTGCTTGCGCCGCTCAGACAGTACTCACGCCGTTCCTTTCCCGTGGGCGTCGGCCACATATCGCCGCTCAGCAACTTGAGCAGCACCGACTTGCCCGCGCCGTTGGCGCCGATCAGCACCCAGCGTTCGCCTTCATGCAGAGTAAAGCTCACGTCGTCCAGCGCCAGATGTTCGCCGAGCTTGATCGAACAATGTTCCAGCGCAATCAGCTTGCGATGCTCAGGCATTGTTCACCACAGGCAGCTTGCCGCAACATACCGACAACATGCTGATCGAGTCCAGCGGCACTTCGTCCAGCGGTAACGTGACGGGTTCATCTGCATAACTGGCGCCCAGTACATACAACAGCGGTAGAAAATGTTCCGGTGTCGGTACGGACAATGCCGCAGCCTCGCCGAAGCGTTCATAGTGAATCAAGGCATCGTGATCACGCTTCAGAATGCCATCACGCACCTGAATGTAAAACGATTCCGCCCAGGCATAGGCCGGCGTCGTGGGTAACTGACGCAGCATGTAACGCAGATTGTGCACGATATTGCCGCTGCCCATGAGCAGCACGCCTTCATCGCGCAACGGTTGTAATTGCCTGCCCAATTCATAGTGCCAGGCAGGATCACGCGCGCCGTCGATGCTCAATTGCAGCACCGGCACATCGGCTTGCGGATACATGTGTTTGAGGATGGTCCAGCTGCCATGATCAAGCCCCCACTGCTGATCCTGGATCACTTCAAGCGGCGCCAGCAGTTCGGCCACCCGTTGCGCCAGCGCCGGATCGCCGGCAGCACGATAGTGATATTGATACAGCGCATCGGGAAAACCGTAGAAATCATGCACGGTGCGCGGCTGCGCCATGGCCGTGACGCCGGTGCCGCGGGTATACCAATGCGCCGATATGCACAGGATGGCGCGTGGTCTGGGCATGGCGGCGGCGAGCGCCGCCCAGCCGCGCGTGTATTGATTGTCGTCGAAGGCCGTCAGCGGATTGCCATGACCAATGAATAAGGAGGGTAGTCGTGAAACTGCAGGATTCATGTCTTTATTTATCGCAAATCCGATCTTATGTCGGTTACCAATTATTCGATCACAGCCATCGACCCTGCCATTCAAGGCGTATTCGATGCATTGAACATGGCAGCACTTGCGTCCAGCGCATCCAGCGCCCGCACCGTGACTGCCACAGATACCTCATGCTCGCCGCCACCGACGATGACGCCCCGCACCGGCGACACATCGCTGAAGTCGCGTCCCCAGCTCAGGGTGATGTGGTCAGTATTGACATGCACGTCGTTGGTCGGGTCCAGATCCACCCAGTCGAACGGCGGTGCATAAACGGATACCCATGCATGCGAGGCATCCGCACCCGTCAGCACCGTGCCGCCTTCAGGCGCAACCGTGCGCAAATAGCCGCTGACATAGCGTGCCGCCAGACCACGCGAACGCAGGCAGGCAATCATCAGGTGTGCAAAGTCCTGACATACGCCGCGACGCGATTCCAGAACCGTGGAGACCGGCGTACCGACATGAGTGGCCTTGGGGTCGTAAGTCAGCTCCCGATGCAGCTTGTGCATCAATGCCTCGGCGCACGCCAGGATCGGCTGGCCGTGCGGAAAACATTCATCGGCAAATTCACTGAAGGCATTCTTGATGCGCGCATGCGGCGACTCGACCCGATAGATCACCGCTTCCAGCTCCCTGGCGCTGCGCGGCCGGCCGCAATAACTCAGTTCGTCGCGCAAGCGTTCCCAAGGCATCGAATCGGCGGCGGGAGGTTGACGCCGCGGCGTCAGCGCCACTTGAGTATGGGCGATCGCTTGCAACTGGCGATGCGGTCTGGCCAGCTCGATACGGGTCAGGCAATTGCCAAAGGCGTCATCATCCTCGCGCTGACTGCTGGCCAAAGGTTGCAGTTCCAGCCGGTGCAGCAGCGTCTTCTGCCAGGCCGTTTCGCGCGGCGCCAGATGCAAAAGATGATGCGCATGCACCACGGGCGCAGTGTAGTCATAGTGCGTTTCATGGCGCACCTGATACACGACGGCATCGGATGAATCGGCCATCAGCGGCGCGGTATCGCTCATGTTTCCACCATGCGCTGTTCGCGCTCCACATGCGAAAAGTGGCGTAACGACAAATCGTCGGATACGCGCCTTACCGCCGCGCTCAACTCCTGCAATCGGGCCGCCAGATGCTGGCGCGCATAACTGGCGCCCTGGCCATCGCCTTCGAGCACGCCGAAATCGGCGTCCAGCACGGCGCCGATGGGTTGATTCATCTTGGCATCGATCGACACATCGAAAATCTCCGCCAGTTGCAATAATTCCTGCCGGATGGCGCGGCGCTGAAAGCTGACCGAGCGCGGATTGGCCGGGTCGCGCAGCAACAGGTCCAGCACCAGTCCCAGGCGCGGCGAAGTCTGGTAACGACTGCGATAAGCGATGGTGCAGCCATTGATGTCCAGCAGCCATTCCAGTTCGCCCTGCGCCAGCGGCAAACCGCCGTGCAATCTTTCAGCGAGCAAATCACTGAGAAATTGCATGCGCTCCAGACGACGTCCCAACAGCATCAATCGCCAGCCATCGTCCTGCGTCAGATCGTCCATGGAAAAACCGCTCAACGCCGCCAGCGACAACAACAGCCAGTCGAGCGTTTCATGCAGTTCCAGCGTCGAGTGCATGGCCTCCTTGATCTGGCGGCGCAACAAGCCGATGGTGCGCCAATGTTCCAGCGATAGCCGCCCCCGCACCTGCGTGGCGCACCAGTGCAGGCGATTGCAGTCCGCAGCAAGGCTGGAGAAATGACTGGCATCGAACATGGTCTCGCGCAGACCGGCGCTATCGGCCGCCAGCCCCATCTCGCGACAGCTTTGCAATGCCGACTCCCACACTTCCCGTTCGGAACGCACGGTCAAGGTGGAACGCGCCAGTCGCACCTTGTTCTCGCAACGCTCGTGATAGCGCCCCAGCCAGAACAGGCTTTCACCCAGACTCGACGGCACCTCCAGATGCTTGACCGACATGCGCGGCAACGCACGCCGTTCTTCAGCCGCCATAACAGCCTGTTTGTCGGACAACACCCAGACATCCTTGCTGCCGCCGCCGTACTGACCGGAAACCACATCGGCGCTGGTTTCGCCGGCAATACGCGCCAGACCGCCGGGCAACACGCGATAGCCATGCGCCGTGGCAATGGCGTACACGCGCAGGCTCACCGCCCTGGCGGACAACCGCAAGCCCGCGCGTCGCATACGCCATACCGGCGCCTGCGAGAGCGCAAAACGTTCCTGCGCCACATAGGCGTGCGGCCGTTTGCGCATGCGCTCAAACAATTCCTCGCGTTGCCGGGGCTCAAGTTCCTTGCCAAACGCCAGCTCATATCGCTGGTTGGGAAAAGCCGGCTTGATGACCAGTTGGTCAATGTTCTTGAACACATAATCGAGCGCCGGTCGTTCACCACACCACCAGGTCGCCACCGAGGGCAGATGCAAGGACTCGCCCAGCAGCCATTCGGCCACGCCCGGCAGGAAACCCATCCAGGCCGCTGATTGCAGCACGCCCGAGCCGAGTGGATTGGCCAGCATGACGCGCCCGGCGCGCACTGCCTGCAACAGCCCTGGCACGCCCAGCGCCGAATCGCTGCGCAATTCCACCGGATCGCAAAAATCGTCATCGAGACGCCGCAGAATGGCATGCACACGTCGCAGTCCGCCCAGGGTTTTCAGATACACCGTATCGTTGCGCACGGTCAGGTCATGGCCTTCCACCAGCAGCATGCCGAGCTGGCGGGCCAGGTAGGCGTGTTCAAAGTAGGTTTCATTCAGCGCACCCGGCGTCAGCACGACCGCCAGCGGCGCTTCGCCCTGGTCCGCAGCGCTCAGCAACTGCTCGCGCAACGCCACGAAGAAGGCGTTGACGTTGCGCACATCAAGGTCACGGATCAGTTCGGGAAACACCCGCGAGATGATCTGGCGATTTTCCAGCGCATAACCTGCGCCGGATGGCGTTTGGGTACGATCGCCCAGCACCCACCACTGGCCATCCGGTGCGCGCGCCAAGTCCACAGCGTAGATGGGCAGCCAATAACCGCCCACAGGTGTGACGCCGTGACAAGGCCAGAGAAAGTTGGGATGTCCGAAGGCCAGTTCGGGCGGAATGATGCCTTCGGCGAGCATGCGCTGCGGCCCATACAGATCGGCCAGCAGGGCATTCAGCAGTTGCGCACGCTGCTGCACGCCGCGCTCGATGCCCTGCCATTCACTGGCGGTGAGCACCAGCGGCAAGGCATCCAGCACCCATGGCCGGTCCGCGCCCTTGGGATCCGCATAGACGTTGTAGGTGACGCCATTTTCGGCAATCAACGTGCGCGCCAGGGACACACCCTGCCCGGCCGCCGCAGCACCCATTCCGGATAGATGCTCCACCAGAGGACGCCAGTGCTCGCGCACCTGCCCGGAGGCATCACGCAATTCGTCGTAGCGCCGTGCGCGGGCGCGGTAAGTTCCCAGCCAGTTTTCAGTCATTGCGCCATTTTGCCCGAATTCGGTGCATTCAGCCGGACAGTTAGCTCAGCGTCCCATGTTGCGCAAATCCAGCGTGAACGGAAAATCGGCGCTCGGTACATTCGGTGCGACAGATACATTGCCCGGTGTGTGGCCGAGGCGGAAAAACCGCGCCAGACGCCGGCTTTCCGCCTCAAAGGAATTGACCGGAAACACCGCATAGTTGCGGCCGCCGGGGTGGGCCACATGGTATTGGCAACCGCCCAGCGAACGTCCCGCCCAGGTATCGATCAGGTCGAAGGTCAACGGGGAGTTCACGCCAATGGCCGGATGCAACGCCGAGGCAGGTTGCCAGGCGCGATAACGCACCCCCGCGACGAACTCGCCCACCGTGCCGGTCGGGCGCAGCGGCATCGCCTGGCCATTGCAGGCCATGATGTACCGGTCCGGCGCCAGACCAGTGACCTTGACCTGCACCCGCTCCACCGAAGAATCCACATAGCGCACCGTGCCGGCCGCCATGCCTTCTTCGCCCATCACATGCCAGGGTTCGAGCGCATGCCGCAATTCGACGTCGATGCCGCGGGTGGCGTAGTCGCCATACTTGGGAAAACGGAATTCGAAATGCGGTGCAAACCAGTCGAACTCAAAACCATAACCGGCTTCGTTCATCTCCTGCATCACGTCGCGGAAATCCTGTTCGACGAAGTACGGCAGCATGAAGCGGTCATGCAACTCAGTGCCCCAACGCGCCAGCCGCGCCGGTTCGTAGGGCTGTTTCCAGAAACGCGTCAGCAAGGCGCGGATCAGCAACTGCTGCGTCAGGCTCATGCGTGCATGCGGCGGCATTTCAAAGGCGCGCATTTCCACCAGTCCCAGCCGGCCGGTCGGGCCATCGGGCGAATACAGCTTGTCGATGCAGAACTCGGTGCGATGCGTATTGCCGGTGACGTCGATCAACAGATTGCGCAGTGCGCGATCCACCAGCCATGGCGGCGCATCGACGCCGCGCTTCGGCAATTGCTTGAATGCCAGCTCCAGCTCATACAGCGAATCGTTGCGCGCTTCATCGACACGCGGCGCCTGTGAGGTCGGGCCGATGAACAGACCCGAGAACAGATACGACAGCGATGGATGGTTGTGCCAGTAACTGATCAGGCTGCGCAGCAGATCAGGACGCCGCAGAAAGGGCGAATCCAGCGTCGTGGCGCCGCCCAGCGTGAAGTGGTTACCGCCGCCGGTACCGGTATGACGGCCATCGAGCATGAATTTCTCGGTGCTCAGCCGCGACAGATGCGCCGCTTCATACAGATGCGTGGTGCGTTCCACCATGTCGTCCCAACTGGCTGCGGGATGCACGTTCACTTCGATGACGCCCGGATCGGGCGTCACGCGGAAGTTGTTCAGGCGTTGATCGGACGGCGGTTCATAACCTTCCATGATCACCGGCAGTCCCAGACCTTCAGCCGTGGCCTCCACGGCGGCCACCAGTTCCAGATAGTTTTCCAGTTGCGGCATGGGCGGCATGAAGATGTACAGCACACCGTCACGCGGTTCGGCGCACATCGCCGTACGGGTGATCCAGGCCGCCGATTCCTGCATGGCAGGCTGCCGTGACGCCGTATTTTTCTGCCAGGCGGCATTCAATTCCGTCACATCGTTATCGGCAACATCATGCTCGCGCACCTGCTGACGAATCGCCGCATAAGCGGGCAACGGTGGCAGTGACAGCGAGGGATCGACTGGATGAATGTAAGGGAAATCAGCCTTGCTGACCCAAGGCTGCGAATCCAGCGGCAAACGATAACCCAGTGCCGAATCGCCGGGCACCAGATAACAACGCTCGCTGCGCAGGAACCAGGAACCGCTCTGCCACTGGCGATTGACCGGATCGCGCGCAATCGGCAGTACATGACCGACCGCCTTGTCCAGACCGTAGTCGAACACCTTCATCAGTCGTGCGCGTTCCAGCGGATCATCCACCTTGGAATCGAATGGATCGACATTGCCGGGCAACCGGCGCTCGCGCCACAGGTAATAAAAGACATCTTCGTAGGCCGGGAACACATGGCCGCCGGCCACACCCAGACGCCGCGCCACCTCGATCAGGAACCGCTTGGCCTTGAGTTCATCGACGCCATAGTTGCGCCGCTCGTCGGCATACCACTGCGCATCGCGCCACAGCGGCTCGCCATCCTTGCGCCAGAAACAGTTCAGCGACCAGCGCGGCAACTGCTCGCCGGGATACCACTTGCCCTGGCCGAAATGCATCAGCCCCTGCGGCGCGTACCTGGCGCGCAGGCGATGAAACAGATCGGCGGCCAGCTTGCGTTTGGTGGGCCCCAGCGCCGTGATATTCCATTCCGCGCCATCGGGATCGTCGGCGGAGACAAAGGTGGGCTCGCCCCCCATGGTCAGACGGATATCGGCCTGGTTGATCTCCGCATCCAGCACATGACCGAGCTGTTCGATCTGCTGCCACTGGACATCGGTATAAGGCTTGGTGACGCGCGGCGCTTCCCAGATGCGCTGCACCTGCATGTGATGTTCGAATTTGGCTTCGCACTTCTCGACCGCACCCGTGACCGGCGCCGCCGATGACGGCTCGGGACTGCAGGCCAGTGGGATATGGCCTTCACCGGCCAGCAGACCGGAAGTGGGGTCGAAACCGATCCAGCCGGCGCCCGGCAGATACACCTCGCACCAGGCATGCAGATCGGTGAAATCCTGCTCCGGTCCCGGCGGACCATCCAGCGATTTCACATCGGCCGTTAGTTGAATCAAATACCCCGAGACAAAGCGTGCCGCGAAGCCCAGATGGCGCAGCAGATGTACCAGCAAGGCAGCCGAGTCGCGGCAGGAACCCGATCCCTTGAGCAGCGTTTCGTCAGGCGTCTGTACACCAGGCTCAAGGCGGATCAGATAACGCACGTCCTGCGCCAGTTTGCGATTGAGTTCCACCAGAAAATCAATGGTGCGCCTTGGTGTGCGATCCACCTTGGCCAGGTAGTCCGCCACCAACGGCGTGACCGGCGGTTTTACAAAATAAGAGACCAGTTCGCGACGTTCATCCTGCTGATACTTGAACGGAAACTGCTCGGCATGCGGCGCCAGGAAAAAATCGAACGGATTCAGCACCGCCATCTCGGCCACCAGATCCACCTCGATGCGGAAGTGATCGGTCTTGTCCGGGAAATTCAGCCGCGCCAGATAGTTCGACTGCGCATCCTGCTGCCAGTTGATGAAATGCTGCTCCGGTGTGATGCGTAACGAATAAGACAGAATCCGTGTCCGGCAATGCGGCGCCGGCCGCAGACGCACCACCTGCGGTCCAAGACTGACGCGGCGGTCATAACGATAATCCGTCACATGATTCAGAGCGACATGAATGGACACAGGACTCCTTTGGCGGAATGCAGGCAGATTTCAGCCGATGATTACCCTGCACAATGCAAGAGCCGGTCCATACACGCAAGTACTGGCTTGCAGGTGCGCAAGCGCACTGCGCAAGTGCGGCAACCACGGCATGCTGCACCAGCCATGCCCATCAGCACCGTAGATTGGACTGCACTGCGTTCAGCCCAACTCACGACCTGATGGCCTCGGTCTTCGCTGTGGAATGGATGTTGAGCCGGATCAATTACGGCATTCTAGAAACCGCTCGCATGCATCAGAGGTCGCTCATCTGCTGACACCGGCTGCCTGTCCTTGCCATGCCGTTCAGTAAAATAACTCACCGCTGATGGACTGGCTGCCCGTTCACCGCCGAAGGCGGAAATGGCGGTGCGTACCTGCTGCGACTGATGATCCAGTTGTGTGGTGATTTCCATTACCTGCTGCGCCATGGCCGCATCGTTCTGCGTGATCTGATCCATATGGATCACAGCCTGATTGATCTGATCGATCCCCTTGCTCTGTTCCACGCTGGCATTGCGGATATCCTCCATGATCTGCGTGACGCCCTGCACGGCCTTGACCACTTCCTGCATGGTGGCTTCAGCCTGGCTGGCAAGTACCGCACCCTGTTTGACCGTTTCCTGCGAATGGCTGATCAGATCGCGTATCTCGTGCGCCGCGGTCGCGGAACGCTGCGCCAGACTGCGCACTTCCTGCGCCACTACTGCAAAGCCGCGTCCCTGCTCGCCGGCGCGCGCCGCTTCCACGGCTGCATTCAGGGCAAGCAGATTGGTCTGGAAAGCAATCTCGTCGATCAAGGTAACGATCTCGGCAATCTGCCGTGAAGAATTGGAAATGCTCCCCATGGCCTTGGCCACGGCGCCCACCACCTCACAGCCATCTGCCGTCACCTGTGAGGCATTGGCAGCCAGATCGCTGGCTTCGGCAGCATGTTGAGTGTTGCGCTGCACGGTGGCGGTCAGTTCTTCAAGCGAAGCTGCCGTTTGCTCCAGACCGGCGGCATGCTGATTGGAACGCTGCGCCAGCTCGGCATTGGCCGAAACGATGCGCCGAGTTCCCTGCAGCAGTTCATCGGCGGACATTTCCGAGTCACGCACCACACCCGTCACCTTGGTGCTGAGCTGCTGCAACGCCTGCGTCACTTGCTGTACTTCCGGATCGCCACGGGCGACAAAACGCGTATGTATATCTCCCGCCACCAGGCGCAAGGCGGCGGCCGACAACCTGCGCATGGGCGTCACCACGCGAGTGTGTACATAGGTCAGATTGGCCAGCGCGATGGCGCAACCCAGCAGATTGGCGCTGAGCAACCAGCGCAATGCGGCGGCCGACAACCGGCCGTCGCTGAACAGACATAGCAGAGCCATGCCGGCGAATAATGCCATCAACGAACCCAGCACCAGCCAGGTACCGGTGCTCAACGGCAGGTGCGTCATGGCTTTCAGACGCCCGCTCAGGCTGGTATCCACCAGCACACCGCCATGCAATTTCAGATGTTGCATATGGCCCGCATTCATTGCCTGATACAAACTTTCCGCCTGCTGGATTTCCTGTGGCTGGGCCTTGACGCGCACTGACATGTAGCCGACCACCCGGCCGCGTTCATCCATTGGAGTGACATTGGCGCGTACCCAGTAAAAACCGCCGTTCTTGCGCCGGTTTTTGACTATGCCGCTCCAAGGTTTGCCCGACTGAATGGTATGCCACAAGTCTGCAAACGCTGCTACCGGCATATCGGGATGGCGCACGAGATTCTGTGGCTGGCCCAGACATTCCTCCAGCTCAAACCCGCTGCTGCGCACGAAACCCTGGTTGGCGTAGGTGATGCGACCACTGGTGTCGGTATGCGTGATGATGACTTCATCATCAGGCAGAACATATTCTTCATCGTTGACCGGTTGATTGTTGCGCATGTGAGAAGGCTTCCTGATGCCGGATGGATGTGTACTACCCGCGTCACATCGGCGACCATTACATCAACTTTAGTCCGGGAAACCCTCAATACTTCTGCACGTAGTTGGCCGCTATCTTTTGTGGCTCCATCTTTGTGCATTTCCAGGAGGCACCGTATGCAACAGCACCATGCGAGTGCAATCACGCAATACATGATTGACAGCTATGCCAGTGATTTCAGCAATGCCCTGCGACAGGCCGGCGACGAATTGGGTTTGCCGGACTATTACCAGCCGTGCGTGCGGCCGTTGTTCAATATGCCAGTGCAACAGTGGCCGATGTGTTGCGGCGGTCGTTGCGATCCCTGCGCACAGAAGTTGACTGCCGTAGCCTGCCGGGTCTGTGAATTACTGCAAATAGAGAAGGATAAACTGGGAACCTGAAATCGCGCAGCGCACCTATCCCACTGTCGGCTTGTTGGTCTTGAACACTTCCATGCTGAGCGACACGCTGCGTTCATCGCCGGAATGCAGCGCGCCTACGGCCACCACCTGACGATTGATTTCCTCGCCGCGTTCGTTGCGCACTGAAATCACCAGCGAATATTCCCAGGGGGGTTCATTGGCGGGATGACGCACCGTGCCGGACACCTTGAGTGCATTGAAACTCGTGACCGTGCGTACCGGCTGCTGACCGGGATTGAATTGCAGATGATGCTGGCAGGCCGGGCAGACGGTGGCGCTGTCCAGAATGGTGGACTTGCAATGCGGGCAGACGCGCGTCTTGCCCGCATTGCTGCTGAGAGTGCGGCCCGGTAACAAGTGAGCTCCTTATCAGCCGGCGCCAACTAGAGGGGCTTGTCGTTCCAGCCAAACTCGGCTCTGCCGCGCATGCGCGAACCGGCGGCCACTGTCAGCGAGCCCGCCTTGAGATCGCCATTCAACAGCCCCGTGGTCAGCAACTCGACGCGGGTGCTGGCATCGACATTGCCATCCAGCTGACCGGCGATGATCACCACCTCGGCCTTGACCTCACCCGTCACCTGCGCGCCCTGCTCGATAGTGACATTACCCTGCACATGAACGTCGCCCTTGAAGCGTCCGGCAATGCGCACATGACCCGCACCTTCGATCTTGCCTTCGATGGTCAGCTCGGCCGACAGCACCGACTCCTTGAGCGCGGCACGGGCGGGAGTGGACGTTGGCGCAGCAGGAGCAGGAGTGGCCATCTCCCGGTTCACTGGCGCCGGCGCCGGTGCCGGGGTCATAACTTTCTCGGCTTCACGCGGTTTGGTTTCCATAGCGGAATCTTTACCAGCGGTATCTCTGAACAACATCTCAGACCCCTCCGTTTACATTGAAATGGACACTCGAAGTCGCTACTAGAGCGCGTTCGTCGCACCATGTCAAAGCCTGTCGGTGCAGCAAGACAGCTGTCAATCGTTCATGCCACGTCCACCGCATCAGCATCAAAACCCAGATTGGACTGCAACCAGCGCAGCGCATCTTGCAGACGCATACCCTTGCGCCGGGCATAGTCCTGCACCTGATCCAGATCGATCTGGCCGACCGCAAAATACTTAGACTCGGGATGCGAGAAGTACCAGCCGCTCACTGCCGCCGTGGGATACATGGCGAACGATTCGGTGAGGCTGATGCCGGTTTTCTGTTCCACCTCCAGCAAATTCCACAACGTCGCTTTCTCGGTATGGTCTGGACAGGCGGGATAACCCGGCGCCGGACGAATGCCGCGATAGTCCTCCCGGATCAGGTCTTCATTGCTTTTGCGTTCATCGGCGGCATAACCCCAGATCTCGCGACGCACGCGTTCATGCAGGCGTTCCGCAAACGCTTCAGCAAAACGATCGGCAATCGCCTTGAGCATGATGCTGGAGTAATCGTCATGCGCCGCTTCGAAGCGCGCCACACGCGGTTCGATGCCAAAGCCGGCAGACACGGCAAAAGCGCCAATATAATCGCGCACGCCACTGAGCTTGGGCGCAACAAAGTCCGCCAGGCAATTGTGAGCGTGGCCTTCAGGCTTGTCGCGCTGCTGGCGCAGGAAGCGCAATGTCGTCAACACCTGCGTGCGGGAATCATCAGTGTAGATTTCCACATCATCGTCACCAATGCTGTTGGCCGGGAACATGCCCACTACGCCACGCGCGTGCAGCCAGTGTTCGCGCAGTATCCTGCTCAGCATGGCCTGCGCATCCTTGTACAGGGCGCTGCACTGCTCGCCCACTTTTGGATCGGTCAGAATCGCCGGGAACTTGCCGGCGAATTCCCAGGCATTGAAGAATGGCATCCAGTCGATGTAATTCACCAGATCCTGCAGCGGATAGTCTTCATAGACTTTGATGCCGAGATGACGCGGCACCGGCGGCGTGTAATGCGCCCAGTCGAACTTGAAGCGATTGGCGCGCGCCTGCGCAATCGTGAACTGCGGCGCTTTCACTTTGCGGCCTTGATGCTGTTCGCGACGCCGCGCATGTTCTTCCTTGATCCTGGCGTGAAATTCCACCTTGGCGGCGGGCGTAATCAGGTTCCGACACACGCCTACCGAGCGCGACGCATCCTTCACATACACCACTGTGCCCTGATAGCCGGGATCGATCTTGATCGAAGTATGCGCCGGCGACGTCGTGGCGCCGCCAATCAGCAGCGGCTGCGTGAAGCCCTGACGCTGCATCTCTTTGGCCACATGCACCATCTCATCCAGCGAAGGCGTGATCAAGCCGGACAGCCCGATGATGTCGGCATTCACTTTGCGGGCGGCTTCCAGAATCTTTTCACAGGACACCATGACGCCCAGGTCGATCACTTCGAAGTTGTTGCACTGAAGCACCACGCCGACGATGTTCTTGCCGATGTCATGCACATCGCCTTTCACCGTCGCCATCACGATCCTGGCATCCGCCTGACGTTTGCCGCCGACGCCCAGCGTGGCTTCAATGAAGGGAATCAGATGCGCCACGGCTTTTTTCATCACGCGCGCCGATTTCACCACCTGCGGCAGAAACATCTTGCCGGCGCCGAACAGATCGCCGACCACATTCATGCCGTCCATCAGCGGACCTTCGATGACCGACAGCGGACGCTCCGATTCCAGACGCGCAGCTTCGGTATCTTCGATCACGTACTGATCGATGCCCTTCACCAGCGCATGCTCAAGACGCTTGTTCACCGGCCATTCGCGCCAGGCCAGATCTTCGGCCTTCTTGCTGGCCGCTTCGCCCTTGTACTGGCCGGCAATTTCCAGCAGGCGTTCAGTGGCGTCGTCGCGTCGATTGAGAATCACATCTTCGACGCGTTCGCGCAGTTCGGCATCGATGTCTTCGTAAATGGCCAGCTGGCCGGCATTGACGATGCCCATGGTGAGACCGGCCTTGATGGCGTAGTACAGAAACACCGAATGCATGGCTTCACGCACCGGCTCGTTGCCACGGAACGAGAACGACACATTGCTGACGCCGCCGCTGATGCCCGCATGCGGGCAGGTGCGCCTGATCTCGGCCGTGGCTTCAATGAAATCCAGCGCGTAGCGATTGTGTTCCTCGATGCCGGTGGCCACGGCAAAGATGTTCGGATCGAAAATGATGTCTTCCGGCGGGAAGCCCACCACCTCAGTCAGTAACTTGTATGAACGCTGACAGATGGACACCTTGCGCGCCACCGTGTCGGCCTGGCCCTGCTCGTCGAAAGCCATCACGATCACCGCGGCACCATACAGACGAATCTTGCGTGCGTAAGTGAGAAACGGTTCTTCGCCTTCCTTCAGGCTGATGGAGTTGACGATGCCCTTGCCCTGAATGCATTTCAGGCCGGCTTCGATCACCTCCCACTTGGACGAATCCAGCATGACCGGCACGCGCGCAATGTCCGGCTCGGCAGAAGCGAGATTGAGGAACTTGATCATCGCCGCCTTGGAATCGAGCATGCCCTCATCCATGTTCACGTCGATGATCTGCGCGCCGCTGGCCACCTGCTGCTTGGCGATGTCCAGCGCCGTGCCGTAATCGTCGGCTTCGATCAGCTTGCGGAATTTGGCCGAGCCCGTGACGTTGGTGCGTTCGCCCACGTTCACGAACAGACTGTCTGGGCCGATGTTGCAGGCTTCCAGACCGCTCAGGCGACATTTGATTGCCACTTCGGGAATCTTGCGCGGCGGAATGTTCGCCACCACCTCGTGCATGTGATGAATGTGATCCGGCGTGGTGCCGCAGCAGCCACCGACGATGTTCACAAAACCGGCTTCGGCAAACTCGCGGATGTAATCGGCCGTATCGCAGGCATGCTCGTCGTATTCGCCGAAGGCATTGGGCAGGCCGGCGTTGGGATACGCGCAGATGTAGGTATCGGCAAGGTTCGACAGCTCTTCGATATACGGCCTCAACTGCCTGGCGCCCAGTGCGCAGTTGAAACCGATGGTGATCGGCCGGGCATGACGCACCGAGTTCCAGAACGCTTCAGCCGTCTGGCCCGACAGCGTGCGGCCCGAGGCATCGGTGATGGTGCCGGAAATCATGATCGGCACATCCAGCTGCAATTCATCCAGCAGACTGCGCACCGCAAACAAGGCGGCTTTGGCATTGAGCGTGTCGAAGATGGTTTCCACCAGCAGAATGTCGGCGCCGCCATCGAGCAGACCGCGCGCCGCTTCGCTGTAAGCAGCCACCAACTGATCGAAGGTTACGGCGCGATAGCCAGGATCGTTCACATCAGGCGAAAGCGAGGCTGTCCGGTTGGTGGGCCCCAATGCGCCGGCCACCAGATGAACACGACCCGTGCGTGCGGTAAATTCATCCGCTGCATCGCGCGCCAGCTTCGCCGCCGCCACATTCATTTCGTAAGCCAGCGCTTCCATGCCGTAATCCGCCTGGGAAATGGCATTGGCGCCAAAGCTGTTGGTTTCCAGAATGTCAGCGCCCGCTGCCAGGTATTCGCGATGAATGCCACTCACGATGTCAGGCCGGCTCAGTACCAGCGCATCGTTATTGCCCTTGAGGTCATGTGGCCAGTCCTTGAAGCGCTCGCCGCGATAAGCGGCTTCATCCAGCTTGTGACGCTGCACCATGGTGCCGAATGCGCCATCCAGAGTAAGGATGCGCTGCTCCAGCAGGCGACGAAATTCGGCAATGCGTTCGGTACGGCTCATGTCTCAATCTCACGTAGGCTGGATGCCTCACCCAGCTGTTTGAATCTGTCTGATGCTGGGTGGGGCGCCCAGCCTGCGGTCAGACTGCCGAACGAATGCCCAGAGCATGACAAATGGCAAAGGTCAGCTCGGAGCGATTCAAGGTATAGAAATGGAATTCGTGGATGCCATGCTGTTGCAGCTTCTGCACCTGTTCGATGGCGAAAGCAAACGAAATCATTTGCCGCGTGGACGCATCGTCGTCAATGCCGGCAAAACGCGCCGCCAACCAGTCCGGCACTGCCGCACCACAACGCTGTGCGAACCGCTGCATCTGCGGGAAACGCGTGATCGGCAGGATGCCGGGCACGATGCTGGCTGTGATGCCGGCCGCCACACAGCGATCGCGAAAACGCAGATAGGTGTCGGTGTCGAAAAAAAACTGCGTGATGGCGCGCGTGGCTCCGGCATCGATCTTGGCCTTGAGACAATCCAGATCGAACTGCGGGCTGGGCGCTTCAGGATGCGTTTCAGGATAGGCCGCGACGGACAATTCGAAATCGGCCACGCTTTTCAGACCCTTCACTAAATCCACGGCATAGGCAAAGCCATCGTCGCGAGCCGTGAATTTCTCGCCCGGCGGCGGATCGCCACGCAACGCCACCAGATGACGAATGCCCTGCGACCAATAGTTGCCGGCAATCTCCAGCACTTCGGCGCGGCTGGCATTGACGCAGGTCAGGTGCGGCACGGGCATCAGCGGTGTTTCCTGCAGAATGCGCGTCACCACATTGTGGGTGCGTTCGCGCGTTGAACCATCAGCGCCATAAGTCACGGAGACGAAACGCGGCCGCAACGGCGCCAGCCGCTGAATGGATTCCCACAGCGTGGCTTCCATCTTTTCATCATTGGGTGGAAAAAATTCGAACGAGACCTGCACCGGCGCAGTGATCTTCGCCAGTGAATTGCCGAGGCGTTCTTTGATTTGTTCGGTCATGAAAATTCCAATCCATTCAAAACTTCAAAAAGAAAACCGGCTCATCTCAACTGCGCCGTCCCAACCCCAGCACCAGTTGCTTGTCGTCGGCGCGCAGCGCCTTGGTCCTGCACGCCTGCATGCCCACACGTTCCAGCCAGCGACGCAGCAATGCCTGCGGCTTGTCGGTCGCCAGTTCCGCAAGACGTTCGCTGTCTTCAACAATGATGATGCGGCCATCCCGACGCAGCACGCGCGCCGCTTCACGCAGCGCCTGTCCCGGCTGTTCGGCGGTGGACAGCACATGATCGAAACTCACGGCATCGAAGCTGTCGGCCGCAAACGGCAGCTCGTACATGTCGCCGCGCTTGAACACACAATGATTCAGGCCTGCGCCATGCACCCTGGCGCGCGCCACACGCAATGCCTGCGTGGACATGTCCAGTCCCACCGCATGCGTGGCGCGGCCGCCCAGCACGCGCAGCATGCTGCCGCTGCCGGTGCCGATGTCAAGCAGCTCACCCAGAGAATCGCCGCCTACTTCCTTCAACACCGCGTTGACCAGTTGCGCATTGTTGTAGGTGGATTCGGCGGAACGCCGCACGTCCTCCCACTGCGCACTGGCGCTGCGCACGCGCTGCTCCTGCACCCGCGCCAACTGCCGACGATCCGCCTGCAACATGGCATCGGCATGATCCAGATGCGCCAGCACCTGCGCCACCAGCACAGCCGCTTCGGTGCCATTGGTCAGCCGGTAATAAATGCGCTGCTCCTCGCGAAACCGCTCCAGCGCGGCGACATCGCTGAGCAGTTTCAAGTGCCGGGAAATGCGCGGCTGGCTCTGGCCCAGCACCTCGGCAATCTCGCCCACCGTCAGCTCGCCCTGGCTCAGCAGGGCCAGCAGACGACAACGCGTCGGCTCGGCGAGCGCGCGCAGCAGCTCGATGGCGGGATTGAATTGGAGGGTGGTGCCGGTCACTTGCGCTAATCTTTATATAAAAAAATCTTTATATAAGTGGCGCGCACTGTAGCCAATCCGGCCGATCACGGCAAGCCTGTATGACAAACAGGCATGCCCGGTCGCACACGCAGGACCTGCTTGCAGCTCACAACCTCGTTCCAACCGACAACAGCGACGCATAACATACCGATCTGTTTAGCCATGCACGGATTGGGTTAGGCTAGGGATTCACACGACGTGACTGGAACGAGCATGGCCCTGGATCAAAACGCCCTGAACAGCCTGCGCATCGAACGCAATTCATCCCCCGCCCCCGACAGCAATACGTCTCGCGGCAAATATCTGGTTTACGCGCTGCTCGCGGTTGCCGTGCTGGGCGCGGGCGGCTGGTGGTTTTTCAGTCAAAAAGCCATTGAAGTGGAGCTGACCGAAGCCGTCGCCACCCGCAGCGGGGGGCCGGCGACGGTGCTGGATGCGTCGGGTTATGTGGTGGCGCGCCGTCAGGCCACGGTGTCGGCCAAGGTCACCGGCAAGGTCGAGCAGGTGCTGATCGAAGAAGGCATGCACGTCATGGAGGGTCAGGTACTGGCCGTTCTGGATGCCAGCACCACGACTCGCCAACTGGAATTGACGCAGCAACAAGCTGCCGCAGCGCGCAGTGAACTGGCGCAGGTAAAAGTGCGTCTCGCCGAGGCGCAACGCGCCGCCAAACGCGCCGAACAGTTACGCACCGGCAAGTTGATCAGCGAAGCCGATCTCGATACGGCACAGTCATCCGTCGCCGCATTGCAGGCACAATTGGATGCGCTGCAAAGCCAGGTCAGCGTGGCCGATGCCAGCGTGCGTGTACAAAAACAGAATATCGCCGATCTGACCGTGCGTGCGCCGTTTGCCGGCGTGGTAATTTCCAAGGACGCACAACCCGGTGAAATCGTCTCGCCGCTGTCGGCGGGCAGCGGCTTCACCCGTACCGGTATCGCCACCATCGTCGACATGGATTCGCGCGAGATCGAAGTGGACGTGAACGAAGCCTTCATCCATCGCGTTGTTGACGACCAAAAAACCGAAGCAGTGCTGGACGCTTATCCGGAGTGGACCATCCCCAGTCATGTCATCAGCATCGTCCCCGCCGCCGACCGCCAGAAGGCCACGGTGAAAGTCCGCATCGGTTTCGATCAGCTCGACCCCCGCATCCTGCCTGACATGGGCGTGAAGGTGCGTTTTCTGGACAACTCCACCGCCACGACCACCGCAGCAACACGCGCGGCCGTGGAGTTGCCCAGCAGCGCAGTGTTCAGCGTCGATGGCAAAAGCTATGTATGGCGTGTCGTCAAGAACACCCTGGAACGAGTAGCGGTCAGCACCGGCAACGAACGCAGCGGCCGCATGGAAATACTCAGCGGCATCAATGCCGGCGACAGCGTGGTGTTGCAGCCCAACGAAAAATTGCAGGAAGGCGGCAAGATCAAGGTAAAGAACGAATGATCATTCAAATGTAGGCCGCGATTCATCGCGCCCGTTATCGCCGCAGACATCACAACAGCCATTCATCCGGAACCATCATGAGCACACTGGTTCGTATTCGCGACCTGATCAAGAACTTCCAGCGCGGCAGCGAACTGGTGCAAGTGCTGCAGCGCCTGGATCTGGAGATTCCCCAGGGCGATTTCCTGGCATTGATGGGCCCATCCGGCTCAGGCAAATCGACACTGCTGAATCTGATCGGCGGTCTGGATCGACCCACCTCCGGCAGCATCGAAGTGGCCGGGCACGACATCAGCAGGCTCAGTGATGCCGCGTTGGGCCGCTGGCGCGCCGACAATGTGGGTTTCGTGTTCCAGATGTACAACCTGTTGCCGGTGCTCACCGCGCAACGCAATGTGGAGCTGCCCCTGCTGCTCACCAGACTCTCGGCCGGCGAACGCAAGCAGCGCGCCGCCGCCGCACTGCAACTGGTGGGACTGAGCGATCGCGCCCATCACAAGCCACGCGAACTGTCCGGCGGTCAGGAACAACGCGTGGGCATTGCCCGTGCGATTGTGTCCGATCCGACTTTGCTGTTATGCGACGAACCCACCGGCGACCTGGATCGCAAGGCTGGCGATGAAGTGCTGGATCTGTTGCAGGCGCTCAACGAGCAGCAGGGCAAGACCATCATCATGGTCACGCACGATCCACGTGCAGCGGAACGCGCCAGGCGCATCCTGCATCTGGAGAAAGGCCAGCTGGTTCGCGAGGCGGCTTGATCATGTGGTCGTTACTCTGGGCCAACCTCGGCCGTAAACGCTCACGTCTGACACTGACGCTGGCATCGATCACCGTCGCCTTCATCCTGTTCAGTCTGGTCAAGGCATTGCAGTACGCACTGGTAGGCGGCGTGGATCTGGCCGGGCAGGACCGGCTGATGACCATGCACAAGGTGTCGTTCACGCAGCCGTTGCCGCGCAGCTATCTGGAACGGGTGCGCGCCGTGGATGGCGTGCGTTCCGCGGTTTCGATGAACTGGTTCGGCGGCTACTACAAGGACGAACGAACGCAGGTGTTCAGCTATCCGATACTGGGTGAGGAATCGTTGCAGGATGTTTATCCGGAAATCGTCGTGCCACCGCAGCAGTTCAAGGACTGGATGAACGAACGTACCGGTGCATTGGTCGGTCGCGCAATGGCCGATACCATGGGATGGAAATTCGGCGACGTAGTACCCATTCGTTCGGCCATCTATTTCAAGAAGGACGGCACCAACACCTGGGACATGAAAGTGGTCGGCATCTTCGACAATCCCAACGGCGATACCAATGGCCTGTACTTTCACTATGATTATTTCAATGAAGGCATCGTCTACCAGGACAACATCGGCTGGATCGGGTTACGCCTGAAAGACAAGAACCAGGCGGCACGGATCGCCGCGAAGATCGACGCCATGTTCGCCAACTCCTCGGCGGAAACCAAGACCAGCACCGAAAAAGCATTCATCCAGAGTTTCGCCAATCAGATGGGCAATATCAGCGCCATCGTCACCGTGATCGTCGTTGCCGTGTTCTTCACCATGCTGCTGGTCACGGCCAACAGCATGGCGCAATCGGTGCGCGAACGCACCAGTGAAATCGGCGTCATGAAAACCCTGGGCTTCAGCAGTACGCAGGTCACTATGCTGGTGCTGGCCGAATCGCTTTTGATCACCTTCATCGGCGGCCTGCTGGGCATGCTGCTCGGCACGCTGGCGACCAAGGGCATTGCCGAAGCGGTGAAACAGTTTCTGCCGCTGATGTCGGTACCGCCATCGGCTTATGTGCTGGGGCTGGCCTGCATGGCGCTGCTGGGTGTGCTGTCCGGCGCACTGCCCTGCTGGCAGGCATGGCATCTGAAAATCACCGATGCATTGCGCAAGGCTTGAGAACGCAACATGAGCAACTGGCTGTCACAAATACTCACCATCACGCTCACCAATCTGCGCAGCATCGGTGAACGCAAGGCCGCATCCATCGTCGCCATCGTCGGTCTGGCCGGCGTGGTGGCGATTCTGGTCGGTGTGTTATCCATGCGTGAAGGCTTTCGCGCCACGCTCGATCAGGCCGGCGCAAAAGATATCGCCATCGTGCTGCGCAGCGGTTCGAGCACCGAACTGTCCAGCGGCCTGGCGCTGGATCAGACCCGCATCATTGCCGGCGCCAGCAGCGTGGTGCAGCAGAACGGCATCGCAGTGGCATCGCCGGAGTTGTATGTCATTGTCGATGTGCCAATGCGCAGCACCGGCACCGAAGCCAACGTACCGCTGCGTGGTGTCGGTCCACAGGCCACCAGCGTACGCAAAAAATTCAAGCTGGTGCAGGGACGCATGTTCACGCCGGGCCGCTTTGAAGTGCTGGTCGGCCGCGGTGCGGCTTCGCAGTTCGCCGGCCTTGAAGTCGGGAAGACCATGCGCTGGGGCACCACCGACTGGAATGTGGTGGGTTTGTTCGAGGATGGCGGCAGCGTGTCGGAATCCGAGATCTGGACCGACGCCACCGTATTGCAAGGCGCCTATCGACGCGGCTCATCGTTCCAGTCAGTCCGTGTGCAGCTCGCCTCGCCCGCCGCCATCCGGCAATTCAAGGATGAGCTGAGCGTCGATCCGCGCTTGAATGTGCGCGTGCTCAGCGAATACGAGTACTACTCTGAACAATCCAAGAGCCTGTCCATCCTGATCAACGCCGTGGGTTATACCGTGGCCTTGCTGATGGGACTGGGCGCCATCTTCGGCGCGCTCAACACCATGTACTCGGCGGTATCCGCCCGCACTCGCGAAATCGCCACGTTGCGTGCCCTGGGCTTCGGCGCCTGGCCGGTGGTGAGTTCGGTGGTGACCGAATCCATGTTGCTGGGATTGCTCGGCGGCATCATCGGCTGCCTGATTGCCTATCTCGGCTTCAACGGCATTCGCGCCTCGACACTCAATTTCGCCAGCTTCAGCCAGATCACCTTCGCCTTTGCCGTGACGCCGGCGCTGCTCATCAAGGGATTGCTGTACGCACTGGCCCTGTCATTCGTCGGCGGCATCATGCCCGGCATCCGCGCGGCGAAGCTGCCGATTACTGCGGGGTTGCGGGAGCTGTAAGTTGCTTGGCAATTATCAAAGATACGCGGGCGCATTCTTGAATTCTTGAATGTGCCCGCGCAGGTTCTAGAACACATCAAACAGAACAGTATCATGGCTCCATAATTCACGAAGCAATGAACCATCCTGATCAACGAAGGCTAGAAGCTCCAGTTGACACCCAGAGCAAAGGTATCGGCATCATTCACAAATTTCACGAGGCTACCGGTATTCACTCCTGCAGGAGTATGAACCGTTGCTGTTTTGTCCGTAAATTTGTACTTGGAATACTTGAGTCCAATCAGCAAATTGGGGGTCAGCGCATGCTCCGCACCAATGCCGTATACAAATCCGGACATGTTTCCTGACTGGCTTGCCACGTCATCATCCGCAGGATTGAAGTTGTTATTCTGATCACGAAACTCGCCTTCAAACTTGCCGGTGGCGGGCCCCACCGATACGGCGACAGCGGTGTCATTGGAGACCAACCCCATCTTAAGACGCAACGAGCCCAGATTTTTGAGCTTTGATGTCAACTTCATATTGTCTTGTGGACCGGTGTAATAACCGTACTGGAATTCCTTCTTGATGCTGCCGAAGTTGTATTCGAGCTCACCACCCAGCAGCAGATTGCCGCTAATCCAGTTGAAGCCACCCTGTACACCCAACATCGCACCCAGCTTGCGTTGCGTATAGGCGGAACAGTTATACCAGCAATCGGAATCCTCGATGGTCATGGATGGTTGCGCACCCATCACCTGGCCGCCCACATAGGGGCCAGCCAGACCCGGCCAAGCCGCATGGGCAGTTGCACCAAATAAAACTCCTGTCACTGCCAGCGTCATTAACTTTCTGTCCATTAGAAACTCCTTAAATAGAAAAACAAGATCGCTTCCGAGAAAATTTTGAAGCCATCAGTCATGAATAACTGATAACGACGTTGAAGTTATAACTTCAAACGTTGAATGCAGCAACCCAATATCCATTCAATTTTCGTCGGTGATGTGCGACATGAAACACCGTTCATTCAACCCGACACTGAGAAAAACAATCAATGCAGGTTCTCCTTGATTGCCACATATGATCAACAACCACCCAAGATATTTTCTGGAAAATCGAGAGTCTCCAAGAGAAGGAAAAATAATTTTACCGATCGTCTGGAAACGCAGATCATGAAGTCATGATCAATGGCACATCAACCGGACCATTGCTGTCTCGTCCATGAAGCACGCATGAGCCAAGCAACGCCAACCCGATCAGCGCCGCTTCAGACTTCAGCAATTAAAAAAACATTTGTAGCATTGGCGGAGAGGGCGAGATTCGAACTCGCGATCCCCGTAAGGGGACGCCGGTTTTCAAGACCGGTGCATTCAACCGCTCTGCCACCTCTCCGCACCCGAAACAAACCACCTTTGTTGCAAGCAGCTTGCATTGCACAAGCTGCGGACGCCGGTTCCGCTGAATACATCCCTCAAACAAGCCTTCCGAGCAGGCGTCAGCGGGCGCGCATTGTACACGGAATTGTCAAACCGGACAGACGCAGGCCCGCGCCTGAATAAGGCTGATTCAGGAACTTTGCACCCCATTAATCGGTCAGCCACTGCATATTTGTTATAGTCGGGTCCGTATCAGGTTTGTCGTCCGATTTTGGAGGTTTGCCATGTCCAGTCCCACCGTACGCATTGCTGACGTTACCCATACGTCCGCGCTCGCGACCAACAAGGTATTGCGTAATACCTATCTGCTGCTCAGCGCCACGCTGGCCTTCAGCGCCTTGACTGCCGGTCTGGCGATGGCCTGGAACCTGCCGTCTCCCGGCATCCTGATTACATTGGTGGTTTATTTCGGCCTGCTGTTCACCACGCACAAACTGCAGAACAGCGCCTGGGGCATTCTGAGCGTATTCGCACTGACGGGTTTTCTGGGCTATACACTGGGACCTATCGTCAGCGCCTATCTGCGTTTCCTGCCTAATGGTCATCAAGTCGTCATGACGGCGCTGGGCACCACAGCCATCTCTTTTCTGGGTCTGTCGGCCTATGCCATCAAGAGCGGCCGGGATTTCAGTTTCATGGGCGGCTTCCTGAGCATCGGCATTCTGGCTGCCTTTGTGCTGGGGCTGGTCGCCGTGTTCTTTCACCTGCAGACACTGTCGCTGGTGGTCTCCGGCATGTTCGTGCTGGCCATGGGCGGTTTCATCCTGTTTGAAACCAGCAGCATCCTGCGCGGCGAGCAGACCAATTACATCATCGCCACGGTGTCGTTGTACGTGAGCATCTACAACCTGTTCACCAGTCTTTTGCACCTGCTTGGCTACGCCAGCTCGGATGACTGAGAGGTTACGCTCTCCTGATGGACAAGAAAAAGGCCGGCAATGCCGGCCTTTTTCATTTGCGAAGTGTTTATTGCCTAAGCGCCGAGAAATTCGCACAGATAGGCAGCCGGACCGCCGACGGCCTGCACGTCGAAGCCGCTGTTGGCGTCAATTTCAAAGGCCGTGCCGGCCGGATAATGCTGCCATTCACCGCCGGCGAGTTTCACGCGCAGCAGGCCACTGACCACCGTCATGCGTTCCGCCGCTGCGGTGCCGAAGTGATATTCGCCGGTGGCAATCACGCCCACGGTGGCGCGCAGGCCATGGCGTTCAAAACCGATGCTTTGTACGCCGCCTTCAAAGTAACTGTTGTGTTTGAGCATGAGGAGTCCTGGATTTTTATTTGCCGGTGTTTTGTGCGCCTTCGGCAACGGGCGCGGCGGGGTTGACGAAGCGTGGCGCTTCGCGGGTCTTGGTCAGCACGGCATCGGCCACCTGTGACAGCCAGCCACCGCCGTGCAGCATCAGCTTAAGGGCATCCAGACAGTTCTTGGCAGCGCCTTCCACCGCAAACTTGCAGTCGTCGCTGATGACGCAACGATCCATCTGGAACAATGCGCCGCCCTCGATCACCAGCGTGCAGTTGGTGAACTTGCATTCGACAAAGTTTCTGCCATCCAGCACCACGCGCTGGCCGGTATGTTCCCGCTTGTTGATCAGTTTCATGTGTAATTGTTCTCTTCAGGTTGTAGCAATGATGTGACGAATACGTTCGATGTCCTGCGGCGTATCGATGCCCATGCCGGGATGCGCGGCAGCCGCCGCCACGACGATGCGCATGCCCGCCTGCATGGCGCGCAACTGTTCGAGGCTTTCCGCCAGCTCCAGACTTGCCGGCGGCAAACTTGTCAGCTGCAACAAGGCCGATACCCGATAGGCATAGATGCCGAGATGGCGCATGGCGCCGCTGAATTGTGTCTGGCTTGCAAGACCGGCAGGCGCGGCATCGCGATGCCACGGAATCGGCGCACGGCTGAAATATAAAGCGGTGGCATCATCGGCGCTGACCACTTTCACCACATTGGTGTTCAGGAATTCTTCCAGCGATTCGATCGGCGTGCACAGTGTGGCGATCTGCGCCTGCGGATTGTCCGCCAGCAGCTGCGCCACCTGATTGATCAGTTGCGGCGGCATCTGCGGTTCGTCGCCCTGCACATTCACCACAATGGTGTCGCCGGGCCACTGGCGCAGCATCGCCACTTCGGCAATGCGATCGGTGCCGGAACGATGGTCGCTGCGGGTCAGCACCGCAATGGATTCAGCGCCACGCGGACTGATCACGGCCTGCACGATGCGTTGATCGTCAGTGGCGACGAGCACGTCATCCGCGGCACTGGCGCAGGCGGCATCGACTACCCACTGCACCATGGGCTTGCCCCTGATCTTCAGCAGGGGCTTGCCGGGCAGGCGTGTCGAGCCATAACGCGCCGGAATGACGACCTTGAAGCTCATGACTGTAGCAATGGATCGTCAGGAGACAGTGGCGTGGCTTCTTCTTCCAGCATCACCGGAATACCATCGCGAACCGGAAACGCCAGCCGGTCGGCACGGCAAATCAGCTGGTCAGTCCGCTTGTCGTACTTGAGCGGACTCTTGCAGAGGGGGCACGCCAGAATGTCGAGCAATCGGGAATCCATGAATAACCTCTAATGAACCAGACTTCGCTGCAGGCATTGCAGCAGTTGCGCCTGATCTGCTTCATCGAACAAAACCTCGGCGCCCACTGCCCAATGCCGTGCGCCAGCAAAGCGCTGGCATTTTACGGCATCCTTCTCGGTCATGAGCACCGGCAGGGCATCGCCGAATTCAATATCGTCCACCGTCAGTTGCGTATGATCCGGCAACACTCGCGCATCGAGCCGGATACCCACATCGCGCAGCGACTTCAGGAAGGCTTCGGGATTGCCGATGCCGGTGACCACATGCACCTGCTGGCCGCGCATCGCAGCCAGTGGACGCAACTCGCCAGTACATAGCGAGCGCAACTGTGTCAGGCCCACGCGATAGGCCACATGCGGTATGGGCAGGGCTGGCGCGGCCTTGCTGATACGCTGATTGAGCAGCACCAGATCGGCTTCCGCCAGACGTTGCCGTGGCTCGCGCAACGGGCCGGCCGGCAGCAATCGGCCATTGCCGAACAGGCGACTGGCATCGATCACCACCAGCTCCACCGTGCGCTGCAAGCGATAGTGCTGCAAGCCATCATCGGAGATCACCACGTCGGCGCCGGCCGCAATGGCCTGTTCGGCCGCCACCACGCGATCCGGCCCGGCAAACACCAGAGCACCGGTTTGCCGGGCAATCAGCACGGCTTCATCGCCCACCTGTTGCGGATCGCTATCCGCCTGTACCGCCTGCGGCCAGGACCTGGCCTTGCCGCCATAGCCACGGGTGATCACGCCGACCTTGTGACCCTGCGCAGTGAGCGTATTGGCCAGCCAGATGACCAGCGGCGTCTTGCCCGTGCCGCCGACAGTGAGGTTGCCGATGACGATCACCGGCTTGCTGACCTGCACGCTACGCAGCAGACCCGCGCGAAACAGCCCACGGCGCAGCGCCACGATCAGGCGAAACAGCCATGACCATGGCAACAACCACCACGCCGCCCCCGATCGGCCATACCAGAGCTGTTGCAGTCGGGCATCGAGTGACATGCGACTTTGACGCTAGACGTTGAACTGCATGCGATGCAGAGCCGCGTATGTACCGTTGTGCGCCAGCAGTTCGGCATGCGTGCCGACTTCTACGATACGGCCACTGTCCATGACAACGATGCGATCCGCCTTCTCGATGGTGGACAGACGATGCGCAATCACCAGCGTCGTGCGGTTCTGCATCAGCTCTTCCAGCGCCGCCTGGATGGTGCGCTCCGATTCGGTATCCAGCGCGGAGGTGGCCTCATCCAGAATCAGGATGGGCGCATTCTTGAGCAGCGCGCGGGCAATGGAAATACGTTGTTTCTGCCCTCCGGAGAGCAGCACGCCGCGTTCGCCCACCTTTGTTTCCATGCCCAGCGGCAGCTTGTTGGCGAATTCGAGCACATGCGCCGCCCGGGCGGCGCGCTCGATGTCTGCCTGATTGGCAGCGCGACCGAAGGCGATGTTGTTGCTGATGGTGTCATCGAACAGCACCACGTCCTGACTCACCAGTGCAATCTGTTCGCGCAGGTTGTGCAGCCGGTAGTCGCGCACATCATGACCGTCCACCAGCACCGCGCCTTGCTTGAGGTCGTAGAAGCGCGGCAGCAAATTGACCATGGTCGATTTGCCGCTGCCGGATCTACCCACAAAGGCCACGGTTTCGCCCGCTTTGATGGTCAGCGAGATGTCGTTCAAAGCCGGCGAAGTACCGGCATCGTAGGTATGCGTGACATCGCGATATTCGACTTCACCGCGCGCGCGTTCAATCTGGTATTGCCCGAGATCCGGTTCCAGCGGTTCGTCGATCACTTCAAACAGGCTCTCGCCGGCGGCAATGCCCTGTTGAATCGGGCCGGAAATATTCACCAGATCGCGCAGCGGATTCATGATGCCGAGCAGCGCAGCAAGAAAACCGGTGAACTCGCCTACCGTAATTTCACTATTGATGGCCTGCTTGGTGGCGATCCACAACACAATCGCCAGCGCGATCGAAGCAATGCCTTGCACGACCGGATTGGCCAGACCGCGCACCCGCAGCCATTTCATGGTCGAACGGAAATTATGCTCATTCGCCAGCTCGAACTGCCGGCGTTCATAGCTCTGCGCATTGAATACCTTGATGACACGCGGCGCATCCAGCGCTTCCTTGGCGATGCCGGTGACATCGCCCACCGAGTTCTGGATACGCTGACTGTAGCGGCGAAAATGCCTGTTGACGATGGAAATCAGCCAGGCAATCAATGGCCCGGTAATGAACGCCACTACTGCCAGCTTGGAGTTGAACCAGAACAGAGTTGCAATCAAACCGATGATGGTCAGCGTTTGCCGTGAAGCCACCGTGACTGCGTCCGTCACCACCGTGGCGATCTGTTCGGTATTGAAAAGCAGCTTCGCCAGCATGGCTGCCGAGGCATTGCGATCGAAGTACTTGATCGGCAGATGCAGCATGCGCTCGAACAGTTCGGTACGCAGTTGCTTGATAATGCGCCGCCCAACCCAACCCATGAAATAGGTCTGAATAAAATCACCCAGTCCACGCACTAAAAACATCACTACCAAAGCAACCGGCACCAGCGTGAGCATGGCCGGGTCCTTTTTCAGAAAGGTGCCATCCAGAAAACTCTTGGCCAGCCAGGCAACGCCGGTGTTGGTTGCTGCAAACATCAAGGCGCCGAATGTTCCCAGGGCAAACTGCAAGCGGTACGGCCGCAAATACTTCAGCAAGCGTTTGTAGGTCGCCCAGACGCTGGTCGGATTTGGGATGGCTGGCATATTCAAGGGTTCTTTGCAGGGCTGGTGGCGGCAACGCCGCCGGACTGGTCTGCAGGCTGGTTCACAGTGGCGATGCTGATGGCCTTGAAACCCAGGCGGCCGATGACATCCATGGCGGTCACCACCGCTTGATGCGTGGCGCGCGCATCGGCGCGGATCAGCACGGCATGATCGCGTTCATCGCCGGCAATCTTGCTGATGGCAGCCGACAGGGTATCGGCGCTGTTGTTGATCAGCGCCTGATCGTTGACGCGATAACTGCCATTGGCATTCACGCCGATTTCCAGCAGGGGTTTGGGCGCCCTGGCATCCGCCTGCGTACTGGCATCGGGCAACTGGATGTTGATGCGGCCTTCGGTGACGAAGCTGGTGGCCAGCATGAAGAAGATCAGCAACAGCAACAGCACGTCGATAAACGACGTGACGTTGATTTCCAGATCATCATCGCGCTTGTTGCGGCTGCCGAGATTCACGCGGTTACCGCCTGCCGTTGGCCTGGCCGCCGGCTTCTCTGCCGGCCAGGTCATTGCTGCTGGCGTTCTCGACCGCCTGTACCAGCTTGATGGCTTCCTTTTCCATTTCGATCACCAGACCATCCACACGCCGCCGCAACATGCGAAAGCAGATCAGGGAGGGAATGGCCACGGTCAGCCCTGCCGCGGTGGCCACCAGCGCTTCGGCAATACCGGACGCCAGCGTGGCCGGATTGCCGATCCCTGAAGTGGTGATCGAATTGAAGGTGCGGATCATGCCGAACACCGTGCCCAGCAAGCCCAGCAAGGGCGCAATACCCGCAATGGTTCCCAATGCACTCAGAAAGCGCTCCAGTTCATGCACCACATGCCGCCCGGAATCTTCAATGGCCTCACGCATGACCTCACGCGGCCGATGGCGGTTGGCGAGACCGGCCGCCAGCACCTTGCCTAGCGGCGAATTCTGCTGCAACGCCTGCACATGCTTGTCCTGCAACTGGTTGGACTCCACCCATTGCCACACCTTCTCGAACAGTTCTCTGGGCAAAACCCGATCGCGCTGCAGGGTCCACAGGCGTTCGACGATGATGGCGATCGCGATGATGGAACTGAGGATGATCGGCACCATCATGATGCCGCCGGCTTTGACTATCTCGTACATGCTTGATGTTCAGTCTTATCGAATCGGGTGATGCGGCGCCCCCGGCCGCGTATTGGTCGGCAATACTACAACGACGCGGCCGGTCGTCGCTCGACATCCGGCACAAAACTACGAATGCTGCCAGTAACGGCGACGCTGCTGCCGATAACGACGGATTTCCACGGCTTTCCCCGGCAACAGCGTGGCAGTCACCGCACCGGATTCGATGGTCGATATTGGCCTGGAGCCCGTGGCCTGCCAGCGCGCCACGATATCGTCTTTCGGGAAACCCCAGCGATTACGGTAGCCCGCGCTGAATACCACCCATTGGGCCTGTACTGAGGCCACCAGTGTTTCGGTAGATGAACTGCGGCTGCCATGGTGTGCAGCCAATACCATCGTGCTCGGCTTGATCAGACCCGAACCCACCAGTTCATATTCAATGCGCTTTTCCACATCGCCCAACAACAGCGCACTGCCGCCCGCTGCGGCAATGCGCAGCACACAGGATTGGTTGTTGTCGCCCTGCTCCGTGTGTTCCGGACCGGGATGCAGCACCTCGAATTGCACGCCATCCCATTGCCAGTGCTGGCCACGCTGACAGTTTATGTGGGGCTGCGGCAGTATCACTGAGGGTCCGGGCAATACTTGCTGCACCGGCAAGCCTGCCAGCACCGACTGCAAACCCCCCACATGATCGGCATCGCCATGACTGGCGATGACCATGTCGAGTTGCCGTATGCCCATGGCGCGTAGATACGGCAGCACCACCAGTTCGCCTGTATCGCGACCGCTCTGGAAAACCGGCCCTGCGTCATATAGCAGGACATGGTTACGCGTCTGAATGACCACTGACAGCCCCTGTCCCACATCCAGCGTGGTCATGCTGAAACCATTCTCTGGCAAGGGCGGAACCTGCCAGCACAGCGCCGGCAGGCAACACAGCAAACCGCTGACGCGCAATGGCCAGACCCATGGCAGCACCATCATCAACGTGCCCAGCACCAGCAATACCATCGCCCAGCTTGCCGCCTGCGGTGCATACCAGCTTGCCCAGGAAAAACCCGCTGCCCATTGCAAGGCCGCAAACACCTGATCCAGTCCCCATGCCACCCAGCCCAGCCAGGCGCCTGCGAAACCCGCATGCAGCGGCAACAAGGCACAGCCCGCCAATACCAGCGGCACCAGCACGGCGGTGAACAACGGAATGGCGAGCAGATTCACCAGTGGCGACAGCAATGGCAGGCTGCCGAATGAACTCAGCAGCAAGGGCACCAGGCCCAGACTCACTACCCACTGGATATGGAGAAACTCGCGCCAGCCCGGACCATGACCCAACCGGCCATGTTGATTGAGCAGGATGACCGCCACCGCGCCGAACGATAGCCAGGCGCCCACCGCCAGCGGCGCGAACGGATCGATCAGCAACACCAGCAGCAGCGCCAGTCCGAAGCTGTGCCAGACATTGACCTCGCGCCGCAGCAGGCCTGCGCCGAAGTACACCGCCAGCATTATCAGCGTCCGTTGCGTAGGCACGGACATGCCGGCCAGCAAGGAATAGCCCAGGGCGGCGCTCATGCCGAACAGCGCGCGCAGATCCGGCACGGTCCAGCGCCAGCGCTGCGCGGCAGGCCAATAGATCAGACGCGAACCCAGCCACGCGAATACCCAGGCCACCATGCCGATATGAAAGCCGGAAATGGCCATCAGATGACTGGTGCCGGTGCGTGCGAACACCTGCCAGGCGGCACTGCTGATCGCCTGCTGGTCGCCCACCGCGAGACCGCGCACCACGCCTTGCATGGGGGCATGGGGAATGGCGCGGGCAATGGCTTCGGTCAATGCCGCGCGCCACTTGAGCACGTACTCGCCTGTCACCTGACCCAGTTGTCGGTTCCCGATGGACTCGCGGACATAACCCGTCGCGCCAATGCCCTCGCGAAACAATTGCGCCTCATAGTCATAACCACCGGGATTGGCGAAACCATGACGTCGCTTGAGCCGTACCTGCACCTGCCAGCGTTGTGCGGCATGCAGCGCAACCGCTGGTGAGTACCAGGTCAATTGCAGACGCGCAGGCAACGGTAGCGAGCTTGCTTCGGGCGCGAAGACAAAACGCACACCATATGATTCCGTTTCGGGAATCGAAGCAATGTAACCGGTAATGACCATATCCTGCCCTTCCAGCGCCGGCGCAAGATCATCGTGCAGTTGCCGTTGCGCCTGCAGGGCAGTCCAGACAAGTCCCAGCAGGAATGCCACAATGGCGCACCAGCCAAATCGGCGCTGGCCGCATGGCAATCGCCATAGCAGCAGCGTCAATAACGGCGCTACATACAGGGGGACCAGCAGAGCGGCAAGGGCGAGTTCGGGCAGCCATTGCACCCAGACATCACCCAAAAGAAAAGCCAACGCAATCCAAAGCATGTGCATCCCTGCCATATGGCCTGTCATTCAACAGCGCATCCGGCACAGAGATTACTGCAACCGATAGCGAGCCGTCATCCGCCTGTTCCGTCATGCCATTCCATCATGCCACGTAGACTCTTCAAGAAACTGAGCCGCCAGCGCCACCATTTGCGTACCCGCTGGTTCATGCGGCCGTTTGAATCCGTATTTGGTGATGCCGCTTACTGGAGCCTCAATCGCCGCAATGTCACGCGTGCGGTGGCGCTGGGGTTTTTCATTGCCTTCCTGCCGCCGTTCATTCCGCATACCCTGATGGCCCTGCTGTGTGCGGTGGCGCTGCGCGTCAACATTCCGGTGACGCTCGCTGCGATTTTCATTACCAATCCAGTGACGATGGTGCCGCTGTACTATGCCGCTTACTGGAGCGGCTGCTATGTGCTGGGATTGACGCCGTTGACAAGATTACCCAAGGCCAGCACCCATGACTGGCTGCCTGCCTTCCACGGTCCGTTCCTGGAACCTTTCGTGCTGGGCTGTATCTTGATGGGGCTGGCTGCGGCAGTGATTGGCTATGTGCTGCTGGGCGCGGCCTGGCACCTGTCACTGGTGTACAAGTTCTACAAACGCAAGCGTCTGCGGCGCATCAAGGAACAGCAGACCAATACCCCTTCTTAGGGCGCTGTCGTCCCCTACATCAAACGACCTTCGGTCAGCGTCAGCACTCTTTGCATGCGCGCCGCCAATTCCGGCGCATGGGTCACGATCACCAGCGCCGTACCCAGTTCGCGATTGAGTTCCAGCATCAGTTCAAACACCTGGCGCGCATTCGCGCCATCCAGATTGCCGGTGGGTTCATCGGCCAGCACCACCATCGGTTTGGTGACCAGTGCGCGGGCAATCGCGGCGCGCTGACGCTCGCCACCCGACAGTTGTCCTGGACGATGAGAGAGCCGCGCGCCCAGACCGACACGTTCCAGCAGTTGTTGCGCTTGCTGCCTAGCCTCGGCAATCGGCATGCGCCGGATCAACAGCGGCATGGCCACGTTTTCCAATGCGCTGAACTCCGGCAGCAGATGATGAAACTGATATACGAAACCCAGCGCGCGATTACGCAGCAGGCCGCGCGCGGCTTCGGATAACTCCGCCACCTCTTCATCGGCAATCCGCACCGTACCGGTGGTCGGCGTATCCAGTCCGCCCAGCAATTGCAGCAGCGTGGTCTTGCCGGAACCTGATGCACCCACAATGGCAATGCGCTCGCCGGACAGAATGGACAGGCTCACGTCATTCAATACCGTCAGGCTGGTGTCGCCCTCGACAAAACGCTTGCTGAGGTGTTCACAGGCCAGCACGACATGATGGTTATTGCTCACAGCCACTCCAATCGAATTACTCATGACGCAGCGCCTGAGCCGGTTCAATGCGCGCCGCACGCCAGGCCGGATATAACGTCGCCAGGCAGCACATGGCAAAGGCCACGCCGGCCACCTGCAACACATCGCGCCACTCCACCGCCGCAGGCAGATCGCTCATGAAGTACAGCCGGGCATCCATGAAACGCGTATTCAGCAGGTTTTCCAGACCATGAATCAGGCGTTCGAGATTCCATGACAATAGCGCACCGAGCACGATGCCCGACAGCACGCCAATGGCACCGATTAGTGTGCCCTGCACGATAAACACCGCCATGATTTGCCGCGGCGTCGCACCCAGCGTGCGCAGAATGGCGATGTCGGCGTGCTTATCCTTCACCACCATCACCAGGGTGGCGATGACATTGAATGCAGCAACAGCCACCACCAGCAGCAGGATCAGGAACATCATGGATTTGGTCAGTGCAATGGAACGAAAGAAATTGGCATGCTTGCGCGTCCAGTCGTCCACATAGAAGCCACCACCCAATTGATGCGCAATCTGGATGGCCAGGCTCTGCGCCGCGAATACATCATCGAGTTTGAGGCGCAGACCGGTAACGGCATCGCCCATGCGATACAGGCGCGCCGCATCCTGCAAGTGCACATAGGCATAATTGCGATCGTACTCATACATGCCCACCGCAAAGATGCCCACCACGGTGAAGCGCTTGCTGCGTGGAATGACGCCCGCCATGGTGACCGTACCCTGCGCAGTGACGGCCATGACGCGATCGCCTACTTTCACGTGCAGCGCCCTGGCCAGTTCATCGCCCAGCACAATGCCGTAATCGCCGGCACGCAGGCTGTCAAAGACGCCGGCCTGCATGTGCGTATTCAAGGTGGCGATCTGAACCTCTTCCTCCGGCAAGACGCCGCGCAACATCACACCGCTATTGGCATCGCCTGAAGCGCCCGTAGTCAGCAGCAAGGCCTGTTGTTCGATATAGGGCGCCGCGCCCACCACGCCAGCGTGTTTGATCACGCGGTCACGCACGCCCTGCCAGTCCGATAACGGCGCGCCAAAGCCACTGATGGTGGCATGTGCGGTAATGCCGAGAATGCGTTCACGCAGCTCGCGTTCGAAACCGTTCATCACCGACAGCACCACCAGCAACACGGCAACGCCCAGCGCCACGCCCGTCAATGAAATGGTGGAGATCACCGACAGGAAACGGTTGCCGTTGTTTTGTCCGGCCATGCCTTTGGAGCGCAGGTACCGCACGCCGATAAGCCACTCGAAATAGCGCTGCATGGCCATTACTCGTTATTACTCATAACGCAACGCTTCCGCCGGCTCGACACTGGCGCCGCGTCTGGCGGGATAAATCGTCGCCAGCGCCGTCAATACCAGGGCGATCAACGCCACCCAGAACACTTGCAGGGCATGCACTTCCGAGGGAATCTGTGTGATGTAATAAACCGTGGGATCGAAGAAATGCACGCCGAAACTGTGTTCGATCCACGGCACGATGCGGCTGACGTTGAGCGCTAGACTCAGTCCCAGCGCCAGCCCGGCCAGAATGCCCACCCAGCCAATCAGCAAACCCTGCGTGATGAACACGGCGATCACCTGACGCGGCGACAGACCCACGGTGCGCAGGATGGCGATGTCAGTCCGTTTTTCATTCACCACCATGACCAGCGCCGCCACGATGTTGAATGCGGCAATGGCCACGATCAACATCAACATCACCGCCATCATGGTTTTTTCAATGCGCACGGCGCGAAAATAACCGGCGTTTTCCTGCGTCCAGTCGCTGCTCGCCAGTTGGCTGCCCAGCATCTGATTAATCTGCCGGACCTGCTCCGGCGCCGCAAAGATGTCGCTGAACTTCAGGCGCAGGCCATTGGGCGCGCCTTCAGTGCCGGCCAGCGCGGCCGCATCGGCCATGTGCAGCAACACCAGCGAGCTGTCCTGTTCCTGCGCGCCGAACTCGAAAATGCCGCCGATGATGAAGCTTTGCAGGCGCGGCCGTAATTCCGTCGTACCTGCCAGCGTTTCTGGAATCAGCACGGTGACTTCATCGCCCACCTGTGCCTGCAACTGCCAGGCCAGCCCCGCGCCCAGCAGCAGGTATTGCGCCCCTGCCTTGAGCGTATCCAGCTTGCCGGACACCATATGTGAATCGATGTCCGACACCTGCGGCTCCTGATCCGGCAACACGCCGCGTAATTTGACGCCGGTGAGCATGCCATTGCGGCCGACCATGCCCTGCAATTCGATATACGGCGCCACGCCCACCACTCCCGGCACCTGACGGACCCGTTCGGCCAGTTGTTGCCAGTGACTGAGTTGCTGTGGCGAACCGGACAGCGTTGCATGCGAAGACAGGTTCAGCAGGCGGCTGCGCAGCTCGGCCTCAAAGCCGTTCATCACCGACAGGATCACGATCAGCGCCGCCACGCCCAGACATACCCCCAACATCGACACCCAGCTGATGAAGGAAACGAAGAAGCCACGGCGACGGGTGCGCACATAGCGCAGACCGATATACACAGGCAGGGGATGGAACATTCACAATGCCCGTTCGCTCCACAGCGAACCGGGCCGACCTCCGCAGGGACAAGGACGGCGATTTTAGTGATGCCGGTCATACAAATGCACGCTTATCCGTCGGACCCCCTGATGGCAGGTGCTATAGTTCGCCCGGATATTGTCAGGAGACTCCGCCATGCGCCCCGCTCGTATGCACAGCCGCTCGTTTGTACTTGCCGCCGCCTGCCTGGCCACCATGGCTCCCGTTGGCAGTGCCTGGTCGGATGAAGTGTCCATGCCCGGCAAAACACCCGCTGAAGCCACCAACGCGCCGGCAGCAGTCCCAGCCCGCGGCGTCAACATGAACAAGGTGGAAGCCCAGTTCGGCGCGCCCACGCAACGCTCCGCCGCCATCGGCAAGCCGCCCATTACCCGCTGGGACTATCCCGGCTTCAGCGTGTATTTCGAATACCAGCATGTGATCCACAGCGTGATCCGCTAATCTCACCCGCTTTGCGAATGCAACAGGCCGGCCATGCGTCGGCCTGTTGCGTTTTGGTGGCCTTCACTTCTACAAGCCAATGGTTTCAACACCTACCGCTGCCTGCTACCCTTGCGTCCCCTTGAACCCGGCAAGTCGTTCGACTTGAGGCCGGACTATTGGCATTGGACTACTGAGTATCCCGCGCAACTGTGAGCAAGAAATTCCTGATTCCGTCGGCCGACAAGCCCCGCGTGCGCTGGGGACAATTGTATGGCTCGGCCATGGCGCTGAAACTGGCGGAAGCGGCGCAGGCATTAGCGGCACCACTGCTGGTCGTTACAGCCAATGCACGCGAACTCAGCCGCATGGAAGACGAGTTGCGGGTATTCCTGCCCAGGTCGCTGGAGCTGCTGACCATTCCCGGCTGGGAAACCCTGCCCTACGACCTGTTCGCACCGCACCCCGACATCATTTCGCAACGTCTGAGTACGCTGTCGCGGCTACCCACATTGAAGCAGGGCGTGGTGTTGATGGATGTCGATACGGTGCTGCAGCGTCTGGTGCCGCGCAGTTACATCGATGCACATGCCTTCGATATTGCCGTCGGCAACCGGCTGGATCTCAATACGTTCCGCTTCAAGCTGACAGCTGCCGGCTATGCGCACACTTCACAGGTGATGGCGCCGGGCGAGTTTGCAGTACGTGGTTCATTGCTCGATCTGTTCCCCATGGGCAGTGCCGCACCCTATCGCATCGATCTGTTTGACGAAGAAGTGGAAAGCATTCGCAGTTTCGATGTGGATACGCAGCGCACGCTGGAAAAAGTGGCACGCATCAAGCTGCTGCCGGCGCGCGAGTTTCCACTCAGCGCCGAGAGCGTGCAGTTCTACAAGCGTCGCTTCCGTACCCGCTTTGAAGGCGACCTGACGCGCGTACCCATGTACAAGGATGTGGCGGAAGGCGCGGCGCCCGCCGGCATCGAATACTACCTGCCTTTGTTCTTTGAACAATTGAGCGATGTATTCGCTTATCTGCCGGCAGAGTCGGTCGTGGCTTATGGCACGGAGTTCAATGAGCTGCTGGAAAGCGCCTGGCAGTCGATTGTGGAACGGCATGAGCAGCGAGCCCATGACACCGAACGTCCCATCCTCACGCCGGAAGAATTGTTCCTGTCGCCGGTCGATTTTCAGACGCGCCTGAATGCACGCCGGCAAATCGAGCTGTCGATGAATGAGCTGGACCCGAACCGCCAGCATGTTTCCTGGCAGAACTTCGCCAGCACCACGCCGCCGCCGGTGAAGCTCGATGCACGTGCGCCTGAACCGGCCCGTGCGTTGCTCGATCACCTGCACAGTTATCCCGGCCGCACGCTGATTGCCGCCGAATCCACCGGCCGCCGTGAAATGCTGCTCGACATCCTGCGCAAACATCAGCTCAACGCGCCCAGCATGGATGACTGGCAATTGTTCATGGCCAGCGACGTGCCGCTGGCCATCACCGTATCGCCCATTGCACGCGGCCTGCAGCTCAAATATCCGCCGATCACGGTGCTGGCTGAAGAACAGTTGTTCGGCGAGCGCGCCAAGCAGGAACGCCGCCGCCGTCATGCCGATCGCGATCCGGAAAAGATCATTCGCGACCTGTCCGATCTGGTGCCCGGCGCGCCGGTGGTGCATGACGAGTATGGCGTGGGTCGTTATCTGGGACTCAAGACCATGGAGGTGGCCGGCCTCACAGGCGAGTTCCTGGTGCTGGAATATGCCGATGGCGACAAGATCTATGTGCCGGTGCAGGCGCTGGACAGGGTCAGTCGCTATACCGGCTCGGCAGCCGACAACGCACCCTTGCACAAGCTGGGCACGGATACCTGGGCCAAGGCCAGGAAGAAGGCCGCGCAGAAAGTACGCGACACCGCAGTTGAATTGCTCGACCTGTACGCACGTCGCGCTGCTCGCCAAGGCACGTCGCTGCAAGCGGCCGATGCCGAACTGCGCGCCTTTGCCGATGCCTTCCGTTTTGAAGAAACGCCCGATCAGGCGCAGGCCATTGCCGCAGTCATCAATGACATGGCCAGCGGCAAGCCGATGGATCGCGTGGTCTGCGGCGATGTCGGCTTCGGCAAGACCGAAGTGGCGCTGCGGGCGGCTTTCGTGGCCGTACAGGCAGGCAAGCAGGTGGTGGTTCTGGTGCCCACCACACTACTGGCGCAACAGCACTATCAAACCTTCGCCGATCGCTTTGCCGACTGGCCGGTGAAGATCGAGACCATGTCACGCTTCCGCAGCGCGACCCAGGTGAATGAAGCCTTGAAGGGACTGGAAGCCGGCACCGTGGACATCGTAGTGGGCACGCATCGGTTGCTGCAAAGCTCGGTGCATTTCAAGAACCTCGGCCTGATCATCGTCGATGAAGAGCATCGCTTTGGCGTCAAGGACAAGGAAAAACTCAAACATCTGCGCGCCGAAGTCGATGTGCTGACGCTCACCGCCACGCCGATTCCACGCACGCTCAACATGGCCATGGGCGGCTTGCGCGATCTGTCATTGATCACCACTCCGCCTGCCAGCCGTCTGGCCATCAAGACCTTCGTGACGCCTTTCGATGGCGCAGCGGTGCGTGAAGCCTGTCTGCGCGAGATTCGTCGCGGCGGCCAGATTTACTATGTGCACAACAGCGTCGAGACCATCGAGAAAACCGCACATACGCTGGCCGGGCTGGTGCCCGAAGCCAATATCGCCATCGGTCATGGTCAGATGCGTGAGCGCGAACTGGAACAGGTGATGCTGGATTTCAGTCACCAGCGCTGCAACCTGTTCGTCTGCACCACCATCGTTGAAAGCGGCATCGACGTGCCCACGGCCAACACCATCATCATCGACCGCGCCGACAAATTCGGTCTGGCGCAGTTGCACCAGATGCGCGGCCGCGTCGGCCGCTCGCATCACCAAGCCTATGCGTATCTGCTGACGCCGCCCAAGGCCAACATGACTGCCGATGCGGTCAAACGTCTGGAAGCCATCGAATCACTGGAAGATTTGGGCGCCGGCTTTACGCTGGCCACGCACGATCTGGAAATTCGCGGCGCCGGTGAATTGCTGGGCGACGAGCAAAGCGGCCAGATTCAGGAGATCGGCTTTGCCCTGTACATGGAAATGCTGGAACGCGCTGTGGCGGCGTTGAAGCAAGGCAAGATCCCCGAGCTGGATCAACCGCTGTATCGCGGGCCGGAAGTCGATCTGCATGTCTCGTCATTGCTGCCTGAAGACTACATGCCCGATGTGCACATGCGTCTGGTGCTGTATAAACGCATTGCCGCCGCAGAATCGAGTGAGGCGCTGCGTGAACTACAGGTGGAAATGATCGACCGTTTCGGTCTGCTGCCCGAACCGGCCAGGAACCTGTTCCACATTGCCGAACTCAAGCTGCGCGCCAAGGCGCTGGGCATCCGCAAGCTCGACCTGCACGCCAATGGCGGCCATGCGCAATTTGCCGCCGATGCCAACCTTGATCCAGCCAATCTGATTCTGTTCGTGCAACGCAACGCACGCACGCACAAATTCGATGGACCGCATAAGCTGCGCTTCGTGTTGCCACTGGAACAGAGCGAAATCCGCTTCAAGGCCGCCGAAGACTTGCTGGATGGCATGGCACTCGCTCCAGCAGCGATCGCAGCCGCGGCCATTGCGAAGAGCAGGAAAAAATGACAGGTAAAATACCGGAATGCCTATGAGCAAATTTCTCGTCGCCGCTTTATACAAATTCGCCGACCTGCCCGATTACCAGACGTTGCAGGCGCCTTTGCAAGCCTGTTGCGATCAACATGGCATCAAGGGCACGTTGCTGCTGGCCGCCGAAGGCATCAACGGCACCATTGCCGGCACACATACAGGCATTCATGCCGTGCTCGCCCGACTGCGCAGCGACCCACGTCTGGCCGATCTGGCCCATAAGGAATCCTTTGCCGATGCCATGCCCTTCCATCGCATGAAAGTGCGATTGAAGCGCGAGATCGTCACGATGGGTGTACCCGGCATTGATCCCAACAAGATAGTCGGCGCCTATGTCCGTCCCGAAGAATGGAATCAACTGATCAGCGATCCAGAAGTCGTGGTGATCGACACCCGCAACGATTATGAAGTGGCCATCGGCACCTTCAAGGGCGCGATCAATCCCAACATCAAGAGCTTTCGCGAATTCCCTGAATGGATTCGCCAGCAGCAATCACTGGCAAAAAAGCCCAGGGTCGCCATGTTCTGCACCGGCGGCATTCGCTGCGAAAAATCCACGGCTTTCATGCGCGCCGAAGGCTTCGACGAGGTGTATCACCTGCAGGGCGGCATCCTGAAATATCTGGAAGCCGTGCCGGAACAGGACAGCCTGTGGGAAGGCGACTGCTTCGTGTTCGACGAACGTGTCGCCGTGGGACATGGGCTGCAACTGGGCGAATACGAACTGTGTCGTTCCTGTCGTTATCCGCTCACTCCGCAAGACAAGGCCTCACCGCTGTATGAACTGGGCGTAAGCTGCGCGCACTGTCACGACCAAACCAGTGATGCGAAGAAACATGGCCTGCGCGAACGGCAACGCCAGGTGGAACTCGCCGCAGCGCGCAATCAGCTGCATGTAGGCGCCAGGCATCCGCCGAAACGAAAAGCGGCGGAATAAGTTACTCACAGGATAACTGTCGCTCATGCAGGGATGTGATTCATCGCGTCCGTCATGCAGGCTTTCTGCAAATATCGAAGTCAACATGCCACAGCCATTCACTGCGATTCTGGACTTCTGGTTTGGCGACGACGCCAATGATGCCGTGGTGGCTCAAAAACAAGCCGCGCTGTGGTGGTCCAAGAACGAGGCAGCGGATGCCGAGATCAAGCAGCGTTTCGAAACCACTGTACAAGCTGCTGCGATGGGTTCACTGACTGTCTGGAGCGAAACGCCATTGGGCCGTCTGGTGCTGATCCTGCTCACGGATCAAGTACCGCGCAACATTTATCGTGATACGCCTCGGGCTTTCGCCTTTGATGCCTTGGCGCGCAACTGGTGCAAGGCCGGTCTGGAGCAACGACTGGATTTGCAGCTACGCCCCATTCAACGTGTTTTCTATTACCTGCCACTGGAACACTCAGAATCCCGCGACGACCAGCAACGGAGCGTGCAACTATATCGAGAACTGGCCTCAGCCGTATCGCCAGAAATGAAATCCGTTTTCGACGGGTATCTGGATTTCGCCCGGCGTCATCAAGCCATCATCGAACGCTTCGGCCGCTTCCCGCATCGCAATCAGATGCTGCAGCGTGTGTCAACGGAGGAAGAATTGGAGTTCTTGCAGCAACCCGGGTCTGCCTTCTGATGAGCGGGAGATATTCGCAATGGATACCCTGATTAAACAGAGGGCATCGCGATACGCTGAATGCAGTCCACTGATTAACTTGATGGTTTACAACGCTGCTTTGCGCAAAGCACCGCCGCCCTGCTCCGTCCGCAAGGCATGCATGACGCGCACAATGTATTGCGAAGCATTGTCGTGTTGCTCGGGAATGGCGGAAATTACCCCGAAACTGACGGTGACGTAACGTGATGTGGCGGCGCGGGGATGATGAATGGCCAGATCGCGGACACGCGAAGCCACCATCTCGGCCATGCGTTGTGCCTGTTCCGATTCAGTGGTGAGGGCGGCGGCAATGATCTGGCTGTCTTCCCAGCGTGCGCATAAATCGCTGGAGCGACGGAAACAAGCGGCCACAGCGCGCGCCACCCGTTTGAAAGTCAGCTCCGCGCCCGAAGGACCGAATACTTCACGATAGGCATTGGCGTGATCGATCTCGAACACCATCATGGTCAGCGGTTTCTGTTCGCGTTGCGCCAATGAGAAATCACGACGCAGCAGGTCTTCGAAATAAGAGCGGCGCAGCAAGCCGGTTTGTTTGTCTTCGCGCACATGGGCCAGCAGGCGCTGTGTGCTGAGCATGGGGTCAGCGGCCGCTTCGCCAATGCTGGCGATAGCGCGCTCATTGCCGACCCGGTGGAAGCTGGCGAAATGAATGAGTTTGCCCTGCTGGTCGCGAATCGGGATCAGCTGCAATTCGTTGATGAACGATGAACCGTCCTTGCGATAGTTGCGCAGCACGGTGCGACAGGCGACGCCTTCACGCAAGGCGGCACGAATCAATGTCAGGCCTTCCTGGGTATCTTCACCCTGTTGCAGGAATGACAGTCCGCGTCCCTGCAATTCGCTGCTGCCATATCCGGTCAGCTGTTCGAAGGCACGATTGGCATATACCACCGGCCAGCCGCTACCCTGGGCATCGCACACGACCACGCCTTCCGGCGAGGCGTCGATGAGACTTTGCAGGACCAGCCAATCCAGTGACACGTGGGGCTCCACACAAGCGCAAGGGAATGGGTCCGAGGCTACCCCTGTCATGCCGGGTTTGCACCCTATTGGCCGGCATCACGATTTCAAACTGAGAACTGGGTGCGATCCTGACAGCTTGACACCGCAGCCAGACAGCTTTGCCACTGCGCCGAGGCCAGCAGTTGCTGTTGATTGAGACCCGGCAGGCCATGCAGACGGGCCAGACGCATCAGGCTGACCGGATCGGGCTGGATATCCAGCTCGTGCAGGGTTTGCAGCACAGCCTCGCGATGATTGCAGATCAGCACCATATCGCAGCCTGCAGCCAATGCCTTACTCGCCCGTTGCGGCATGGCCCCCATGATGCTGGCGCCTTCCATGCTCAGATCATCGGAAAACACCGCGCCGGTAAAGCCGAGCTTGCCGCGCAGTTCATCCACCAGCCATTTGCGTGAAAAGCTGGCCGGCACGCTGTCGATTTTTTCGAACACCACATGCGCAGCCATGACCGCCGGCAACTGGTTGTCGATCAGGCGCGTGTAGGGATGCAGGTCATTACCCATGTCCACGTAGTGACGTCGATCCACCGGCAGCGCCACATGCGAATCGGCCACCACGGCACCATGTCCCGGAAAATGCTTGGCCACGGCGCACATGCCGGCATCGCGCATGCCATGCATCATCGCCACCGCCAGGTCGCCCACCACGCGCGCATCGCGATGGAAGGAACGATCGCCAATGACGCTGCTAGCGCCGTAATCGAGATCGACCACAGGACCGAAACTCAGATCGATGCCGACAGCACGCAGTTCGGCAGCCAATAGCCAGCCTGCCTGCCGGGCCAGATGCAGGCCCGCGCGATGATCCTGGTCATAAAGCTGGCCGATGACCCGCATCGGCGGCAGCACGGTGAAATCCTTGCGAAACCGCTGTACCCGCCCGCCTTCATAGTCCACCGCCACCAGCAAGGGTGGCGTGCGCACGGCGCGCACATCGGCTACCAGTTGCTGTATCTGTTCGCGGCTGTCGAAATTACGCGTGAACAGAATGATGCCGCCCACCAGCGGATGTTTGAGCAACTCGCGCTCTTCAGCCAGCAATTCCTTGCCGAGCAGATCGATCATGAGGGGACCGAGGGTCATGGCTGACTCAACTATTCACTACCGCGGATCAGTTTCTCTCAAACACCGCTACCGATTCCACATGGGCGGTGTGTGGAAACATATCCAGCACGCCTGCCGATTTAAGCGTGTAACCCAGCTCATGCACCAGAATGCCGGCATCACGCGCCAGACTGCCTGGATGACAGGAGATGTACACCACGCGCTGCGCATCGCATTTGGCCCCACAATTGGCAATGACAGGCAGAATCTCCCGCGCGCCGGCGCGCGGCGGATCGAGCAATACCTTGTTGAACCTGCGTTTGGCGAAAGGCGAATCTTTATGTTCCTCAAACAGATTGGCCATCATGAACTCGACGTTGCTCAGTCCATTGCGGCGCGCATTATCGCGGGCGCGTTCGACCAATGTCGCTTCGCCCTCTATACCTAATACCTGCGCGGCCTGCTGCGCCAGCGGCAACGAGAAATTTCCCAGGCCGCAGAACAGGTCCAGCACCACATCCTGCGAGTTCACGGCCAGCAACTGCAATGCCAGCGCCACCATCTGCTGGTTGAGAGCGCCATTCACCTGGATGAAGTCATTGGGCAGGAATTCGAATTCGAGCTTGAACTGCGGCAGCGTATAAATCAGTGGCTGCACGCTGTCGGGATGTAGCGGCGCGATGCTGTCGTAACCTTCACGCTGCAAATAAATCTGCACGCCATGCTGCACGCGGAAAGCATGCAAGGCGATGCGATCCGCCTCAGTCAGATCATCCAGAATGCGGATCACCAGGGCAGTAATGTTGTCGGCCACCGCCGCTTCCACCTGCGGCACGCGATCGCGCACACTCAGGCTGCCCAGCAGGAGGCTCAAAGGTTCGATCAGCGAACTCAGCGGCTCACGCAACACCTCGCAACGACGGATGTCCGCCAGCTTGCTGTTGCTGCGCTCGCGAAAGCCCACCAGCGTGCGATTTTTCTGCGGCACCCAGCGCGCACCCAGACGGGCCCGCCGACGATAATTCCAGACATCGGCCTGCAGCGGCGGCAATACCACGGGTACCTCCACCTTGCCGATACGCGCCATGTTCTCCAGCAATTGCGTCTGCTTGACAGCCAGTTGTTTGTCAGTGGCAAGATGCTGCTCGGCGCAACCGCCGCACAACGAGTAATGCCGACACCTGGGCTCGACCCGATCGGGCGAAGGCTTGATGATCTGCACCAGACGCGCTTCCTGCACGCCCTTGCGACGTTGCAGCAACTGCACTTCGACCGTTTCGCCGGGCAAGGCGCCGTCGATGAATACCGCGCGCCCTTCCAGACGGGCGATGCCCTGCGCTTCATGCGACAGGTCAACGACGTCCAGTATCTGTGGCGGCAACAGCTTCATGGCATGCTTGTGCCGGCTCATGCAGCCACCTCGGGCCAGGCGGCGAGAAACTCCTGAAAATGCGCTTTATCGTGAGCACGCAGGTATTCGCGGACCCGCCGGTTTTCTTCGGCATATTGTTCACGCGACAAACGGCCGCGCATCAGCTCGAAACGCAGATACACCAGGAAGGTATTGAGCACATCGGTCTCGCAATAATTGCGGATCTCCTCAATGCCGCCCTCCAGCCAGCAATCCCAGACTTTGTCGCCGCTCATGCCCAGCTTGCCGGGCAGATTCAGCAGCATCGCCACATTCTGCAGGCTGGCGCGACCACGACCCTGATAACCGGACAGCACATCCATCACATCGATATGCCGCCAGTGAAAGCGGTTCAGATAATTGTTCCAGCGAAACGCCTGATCTTCATCGCCGGTTTCCCAGTAGCGCGGCGCCTGGATGCCATGGCGCAACGCGCGATAATGCAGCACCGGCAGATCGAAACCGCTGCCATTCCAGGACACCAGGTCCGGTGAGTATTTTTCAATGCCATCGAAAAAACGCTGGATGATCTCGGCTTCGGGCGCATCCGGCTCGCCGAGGCTCCATACCTTGAAACTGTCGCGCGAGCGCAGCGCCACTGAAATCGCCACCACCCGCTGCTGCTCCAGACTCAGGAACTCGTTGCCGGTTTCCTCGCGCCGCTTGGTCTGCATGACATAGCCGACCTGCTTGTCGGTCAAGTCATCCAGACCATACAGCCGCCGTCCCAGCTCAACGTCAGGGATGGTTTCAATATCGAAGGAAAATACATGCATGGAGTTGGACAGCAAACAGCCGATTGGGGCTGTCATTCTACCTGCGGCCCTCGGGCAGTGGCAGCGGAATCAGTTGGCCAGACTTGATGCGCTGGCGGTCAGCGCATTCGCAACCCCGTTTGCAACGCCCTAATAGGCCGTACCATCCTTGTGAGTGAAGCGCCACTTGCCCTCCACCATGGCAGCCTGAATATCGTCATCGGGATAAAAAGCGGTATCTCCCGGCGTGCGATCACCCACCTCCAGATACACCACTTCCTCGCTGGACAGATTGACCAGATGATGCGCATCGCCCGTACCTGCGGCAAAACCGGCGCACATGCCGGGAGCCAGCGGCGTTTCGCCCTGATCCGTCACCAGCAACGGATGTCCCTGTAGGATGTAGATGAACTCATCCTGTTTGCTGTGCGCGTGACGCAGCGCCGATACTGCGCCGGGTTGCAAGCGCGTGAGATTAACGCCGAAATTTTTCAGGCCGAAAATCTCACCCAGTGCGCGCTTTTCACGTCCCGCCATGCGCGATGCAAAAGGTTCGGGATAGTTTGAAGGTTTCTTGCGCGACGCCACCTCTGCGGCAAACACGGCAATGCTGCTATCGACCTTGGGCATGGTTTTGCTCCTTCATGATCGTTGGTCATCAAGTCTGACGGCTGGGTCCGTTGGCGGCAGTGACAGACTTGCGACGCGCAAACCAGTTGCTCAGGCGGTCAAGATACAGGTAAACCACCGGCGTGGTGAACAGTGTCAGCATTTGCGACAGCACCAGACCGCCCACCATGGCAAAACCCAATGGACGCCGCAGCTCCGATCCCGTGCCATGGCCGAGCATCAGGGGCAGGCCGGCAAGGATGGCGCACATGGTGGTCATCATGATCGGCCGGAAGCGCATCAGGCATGCCTCGAAAATGGACTCCTCTGAAGTCAGTCCGCGCTCGCGCTCGGCAGTCAGTGCAAAATCGACCATCATGATGCCGTTTTTCTTGACGATGCCGATCAGCAGGATGATGCCTATCAAGGCAATGACGCTCAGATCGTAGCCGGACACCAGCAGAATCAATAACGCGCCAGCACCTGCAGAAGGCAGTGTCGAGAGAATGGTCAGTGGATGAATGTAACTTTCATACAGCAGACCCAGCACGATATATACCGCTATCAAGGCAGCGGCAATCAAGTAAGGCTGCGTTGCCAGCGTATCCTGGAATGCTTGCGCAGTACCCTGGAAGCTGCCATGTATCGTGCCAGGAGTATTGATGGTTTTCATCGTCTCCTGGATCGCCTGCACTGCGTCGCCAAGCGCATATCCAGCGGACAGATTAAAGGAAATGGTGATCGCCGGAAATTGCCCCTGGTGACTCACCGAGAGGTAATTGGTATGCGTATTGTCAATCTTGACGAAACTCGATAGCGGAATCTGTTTGCCGAGCGTCGCCGAACTCACATAAAGCCGGTCGAGCAAATCCGGGTTCTCCTGCAATTTGGGCGAGACCTCGAGAATGATGCGATAGGTATTCAATTGCGTAAAATATTGCGCCACCTGCCGTTGCCCGATTGCATCGTAGATGGTGGCATCGATGGCTGCGGGCGAGACGCCATAGCTCGCCGCACGGTCGCGATCGATAATGAGATTCAGCGCTGCGGCGCTGGTTTGCTGATCAGACACCACATCCACCAGTTGCGGCAGCGCGCGCAGGCGGTCAAGTATGCGCGGCGCCCAGCTACTCAGTTCGGCGATATCCGAGTCCGTGAGCGTGTATTGATACTGGGTGCGGGCGGACCGTCCTCCCATGTTGATATCCTGCATCACCTGCATATAGAAGTTGACGCCCGGGACCGCAGCCGCCTGGCGCCGCAAACGGGCAATCACCTCATCCGAACCGGCCGTGCGACCGTTTTCACGCGACCGCAGATTGATGAAATAAGTGGCGCTGTTGGTCGCGGTGCCGCCGGAATTGATGATAAAGCTCTCCACTGCCGGGTCCTCGCGAACGATATCCGCGATGGTGAGCGCTTTTTCCGACATGGCCGTAAATGAAGTGTCCTGGGCGGATTCGGCGATACCAATGATAGTTCCCGTATCCTGTTCCGGAAAAAAACCCTTGGGGATAAAAACGTACAATGCGACAGTCACAATGGCGGTCGCGATGAACACCGCCAGCGTCCATCCCTGACGCGCAAGCACGATGCGCAGCATACGTTCGTATCGAGCCTGCATTATCTTGAAGCCGTTCTCGAAGAACATGAACACACGGCCATGCGACGCTCGCTCATCACGTTGTTTGAGAAAACGCGAACACAGCATGGGCGTCAAGGACAGCGATAACGCCACAGATACGGCAATGGCAATAGTAACGGTCACCGCAAACTCACGAAACATGCGCCCGATAATGCCCCCCATCAACAACAATGGAATGAATACCGCAACCAACGACGCCGAAATGGAAATGATCGTGAAACCGACTTCCTGCGCGCCACGTATCGCCGCCTCGAACGGCGGCATGCCGTCTTCGACATGACGATAGATGTTTTCCAGCATGACAATGGCGTCGTCGACGACGAAACCGGTGGCAATGGTCAGCGCCATCAGCGAGAGATTGTCCAGACTATATCCGCACAGATACATGACGGCTGCCGTGCCGAGGACCGCCAACGGCACCGTGATGCCGGGGATGAGAGTCGCGGGGATGTCGCGCAGAAAGGCGAAGATGACCCCCACCACCAGAAAACCGGTCAGGATCAAGGTGAACTCGACCTCCTTGACCGAGGCGCGAATGGTCATGGTACGGTCGGAGATGATGCTGACACGCATGGCTTGCGGCAGCGACAACTGTAATGCCGGCAACAGCTCCTTGATCTTCTCTACCGTTGCAATGACATTCGCGTCAGGCTGCTTTCTTACCGCCAGTCCGATGGTGCGCTGGCCGCTGACGCCCATCTCGCGCGCTGCCCCGGCGCCTGCATACGCCCAGGCTGCAAGCTTGGTATTTTCCGCCGCATCAAGCGCGGTACCGACATCGCGCACGCGCACCGGCGCGCCTTTACGGTATGCGACGATGACGTCGTTCCAGTCCTTGGCTGAAAAGATCTGATCGTTGGCATAGACGGTGATATTCTGTTTAGGTCCATCGAATGCCCCTTTGGGCGCGCTAACGGAAGCCGTCACCAATTGCGCGCGAATATCTTCCAGCCCTAGGTTCAGCGCGGCGACTTTATCCGGGTCTATCTGCACCCTGACAGCGGGTCGTTGCGATCCGAAAATACTGACTTCACCGACGCCGGCAATCTGGGAAATCTGCTGCGCGAGAATATTTTCGGTGTAATCCGAGATGGTGGTCAGCGGCAGCGTATCCGAGGTCGCCGCAATGATCATGATCGGGCGGTCAGCCGGATTGGTTTTGCGGTAGGTCGGCGGACTGGGAAGATTGCTGGGCAACTGTCCGGCAGCGGCATTGATCGCCGCCAGCACATCGGTCGCGGCGGCATCAATGTTGCGATCCAGATCAAACTGCAACGTGATGCTGGTCGAACCCAGAAAACTCGCCGACGTCATCTGGTTCAATCCCGAAATCAACGACAGCTTGCGCTCGAGTGGCGTCGCCACCGTAGCCGCCATGGTTTCCGGGCTCGCCCCCGGCAACGATGCCGAGACCTGGATGGTCGGAAAATCGACCTGCGGCACCGGCGCCACCGGCAACAAAGGCCAGGCCGTGATGCCCAGTAACAAAATGGAAGCGGCCAGCAGCGAAGTGCCAATCGGCCGCCGGATGAATATGGCCGAAATGTTCATGGTCGAGCGCTGGTCTGTTGTTTGGCGTTGGCGGCGGGAATTGCAGTTTGCCTGGCCTCCACTACTTTCGTACCTGGCTTGATTTTGAATTGACCGTCCACGACCACCCGTTCGCCCACCGCAAGACCCTCATCGATCACCGTCTTGCCATCCTGAGTTTGCGCAGTGCGAATTGTTTGTGCGGTGACCGTGCTGTCAGGCTGGACGACATACACGAATAGTCCGTCAGGACCACGCTGCACGGCCGATTCCGGCACCGTGAGTACAGTGCGGCGGGCGCCAACCTGCAAACGAACGTTAACGTACTGCCCCGGCCACAACGCATGCATTGGGTTTGGAAACAACGCCTTCAACTGGAAGGTGCCGGTAGAAGTATCAATCTGATTGTTCAACAACAACAAACGGCCAGTACCGAGCGGTGTATCACCATGGCGCGCCAGGGCCGTGACGGACAATGAATTCTTGCCCGACTTCTGTATTGCCTGATTAACGGTCTGAAAATCGTCTTCCGGCAAAGTGAACAGCACCGCGATGGGATCTATCTGGTTGATGACCACCAGCCCATTGGTGTCTGCTGCGCGCACCATGTTGCCGGCGTCGATCAGACGCATGCCGGCGCGCCCGTTAACCGGGGAGCGAATGGTGGTATAGCCGAGTTGCACCCGCGCATTCTCTATCTGCGCCTGATCCGACTGTAGATTGGCCTTTAATTGATCCACAGTCGCCTGCTGTGCATCCAGCGTTTGCCGCTGGATGACGCCTTGCGCAACCAGTTTGGTATATCGATCCAGATCCTTGAGTGCAGCCGTCAAGCTCGCCTCATCGTGCGCTTTTTGCGCCAACGCCTGATTGAGCTGGGTCTGATAGGGCCGAGGATCAATCTGCGCCAACAGATCGCCTTGTTTTATGTCCTGACCTTCAGTGAAAGCGACTTTTTCGAGTTGCCCGTCGACACGCGCCTTGATCGTCACCGACTGCATCGGCTGGACAGTCCCAATGCCGGTCCGGTAACTGGCAACATCCTCTTGCGTGACTTTGCTCGTAATGACCGGTACTGCCGGCGAATTGACTGCTGCGCCATTGGCGGCATGAACGCATGGCCACAGCACAGGCATGGCCGCTGCGCTCATCCATGCCAGCACGCCAAGAAATCTGTTTTGCTTTCCTGGCGATTTGATAAGTTGCATCAGAAAACCCCACAAATCTTGTCAATCTGCGAAACGGCAAATGGATCAGTACCGGAATGTCGAAGCTAATGGGGTCTGAGGCGACAATCAAGCAGCAGATTTGCGCAGCAGATAAATCATGTTGCCCAGAACACTTGCACCCAGAATGACCAAAGCCATGGGATAAGCCGTGCCGTCATGCAGCGTACTGACCAGACTGCTGGCCACACTGGCAAGACCAAACTGTATCAGGCCATAAATTGACGATGCGCTGCCAAGCTCACCGCCACTGGCCGCCATGGCAATGGCAGCCGAGTTGGCACCAATTAACGGCACAGTGGCGATACACAGCAACAGAGGAATGATGAACACCCACAATGCCGCATGATGAGCGACGGCAAGCAGCATCAGGGAAACCAGCATGTTTGCCGCCAAAGCCCAGGGCAGCACCCGTCTGGGCGACCAATGCTGCAACATCACTCGATTAAGCTGCGCTCCCATCACAATCCCCAGCGCGACCAGACCGAACAGCAAGGCAAACTGCTGCTCGTTCACGCCATGCAGTCCCATGAACACATAGGGCGAGCCGGTAATGAAAACAGAAACGCAGGCAAGTGCAGCGCTGCCGGCCAGCGTGGGCAGGATGAATTCACGACGCCACAACAAACGCACAAAGGTGATGAGAATCTGGTTCAGGGGCTGGCTGGTGCGTTTCTCCGGCGGCAGAGTTTCCGGCAACCAACGCGCCGTCAACGTGAAACACAGCAATCCCAGTAACGTCAGCACCACAAACATGACGCGCCAGCCTGCAACCAGCAGCAACAGGCCGCCCAGCATCGGCGACACGATGGGTCCGAAGCTCTGCACCGCCATCATCGAAGACAGCACGCGCGCCACCTCGCCTTCGCTATACAGATCGCTGATGATGGCACGGCCGATCACCATGCCGGCGCAACCGCCCAATGCCTGTACCAGCCGCAGGGCAATCAACGACTCCACATTAGGCGCAAACACACAGACCAGCGAGGCCAGCGTGAATACGCCTACACCGATCAGCAGCGGTCGGCGACGGCCGTAGCGATCAATCAATGGGCCATAGATCAATTGCCCGGCCGCCAGACCGATGAAGAACATCGACAGAGTAAGCTGCACGCGCGCCAGCGTGGTATCCAGATCGCGGGCGATACCGGGAAAGCTGGCCAGATACATGTCGATGGCAAACGGACCGAAGGCCGTCATGGTGCCGAGAATCAGCATCAGCCTGAAGGTGGAAATCGAGACAGTATGCAGTGTCGTCACCGGATCGACAGGCTGAGTCATTATTGATTTGATCTCTGATTGAACCAGGAAAGTGACCCGGCAAATGCAAACGCGACCGTGATGGTCGCGTTTGCTCATGTGTTTCGCAACAGCCAGATAATCGGTTAACTGACGGCATCGCCCTCGGCAGTGGCTTCGCCTTCCGCATCGCCGCCCTCGCTGACGATGCGTTCGACACTGACCAAACGGGCATCGTCATCAATGCGGATCAGGCGCACGCCCTGGGTATTGCGGCCCAGTACGGAGATGTCCTTCACCGGCGTACGAACCAGCGTACCGTTGGAACTGATGAGCATGATCTCATCGTCCGGTTTCACCTGCACTGCCGCCACCACATCGCCATTGCGTTCGCTGGTTTGCAGGGAAATCACGCCCTGCCCGCCACGACCCTGCACCGGGAATTCCGTCACTGCGGTGAGCTTGCCATAGCCGTTGGCCGAAGCCGTCAACACCAGTCCCTGTTCATCGACCACGATCAGCGAGATGACTTCATCGCCTTCCGCCAGACGAATACCGCGCACGCCGGCGGCCAGTCGGCCCATCGGCCGCACGTCGTCTTCATTGAATCGAATGGCCTTGCCGCTGGCGGTGGACAGCATGATGTGTTTGCTGCCATCGGTGATATCGACGCCCACCAGACGATCACCCACTTCCAGATCGACGGCAATGATGCCGGCCTGACGGGGACGCGAGAACGCTTCCAGAGAAGTCTTTTTCACCGTGCCCTGACTGGTGACCATGAACACGTACTGATCCGCGACGAATTCGTGGATCGGCAGCACGGCATTGATGCGCTCGCCTTCCGTCAACGGCAACAGATTCACGATCGGTTTGCCGCGCGAGCCGCGGCTGGCCATCGGCAATTGATACACCTTCAGCCAGTACAGCTTGCCGGTGCTGGAAAAACACAGCAGCGTGTCATGGGTATGCGCCACGAACAGTTTGTCGATGAAGTCTTCATCCTTCATTGCCGTGGCGGTCTTGCCGCGGCCACCGCGCTTCTGCGCCTGGTAATCGGCCAGGGGTTGCGACTTGGCGTAACCGCCATGCGACAGCGTTACCACTACATCCTGAGGCTCGATCAGATCTTCCAGCGTCAGATCCGAGTGCGTGTGGTTGATTTCGGTACGACGTGGATCGGCATAGGCCGTCTTGATTTCCAGCAGCTCATCGCGGATCACCTGCACCAGACGTTCGGAGCGGGCGAGGATATCGCCCAGATCCTGAATCTTGAACAGCAGCTCCTGGTACTCGGCGATGATCTTGTCCTGCTCCAGACCCGTCAGACGATGCAAGCGCAATTCCAGAATCGCCTGGGCCTGTGCCTCTGACAGACGGTAGCGACTGTTGTGCAAGCCAAACTCGGCAGACAGGCCATCGGGACGCGTCGAAATGGCGCCGGCGCGTGCGAGCATTTCCGGCACTGCACCGCCGCTCCAGTCGCGGCTTAACAAACCGATCTTGGCTTCTGCCGGCGTGGGCGAGGCCTTGATCAGCGCGATCACTTCATCGATGTTGGCCAGCGCAATGGCCTGGCCTTCCAGCACATGGGCGCGTTCACGCGCCTTGCGCAATTCAAACACGGTGCGCCGCGTCACTACCTCGCGGCGATGTCGCAGGAAGGCATCGAGCACTTCCTTGAGATTGAGCAGCTTGGGCTGACCATCCAGCAAGGCCACCATGTTGATGCCGAACACCGAATCCATGGCGGTGTGTTTGAACAGATTGTTCAGCACCACATCGGCTACTTCGCCGCGCTTCAGTTCAATGACAATACGCATGCCGTCCTTGTCGGATTCATCGCGCAAACCATCCGCAGCGATGCCTTCAATAACTTTTTCGCGCACCAGCTCGGCAATGCGCTCGATCAGGCGGGCCTTGTTGACCTGGTACGGCAGTTCAGTGACCACAATGGTCTGCCGGCCTTTCTCGTCCTCTTCGATATTGGTACGGGCGCGCATGTACACGCGACCGCGGCCGGTGTGATACGCCTGCGCGATTTCCTGCGTGCCATTGATGATGCCGGCGGTCGGAAAATCCGGCGCCGGCACGTGCTGCATCAGTTGGCCGATGCTGATCGCCGGATCGTCCAGCAGCGCCACACAGGCATCGATCACTTCACCCAGATTGTGCGGCGGAATGTTGGTGGCCATGCCCACCGCGATACCCGTCTGGCCGTTGATCAGCAGATTGGGCACACGTGTCGGTAACACTGCCGGCTCGTGTTCCGACTCATCGTAGTTGGGAACGAAATCGACGGTTTCCTTGTCGATATCGGCCAGCAGCTCATGCGCCAGCTTCGACATGCGTACTTCGGTATAGCGCATCGCCGCAGCGAAATCGCCGTCCACCGAACCGAAATTTCCCTGGCCATCCACCAGCATGTAACGCATCGAAAACGGTTGCGCCATGCGCACGATGGTGTCGTATACGGCCGAATCGCCATGCGGGTGATATTTACCGATCACGTCACCCACCACGCGGGCCGATTTTTTGTAAGCCTTGTTCCAGTCGTTGCCCAGCTCGCGCATGGCAAACAGCACGCGGCGATGCACCGGCTTGAGACCGTCACGCACGTCCGGCAGCGCACGCCCCACGATCACGCTCATGGCGTAGTCGAGGTACGATTTGCGCATCTCGTCTTCGAGATTGACGTGCAGAATTTCGCGTGCAGCTTCAGCCATGGTTGAACCGGTTTTTCCGTAACTAGGACGCTGGTTTTCAGTCTTGTCGCAGGCCCGCCAGACAAGGGCGCTTATCCGGTAAATTCTAGCACAGAGACAGGCCTGAGATGGGTCTAAAACCAACCGCGGCGATGACCTCCCGTCTGTCTCAAACCGGCTCCGGACAGGGACACGACAAGCCCAGACAGACGCACTGACCTGACATCATGCCGTTATACTTCGCCACCTTGAAATACAGGCCCGGATATGAACGCCAGCACCAACCACGATCCCGCCGAAATCGCCCGCTTTGAAAGCCTTGCGCAACACTGGTGGGACGAACAGGGCGAGTTCCGACCACTACACATCATGAATCCGGTGCGGGTCGGTTATATCGACCAGCGCGTGCAACTCAGCGGCAAGCGCGTACTGGATGTGGGCTGTGGTGGCGGTCTGTTATGCGAGGCCATGACCCGGCGTGGCGCTCAGGTAACTGGCATTGATCTGGGCGAGACCACCATCGAAGTCGCAACTCTGCACGCGCTGGATTCGCAACTGGACATTCGCTATCTGCGTCAGTCCGTCGAACAGCATGCTGTCGCCCATGCCGGCAGCTATGATGTAGTCACGTGTCTGGAAATGCTGGAGCATGTACCCGATCCCGCCGCAATCATCAGCACCATTGCCAGCTTGCTCAAGCCCGGCGGCCAGGCTGTGTTCTCGACGCTCAATCGCAATCCGAAATCCTATGCCATGGCCGTACTGGGCGCGGAATACCTGCTGCACTTGCTGCCCAAGGGCACCCATACCTATGCGCAGTTCATTCGTCCCTCCGAACTGGCGCATTGGGTGCGTGCGGCCGGACTGGAACTGCAGGACATCACCGGCCTGCAATTCCATCCTCTCACCCGGCAATGCACGTTAGGGCCCGACGTGGACGTGAATTACCTGATGCAAGTCAGTAAACCGCTGTGATGAATACGGAATTCATCATTGCCATTTTCGCCCTCCTGATCGGCCTGTTGACAGGCTGGTTGCTGGCACGCGCCAAGGCCAGTCAGCGCGAGCAGGCGCTGAGCAACGAGCTGGCAGTGGCGCAGGCACAGCTCAAATCCCAGGAACAATTGGACCAGGAACGTCAGGCCGCGCTGCAGCTCAGCATGGAACGCCTGACTGCCGAATTCGATTCGGTCGCCGGCAACTCGCTGCGCGCCAACAACGAAACATTCCTGCAACTGGCGCGCGAGCATCTGGGTCAACATCAGCAAGTCGCCATTGCCGCCCTCAGCGAACGCGAGAAGGCCATCGAAACCATGGTGGCGCCCATCCGCGAAGCGCTGAGCAAGACCGAACAGCAGATCAGCCGCATCGAAAAGGAACGCGCCGAAACCTTTGGCTCACTGCGCGCCTCGCTGGAGACGGTCACGCTGGGTCAGCAGGCCTTGCAGAAAGAGACCCGCAATCTGGTCACTGCACTGCGTCGTCCCGAAGTACGCGGGCAATGGGGTGAACTGACCCTCAAACGTCTCGCTGAACTGGCAGGCATGGTCGAGCATTGCGACTTCAGCGAACAGGTGCACACCCGCACCGATGACGGCGCGCTGCGTCCTGACATGATCATCAACATGCCCGATGGCCGCACACTGGTGGTGGATGTCAAAACACCGCTGGATGCGTATCTGGAAGCCGTGGAAGCCAGCACCGATGAAGCCCGCGATCATGCGCTGCAACGTCATGCCAATATGGTGGCCGAGCGGGTACGGCAGCTGTCCGCAAAGAGTTACTGGGCACAGTTCGAGAAGAGTCCGGACTTCGTCATCCTGTTCATCCCCGGCGATCAGTTCCTCAGTGCAGCGCTCGCTGAGAATCCGGCGCTGCTGGAAGACGCCATTCGTCAGGATGTGATCATCGCCACGCCCTCAAGTCTGGTGGCCTTGCTCAAGGCCGTGGCCTACGGCTGGCGACAGACTTCGCTGGCGCAGAATGCGCAAATCATTCGTGATCTGGGCGCCGATCTGTACAAGCGCCTGGGCGTATTCAATGGCCACTTGCTCAAGCTGTCGCGCCACTTGAACGGCAGTGTCGAAGCCTTCAATGCTGCCATGGGATCGCTGGAACGACAAGTACTGCCGGGCGCACGCAAGTTCACTGAACTGGGCATTCGCCCCGACAAGGAACTGGACAACATCGAGCCTATCGAAGCCCTGGCGCGCACGCCGCAAACGATCGCTCCTGCTACGACGCCCGACAACGAATGAAACTGGATCAGTCACTGGTACAGCGCGCCGCGCCTGCGGGCTCGATGCGTTACTTCGCCTGGCTGTACACGCCGGAAGCACATCGAGATGTCATCGCCGCGCTGTTCCTGATTGAAGCCGAGTTGCACGACTCCGCACGCGCACCTCATGAAGTGGCGCACATCCGCCTGCAATGGTGGCGTGAAGAGATCGACCGCCTGACACAGGGCAAGGCACAGCATCCCGCCACGCAAATACTGCAGGCTGCCAGCCGCACCGATATCGGACTGGAGTGCCTATATGAAGTAGCAATGAGCGCCGCGCAGGAACTGGCCAACAGCACTTATGAAACTGATGTGGAACTCGATCAGTATCTGCGCAACAGCCTCGGCGTCCTGTTCAATCTGGCAGCGCAGTATCTGGCTGAAACCAGCAGCGCCACCCTGCTGGATGCCGCCAGTCAGCTCGGCGCCTTCGTGCGGCAGGTGGAACTTACGCGTGACCTGCGGCAGGATTTCCATCAGGGCCGCCTGTATCTGCCACTGGTTACGCTTGATGCGTTGAACATTGACTATGAAGCCCTGCAGGCCAGCGACTGGCCCGAAGCCTTCGTGCAATTACTCAAGACACGTAGTACGCAACAACTGGCGGCATATCAAACATTGAAGCAGAATTTGTTGAACGCTGAAAAACAGATACTGCGGCCCTTGCTGGTATTGAGTGAGCTTCACGCCCACCTGCTGCAAACACTGCTGGCGACCTCGGCTCAACATGCCCGACAACGACTTGAACTGACGCCTCTGCAAAAACTCTGGACTGCATGGCGCGCCGCACGCACGGCGCGCTGATGCAACCGTAACCAGCCCACTTTTACTCATGCAAAACCTCAAACACTACCAGGCCGTACCCGATTCACTGAAAGACCGCATCATCCTGATTACCGGCACCACCGATGGCATCGGCAAGGCGCTGGCGCTGGCCGCCGCAAAGCTGGGCGCACAGATCATTGCGCATGGTCGCAGTCAGAAAAAACTGGAGGCAGTGGATGATCTGGTAACGGCTGCGGGCGGTAAGCAGATGGCGTTACTGCCGCTGGATTTCGAGAAAGCCGGGCCTGCCGAATACGAAGCCATGGCAGAGGCCATCGAAAAGAATTTCGGTCGCCTGGATGGTCTGGTGCACAACGCCGCCATGCTGGGCGAACGTGCGCCGATGGAACATCACGATGTGCCCAAATGGTTGCGCGCCATGCACGTCAATACCAATGCGCCCTTCATTCTGACGCGTTACTGCCTGCCGCTGCTGAAAAAATCGGACGATGCTTCCATCATTTTCAGCAGTTGCGACATCGCTACGCAGGCACGCGCCCACTGGGGGCCCTATCTGGTGTCCAAATGGGCCAACGAAGGCATGATGCACATGCTGGCCGATGAGCTGAGCAATACCCGGATTCGGGTCAACAGCGTCAATCCCGGCATCACCAATACCAAGATTCGCATGCAGGCATTTCCGGCCGAAAATCGCGAAGCCTTGCCACAGCCGGAAAATGTGCTGAATCCATATCTGTATTTACTTGGCGCGCTCAGCAAGGGCGTCACCGGTCAGCAGTTGACAAACTCATAGCAGAATCGGCCCGGCAACCGCAGCACTCAAGGCCAGACCGGCCTGTCCGTTACAGGATGTTGGCAAGCATGCCAGTGACCGGCATGCAGGCGTCACCTTATCGGCTTCTGTCGCCGCACGGATACTGTGATACGCAGTTCCTTGTTTCTGCATGCGCCACGGCACTAAAGTGATTTAAGCATCACCCCTGAAGCCGACTGCGCCTGACCTTGAGTAAAACACGATGCCCAAGCAAAGCGGCCCCGCGTCGCAGGTAATAACGGCCCGCAAATCTGTAGCAGGCTGGCTCCTCATCGCTGCCGTGTGCCTGCTGATGCAAAATCCACTGGCATTCGCCGCAGAGTCGGTTCAGTCACGTATCATCGTCAAATGGAAAGCGACCGGCGCCAACACACGCGCACAGACACTCGCGGAAACACGCAATGAATTTCATCGCGCCACCGGACTGGCCATTAATCCACGCCGCTCGCTGGGTGAACGTCTGGATGTCATGGAGTTGGAACGGCCGCTGCACCGCGACGAATTCATGCAGACGCTCGACCGGTTGCGAGCGCAGCCGGATGTGGAATATGCCGTACCCGATGAACGGCGCCATGCGCTGCTGCTGCCCAACGATCCGCTGATCACCGCCACCAGCGGCCGCAGCGGCCAGTGGTATTTACTGAACACCGAACCTGCGTCGATCAATGCTTACGAAGCCTGGGATTATTCCCAGGGTGGCAATACCGGCAACGGCGTGATCGTCGCCATCGTCGATACGGGCGTACGCTTCGATCATCCGGATCTGGCCGGCAAACTGCTGCCGGGTTATGACTTCGTGGATTGCGATCAAAGCAATTGCTCAGGCAGCGGCGTCAAAACCTTCCTGACCGCCAATGACGGCGATGGCTGGGATGCAGACGCTTCCGATCCCGGCGACTGGCTCAACAGCACGGATCAACAGAACCCGATCTTTGCCGCTTGCGATATTGGCAACAGCTCATGGCATGGTACGCGGCTGGCCGGCATCATCGGCGCCGCCACCAACAACGGTCGCGGCATCGCCGGCGCCGGCTGGAATGCACGCATTCTGCCGGTGCGCGCACTAGGCAAATGCGGCGGTTACGATTCGGACATCATCGCCGGCATGCGCTGGGCAGCCGGTCTGCCTGTGAGCGGCGCACCCAACAATCCGAATCCGGCCAGGATCATCAATCTCAGCCTGGGGAGCGCCGGAACATGTTCGCCAGCCTATGCCGATGTCATCGCCACGCTGAATGCCGCAGGCGTCAGTGTGGTGGCCTCGGCGGGCAATGACAGCGCCATGGTCAATACACCCGCCAACTGCAATGGCGTCATTGCCGTCACTGGCGTGCGTAACACGGGCACCAAAGTGGGTTTCAGCAGTCTGGGTACCGGCGCGACCATCGCTGCGCCTGCGGGCAATTGCGGCGTCAGCAATAGTGCTTGCCTGTACTCCCTCGACACCACTACCAACCTGGGCGCCACCACGCCCGGCGTGAACGATTACACCGACCAGATCAATTACAACCTGGGCACCAGTTCCTCGGCACCGATTGTCGCCGGCGCCATTGCGCTCATGCTGGGCGCGAACAGCAACCTCACGCCAGCACAGATCGTCAGCACCCTGCGTACCACTGCCTCCCCTTTTCCCAGTACCGCAACCAGCACCTGCGAAATTCCCACCAGCACCACCAGCACCACAATCAATGAATCGGAATGCAATTGCACTGCCAGCACCTGCGGAGCCGGGATCGTGAATGCCTATCGGGCGGTGCTTGCCGTCAGCAGTGTCAGCAGCAGTTCAAGTTCTTCGGCCGCGAGTTCCGTCGCCAACGCAACGGCAAATGCGACCGGCACAAGCAGCAATGGCGGCGGAGGCGGAGGTGGCGCCAGCACATGGAACAGCCTGTGCTTGATGGTTGGTCTGCTGCTTGCCAGATGCCGGCTGCGGTATGGCACCCCAATATAAAACGGGCTCCGCAGAGCCCTTTCATATTCTCAGAGTTTTTTAAGAACCTATCTTAAAAAATGTAGCGAGCGAAGGCGTGTTGCGTCGCGCCGGAGCGCAGGCACCGGAGTTTATGCGGAATAAATGAGGATGCCGAGCGCCGCCGCGACGCAAGATAGCGAGCGCAGTAATTTTGAGATAGGTTCTAAAGACTGGCTGATTATTTGCCGGCCATCTCGCGGGTCAGATCGGCAAGATATTCGCTGAAACGCCGTCCCAAGCTGTGGTGTTTCAATGCATACTCCACCGTGGCCTGCAAATATCCCAGTTTGCTGCCGCAATCGTATCGCTTGCCTTCAAATTCGTAGGCATATACGGGCTCATCGACCAGCAAGTCGGCAATGGCGTCGGTGAGCTGAATTTCGCCGCCGGCACCTCGGCCGGTACGTTCAAGCTTGTCGAAGATCGAACCAGTCAGAATGTAACGACCCACCACCGCCAGGTTCGATGGCGCATTTTGTGGTTTGGGTTTTTCGACGATCTTGCGAACCCGGCTGAGCCGACCCTCGCGTTCATCGGTAGCGACAATGCCGTACTTGTTGGTTTCTTCCATGGGTACGGTTTCCACCCCCAGTACACTGGCCTGCCGGGCTTCATAAACTTCCGCCATCTGTTTCAGACAGGAAACCGGTCCATCGATCAGATCGTCCGCCAGATGCACGAAGAAGGGCTGTTTTTCCACTACCGGCCTGGCGCACAGCACGGCGTGGCCCAGTCCCAGCGGCGAAGCCTGGCGAATGAAAATGCAACTAGCCCAGGAAGGCACAATACCGCGTACCGCCTGCAGCAAATCGTCCTTGCCCTGCCGTTCCAGTTCCTCTTCAAGTTCATGGTCCGCATCGAAGTGGTCGGCGATGGCGCGCTTGGTACTACCGGTAATGAATACCAGCTTGCGGGCGCCGGCTGACAGCGCTTCCTCGGCGGCATACTGGATCAGTGGCTTGTCCACGATGGGCAGCATTTCCTTGGGACTGGCCTTGGTCGCGGGAAGAAAACGCGTCCCTCGACCCGCCACAGGAAACACGGCGAACTGAATTTTTGAAGCCTGGCTCACTGCACACCTCCGTTGAAGTTCGGTAATGATAACGCCGAAACCTCACATTTCCGTGACCAGTTTCTAGTTCGCTTCGAATTTGCCTTGGAGCATCCGCCAAACCGTCAAAGCCATCCCTGGCTATCTGGCTATCGTTCCGGCTCGGTGTGGTGTCCTTGATCTGCCACCGGCCCTGTCAGCCTGGTAGTGATCTTTTGGCTTTGAGCAGACTGCATCCCTGCGGCTACCTGCAAACATCCCTTCTCGCAGTGCAATGAATGGCGTCCTTAAACTGCCATCACTGCGGAAAATCCATACCAGTATCAAGGACACCACACCGAGCCGGAACGGCAGCTTTCCCTTCATCAGCCGGTTTTCTTGCCGGTCTCCGCAGCGCCACCCACCAGAATGTTGCCCCGGTTCTTTTCCAACAACTGTTCACCGATACCCTTGACCTTCAGCAATTCATCGATACTTTTGAATGAACCATTCTTGGCCCGGTACTCCACAATGGCCTTGGCTTTGGCCGCACCCACGCCTTTCAATTCCCTGGCCAGGGTGACTGCATCCGCCTTGTTGATATCCACTGCCGCCATGGCCGGTGCACCCAGTCCCAGAACCAGCATGGCGACTAACAAACACTTGATCCCACGAATCGACTGCTTCATGTGCACTCCTTCTCATTTCCGTTGTAAATCAGGCTGTTCCAATCTGTGTTCAGCAAACATCGTCGACGGGATGCATTCTTGCAGCGCCAGAATCAGACGCACGTGTGCATTTCTGGGTGTTTGCACCAGAAATGCAGAGCAAAACAGCGGATTTTTTTACCGGGAATTCAGCCCTGAGGATTGCGCCGGCTGACGGGCGCGAGTTCGAGACGGCTGACGGGCGCGAGGGTGTCCCAGCTATGGCAACCGGGGCATTGCCAGAAATGTGAGCCGGTATTAACTCCGCAACTGACGCAGCGATAGCGCTGCGTACGCCGGAATATTTTCGACAGGGCGCTGGCAATTGCGCCAAGTCTGACCTCGTCCAACACGACCGGCTCACCCGCCAAAGCCATCACCATGTCCCCCAGGTTGGCATCCTGGCGCAGAAAGTCCGGCAGACATTGCAGCAGGTACGGCTCGTCGAAAACATTGGCGGCAATCGCTGCATATCCCAGCGCAGCCCGTTGTGCCGGCTCGGTAGTATGTAGACTCAAACTCTCGTCCACGCTGTCCATATTGGCAGCAAACGCGCGCAAGGCCTGGATATAACGCGGCAAGACAATAGGCAACAAATGCGGATGCAGTTCAATTACACGCTTGCACAGCAATGCCGCAGTGCGGGCATCGGCATGCGCCAGCGCCAAGCCGGCGCGCAGCAGGCTGCCACGCGGAAAATTACGTTGTACTGCAAATGCCTTGTCCAGCCACTCGCCCGCCTGCGTCGCCTGCCCTTCGCGTTGCGCCTGGTCCGCCAGCTCGCAGTAGTAATGCGCCAGCGCCGTGGGATGCTCGGGCGAGGAAAACTCCGCCAGACGCTGAAAAGTGGCAATTGCCTGATGCCAGTCGCCCTGTTGTTCGTAGATATTGAGCAGATTGCGCAGCGCCATACTGCGATGCGCAGGTCGTTCAATCAATTGCTGAAAATAATTTTCGGCGCGATCCAGCAACCCCGCCTTGAGATAGTCTTCGCCCAGGGCAAACTCTGCCTGTTCGCGCAATAAGGACGGCAAGTCGGCGCGTTGCATGACACTTTCATGTACACGGATGGCGCGATCCACTTCGCCACGCCGCCGGTATAAATGGCCCAGCGCCAACTGGGTTTCTACCGTACCGGCATCAGCCTCCGCCAGACCACGCAGCACTTCCAGCGCCTTGTCCGGTTGCTCATTAAGCAAATGATTGAGACCGGCGAAGTACTGCGTACTGAAGGGTTCGGTACGCGGCCGGGTTCCAGTATTGGCGGCGGCGCGCCGAAAAATCTGGCTGCCGAACCAACCCGCCGCGGCCGCCAGCACCAGAGCCAGAATCAGATCGATGGGTACATTGCTGAACATGAATTACAGCGGGTTGTCACGCGACCGTTCACTGCCCGCTGCCAATGTTCGCGCCCTGGCTTCTGCCGCCTTGAGCGCACGCCGCAGACGGCCCCGCTCGCTGAGTAGTTCCGCCACCCAGGCAACGCGCATCATCACACCCGCAATCAGACCGACCGCAACAGCCATCACCAGCGCCAGACCCAGCGGCAGGCGCCAGCTCACCAATGCCAGCTCAATGACCACAGTCTGGGAATTCAACGCAACGAGCACCATGCCCAGCGCCATGACCACGAACAACAGCAGCAGAAATTTTTTGCGACCCATGTGCTCAAGTCTAACGCGAGGTGACGCCTGTCGCCCAAACAAAAAACGGATTCAAGCACACTTGAATCCGCTCAATCATTACAGAAAAGGCTGTGAAGAAAGCAGCCAACACGGCAGTTAATGATCAGTCCCTGATCGGTATGCCGGCGCTGGCATCAACACGTTCACGCAATTCCTTGCCCGGCTTGAAATGCGGCACATACTTGCCCGACAAGGCAACCGCGTCGCCGGTCTTGGGATTACGACCCTGCCGCGCCGGTCGATAGTGCAGGGAGAAACTGCCAAAACCGCGGATCTCGATACGATGCCCCTCGGCCAGCGCATCTCCCATGATCTCCAGAACCTGTTTGACTGCCAGCTCCACGTCCTTGGTAGGCAGATGCTTCTGCTTGGCAGCAAGGAGTTCGATAAGTTCTGACTTGGTCATGTGGCTGCTCGTATCGCTCTTAATCATCCCGAACTGCCCCAGGTCGCACCTGATTAAAGACAGATTCTGCCGATAATCAGGCGCGTACCCAGCGGATCAGTCGCCGTGATTAACCATCCTGGCCCGCAATGTGTTCCTTCAACAAATCGCCCAGGCTGGTGCCGGTGGAAGAATCGGTGCGATAGTTCTGCATCGCCTCGGCTTCTTCATGCATGTCCTTGGCCTTGATCGACAGGGCGATGGTGCGCGACTTGCGGTCCACTCCCGTGAACTTGGCTTCAACCGCATCGCCAACCTTCAGCATCAGACGGGCATCTTCCACACGATCACGCGACAGTTCGGAAGCACGCAGGTGGCCATCCACGCCGCCGCCCAGGTCGATGATGGCACCCTTGGCGTCCACTTCACGAACCGTGCCGTTGACGATGGTGCCCTTCGGATGTTCGGCAATCCAGCCAGAGAACGGATCCTTGGCCAGTTGCTTGATGCCCAGCGAAATGCGCTCGCGTTCCGGATCGATCGCCAGCACCATGGCTTCCACGGTCTGACCTTTCTGGTAATTGCGCACGGCTTCTTCGCCGGGCACATCCCAGGAAATGTCGGACAGGTGGATAAGACCGTCGATGCCGCCGTTCAGGCCGATGAAGATGCCGAAATCGGTGATCGACTTGATCTGGCCACTGACATGATCGCCACGGTTGTAGCTCTCGCCGAATTCCTTCCACGGATTGGCCTTGCACTGCTTCAGGCCCAGGGAGATGCGCCGACGCTCTTCGTCGATATCCAGCACCATGACTTCCACTTCCTGACCGACATGCACCACCTTGGCGGGCGCAACGTTCTTGTTGGTCCAGTCCATTTCCGAGACATGCACCAGACCTTCCACGCCTTCTTCGATTTCCACGAAGCAACCGTAGTCGGCAATGTTGGTGACCTTGCCGAAAATGCGGGTGTTGGCCGGGTAACGACGGGCGATGTTCTGCCACGGATCGCTGCCCATCTGCTTGATGCCGAGGCTGACGCGTTGACGTTCGCGATCGAACTTCAGGATGCGCACGTCGATTTCCTGACCCACCTGCACCACTTCGGAAGGATGCTTGACGCGCTTCCAGGCCATGTCGGTGATGTGCAGCAGGCCGTCGATGCCGCCCAGATCCACGAACGCACCGTAGTCGGTGAGGTTCTTGATGGTGCCGCGCACAATGGCGCCTTCCTGCAGTTTTTCGAGCAGTTCGTTGCGCTCGGCGCTGTATTCCTGTTCCACCACGGCGCGGCGCGACACGACCACATTGTTGCGTTTCTGGTCGAGTTTGATGACCTTGAATTCCAGCACCTTGCCTTCCAGGTAGCTGGGATCGCGCACCGGTCGCACATCGACCAGCGAACCAGGCAGGAAGGCGCGCACAAAATCGATTTCCACCGTGAAGCCGCCCTTGACGCGACCATTGATGATGCCTTTGACGATTTCCTGCTTCTGGAAAGCCTCTTCCAGACGTGTCCAGGTGCGGGCACGCTTGGCCTTTTCACGCGACAGGCGGGTTTCACCCGAACCGTCTTCCACGCTGTCCAGCGCCACTTCGACTTCGTCGCCGACCTGAACTTCGAGTTCGCCGAGCTCATTCTTGAACTGCGCAACATCGATAACGGCTTCGCTCTTCATGCCGGCGTTGACGATAACCACGTCCGGACTGATAGAGACCACCACACCTGTGAGTATTGCACCCGGCTTGATCGCCTTGGATGCAAAACTCTCTTCCAACATTTGGGCAAAACTTTCTGACATGTGAACTTCTTGGGCCAAATAACCCGTTTTTTCCCAGGCCCGCATCCGGTTGAACCAGGGGTAACAACAACTCGTCACGCATCCTGCGTAACGCCTATCAATCGTTCGAATGCTGCGGAGCTGCCGGCGCGAATGCGCACTGACTCAATCGTTTCGATACGAGAGCGGCAGCAGGAATCAACGCAGCAATTGACGAGCCTTCGCCAGGGCCAGTACCGCTTGCTCAACCTGCTCAATGCTCAACCCGGTGCTATCCAGCAACTCGGCATCATCGGCAGGCCTCAAAGGTGCTACGGCGCGGTTTGCATCGCGACGGTCACGCTCGGCCAGCTCTTGCGAAAGGGCGGCAAGGCTAACATCGAAGCCCTTGTCCTTCAACTGCTTATGACGCCTGCGCGCCCGTTCCTCGGCGCTGGCGGTCAGGAACACTTTTAACGGTGCATCCGGAAAAATCACCGTGCCCATATCCCGGCCATCAGCCACCAACCCCGGCTCCTGGGCAAATAGTCGCTGCCGCTCGGTCAAAGCCGCCCGAACTGCCGGCATGGCCGCCACCCTGGAAGCGCCCTCACCTGCCGTTTCGGTGCGGATTTCCCGGCTGACCTCGTCATGCCCCAGCCAGATCTGCTCCTCACCTGACGCATCCCCGGAAAAGCGGATGTTCATGGTCCCCGCCAATGCCGCGTGGCCAGCCTCGTCATTGGGTTCCAGACCGTAGCGCAACCCCGCCAGCGCCAGCAGACGGTAAAGAGCGCCGCTGTCCAGTAGGTTCCAGCCCAGCTTTTCGGCGACACGCCGCGCCAGAGTGCCCTTGCCGGAACCACTGGGGCCGTCGATGGTGAGAACAGGTACAGAACTCATGAAAACTGCCAGTCCGAGCTTGTAGTGCCGGCAGTTTAAGGGATGCCGCCGCGGACTGTCCTGCTGTCGCAAGGCCTGATCGGCATCCTCAACAATATCCGTCTCGGAAACACGCAATGAAGCCAGTACGTAACAGGCCTATGCTCAGTCCTGCCAAGCATTATCGGCATGAATCCATAAACATCAGGGGGTGGGTTATGTGTCTCGACAAGGATACCTCTCGGCAATGGTATTGTCGGCATTCGTCGGCATTCTTAAGCGCTTTCAGCATCCTGTTTCTGTGCCTGTTCGTTTCAGGCTGCGCACGCAATGAAGCGCTGCCCAGCACCGTGACCCAGTCTTTTGAAATCGCATTTACCAGACATGATCTGCCCGGCCTGCTGGCGCTGTTCACCGAAGACGCTCAAATATTGCCGGAGCACGGCCCGGTGATCACAGGCCACAGTGAAATCGAGAGCTTCCTGAAAAACCAGATGACGCCCGTGGTTTCGTTCAAAACCGACACCGACATGACGCTGGTGCGTGGCGATATTGCGGTCGAACAGGGGCATTACACGGTGCGCGATACGCGTCAGGGCGCCAACATTGAAATGGGCAAGTACATGTTTGTCTGGCGTAAGGTCAATGACGACTGGCGCATCTACCGCACCATTTATAACACCGATGTAGCGCCCAAGGGGCTGGCCACTGTCGGGCCGATAACAGAGGATGCAAGCTGACTCACGCTTTATTGAGTGATCGATGCAAACGTCTCGAAGTATGCGGGAAAGGTTTTCGCCACGCACTTCGGATCATTGATACGCACCGGCACGCCGCCAAGCGCAACCAGTGAAAAGCACATGGCCATGCGGTGATCGTCGTAGGTGTCGATGACGGCGTTAGGCGTGAGACTGACTGGCGGAGTGATGCGCAGCCAGTCGGCGCCTTCTTCCACTGTCGCGCCCACTTTGCGCAACTCGGTGGCCATCGCCGCAATACGATCTGTTTCCTTGACGCGCCAACTGCCGATGTTGGCAAGACGTGAAGAACCATCGCAGAACAAGGCAGTGACAGCGAGCGTCATGGCTGCATCGGGAATATGGTTGCAATCCATATCGAAGGCCTTGAGCCTGCCACCAGCAGGTGCAGCAGCTTCGATCCAGTTGTCTCCCATACTGATCTGCGCGCCAATTTTTTCCAGCGCCTGCGCAAAGGCCACATCGCCTTGAATGCTGTTACGGCCTACGCCCTCAACGCGAATTGGACCACCTGCGATTGCCCCCGCAGCGAGAAAGTACGAGGCCGATGATGCATCGCCTTCAACCCATATAGTGCCAGGAGAAACATAGTGCTGCTTTCCATTAATAGTGAAACGACTCCATCCACCTGAGCGATTGACCTGCACACCAAATTGCCTCATGAGATTCAAAGTAATTTCTATGTAAGGCTTAGAAATCAACTCGCCCACTACCTCAATGCTGATGTCGCTTTTCATAAGAGGCAAAGCCAAAAGTAGTGCAGTTAGAAACTGACTCGAAACATTTCCCTTAATGAAAACCCTATTGCCACTCGGCACTTTCAATGTGGCATTCCTGATGGCTAACGGCGGAAATCCTTCGTTACCCAGATAAGTGATGTCAGCGCCGAGTTGCCGCAAGCCCTCGACCAGATCGCCAATCGGGCGCTCATGCATGCGCGCCACGCCGGAGAGACGGTAATGTCCGCCCGCCAGCGCCAGTACGGCAGTCAAGGGACGAAATGCAGTGCCGGCATTGCCGAGAAACAGATCGGCCTGTTTATTAGGAAACCCACGTGGCGCACCTGCAACGCGGTAATCACGCTCGCCAGTTTTGTCGATTGCCACACCCAGGATTCGCAAGGCGTCCAGCATGCGGTCCGTATCATCCGACGCCAACAGATCGCGGATCTCGGTCGTCCCTTCGGACAGGGCCGCCAGCAACAGCGTGCGATTCGAAATGCTTTTCGAACCCGGCAGACGCACGCGGCCGTGAGCAGCATGCAGCGGAGACAGATCAAGAAATTCCATGATGCTCTCAGGAACCTATTTCAAGGCGGTTTGCAGGGCCGCCAGCATGCGGGCGTTTTCCTGCTCGGTGCCAATGGTGATGCGCAGTTGCGTGGGCAATCCATAGCCCCCTACCGGCCGCACGATCACACCCTGACGCAATAGCGCTTCATACACTGCGCCACCGGGACGCGCACAGTCCACCAGCACAAAGTTGCCTTTGGATGAATATACACGCAGGCCCAGCGATTTCAGTCCCGCTGTCACCTGCTGCATACCGCGCGTGTTGAGTTGCACGGATTGCTGCAAATGTTCGGCATCATCCAATGCGGCGATGGCGGCTGATAATGCTACCGAGTTGACATTGAAAGGCTGACGCACGCGGTTGAGCACGCCGGCAACGTCCCCCTGTGACAGCGCATAGCCCACGCGCAGCCCAGCCAGACCATAGGCCTTGGAGAAAGTACGCGTGACGATCAGATTGGGAAATTCGTCCAGCCACAAGCTGGCAGCGGCGAAACCGTCGTCCTGCACATACTCGATGTAAGCCTCATCCACCACGACGAGCGTGGTGTCAGGCACGGCGGCGATGAAACGTTTGAGCGCAACGGCGTCCACCCAGGTGCCAGTGGGGTTGTTGGGATTGGCAATGAATACCAGACGCGTGCGTGCATTCACCAGCTTGAACATCGCATCCAGATCATGTCCCAGCGCCATCGCATGCGATTCCGGATACGCCGATGCGACACGCGCCACCGCCCCGGTGGCTTGCACCACGATTGGGTAAATCGCAAAACAATATTGCGAGTACACCGCTTCCACTTCGGCACTCAGGAAGGCCTCGGCCAGCATCACCAGCAAATCGTTGGAGCCATTGCCAAGCGTGATTTGCTCCAGCGCACAACCATGCTTGCTGGCCAGCGCCTGCTTGAGCTCAAAGCCATTGCCATCGGGATACAGTCCCAGACTTTGCACTGAGCGCGCAATCGCAGCGCGCGCTTTCGGTCCGGGTCCCAGGGGATTTTCATTGGATGCCAGCTTGATGCTGTCAGTCACGCCATATTCGCGTTCCAGCTCGGACAAAGGTTTGCCCGGCACATAAGGCGCCAATTGACGGACCGGAACAGCGGCCAGATCGAGTGCTTTAAGTGTCATTGCCATGTCTATCGATATTCATGAACGGCTGGATCAAGATGCTTCGACTTCGCTCAGCGACCGGCAGCATGAAGCCTGGTCGTTGAGCGAAGTCCAGGAGGGGCACTTGCTTCAGGCCATGCCTACAACACTGCGGCCGGATACGAACCCAACACCTTGAACAGCGACGCATGTTGCTTCAGTTCTTCCAGCGTTGAACGCAGTGGTTCGGCTTCCGCATGACCCTCCACATCGATGAAGAACACATAGTCCCACTTCTTGCGGCGTGACGGCCGCGATTCGATGCGGGTCATGCTGATGGCATTGCGCGCCAGCGGCTCCAGCAAACGATACAGGGCGCCGGGCGACT
>JBFWSR010000015.1:0-97876 GCA_050248275.1 Steroidobacteraceae bacterium
GCTGCGTGAAAATTACGCCAGCGCATGACTTCAATGACTATGAGATGGGCAAGCGGCACAACCTGCCCATCATCAATATCTTCAATGCCAGTGCCGCATTGAACGAAGACGTGCCCACGCAATATCAAGGCCTGGATCGTTTCGTGGCGCGCAAACAGATCATTGCCGATCTGGAAGCGCTCGAGCTGATAGAAAAAATCGAACCCCACACACTCAATGTGCCGCGCGGCGACCGTTCCGGCGCCGTGCTCGAACCCTGGCTCACCGATCAATGGTATGTGCGTATCGCGCCGCTGGCCGAACCCGCGATCAAGTGCGTGGAAGACGGTCGCATCAAGTTCGTGCCGGATAACTGGTCAAAAACTTACTATCAATGGATGCACAACATTCAGGACTGGTGCATCAGCAGGCAGTTATGGTGGGGTCATCGCGTACCGGCTTGGTACGACTCAATGGGCAATATTTTTGTTGCTAGAAACGAAGCAGAAGCACAAGCGCAAGCAGTAGAAAAATATAAAAGAGAAGGCTTATTTAAAGACTTAGACATCAAGACTTTAGACCTTCGGCAAGATGAAGATGTACTCGATACCTGGTTCTCGTCGGCGTTGTGGCCCTTCTCCACACTGGGCTGGCCGGAACAGACTGCCGCATTGAAAACCTTCTATCCCACCAATGTGCTGGTCACCGGCTTCGACATCATTTTCTTCTGGGTAGCCAGAATGATCATGATGGGCCTGAAGTTTACCGGCGACGTGCCGTTCCGCGAGGTATACATCACCGGCCTGATCCGCGACGAGAATGGCGACAAGATGTCCAAGTCCAAGGGCAACATCATCGACCCATTGGACTTGATCGACGGCATCGATCTGGAATCGCTGGTGGCCAAACGCACCTCGGGCATGATGCAGCCACATCTGAAAGACAAGATCGAAAAAGCCACACGCAAGCAATTCCCGCAGGGCATTCCCTCTTACGGCACCGATGCATTGCGCTTCACCTTTGCCGCACTGGCTACGCAGGGCCGCGACATTCGCTTTGATCTGGGCCGCATCGAAGGTTATCGCAACTTCTGCAACAAGCTGTGGAATGCGGCGCGTTACGTGTTAATGAATGTGGAGGGACAAGACTGCGGAGATGCCGCGGAATCCCCGACGGGGGATGCTGACGGTGCATGCGAATATTCCGTGGCCGATCGCTGGATTCGTTCGCGCCTGGGTCACACCGTAGAACAGGTACGCAAGCGTTTCGATGAATATCGTTTCGATCTGGCTTCACAGGCGCTGTATGAATTTGCCTGGTACGAGTACTGCGACTGGTATCTGGAACTGTGCAAACCGGTGCTGCAATCGGACTCGGCCACTGCTGAACAGAAACGCGGCACGCGCCAGACGCTGGTGCAGGTGTTTGAAGCCTACTTGCGCCTGCTGCATCCGCTGATGCCGTTCATCACCGAAGAGATCTGGCAGAGCATTGCGCCGCTGGCCGGCCGTAAAGCAGACACCATCATGCTGCAGGCTTATCCACTCACCAGCGACTTTCCCATCGACAACGCAGCAGACAATGCCATTGCGCCGATCAAAGCCGCGATTCTCGGCCCGCGCCAGATTCGTGGTCAGCTGGATGTGCCGCAGTCGCGCAAGATCACGCTGTATTTCAAATCGGCGCAGACAGGCGACTGGCAGGCCATTCAGGACAACCTGACCCTGGTACAGGGCGCAGCCAATGTCAGCAACATCATTGAAGTCAAAGATGAAGCCGATCTACCACCGACGGCATTGCAAGTGGTGGATGGCCGTTCGCTGTATGCGCCATTGAAAGAGCTCATCGATGACATCGATGCCGAACTGGCACGCATTGAAAAGCGCAAGGCCAAGACCATGCAGGAACTGGCCAAGTGCGAGAACAAGCTGGGCAATGCCAACTTTGTGGCCAATGCGCCTGCCGACGTAGTGGCACAGGAACGCGCACGTATTGCTGCCTTCAAGGCTGAGCTGGCGCAGCTCGAAGAACAGGCAAAGCGGGTCGCAACATTGCGGTGATGCTGGCTGGTAGGTTGGGCTGCGCGGACTCAGCCCAACCTGCGGAAACCTGCTTCAAGTCCTACCGCTCTCGCCGTCAGCAATGCTAGATTCGGCTGCATGACAAATCTCACGCTGCAAACCCTGGGCATCACAGATCACGCCACTGGCTCGGTCAATGCCGTGCATGACAGCATCCGTCAGCTCAATCAGGTGATCCTGGGCAAGGAACAGCAGGTGCGTCTGGCGCTGACCTGCCTGCTGGCGCGTGGACATCTGCTGATTGAAGACCTGCCCGGCATGGGCAAAACCACGCTGGCGCATGCCCTGGCACATACTCTGGGACTGTCGTATCAACGCATCCAGTTCACCAGCGACCTGTTGCCGGCGGACATCATCGGTGTCTCGATCTTCGATCGCAACAACAGCAGCTTCCATTTTCACAAGGGTCCCATCTTTGCGCAGCTGGTGCTGGCGGACGAAGTCAATCGCGCCACGCCCAAGGCGCAAAGCGCCCTGCTCGAAGCCATGGAAGAACAGCAGGTCACCACCGATGGCCATACCTATCCGCTGTCGGCGCCCTTCTTTGTCATCGCCACGCAGAACCCGATGTATCAGATCGGCACCTATCCATTGCCCGAATCGCAACTGGATCGTTTCCTGATGCGGCTGGAACTGGGCTATCCCGATGCAACGCACGAACGGCAGTTGCTCAGTGGCCGTGACCGGCGCGACCTGCTCGGCACTTTTCCCATCATGCTGACACCGGCGCAATTGCTATCGCTGCAGAACCGCGTGCCGCAGGTGCATGTGTCGGGTGCGCTGCTGGATTATCTGCAAGCCATCATTCATTACACGCGCCACTGCAACAAATTCGTCGCCGGTCTGTCGCCGCGCGCCGGATTGGCCCTGATGCATGCCGCACAGGCCTGGGCGCTGATGCATGGTCACGCCGGCGTATTGCCGGAAGACGTGCAAGCCGTCATGACAGCCGTCATCGGTCATCGTCTGGTCGCCACGGAAGCGGCGGGCTTCACCACACCGACGGAGATCGGTGCACATGTATTGCAGGCTGTCGCCGTCCCCTGACATCAACGCACGAAATTCAACCCGACTCGCCATACCGATGTCTTCTGGTTGAAGCTGCGCAGGCTTTCTCCATAGCCATTGAAATACTGGAACTGCAATGCCGCACGAAAATTGATGCTGGAAATGCTCAGTGGCTGCGTGAGATCCAGCTGCATACTGCCCCTGCCGTTGAAACGCGCCGCCCTCGTGGTGACATCCAGACGCGTACCCCGACTCTTTTCCAGTGTCAGTTGCAGATCGCCATAACCCCGATAGTGCGGCAGATCATCAGTGGCATCCAGATACTTGTAAACTCTGGGTGTGACCAGCAAATGCCAGCCTGCCAGGGATCCGAACACCATGCCGGTGCGGATTTCGACAACATTCAGGCTGCGTGAATCATCGCCATCCTTGCCGTTGGACTCATGCTGAATGCCTGACTGCACTCCGAGCCAATGAAACCCACCGTCCACATAATTTCCTTCTGCGCCCAGCCATTCATAAAACACTTCGGGCATGTAACTGGTGTCGTAAAAGGGACTGGACCTGCGATCCACATCCCACAGAGAGCGCTGCGTATAGGCAAAGTACAGACCCCGAAGGGGAACATTTTCCGCAGCCAAAGCGCCATCCTTGCCGATCAACCGGTATTTGAAACTGAACTGGAATTTCGCAGTCGGCGCTTTCAGGCCGTACAAAAAATAGACTGGTTCATGGAACCCGAAACGACTGGAAAAAGAACGCTCGATGTTGGCGGCCACAGGCGCAGCATCCTGATCCTGTTTGACTATCGCAGATTTGGCTGCAGCAGAATCCGCCGGACCGCTTAGTTCCAGCGTAGTCCGGACACCGGCATATTGCTCGATTTCCAGTTCCACTCTGCCATGCACTTCGGGCGGCGGCGACAGCGCATAGGCAACCCGCGCAAATCGTCCTGCTGCAATGACCTGAGATGATTGAGGCGTGACTTGTTGCAGATTGACAGACCAGCTTTCGGCCGCACCATGCAGAGTAGCGGGCAATTCGACGGGCGGCTGATATTCAATGTCCTCATTGCCAATATTGACCGCCAGCAACTCGACTGAAATGGGCGCGCCTGCTGCCGGCTGGCCTGAAGTCAACAGGTTGAATACCAGCGTCTCTGCCTGCGCACAGGATGCAAACAGGCACAACAGCAGCGTGGACAGGCGTTTCATTAACAACACTACTGCCTCATCCATCTCGGAATACATGCGACAAAACCAGGATGCTTCAATTGCCGGGTTAATGGCCATATACGGCGATAACACCCAAGACGACAGCTTGCCACAAAAATTTTCGCCATTTGCAATCAATTGCCCGCAAAATCCGCACATCCGCCTGACCACCTGCTGTCCATGAATCTCGTCATACGCATATACAACCGCATCGGCAACTGGTCGCGGCGCCGGCATGGCATGGATCAATCGCCGGTCGAGATCAGCCATCGGCGCATCTACATCCTGCCGACCCGTCTGGGACTGATGTATGCCGTCGCCGTGCTGGCCATGGGGCTGGGTGGCATGAACTATGGCAACAACCTTGCCCTGATGCTGGCCTTCCTGCTCGCGGCGCTGGGTTTTGTCGCCATGCACCACTGTCACCGTAATCTGGCGGGGCTGTACATTCACAGCATGGCCAACCAGCCGGTGTTTGCCGGACAACTGGCCCAATTGCAACTGGCCATTGAAAATCCGTCAGCACAAACCCGCTTCGCCATTCAGGCCGAAACCGGACAACAACAGTCAATGCCGGTGCGCGTACCAGACGACACACGGGCACCATTGCATGTGTCCCTGCCGAGTGCTCATCGCGGCTGGCTGCAGGTGGATCGGTTGACGCTATGCACGCGTTATCCGTTCGGTTTGTTTCGTGGCTGGACGGTATTGCATCTGGATCTGAAATGCCTGGTCTATCCCAGACCCAGCGAACCTCATGGCATGCCGCCGCCCACGCAGTTCGATGCGCGCAATACACAGGATCTGCAACGCGGCGATGAAGACTTTGCCGGCCTGCGCCCCTTTCACACCGGCGATTCGGCGAATCGCATTGCCTGGAAGGCCTATGCCCGTGAACAGGGTTTGCTGGTCAAGCAATATGCCGGCGCTGCCATGACCACCTGCATGCTGGATTGGGAAAGTCTGCCCGGTCTCGATACCGAAACACGCCTGTCGCATCTGTGCCGCTGGGTCATCGACAGTCATCAGCAAGGCATTGCCTATGGCTTGAAGCTGCCCGGTTTCAGCGCCGAACCACAGTTGAGCGAGGCGCACCGCAACCGGTGCCTGACTGCACTCGCCTTGTTCCAGGGCCGCGCATGAACATGCGCCTGTCAACAACCTTGCAAGCCGTGCTGCAGATTCATGTCTGGCCCGAATCGGCAAAATCACTGGGCGCACTGGCGGCTGTCATTCTGCTGGCGCTGTTGCCGCATGTCACACATCTACCTTTCTGGATTCCGCTCACTGTGTTCGGTGCAACGGCATGGCGTCTGTGGATCGAGATTCATGCCGCCGCGCTGCCCAACAAATGGCTGCGCGCCGCGCTCGCCCTGCTGGTCCTGATCGCAGTGGCCGCCAGCTTCCGTACCTTGAACGGTCTGGAAGCTGGCACGGCATTGCTGGCCACGATGGCCGGCATGAAATTGCTGGAATCCCGTGAGCTGCGCGACTACAACATTCTGATCTTCATCGCCCTGTTCCTGCTGTTTGCCGAACTGCTGTTTGAACAGGACATGATGCTGCTGCCGTATCTGTTGCTGTGCACGACACTGATCATCGCCTGTCTGTTGCGCCTGCATGCCGGCGATGCACAGTTGAGTTATCGCGAAGCGCTGCTGCGCAGTGCGCGCATGTTGCTGCAGGCCGTGCCGCTGGCGGCATTGCTGTTCCTGTTCGTACCGCGCCTGCCGGGTCAGTTCTGGGTCATACCTTCACGCGACTCCGCCACTTCGGGCCTGAGCGATGAAATGAGTCCGGGCGATGTATCGAATCTGAGCCTATCCAGCAGCATTGCCTTCCGAGCGGAATTCGCCGGCGCACCGCCCCCTGCCCGGCAACGCTACTGGCGTGCCGTGGTGCTGCATGATTTCGATGGCCGTACCTGGCGGCGTCGGCACGCCGCAATGTTCGGCATGCAGAAAATCATCACCGGTTCGCAGACCTACCGTTATCGCATGTTGATGGAGCCCAGCAACCAGCAATGGATACCGGTACTGGACGTGCCGCTGCAAACCAGCCTGCGGCGCAGTTTTCTCACCAGCGATCTGCAACTTGTCTCGATCTTGCCGGTGACGCAATTGACTGCCGTCGAGGTACTGGCAGCCACCGACTATCAACTGGACGATGTGCTGCCGGAAACCATGCGCCGCCTCGATACGCGTCTGGATGGCGAGCTCAATCCACGCAGCCGCGCCCTGGCGCTGCAATTGCGTGCCGGTAGCGATGACGATGTCGGCTATGTCAATACCGTACTCAGACTGTTTCGCGAGCAGGCGTTTTATTACACGCTGCAACCGCCGGCGCTCGGCATACATAGCGTGGATGATTTCCTGTTCAACACGCGACGAGGTTTCTGCGAACATTTTGCTTCGGCCTTCACCTTCATGATGCGCGCTGCCGGGGTTCCTGCGCGCGTGGTCACGGGTTATCAGGGAGGCGAAATCAATGCGATCGACAATTATCTGATCGTGCGGCAATCCGATGCGCATGCCTGGTCCGAAGTATGGTTGCAGGAACGTGGCTGGGTACGCATCGACCCTACCGTCGCCATTGCGCCGCAACGCGTGCAGCGTGGTCTGGAATCCGCCTTGGGCGAATCGGAATCGGTACCTGGCCGTACATTGCGGCGCATGCCCTGGCTGTATCGGTTGCGACAGAGCTGGGACGCCGTCAATACCTACTGGAAAGTGCGCATCGTCAATTTCGATGCTGCCGAGCAACAGGCCATCATGAATTCGCTGGGTATCAGGAACGCCGACTGGCGTGACCTGGGTATGGTGCTGCTGGTCGCCTTTGTCAGCTTCTTTCTCGGCATGATGGCCTGGCTGGGCTGGCGCTACCGGTCGAAACAGGACGATCCCGCCGTGGCGGCGTATGCCACGCTCAAACGCAAACTCGCGCGCGCAGGCGTAAGCAGTCTGCAACATGAAGGTCCGGTCGATTTCCTGACGCGTGCTGCGACGCTCAAACCGGCACTGGCGCCGCAACTGCAGGAGTTATGCGCCTTGTACGTAGCGCTTCGTTACCAACCAGAGCCATTGCCGCAAACACTCAGCCGCCTGCGACAACTGATAAATCGCTTAAGGGTTTAGCAAGCGCGTTGATTAAGTTGCGATTTTGCGTATCCCCTCCAAAGTCTGCATGAACGCTACATGATCATTCGCCATGATGACTTATTGCGTCGCGGCAAAAATCGCCACGGATGTTCCTTGGTTTTTACGGATTCCCTGCTCTGATGACTTGGTTAGCCTGCGCGCACTCCGTCCTTTTTTGAACTTGTGCTCACGGCACAGGCCGTGCTGAACCAAACCCTTCCTTCACGCTTCAGCGTTCCATCGGGAGTGACATCCATGCGCAGCGATTACGATGATCATGTCTGGGCTCTGGTGCTGGCGGGCGGCGATGGCAACCGGCTCAGATCGTTGACCACCACGGCCAGCGGCGTCGCCGTCCCGAAACAATATTGTTCGCTGCATGGCGAAACGACACTGCTGCATAGCGCACTGGATCGCGCCCAGGCCATTACCGCAAAACATCGCATCTGCACCATCGTGGCGGCACAGCATCGTCAATGGTGGGAAATGTTACTGAGCGAATACGCCGCCGAACACATCGTGGTGCAACCCAGAAACTGCGGCACCGCCATCGGCATCATGCTGTCGCTGCTGCACATCGTGCGGCACGATCCTGATGCGCAGATATTGCTGCTGCCGTCGGACCACCACGTACACGAAGAAGCCATCCTGACGGAAGCCTTGCAGCGCGCTTCGGCACGACTGGGCAAGGGTTGCGATAAGGTGCTGGTGCTTGGTATCGAACCCGAGGAAGCGGACAGCGAACTGGGTTATGTGTTGCCGGGAAAATATCTGGGCGAAGGTGTGTTTGCCGTCGCCAGTTTTATCGAAAAACCGCCGGTTACGCGCGCCCATCAGTTGCTGGCGCAGGGCGCCCTGTGGAACACCTTCATCGTGGCAGCCACAGCCACCACCCTGTTACAGCTGTTCGCGCAACGCTGTCCGGAAATTCTGGCCGAGATGCAGGCCATCGTGAACCGCAGCCATGAAGCGCCGCCGCGCCGGGGATTGCTCGATGAATTGTATACCCGGCTGCCCAGTCTGGATTTCTCGCGCCATGTGCTGCAAGGCGTGGAATCGCTGCTGGAGGTGCTGTCTGTGCCCGCCTGTGGCTGGAGCGATCTGGGCACGCCCCGACGCATTCGCGATGTGCTGCACCGCTGGCCGCAGACAACAGCCACGTCATCCCGCTCGGTCGCACCCGTGACGCTGGCGGCGCATGCCGACTTCATTGTCAGCAAATCGCTTTATCAGACATCTTGAACGGGCGCGATGAATCGCGCCCGATTTGCTGCCATGAAAATTCACACCGCTGTTAAAGCGGCAGCAGCCTGATGCTGGCCAGCGCCAGCCCGGTACCGATGCCGGCGCCTGCCAGTACATCAGTAGGGTAATGCAACCCCAGCACGACACGCGAGGCGGCAACCAGCACGGCAAAAGGCACGCACAACCAGGCGAGCATTGGAAAACTGTAACAGGCCAGCACCGTAAAACTGACAGCATGCAGCGTGTGCCCGGATGGAAAGCTGTAACGATCCAGAGCCGGCGTCCCCGGGACGATGCCCGCCAGCGTGATATATGGTCGCTCCCGGGTCAGACGCGATTTGAGATATTTATACAGCAGCAGCCCCACCACGCCCACCAGCGCCATGCGCAGCGCCGGATACAAGCCGGTCTCGCCATAGGCAACCGGCAGAAACAGCATCAGCGTGTACCAGAACACACCATTGCCCAGGCGGCTGATAATGGCAAACGAGCGGCGCACGCCGGGCAATAGACAGGCGCGATTCATGCGCAAACACAGCCGGTACTCGGCTGCATCTGCCCGGTGAAACCATGCCATCACGCGATGGGCGCGAACCGGGTTTGACCAAGCGAGTGCCATCATGCCTCCTGTGCCGGCAATTGCATTGCCAGACGCGCCTCACTGTGCGCGCGACAAACGACAGCAACATGACATTGGCGTGACGGACATGTGACAGGCGTCGCGACACCGATACAATGGCCTGTCCGTACCCGCTCCAGGCCCGTCATGCGCATCCTGCTTGTCGAAGATCATCAAGACATTGCCGAAAACATCGGCGACTACTTTGCCGCGCGTGGCGATGTCATCGCGCATGCCAGCGACGGTTTGCAGGGCCTGAATCTGGCCCGACAACAGACCTACGATGTAATCGTGCTCGATCTGATGCTGCCCGGCATGGACGGTCTGGAGTTGTGTCGCCGTCTGCGCGGCGAACTGGCATTGCAGACTCCCATCCTGATGCTGACGGCCAAAGACACCTTGTCGGACAAGGTCACCGGTTTTGATGTCGGCGCGGACGATTACCTGGTCAAACCCTTTTCGCTGGTGGAACTGGGCATGCGCCTGAAAGCCCTCACCCGCCGGCATGCGCCGCCGGCGCCACCGGCCAGCCTCACAGTCAGCGATCTGAAGTTCGATCTGAATACCCTGGAGGCAGAGCGCGCCGGCCAGCCGATCAAACTCAATCCAACGACACGCCGCCTGCTGTCCATCCTGATACAGAACACGCATCGCGTCGTCACACGCGAAGAACTGGAGAAGGCCGTCTGGGGCGATGCCACGCCTGAAGCGGATGTGTTGCGTACGCACATGCATGCCCTGCGCAGCGCCATCGACAAGTGCTTCAGTCCGCGTCTGCTGCATACCCTTCATGGCACGGGCTATCGCCTGTTTGTCGATCCGGATGACGCCGCATGAAGGCGTCATGGCCGCGCTTTCACGCTTTGCGTCTGTGGCTGTCGCATCTGAATCTGCGGCAGCGCATTGCCGGCACCATGATGGTCATGGTCACGGCAGCGGGTCTGTTGCTGGCGGCATGGGCGCTATTGGCCAACCGGCGTCTGGAGCAGAACATCACTTATGACCTGTTGTCCGAGGAACTGACGCATTACCAGCAACGCCTGCATCAGGATCCCGGCACCGAACCACTGCAATCGGCGCAACTGCGCATTTATCGCTCACGCGACATTGCCGAACTGCCGCGCGAAATTGCACGCTTTGCCCCCGGCACCTATGGACCGGTGCGCATCGACAAGCGTTACCTGCGCGTACTGGTGCGGGATACCGAATTCGGTCGCCTGTACATCACCTACGACATCACCACGCAATTGGTCGAGCAGCGCATTGCCGGTGGCATTCTCGCCATTGGTCTGGTGACCACCATTCTGCTGACAGCCTGGCTGGCCTATAAGCTGTCCGGACGACTGGTGGACCCGGTCAGACAACTGGCGCAACGACTCGGCAATATCGATCCCGGCGAACGCCAGTTGCGCATTGCCGATGAATTCGCCGGCAACGAACTGGCGCCCATTGCCCGCTCGGTTGACAGTTTTCTGGAGCGTCTGGATGGCTTCGTCGAACGCGAACAGTCTTTCACGGCAACGGCAAGCCATGAACTGCGCACGCCGCTGGCCGTGATTCAGGGCGCTGTCGAATTGCTGAGCGAGCAGCATGCCGGGCAGGCCACCTCACAGAAAGCGCTGGCGCGTATCCAGCGCGCGGTGCGCGAAATGGCGGATTTCACCGATGCGTTGTTGTTGCTGTCACGTGAGGAACGTCACGATGACAGCGCCGATCTGGTATGTGACCTGAATGCGCTGTTGCCACGCATCGTTGAAGACCAGCAGGCCACCTCGCAGCAGCAGTCACTCACTCTGGAGATCGAGTCAACACAAGCAGTGCATGTCACCGCACCGGACAGCATGGTGGCCATGGTGATCGGCAATCTGATTCGCAACGCCCTGCAACACAGTGGCGGCCACGGCGTGCGCTGCCGGCTGAGTACCGGTTGTTTCACGGTCAGCAACCATGGGCACATTGCCGAAGCGCAATTGCAGCAGTTGTTCACGCGCGGCTATACCACCCGCACCGGCGGTCATGGCATGGGACTGTATCTGGCGCGTCGCATCTGCATGCGTTATGGCTGGCAAATAACGCTGCACAACACGGCATCGGAAGTGGAAGCGCGCGTGCAGTTTTCCTGATTTTTTAGCATTATCTGACCCGCTGCCTGCCTGATCTTACTTATGCAACTCACTTCTCCAGAAGACGACCCGGAAGAATCCAGATACACCCCTGCAGAACGGGCCGCAGCCGCATCCCGCAGCACCTGGGCCAGCGTGGCCGTCAACCTGCTGCTGACTGCCGCCCAGATTGCGACCGGCATCCTGTCCAAATCACAAGGATTGGTAGCGGATGGCATCCACTCGCTGTCCGATCTGGTGGCTGACTTCGTTGTGCTGTTCGCCAGTCACCACAGCAAGAAGGATGCTGATGAGGACCATCCCTACGGACATCATCGCTTCGAGACCGCTGCATCGCTGGCGCTGGGTGGACTGCTGCTGGCCGTAGGCATCGGCATGCTGTGGGCCGCAGTGCGCAAACTGCAAGCGCCCGACATGGTGCCGACAGTGCAGACCATTGCGCTGTGGGTGGCCGGCGCGGCGCTGATCGCCAAGGAACTACTGTTCCGCTACATGCTGGCGGTTGCCAAGCAGGTGAAGTCCAGCATGCTGGTCGCCAATGCCTGGCATGCGCGTTCTGACGCTGCTTCATCGCTGGTGGTCGGCGTCGGGATTGCCGGCAATCTGGCGGGTTACCCGATTCTTGATCCGATCGCTGCGCTCATTGTCGGATTGATGGTAGCCAAGATGGGTTGGGACTTCGGCTGGAGCGCCTTGCACGATCTGATGGACCGGGCAGTGGATGAACAGGAAGTTGCGGCAATACGTCAAACGCTGCTCGAAACGCCGGGAGTCCTGGGAGTGCACGATGTGCGCACTCGCAAAATGGCTGACATGATCATTGTCGATGCCCATCTGGAAGTCGATGGCGCCATCAGCGTGGAAGCCGGTCACGACATTGCCGTACTGGCGCGGAATCGCGTGCTTGAACGTCACCGCGTGCTGAATCTGATGGTACATTTGGACCCGTGGCAACGCCCCGATCTGGATCATGCCGGCATGTCCGCATCAGGAAACTGATGTTCAGCAAAGGGCTGCCCTTGCAGCGGGCTTCATCGCACTGCGTTACGACATCGGGCCGAGCAATGCATAACGACGCCCCTGAGGCAGCTCGTAGCGCGCGACGACACGTGCAACACCCGCATGAGCCAGTCTCGTCACCATCAGACCATCGTTTTCAGTCACCTGCTGATGAATGAATTGACGATTGATCTCTCCGGCGCCGCTGCCAGACAGTTTGACCAGTATACGATGACGACCATTGTCCTGATGCAGCCAATCCGCAGCCTGATGCTGGACGGATTGATCATCGCCATCCAGCACGAGGATGGGCACTCCCGCTTGATAATCCATCATGGCAATGGTTGTTTCATCCGGTTGTAGTAACGCCAATTCAACGCCGTTGCCGGTATCGTGACGCACTTCCCGAACAATCATGCCAAGATTCTGCCAGCGGTCCACTACAGGCAGCAACGCCATGCCGCCGCCTGCCAGACTCGTAGCAAAAGCAATATAGATCCAGCCAAACCATTGTGACCACATGCCAAGGTGCCGGGCGCGTTTTGCATATACCAGACCGATAGTGGTCACTACGCCAATCACAATCACGCCTGCCGCACAACTGAGGACATCGTAATGATTGTTCCTGGATGCCACGGCCAGCACTGTCAATATCGCCACCAGCAACACGCAAAAAATCGTCACAAAATACCCGGTGCCGCGCACGGCAAGAATGTCGAAGCGATCCGCTCTAGTGTATAGCTCCTTGAACCAGAGCCCGACCAGCATGCTGAGACCCAGCACGACCGGCGTGAAATAGACATCGCGAGCCGTAGCGGCAACGGAAAGCAGGATCAGGAAAGGCATGCTGGCAGAGACAGCGAAACGCCATGGCGTGCCTGCAACCCCTGGAATCTGGATCGCACCCCACGCACGACGCAATGCTGCCAGCACCAGCAACAACCACGGAAAAAGATAATAAGGAAGCTCTACAAAGTATTTACCCGGCCAGTTCTTGTGGGACGACGCATAATTCAGCGCCCCGGCGGCATGAATATCGGCGAAACGTCCGGCAAGATTGTTCCAGAAAAAAACCCGCAAGGCGGCTGCGCCATCCGGCTCTTGCCAGACTGCATGGATCCAGGCGCCAATCACAAACGCCTGCAGCACTGCGCCAGCCCAGAGTTGCCAACGACGCAGTTCGCGCCAATGACGTTCCCAGACAATGACGCCAAACAACGCCAGTCCCGGCACTATCCAGCCAGGACCGCTTTTCGCCATGAAACCCGCTGCAGCGCCCGCATGCATGAGCGTATACCAGAACAACTTCTCATGCCCTTCACATGCGACATAGCCGCGATACGCTCCCAGCAAGGCAATGGCGCAACCAGCCGCCAGACACGCATCAGGAGCCAGCCAGATACCCACGCGATACGCCTCGAAAGTAGAACCTGCCACCAATGCAGCCACCACAGCGGCGCGCCAACCGGCCATGGAACGCACCAACAGACCGATGGCAAAAGCAACGATGATCGCGTACATCAGATTGGGAGCGCGCATTCCTTTAGGCGAATCGCCAAAGACATGCACTGCTGCCGCAGACAACCAGTAAGACAGGGGCGGTTTTTCCAGGAATGGCGTATTCGCCAGTTGCGGCAGCGTGTGATCCGCTTGCTGCGTCATGCGCCAGACAATATCCGCTTCGCGCGGTTCATCCGGTGTCCACATGCCGCGATCGAACATGCCGACGATCCAGATAGGAAGCAGCGCCAGCAGCACCAGTGCAAGCCACCATCCTCGACAATGTTTGAGTATTGAGTTTTTTACGAAGGCGCCGATCTGCATACGAGATTAGACAGCCATCGCTCACCATAACAATCGACGTCTTTTATTTATTTAGTTAGCTTAAGAAATGCATTTTCTTGAATTGGATAACGGTGCTTACATCTTTGCTGAATCAGCCAAATCACTGACAGTTGCTTGCATTTCCGGCCAGCAGATCAAGGCAGCGTCCATCAATTTCTGCTGGAGGAACATCCAGACCGATAACACTCGCGAGCGTCGGCAATATATCGACCGTTTCGACTGCATTGGGTTGTTCAAACCCCTGCACTCCTTGCCACCAGAACAGGATGGGAACACGACGATCGTAATCCCAGGGCGAACCATGCGTCGCAACGGCGCCTGCCATGGCATCCGGGATGGGCGTTACGTAGGGTTTGAGAAGCACGATAAAATCGCCGGAACGCTCGGCATCGAAGCTGGCCCTGGCGCGTTCAATCAGGCTCCAATCGTCAACAGGTCCGACGGGAGCAGATGCCGCCAGCAACTCGTCCCGGGTAAACACTGCAGCAACTTGTCTTTGTGCGCGATAGAACGCAACGGCCGCATCGCGGATGGCGGTGCGTTTTTCCACAGGAACCGCAGCGCTCAAGTACATGTCGCCAAACGCCGCGCGTCCCACCAGCACATTGGCCGGCAGACCAAATTGTCTGGCAAGCAGCGTGCCCACCGCATTGGCGGCAAGCATCCTGTCGACGCGCTCGGCATCAGACAAGGCGCGCATTCGGTTGCGCTCCGGAAGATCATGTCCACCGTGATCGGCGGTGAGGACGACAATGTAATTCACTCCGGATTTATCCAGCGCGCCAGACAATCGGCCAAGCGCATGATCGAGCGCAAGCATCTGCACGCACATCTCCGCGCCTTCGGTCCCATAGGCATGCCCTGTATAGTCAGTAGCCGACAGGCTGATGGCCAGCACATCCGTGGCCGGCCCATGGCCAAGTTTGAGTGCGTCCATGGTCGTCAATGCCGCATCGAGCGTCAGCGTGTCGAATTCAGGCGTGGCGCGCCAGCGACGTTCGTCACCGGGTGCGCGAGGCTGCAATGTACCCACCGTCGTATTGTCAGCAAGCGTCACGGCCTTTGATCGAGCAACGCATGACGCCGGCAGCCGATAAACCATCGGTCTGGCGATTGCGGCGCGCGCCCGGGCGTTGATAGCCGTAATGCCAGCGGGCACGCTGGCTTCATGTTGCGCATAGGTGACGAAGGCCTGACCGTTCCACCACAAAGTGACATCGGCATGATGTCCGCCCAGCATGATGGCTGCACGATCCTTGCCCGATACGGAAACCACACGGCTGCGCGCATCGACCGACTTCAAGCGATCGCCCAGCGTGGGCACGCGCAGAAACTGCGGGGAAATCTCCAGAACCGAATTGCTGCTGCCCGGCGCACCAGGATTCTCCACGCAATAAACGCCGAATGCGGGGCGGCCCTGCGCATCGACGCGACCCAGCGAGGGGCTTTGCCAGTCGTTGGCAATGATGCCTGTGCGCGCCGGACGGCTGCCGGTCAGGATGGTCGAGTGGCCCGGACAGGTTTCAGTCGCAGCGTGCCCCTGATAACCCCGCGGAAACACCACGCCGCCAGCCAGACGCTTGAAGCCATCGGTAAACATGGCTCGATACTCGTTGAACAGGTCCGCCGAAAACTGATCGACGGCAATCGCGACCACCAGTTTGGGTTTGTCCGGTAATCCGGCCGACAGCGCAGGCCATGCCACGCCCGCCAGCAGCAGCGCTGGCACATATCTGAACAAGCATTTGCATTTCACGGGGGCGTTCCTGACAATCTTTCGCCACGAATGTAAGCAGTGATGCCGGCCTCGCCAGCAAGCAAGCAATTTGAATATCTGCTTGATTACGCGCCCACAAAATGCATTCTGACCCGGATTTCGCAAGTCCTGATGCCGGGCATCAGGACTTGCGTACACGAACTTAGAACATTGAATGCTTGGGGGTGACATTCGTCGGCATTGGCTGACCCACGGTCCAGTGTTCAACGATCAGACCATCTTCGACGCGGAAGATGTCCACATAGGCAAACCCGGCTGTTCCGGGCTTGTACGTGACATGGTGATAGACCATCACGATCTGGCCTTCACTGATCACCATATAGATGTCGTCCTTCGCCTGCTCTTCAGGTTTCCAGCCACGCTTGCTGAAAAAGTCGATGGCTGCTTCCTTGTCATTGTCAAAGCCCGGCACGGCAAAATCGGGAGACCGTTCGATAAAGTTCGGCGACAGATATTTTTTCATCGCTTCCACCGGGCGATGTTCGATGAAACCCAACTGGTTGAATGCATTGACCACTGCCTTGGGCGACTTGTCACCCGGCGCTGACTTGCGCTGAGCATCGGTTTGCAGAGGCAGCGATGGCTTGAACGAAAAGGGCTTGTCCGCAGCAGCTTTCTCGGCATGCTGCTGCGCTTCTGCGCTGGCCTGCGGTGCGACCGCCACCATCGACAACAAGGACAGGGCTGCAGCGGCAACGATAGCTTTGTTCATGCTGGTCTCCATTTATAGTCGTTAGTGAATAGACACATGTCGAGAAAAGTCGCCAAGCGAGCCGGGAGAATAAACGTCCCACATGACAGAAGCCAGTCCGGTAGCGGCTCGCCAGTTGGAGAGGTATGCAGGCGACGACGCAAAAAAAAGACCAGCCAGGAATCCGGTCGATCTTTGATAATGGTGGGTTGGGTGGGAATCGAACCCACGACCAATGGATTAAAAGTCCAGTGCTCTACCGACTGAGCTACCAACCCGCATCTGAGTAAGCCGCTTGGCGGCCCGTGACGAAGGGCGCGCATGATACCCGATCAATCCTGCAAATTCACTGCCTGCGTGCAGCTAATTTACCTGTCCTGATAGCGCGTCGGATCGGCTATCTTGGCTGCGGCAAAACCTTCGCGCCGCAGGCGGCAGGACTCGCAGCGGCCACAGGCTCGACCCAGCTCGTCCGCCTGATAACAGGACACGGTCTGGCTGTAATCGACGCCCAGACTCAGGCCGCGCTGGATGATCTGCGCCTTGCTCAGGTCAATCAGCGGCGCATGCACCTTGAACTGGCTGCTGCCCTCCACGCCCGCCTTGGTCGCCAGATTGGCCAACTGTTCGAAGGCGCGGATAAACGCCGGACGACAATCGGGATAACCGGAGTAATCCACGGCATTGACGCCGATGAAGATATCGGCGGACTGCAATACTTCGGCCCAGCCCAGAGCCAGCGACAGGAACACGGTATTGCGCGCCGGCACATAGGTGACGGGAATGCCGGACTGCGCGGCTTCGGGTACGGCAATGCTGGTATCGGTCAGAGCCGAACCGCCGATGCCGGCAAAGTCGATGCGCATGGTGCGATGTTCCGCCGCGCCCAGCGATTGTGCGACCCGATCGGCTGCCAGCAGTTCGGCGCGATGCCGTTGGCCATAATCAAAACTGACGGCATGACAGATGAAGCCCTCGGTCCGGGCAATGGCCAGGGTGGTCGCAGAATCCAGTCCGCCGGACAGAAGTACTACCGCGTGTCGCTTGTTCATGCTGACTCGATTATTTGCCGGGAGCATTGCCCCACAGAATCTTGTGCAACTGCACCTGCAGGCGCACCGGCAAACGATCCTGCAAAATCCATTCAGCCAGTTGCGTGGGTGACAACTGTGCATAACTGCTGCCGAACAACACCATGCAGCGTTCGTGCAATTTGTATTGCTGCAACTGCTGACGGGCCCAGTCGTAATCGGCGCGATCGCACAATACAAACTTCACCTGATCGCGCGGCGTCAGCAGCTCGAGGTTTTCATAACGATTGCGGGCCTGCTCGCCGCTGCCGGGTGTTTTCAGATCGACCACGCGCGACACGCGCGAATCGACCTGGGCAATGTCGAGCGCGCCGCTGGTTTCCAGCGATACTTGATAACCCGCATCGCATAACGCCTTGAGCAGCGGCATGCAGCCTTTCTGTGCCAATGGTTCACCGCCCGTGACGCACACATGACTCACCCCGTGAGCAGCCACCTGTTGCAGCACATCGCCAATGGCACGCCACTGTCCGCCATAAAACGCATATTCAGTATCGCAGTAACTGCAACGCAGTGGGCAACCGGTGAGCCGCACGAACACCGTCGGCCAGCCGGCGCTGTCCGCTTCACCCTGGATGGAGAAAAAGATTTCAGTCAGCTTGACGCGTTCACTCGCCGCAATGGGATGAGCAATGGCACTGATAGATGACTCGAGCGTGGACATGGAAATAAACGCACGGCATATTCGCTGCCGTATCAGTGCCCTTCGGCCGTCATCTTGGCCAGCCGCTGCTGCGCCAGCTTGGCCGAGTTGCTGTCCGGATATTGATCCGTCACCCGCTGCAGTGCAGCGCGTGCTTCCTTGTAGCTTTTCAATTCGTACTGGGTGTAACCCAGTTTCAACAGCGCATCGGGCACTTTGGCTGAACCGGGATAGACATCCAGCACCGTCTGGAAATCGCGTCGCGCCTGCGGATAGTCCTTCAATACGTAATGGGCTTCGCCCAGCCAGTATTGCGCATTATCGAGCAGACCGCTTTGCGGATAACTGCCCAGAAAACGGGTGAAGGCATCAGCGGCTTCTGCATACTTGCTGTCCTTGAGCAGATTGAATGCCGTCTGATAGGCGTCGCGATCATTGATTTGCGACGTCGAATAACTGCCGGCCGCAGCCTTGCTGCTTTCCAGTGTTTGCAGACGCTTGTCCAGGTCCGCATACAGATCGCGTTGCTGGTTGCGCACGCCATCCACGCTGTGTTGCAGTTCCTCCAGCTGACCACGCAGGCCACGCAGCTCGTTCTGCAGGGCATCGTTCTTCTGCGCCAGCTCGAGCAGGCTCTGATTGTTGATCACCCGCTCGATACGCAAAACCCGGCCATCGACTTCCGTCAGTTTTTGCCAGGTCGGATCTTGTTCGCGGGGAGTCGTACAGGCAGTCAACAACAGGCTGCCGACCAGCCAGAAACCTGCATGGTATTTGTTGATTCTGCGATTCATACGACTCCCACTCCCACTATGATTGCTCAGTAACCGAACTCGACGCGGCGGTTCTTGCTGTAAGCAGATTCATCGTGACCTTCGACGGCCGGACGCTCTTCACCGTAACTGAGCGTCGTCACCTGCGCTTCGGACACACCCTGCAACAGCAGTGCGCGACGCACGGCCTGAGCGCGACGTTCGCCCAGACCGATGTTGTATTCACGCGAGCCGCGTTCGTCGGCATGACCTTCCAGACGCACCTTCAAGTTGCTGTTGCTGGACAGGTATTTGGCATGGGCAGCCACCACGCCGCTGTACTCGGACTTGATGTCCGAGCTGTCGTAGTCGAAGTACACCACCATGCCAACCCGCGCCAGTTCCTGCTTGGCCAGTTGCTCGGCTGTCAGTTGCTGACCGCCCTGGCTGGAGCTGCCCTGATAGCCGGAAGTGTCCGTGCTGGCAGTGGAAGTTTGGGTTGCAGGGGCTTGGGTTACCGGCGCGGTCTTGCAACCCGCCAGCATCACGACACCCGTCATCAAAACAGCAATCGACACAATGCGCATTGGCATGCTCCTCATCAAACCGAATCAGTGAAAAGAACAAAAAAACAAAACTTGAGCCGTTGATTCTGCCATATGGAAATCGGACCCGCAGCCTTGTTTCACGTCGCCTGAGAGCTCATTTTGCCGGCAGAGGACCCCACACCGGTTCACGCACATCGCCGCTGGTCGCCCCCATTTTCTGCTGCGACCGGCCATCACTGGACACCAGCGCCAGAATGCCCCGGCCGCGATCCTGAGTGGCATAGATCAATTGCGCGCCGTTGGGTGCAAAACTCGGACTCTCGTCCTGACGGCCCTTGGTCAGCACCTGTAGCGCATTGGTCTTGAGGTCCAGGATGCCGATGTTGAAACCATTGCCGGTTTGGGTCACCACGGCCAGTTGTTTGCCGTCCGGCGAGAGGCGTGGACGGGCGTTGTACTTGCCCTCGAAGGTCACGCGTCGGGGGGCGCTCCGTGGATCATTCACATTCACCTCATAGATTTGCGGCGAGCCGGAACGGTCGGAGGTGTAGTACAGCCGGCCGCCATCCAGCGACCATGTCGGCTCGGTGTCGATGCCGGGATCAAAACTCATGCGGGTCAGCATCTGCGTGGCCAGTTCCAGAACATAGACATCCACATCGCCATCCTTGCGCGACAGGGTCAGCGCCAGTTTCTTGCCGTCGGGCGACCAGGCAGGCGCGCCATTGATACCGGCGCGGGCCGATACCTTGGTGCGCACGCCGGTGGCCAGCGTCTGCACCCAGATGGCGGCAGCCTTGTTCTCGAACGAGACATACGCCAGGTTCTGGCCATCGGGCGACCAGGCAGGCGACATGATGGGTTCGCCGGAATTGGCGATCACGCGCGGATTGGCGCCATCGGCATCGGCCACGGTCAATTTGTAGCGCTGACTGGGCGGCGAACCTTCCACGTTCAGATAGGCCACGCGAGTCGAGAAGACGCCGGGAATACCGGTAAGCTGCTCGAAGATCAGGTCGGCAATGCGATGCGCCGTGGCACGCAATGCGGAAGTTGTCGAACTGATGCGTTGTCCGAGCAGGCGTTGGCCGTTGAACACGTTGTACAGCTCGAACTGCACGTCATAACGATCCACGCCGTCGGGCGCCAGTTTGCCCACTGCGATGAAATTGCTCTTGAGCAGACGCCAGTCGGCAAACTGGATCTGATCGCCGGAGGTCGGCTTTTCGATCATGTCGCGGCGTTCCAGCGGCGCAAACCGGCCACTGCGCGCCAGGTCGTTCTGAATCACCTCGGCCACATCGACGGTGGGCATTACCGGTCCCGGTACGCCAAACGGCACCACCGCAATCGGGATGGCATCGTTCAGCCCCTGAGTGATTTCCACCACCAGTTGCGCCTGTGCCCGGATGGACAACAACAGACCCAGCGTCAAGGCGCACATGCGAATGACTGACTTCATCCCTACTCCGCAGGCTTGAAAATGAATAAAAGGTTTCGTTCGAACAGACGCGGATCGGGCGGCGCCGGCAAGGGTGAGGCCCGTTGCACCGCCGCTTCGATCGAAGTGCGTACTGCAGCATCGCCATTACAGCGCCCCACTTCCACCGACAACACCGTACCCCCACTGGCCTGCGCCACTTTCACTTCGCACTCCAGACCGGACCTCGCCGTTGGCGGCTTGATCCAGTTACGCATGACTTTCTGCTGGATCAGCGCCACATACTGATTGAGCAAACCGGCATTTACCGCATTGGCCCGCCCTTCTTCGGCAGCCAGTTGCGCCTTGAGTTCCGCCTGCGCCCTGGCATCCGCATCGGCCTGGCGTTTCAATTCGGCCTCACGCTGCTTTTGCTGTATGTCGGCCAGACGTTTTTTTTCCATTTCCTGCTGCTGTTGTTTCTGCTGCTCAGCCTTGCGCTGCTGTTCGAGCTTTTTCTGCTCGGCTTCCGCCGCGAGCTGCTGGCGTTCTTTTTCCTGAGTCTGTTTCAGTTCGAGCTGCTGCTGTTTGAGCTGTTCCTGTCTAATGCGCTCCTGCTCCTGACGCTGTTTTTCCAGCTCTTCCTGCTTGCGGTTGTTTTCTTCGCTGGGCGGCGACGGCGGAGTGGGCGCCGCCTGCTGCCTGGCCAGTTGATTCAGCGTGTTGCGATCCACCAGCACGGCGTTGATGGCCAGTTGCGGCACAATGGCCTGCCGGGTGTTCCAGTTGAACCCGACCAACAATACACCCAACAGTACATGGATCAGCAGCGCGCCACCCAGGTACTTCAATGAGTACGCCGAGTCGTCATTCCAGCGCTCCTGCCGCGTGAGGTTCATGGGCGGATGCTTACCTGGCTTTACGCCGTGCATCGGCTGCCGTCGCCGGATCGGTGACAAAGCCCACCTGCGATGCGCCCGCCCGCTGCAACAACACCATGCCCTGCACCACCTGGCCGTAAGGCACTGCGGTATCGGCTTTCACCAATACGGTAGTGGTCGGCTCGCGACGCAACACGGCTGCCACCCGTTCGGTCACCGTGTCGGCATCCAGCGCCTGTTCCTGATTGCTGCCGATACTCAGGTAGTAATGGCCATTGCGATCCACGCTCAATATCAAAGGCGGTTGGTTTCGAGCATTGGGCGGCAAGGGCTCGGCGCCGGCCTTGGGCAGTTCCACCTTGATGCCCTGCGACATCAGCGGCGCAGTGATCATGAAAATGATCAGCAGCACCAGCATCACGTCGATGTAAGGCACGACATTGATTTCACCCATCAGCTTGCGGCCACGTCGCATCGCCATGCGTCAAACCTCTTTGTTGGCCGCAGCCGGACGCGCTGCCGCGCTACGCTGCAGGATCGTGGACAGCTCTTCAACGAAGGTGTCGTAACGCAGCTCCAGACGGCTGACCTGATCGGCATAACGGTTATAGAAAATCACCGCGGGAATCGCTGCAAACAGGCCCATCGCCGTGGCCACCAGGGCCTCGGAAATGCCAGGAGCCACCTGCGCCAGCGTCACCTGCGCCGCATTGCCCAGGCCGTGAAAGGCGCTCATGATGCCCCACACCGTACCGAACAGGCCCACATACGGACTGGTCGAACCGATGGTCGCCAGCATCGACAGACTTTTTTCCAGGCGATCGGTTTCCTTGAGCAAGGCGGCGCGCATGGCGCGGCGGCTGCCTTCGATGATCTGATCGGAACCGATCGCCCCATGTTGCCGCATGCGGCCGAATTCGCGAAAGCCGGATTCGAAAATGCTCGCCACACCGCGGGCGCGCCCTTTGTGGGCTTCGAGCCGCCGATACATGGCGGAGAGATCGCCGCCCGACCAGAATTCATCCTCGAACCTGTCGGCTTCGGTGCGGGTCTTGATCAGCTCGGAACGCTTGCGCAGGATGATCATCCAGGACATCACTGATGCAGCAAGCAACAAGGCCATCACCAATTGCACGATCACACTGGCATCACGCACCAACTCGAACACCGACAAATCATTCATACCTGCAAACTCCCGATAACCACTTGCGGCAAGGCTTTGGGCCGGAAACTTCCGGCATCAATGCAGCCTACCTTGACCGTGCCATCCAACAACAATTCGCCACCCACCGCATCGCGATAGATGCGCTGTTCAAAACTCAGACTCACTTTGCCGATCTCGGTCACGCGGCAATGCACCTGCAACTGATCGCCGTAGCGGGCCGGACGCCGGTAATTGGCTTGCACCTGCGCCACGACCATCAACACATTCAGTTGTTCCTTGAGCATGGTTTGTTCCACGCCCAAGGCACGCAGCCATTCGGTGCGCGCACGTTCCATGAACCGGAGATAGTTGGCGTAGTACACCACGCCGCCGGCATCGGTATCTTCCCAATATACGCGCACCGGCCATACGAATTCGGGCCCGACCGACTCTGCCATCATGCCTCGCCCTCACGAAACAAGTCCGGCGTCGCCGTGCGTTCCGGCAGTTTGAGGCCAAAATGCAGATAGGCGCTGCGTGTCGCCATGCGGCCACGTGCGGTGCGCATCAGAAAGCCCTGCTGGATCAGGTACGGTTCGATCACGTCTTCGATGGTGCCGCGTTCTTCGCCGAGCATGGCGGCCATGCTTTCCACACCCACCGGTCCGCCATCGAATTTTTCCATGATGGCCAGCAGCAGCTTGCGATCCATCACATCGAAACCCTGCGGATCGACATCCAGCATGTCCAGCGCGGCCTGGGCAATCTTGCCGCTCACCGCGCCACCGGCCTTGACTTCGGCGTAATCGCGCACGCGCCGCAACAGACGATTGGCAATGCGCGGCGTACCGCGCGAGCGCAGCGCAATATGACTGGCGCCATCGGCATCCATCTGCACGCCCAGTATCGACGCCGAGCGCTGCACGATGGAAGTCAGGTCCGCCACGTTATAAAACTCCAGGCGCTGCACAATGCCGAAACGATCACGCAACGGCGAGGTCAGCAAACCGGCACGCGTGGTCGCGCCCACCAGCGTAAACGGCGGCAGATCGAGTTTGATGGAACGTGCTGCTGGACCTTCACCGATCATGATGTCGAGCTGATAGTCCTCCATCGCCGGATACAGGATTTCTTCCACCACCGGACTGAGGCGATGAATCTCATCGACAAACAGCACATCGTGGGCCTGCAGATTGGTCAGCAGCGCCGCCAGGTCGCCGGGACGTTCAATCACCGGGCCGGAGGTCTGTTTGAGCCCCACCCCCAATTCGTTGGCGATGATGTTGGCCAGCGTGGTCTTGCCCAGTCCGGGCGGCCCGAAGATCAGCACATGATCGAGCGCTTCGCTGCGCTTGCGCGCCGCTTCGATGAAGATTTCCATCTGCATGCGCACCGCTGACTGGCCCACATAGTCGGCCAGTTTTTTCGGACGCACGGCACGATCGTAGGTCTCGTCCTCGCCCTGCTCGCCTGCGGAGATGATGCGGTCTTGCTGAACCATTATTTCTGTACCGCCGCTTTGAGTGCATGCCGGATGATGTCTTCCACGCTTTGTACACCGGGATCAACGGCCTTGAGCAATCGGGTGATTTCGGCAGGTTTGTAACCCAATGCCAGCAGCGCACTGAAGGCTTCGCTCTGCGCACCGCCGCTGGTCTGGCCTGCAACCTGTGCAAACTGCGACAGACCGGCTCCGCCATGAACAGAGTCACCGAAGCCCTTGACACGATCACGCATCTCGATCAGCAGCCGTTCGGCGGTCTTGCGGCCGACGCCCGGAATGCGCACCAGTGCATCGGCATTTTCGGCAGTCACGCACATCAGTAATTCATCGACATGGATGCCGGACAGGATCGACAGGGCCAGCCTGGGACCGATACCCGACACCTTCAGCAACTCGCGGAACATGCGCCGCTCACGATCCGTACCGAAACCGAACAGGATATGCGCATCTTCACGCACCACCAGATGCGTGAACAACGACACTTCCGTCCCCACGGCGGGCAATCCATAGAAAGTGGACATGGGCGCATCGAGCTCATAACCCACGCCATCCACGTCCACCACCAATTGTGGCGGATGTTTGGCGTGCAACCTGCCGCGCAAGAAACTGATCATCGTCTGCTCACCCGCGTCGTGACAGAGGCATTCAGTAAACCATGCAAACGGCGCGAATGCGCATGGCACAGGGCAATGGCAATCGCGTCGGCGGCGTCCGCACCCAGTTCACCCGTCAGCTTCAGCAAACGTTTGACCATCAACTGCACTTGCCTTTTTTCAGCGGCGCCGGTGCCGACCACCGCCTGTTTCACTTCGCGGGGCGCATATTCGAACACGCTGGCCGACACCCCAAAGGTGCCGCTCAATGCCGCGCCGCGCGCCTGGCCCAGCTTCAGGGCGCTGTCGGCGTTGCGATGCATGAACACCCGCTCAATGGCCACTTCGTCCGGTTGATGTTCGGCCACCAGTTCGGCCACGCCCTTGAATATCTGTTGCAGGCGTGCCGGAAAATCGCTGCCTTCGGCGCGGATACCGCCACTGACCACATAGCGAATCTGTCCGGCATCGCAATCGAGCACTGCAAAACCCGTGATGCGTGAACCGGGGTCCAGGCCGAGAATGCGCGCCCGCAACGCCACATTGAGCGCCGGCCTGGACTGCAACTCGTCCAGGCTGTTGAGCCGATGCGGCGAACGACGCACTTTGCGTGCAGCCAGGGCGCGACTACGCATGGTCATTCAGTCCCCAAAGAGTTGAATAACCCGGATTCATCCGGCACTGCCGACCGCAGGATGCGATATGCGCGCAATAACAAAACCCCAGCCTTAAATAACCAAGTCGAAGCATCACGACGGCGGTCGCTCTGCAAGCCTCGCGTATGATACCGGCATTATTTCCAGTATGGGGCAGCATGAGGATCAAGCTTGAGCCCGACAGGTAACCACGACGCTTCCGCAACACCGACGCTGGATACGGTGCGTGCAGCACTGACGAGCGCTTTGCCCCAGAATGCGGTCAATAGCGCCTGCCTGGAACGCGCCACCGCCATCGCCGGTATCGTGGAGCCATTGGGCGTGGATGCCGACATCGTGATCGGCGCGCTGCTCTATCCACTGCTGGAAGCCAATCTGCTCGACGATGAGCGCGCTGCCGTACTGGCCGGACAGAATGCCGCGCGTATTGCCCGCGACAGCGTGCGGCTCAAGCAGTTTGAAGCCTCGGGCGTGCAGGCCGGCAGCGCGTCACGTTCGGCCAGCCAGGCCGAAGCGTTGCGCAAGATGTTGCTGGCCATTGCCTCCGACGCGCGGCTGGTGTTCATCCGGCTGGCCGATCAACTCGATCAGTTGCGTAATGCCAAAACACTGTCCGCTGCCGAACAGGAACGACTGGCGCGCGAGACCCGAGAAATCTTTGCGCCGCTCGCCAACCGTCTGGGCATCTGGCAAATCAAATGGGAACTGGAAGACCTGAGCTTTCGCTACCTCGACCCCGAGGCCTACAAACGCATTGCCGGCTGGCTGGCCACCAAGCGTACCGATCGCGAACGCTATATCCAGGAAGTGCAGGCCGAACTGCGTACAGCCTTGGACAAGGCCGGCATCAAGGCAGAGATCGCCGGCCGGCCGAAACACATCTACAGCATCTGGCGCAAGATGCAGCGCAAGGGGCTGAGCTTCGACCAGATCTACGATGTACGCGCGGTGCGCATTCTGGTCGATAACGTTGCGGACTGTTATGCGGCCCTGGGCATTGTGCATAGTCTATGGCCATTTATTCCCGGCGAGTTCGACGATTACATCGCCACACCCAAGGACAATCTGTACCGCTCGCTGCACACGGCCGTGATCGGCCCTGGCAAGCTGCCGCTGGAAGTGCAGATTCGCACCCGTGACATGCATGAGCACGCCGAACTGGGCGTGGCCGCCCATTGGAAATATAAAGAAGGCGGTCGCGCCGATCCGGCCTACGAACAGAAAATTGCCTGGTTGCGGCAAATCCTCGAACCCGCCGAAGCCGGCGGCAAGACCGAATCGGAAACCGACTTTCTCGAACGCATGCGCGCCGAGTTGTTCGAGGACCGCATTTACGCGCTGTCGCCGCGCGGTGAGGTCGTCGATCTGCCCAAGGGCGCCACGCCGCTGGACTATGCCTATCACGTGCATACCGAGCTGGGCCATCGCTGCCGTGGCGCGAAGATCAACGACCAGATCGTGCCGCTCACCCATGTGCTCAACAACGGCGATCAGGTGGAGATCATCACCGGCAAACAATCGCAACCAAGTCGCGACTGGCTGGCGCCCTCGCTGGGTTATCTGGTTTCGCCGCGCAGCCGCGCCAAGGTACGCGCCTGGTTCCGCAAACAGGATCAGGGCCAGAACCTGGTACAGGGCCGGCAGATACTGGAACGCGAACTGCAACGCCTCGCGGTCCATTCCGTCACCCTGCCCGAGCTGCTGGAGGAACTGCATCTGCCCAGGGCCGAAGCCCTGTATCAGGCACTGGGTGAAGGCGAGCTGACCATTGCGCAGGTTACTGGCGCCATACAGCGCCGTGCGCGCCCGCAGGAATTGAGCGACACGCTGGTGCGCAAACCGCTGGCAACCAAACCCGTCGAAGGCATCCGCATCGATGGCGTGGGTGAATTGCTGTCCAGCTTCGCACGCTGCTGCCGTCCCGTGCCGCCGGAAGCCATCGCCGGTTACATCACGGTGGGCCGTGGCGTGAGCATTCATCGCGACAACTGCGCCAGCTTCAAACGCCTGCAGGACCGGCATCCCGAACGCGTCATTCCCGTGGACTGGGGCAGCAGCGCCGGCCAGGAATTCGCCGTGGACATCATCGTGCGCGCCTACGACCGTCGCGGGCTGGTGCGCGACATCAGCGCCGTGCTCGCCGACGCCAAACTCAGCATCCAGGCCATGAACACCCTGACGCAACGCGACGGCGTCGCCGATATGCAGTTGCGCATCGTGGTGCACAACCTGGAAGAGCTGTCCGGCGTGATGGGCCGGATACAGGGGTTGGCGAATGTGATCAGTGTGAGGCGGAAGGGTTGATCTGATTCTCTTTGATTGGTACTCCTACAACATCTCTTTCGCATTCAAGTGAAAATGAGGAACCTAAAATCCCAAAAACCGGTTCAGTCGTTCGACGATCTGCTCACGACGTTCCCTCAGGAAAGTTTTGTAGTCGGAGACACCCAGCAGTGTCATATTTGTTGGTATACATTGCATATCGAATACACTCTGCCCTGACTTTTCGATCATCTCAGGAAAATATTGACTTGGAGGCTTGTCACTGATTTGCCGATTGGTCTTGCCGGCAATGAAACAGAGGTTTGCTATGTCATCTGCCTCCCTAGGTGCATAACTGCCTTTGAGCACAGCCTTCGGAAAGATGTGGTGGAACTGCAACTTGTGTTGCACGCCAGTGTGGCTTAATGCAATCGTCACCTGAGATCGCCAGTCTTTAGCGCCCGCAGCCCGAAAGGCGAGAAACATGGTTTTGAATAGCGCACTGCGCTGGTTACGACCTTCCAATTCTTCTGGCGCAATTTCCAGCCTACCAACCTGCTGTCGCAAACGATCCAATAGCTCTTGTGCTCCACCACCATTTCGCAGCGATGCCAAGTCTTGATCCAACAATGTCTCGCTCGATCCCCGTGAATACCGCCCCTTGGCGTTTGCCACCAGCACCCAGTGTGTCAGCCGATTTGATTCTTCGGGTGAGAGCGAGTAATCGCGTTTGTGTCCGTGGTACGCAATTGTAATTAACATGAATGGGGACGACAGCAGTGTAGGACTATCAATTCCTGTGTTGCTTTTCAGGAAATTGAGCGCGAACTCCATTCCTCGGCAACTTTCTTCCCAACCCATCTGCAATACATCAAGCTTCAATCCACTCACAGTTAAGAATCGAGATTGCCCGGTTGCAAATGCAATCAAGTTCTTAAGATACAAACCCAGATCCAGCTCGAAGCCACTGCTGGTACACTGCTGCTGGAACTGTTCAAACGTCTTCAACGAGTTTCGCCATTTGGCAGTGATTTGCGCCAGAGCGAGATCGGAACTACGGAGCTTGGCTCCCAGTGAGTTGACCCGAACGAATATCTCAGTTACCTCGTCATAGGACAGGCGTCTTTCCAGCACATCCATCCGATAGATATATTTCCGCACTGAACGTAATCGCGCTAGGCGCTGGCTAAACCGCTCATAATTTGGATCGTCAAAGCCATCCACCCCGACTCGTTTAAGAAATGCAGCGTCGCTATCACTCTTGAATACATCGGTTACCTTCACCCAGTGTGGCAACTGCGCCAGCTTCCGAGTCGCCACCACGAAAGTCATCCGGTCAAATCGTTTCTGTAGATCATCTTCACTTGAGTCAGCTTCATCGTCCGTCAAATCATCATCTTCTTCTGAATCATTGCCGTCTTCATCAACTTCAGTGATAAATGCCAGCTCGTCCGGGTGGTCTAGATTGAAGAGTAGTTCCATAGGCCGCTTTCGACCGCGCACCTTGATAGGCGCACCACGAATCACAGCAGATAGCGATGTCAGTCGCTGCTGGCCGTCCAGCAATAGTCGCGTGCTTTTATACGGATTCTGCTGTTGAGTAACAGCAAACTCCTGTAGCGGAACAGCCTCATCCGTCTCCCATAGCAAAATTGCCCCCGACGGGTAGCCTCGATATAGAGAATCCATGAGATCACGAACTCGTGGTGAGCGCCACACATAGCGTCGCTGCATTTCAGGCAAGCGCAATTCACCACGTTCAATCATTCCTACCAACTCTTCAACGCTGGCTTCTGCCTTTGCCATGGCGATCTTCCTCTACATCAATCCACAATCAACATTATCGAGCAATAGCGTGGCGAGTCCTGCATGAAATTACGTCCTTCGGCAAATACCCACTTAGACGAAAACGGTGTGCGCATTGCGTACACCGTTCTTCAATCGACACGAAATTGACGATTGTTCACCCTGAGACAAGCTGAGGGCGAACGATGCCAATCAGGTTTTTTAGCGATTCGGAAAATCAATCGCGATCTTGTCGGCAGCCAGTGCAGCCTCATGCACCGCTTCCGACAGGGTCGGATGAGCATGGATCGTGCGCTGGAAGTCTTCGGTGCTGGCCGAGTATTCCATCGCGAGCACTGCTTCGGCGATCAGTTCGCCGGCCATCGGGCCGATGATGTGCACGCCCAGCACTTCGTCGTCATCCGTCGCCGAGATCATCTTGCAGAAGCCCACTGCGGCTTCCATCGCACGGGCACGGCCGCTGGCCATGAACGGGAAGGAACCGATCTTGTAGGGACGGCCGCTGCTCTTCACCTGCTGTTCGGTCTGGCCGACCCAGGCAATTTCAGGTGCGGTATAGATCACCGAAGGAATGACGTTGTAATTCACTTCGGCATGCTTGCCGGCGATAAGATCGGCGACGACCACGCCTTCTTCCTTGCCCTTGTGCGCCAGCATCGGGCCACGCACCAGATCGCCGATTGCCCACACATTGGCCACGCCGGTGCGGCATTCGTGATCGACCTTGACGAAACCGCGTTCATCCAGCTCCACACCGGTGCCTTCGGCCAGCAGATTGCCGGTGAAGGGGCGACGACCGATGGCCACGACCACCTTATCGACCACCAGCGACTGTTCGCCGCTGGCGTCGGTGTACTTCAACGTGACGCCATCCTTGCCCTTGCTGGCTGCAGACACTTTCGCACCCAGCTTCACATCCAGCCCCTGCTTCTTGAGGTTCTTGAGCGCTTCGGCGGCCACGGCCTGATCGGCCATGGGCAGGAAGCTGTCTAGTGCTTCGAGCACGGTGACCTGTGCGCCGAGACGATTCCACACGCTGCCCAGTTCCAGGCCAATCACACCGGCGCCGATCACGCCCAGACGCTTGGGCACGGCAGCCAGCTCCAATGCGCCCCAGGAATCGATTATGTCCTTGCCATCGAAGGGCAGGCTCTTGAGTTCGGTGGGTATCGAACCGGATGCCAGCACTACATGGCGTGCGCTCAGCACCTGCGCCTTGCCGTCCTTGTCGGTGAACTCCACCTTGTTCACGCCGCCTTCGGGCTTGAGCAATTTGCCGTGACCGACCAGCGCAGTAACGCCTGCGCCTTTGAGCAGTCCCGCGATGCCCTGCGTTGAGGATTTGACGATCTTGTTCTTGCGCGCCTGCATGGTTGCCACGTCAAATTCAACGCCTTTGACCTTGATGCCGTGCACGGCAAATTCATGCTGTGCGCGATGATACAGCTCGGAAGATTCCAGCAGCGCCTTGGAAGGAATGCAGCCTGCGTTCAGGCAGGTGCCACCGAAGGCATAACTGCCGTCGTGATTTTTCCAGCCATCAATACAGGCGACTTTCAGTTTGTTCTGACCGGCGCGAATGGCGGCGGGATAACCGGCAGGACCGGCGCCAATGACGATGACATCGAATTGTTCGGACTTGATGGGCTCGGACATGGAAACTCCGAAAGGTATAAATGAAAACGGGCAGCCAGAGTGTGTTTGCTACTGCGGCTGCCCGTGCATGTTTACAACAAAATACTGATTACAGTTGCAGCAGCAGGCGCGCCGGATCTTCCAGTGCTTCCTTGATCGCCACCAGGAACTGCACCGACTCGCGGCCGTCAACGATGCGATGATCGTAAGTCAACGCCAGATACATCATGGGACGAATCACGATCTGGCCATCGACCACCACCGGACGTTCCTGAATCTTGTGCATGCCCAGAATGGCGACCTGCGGCATGTTGAGAATCGGCGTGGACAGCAGCGAACCGAACACGCCGCCATTGGTGATGGTGAAGGTGCCGCCGGTCAGCTCTTCCAGCGAGATCGAGCCTTCGCGCGCGCGCTTGGCATAACCGCCCACTGCCGCTTCCAGTTCCGCCATGCTCAGATTTTCGGCATTGCGGATCACCGGGACCATCAACCCGCGTTCGGTCGAGACGGCCACACCCATGTCGTAGTACTCGTGATACACGATGTCGTTACCGTCAATCGAGGCATTGACCGCCGGGAACTTGCGCAGCGCTTCAATCGCTGCCTTGATGAAGAACGAGGAAAAGCCCAGCTTCACGCCATGCGTCTTCTCGAACTTGTCCTTGTAACGGGCGCGCAGCTCGCTGACCGCAGTCATGTCCACTTCATTGAACGTGGTCAGCATGGCGGCGGTGGCCTGCGCCTGCACCAGACGTTCGGCAATGCGGGTACGCAAACGGGTCATGGCGACACGCTGTTCGGTGCGCGCGCCTTTGGCAGCCGGCAATTCCACCCTGGGAGCGGCGGGCTTGGCCAGATGCTGAATTACATCGCCCTTGGTGATACGACCATCCTTGCCGGTGGCGGCGACTTCAGCCGGGTTGACCTTGTTCTCTTCCATGATGCGCCGGGCAGCGGGACCGGACTTGTCGGCAACCTGCTTGGCAGCGACGGCAGGCGCCGCAGCCGGGGCCGGTGCGGCGGCGGGCGCCGCGGTGGCAACTGCGCCTTCTTCCACCAGCGCCAGAACCTGACCACCCGTCACCGTGGTGCCATCCTGAATCTTGATTTCACGCAATACGCCGCTCACCGGCGACGGCACTTCCAGCATCACCTTGTCTGTTTCCAGATCAACCAGGTTTTCATCACGGGTGACGGCTTCACCGACCTTCTTGTGCCACTTGGCCAGCAAGGCGTCTGCAACCGACTCGGGCAACTGGGGAACGCGAACTTCAATGCTCATGGACCTAACTCTGTTTGGGTAAATCGGGTCTGATAACTGGATATGTCAGGGTTTCACTTGGCGGCAGGCGTTTTCAGACGGGTCGTCCTGCGCATGCCCTCTTCAGTGGTATCGGAACGCAACGCGGCATCCAGGAATCCCTGCAACTGCATGTTGTGCAGTTTGGCAATACCGGTGGCCGGCGCTGCCGCCGGCGCACGGCCGGCGTACAGCAACTGATCCTTGGAACCCAGCGGCTCCTGCAGGCGATGCCGGATCTGGTACCAACTGCCCTGGTTCTGCGGCTCTTCCTGACACCAGACGATTTCACGGGCATTCGGATAACGCTTCAGTACGGTGGCGTATTCGGCAGTCGGGAAGGGATACAGCTGCTCGATACGCACGATGGCGACATCGTGAATGGCATCGACACGGCGCGATTCCAGCAGGTCGAAATACACCTTGCCGGAACAGAACACCACGCGTTTGACCTGGGCCGGCTTGAGATCGTCCACCTCGTCGATCACGTTACGGAAGCTGCCCACGGTCAGCTCTTCCATTGCCGATACCGACAGTTTGTGACGCAGCAGGCTCTTGGGCGTCATCACGATCAGCGGCTTGCGCAGCGGCCGCACCATCTGCCGCCGCAGCATATGGAACATCTGCGCCGGCGTGGACGGCACGCACACCTGCATGTTGTTTTCCGCGCTCAGTTGCAGGAAACGCTCCAGACGCGCTGACGAGTGTTCCGGACCCTGGCCTTCGTAGCCATGCGGCAGGAACAGCGTCAGACCACACAGACGACCCCACTTGGATTCACCGGAACTGATGAACTGGTCGATGATGACCTGGGCGCCGTTGGCGAAATCGCCGAACTGGCCTTCCCAGATGGTCAGGCAGTTGGGCTGCGTGGTGGAGAAGCCGTATTCAAAACCCATCACCGCTTCTTCGGACAGCAGCGAATCGATCACCGTAAAGCGCGGCTGCGTCGGCGACAGGTTCTTCAGCGGCACATAGTTGTTGCCGGTAGTCTGGTCATGCCACACGGCGTGGCGGTGGAAGAAGGTGCCGCGACCACTGTCCTGGCCGCTGATGCGCACTTCATAACCTTCAGTCAGCAAGGTGGCATAGGCCAGCGTTTCCGCCATGCCCCAGTCCAGCGCCAACTGCCCGGCCGCCATCTTTTCACGGTCCTGCACGATGCGCGCAATCTGGCGATGCAAGGTGATGTTGGCCGGCACTGTCGTGACCCTGGCCGCTAGTTCGCGCAGGGTTTCCACCTTGACGCCAGTGGGTTCGTCGTCGTCCCAGTCAGCATTCTGGTACTTGCTCCAGTCCACCGTATGCTGGTTGCCGATCAATCCGAGCGATTGCGGCGCCTGCGATTTGCCTTCATCCATCTCACGGCGATAACGCTCCACCATGCCGTCGGCTTCGGTCATCGACAGCACCCTGGCCGTCGCCAGACGCTCCGCATACAGTTGGCGCGTGGTAGGTTTCTGACGAATCACCTGATACATGAGCGGCTGGGTGGCTGCCGGTTCATCGGCCTCGTTGTGGCCAAGGCGGCGATAGCAGACCAGGTCGATGACCACGTCTTTGTGGAAGGTCATGCGATAGTCGAGCGCCAGACGCGCCACGAAGATCACAGCTTCCGGGTCGTCGCCGTTCACATGGAAAATCGGCGCTTCGATCATCTTGGCCGGGTCGCTGCAATACAGCGTCGAACGGGTATCGCGCGGATCGTGCGTGGTGAAACCCACCTGGTTGTTGACGATGACATGCACCGTACCGCCGGTGGCGTAACCGCGCGCCTGCGACATCTGCAGGGTTTCCATGATCACGCCCTGGCCGGAGAATGCCGAGTCACCGTGAATCAGAATGGGCACCACCTTGTCGCCCACCGTATCGTTGCAACGCTCCTGACGGGCGCGCACCGAACCTTCAACCACCGGGTTGACCACTTCCAGATGCGAAGGGTTGAACGCCAGCGCCACGTGCACATTGCCGCCGGGAGTGCGAATGTCAGTGGAAAAACCCTTGTGATATTTGACGTCGCCCGAACCCTGCATATGGTTGACGTCGTAGTGGCCTTCAAATTCAGAGAACAGTTGCTGCGGTGATTTGCCGAGCACATTGACCAGCACGTTCAGTCGGCCGCGATGCGCCATGCCGATGACCATTTCGCTCACACCGCGCACGCCGCCCTGCTGGATCAGATCGTCCATCAGCGGAATCAGGCTGTCGCCGCCTTCCAGCGAAAAACGCTTCTGCGCCGGGTAACGGGTGGCCAGATAACGTTCCAGTCCTTCGGCGGAGGTGACCTGCCACAGGAAGGTCTTGCGCTCTTCGTCCGTGAAACGCTGCTCCAGACGTCCGTCGCGGAATCGCTGCTGCAGCCACAGACGCTCGCTGGTGTCGGAAACATGGGCAAATTCGGCGCCGATGTTGCCGCAATAAATCTGCTTGCAGCGCGCGATGATGTCGCGCAGCTTCATGCGCTTGGCGCTGGGCTCGAAGGGCGCATAAGTGTGGAATTCGGAATCGAGATCGGCTTCGCTCAGACCGAAATAACTGAGATTCAACACTTCGGGCTGGGGACGCTTCAACAGACCCAGCGGATCGATGTCAGCCACCAGATGACCACGATTGGCATATACCTGCACCAGACGGGAAACCGCGCCCTGCTTGGCGAACAGGCCATCCCCGGCTTCCGGCGCGGCCACGCTGACCGGACGGCTTTCTCTGGCGCGTTGCGCCAATGCTTCCCGCAATGGTCCATGAGCCACTTCTCCCGAAGCGCCTTGGTGCACGCTGACGAAATAGTCGCGCCACTTTGGCTCCACCGAGCCAGGGTCTATAAGGAATTGTTCGTACAGAGATTCGAGATAGGCGGCCTGATCTGCGCCCAAGGCAGATGATTCGAGCAGTGCTCGCAATGACTCGCTCATTCGCGCGTAAGTCCTAGTTACTATTGAGAGATGTACAGACCCTGAGGGTCCGGTAAACAAGGCGCGGTAGTGTATCCGAACACTTACCAAAATGAAAAAACAAAAGGGTGATTTATGCGAAATGAAGCCGCAAAAAACTCCATGGCGCATTCGTGCCCTGTTAACGAGCGTTTTTACCTGGAACCCGAGGCGATGTCTGACGCAAGACCGGCCATGCTTTAGAAAATGGTGCCCCGGGCAGGAGTTGAACCTGCGACCTACCGCTTAGGAGGCGGTCGCTCTATCCACTGAGCTACCGGGGCATGGCGTGCAGAAGCGAGAACTCTAGCAGCTCGGGGCTGCATCTGGCGCCGCTAGAACGACAAAGGCCAGCGTATCGGCTGGCCTTTGAATTGGTGGAGCCGAGGAGGATCGAACTCCTGACCTCCTCATTGCGAACGAGGCGCTCTCCCAGCTGAGCTACGGCCCCACATGTGGCGGGTGCGGAGTGTATCACCGACCTTATGCGGCGCAAACCTTGGCGAAGAACCCCGACTAATAGCGCAGCCTGACTACCGACGCTTTGCTCAGTCGCGAACGCGAGATCACGAATACCGAGCTGTAATCGTCGTCGGCCACCGTAAAGTCCGTTGCCGTCGCCGACTTCAAGATTGACAGCAGCGCAGCACGAGTGCCGACGATCAGGGCTACTTCGCCAGCGTGATTGCGCCCGATAAAACCAGGCAGCACATCCCATTCGGCGGCCGGCACGACATTGACTGCCAGCCCCATGCTCTCCGCCACTGTAGCGGCGGTCTGCTGCGAAGCCGGATCTTCAGAAACATAGATGACATCGACGCCCCGCGCAGGTTTTGCCTGCGCCAGCAAGCGCTGCAGATTGGCGGCGCGCACTGCGCCTTCGGCGCTCAACCGGGCATTGGCGCTATTACTCTGTTCAATCTCGGCATGACGCACCAGGATCAATACGGTGCTTAGCCGGGCATCGAGCAACCAGATGGCGGCAGCGATCACCAGCGCCAGCAGGGTCACTGGCATCAGCAATGGCACCAGAAAGGGCCGGCGCTTGAATCTCGGGAAGTCTGTTTGCATTTTCAAGTGATAACCCCTGCGGACAACCGCACAGCGAACCCATGCCACGCCATCAGGCGGGCCGCACGGAACATGCGATCAATGCAGCAATACCGAATACAGTTCCCAATAATCATCCAGCAGCACATTGATTTCCTCCTGCACGCCGGGCTGTGCAGAGCGCCCGGCATTTGCCAGGGTCCTGACCAGCACGGTACCAATGGTTTCCGGTACGGGAACGGTGTCATGATCGCTGCGGTAGAAGGCATTGCTGCGTACGCGTTGCGTAACCTGCTTCAGATGCGACAGATCGCGCGGGTTTTCCTGCAAGGTCTTGAGCGCCGCCTGAAGCTTTGTCATCCATGCCTGGCAATCCGCTACCGACCCGTAATCCACATCCATCACTCGCTTGAACGATGCATCCTTGGCGAGCATGGCCAGCCCTTCACCACCCAGCCGCTCCAGCAACTGCTGCGCATAAGCGACGATGGCCGTATTGACCAGCCGCTTGCCTTCGACAGTAAGTCCTGAAAAATCCGGTATTGCAGCACTCGCCAGTTCATCGCGCTGCTGCTGCAACGACACCAACTGCGCATTCACCTGGGTTAATTCGACCTGCAACGGCGCCAGCAACTCATTAAGCTCGCGACGCTGGCCGTAATGCCAAAACCAGCGCAATGCTTCCAGCTTGCGCAACAAGATCTGCACGCGGGCATCAAGTGCATCCGCCTGCGATTGTGTGTCGAGAATGGCTTTTTCAAGCTCTGCCAGACGGCGCTGCCGGTTCTGGTCGAACTCAATCGTCTGCAAACGGCGTTCACGTTCGGTTTGCTGATTGACCAGTTCCTGGCGCAGCTCGGCCAGCCGTTTTGAAGCCAGCGACCACAACGCCTGCAATTGGTAGAAAACCAGCACGGCAGCGCCATTCTCGGGGTTGCCCAGAAATTCTTCGAGTTGCTGCAAACGCTCACGCATCTGGCCATGCGCCGTTTCCTGCTTCTTCAACTGCTGCAGCAAACTGTAGTTGTCTTCCTGCAAACGCGAGAATTCTTTCTTGAGTTCGACGCGATTCCAGTACAACTGTAGCAGCCGCTCGTCTTCAGCAGGATTCTGCCCCCCCTGTACCCGTTTGCGCAGGCCATCGAGTTGATCAGCGATACCCATATTTGCTGTGGCAGACCGGGCCGGGTCTATCTGGCAGGCGCCACGAACTGGTGGCCGCGTTCGACGCAGTAATCGAGCCATTTATTGAGCATGACATTGCGCAGCCAGCGATCCCCCAACTGGCAATACAGGTCGGACTTGATCGAGGCCAGCACATCGTGACGGTGCCAGCGGGCGCAACTCAGCACTTCCGCCAGTCGCGCATCATGGTAAACACGCACCTGCAGATCCGGATCGGCCACCTGCCCTGCTACTGTCTCGAACAGATAGGTGAGCGTGAAGGTGGTGGTGTAAGGGCCACGTTCTTCAATGCGCAGATGCAGGGGACAATCATCGGCCACGGTCGAAGTCAATTCGCCGGCGATGGTTGCCAGCGCCGGCACCAGACTGCGCAAGCGCACATAGTTGCTTTCGTACAGCGTCATGAGACTGACAAAGTCGCCCGGGCGCGCACGCCAGGAAACCGGCAGTGACTCATCATGGTGACGCCCAATTGGTGTACGGGTGAGCATGGTCCGACTATATCACAGGGTTTTTACCTGCCTGCCGGCATGATGACTATCTATCGCTACAAGCTGCGAATTCGCTCACGTCACGGATTGGCAGGCTCAATGCGAATGAAATGCTGCCGATAATGCTTGAGCTCGTTGATCGATTCATGAATATCCTCCAGCGCCAGATGCGAGGACTGTTTTTGCAAACCGTCCAGTATTTTCGGAGACCAGCGACGCGCCAGCTCTTTAACGGTGCTGACATCCAGGTTGCGATAGTGGAAAAAGCGTTCCAGTGTCGGCATTTCGCGCGCCATGAAGCGCCGGTCCTGACAGATGCTATTGCCGCACATCGGCGATTGCCCTTTCTCAAGCCATTGCGACAGGAAGGCCAGTGTCTGCTGTTCAGCCGCCGCGACTGAAATACGGCTGTCACGAATGCGCTGAATCAGCCCGGAACCGCCATGCTGACGCTGATTCCATTCGTCCATGCCGGCCAGCACCGATTCCGGCTGGTGAATGGCCAGCACCGGACCTTCGGCCAGTACATTCAGATCCTTGTCGGTCACCACCGTGGCGATCTCGATGATGTGATCCTGAAAAGTATCCAGGCCGGTCATTTCCAGATCAATCCAGATCAATCGACTGTTATCAATAGCCGCCACGCGCCACTCCACAATTAAGAACACAATAAGAAGAACATGCCCAATAAATTCTCCGCTCAGGATAGCATCGCCACTTTAAATAACCACATTGCCACCTTACATTAAGACAGGCGCCTGCCCGGACAGACTGCCTGCCAAGTTTCAGCCATACAAAAGCCATGCCCACATTGACCATTCTGTTCCTGCTCGCCGTGCTTGCCAGTACTGCCATGCGTCTGTGGCTTGCACAGCGCCAGATGCGTTCGGTGCGACAACATCGCGCCGCAGTACCCGAACCTTTCGTTAACAGCATCGAACTGGCGGATCACCAGAAAGCAGCCGATTACACGCTGGCGCGCGCCCGACTCGGACAGATCGACACCCTGCTGGGCGCCATCGTTCTGTTGCTGGCCACGCTCGGCGGCGGCATCGATCTGCTGGAATCCTGGTGGCAATCAGCGGCGCTGCCCGCTCCCTGGCATGGCGTGGCAGTGATTGCTTCGTTGATGCTGTTGATGACCCTCATCGATCTGCCGTTGTCATGGCTGCGCACCTTCCGCATCGAGGCACGCTTCGGCTTCAACCGCACCACACAAGGCAGATTCCTGTTCGATCTGCTCAAGGGCTTGCTTCTCGGTGCTGTACTGGGCCTGCCGCTGCTGTGGGTGGTGTTGCGCTTGATGGCTTCTGCCGGTAGTGCGTGGTGGCTGTACGCCTGGGCAGTGTGGCTGGCTTTCAGTCTGCTGATCAGCTGGGCGTGGCCGATTTTCATTGCGCCGCTGTTCAACAAATTCACGCCACTCAAGGATGAAGCGCTGGCGGAACGCATCAGCCAGCTGCTCAGCCGCTGTCATTTCTCCTCTGCGGGCGTCTTTGTCATGGATGGTTCGGCGCGCTCTACCCATGGCAATGCCTACTTCACCGGCCTGGGGCGTCACAAACGCATCGTGTTCTTCGATACCTTGATGGAACGCCTGAGTCCCACCGAAATTGAAGCGGTGCTCGCTCATGAACTCGGACATTACAGCCTGCATCACATTCGCAAGGGTTTGATCCTGTCGTCCGTGCTCAGTCTGGCGGCATTTGCCTTGCTGGGTTACCTGGCCACCTGGCCGGGCTTTTATACGGCGCTGGGCGTGCAACAGCCTTCCATGCATGCAGCGCTGCTGTTGTTCATGCTGGCCAGCGGCCCGTTCCTGTTCTTTCTCACACCGCTGGGTGCGGCGTGGTCGCGCAAACATGAATTTGAAGCGGATACCTTTGCCTCGCAGCACGCCAATGCCCGCGAACTGATCACGGCGCTGGTCAAACTCTATCGCGACAACGCCAGCACGCTGACGCCGGATGTCGTGCACTCGCATTTTTACGATTCGCATCCACCGGCACTGGAACGCATTGCCTTTCTGGAAGGCCTGCTGGCAGCGCAGGCAGCGCGAACCGCATGAGCACACGACCGGCTCGCGTCGTGGAGTGTTATGGACGGCGCGTAGTGCTGGCGCTGGCGAATGGCCCACATCGGCAGGCCGAAGTATTCGGCAAACGCCTGCGCGTAGTGTGCGGCGATGAGGTGATGACGGAAGAAAATCCGGCCACGCAAGCCCTGCAGGTCAGGGAGCTGCTGCCGCGCCGCACCCACTTCACACGCACCGACAGCCGCGGCCAGCCTGAAGTGCTTGCCGCCAACATGACGCAGCTGGTGGTATTGATGAGCGAACAGCCTGCCAGCGATCCCTACATCGTCGATCGCTATCTGGCGGGCGCCGAGCTGGGCGGCCTCAAGGCCATGGTAGTCATGACCAAACAGGATCTGAACCCGAGCGAGCAATCGCAGCAATACACCAACGAGTATCAGCAAGCAGGATATCAGGTATTCAAGGTATCGACGCTCACCAGCATTGGCCTGACTGAACTGCATGCAGCGCTACGCAATGAAGTCTCGATGCTGCTGGGTGAATCCGGCGTGGGAAAATCCACGCTCACCAATGCCTTGCTGGGCAATTCGGCGCAATTGACGCGGGAAATTTCCGACGCCACCGGCGAAGGCCGCCATACCACGGTGTCATCAGCCATGTTTGCCCTGGCCGATGGCGGCGCCTTGATCGATTCCCCCGGTGTGCGTGATTACGCGCCCGCGCCGGTCAGCGATTTGCAGGTGGCGTTTGGCTGGCGTGAGTTCAGACGCCATGACGGTCAATGCAAATTCAACAACTGCCTGCACCTGCGCGAACCGAATTGCGCGATCATCGCGGCAGTCGCATCAGGCGCCATCAGTGCGCGACGCTACGACAGTTACAAACGCTTGTTGAACCTGATGCGACAGTTATTACCATCATACGAGCGCCGTTGAGTCTTTTCCAAAGGGCGTGATGAATCACGCCCCTACATTGAAATTCGCTGCCTGGCGCAGGGGTGCGACTCATCGCACCCGCTCAGTTCATGGTTTGAACGCGCCGCCACTGGCGCTACGCGGCGCAGCGCCACGGTTACGCGGCTTGAAGTTGCGACCCGCATTATTGGATCGTACATCCGGCGCTCGTTGGCTGGATCGATTGCCATGTTGTTGCGCAGGCGGCGCAGTGGCCGGCATACGCGGCGGCGGTGCGGACACGGCCGGCAACGCTTCGCGACGAATCTGCCTGCCAGTCAGCCGCTCGATATCTTTCAGCAGACCGGATTCATCAGGGGCCACCAGCGACACTGCCGTACCGGTGGCACCGGCTCGGCCGGTACGGCCAATGCGATGCACATAGTCTTCCGGCACATTGGGCAGTTCGTAATTCACCACGAACGGCAATTCCTTGATGTCCAGTCCACGAGCTGCGACTTCAGTAGCCACCAGCGCGCGAACCTTGCCGTTTTTGAAACCATTGAGCGCATTGACGCGCGCCGACTGGCTCTTGTTGCCATGAATCGCTGCCGCAGTGATCGAATCGTCTTCCAGTTGCCTGGTCAGGCGATTCGCGCCGTGCTTGGTGCGCGTGAATATCAGCACCTGCGGCCAGTCATTGGCGCGAATCAGATGCGACAACAACGCGCGCTTGTCTTCCTTGTGCACCAGATGCACCAGCTGGTCAACCGCCTCAATGGCCGTATTGCGGCGCGCCACTTCAACCTCAACCGGATTTTTCAGCACGCCTTGCGCCAGCTTGCGGATGTCGTCCGAATAAGTGGCAGAGAACATCAGGTTCTGACGTTTCGACGGCATCAGCTTGATGATGCGGCGGATGTCGTTGATGAAGCCCATGTCGAGCATGCGATCGGCTTCATCCAGCACCAGGATTTCAATATGACTCAGATCGACAGTGCGCTGTTGGGCATGGTCCAGCAAACGTCCTGGCGTGGCAATCAGCACATCGGTGCCGCGTCTGAGTGCATCCATTTGCGGGTTGATATTGACACCGCCATAAACCACCGTACTGCGCAGCGACAGATACTTACCATAGCTGCGTACGCTATCCGCCACTTGGGCAGTGAGTTCACGCGTCGGCGTCAAGACCAGGGCACGCGGCGCATTGCCGCTGCGTGGCGCAGCATGCAAACGCTGCAACAACGGCAACGTAAAACCGGCGGTCTTGCCGGTGCCGGTTTGCGCACCTGCCAGCATATCGCGACCGGACAGGATTTCAGGAATGGCGCGCGCTTGCACGGGCGTGGGTTCGGTGTAGCCGCGTTCAGTTACGGCACGCACGAGTTCGGGCAATAACCCGAGATCAGAAAATGACATCAGCAGAAATTCCTCAACCAGCCTGCAGGAAAATTTTCCTGGTCCGGTGAGGCATGGGCATCAAGATCGCAAACGGCAACAGTAATTAATTCTGTTTGGCTGCAGCGAAGGGTAAGGGCAACCCGGACAGCGCTTGTGAAAGCGCGTGCACTGTAACGGAATTGCCGGGTAATTGCACGAAGCAATCCACATATGCGTCACGTATGGCAAACAGGGAGCATGTAATTGCATGCTCCTGCCCGCACATACGATCTACGAATTCCGCTTAAACGGCAGCAAGCGCCTGTTCAAGATCGTCAGTCAGATCATCGATATGTTCGATGCCGATCGACAGACGCACGGTATCTTCGGTGACGCCCGCTTTCGCCAGTTCTTCAGGCGAGAGCTGGCGATGCGTCGTGGAGGCGGGATGACAGACCAGCGACTTGGCATCGCCGATATTCACCAGCCGCGTAAACAACTTGACTGCATCCTGGAAGCGCGCCCCACCCTCGCGTCCACCCTGCACGCCAAAAGTCAGGATGCCGGAAGGACGACCGCCCAGATACTTCTGCGCCAATGCATGGTCAGGATGATCCTCCAGCCCCGCATAGTTGACCCACTTCACCCTGGCATGACGCAGCAGATAGCGCGCCACCTTGATGGTATTGGCGGTAATGCGATCCATGCGCAGCGCCAGGGTTTCGATGCCCTGCAGGATCAGGAATGCATTGAACGGACTGATGGCTGCACCCATGTTGCGCAGCGGCACCACACGGGCACGCGCAATGTAGGCGGCCGGTCCCAGCGCTTCGGTGTACACCACGCCATGGTAGGAAACATCAGGTTCATTCAGACGGCGAAACTTCTGCGCATGTTCGGCCCAGGGAAATTTGCCCGAATCGACAATGGCGCCGCCGATCGAGTTGCCATGTCCGCCCAGATACTTGGTCAGCGAATGCACCACGATATCGGCGCCGTGATCGAAAGGCCGCAGCAGATACGGCGTGGGCACGGTGTTATCGACGATCAGCGGCACGCCATGGCGATGCGCAATCTCTGCGATGCGACCGAAGTCGGTGATGTTGCCCAGCGGATTGCCGATGGATTCAACGAACACGGCTTTGGTCCTGGCATCAATCAACCCCTCAAAGGATTCCGGCGTGCGCGCATCGGCAAAGCGCACTTCGATACCAAACTGCGGCAAGGTGTGGGCAAACAGGTTGTAGGTGCCGCCATACAGGGCTGAAGAGGACACGATGTTGTCGCCCATCTCGGCGATGGTCTGAATGGCATAAGTGATTGCCGCCTGACCTGAAGCCAGCGCCAGTGAAGCGGTGCCGCCTTCCAGGGCCGCCAGGCGCTTTTCCAGCACATCCTGAGTCGGGTTCATGATGCGGGTGTAGATGTTTCCCGGCACCTTCAGGTCGAACAGATCGGCGCCATGCTGCGTGTTGTCGAACGCATACGAAGTTGTCTGGTAGATGGGCACCGCCACGGCCTTGGTGGTGGGATCGATTTCGTAACCGGCATGCACTGCAAGTGTTTCTGGCTTCACGTTGTGCTCCTTATTCGTAAAACGCATGCTCCGCGTCATCGCCGAACGGGTCAACGACCGGGCATGCCTTGGAATGGTTGCTGATCAGCGGGATTTATATGCCAACCGGAACAGCGGCGTCGAATAGGCGAATGGAATGTACAAAGAGGTAAAAAACGACGGCCACGCCAGCATTCAACGCAGCCGTCGCCTGCTTGATTCACCAGACTGCGGGAATCCGATCTACTCCGTCAGATTGCGCACCAGCAGCACCGGCACGCGCGCCTGCCGCACCACTTGCTCGGCGTCACTGCCCATCACCAGACGGCTCAGACCGCGCCGGCCATGCGTGCCCAGAACAATGATGTCGGCATGGCATTGCTCGGCATCCTTGACGATGACCTGGCCGGCCTGTCCGCCGTGCGCCTCCAGCAATTCGGCCTCCACCTTGATGCCTGCGGCGGTAACTCGCTGTTGCGCCTGATCCAGCAATTTCTTGCCGCTTTCGCGCAAGGCGTTGATGAGTTCGCCGGAATAGATGGTGCCTTCATAGGAAGCCACCACCATCAGTTCATTGACCACGTGAATCAGGCGGATGGTTGCCCCCTGTTCTCTGGCCAGTTTCATGGCCTCGGCCAGACCGCGTGCAGACGCCTCGCTGCCATCGACCGGAACCAGGATTTTCTGATACATGATTCATCTCCACGGATTGTTGCGATTAGCCGGCAGGCGTGACTTATTTTGACATTGAGCGCGTCAAGGTTGCACATGTCCAGTGGCGAAAACCACTAATGTTGCTTGACAGACCCCATCCAGAGTCAATCACCGAAGTCATCAATACCGGGCCATGACCATGAGATGCAGCCGATCGCCCTTGGGGGTCGTTAGTGACAGTTCGGCGCCGCCATCGGCGCGTTGCTGACGGAAGATGAATTCACTGGGCAAATAAATGGGCAGCTTGAACTGCGCATCGAGTTCAACCGGTCCTGCCGGAAACGTATGCGCGGCCAGCCCCACGCAGCGCGCCAGCGACCACATGCCATGCGCCACCGTCTGCTTGAACTGGAATGCCTGTGCGGTGCGATCGAACAGATGGATGGGATTGAAGTCGCCGGACACGAAGGCATAGCGGCGACCGGTATTGGCCGCGGCAGTGATGTGCTGTTCGTGAACCATGCGCGATTCATCGCGCACCGCGCGCTCGATGCTGGGCCGCTTGCCGGAAGTGGCGCGCCGCGCCAGCATGGTGCTGACTTCTTCCCAGGCCAGTTGACCGGCCACTTCGCAACGCGTGATCACGTCATATTCCTGACCACTGTCGGTTTCGCGCAGCGAGTCGTAAGACACGCTCAGATCCAGCGAGCTGCCAGCCTTGATCGGCCGGTGCTGGCGGATGAGATTGCGCAGGTGCACCAGACCCAGCACCTTCACCGGAAAATCCTCATGGGTGAATACGCGCATGTGCAATGGCATGGCCAGCACATGAATATAGGCATGCGGCAACAGGCCATCGTCGGCCAGACCGCATATTTCCCGGTAACGCCGCAGATGCGCCGGTTTGACGGTCACCTGGTTTGCCGCCAGCAGGATGGCGGGCGGCACGCTGCCTGCCGGGGCCAGTAAAGGCTTGCTGGAACCCAGCACTTTGCAATAGGGCCATACCATCGAAGGCAGGCCCGAATAGCGTTGCTGCACACTCATCAAGGCACTCGTTGATTGATCTCGATTGTCACGCTGCCTTGTTCGCCCTGCCGGGTGAAGGAATAGGCAGCAGTACCATAATAATCGCCGGACTGTTCTGTCGGCATGCCGCTCGCCGACAGACGCGCGACTACTACCACTTCCGCGGCACTGGCCAGCGTGCGTGATGGCAACATGGCATCTGCTGCAGTCAACTCGACCTGCAACGGCAATTCACTGGATTGATGACGTTCCACGGCCAGCGGCGCACCCGGCTGTTGCGGATTACGCGCCAGCACAAACAACGACACCGGCTGCTTGAGCTGCTGCTTGAGCGCAGCGGACAAACCGACCTTGACCAGAATCTTGCGGGCCGACGCAGCCGCGACGCTCTGACCTGTTTCACCCAGTTGCTGCGTCAGATCCTGAACCTGTCGTTCCAGCAACGCACGCACCTGCTGCGGCGGATTCAGCGCCAGCAAGGCCTTGAAACGATCCCGCGCCAGCGACAGGTTCTGTGCCTGCAACGCCACCAGACCGCCGTACCACAGCGCCTTGGGATGATTGGGCTGCAGCTTGAGCGCCTCTTCAATCAACAAGGCCGCGCGGCCATTCATCGAATTTTGATCCGTCAACACCAGTGATTCGGCCAATCCGGTGATGGCCTCCATGTCCTGTCCTTTGCTCAGGTCATAGGCCTGCTGATAGGCATTGCTGGCCAGGGCGTAGCTGCCGGCGCCGGCATAGGCGCGGCCCAGCTCCAGCCATGATGCCAGATCACCCGGTGCGGTCCGGGTTCTATCGAGCAGCTGCTCGATCTCGGTGTTGCCGCCTGTCGTTGTCGCGGCCTGAGATGAGGCACCGGCATGCCATGACCAGTTGCTGGTACTGAGATATACCGCCGCAGCCAGCAAACTCACGGTCAGGCTGGTGAGAATGAATACCGACACCTTGCCGGAAGACGATTCGCCTTCAGCACGCCTCAGTAACGGTCTGGCCAACAGGACCATTGCCAGAAGCAACATCAGGGCGCAGCCCAGCGCAAAAACAATCATGCGGACTCGCTTTCTTCGTTGTCGTCCTGCTGCCCGGCAAGACGGGCGCGCCGCATGATAATCCGCACTGCCACACCTGCGCCAATCAGCAGGAACAGCGCCGGGCCCAGCCACAGCAACCAGGTACGCTGCTCAAATGGCGGCTTGTACAACACGAATGCGCCATAGCGATCCGTCATGAATTGCAGCACTTGCGCATCGCTCTGCCCTGCGGCCAGCTGCTCGCGCAGTTCACGACGCAAATCGCCCGCCAGCGTGGCATTGGAATCGGCAATGGTTTCGTTCTGGCACACCAGACAACGCAGTTGATGCGTCAATGCTTCATAGCGTGCCTGCAAGGCGGCATCGGTGAACGCCGGCGCGCTGTCCACCGCCCAGGCCGGAGCAATCAGGGCTGACAACAATCCGACCAGGCACCACCTGCGCAACATCCTGGTCAATTTCATGCGCCGGCTCCTGCCGAGCCCTTGATCAAGGGCAGCAATTTGTTCTGCCAGACTGCTTCGGTAAGGATGCCGATGTGCTTGTAAACAATCACGCCGCGTTCATCCACCAGAAAAGTTTCCGGTGCGCCATACACGCCAAAATCGATGGCCACCCGGCCATCGCCGTCAAAGCCGGTCGCCACATATGGATTGCCCAACTGGCTGAGCCATTGCTGCGCCAGCGGCAATTCATCTTTCCAGTCGATGCCCACAATCGGAATGATATTCTGCCGCGCCACCTGTAGCAGGAACGCGTGTTCCTGCCGGCAGCCGCCGCACCAGGTAGCCCAGACATTCACCAGATGTTTCTTGCCGAACATGTCGGCATTGCTGACTTTTACCGCAGGATCTTCCACTTTGGTCAGCACATAGGCCGGCGCCGTTTTGCCGATCAGCGGTGACGGCACCATGCTCGGATCGCGATTCAGGCCGACCACGAAAAAGCCAACCAGGACGGCGAAGATCACCCCGGGAATCAGAAAGCGCCACATGACCTAAACCCTCGCCGTCGCCGTATCGGCAACGGTCGCATTGCTGGTGGCCTTGACGCGATAACGACGGTCGAGCACACCGATAAAACCACCGATTGCCATGATGACCGCGCCCAGCCAGATGAATCGCACCAGCGGCTTGTACTGGATGCGCAGACTCCAGACACCATTGCCCAGGTCTTCACCCAGCGCCACGAACAGATCGCGCCGCCAGTGCGCATCAATGCCCGCTTCGGTCATGGGCATGGTCTGCACACGATAGACGCGCTTTTGCGGATGCAGCACTGCCACTTCCTGACCATCGCGAGTGATGCGCACCGTCCCTTCAATGGCATCATAGTTGGGTCCGGGCACTGCGCGGGTTTGCAACAGCGTGAATTCATAACCGGCAATTTGCGTACCCTGGCCATTGGCAAGGCTCAGATCTTTTTCAATCTTGTAGGTTTCCACCGTAGTTGCACCCAGCACGAATACGCCCAGACCGATATGCGCCAGACTCATGGCAAGGATGCCCGGCGACAGACTGTGACCAGCACGCAGACGCGACACCGGATCAATCAGCGCCGACAAGATCACCCATGCGCCGGCCATCAGGCCGACGAAACACAGAGGCGAAAAACGCCCGAAGATCCACAGGTTCACAACGGCTGCAAACAACGCCGCCGCGGCCAGCGCCAGCAGGATGGGCTTGCGCACTGTAATCAATTTGGCGTGTTTCCAGCCGGCATGCATGCCCACCGCCAGCAACAGCACCAGCGGCAACATCGGGATCAGGAACACCACCGAGAAATACGGCGGCCCGACCGAAATCTTGCCCAGGTTCAAGGCATCCACGAACAGGGGATACAAGGTACCGAGCAGAATCAGGCCCGCTGCCACCACCAGCAAGACATTGTTGAACAGCAGGAACGATTCGCGGGACACCACCGCAAAACCGGCATTGGACTGCAAACGCGGCGCACGCCATGCGTATAACGTCAAGGCGCCGCCAATGCACAGCGCCAGGAATATCAGAATGAACAGGCCACGACTGGGATCGCTGGCAAAGGCGTGCACCGACACCAGCACGCCGGAACGCACCAGGAAGGTTCCCAGCAACGACAGTGAGAAGCCGAAAATGGCCAGCAAGGCGGTCCAGCTCTTGAACAGACCGCGTTTTTCGGTGACGGCCAGCGAATGAATCAACGCGGTGCCCATCAGCCAGGGCATGAAAGAGGCGTTCTCCACCGGATCCCAGAACCACCAGCCGCCCCAGCCCAGCTCGTAATAGGCCCAGAAACTACCGAGCGCGATGCCCAAGGTCAGAAACAGCCACGACAACGTGGTCCACGGACGAACCCAGCGGGCCCAGGCCGAATCCAGCTTGCCTTCCATCAATGCGGCGACGGCGCAGGCAAACGGAACTGCCAGACCAACATAGCCGGTATAGAGCAGGGGCGGATGCGCGGCCAGTGCCGGATCCTGTAGCAAGGGATTCAGATCGCGACCCTGCATGGCGGCAGGCAGCAGACGTTCAAAAGGATTGGAAGTGGCAATGATGAACAGCGAGAAGCCGCCACTGATCAAACCCAGTACGCCCAGCACACGACTGATGAATGCAGTGGTCATGGCGCGATTGAATACGGCCACCGCTGCCGACCACACCACCAGGATCAACAACCACAACAGCAACGAACCTTCATGCGCGCCCCACACTGCCGCCACACGATAGAACATCGGCAGCTCGGTATTGGAATTGGCCGCCACGTACAGCACCGAGAAATCATTGCGCAGAAAAGCCGCGGTCAGACAGGCAAAGGAAAACAACACAAAAACAAACTGGCCAGCCACGGCCGAGCGCGCCGCCGCCATCCAGTGTTCGCGTTTCGTGATGGCGCCCGCCAGACCGAAGAAGGCCTGCACCAATGCCAGCGCAAAGGCGAGGATCAGCGCAAAGTGCCCAAGTTCAACGCTCATGAAATAACCTTTGGTGAAACTTGATCAGTGTGTTTATTTATTGCGCAGCCACTGTCGGCATTGGATTCGTTGCCGCAGTAGCATCACGCCGCTGCTCGTGACTCTGCTTCAGACTCGCGGCCACTTCCGGTGGCATGTACTTCTCATCATGCTTGGCCAGTACTTCCTCGGCAATGAATTGCTGCTTGCCGTCTGTCGCCGATACCAGCTTGCCACGCACAATCACGCCCTGACCTTCGCGAAACAGGTCCGGCAGCACGCCGCTGTAACGCACCGTCATTTCATGCGCGTAATCGGTGACATCGAACTGAATCTCCAGATTGCCCGGTTCACGTCTGACGCTGCCCTTTTCGACCATGCCGCCGAGGCGGAACACACGCTCGCTGGGCGCCTTGCCCGCCGCAACCGCAGTCGGGTCATAGTAATAAAGAATGTTGTCGTTAAAGGCCGTGAGCGCCAGGGTCACCGCACCGCCCACCGCCAGCAGGATCAGGGCCACGAACATCATGCGCCGACGACGGGGAGTCATGCCTGCTCCCGCGACATCGCTGCCTGCGCACGACGCCTGGCCTGCTTGAGTTCGTTCTGCCAGGTACGGCGTACCGTGAATGCGAGATACATCAGCGCCACCAGCGTCAGTCCGTAACAGGACCATACATAAGCGCCGTAATCGCCCATTTTCAGGGCTGTCGTGAACCCATCATCCAGCATCATTGCACCTGCTTCAGCAACCACTGCGCATTACGTTCGCGCCGCAAGATTTCCGCACACAGCCCCGCGCATAACACGGCGCCGAAAAACAACAGGAATGCCAGCATCATCACCAGCAACGGCGCCACCATCGAGGCATCAATCGACGACTTGCCGAACACAGACAGGGTCTGGCCCTGATGCAGGCTGTTCCACCACACGACCGAGTACTTGATGATGGGGATGTTCACCACGCCCACCAGGGCCAGTACCGCCGAGGCCCGATCGGCACGGCCCACATCGTCAAACGAGGCGCGCAACGCCATGTAGCCTAGATACAGAAACAGCAGAATCAGTTCCGTCGTCAACCGCGGATCCCATGCCCACCACGCGCCCCACATCGGCCGACCCCAGATGGCGCCGGTCAGCAACGCAAGCACGGTAAAGACCGTACCCGGCAAGGCACAGGCCGCCGCCACCGCATGCGCCAGCTTCATCCTCCAGATCAAACCGATGCCTGCAGCAATCGCCATCATGGTGTAAACCAGCAACGATAGTGACGCGGCTGGCACATGCACGAAGATGATCCGGTAGGCATCTTTCTGCTGATAGTCCGGCGGCACCACAAACAGTCCGTAATAGGCCGCCCAGCCCATCATCGCCAACGCCGGCCACAACAGCCACGGGCGCAGAATGCGCGCGAAGGCGTAAGCCGAGGGCGGCGAAGCCAGCTTGTGAAACCACACCCAATTCATCTTGCTACTCTTGAATCAGCCTTTGATGGACAGCCATTTTTATGGACAGCCATTCGCGCCGCCCTCGATCAATCGTACTCATTCGATGCTGATGCGGATGGCGGCCGCCATGGCGAACGGCCCCAGCGCCATGCCCAACAACAGGATCGCGGCCAGCAGACTGACCGGCCCGGTCACCATCTCACCCCGCAATCCCATATCCAGCGCCCGTGCGCCAAAGATCAGCACCGGCATTTCCAGCGGCAATACCAGCAACGCCATCAGCATGTTACCGCGCCGCAAACCCACGGTCAGCGCCGCGCCAATCCCGCCCAACACACTGAGCACCGCAGTTCCCAGCAGCAAAATGGTCAGCATCAGCAGCCAACTGGCGTCAGCCACGCCCAACGCCATGGCAATCAACGGCGCAATCAATACCAGCGGCAACCCGGTCAGTACCCAGTGGGCCACGGTCTTGGCGAGCAGCAACCATGGCAAGGGTTGTCCCGACAGCACCCATTGTTCCATCACGCCATCCTCGACATCGGGGCGAAACAATGCATCGGCAGCCAGCAAGGAAGCCAACATGGCCGCCACCCACAAAATGCCCGGGGCAATCCGCCGCAGCTCCGACAATTCTGGACTGATCGCCAGCGGGAACAGCGTGATGACCACCACGAAAAACACCAGCGGCTGCAACACCTGATCCCAGCGGCGCGCAGCCAGGCGCAGATCACGCGCAATCACTACACCGGCCAGCTTGAACGGAGACAGCGACTGCATGATTCAATGCAACTGCAGGCTATGCGTGCCGGCATGCGTCACCAGCAAAGACTGATGAGCAGCAGCCAGAATCATGCCGCCTTGATCCAGATGCCTGGCCATGATGGCTTCCACCGTGGCGATGCCCGCCACATCCAGATTGGTGATGGGCTCATCCAACACCCATAGCGGCACGGGGGAAAGCAGCAGCCTCGCCAGCGCAACCCGTCGTCGTTGCCCGGCCGACAACACACGCGCCGGCAGATCGGCGCACTGTGCAATGGCCAGGTCCTGCAATGCCTCAAGACATTGCGCGGCAGTCACCGGGTGCTGCAAGCCCACGGAAAAACGCAGATTCTCCATGGCCGTCAGATCCAGTTTGAGTGCATTACTGTGACCGAGGTACAACAGCTCATGCAGATAGCCGGATGCGGCGCCGGAACAATGTTGTCCCTTCCATAACAATTCGCCTGACTCGGCGGGCAACAACTGGGCGACCACGCGCAACAGGCTGGTCTTGCCCACGCCATTCGGACCGTTGAGCTGCAATAGCTGGCCAGGAGACAGTGGAAATGACACGCCACGCAGCAAATGATGCTCACCACGCCATAAATGCACATCACGTACTTCGAGCAGCACGTCTGAACGACGCTGGACGTGTGGTTGCGGCATGCAGAGCTGGTTTCAGGTCCCGACAAAAGGTGCGTGATATTAGCAGATCGCATTCAGCCAGCCTGACGTCGTGCGAAAACGACGTGATTCCGGCTACAATCGCGCGCCTTCCTCTGGCGAGGCGTCCGGCTCACGGAAACCTCGCCCACCCAGAAGCAATCGCTGCTGCCCAACCGGCTGGACAAATGTCATCCAAACGGGATGCCGGAGCTGGATTGCTTGAGGGTGCTCACCTTAAGGCGGTGTGGCGGAATTGGTAGACGCAGCGGACTTAAAATCCGCCGATGTTAAAGTCGTACCGGTTCGACTCCGGTCACCGCCACCAGATCGCTGGCTCTATTTTAAAGTTTGCGAAGCCTGACTGGCTTCAGCTCTTGACCAGCCGCTCCAGCATGCCGCGCAGTTGCAGCAATTCCTCCTCATTCAGCGGCGAGAAGCGTTGATTCAAAGCCAGGCTCACTGCATGTTTGAGTTTCGGATACTGCTCGGTGCCCTGTGGAGTCAGTTGAATCTTGACCACGCGGCGGTCATCGGAAGACCGCTCACGGATGATGACGCACTTCTCTTCCAGTCGATCCAGCATGCGCGTCATCGAACCGGTGTCGTACTCCAGCACACGACACAACTCCGCCGCAGTGGTCGCCACGCCTTCGGCAATGCGACGCAGGATGACGAACTGGGCACCGGTCAGGCCATAAGGAATCAAGCAGGCATCCATCTCCTGCATCATGCGTGCACGCACGCCAGTCATCAGGTAACCGATATGCAGGGCGGAATCATCGTTGCCGGCATTCGCCGTCTGCGGCTCGGCAATCGCATCGTTCTGGTTGACGTGCTCATTCATGATCAATTTACCGCGCATCGGTTGGCCGGAATGCAATGACGATTGGGATGGTACATCCGTCAGCGGTCCAATGTTCTTATAGATGTACAGATTATGCGACCTGGCATACGAATCCAGTTACATGAATCCGAGTATCTGGCTGGAAGTTGGAGGCTAGGGTCGGAATCGAACCGGCGTCCACGGCTTTGCAGGCCGCTGCATGACCACTCTGCCACCTAGCCCCGATCAAACAGCCACACGACAATTCCACTATGGAAATTCAGCAAGTAATTTCCGATTACCGTGTCCTATAAGCGCCAAACCCCGGCTGGACCGGGGTTTGATCTGCTGGAAACTGGAGCGGGAAACGAGGCTCGAACTCGCGACCTCAACCTTGGCAAGGTTGCGCTCTACCAACTGAGCTATTCCCGCAACTCTCGTAAGAGGCCGCGTATTCTAAGCACTGAGGGTGCCGTGTCAACACTCAGAGATGGTTATTTGCGGTGAATAAAGCAGCAAATCCCATCAGGGTCATTTGCTCAAATCCGGCCAGGCCGCCGCCAGGTACGCCAGCATCGACCAGAGTGTCAGTGCCGCCGCAGCTACCAGACATACCACACCCAGCTCCAGCACCGGCAGGCCCAGCAGGTCATCGCGATACAACATCATCGACAGGCCGGTCATCTGGAAAATGGTCTTGAGCTTGCCCAGCGACGACACCGCAACCTTGCCGCGCGCGCCCATTTCGGCCATCCATTCACGCAGCGCGGAAATGGTGATCTCGCGACCGACAATCACGGCAGCGGTAATGGTAATCAGGATGTGGGGATTGAAATGAAACGGACGCAGGTACACCGGTTCGTCGCTGACCAGCAGGATCAGCGCAATCGCCACCATGAGCTTGTCGGCCACCGGGTCCAGAAAAGCACCCAGCGCCGACATCTGGTTGAGCCGTCGTGCCAGGTAACCATCCAGCGAATCGGTGACCGCTGCCGCAATGAACATCATCGCCGCTGCCGGTTTACCCCACGGATAAGGCAGATAAAAGCAGAGGACCACCAGCGGGATCATGATGATGCGGGCGAAGGTCAGGGCATTGGCGATCTGGAATTTCAAAATCACGATCCAATTCTGTGAGAAAGCCGGTTACTGCTCTGGATGCAAGCTGGCAAAAATCAATTCAGCCAACGGTCTGCCAATGCCTTTCACCTGTTCGATGTCACTGATACCGGCGCGCTTCAATCCCCGCAAACCGCCAAATTGCCGCAACAATTCGCGTCGCTTGCGCGGCCCCAGCCCATGGATCGTTTCCAGCACCGATTGCTGTCGCGCCCTGGCGCGCCGCTGTCGATGTCCGGTAATGGCAAAGCGATGCGCTTCATCGCGAATGCGCTGTACCAGATGCAACGCCGCAGAGTCGGCCGGCAGTATAGTGGCCGCATCCGCAGCGGCCAAGAACAGTCGTTCCTGACCGGGACGTCGATCTGCGCCTTTCGCGACGCCGACCAGCAGCACACCGGTAATGTCCAGTTCATTCATCACCTGCTGCGCCACTGCCAGCTGATTGGCGCCGCCATCGATGAACAACACTTCCGGCAACGCCACCTCGCCACGTTTGATACGCGCATACCGGCGGGTGATGGCCTGACGTAATGCACCATAATCATCGCCGGGTGTCAGGCCTTCGATATTGAAACGCCGATAGTCCGCCTTGATGGGCCCTTCCCTGCCGAATACCACGCAAGACGCCACGGTGGCTTCGCCCATGGTGTGGCTGATGTCAAAACATTCCAGGCGATTGGGCGGTTGAGTAAGACCCAACGCAACGGCCAGTGACTGCAATTGCGCCGCCATGCCGGCTTCGCTGGTTTGGCGCATGCGCAGTCCCAGTTCGGCATTGCTGCGCGCCATCGCCAGCCAGCGGGCGCGCTGGCCACGCACCTTGCTGCGCAAGCTGACCGGATGCCTGGCGTATTGCTCGAAGGAAGCCTCGACTACTTCCCGATCCTCAATCGGCGCATCCACGACGATTTCTCCGGGCGCTTCATGACTCAGGTAATACTGCGTCACGAAACTGGTCAGCAATTCTTCACGTTCGGCCAGACCGGCGCGCGGAAAGAAAGTGGCCGTACCCAGGTTGCGTCCACCGCGCACGAACACAATCGCCACACAGAACTGTCCGGCTTGCTCCGCACAGGCAACGATATCCAGATCATCCGTGCCGCGACTGTTCATGGTCTGCGTGGACTGAATGCCCTTCACCGCCTGAATGCGATCACGCAGGCGCGCAGCGCGTTCAAACTCCAGTTGCGCTGCGGCCCGTTCCATGCGCTGCGCCAAATCCTCCACCAACTCCTGATCGCGGCCTTCCAGCACCTTGACCGCATCCGCCACATCCTGCGCATAAGCGTTGGCCGTGACTTCTCCCACACAGGGTGCGGAACAGCGCTTGATCTGAAATTGCAGACAGGGCCGGGAACGATTGGCGAAAAAGCTGTCTTCACAGGGCCTGACGCGAAACAGTTTCTGCAACGCCAGCAACGTTTCGCGCACCGCATGGGCATTGGGATAAGGTCCAAACAACCTGCCCGGCAGCTTGCGTGAACCCCGATAGAAACTCAGCCGTGGAAATGGGTGCGCCGACAGATGGATATATGGAAAGCTCTTGTCATCGCGCAGCATCACGTTGTAACGCGGCCGATGTTTCTTGATGAGATTGCATTCCAGCAGCAGGGCTTCAATCTCCGAAGCAGTGACAGTCACTTCCATGCTGGCAATCTGCGCGACCATCGCCATGGTCTTGGCCGTCTGCGGCTTGGCAGAAAAATAACTGGCGACGCGCTTCTTCAGATTGCGCGCCTTGCCCACATAGATGATCCTGCCCTCGGCATCCAGCATGCGATATACGCCGGGCTGACTGCTCAGCGTGGCCAGAAACGCCTTGGCATCAAATGAACTCATTGCTTCAGCAGCTGTGCGGCGCGGGCGAATACCTGATGAAACATCGCCGTGGTCAGGCGACCGGTATTGGTGTTGTAGCGGCTGCAATGATAGCTGTCGAGCAGCACATGACCATTGGGCAACGCATACTCCGCACCGTGCGCAAACTTGTAATCGGCAAGGCGCAGGCCAAAGCCGCGCAACACGGCAGTGTGCGCAATGGTGCCCAGTGCCAACAGGATGGATGCGGGCCGGAGTGCTTGCAGTTCGGCATTGATAAACACACTGCATTGCCTGATTTCCGCAGGCGTCGGCTTGTTCTCCGGCGGCACGCACTTCACCGCATTGGTAATGCGCGCATTCTTCAGTTGCAGACCATCGCTGCGCGACGCGGAAGTGGCTGCCGTGGACAGACCAAAACGATGCAAGGTGTCGTACAGCAGCACGCCGGCATAGTCGCCGGTAAATGGCCGGCCGCTGGCATTGGCGCCGTGGAAGCCGGGCGCCAGACCGACAATGATCAGCCGGGCGCTGGCATCACCGAACGGCGCAACCGGAGCGCAGTGATAATCAGGATAGTCGCGCTTGCCCTCTTTCAGGAACCGGGCCAGACGCGGACAACGGGCACAGCTGGCGTCGAACGATTGAACACTGGATGGGGCATGCATGCGCCAAGCATAGCAACCCGGCCGACATCCATGACAGTCCGATTGGCAGCGCGGTCGAGCTGCCGTGCTACCACATGCCGTTGCTGTTGGCGGCTGTATCGGGAATGGCCTGCTTCAGATCCCAGTGCTCGTTGATATGTCCACTCGTCACGCGAAAGATGTCGATGTTGACGGTCGAGGCGATGCCATCAGGCTGCGCGACGCGACGATGCACCAGCAGGTAATCGCCCTCGGCAATGATGCGGGGTGGCCCGAATTTTCCTCGCACTGTTCCTCCGCCATTGCCAAACTGCTTCTCGAGAAATTCGATGGCGCCCTGGATGCCATCGGTCATCAGCGGACTGTGCTGGCGATAATCTGCTGCCAGCCAGCGCGTGATGGCTCCGCGCACATCGCCCGAGAGCAATTCACTGGCGTAGGCATCAAACACCGCCTGCGTTTCCGTAGCTTGTGCCTGAGGGTCGGGCCAGCCGCAGGCCGGATTGTTCAAGCGACTGCCCACCTTCCTGGCGTCGGAGAAATTCTGTTCCTTGCCGCAAGCCATGCCATTGGCATTCGCCATGTGCGCGGGGATGGGTTGCATGACACGCCAATGCTCGACGATGCGTCCACCGTCCACACGCCAGAGGTCAACCACCACCCGCCCGGCATCCGCAGCGTCGCGAAAGACATGGTGCATCACCGCGAAATGCGCGCCATCGACGAGGACGATGTCAACCACATCCGCCCAGTGTGCAGGGTTGCCATCCGGTTGCTTTGCCTGTTGCTGGAGAAAAGTCGTCAGCCCGGCCAGCCCATCCGCCATTTCCGGATCGTGCTGCACAAAGTCGGGGGCTGCATACTGCTCATAGGCGCCCTGCACATCGTGCTTCCCGAACAGGCGCAGCAGGAATGGACTGGCGATCGCACGTGTCGCGGCCGTTCTGTCTTGCCGATGCGCATCTGCCGCATTGGCAAATGGAACGGCAAGCAGCAACAGTACCGGCAACCAGGAACATGATTTATGTCGATGCATCATGGCCACATCTTGCGCTTTGCATGGCGCCGCATCAATGCGGCGCGAAAACTCGCAAGCTGCTCCAGGGAATCAGCCACTGCCGCGTCATGCCCAGATACCACACGGTGCAGACCGCACCCAGCACCAGTGAAATCACTCCCATCAGGATAAACAGGGTTTTCAATGAGCCGCGCGCCAAAGGATGACCCGCGTCAGCCGCAATGGGCCAGCGGGGTTTGGGGCTCAGGCCCAGCATCGGCCGGTAACAGTCGAAGTAGGCAAACATCAGATAACCCTGGCTTATCAGCAACACGCCGCCAAAGAACACCATGTCCAGAAACTTCGCCCAGGCCACATTGCCCGGCACGGTACCCATCAACCAACCATAGATTTCATTGAAGATGAAAGCGTCCAGCAGGAAGGTGGTGACCGCGACCGGCATGGAAACAACCAGCATGAATGGCACCAATACATCGGCCAGCAGCGCCAGCCCCGTCAACAGCTCGATCGCCTTGGACATCTGGAACATCCAGCCCGTCTTGATCATCGCCAACGCGACCACATGCTTGTGCTGAAACGTGTCGATGTCATACATGCTGGGGAACGGCAGGATCTTGATCCACCAGTTGATGCCGCTCCACACATACTGCACGCCAGTCAGAATCCGCACGATACGCACTGATTGTTCAAACATAGCCATCCCCGTTACGCTCTGCCTGCCGTCAGACAAGACGTTTATCTCATTGGTGAATTTATTGACGCAGTCTGTTTATCGTTTATCGGCGGAGCCGGATGATCGGCCCGGCATGCGTAATCGAGAATAACATATTGCTATACAAAATCCAGTTCGTGGAATGCCTCTTTGCAGGCCAGCCTCTACTCCCGCCAATCCGGCGTCTATAAATGGCACCCTTGCCTGTCATCCCTTTGCGAATTCAGTGATCATGCGTTTGCTGCTGCTCAACAAACCCTTTCAGGTACTGACCCGCTTCAAAAGCGACGATGGCCGCCAAACCTTGGCCAACTATCTGAGCGCACCCGGCTTTCACCCGGCCGGCCGACTGGATTACGACAGTGAGGGGCTGTTGTTGCTGACCAATCACGGCCCGCTACAGGCGCAAATCAGCCATCCAAAATGGAAAATTGCCAAGACTTACTTCGTTCAGGTGGAAAACATTCCAGATACGGCAGCCTTGCTGCAGCTACAGCGAGGTGTACGCTTGAACGACGGCATCACGTTACCGGCACAAGCAGAACTGATTGAGGAACCCGACTGGCTGTGGCCCCGTAGTCCTCCCATTCGCTTTCGCAAGAATATTCCAACCGCATGGCTGAAACTCACCATCAAGGAAGGCCGCAATCGTCAGGTGCGGCGCATGACCGCCGCCATCGGGCATCCCACCCTGCGCCTGATTCGCTGGTCAGTAGGTCCCTGGTCAATTGCCGGCATGTCACCGGGCGAGTGGCGTGAAGTCGAACCGACAGCACTGGCGGCTTATGTCAGGCATCCCGACAGGCCAACGCTCAAGCCCATCTGATTTCCTGCCTGACGTTGACAGGTACATCGGCTCAACGCATCGGCAGCAAGGCCGGGCGTTCCGGCGGCAGATGCTGATCAGCAGCATGCAGCATGATGCCTGCCATGACGTAATCGCCGATCAATGCCGATAATTCGACCATGCCTCGCTGCCCGAATCGCTGTACTGCTTCGGCGTAGAGGTCAGAACTCAGCCGATGCTCGCGCAGCAGCTGCCGGCCAACGCGAATGATCAGACTGTCTTCCGCCGCCAGACCGGCAACGTCGCGGTCATATTTGATCGCCTCGATCACCGCATCGGTCGCGCCGGCACGGCGCGCCGCCGGTTCGTGCAGCGTCCATTCGTACTGCTGGTTGATCTCACGGGCAGCGACGAGAATGGCAATTTCTGAAAACCGCGGGCTCAGCACGCCTGCGGTTCGCAACGACGTGTTCATGATATGCATCGCTTCGGCAACCTTCGGGCTGTACATTGAAATGCCACCCGGCCCCGGCAAGGGCGATAACCGCTCGCGTCCGAACACCATGTCGTAGACACATTGGCCGTCGGCATCGAGATCGCTGCGCTTGAGCAGCGGCAGACGCGATAGCGAACCCGGATCAATATCATCCGGCAGAGGGTTGCTCACCGGTTCTGCACCGCCTTGACCGCACAGACAGAACGCAACGATCACACAAGCCATGTAACGATACATACATCCCCCAGGCTGTTCAGGACATGAATTGCGGTCGATTTATCTCGCCTGCTGATGCAGATCGGCAATGCGCATGGCCAGTTCCAGCGCCTGCTCATAGTTCAGGCGCGGATCGACAGTGGATTTGTAGGCGCGCGCCAGATCGGTATCAGTCAGGCCGCGCGCACCGCCGGTACATTCGGTGACATCGTCGCCGGTCAGTTCAAAGTGTACACCGCCCAGCCACGAGCCCATTTCGCGATGGATGCGGAAAGCCGCTTCCACTTCCGAAACGATGTTGTCGAAGCGGCGCGTCTTCAAACCTGACGACGCAGTTTCGGTATTGCCATGCATGGGATCGCAGATCCACAGCACGGGACTGCCCGTCGCACGCACCGCCTTGATGAGTGCCGGCAAATGCTGATCGATGTGTTTGGCGCCCATGCGGTGAATCAGGGTGATGCGTCCCGGTTCATTGTGCGGATTGAGCGTGGCGATCAGGCCCTGCACCCACTCGGCATTCATGGCCGGACCCACCTTGATGCCCATGGGATTGGCAATGCCACGAAAATATTCGACATGCGCGCCATCCAGCGCCGCGGTGCGCATGCCGATCCACGGCATGTGCGTGGACAGGTTGTACCAGCGCTTCTGACGGGCGATGTAGCGCGTCTGCGCTTGCTCGTACAGCAGATGCAGACCTTCGTGACTGGCGTAGAAGTTCACCCGGTCGGATTCTTCCACGGTCTTGCCGCGCATGGCTTCAAAGAAATCCAGCGCATCGGAGATGGAATTGACGATGCGCTCGTAACGATCACGCAGCGGTGAATGCCGTACAAAATCCAGATCCCAGTATTCGGGGTGATGCAGGTCGGCAAAGCCGCCGTCGATCAGGGCCCGCACAAAATTCAAGGTGAGCGCCGCGCGCTCATAGCCGCGCAACAGCAATTGCGGATCGGGCGCGCGGTCCTGCGCAGTAAAGCCCGGACGATTGACGATGTCGCCGCGATAACTGGGCAGCGTCACGCCATCCTGGGTTTCGGCATCGGCGGAACGGGGCTTGGCGTACTGACCCGCCATGCGACCGATACGGATGATGGGCTTCTTCAGGCCATGCACCAGCACCAGACTCATCTGCAACAGGATCTTGAGTTTCTTGGCGATCAGATCGGAATCGCATTCCGAAAACACCTCGGCACAATCGCCACCCTGCAGCACGAAACGTTCGCCACGCTGTGCCGCCGCGATTTCCTGCTTCAGCGCTTCAATTTCCCAGGACACCACAATGGGCGGCAGACGCGACAGATCGGTCACGGCCTTGTCCAGCGCAATAACGTCGCCATAGACAGGCTGCTGCTGGGCCGGGTAACGCTGCCAGCTGGCCGGATGCCAGTTCAAAGGATCAGGATGACTGCTCATGATATGCGGGATGCTAGCACAAGGACCTGCCAGTCCGACTTATCACACCAAGAGACGGGTGCCTTATCCGGCTTCCTTGCGCGCCAGCTCAACCTGCTCGCTCAGCCGTTTGGCTGAAACGGGCACGGCAGTTTTCAGCTCCTGGGCAAACAGCGAGACACGGAATTCTTCGATCATCCATTTGAGTTTGTTCAGTTCATGCTGCTGCAGGGATTTGCGCGCCAGCAGTTGTCGGTAACTGTTCATGTAAGGTTGTATCTGCTGCAGCAATTGCGTATCGCGCGCCACGTTGCCGGACAGGCGTTCGATGCGGCGCGTCAGTGCTTTCATGTATCTGGGCAAGTGACCGAACCAGGGCTGCTCCGTTGTCTGCAGAAAGTCATTCGGCAGCAAGCCACTCAGTTGCACCTCGATGTCAACGACGGCATCCTTGAAAACAGGTGCATTCAATTTGAGCAGCGCCTGACGCACTGCGCGCCATTCCTTGAACAGGCTGAGCAAGGTATGGCTCAGACGGGTCATCACTTCATTCAACCCGGCGCGATGTTGCTCCACCAGCCGGTCGAAATCCTGCTTTGAACGCGGCAAGGTCTGTCCTTCCGGCAGAAAGCATTCGCGCAACGCGCGCTCGGCCAGCACATCGGCCAGTGGCTTGTCGCTACCGATGCCCTGCCCCAGCAACATCAATTCGCGACTGCCGGAAAACTGCTGGCGGGCAAATTTGTATTGCTGCGGCAAGGCCAGCACCAACAAACGTAACACGCCGCCCCGCATGACCTGTTCGGCGTGAATGGCGCTGTTCAATTCGACAACGGCAACGCTGTCATGACGATCCTGCAAGGCCGGATAGACTTTGAAACGCACGCCATTGCGCTGTACTTCGCGTTCAACAGGCAGGTCGCCGCACTCCCAGCTGCGCAGCTGTCCGGTTTGAGCCGCACTGGCAAGGGCAACCGGCGGGAAGCTGGCCACCACTTTCCGCGTCTCGCGCAATAACTGCCGCAAATCCCGGCCCTGCGACAGGAGGCGACCATTCAGATCCTCGATCCGCAACCAGGGTTTGAGATGCACCGGGATGGACAACGCATGCAGCTCATCGACCGTGAACGCTGTACCGCTGATTTGCGTGATCCAGCGTGACAAGCTTGTAGATAAATCTGCTTCCTGACCAAGCTCCTGCAAAGCCCGTGCTGCAAATTGCGGCACCGGGACAAAATGCTTGCGCATCGTTTTGGGCAAGGCGCGCAGCATCTCGGTGATTGTCTCCAGCCGCCAGCCGGGCACGCACCAGCTAATCCTGCTGTCATCCAGTGTCGTCAACAATGGCTCGGGCACGGTGAGGGTTACGCCATCGTCAATGTCAGCCGGTTCAAACTTGTAGCGCAGCGGCAAACGATTGCCGTCGCAATCCAGGTAGTCCGGATAACTGGCCGCATCAAACTCATTCAGCTCGCGCCGCATCAAATCCCGAAGCGTCATGCGCAATTCCTGCACGGCAAGACGTTGTTCACGCAGCCAGCCATGCAAGGCCGTGGCGGAATGCACGTGGGCTGGCAGGTGCTGTAAATAAAATGCCACCTGAGCCTGTTCATCCACCAGCACATCGCGACGCCGGATGCGTGCTTCGAACGCCTCCACCTGTTTGAGCAGGGCGCGGTTATGCGTGAGGAAATCGGCTTTGATGTCGGACTGTCCTTCCACCAGGGCAGCGCGCACAAAAATCTCGCGCGCCTCTTCCGGCGCCACACTGGCATAGTTGACACGGCGTTTGGCCGACAGGATCAGACCATACAGGGCGGTGTGTTCAAAGGCGGCGACAAAACCGCGCTGCGCCTCCCAATGCGGCTCGCTGTAACTGCGTTTGAGCAAGTGCTCACCCGCTGCTTCGATCCATTGAGGTTCCACTGCCGCCACCATGCGCGCATACATGCGCGTGGTCTCCACCAGACTCGCCGCCACCACCCACTTGGGTGGCTTGCTCGCCAGCGGCGTGCCGGGCGCAATCACGAAGCGGGTACTGCGTGCACCCAGATACTCGCGATTTTCTTCCAGCGTGCCGATACCGCCGAGAAAACCGGTGAGAATAGCTTGGTGCAGTTCCGCATAATTGGCGTCGACCTGATTGGGCCGCAGCCCCAGTTCATCGACCGCTTCACGCAACTGACTGTGCACCTCCTGCCACTCGCGCAGGCGGATGAAGGACAGAAACTGTTCGCGGCACCATTTGCGCAACTGGTTGCCGGATAGCTGTTGCGCGCTGTCATGAAACCGCTGCCATACGATCAGCATGGTCAGGAAATCCGAACGCGCATCGGCATGGGAAGCATGATGCTGGTCGGCTTTCTGTTGTGCTTCCTGCGGACGTTCACGAGGGTCCTGAATGGACAGGAACGCGGCAATGACCAGCATCTCGCGCAGACAGCGATGGTGATCGGCCGCCAGCAGCATGCGCGCCAGACGCGGGTCCAGCGGCAAGGCGGCAATCTGCTTGCCCAGACTGGTGATCCGCCGCGACTCGTCCACCGCCTTCAGTTCCTGCAACAGGCGGTAGCCGTCATTGATCAGCTTGAGCTCGGGTGGATCAATGAACGGAAACTCGCCCGGATCGGGCAACCCGAGCGTCGCCAGTTTCAGAATCACGCTGGCCAGATTGGTGCGCAGGATTTCCGGCGCAGTAAATTCATCGCGCACATTGAAATCGTCTTCATCATACAGACGGATGCAGATGCCTTCGGCGACGCGACCGCAACGTCCCTTGCGTTGATCGGCGCTGGCCCTGGCAATCTTTTCAATCGGTAGGCGCTGTATTTTGCCGCGCACGCTGTAACGACTGATGCGCGCCAGGCCCGAGTCCACCACAAAACGCACGCCCGGCACAGTTAGTGAAGTTTCGGCCACATTGGTGGCCAGCACGATGCGGCGGTTATGGTGCGCAGTGAATATCCTCTCCTGCTCACCCACCGACAGGCGCGCATACAGGGGCAGGATCTCGGTGTTGCGCAGGCGCGCATCCTGCAACACCTTGGCAGTCTCGCGAATCTGCTTTTCACCGGGCAGGAACACCAGCACATCGCCGGCCATGCCGCGGGCATCCCGTTCAAGCTCTTCCACCGCCGCGAGCACACCCTGCGGCAATGACATTTCGACCGACTCCTCGTCCTCGGAAACCAGGGGTCGATAACGCACTTCCACCGGATAGCTGCGTCCCGAGACTTCAATGACTGGCGCGCCATTGAAGAAACTGGAAAATTTCTGCGGATCGATGGTGGCCGAGGTGATGATCAATTTCAGATCAGGACGACGCATTAATAGTTGCTTCAGCACGCCTAGCAGCAGATCGATATTGAGACTGCGCTCGTGGGCTTCGTCGATGATCAAGGTGTCATAGCGGCGCAGATCGCGATCAGCTTCCAGCTCGCGCAGCAGAATGCCATCGGTCATCAACTTGATGCGGCATTGCGGTCCGGTATGGTCAGTGAAACGCACCTGATAACCCACTGCGCCGCCAACAGTGGTTACCAATTCTTCGGCAACGCGATTAGCCAGGGCGCGGGCGGCGATGCGGCGGGGTTGAGTGTGGCCGATCAAACCAAACACGCCCCGCCCTGCTTGCAGGCATAACTTGGGTAACTGCGTGCTCTTGCCCGAGCCGGTCGCGCCACACAGAATGATGACCTGATGCTGTTCCAGCGCCTTCAGGAACTCATCGCGATGCGCCGATATGGGCAGCTCGGGATCGTATTCCAGCTTGAGCGGCGCGTTACGCAGGGCTTCCAGCCGCAGGATACTGGCGTCGATACGCTGCGCCAGTTTTTCGAAAGCCTCGGCAATGTCACGGCCTTGTGCCTGCCGGGTACGCAGACGCTGCCACTCGCGATCCAGCGGTGGACGCTCAGTCAAACGGGTCAATGCAATACGCGCACGCAGCGCCATCAGTGCTTGCTGGGTCATCACTATGCGCCGAGCAAGCGCACACTGATGCGCGCACCGCCAAGAGCAGAGGTGTCGATGGCAACACTGCCGCGATACAACTCGGCCAGCTCACGCACTACGGACAAACCAATGCCCTGCCCGATGGCGCGTTCGTCAAGACGGGTACCGCGTTCCAGCACATACTGGCGTTGCTCAGGAGAAATGCCCGGGCCATCGTCTTCGACCATGATGAGCACGCCATCGCGACGCGAACCCGGCACACTTAAAGACGCCACGCTGATCTTTACCTGCTCGTGACAATACTTGAAGGCGTTGTCCAGCAGATTGCCAATGAGTTCCATCAAGTCGCCTTTGTCGCCCAGAAAGGCGCAGTCCGGCGACAGTTCCACTGCACAGGCAATACGCCGTTCAAAATAGACTTTCTGCAAGGTGCTGACCAGCGGCTCGACCACCTCGCGTAACAACACCGGCGCCGTGCCCAGCGCCATGCCAGCCGATGCAGCCGCGCGTTTGAGCTGATAACGCACGATGTCATCCATGCGCCCCACCTGCTCGTCCAATTGCCGCGCAGCCGGCACATCGCGCAGTTCGGCCGATGACAGCAGATTGCGCATGACCGCCAGCGGCGTTTTCAGGCTATGCGCCAGATTGCCCAGCGTATTGCGGTAACGTCCCATGCGTTCACGTTCGCTGCGCAACAAGGTATTCATGTTTTCAGTCACGCCGGTCAGTTCACGCGGATAACCTGCGCTCAACTCCGCCAGACGGCCGGCTTCGATTTCCTCAATTTCATGCTCAATGCGCCGCAATGGTTTGAGCACGTTACGGAACAGCATCGCCAGCGATACGACCAGCAACAACGACATGGCGGCAAAGCCGCCAAACAAACGTACGCGAAAACGCTGCAACCGCGCGTAGTATTGCTCCATGCTCTCCGCCACGCTGTAGACAATATTTTGCGAATGGCCGTTGGTAAATTCCCATGACAGCCCCACGCTCAATGTCAGCACGCGTGTGCCATTCGACATCACGCGTTTATCGAAGGTGCGCACGCCAGGTTTCACGCCTGTAATGAACGGTAACCCGGCGCCCAGCAGGGAAGGCGACGTCCAGAACACTCGATTATTGCTGGTGGCAATCAGTCCATATAATCCTGAGTTGGGTGCAAGATAACGTGCATCCAGCAATTGCCTGGCCGGAATCAAACGATTGCCGGACTGTTCATCTACTGCCGCCAGCAACGCCAGCGCCTGAATCTCCAATCGTTCGCGAATGGCCTGCTCACTGGAATCCCGGAATACAGTGTCCAGCACCACCATCGTGATACCGAAGAACAACACCAGCAACAGGCTTACGGTTGCCAGCAAACGGGTGCTCAGGGAATTATTGAATATGCCAGTCAATGGTCGTTTTCTATCTACGATGCTCATAACAAAACGGACCGGCGATTTGCGACAGGTCTGCGACGTAACGCCGACACAAAGATCATTTCAACAGCCGCCAAAGAAAATCAAACTCCATCCGTTTCGGACGTTTTGCGTTCCAATGCAAAGCGATAACCGCGGCCACGCAAGGTTTCGATGGGATGGAACTTCTCGCCCGGGTCCAGCTTGCGGCGCAGACGGCCGATGAACACTTCGATGGTGTTGCTGTCGCGATCGAAGTCCTGCGAGTACAGGCGTTCGGTCAATTCCGCCTTGGAAACCACTTCGCCGGCGCGATGCATCAGATGTTCGAGCAAACGATATTCAAAGCTGGTCAGCTCGACAACCTGGCTGTCCACCGTGACCTGCTGGGTGCGCGTATCCAGTGCAATCGGCCCACCGCGCAGCACAGCCTGCGCCCAACCGGCAGAACGACGCATCAAGGCGCGCACCCGCGCCAGCACTTCGGGAAAATGAAACGGTTTGGCCACATAATCGTCCGCGCCCGATTGCAGGCCTTCGACCTTGTCCTGCCACTGGTCGCGCGCGGTGAGAATCAGAATCGGATAGCTCCTGCCCTCAGCCCGCAGACGCTTGATCACCTCAAGACCGGACAGCTTGGGCAAGCCAAGGTCGATGATGGCCAGGTCGATAGGATATTCTCGGCCGCAGTACAGACCTTCCTCGCCATCGGCGGCACTATCGACATTGAAACCGGCTTCAATGAACTGCGCAACCAGAGAGGTCCGCAGGGCTTGTTCGTCTTCCACCACCAGAATACGCATTGCGACATGCACCAGCGATCAGTAGATGCGGCCGGTACGCGCATCGACGCTGACCGTCCACACTCGCGATTTGTCGGCACTGAGCAAACGGATACGATAGATCAGTTGTCCCGATTCCGTGACGGTATCCGTCTTGACCGCAGTGGCATTGAAGCGCCCCTGCACCATGGAAACGGCTTCATTGAGGGACATGTCCCCCCCTTCGCTGTTGTTGCCAGGATTCCGACCCTGCTCGCGTGCAAAATAACTCGGCGGCGCATCACTGAACCGGGTCCGTTGTGCATGACTGGCCGTACTGAACCCGGCAGCGGTCAGCAACGCACAAGTAATTGCAATATTTCGAATTGAAATGATCATGGCGCTGCGCAGTTTAAGTGAGCGGCGCGATATCTGCACCCACACTGCTCACTCCGTTGCGCTACAGCCTCTGGCATCAACGCACCACGTCCACATCCATGCCCACACGCACCTGCACGCGGTCACCCGGGTCATAGGGCATCACAGTGCGATATTCGCGACCGTGATACACATAGGTCACCCGGTAACCGTCTATGCGTTCTTCCCATGCCTGGTAACCACGCACTTCACAACGCTGCACACTGCGGGTTTCCACACCGGCATTGCGCGCCGAAACGTCATGCCCCACGGAAGCGCCCAACACAGCGCCGGCCACCGTACCGACATTGCGCGAATGACCGCTACCGAACTGGTGACCCACCACACCGCCGATGATGGCACCCAGGATAGTCGGGGTGGCGCTGCGCGGCTGGCCATAAACCTGCTGGTCTTCATACCAGCAATCGCGTTGCGGCGACTCCACCGCTACCCGGCGCACGATGGGATCAACGTCCACTACACGGGCATAATCGAACTCATTGACCGGCGCGCGCACGACATAGACTGGTTCGTAAGCTTCTTCGCGCTGCCAGCGGCTGTTGACCCAATGTGGCGGATGTGCCAGGGCAACGCTCGTACCCACCAATCCCAGACCCAGAATGGTGCTGCGGACAATGGATTTAAGCATGGCGTTCATAGTCGTCTCCTGAAGTAAAACCCTAAGGCTCCGATGAGCCTGGAGATCAGACTAGCTTTCCGGTCATGAACCGATCCTGAATGGGGTTCATTTCCCAGTTCCATCTTGCAGATCAGGCATTTAGGCATTCCCAAGAATTGGCTGCCACAGCAGGTCATTGCCGGTAGAATGCGCGCCCTCGGAATTCGGTCCAGGCTACAGCGCCAAGGCCGGCAATCGCGGAGAATGATCGAGTGAGCAAGATTCTGGTCTGCATCAAGCGCGTGGTGGATTACAACGTGCGCATACGGGTCAAACCCGATGGCAGCGGCATTGTCACGGACGGCGTAAAAATGAGCATCAACCCCTTCGACGAAATCGCGCTGGAAGAAGCCCTGCGCCTTAAAGAGCGCGGCATCGCCAGCGAAGTCATCGTCGCGTCGATTGGTCCGGCTGAAACGCAACAACAATTACGCACCGGGCTGGCCATGGGCGCCGACCGTGCTGTGTTGATTCAGCACGACGGCGCAGTCGAACCGCTGACCGCTGCCCGTGCATTTCTCAAACTCATCGACAGGGAAAACCCGTTGCTGGTCATCACCGGCAAGCAGGCCATCGACGATGACAATGCCCAGACCGGCCAGATGCTGGCGGCAATATGGAACCGCCCACAGGCCTGCTTTGCTTCCAAGGTCGAGATCAACGGCAACACGGCGCGCATCACCCGTGAAGTGGACTCCGGCCTGGAAACGCTGGAACTCGATCTGCCTGCCGTCATTACTACCGACCTGCGCCTCAACGAACCGCGCTACGTGAAACTGCCGGAAATCATGAAGGCCAAGAAAAAGCCGTTGGAAACACTGAACTTTGCCGACCTGGGCATCACTCCCACACAGCAATTCAGCGTGGCCAAAGTCAGTCCACCACCGGCCAGACAGAAAGGCGTATTCGTCAACGATGCCGCTGAGCTGGTCAGCACCCTCAAGCAGAAAGGAGTGTTGTAATGACTCGCGTTCTAGTCATTGCCGAACATGCCGAAGGCACACTCAATCTCAGCACCCATAAAACCGTCAGTTGCGCCCTGCAGATTCCCGATGCACAGATTGATGTCGCCATCCTGGCGGCCGATGCCGGCCCTCTCGCTATCCAGGCCGCCAAACTGGCTGGCGTGCAGCGAGTGCTCAAGGTGGAGCATGCCGCCTTCACCGAAGCAGTGGCAGCAACGCAGGCTGCGGCCATTGTCGAACTGGCCGCCAGTTACAGTCATGTGTTCGCACCCGCCACTACTTTCGGTAAGGATCTGCTGCCACGTGTCGCCGCCCTGCTGAATGTGGGACAGATCAGCGAGATCATGGCGGTGGCCGGCACGCATCGTTTTGTGCGCCCCATTTATGCGGGCAATGCCATCGTCACCCTGGATGCTGCTGCAGATCAAAAGCTGCTCGCCACTGTGCGCGTCGCTTCGTTCCAGCCAGCCACCGAAACGGGTGCGGCCAGCATCGAATCCGTGACAGTGACTGCGGCGCTGCCCACGCATACCCGTTTTGTTGAACGCACGGCCGAACACACCGGCCGTCCCGATCTGCAAAGCGCTGCGCGCGTGGTGTCCGGCGGTCGCGCGTTAGGCAGCGCTGAAAACTTCCAGCTCATCTATAAACTGGCCGATCAGCTCGGCGCCGCCGTCGGCGCATCGCGGGCCGCCGTGGATGCCGGCTATGCCGCCAATGATCTGCAGGTGGGCCAGACCGGCAAGATCATCGCGCCGGAACTGTACATCGCGGTCGGGATCTCCGGCGCAATCCAGCATCTCACCGGCATCAAGGATGCACGCACCATTGTCGCGATCAACAAGGATGCCGAAGCGCCCATCTTTGAAGTCGCTGACATTGGTCTGATCGGCGACCTGTTCACGGTTCTGCCGGAACTGGAAAAGCAACTAGGGTGAGGTGAATGTAGAGGCGGGTTTCAAACCTGCCCTCTTAATGATTCAGCCTGTCCCCTTGAAGATGGGCAGGTTCGAAACCTGCCCCCAGGACATCGTTACAACTGACCCAACGCACATTCGGCGCTGGATACATTGAACTGACCGGGTGGTTCAACATTGAGCTGCTTCACCACGCCATTCTCCGCAATCAACGAGAAACGCTGACCGCGCGTGCCCATGCCGAAACCGCGTGCATCCATCTCCAGTCCCAATGCCTTGGCGTAATCACCGTTGCCGTCGGCCAGCATCAATACCTTGTCGCCGACATTGGCGGACTGACCCCAGGCGCCCATCACGAACACATCGTTGACGGCCATGCAGGCAATGGTATCGATACCCTTGGCTTTCAGCGCCGCAGCCTGATTGACATAGCCCGGTAGATGCTTCCCCGAACAGGTTGGCGTGAACGCGCCCGGCACCGAGAACAACAGGACTTTCTTGCCCTTGAACAACTCGTCGGTGCTCACTTCCTTCGGACCCTCGGCGCTCATGGTCTTGAAGGTTCCGCTCGGCAGCGTGCTGCCTATTTGAATAGTCATAACAAATCTCCTGTGGCTGTATTGATATTGCGATCAGTCGATGGTCTGTGTCAGTAATGAATCAACCCTGAGTTCCGTAGGGAAATTCTCCGGCTCGGTGCAGCATACCCGGTAGCGCATGTCCCAGGCAGTGTTCCAGCCACTGCGCCGTGTCGATCAATCGTGCCAGTGATAGACCAGTGCGAATGCCGCTGCGTTCCAGCAGGTAGACCACATCTTCGGTCGCCACATTACCCGACGCCCTGGGCGCAAATGGACAGCCGCCGATGCCGCCGATGCTGCTGTCGAATATGCGTACGCCGGATTGATACGCGGCCATGATATTCGCCAGCGCAGTGTTGCGAGTGTTATGGAAGTGACCGCGCAAATGCAAGTTGGGCGCAAACGCGCGCACATGTTCGAACAGATGCTGCACCTGCATCGGCACGGCCACGCCGATGGTGTCGGCCAGCGCCAGCTCGCGTGGCCCCAACGCCGCCAGACGCTTGCAGATATCGAGCACGCGTTCCGCAGGCACTTCGCCTTCATAGGGACAACCGAAAGCCACCGACAACGTGATCTGCACACTCATCCCTGCCGACTTGGCCAGCGGCACCAGTTCTTCGCAAATGTCGATGGCGCGCTCGCGATCGGCACCCTGATTGTGACGCCCGAAACTGTCGGTGGCCACGGCAACCAGGCCCACTTCGTCGCAGCCTGCCGCTATCGCCCGCTCCAGACCACGACGGTTCAGCACCAGCCCCACGCGCGTGACACCGGGTTGTCTGGATACCTGCGCCAGCACTTCTTCAGCATCCGCCATCTGTGCCACCAGCTTGGGATTGACGAAGCTGGCCACCTCGATGCGGTGAATGCCGGCCTGGATCAGCCGTTGAATCAACTCGGTCTTGAGAGCAGTGGATAGCGTTGCGGTTTCGTTCTGCAGACCATCGCGCGGTCCCACTTCGACAATTTCAACGCGCTGGTTCGATTCGCTCAACACGATGCGCTCCCGACTCAAGACCTGCCACCCCAGGCTCGTTCCGAGCAGGAACGAACCCGTGACAGGGTTGAAACAATATGCCGGTCAGGGTCAATGCGGCATCAGCATTTAGCGTCGCCGTCAGTGACTGCACCAAAGGAAGCGCTGCTGACAGTGTTGGCATACTTGGCCAGCACTCCGCGCACAGCCTTCGCCGCCGGCGCACGCCAGGCAGCTCGACGCCGCTTCATTTCGGCATCCGACACATCGCAGTTGATCCGGTTGCTGACCGCATCGATGGTGATGACATCACCGTCCTTGATCAGCGCAATCGGACCGCCCACTGCGGCTTCGGGCGAGACATGGCCCACTACGAAACCGTGGCTGCCACCGGAGAAACGGCCATCGGTGATGAAGGCTACCTTGTCACCGAGACCCTTGCCCATGATGGCGCTGGTGGGGCTCAGCATCTCGCGCATGCCGGGGCCACCTTTCGGACCTTCGTAGCGAATCACCAGCACATCGCCCGCCACCACTCCGCCATCCAGAATCGCCTGCAACGAAGCTTCTTCGGAATCGAACACACGGGCACGGCCAGTAAACTTCAGGCCTTCCTTGCCGGTGATCTTGGCCACTGCGCCTTCCGGCGCGAAATTGCCATACAGAATGCGCAGGTGACTGTCGGCTTTGATCGGGTCCTTGAAGGCATGCACGATGTCCTGGTTCTTCGGGTAGGGTTTCACGCTGCGCAGATTCTGCGCCAGGGTCTTGCCGGTAACAGTCAGGCAATCGCCGTGCAGCAGGCCCTCCTTCAGCAACATCTTCATCAATGGCTGGATGCCGCCGATCTTGATCAGTTCCGACATCAGGTACTTGCCGCTGGGACGCACATCCGCGAGCACCGGCACACGCTTGCCGATACGCGTGAAATCGTCCAGCGCCAGCTTCATGCCCGCCGCATGGGCGATGGCCAGCAGATGCAGCACGACATTGGTGGAGCCAGCCAGGGCAATCGCCACCGTGATGGCGTTTTCAAACGCCTTGCGGGTGAGAATATCCGAAGGCTTGATGTCCTTCTTGATCAGTTCCACCACAGCCCTGCCGGCGCGCTTGCAATCGTCCAGCTTGATACTGGACACCGCTTCCTGTGCCGAACTGTTCGGCAGGCTCATGCCCAGCGCTTCGATGACCGAAGCCATGGTATTGGCGGTGTACATGCCGCCGCAGCTGCCGGGACCGGGAACCGCAGTTTTTTCCACTTCCAGCAGCTGCCTGTCATTGATGGTGCCGTTGGCATACTGACCCACAGCCTCAAACACCGAAATCACGTCCGTGTGCTTGGCGCCAGGACGAATGGTGCCGCCGTAGACGAATACCGCCGGACGATTCAGACGCGCGAGCGCCATCATGCAGCCCGGCATGTTCTTGTCGCAGCCGCCGATGGCCACCACGCCGTCAAAGCCCTGCGCACCGGTGACGGTTTCAATCGAATCGGCGATGACTTCACGCGACACCAGCGAATAGCGCATGCCGGGCGTGCCCATGGAAATGCCATCCGACACGGTGATGGTGCCGAAGGTGGTGCTCTTGCCACCGGAGGCATCCACCGAATCCGCCGCCGCTTTCGCCAGCTTGTCGATGTGCATATTGCAGGGCGTGAGATTACTCCAGGTAGACGCGATGCCCACCGAGGGTTTCCTGAAATCGGCATCCTTGTAACCCACCGCACGCAACATGGCGCGGCTGGGCGTTTGCTTCAAGCCATCGACGACCACGCTGGAATAACGGCGCGTGTTGGTTTTAGCGGTTTTCTTCTTGCTGGAGGCAGATTTGGCGGTCTTGGTGCGAGGCGGCATACATCACCCGTGAAAAAGATGCGCCAATCGTAACGGCTCGGGCGCAGATGACAAGTCTGTCTTGCGCGCGCACCGTGCCCGCAATGCCATCTTCTGTACTGCAACCATTGCCAAATCAATCACTCAATTCAACCCTTCTTGCCTTGAATGAAATCCGCAAAGCCCGCCATGAATGTCGCCAACTGCTTGCGCACGGTTTCATCCTGCAACTCGCCGGCCGCATCGAATACCTGATTGGCGCGCGACACCATCAGGCGCCCGCCAAACCACGGTCGCGTACCCAATGTGCGCAGCACCGGCAACCATGCTGCCTGCGACAGAATGGTGCCGAACCCGCCCGGTGAGGCGCCGATGACTGCCACCGCTTTGTTACCAAACACTTTTGCGCTATCGGCGGGTGGACGTGACAGCCAGTCGATGGCGTTTTTCATGACGCCCGGCATGGAGTTGTTGTACTCGGGCGTTGCCAGCAACAGGCCATCCGCCTGAATGATGCTGTCCTTGAGGGTTTGCACGCTGGCAGGAATGCCTTCATTCGCTTCAACATCGCCGTCATACAAGGGAATGCCCTTGATAGTGCCTATTTCCAGCAAAACATCAGGTGGCAACACGTGCTGCCCCGCACGCAACAAGGCCGAATTGTAGGAGCCACTGCGCAGACTCCCGGAGATACCGATAATCCTGATCATGGTCTTGCCTCCGCCCATTGAGCTGGGTAGAACGTTATCTCAGGTAAACACATCACGCATGCGTATCAACCCCAGTGACCAAACGCCCATGATGGAACGTCTTCCCACGCGCAATTCACTGGTTGGCGAGAACCTGCCGATCCGCCGCGCCCTGCCCAATCGCGTGCGACGCACGATTGGCGCCTGGTGTTTCCTCGATCACGCCGGTCCGATAACGGTTGATGCGCAACAAATCAGAATAGGCCCGCACCCTCACATGGGTCTGCAAACCTTCACCTGGATGATTGCTGGCGAACTTCTGCATCGCGACAGCCTGGGGTTTGAGCAGGTATTACGCCCAGGACAAGTCAATTTGATGACCGCCGGCCATGGCATCGCACACTCGGAAGAATCTCTGCCCATGCCAGGCCCAACTCCATTTCACATGGCGCAGTTGTGGATCGCACTGCCCGATGTGCAACGACATGGTCCTGGTGAATTCCAGCATTACCCGACATTGCCCGTCGTGCATCAAGATGGTTTTACCATCACCGTGTTGGCGGGTGAATTTTTAGAACAAGTTTCACCAGTGCAGGTGCATTCGCCGTTACTGGGGCTGGACCTTGCGTGTACAGATCACGCCGACACATGCCTGCCACTTAACCCGGCATTTGAACATGGAGTATTGGTACTGGAAGGCGAGTTGAAGATTGCAGGTGAATCCCTGGAATCCGGCACCCTGCTTTATCTGGGCGCGAATCGCTCGCAGCTACACATTCAAGCGGCAGATGATGCACGACTGTTACTGCTGGGCGGTGAGCCCTTCGACGAGAAGATCCTGCTGTGGTGGAACTTTGTGGCGCGCAGCGAAGCGGAGATTATACAAGCCACTGAAGACTGGACCTCGCACTCGGCACGATTTGGCGAAGTCAGCAGCTATCGCGGCGAGCGAATGGCTGCACCCAGCACAGAAGGCATCCGTTTTCGCAAGTAAGCGCGTGGATTGGCGCTCCTTGCATTCACTCAGTTTCCAAACCTTCCCTGCAAATAGGCAAACAACATCCGCACACACTGCGCTTCCGCGCCCGCCGGCCGGCCTGAACGCTCTTTGGCGTTCCACGCATACAAATCCAGATGCACCCATTGCCTGGCCTTGCTGACAAAGCGTTGCAGGAACAAGCCGCCGATAATTGCGCCACTGAAACCGGAACTGGACACATTGTTCAGATCGGCAATCTTCGATGACAGCTCATCGTCGTAGCCGGACCACAGCGGCAAGTGCCAGACAGGATCGGCTTCGCGCATGCCGACGCTCATCAATTCATTGGCCAGCGCCACATCGCGAGTAAACAAGGCAGGCAATTCGGGACCGAGAGCTACGCGCGCTGCGCCGGTGAGTGTGGCCATGTCGATCAACAACTCGGGCGCATCAGCATCGGCCAGAGCCAGTGCATCGCACAGAATCAATCGTCCTTCGGCATCGGTGTTGCCCACTTCCACACTCAAACCCGCGCGGGTATTCAGCACATCACCCGGCCTGAAGGCATTGCCGGCGATGGCGTTTTCCACGGCAGGAATGATGACGCGCAACCGTACCGGCAGTCTGGCCTGCATGATGAGTTGCGCCAGGGCCAGGGTGCAGGCCGCACCGCCCATGTCTTTTTTCATCAGCAACATGCCGGACGGCGGCTTGATGTCAAGGCCGCCGCTGTCGAAACACACGCCCTTGCCCACCAGCGTCACTCGCGGATGACTGACATCGCCCCATTCAAAATCCACCAGTTCGGGCGGCACAGCAGCCGCACGTCCGACGGCATGCACGGTGGGGAATCCGGCGGTGAGCAATGCCTCACCCGCATGACGCCGCACGCTGGCGCCATGCGCCTGCGCCAGATCCACGGCCGTCTGCGCCAATACGGCGGGCGTGAGATCGCCAGCCGGCGTATTGATGAGATCCCTTGCCAGGGCACAGGCCGCATGCAGTTGCTGCACGGCGTCGATATCAACCTGATCGCCGACCAGCAACTGGCGGCTTTTGCATTCGGCAGATTTCTTGTAACGCTCGAAACGGTACTGGCCGTATTCCCATCCCAACGCAAACTGCGCCGCTTCTTGCACCGACAAATTGCCTGGCAATTGATACGTGCCCTCGGGCAACCGTTCCGGCAGACCGGCAGCCAGCCAGAGATTCAATCCGCAATTCAACCCATCCGCTTGCGTACGTTTTCCCGATCCCAACCATACAGCTGCCAGTGCGCCCCGCTCATCGGGAATCAGCAATACCTTGTTGCGCTCGCCACGAAACGTTTGCAGTTTTGCCCAGGATTGAACCTGGGGGGGCTGTTGCGCCTGAAAAGCATCGAAGTCGTCCTCATGCAACAATACGACTGGAACGACAGTTTCACTGGTATGGTGGATAAGCATGAATATCTCACTGCAAAAAACAGCACTTGATAAACTCGGAGTGGCAGAACAGCCAAAAACATCAACCGGTAAAAGTAACTACCAGTCCAGTCAAGAATAACAGGCCATGAGATCGCACTCTGCCCTTAAATAAAGTACTTTCACGCTTCAGGGCATTGACAAATCAGTAGCTTATGTGATGCCATTGCATCGTTTTTTCACGGGCTGTTTTCTTGGAATTTCACACCGCAATTTTTACCGATGTCAGTGTCTTGCTGGCAGCCATGGCCCGGAATGTATCCGTGCCACCGGTAACGCCTGCGGGAAACTGAACTGAAGCAGCTTCGAGACTCAGACAGTGAACCCCGCCCGGCCCACCAGCCGGGTTTGTCGTTTTTGCAGACTCGATTTCGATTCGTTTGATGTTGATTATCTGATTTTCAATTGGTCGTTAACTTGATTATTCAGGGCCATCCTCCAGGAGCCATCACAATGCAGATTTATTCCCAGAAAGACGTCAACAAGAAAGCGCTGAAAGGCGCGCGCATCGCCATCCTCGGCTATGGCAGCCAGGGTCGCGCCCATGCGCTGAACCTGAAGGACAGCGGCTATGACGTCGTGGTCGGTTTGCGCAAGAACGGGGAGAGCTGGAAAAAGGCCAAGAAAGACGGTCTGGTGGTGGCCGAGCCGGCCATGGCCGTGAAAGGCGCCAAGCTGATCGCCTTCCTGGTACCGGACATGGCGCAGAAAGACCTGTACAAGTCGGTGCTGGAAAACATTTCCCTGGGCGCCACCATCCTGTTCGCCCATGGCTTCAACATTCAGTACAAGCTGATCAAACCCCGTAAGGATCTGGACGTGGTGCTGATTGCGCCGAAGGGTCCTGGCCATCTGGTGCGTCGCCAGTACCAGCAGGGTCGCGGCGTACCCTGCCTGATTGCCGTTTCACAGGACGTCACCAAGGGCGCCTTTGACAACGCACTGGCCTATGCCGATGGCATCGGCGGCACTCGTGGCGGCGTCATCAAGACCACCTTCTCCGAAGAAACCGAAACCGATCTGTTCGGCGAACAGGCCGTGCTGTGCGGCGGCACCACCGAGCTGGTGCAGAAGGGTTTTGAAGTGCTGGTTGAAGCCGGCTATCAGCCGGAAGTGGCCTACTACGAAGTGATGCATGAGCTGAAGCTGATCGTTGACCTGCTGCACGAAGGTGGCCTGGCCAAGATGCACAAGTACGTCAGCGAAACATGCAAGTATGGCGACCTGACCCGTGGCCCACGCATCGTCACTGCCGCCACCAAGCGCGAAATGAAGAAAGTATTGAAGGAAGTGCAGAACGGCAAGTTCGCCCGTCAGTGGATTGCCGAGAACAAGCGTGGCCAGAAGAAGTACAAGAAGCTGATGAAAGCCGATCTGGCTCATCCGGTCGAAAAGGTCGGCGCCAAGCTGCGCGCCCGCATGCCCTGGCTGGAAGAGTAAGCTCGACTCATTGCTGGAGTAGCAAACAGATATGATCACCCCCGACCCGAACCGCGTTCTGATCTTCGACACCACGCTGCGCGATGGCGAGCAATCGCCGGGTTGCAGCATGACGCAGCCGGAAAAGCTGCGGGTCGCCAGAGCGCTGGCGGAACTGGGGGTGGACATTATCGAAGCAGGATTCCCGGCCGCCTCGCGTGGCGACTGGGAATCCGTCAGTGCCATTGCCCGCGAAACGCACGGTCCGCGCATTGCCGGGCTGGCGCGTTGTCATCGCAATGACATCAACCAGGCATGGAGCGCGCTGAAAGACGCCGCCAAACCGCGCCTGCACGTATTCCTGGCCACCAGCGCCATCCATCGCCAGTACAAGCTCAACATGGCGAAGGACGAAATCATCCGCACTGCGGTCGAGGGCGTGAAGATCGCGCGCGATCTGTGCGATGACATCGAGTTCTCTCCCGAGGACGCCTCGCGCACCGAGCCGGAGTTTCTGGCTGAAGTGGTCAGCGCCGTGATTGAAGCCGGCGCCACGACCATCAATGTGCCCGACACGGTGGGCTACACCGTACCGGAAGAATTTTACGAAGTGTTCAAGTACCTCAAGACGCATGTACCCAACATCGACAAGGCGGTACTGTCCGTGCACTGCCATGACGATCTGGGCATGGCAGTGGCCAACAGCCTGGCTGCCGTGCGCGCCGGTGCGCGTCAGATCGAATGTACCATCAACGGCATCGGCGAACGCGCCGGCAACTGCTCGCTGGAAGAAGTGGTCATGGCGATCAAGACCCGCGAAAACCAGTTCAAGGTGCATACCGGCATCAACACCACCAAGCTGTATCCCACCAGCCGCCTGGTCTCGCAGATCACCGGCATGGCCATTCCGCGCAACAAGGCCATTGTCGGCGAGAATGCCTTTGCCCATGAATCCGGCATTCATCAGCACGGCATGCTGCGCAACAGCTCCACCTACGAAATCATGCGGCCACAGGATGTGGGCCTGTCGCGGACCAACCTGGTGCTGGGCAAGCACAGCGGTCGCCATGCCTTCCGCGAGCGGGTCCGCGAACTTGGCTTTGAACCCAGCGATGCAGAAATCAATCAGCTGTTCGAGAAATTCAAGGCGCTGGCCGACAAGAAGAAAGAACTGTTCGATGGCGACATCGAAGCCCTGGTGATGCAGGCGGAAACCGACGTACCCGGTCCGTGGATTTTGCAGGAAGTGCAGGTCAGCACCGCGCCGGGTCAGGCGCATGCCGACATCAAGCTCAAGCATGCGGACGGCCACCAGGTGGCGCAGTCGGTGACGGCCGCCGGCCCGGTCGATGCCATCATCAAGGCCATTGAAGAGGCCACCAAGCTACAGGCCGCGCTATGCAAGTTTGAAGTGCGCAGCGTATCCATTGGCGAAGATGCGCAAGGCGAGGCACTGATCACGGTCGAACATGACGGCCGCAGCTATCGTGGCGTCGGCATCAGCACCAACATCATCGAAGCCGCCGCCCTGGCCTTCCTGGAAGTGGTGAACCGTATTGAGACCACCCGCAGCAGCGCCGAGCGCCGTGCGGGGGATCGGACCGGCATCACCCAGGCTGATGTCACCGCCATTTAGTTATCTATCCAGCACAGGATCGGAGTCGCAAATGCCCATTACGCCCGCAAATTTCATCTGGCAAAACGGCAAGCTCGTGCCCTGGGACAAGGCCACCACCCACGTGCTGGCGCACGCCCTGCACTACGGCTCGACGGTATTTGAAGGTGTGCGCGCCTACGCCACGCCCAAGGGGCCGATCATTTTCCGTTTGAAGGAACACACGCGCCGTCTGTTCGATTCGGCGCGCATCTATCGCATGGACATTCCTTACTCACTCGACGACATCAATCATGCCTGCAAGGAAATTGTGGTCGCCAATGGACTGAACAAGGGGGCCTATCTGCGCCCCTTTGCCTTCCGTGGCTACGGCGAAATCGGCGTGGCGCCCAAAAATCCACCGCCGATCGAAACCGTGGTCGCCGGTTTTGAATGGGGTGCGTATCTGGGCGCCGAAGGTATGGAAAAAGGCATCGATGTCTGCATCTCTTCCTGGCAACGTCTGGCGCCCAACACCATTCCCTCGCTGGGCAAGGCCGCAGGCAACTATCTGTCCAGCCAGCTGATCAGCATGGAAGCCAAACGCATGGGCTTTGCCGAAGGCATCGGCCTCGGTGTGGACGGCACGGTCAGCGAAGGCGCGGGCGAAAACCTGTTCGTGGTACGCGATGGCGTGATTTACACCCCAGGGCTGGCCAATTCCATCCTGCAGGGCATCACCCGCGATACCGTCATTCAACTGGCCAAAGCACACGGCTTTGAAGTGCGCGAACAGGCCATCCCGCGCGAATTCCTGTACATCGCCGATGAAATGTTCTTCACGGGTACTGCAGCGGAAGTCACGCCGGTACGTTCGGTGGATCATATCCAGATCGGCGCCGGCAAACGCGGCCCTGTAACGGAAGCCATTCAAGCGGCATTCTTCGGCCTGTTCACCGGCAAGACTGCCGACAAATGGGGCTGGCTGGAAAGCTGCGAAGACTACAAGCCGAGCAGCGTCGCATCGGCCTGACTGTATAAAATGTGCAGGGGCAGGTTTTAAACCTGCCCCTGCAAGCCGTAACAAGCCATTGCTAACAACGATGGCTTTTTTATTTTCGCCAACACAAGATCATGTTGGCTCACGGCAAACAGATGCCCCGGCTCAGGTTTTCTTGTTCCTGAAGAACAGCCATTTGCCCACTTCGGTAGCGATGGCATAACCCATCACGATCAACAGCACTGTCGCCATCATTACCAATGAGAGAGGCTCGAAGCCAAAGATCTCAGCCAATGGTCCGCTAAAAGGAATGGCCAGCGCCGCCAACGCCACAACGATGGTGAGCCACAACAAAGTTTTTCCTGGCCGACTACGCCAGACGGGAAGCGCAGTGCGCAACAGCAGCAGTACGGCCAATTCAGTCAGCAAGGACACCATGAACCAGACTGTCTGAAAACCGCCCTCATCAACCTTGAAGCCGTGCAACAGCACCATGAAAGTCATGATATCGAACGCGGTGCTGATCAACCCAAACACCACCATGAAACGCAGTACAGATTTCAAATCCCAGTGCTGGGCGCATTGCAGGCGTTCGTGGTCCACGTTGTCCAAAGACAAGGCGAAAGTCGGCAAATCGGAGATGAAATTGTTGAACAGTATCTGCTTGGCGACGAGCGGCAGAAAAGGCAGCAACGGTGTGGCCAGCGCCATGCTGATCATGTTGCCGAAGTTGGCGCTGGTCGTGATGCGAATATATTTGAGCGTATTGGCAAAGGTGCGCCTGCCCTGCTCGACGCCGATACGCAGCACAGTGAGATCCGGCTGCAGCAGCACCACATCGGCGCTTTCGCGCGCCACATCCACCGCGTCATCCACCGAGATGCCCACATCCGCGACATGCAGCGCTGGCGCATCGTTAATGCCATCGCCCAGATAGCCGACTGCATGACCACGTCGCTGCAGGGCGCGGACAATGCGTTCTTTTTGCTGCGGATCGATCTCGACAAACAGGTCGGTCTGCGGCGCACGCTGCCACAGAGCGTCATCGCCCATGTGCATCAATTCCTCACCGGTGATCATCGCGTCAGCCTTCAGACCTACGCTCTGCGCAACATGCGCCGCCACGTGACGGTTGTCGCCGGTGATCACCTTGATGCGCACCCCCAATGCGGCCAGTTGAGCAATGGCCGTCTCCACACCTGGCTTGGGAGGATCATAGAACAGTAAAAATCCCATCAGGCACAATCCCCGCTCGTCCGCGCGATCGTAGTGCGGCTTGGCGGCAAGCCTGCGACTGCCCACCGCGAGCACGCGCAGACCTGCCACGCCCTGTTGCTCGAACCAGGCTTCGATTCGGGCGCGTTCCGCAGCATCCAGCGGCTGTTCTCCCGTCGCACTCGCAACATGCGTACAAATTGCCAGCACGTTGGTCACTGCACCCTTGCAGATCAACAGATGCTGAGCGGTATTGCCCTGCTCACTGACCATGATGGTCAACCGCTTGCGCAGAAAGTCATAGGGAATTTCATCGACCTTGACGACCGCACCCAGTTGCAGGTTTGCCTGTGTGCCTGCATTGACCAGCGCGGCATCCAGCGGGTTGGCAATGCCGGTTTCAAGCGTGGCATTCAGCCAGGCAAGCCGCAGTACATCCGGTGAAATCCGACCGCCTGGATCCACTGCCGAATGCAGGGCGATCGAACCGCTGGTCAAGGTGCCGGTCTTGTCGGTGCAGAGCACATCCATGCTGCCCAGATTCTCAATGGCGTCCATACGCCGCACCATGACGCCTTCACGCGCCATGATGTGAGCGCCGCGTGCGAGCGTGACATTGACAATCGCTGGCAATAATTCAGGCGACAGACCCACCGCCAAAGCCACTGCAAATAACATGGATTCGATACCGGAGCGTCCGAGCAACTGGTTCACGATCAGTACGAAGATCACGATGGCGAGCATGACTTGCAGTAACAGGTAGCCAAAACGACGCACACCGCGTTCGAACTCGCTTTCCGGTGCACGCTGCGCCAGTTGTGCGGCAATGCCGCCATAAGCGGTAGATGCACCAGTCTGTGCAATCAATACCGTCGCTGTGCCGCTGCGTACCGAGGTGCCGAGAAACACGCAGTTGCTGCGTTCGGCGAGACCCGCCTGAGCGGATACCACACCGGGACGTTTCTCGACGGGGAATGATTCGCCGGTCAGTGCAGCTTCCGTAAGCAAGAAATCGCGCGCTTCGAGAATCACGCCGTCAGCCGGCACCAGATTCCCCGCCACGAGTTCGATCACATCGCCGATCACCAGGTCACGCGCAGGCACTGTCACCACTTTGCCATCGCGGCGCACCCGCACGGTCAATGCCAGTCGTGCGCGCAACTGCGCCAGCGCGCGTGATGCCCGATACTCCTGAGCACAACCGAGTGCAGTGCTGCCCGCCACGATCACAAAGATGATCAGCGCATCCGACCAATCGCGCAGCGTCAGCGAAACCACGGCACCGAACAGCAGTATCAGCACCAAAGGGCTGGAAAACTGACGCAGCAGGATCGAAAAAAACGTTCTATCGTGACCTTCCTTAATAACATTTAGCCCGCGGCGCACCAAACGTTCACTGGCCTCATCAGAAGTCAGCCCTGCCATGCGGGAGCCAAGCGTTTCGGTTAATACAACCGCATCGACGCTCCAATAGGCTTTATTCGTCGATTTCATTTTTTGAATACTTCATGAATTTCGCGCATTTTATTAAAATAAAAACCTTCGATTTACCGGATTCTAAAAGTATTTCCATCCTTGCATCGACACCTGAAGACTGTGGATGAAGAAGCATCATCCCGGACTGCATGCAGCGCATATCCTCAGCATTATTAACAACCTCTAATAATCATTCTGAAGACATGCAGTGCTGTCTGAAAAATTCATAGAAAGTAGTCACCTTCCGTACGCATTTAAGTGTTCTACCCGGTAGTTATCACAGAGTGATGACTCAATTATGTACAAACGTTTACTCAACCGGGGAGATGGAAATATGCATACACGAACCAGTTTGTCCTTAGTCGCAACAGTTGCCCTGACAGCGGCAGCAACAATCGCGGCAGCTCAAGGCCAACAACGCAGTCAGGATCGGATACATGATCAGACGCGGCAATTGGATATGGATCGTGTGCAGGATCGAGATCGCATGATGGATCGCGACTTGGACCGGGATCGAAACCAGGACAGAGATCGGGACCGTCTGCACGAGCAGGATCGTGACCGTATTTATGGCAATGATCTGATGACAACACAGGAACGAACCGAATACCAGAATCGGCTGCGTGCGCTGGCCACCGAACAGGAACGAATAGAGTTCCGTCTGCAGCATCAGAAGGAAATGCAGGAACGCGCCAAACAACGGAATGCGCAACTGGGCGTTCCGCCAACAGCAGTCCAACTCAAGGAACAGGAACGCGAGCGGCAGAGAGAGCGGGAACGAATTTATGGATACTCACTCATGAGCCAGGAAGAACTGAATCAATACCGGGAACAATTACGCACAGCGGCAAATGAGCAACAACGGGAACAAATCCGCACCAAGCATCAGACAGAGATGCAGGAACGGGCCCGTGAGCGTGGCGTATCGCTGCCAGCGGTCAAATAGGAATCACGGCAGTGTGCCCATCAAAGAGGATGGCATGGCACCGTCTGGTATATGCAGCAATGTTGGCGTCCGCGGCAGGAGCTGCGGACGCCGGGACGTTCAGAGCAAACATTGGTCTGGATTACGCCAGCGGCAAGTACGGCGGCACGGAATCAATCACTCAGATTTATCTACCGGTGAGCGTCGCATATCGCTCGGATGATAATTGGGGGCTACGCCTGACCGTTCCTTACGTAGCCGTGAGCGGTCCAGCAACAATTATCGACGCAAATGGGGAACTCGTTACCGGCCCAGATCGATCGAGTGGCGGTCTCGGCGATGTAACCTTGGCGGCAACACTCTACGATGTAGTGCGTAACGACGCTGCAAGCTTTTATGTTGATCTCGGCGCCAAGGTAAAACTTGGCACCGCCAGCGAGGCTGACGGACTGGGCACCGGCAAGAATGACTATTCATTACAAGCTGATGTCCTTAAATACTTCGATCGCTTCGCCCTATTCGGCACGGTCGGATACAAATGGCGCGGTGATCCGCAAGGCACGCAGTTACGTGATGTTGCCTTTGCCATGGTAGGTGGTGACTATCTCATCGGTGGCAAAACACGGGCAGGACTGATGTTCGACTATCGCCCCTCCTCCCTGTCCGGGGGCGACGCATTGCAGGAAGCAACTTTCTACCTGTCGTTCCCATCGAAGAGTAATGTCACTATCCAGCCTTATGTTGTTGCAGGCTTCAGTGACAGCAGCCCCGACTGGGGCGCTGGAATTTCAATAGGGTTTAGACACCAGGACATGTAGGAGGATGGAGACATGAACGCGAAATTAATTGCCATGTTGATAGTGACCGTGGTTCCCGGCATTGCAGTAGCTCAGGCACCAGCCGCTGCACCGGTGCAAACCCCGGCGAAAGAAACGCAAGAACTCGTGTATGGCCGTCAACTGATGACTGATGCCGAGCGCGCCGAATACCGCGCCAAGATGCGCACACTAAAAACGCAGCAGGAGCGCGAAGCTTTTCGGCTTGAACATCACAAGAAAATGCAGGAACGCGCCAAGGAAAAAGGCGTGACGCTGCCTGATATGCCACTTCACCAAGGAATGGGAATGGAGCAAGGACGACAAGTTGCTCCGGGAAGCGGCGGGCCACCAGCAAAATAGACAGCCGCCGGCCTACTTGAAGCCGCAAAATTGCCTTGTCGCCAATAGACAGGCCATCGCCAACAGCGATGGCCTGTTCTTTAATCAGCAATTCTTTCCGGCAGTCCAAAAAGGCATGATGCTGTCCGCCGCGGCACGAGCCGCCAGTGCAAATGCCTTGAAATCCTTGTCAGGAAAGTTCCATGAGCGCCAATACGCCCAAGACCTTGTTCGAGAAAGTGTGGGAACGGCATGAAGTCGTACCGGAAACGGTCGACACTCCCGCCGTGTTGTACATCGACTTGCATCTGGTGCATGAAGTCACCTCGCCCCAAGCTTTCTCGCTGCTGCGCGAAAAGGGATTGAAGGTGCGCCGTGCGGACCGCACCCTGGCAACCATGGATCACTCGACGCCGACCGACCCGGAAGAGATTGCCGGTCGCGTGCCGATCAAAGTGAAATCGGCGGCACAGCAAATTCAACAGCTGGAAAAGAATTGCACCGAGTTTGGCGTCGAGTTGCTGAACCTGCACTCTGCACAGCGCGGTATCGTACACGTAGTGGGCCCGGAATTGGGTGCGACACAGCCCGGCAAGACCATTGTCTGCGGCGATAGCCATACGGCAACGCACGGTGCCTTCGGCGCCCTCGCCTTCGGCATCGGCACCACGGAAGTGGGGCATGTGCTAGCCACGCAATGTTTGTTGCAACGTCGCCCCAAGACGCTCGCCGTCAATGTCGATGGCAAATTGCCCGAAGGCGTGACGGCCAAGGATCTGATTCTCGCCATCATTGGCAAGATCGGCGTGTCAGGCGGCACCGGTCAGGTCATCGAATATCGCGGCCCGGCGATCGAAGCCCTGTCGATGGATGGCCGCATGACGGTGTGCAACATGTCCATCGAAGCCGGCGCGCGCGCCGGCATGATCGCCCCGGATGAAACCACCTTCGCTTATCTGCAAGGCCGACCCAAAGCGCCACAGGGCGCCGACTGGGAAAAGGCCGTTGCCGACTGGCGTACGCTGCGCACCGACGCGGGCGCCAGATTCGATCGTGAAGTGAACCTCAACGGCAGCGAGCTGGTGCCCATGATCACTTATGGCACGCATCCCGGCATGGTCATGCCCATCAATGGCGCCGTACCCAATCAAGCCAATGACCCGGTGTTCATGAAGTCACTGGCGTACATGGGTCTGCAACCCAATGAACGGCTGATCGGCAAACCGATTCAAGTGGTGTTCATCGGCAGTTGCACCAATGCTCGTCTATCCGACCTGCAACTCGCTGCCAAAATCATGAAAGGCAAACGTGTCGCCTCGGGTGTGCGTGCACTGGTGGTGCCCGGTTCGCAAGCCATCAAACGCGAAGCCGAGAAACTGGGCCTCGATCAGATCTTCCGCGACGCGGGTGCCGAATGGCGCGAATCCGGTTGTTCCATGTGCATCGGCATGAATGGCGACACGGTGGGCAGCGGTCAATATGCAGTGAGCACCAGCAATCGCAACTTTGAAGGTCGCCAGGGTGCGGGTGCACGGACGTTGCTGGCCAGCCCGGCCACGGCTGCCGCAGCCGCCATACGCGGTTGCGTGACTGATCCACGTGATTTGCTGTAAGTACCCGCGCATATCAACGATTAAACAGATCAATTACTTGAACAGGTTTTGTCATGGAACCCATACGCATCATTTCCTCCAGGACCGTGGTGTTGCCGTACTCGGATATCGATACGGACCAAATCATCCCGGCGCGCTTCCTGACCACCACCACCAAGGAAGGACTTGGTCAGCATGCTTTTTCCAACTGGCGTTACAACGCTGATGGCAGCGCGAAGCCCGACTTCGCACTGAATCAACCTGCGGCCCAAGGCTGCAAGATTCTGGTGGCAGGCAACAATTTCGGTTGCGGCTCTTCGCGCGAACATGCGCCTTGGGCTTTGCTGGACTATGGCATCCGCGCAGTGATCAGCACCGAGATTGCGGACATCTTTCGCAACAACAGCCTGAAGAATGGTTTGCTGCCGCTGGTCATCGATCAGGAATCACATGCCTGGCTGATCGCAAATCCCGGTGCAGAGCTGACCATCGACCTGGAAAGCAACACATTGAGCCTGCCCAACGGCAAGCAGGTGAAGTTCAATATCGAAGGGTTTGCCCGCTACTGTCTGCTCAATGGCGTGGATGAACTCGGCTATCTCATCAAGCAACTCGACAAAGTCAAACAATACGAACAGGCACGCGCATGAAAGCAAAAATTGTAGTGTTACCAGGCGATGGCATTGGTCCTGAAGTCGCACGCGAAGGCGTGCTGGTGCTGCAGGCAGTGGCCAGGAAGTTCGGTCATCAATTTGAAACTGAAGAACATTTGATCGGCGGCGCCGCCATTGATGCCACTGGTTCTGCCCTGCCTGCAGCCACCGAAGCGGCCTGCAAACAAGCTGATGCCATCCTCCTCGGTGCAGTGGGCGGCCCCAAATGGTCCGATCCGGGTGCCAAAGTGCGTCCGGAACAGGGACTGCTGGCGCTTCGCAAAGCGTTGGGGTTGTTCGCCAATCTGCGTCCGGTGTCTTTGCACCCGGCGCTGATCGATGCTTCCACCATCAAGGCAGAAGTGCTCAAGGGCACCGACATCATCGTGGTGCGCGAACTGACCGGCGGCATTTACTTCGGCGCCAAGACTCGTACCGACACTTCCGCCAGCGATCTTTGCACCTATACCGTGACAGAAATCGAACGCGTGGTACGCACCGCAGCCCAATTGGCGCGCCAGCGTCGCAAGCAACTGGTATCCATCGACAAAGCCAATGTGCTGGAAACTTCACGGCTGTGGCGCAGCACCGTTGAGCGCGTCATGAAGGAAGAATTTCCCGATGTGCAGCTGGAACACATGCTGGTCGATTCGGCAGCCATGCATCTGATTCGTCGCCCGTCCAGTTTCGACGTAATGGTCACCGAAAACATGTTCGGCGACATCCTGACCGATGAAGCCTCGATGCTGGCGGGCTCCATGGGGCTGCTGCCCTCCGCTTCCCTGGGGGCCGGCAAGCTGGGGTTGTACGAACCCATTCACGGCTCGGCACCCGACATCGCTGGCAAGGGACTGGCCAACCCCTATGCCACGATCCTGAGCGTAGCCATGCTCCTGAGGCACTCTCTGGGGCTGGAAACCGAGGCGCAAGCCGTTGAATCGGCAGTGTCTTCCGCCATTTCCGAAGGTATTCGGACCGCAGACATTGCCGCTGGCGGCCCGGTATCCAGTACAGCAGAAGCCGGTAAATCCGTAGTGGCGCGTTTATCGTAAAATAAACATAACTATTTGTTTTATATAGGAAATACTATCCTCAAAAAAGCCGGCGTGATGCTTGCCAAATAGCCACCCACTCGGGGTATGATGCCCTCCAATCCACCTGCCGCCCGATGCGGAATTTGCTCAGACGCGCAGGTGCAGCTCAGAGCTTGGTGGAGATGAGGCTGTGTCAGGTTAGTCCCACGTTGATGCAATCACATCAGCACGACTCTAGTCTTCGTTGCCACATATAAGGCCGACCTAACCGTCGGCCTTTCTTTTTTTCTGCATCAGTCATCGCAGCAGTCACCAACGATGACCATCACCCACTTGCTGCACGTCCAGTAGGCGCGATACGCAACTGTGCACTAACCTGCCGGCCGATTCAGGTGATGCAAGGAACCCAGCACGCCATCGTCTGCATGCAACTCGGATTCAGCCTCAGCCATGGTCGGCAACAACTGTCCCGACTCATATCATGGATGACACTGTCGCATGGCGCGGCTGGAGAGACTCGAACTCCCGACCCCTTGGTTCGAAGCCAAGTGCTCTATCCAACTGAGCTACAGCCGCGTGTTTGCGGTGCGCAGTTTAGCAGCGCTATCAATGAGTGGCATCCTATTCCAGTAAATCCAATTCAACGACTCAGCCAAGTTTCTCAGCGTCAATAGATGACAAGACCAAACGCACCGCAAAGTCGTATGCTCGGCATGCATATCCGATCTAAATGAGTGACGGGAGCACAGCATGGATTTTGCACTGACTGAAGAACAGCAAATGATCCAGCAGGCTGCACGCGAATTCGCACAGCAGGAAATCGCGCCGGTGGCTTCTAAATACGATGGCTCAGGCGAGTTTCCGCGCGACACCATTGCCCGGGCCGGTGAGCTGGGTTTCATGGGTGTGGAAGTGCCGGAGCAGTATGGCGGTTCGGGCCTGGACACCCTCTGCTATGCGCTGGTGATGGAAGAAATCGCTGCGGCGGATGCGGCACATTCCACCATCGTTTCGGTCAATAACTCGCTGTACAACACCGGCATCCTCACTTATGGCACGGAAGCACAGAAGCAGCGCTTCGTCACTCCCGTAGCTACCGGTCAGGCAATTGGCTGTTACGGGCTGACCGAACCGCAGTCCGGCTCGGATGCCGCGGCCATGCGTACCCGCGCAGTGCTGTCGGCCGATGGTGCGCATTACGTGATCAATGGCAAGAAGGCCTGGATCACTTCCGGTCCTGTGGCCGATTACATGGTGATGTTTGCCGTCACCGATCCGGACAAGAAGGCCAAGGGCATCTCGGCGTTCATTCTGGACACCAGGCAATCCGGTTTTATTCGTGGCAAGACCGAGCCGAAGCTGGGCATCCGCGCTTCGGCCACCTGCGAGATCGAATTCGATAACTATCAATGTCCGGTGGAGAATCGTCTGGGCAAGGAAGGCCAGGGTTTTGCCATCGCCATGGACATCCTCGATTCGGGCCGCATCGGCATCGCGGCACAGGCGGTGGGCATTGCCCGTGCGGCGTATGAAGCCTCACTCCAATACGCACGCGACCGCAAGGCCTTCGGCTCGGCTATCGGCAGTTTTGAAATGATCCAGCACAAGTTGGCGGACATGAAATGCAAACTGGAAGCCGCCCGCCTGCTGACGTTGCAAGCCGCGTGGAAACGCACCAGGACCAAGGGCACGGGCGAGCGCTGCACGCTGGAAGGCTCGATGGCCAAGCTGTTTGCTTCCGAAGCCGCGATGTTCTGCGCGCATGCCGCCGTGCAGATTCATGGCGGCATGGGTTATTCCAAAGAGCTGCCGATTGAACGTTATTTCCGCGACGCCAAGATCACCGAGATCTATGAAGGCACCAGCGAGATTCAGCGCATGGTCATTGCCAGACTGGAAACGGGGCTGCGATAACCTGTAACAACATGGCCATACAGGGCTATGACGCGAAATAAAAAACGGCCGGATGATTTGATAATCATCCGGCCATTTTAATGACCATTTGTTCCAGCAGAAAAATACCTTGAGTCTGCCAGAACTGAACTACGCCAACTGCAGCCCATGTTGTGCGAGCGGCAGAGAGCGGATGGGCTTGCCGTTGAGCGCATGCAGGGCATTGACCAGGGCTGGCGCCAGTGGCGGCACGCCCGGCTCGCCAATGCCGGTCGGCTTTTCCCTGGAGGGAACCACATACACTTCCACCCTGGGCATCTGGTTGATACGCACCACCGGGTAATCATGGAAGTTGGATTGTTCAACTATGCCGCCCTTGAGGGTAATGGCGCCGGTAAGCGCTGCCGACAGGCCGAAGGCAATGGCCGACTCCACCTGCATGACGACAATATTGGGGTTGATCACCACGCCGCAGTCCACGGCACACACCACACGGTCGATCTTGAAGCTGTCGCCGCTGCGTGAGATCTCCACCACCTGCGCCACGAAGCTGCTGAACGACTCATGCACAGCCACGCCACGCGCACGGTCCTTGCCCTGCGGCTTTTCCCATCCTGCCTTGCTGGCCGCGAGTTCCAGTACACCGAGATGTCGTGGGTGATTGCGCAGCAATTGGCGTCGCAGCTGTACCGGATCCTGTTGAGTGGCATGTGCCAGTTCATCCAGGAAACATTCAGTCGCATAAGCCGTATGCGAGGAGCCTACGGAACGCCACCACAGCACCGGCACGCCAGGCTTGGGCGAGTGCAGCTCTACACGGAGGTGATCGATGGCATAGGGCAGATCAAAGGCGCCTTCCACCGACGCATGGTCGATGCCATTCTTGATGAAGGCCGCCATGAAGGGATTGTCCATGATGGACTGTCCCACCAGACGATGTTGCCAGGCCATGATTTTGCCCTGCGAGTCGAGGCCCGCCTTGAGACCATGCACGAACAGCGGCCGGTAGTAACCGCCGCGCGTGTCATCTTCACGCGTCCAGACGAGTTTCACCGGCGCAGTCTGCTTGGCTGTCCGGGCGATAGCCACGGCTTCCAAAATGTAGTCGGCGTAAGGATTGGCACGCCGGCCAAAACTGCCACCGGAGTACAGGGTATGGATGGTGACCTGCTCGGGCTTCAAACCCAGCAACTGGGCCACGGATAGTTGATCCAGCGTATGGTTCTGTTCGCCATTCCAGAGCTCGCAGCCGCCTTCGCGCAATTGCACCACGCAATTCAAGGGCTCCATCGGCGCATGCGCCAGATAGGGCACTTCATAACGGGCCTCGATGATGCGTGCGGCCTGTTTGAAGGCGACATCGACATCGCCATCGCTACGCGCAACGTCGCCGGGTTGCTGCAGCAACCGGACAAAATCATCACGCACCTGAGCACTGTCCTGCTTGAAGGCGCGGCTCTCATCCCATTCGACAGTGAGTGCTTCGCGCCCTTGCCTGGCGGACCAGAAATCCCTGGCGAGGACGGCCACGCCAGCGGTGACACCGCTGTCAAAGCTCACTACATCGACCACACCTTTCATGGCGCGAGCCTTGGCATCTTCAACACGACGTACCTTGGCGCCAAAGCGCGGCGGATGCAGCACTACGGCGGTCAGCATGCCGGGCAGCTTGAAATCCTGAGTGAAGATCGCGGCGCCATTGGTTTTGGCGACCGTATCCACCCGCGCCGCAGGCTTGCCGATATACACAAACTGATCGGCGTTCTTGAGCTTGATGTCGGTCGGCACCGGCAATGTGGCCGCTATCGCGATCAGTTCACCGAATCCGGCCTGTTTGCGCGAGGCCGCGTGACTGACCTTGCCCCGGGCAATGCGAATGTCACGCGCCGGCACTTTCCAGCTTTGTGCCGCAGCAGCCACCAGCATGGCGCGCGCTGCTCCGCCTGCCTGTCGATATTGTTCATAGGAATTGGCAATAGAACTACTGCCGCCAGTGCCCTGCATGCCCATGAGGGTATTCTTGTAACGGGCAGTATCGGCCGGTGCGCCTTCCACCCGGATCTGGAACCAGTCGGCATCCAGCTCCTCGGCCACCAGCGTGGCCAATCCCGTGAAGACGCCCTGTCCCATCTCCAGATGTTTGGAAATCACCGTCACCGTACCATCGGCGGTGATGCGCAGAAAGGCATTCGGTTCAAAGGACCGGGCGACCGCTGGTTCTGTGTGCCCCGTCAGCGGCAGATAAAACGCCAGGGTCAGTGCAGCCGTGCCCTTGAGCACCTCGCGACGACTGGCGTTGACGATCGGAAAGTGACTCATGGGTTTCTCCTTCAGAGGGAGCTTGACTCCCTTCGGAGGGCAATCACACCAAGGAACTGGCCGCGCGCTTGATGGCCGCACGAATCCGCAGGTAGGTGCCGCAGCGGCAAAGATTACCGGCCATGGCCGCATCAATGTCCGCATCGCTGGGATGCTTGTTGCTGTTCAGCAGCGCCGTGGCGCTCATGATCTGTCCGGACTGGCAATAACCGCATTGCGGCACATCTTCGGCAATCCACGCCGCCTGCACTGTCTGGCCGATGGTGGAAGACGCGGCGAGACCTTCGATGGTAGTGATTTTTTTGCCGGCCGCCGCTTCCACCGTGAGAATGCAACTGCGCGTCGGCATGCCATCCACATGCACGGTGCAGGCGCCGCACAGGGCCATGCCGCAGCCGTACTTGGTACCGGTCATCTGCAGATGATCGCGTAACGCCCACAGCAGCGGCGTATCCGCTTCCACATCCACATCGACACGTTTACCGTTGATTTCCAAGGTGGTCATAAATGTTTCCCCGGTAGCGACAAAAGATCGAAGCGCCAACTATACGTCAGGCAAGATGACCTAACCATATATCAGGCATTGATCAGAAACCATCCTCGCCCCCGACGGCGGCGACTAACAACCTTTTACTCCAAACCTGTTGAGCGCCGGATTAATTCCATCCCGATGGAAATCAGCACAGGAATTCCTTACGCAACTGAGGGCAACGATGGCAGCCGCAGTGCCTGTGCCACAGCCGGATGCATGATTCGTCCCGCCTGCACATTCAGCCCATTGGCCAGATACGCATCCTGACGCAGGGCGGCCGCCACGCCCAGTCCTGCCAATTGCTTGATATAGGGCAAAGTGGCATGGGTCAGCGCCAGCGTCGAAGTACGCGGTACGGCGCCGGGCATGTTGGCGACACAGTAATGCACGATGCCATCGACAAGATAAGTGGGATCGGCATGGGTAGTAGCCTGGCTGGTTTCAAAGCAACCGCCCTGGTCGATGGCAATGTCGACCAGCACGGCGCCGGGCTGCATGGTTCTGAGCATGGCGCGAGTCAACAGCTTGGGCGCGGCGGCGCCGGGAATCAGCACTGCACCGATCACCACATCGGCCGTGCGTATCAAGGTTTCAATGGCCGTAGTTGTGGAATACACCGTTTTCACCGCCGCACCAAAGCGCGCCGATAATTCACGCAATCGTTTGATGGAACGATCCACCAGCGTGACATCGGCATGCAGGCCTATCGCCATTTCAGCTGCATTGGCGCCAGCCACACCACCGCCGAGAATGACGACCTTGCCGGGCTCGACACCGGCCACACCGCCCAGCAGCACACCGCGTCCGCCGTTGACTCTTTGCAAGGCATTAGCCGCCACCTGCACGGACATGCGCCCGGCCACTTCGCTCATGGGCGTGAGCAGGGGCAACGAACCATCTGCTGCTGTCACTGTTTCATAAGCAATCGCCGTGACACCCGCCTGCATCAGGGCATGCGCCTGTTCGGAATCCGCTGCCAGATGCAGATAGGTGAACAGCGTCTGCCCGGCACGCAGCAGCGGATATTCAGCAGGTAAAGGCTCCTTGACCTTGACGATGAGTTCAGCGACTGCAAACACCGCACGCGCATCCGGCACGATCACTGCGCCCGCAGACTGATAGTCGGCATCGGCAAAACCGATAGCGGCTCCCGCGCCCGTCTCCACCAGGACTTCATGACCCAACGCCCGCAACTCGGCCACGCCGGCTGGCGTCATGCCCACCCGATACTCGTGAACCTTGATTTCTTTGGGAACGCCGATATGCATGATGCACTCCCCTGCTGCTCATCACTCGTGACTCATGGCTTTACTTTAGGCGCGATGCCGGAGGCAGTCTTGCAAAAAGCGGCTGGCAGTCGCGTAGTTCTGGCAAAATTCACCACGCCTCGCCCGCCACACGACGGATTCTTGCGCATGCGCGACTCGCACTCAAAACTGGACCGCTTTGATCGCGCCATCCTGCTGGCCCTGCAACAGGAAGGCCGCATCGCCAACAGCACGCTGGCCGAACGCGTGAGCCTGTCGGAATCGGCCTGCCTGCGCCGCGTCAGGGCCCTGGAAGAATCCGGTCTGATCGAAGGCTATACCGCACTGATCAATCAGGAGCTGGCCGGTTGTCCGGTGAATGTGTTCGTCAACATCACGCTCGACCGCCAGGAACAGACCGACCTGCACAGCTTTGAACAGGCAGTGCGCAAGATTCCGGAAGTAATGGAGTGCTATCTGATGACCGGCGATTTTGATTATCTGCTGCGCGTGGTCGTCGCCGATACCGCCGATTTCGAACGCGTGCACAGCCAGCATCTGACACGGCTGCCACATGTGGCGCGCGTGCATTCCAGCTTCGCGCTGCGACCCGTGCAGAAATCGCGTGAATTGCCCATCAAGTAGTCCTGCTTTCGTCCATGAGTGACAGCGCATCGCAAATCGGTTTGTCCCAGCTCAAAGAACTGTGGATTCATACCGGCACAGCCTGCAATCTGGAGTGCCCCTTCTGTCTGGAAGGTTCACGCCCGGGCGATACACGCCTGGAACGCATCAAACTCACCGAGATCAAACCCTATCTGGATGAAGCAGCACGACTGGACGTCGAGCGCTTCGGCTTCACCGGCGGCGAACCGCTGATCGTCAAGGACATCGTCAAGATTCTGGAATACGCCCTGAGCCTGAGACCCTGCCTGGTACTAAGCAATGGCACCGCACCTTTATTAAAGCGTTTGCATCAATTGCAGCTGCTGAAACAGCAGGCACATCCCCTGTCGTTTCGCATCAGTATCGATTATCCCGATGAGCAACGTCACGATACCGCACGCGGCTGGGGAAATTTCGCGCGCGCCCTCGAAGGCCTGCAGCTCTTATATGAACAGGGTTTTGCCATTTCGATCGCACGGCAGATGGACGCCGATGAAGATGCCGATGCCGTGCAGGAAGCCTATCGTCTGCTGTTACGCAAAACGCGCCTGCCGGAAGAGACGCGCATCGTGGCACTGCCGGAACTCGGCAAGCTGGGCACTCCCAGCCAGCGTAACGATGCTGGTGGCTTTGCAAAACATCCTGTAAAATTGATGTGTTCATACAGTCGTATGCTGCTGAAACGCGAAAGTAAGTTACGTGTATATGCCTGCGCCTTCACCGACGACGACGCGCGTTTTGATCTGGGCTCATCACTGACCGAAGCAATACAGAATCGCGTTTGTCTACAACACCAGCGCTGTCAGCAGTGCCTGTTACACGCTGCGAGCTACAGTGAATAAATCCATTGAAGTTGGCAATCATTGCCGGCTTGTTGTCCAATAAATCAAACGCCAAATGCCGCCTTATTTGCAGCAAAATAATCACGCAATTTGATTGGCGTGCGACCAGCAAGCTTTTCAACAACATTAGTTTGGATATCCACATTGCCAGCGCGTGTATTGGCATCATTGGCAATGAAGAAAGCCACATAGGCAGCAGGGATACCCGCCTTTTCAAGGCTCTCGGCCAACTGGGTTTCAGACACCTCGACGACTTCAAGCGGTTTGCCCAGGGCTTCTGCAGCAATCGCAGCAATTTCCCTGGTGGTATGGGCCGTAGTGCCGGTCACATCGTAGGTTGCGCTTTCCACCGGGTTTTGCAGAACCGCCGCCGCCACGCGCGCGCAATCTTCACGCGCCACATGCGCAATTCTGCCTTCCCCCGCAGTGGTGAGCCATTTCCCGGTCTTCAACGGACCCGTTATGAAGAGCGGCAATGAATCCATATACCAGGCATCACGCAGAATCGCGTATTTCATGCCGCTTTGCTTGATGGCCTGTTCAGTTCCAAAATGATCCGGTGCGAACGGGATGAGCGAGCCCGTATCAGGACGCGGCATCGAGGTATAAGCAACAAAACTCACCCCCGCCTCCTTGGCCGCTTTTACTGC
>JBFWSR010000016.1:0-85613 GCA_050248275.1 Steroidobacteraceae bacterium
GTTGGGCTTTGTCCTACCTGCGTGGCCCGATGACCTTGAAAGAGCTTGGCCAGCTCAATCAATCCATTCCTGTATCGGTCGCCAACACTGCAAAAAACACTGCCGGTGGTGGCATAGCAAAAGTGTCGGCCAAGCCGGTGCTGCCTGCGGGTGTGAATGAGTACTACCTTGGCAATGCGTCGAACAATGCTACTTATGTGCCGCAAGTGCTGGGCGTGGCCAAGGTACATTTTGTGGACAGCAAGACGGGTGTTGACGAATGGCAGACACGCCATCTGCTGGCGCCCCTGACTGAAGATGGCAGCGGTCCCGACTGGGCAGCGGCAAGCCTGCTGGCAGAAGGCAGGACGGGTTTGGTGAAACAGGCTGCCGATGGCCTCAGCTATGCGGAGCTACCGGCGGCCTTGCTGCGTGCGCAAAACTATGCCGGCTGGAGCAAGGATCTGGCTGGCGCCATCTATCAAGGCACGACGCTGGCCGTGCATCGCTGCGCCGCACTCAAGCTCAGTTCCAATCCCGGTGAAAGCGAAGGCGATTTTCGTTCGCGGCTGTCCTTGAGCTTGCGCGAACAGCGCGATGCCGAAGTGGAACGGCTGCGCAAACAATACGCGCCGCGCCTGCAAACATTGCAGGATCAGCAGGTACGCGCACAGCAGAAGATTGAAAGGGAACAGTCGCAACTCTCGCAACAGAAACTGCAAACCGCCCTGTCGGTGGGCGCCACGATTCTCGGTGCCTTCTTTGGTCGCAAAGTGGTCAACAGCACCAACATTGGCCGCGTTGCCACGGCTGCCCGTTCGGCTGGCCGCATCTCGCGCGAAAGCCAGGATGTCGATCAGGCGACCGGCAGTCTGGAAACCGTCCGGCAACGGCTGAACGATCTGCAGGCCGAACTGGAGCAGGAAATCGCCCGCGTGCAGGGTGAACTGGATCCAGCCGCCATTGCGCTTGAAAGCATTGAGGTCAAGCCGCGCAAGACCGATACAGTGGTGAATGAAGTGGCGGTGGTTTGGCGCCCGGTTTGATAATGTATAGCTATTTACGGCGCGCGAGGTGGATATGGAACAGCTGATCCAGACTTTGATGAATCAATTGGGCATTAACGAAACACAGGCGCGTGGTGGTGCTGCTGCCTTGTTCAATGTGGCGCAGGAGCGTCTGGGCGAGGCACAGTTCAAGCAATTGCTGGGTGGATTGCCGGGGATGGACGAGTTGCTCAAGCATGTTCCATCAGCCGTGAGCAGCGGCAGCGGATTTTTGACGGGGCTGGCCGGCATGACGGACAAGTTAGCCGGCAGCGACTTGAAGCACGGCGCTCAGTTGCTGACAGCGTTCAGTTCTCTTGGTCTCAATCGCGACATGCTGACCAATTTTGTTTTCGTGGTGCAACAATATCTGCATGCACATGGCGGCGACGATCTGGTCAACAAGGTGCGTTCGGCCTTGAAGCTTTGATGTCTCCTGTGCATCAAGTGCGGCGGGTGTGTTGCTGGCCGCAGCGCACGCAGCGCTCGGTAGTCACCAGCTTGCCTTGTTTAACGTCGAACTGCGCCTGCTGGACAATTTGCCACTTGTGAAAACCCGAATCGCACAGCGTCCTGCCTGTCGCGCGCTTGCTGTTGCGCTCAGCCTTGGCCTTGCGTAGTTGAATGACATTGTTGGATGGACCGCTCATGGGCTTATTCTAAAATGAGATCTATGCAGAAAAGCAAAAGGCCCGCATCAAGCGGGCCTTTTGTTGAGCGCGACTGATGCCGTGCCGCTTCAGGCATGCGCCATGGCCGGCATGCTGTAGCTGCGCAGGCTGGCGGCGAAATCCTGCAGTGACTTGATGCCGCTGGCTTCAGCCTGGGCAATCCATTCCTTCAGATGCTGCAACAGTTTTTCGTTATTCATGTTGCTGTTCCACAGCATTTGCAGCTTGGTGCGGAATTCATGCACGGTGCGTAACGCCTTGTTTTGCTCCAGGGCCTGGGTCAAACGCGACTTGGCCTGTTCATCGAGCAGCGAGCTTTCACGCACCAGCAGGCTGCGCAGGCTGGCGCTCAGTTTACTGCCTGCCTTGGTCAGCTCCGCACGGAATACCGGCAACATGACGTGACGGGTGTAATCGCGCACTACATGCATGCGGTTGACGATCACGGCGCGCACGGTTTCCAGATCCACATGCTTGCCTTCCACCTTGACGGGCGTCGGCGCAGTGCGGTGTACCTTGGCCAGGCCCAACACCTTGAGGATCGAAATCAGGCCCCAGCCGGCATCGACTTCCCAGGGTTGAATCGAGAACTTGGCCGAACTCGGAAAGGCGTGGTGGTTGTTATGCAGTTCTTCGCCACCGATGAGCAGGCCCCAGGGCGCGACATTGGTGGAGGCATCCGGGCATTCGAAGTTGCGATAGCCGATGGCATGACCCAGGCCATTGATGACGCCGGCCGCCAGTACCGGGAAGGTCAGCATCTGGATGGCGAAGATGATGATCGAGGGTACGCCGAACAGGAACAGGTCGATGAGGGCCATACTGATGATGCCGGCATTGCGGTAACGCGAATAGACATTGCGTTCCACCCAGTCATCCGGGCAGCCGCGTCCATACTTTTCCAGGGTCTCGGGATTGCGGGCCTGCAGCTGATACAGCTCGGCGCCTTCGGTCAGGACCTTTTTCAAGCCGAAAATGACCGGGCTATGCGGGTCTTCAGGGGTTTCGCATTTGGCGTGATGTTTGCGGTGCACCGCCACCCATTCCTTGGTCAGCATGCTGGAGCTCATCCAGATCCATAGACGGAAGAAATGACGGATCGCGGGATGCAGATCGAGGCTGCGATGGGCGGCGTCACGGTGCAGGTACACCGTTACACCGAAAATGCTCACCTGGACCATGATCAGGGTGGCTATGACATAGCCCCAAAAACTCAGGTTCAGGTAACCGTACATAAAGTCTAAATTCACAAAAACTCCGGAAGGCAGGGCACAACAATGAATCACTATATCGGACCGGCGAGGCGGGGCACAAATAAGTTAAGCCCCTTATTCTCTGTATTGTGACGGTTACAAGGCCGGTCTCTTTAGGTTTCAGAATCAAGTTGGGGACTCGACTGGCACAATACAAGCCCTGTCCGACCCGATCATGCCGTTAAAGCAGTCCGATGCCTGAGCTCCCAGAAGTCGAAACCACCCGCCGTGGCATTCTACCTGTCCTTAAGAATCAAAGGATTAGTCGGGTCACGGTACGCGATCCCCGGCTACGCTGGCCGGTGCCGCCGGAATTTGCCCGGCAATTGACCGGACAACGCATTCTCGATGTGCAGCGTCGCGCCAAATACTTGCTGATCCGGCTGGAGCGAGGCACGGTCATCTGGCATCTGGGCATGTCCGGCAGTTTGCGGGTATTGCCATCCGGTGCGCCGCCTCAGGCGCATGACCACATTGATGTGTTGCTGGCATCTGGCCGGCTGTTGCGTTTCAACGATCCGCGGCGCTTTGGCTGTGCTTTATGGACCGAGGCTGATCCCGGACAACATGAACTGATTGCGCATCTTGGACCGGAGCCACTGAGTGATGACTTTGATGGGCAGTATCTGGCTGCCAAAGGCAGAGGCCGCAGTGTGGCCATCAAGCAGTTCATCATGAATGCCGTGATAGTGGTGGGTGTGGGCAACATCTACGCGAGTGAATCGCTGTTCCGTGCCGGCATTCGGCCCCGGCGCGCTACCGGTCGTATCAAGCGCGAGGAATGGCAGCGACTGGCAGAGGCAATCAAGACAGTGCTCGGCGAGGCCATCAAAGTCGGCGGCACGACCTTGCGCGACTATGTGAACGCCAATGGCGCACCGGGATATTTCCGGCAGAAGCTGTTTGTTTATGAACGTGCCGGCGAACCATGTCGTCAGTGCAAGACGCCGATCCTGCAAATCGTGCAGGGCAACCGTTCCACCTATTACTGTCCACGTTGTCAGCGTTAAGCTTGCAGTATTGATCCGTGTTTTTACCGCAAGGGCACATTGCGGTAACCCGTAATGAAAAACATCTGTACAGGAGTAGGCTCAAGGCGGGTTGGCCGCACTTTCAAGGGGAACATCATGTCCAGCCATGTTTACAAGTATGTCGAACTGGTCGGTTCGTCGCCGGTCAGCATTGACGATGCCATTCGCAATGCCATCGAGACGGCAGCCCGCACCGTGCGCCACATAGACTGGTTCGAGGTACTCGAGACCCGCGGTCACGTGGCGAACGGCAAGGTTGGGCATTTTCAGGTGACGTTGAAGGTGGGCTTCCGGCTTGAAGGCAGTTGAAGCCCGGATCCGTCAGTAAACCCAACCCACGCCCTCGCCGCGGGGATCGGATGCGGCTTCCACGATTCCTGTGGCGTAGTCCCAGGTGACGATTTCCATGTTGCCGTAGCTGCTGTGAGCTTCGCGCAGATGGTGACCACGTTGCCGGAGCGCGATCTGTTCTGCGTCGGTGAGCGCATTTTTTTCAAAGCTGATTTCATCGGGCAGATATTGATGGTGGAAGCGCGGCAACGCGACTACATGCACAGCGCTGTTGCCATCCAGCCAGTCGAGGATGCCCAGCAGCACCATGCTGGTAATGCGACTGCCGCCAGGCGTGCCCAGAATCAATATGCCTTTTCCGGTTTCCACAAACGTGGGAGTCATGCTGGACAGCATGCGTTTGCCGGGTGCGATGGCATTGGTTTCGGCGCCTACCAGTTGAAAGGCATTGGCGGCGCCCGGCTTGACTGAGAAGTCATCCATTTCATTATTCAGAAAAAAGCCGGTGCCATCGACCATCAGACCGGAGCCGAAACCAAGATTGACGGTAATGGTGGCGGCGACGCGGTTGCCTTGGGTGTCCAGTATTGAAAAGTGCGTGGTTTGCGGACTCTCCTGGCTGCTGTCGCTGATGCCGGGCAGGGCATCCGATGCGGTGGCCTTGTCCAGACGCAACGAGCTGCGTTGCCCGGCGGCATACCAGGGACTGGTCAGCATGTTTACCGGAACACTGATGAAGTCGGGATCGCCCAGATATTCCGCACGGTCGCGATACGCACGCCGCAGTGCTTCGATGATGAGATGTTTGCGAGTGGCGCTATCGAGTTTGTTCAGGTCATAGCCGGAGAGGATGTTCAAGGCATCCAGCAGGGCTATGCCGCCCGCAGAAGGAGGAGGTGCGGAAGTAATCAATGCCCCACGATAGCTGCCTTTGATCGGCGCGCGTTCGACGACACGATAACTGGCCAGATCGGCTTCACTCCAGATGCCGCCCAGCTTGCGCGCGCCCGCCACCAATTGCCTGGCGAACTTGCCCTGGTAAAAACCGTCCGCCCCTTCTCTGGCGATGAGTTCCAGCGTATTGGCCAGTTGCGGCTGACGAATCAGTGTGCCGATGGCAGGTACTTCGCCCTTGCGCAGAAAATTGCTCGATGCGTCTTTTGAATCGGCGAGCTTGTTGCGTGCGAATGCCAGTCCGGCGTGCATGCGTGGATAAAGCGGAAAACCGTCTCGTGCCAGTTTGATGGCCGGCTGCAGACTGGCGCTGAGCGGCAAACGTCCATAACGTTCCGCAATATGCGCCATGCCGGCTACTTCCCCGGGAATGCCTGCAGCCAGCGCGCTGTTTCGTGATGCGTCTTTAATGACTTCGCCGCTTGCATCCAGAAACATGTCGCGGCTGGCTGCGGCGGGGGCCGTCTCGCGTGCATCCACCATGGTTTCAAATTGATCGGCAGCACGATGTAACAAATAGAAGCCGCCACCCCCCAGTCCCGAACTTTGCGGTTCCACCACCGCCAGCGCGGCCGTCACCGCGATGGCGGCATCGAAGGCATTGCCACCCTGTTTGATGATATCCAGACCTGCTTGCGTGGCCAGCGGATGGGCGCTGGCGATGGCGGCTTTGCCCGGCGCCCGTTCGGCCGCCTGCGCAGTAAGAATGAACAGCAGCGCTGTCAGGCACAGCGTGCGTACTGGTAGCGCGGGGAAACGCATCAGGGGTTGCCTGCTTTGCGCTCAGCCCAGCGAGCCTTGAGTGCGGCAACTACCACGGGATGCACAAACTCCGACACGTCGCCGCCGAAACTGGCGATTTCACGAATCAGCGTGGATGAAATGAAGTTGTATTGTTCGGTGGGCGTCAGGAACACGTAGTCCACCTTCTTGCTCAGGTGCCGACTCATGGTGGCCAACTGAAATTCAAACTCGAAGTCCGCCACGGCACGCAGGCCGCGTACGACTACCTGGGTACCGAGTTGCACGGCAAAGTCCACGGTCAGCCCGGTATAACCGGTGACCTGCACGCCGGGAATGTCGGCCAGCACGTGTCTGGCCATATCCACCCGCTGCTCCAGCGAGAATAGCGGCGCCTTGCCAGGATTGGCTGCAATGGCCACCGTGACCGAACTGAAAATGGCGGCTGCACGTCGCACCAGATCGTAATGGCCGTTGGTGATCGGATCGAAAGTGCCGGGATACAGTGCTTTAGTGCTCATGGGTGCTCGCCAGGGGCTCAGGCTGAAAGAGTATCTACAGTGCGCCGCACCAGATGATAGCCCACCTGTCCGGCTTGCCTGCTGCGGTGTAAGCGCCAGTGTTTGGGCCAATAGACCCATGTGGTGGGTGAACCCAGACTGGCCGGACATTCCAGATAAATCCAGGCGTGCGGACTCAGGCAACCGGAAGTATCCAGTTGCTTGAGCAGGTTCGCCAACCAGTCGCCGGATGCGACTGTCGCGAAAGGCGGATCGAGGAATACCAGCTCAAAGGTTTGTCCGGCTTTCTGCAAATAGCTGCGTGCATCGCCGCTGTGTACTGTGGCGGTATCGCATTTCAGTCGGGTCAGGGTCGCGCGCAGATAATGCGCGATCTGCGGCTCCTGATCGACGAAGGTGACTGACTGCGCGCCACGTGACAGGGCTTCTAATCCCAAGGCGCCGCTACCTGCGAACAGATCCAGGCAGTGCGCGTCCGTGATCTCTTGCTGCAACCAGTTGAACAAGGTTTCACGCACCCGGTCCGGGGTGGGGCGAATGGCGGCAATGTCCGGGAAAATCAGGCGCGTGCCGCGCCAGCGTCCGCCGATGATGCGCAGACGATTGGCCCCGGATACGGTGTCGGGGTGGCGTTCGGATTTGTTGGTGGCGGACTTGGCGCGGCGTGTGTTCATTCCCAGCAATGATACGCGGCATGCCTGTTAGAATTCGCGGCCTCAAGATGGTCAGCAGATTCCGGGTACAAACAATCCCATGCTTGGATTCAAGAAAACGGCGGCGAATCAGATTCAGACAACGAGCGAGCAGACCAGGCCGGGCTTCTTTGCCCGTTTGCGCAGCAAGCTCAATCGCGGCCCGTCCTGGTTGACCAGGGATCTGCGCGAGCTGCTGCCGGGCGGCAAGATTGACGATGCGGTGCTCGATGAACTGGAAACGCGCCTGATTAGCGCCGATGTCGGCGTGGAAACCACGCAGCACATACTCGCCGGTTTGCGCAAGAAAGTGGCGCGCAGCGAATTGGCCGATCTCGATGCCTTGATCGGTGCTTTAAGAATAGCCTTGATCGACATTCTCACGCCTGCTGCGCAGCCTTTGCATATTGACACCGGCAAACAGCCCTTCGTGGTGCTGGTGATTGGCGTCAATGGCGCGGGCAAGACCACCACCATTGGCAAATTGGCGCGGCGCATGCTCGATCAGCAACTCAAGGTGGTGCTGGCCGCCGGCGATACCTTTCGCGCCGCAGCCGTTGAACAACTGCAGGTCTGGGGCGAACGAAATGGCGTGCCGGTGATTGCCCAGGCGACGGGAGCCGATCCTGCTGCAGTGGTGTTTGATGCGTATCAATCCGCTCAGGCGCGTGGTGCGCAGGTCATGATTGCCGATACTGCGGGTCGTCTGCACACGCAGTCGAACCTGATGGAAGAACTGAAGAAGGTGAAGCGCGTGCTGTCGCGTAATGATGCAACGGCGCCGCATGAACTCTTGTTGGTGCTGGATGCGAGCCAGGGTCAGAACGCGCTGCAACAGGCCAGATTATTTAATCAGGCTGTAGGCGTGACCGGCGTAGTCGTCACCAAGCTGGATGGCACGGCGAAGGGCGGCATCGTGTTTTCGCTGGCGGATCAACTGAAGTTGCCGATCCGTTTCATTGGCATTGGCGAAGGCATTGAAGACTTCGATGTGTTCAACGCCGAGAACTTCGTGGATGCCTTGCTGAAACCCACGGACGCGGCATGAGGAGCAGATTGCAATGACGGTTGCCGCGCTGCCGATGATCCGCTTTCAAGGTGTTGCCAAGCGTTATCCAAATGGTCGCGAAGCGCTGAGCAATCTGACGCTGGACATTGCTGCCGGTGAAATGGCCTTTCTGACCGGTCATTCGGGCGCCGGCAAATCCACGCTGCTTAAACTGCTGGCGCTGATCGAACGACCCACGCGCGGCAGTCTGCTGGTCAATGGCCAGAATCTGGCCACCGTTACGCGCAGAAAGATTCCCGCCTATCGCCGCCAGTTGGGCATGGTGTTCCAGGATCACAAGCTGCTGGCCGATCGTTCCATTTTCGACAATGTCTCCCTGCCGCTGATCGTGGCAAACGTTGCGCCGCGTGACATCGCCAAGCGGGTGCGCGCTGCATTGGATCAGGTGGGCCTGCTCAAGTACGAACAGTCACGGCCAATCGAACTGTCCACCGGTGAACAGCAACGAGTGGGTCTGGCGCGCGCCGTGGTCACCAAGCCGCCGCTGTTGATTGCCGATGAGCCCACCGGCAATCTCGATCCCGACCTGTCGCTGGAAGTGATGAACATCTTTCGCCGCTTTCAGGAAGTGGGCGTAACAGTGTTGATCGCCAGTCACAATGTGCAGTTGATCGAGCATTTCAGAGCGCGACGTATTCATCTGGAAGGAGGCCGTCTGGTCGATGCCGCAGCGGAGATCGTCAGCAACAGCCAGGATCCGGCATGGTTCGATCCGGCCCGCCTGCTGAATAACGAAGGCACGCGTTAAAGCGCAGAGTATTTTCATGAACGCCTGGCTATCACGACATCTGCAAACCCTGATCGGCAGTCTTGGCCGTCTCTCGCAGCAGCCCGTGGCTACCTTGCTGACGGTGCTGGTCATGGGCATTGCTCTGGCCTTGCCGGCCTGCCTGAATGTGCTGGTCAGGAATGCACAGGCGGCCAGCGGTTCCTGGGATCGCGCCTTGGATGTGTCGGTGTATCTCAAATCCGAAGTGGATGCCGATGCCGCCACGCGTCTGATGGCAAAACTGAAACAGCGCAGCGACATCAAGGCCGTGCAGCTCATCAAGGCCGAAGACGCCCTCAAAGAGTTTCGCGAGCATTCCGGGTTTGGCGAGGCATTGGCCGCGCTCAGCGACAATCCGTTGCCGAATACGCTGGTGATCACTCCGGCCGATGCTTCTGCTTCGCCGGAAGTGCTGGATGCGTTGAGCGAGGAACTGCGCAAGCTGAATGAAGTCGATGTGGTACAGCTCGATACGGCCTGGGTGCAGCGCTATCTCGCCATGCTGGATACCCTGCGCCGGTTGGTGAACATGGTGGCCATGCTGCTGGCGATCGGCGTCATCGTGATCGTGGGCAATACCATCCGGCTCGACATCCAGAATCGCCGTGACGAAATCGAAGTGACCAAGCTGGTCGGCGGCAGCGATGCCTTCGTCCGCCGTCCCTTCCTCTACTGCGGCGTCTGGTACGGTTTGGGTGGCGGATTCATTGCCTGGCTGGTGGTGGCGATCGCCGTGGCGCTGCTGGCTGCCCCCGTGCAGCGCATTGCCGGGTTATATGGCAGTCATTTCAGCCTGTCCGGCCTTGGGCTCATGGGCGGTCTTAGCTTGTTACTGGCCGGCGTGTTACTGGGTTGGCTGGGTTCCTTCTTGGCCGCTTCCCGGCATTTGCGGGCGGTTGAGCCGAAGTAGTGACTGGGGGACCGGGATTTTTCGCTTTGCTCACAAAAATTGGCCGGAACTGTTTTCTGGCTTAGCACTCCAACCGCAAGAGTGCTAAATTGGCACTCAAATCCAAATCTCTAATGGGAGGGGTGAGGGAATTATGAGTACCGCACTAGCCTGTAAAACCAATGATCTGGTCCTGGCTGGCCCAATTGGCAGCTTGGACGCCTATCTTGAACGGGTTTCCCAGATTCCGGTATTGAGCCGTGAGCAGGAAACTGAACTCGCGCAGCGCTTCCACGGGAGCCAGGATTTGGCGGCTGCCCGCCAGCTCGTGCTATCGCACCTGCGTTTTGTGGTGCATATTGCCCGCAGCTACAGCGGCTATGGCCTGCCACTGGGCGATCTGGTGCAAGAAGGCAATGTCGGATTGATGAAGGCGGTCAAGCGTTATGACCCGACGGTGGGCGTGCGCCTGGTGTCCTTCGCAGTGCACTGGATCCGCGCCGAAATTCATGAATACGTGTTGCGTAATTGGCGCCTGGTCAAAGTGGCGACCACCAAGGCACAGCGCAAGTTGTTCTTCAATCTGCGCCGCTACAAGAAGAATCTCGGCTGGTTGTCGGATGCGGAAACCCATGCCGTGGCGGAAGATCTGGGAGTGACGCCTCAGGAAGTCACGGAAATGGAAAAGCGACTGACGTCCCGCGACATGTCGTTCGATCCTGCGCCGGATGCTGACGAGGAGGAGGGCAGCTATTCGCCGGCTGCCTATCTGCCCCATCCGGACGCCGATCCCGCTCAGCAACTGGAGCGCGAACAATTTGACGATGACTCCACCGATCGCCTGGCGGCGGCCATGACCAAGCTGGATGCACGCAGCCAACACATCCTGCGTACTCGCTGGATGGCGGACAACAAGGCAACCTTGCAGGATCTGGCCCAACAATATGGCGTGTCGGCTGAACGGGTACGGCAGATCGAAACCAACGCCATCAAGAAGCTGCGGGCGCTGATTGTGGAGCCCGAAGCGGCGTAAAGCTCGATTTAACTTTCGACGGAAAAGGCCAGCGAGATTGCTGGCCTTTTTATTGGTTTTAATTAATGAAGCGGTTTAACCGGCCACATTCGGTACGATGGTCAGTTCGACGCGGCGGTTCTGCTGCCGGCCTTCGGGCGTGGCGTTGCTGGCGATCGGATGCGACGGGCCGGCGCCCACGGTGATGATGCGCTTGCTGTCCACGCCCTTGCTGATCAGGTAACTGGCCACTGTCTGGGCGCGTCGTTCCGACAGGGACTGGTTCAGGGCCAGGGTGCCGGTGCTGTCGGTATGACCGGCAATTTCGATCATGGTCTTGTCGTATTCTTTCAGCACCATTTCCACGCCGTCGAGTGCGCTGAAAAACTGCGCATTCAGGTCGGCGCTGTTGCTGGCAAACGTGATGCTGCCAGGCATGTTCAGGGTGATGTTGTTGCCGTTGCGGCTGACGCTCACGCCGGTGCCCTGCAGTTTCTGGCGCAATTTTGCTTCCTGTACGTCCATATAGGCGCCGACGCTGCCGCCGGCAATCGCGCCGATACCCGCACCCACTGCGGCATTGCGCAGGTCGTTGCCGCCGGTGAGCAGACCCGCCACGATGCCGACGCCGGCGCCAATGGCGGCGCCTTTGGCTGCTTTGGAGGTTTGCTGTTCGCCGGTATAAGGATTGATGGTGGTGCAGGCAGTCCCCAGCAGGGCGACAGACAGGGTGGTTGTGATGAATAAAGTTTTCATGGGCTGTTTCCAAGCTTGAACAAGGTGAAGAGTGTGTAAATGACAGAGGTAACCTGCCAGCCGTCGGACTGTGACGACAACTCGAAGTTCGCAGGGGTGGAAATGCAAAAGCCCGCCAAGGCGGGCCTTTCAGCGGGCATACGCGGCAGAGCGTCGTTACTTAATCTTGGTTTCCTTGTAGACCACGTGCTTCTTGACCTTGGGGTCAAACTTCTTCACTTCCATTTTGTCCGGGTGCAGACGCTTGTTCTTGGTGGTGGTGTAGAAGTGGCCGGTGCCGGCGGAAGAAACCAGTTTGATTTTGTCACGCATCGAGGGTTCCTCAAACTCGCACGCCGCTGGCGCGCAGATCGGCGACTACCTGCTCAATGCCCTTCTTTTCGATGGTGCGCAGGCCGTGGTTGGAAACACGCAGGCTGACGAAGCGGCGTTCGCTTTCCAGCCAGAAACGCAAGGTATGCAGGTTGGGCAGGAAGCGGCGGCGACGCCGATTATTGGCGTGCGACACGGTGTTACCCGTCATGGGGCCCTTACCGGTGACTTGGCAGACTCTCGACATGGCGATTTCCTCGGATACCGGACAGCTGAAGAGCGCCCGGCCAAAATGAGTCGCGCTTTATACCAGCGGCGACTGTCAGGAGCAAGCTGCCGGCCTGACTTTCTTGTGCGGAGCGCGGCCACGAGGTTATAGCAGGCCGCGTTCCGCAAATGATTCGCAGTGACTGTCGCCGACGATGAGATGGTCCAGCACACGGATATCCACCAGATTCAAAGCCTCCTTGAGTCGCCGGGTGATGAGTTCGTCCGCGTGGCTGGGTTCGGCCACGCCGGAAGGATGGTTGTGAGCCAGAATCAGGGCGGCAGCGTTGTGTGCCAGGGCGCGTTTCACGACTTCGCGCGGATGCACATTGGCCCCATCCAGCGTGCCGCGGAACAATTCCTCGAAGGCAATGACCCGGTGGCGATTGTCCAGATACAGACAGCAAAACACCTCATGGGGCAGGTCGCGCAAACGCATGTGCAGGTAATTGCGCGTGGCCTGCGGATTGAGCAGCGCCGGGCCGGAATGCATGAGTTCCTGGTAATGCCGGCGCGCCAGTTCCAGCACGGCCTGCAAGGTGGCATAGCGTGCTACGCCCATGCCGGGTGCCTTGCACAATGATGCGGGTTGTGCGGTCAACAGGCCGCGCACCGAACCGAATTGCGCCAACAGGTTGCGCGCCACATCCAGCGCGCTGCGGCCGCGAGTGCCGGTGCGCAAAAAAATGGCGATCAGCTCGGCTTCACTGAGCGCTGCTGCGCCCAGTTTCATGAGCTTCTCGCGCGGGCGCTCGCCCTCCGGCCAATCGCGTATCGACATGCTGCTGACTCCTGTCTGAATGCCACATAGTTTGTCGCGGATGTCCGGTTGGCTGACAGGGCAAATCTTGGATAAATGCCAGATATGCCATTAGCACATGCCGATCGGCTGTTTGCCGGCCTGTACCGGCGCTGGCAATAATCCAGTCTCATGAAATCCAGCACTTCATCTCGCAAGATCCTGCTTGGCGTCACTGGCGGTATTGCGGCCTATAAAAGCCCGGATCTGGTGCGCCGTTTGCGCGAACAGGGCGCCACAGTCCAGGTGGTCATGACCCGTAGCGCCCGCGAGTTTGTCACTGAACAGACCTTTCAGGCGGTATCGGGGCTGCCGGTGCGCAGTGAATTGTGGGATCAGGCCGCCGAAGCAGCCATGGGACATATCGAGCTGGCGCGCTGGGCCGACGAAATCCTGATTGCACCTGCTACAGCGGACTTCATTGCGCAGTTGGCGCATGGGCTGGCTGGCGACTTGCTCAGCACCCTGTGTCTGGCGACGCGTGCGCCTATTGCCATTGCCCCGGCCATGAACCAGGCGATGTGGTCGCATCCCGCCACGCAGGCCAATGTGACCTTGCTCAAACAACGTGGCGTGCGTGTGTTTGGTCCTGCAGCCGGTGAGCAGGCCTGCGGTGACGTGGGCATGGGCCGCATGCTGGAGCCCACTGAACTGGCCGCTCTATTGGGACCTGCGAGTCGCGGTGATTTGTTGGCGGGTGTTAAAGCGGTGGTGACGGCCGGCCCCACGCGCGAACGTATTGATCCGGTGCGTTTCATCACCAATCGCAGTTCCGGAAAAATGGGATTCGCCGTAGCTGAAGCGCTTTACACGGCCGGCGCCGACGTGGTGCTGGTGAGCGGGCCGGTGCATCTGCCCACGCCACCGGGTATTGAGCGCGTGAATGTGGAAAGCGCCACTGAAATGCTGGCAGCCGTGCAGTCACGGATGGACGATGCACAGATTTTTGTCGCTACGGCGGCGGTGTCGGATTACTGCGCAGCCAGTATTGCCGATGAAAAGATCAAGAAGAGCAAAGCATCCATGTCGCTGGAACTGGCGCGCACGCCGGACATACTGGCGACCATCAGCGCCAGCGCGCGACGGCCGTTTCTGGTGGGATTTGCCGCCGAGACCGATAATGTCGAACGCAATGCGTTGATCAAGCTGGAAAGCAAGCGTCTGGACATGATCGCGGCAAACAAGGTTGGCGACGGCCTGGGGTTTGACAAGGATGATAATGCACTGACTGTTTATTGGCCGGGTGGACGCCGTGAACTGTGTCTGTGCAGCAAACGCGATCTTGCCGGACAGCTGGTGAGTCTGATCATCGAGCGTTATCGTGCCGGACAGGCCGCATCTCCTCATGCGGTTGTCTCTGTTTGACAATCAGAAGAACACCCGCTTTTCACGAGCATATTCCATGAATCAGCAACGCGTGCAACTGCGCATTCTAGATCCCCGTATCGGTCGTGATTATCCCTTGCCGCAGTATGCGACCGAAGGTTCGGCAGGTGTGGATCTGCGCGCCATGCTGGATGCCGCTCTGGAGCTCAGGCCCGGTGAAACCCAGTTGATTCCCAGCGGTATCGCGGTGTATCTGGCCGATCCGGGATATGCCGCCATTGTCCTGCCGCGCTCTGGCTTGGGCCACAAGCACGGCATCGTGCTTGGCAATCTGGTCGGCTTGATTGATTCCGATTACCAGGGCCAGTTATTCGTGTCGGTCTGGAATCGTGGTCAGAGCAATTTCACCATCCACCCCGGCGAACGCATTGCCCAACTGGTGGTGGTGCCGGTGGCGCAGGTGCAGTTCGAAGTAGTGCAGGAATTTGCCGCCACGCAACGTGGCGCCGGTGGGTTTGGCAGTTCCGGGCGGGCGTAGGGCGTATCTCTGGCAGGCGGGCGGCTGTGAAATCCATCCCTGCATTATTTGATGCCTTTCAGTTCCTTGAAACGTTTGATGTCGCTGTCGAACTTGGTCTGCACTTCCTGTTTCTCGGCTTGCTTGGCGGCAATGCGTGCTTCGGTCACCGTGCCGCTCTTGACGACGCTGACCATTTCTTCAGCAACATGATCGGGCAGCGGCGCCGCATTGGGTTTGTTGCTGTACGGCCGAAAGCGCTCCACCTGCCGCATCAATCGCTGTTTGCGTTCCTGCAGGGCGGTCAGGTTCTGCTCATCAAGACGGATCTGCGCTTCCAGCAATCCCAGACGCTGATCGCGCAGACTTTCGATTTCCTGAACTGACAGATAGGCTTCGACCAGCATGCGGTCGCGCATGCTGGCGTCCTGTTGGGCTTTTTTGGCGGCTTCCTCAGCGCTCTTGCGTTTTTCCTTCTCGGCGCGTGACTGCGCGCCGTCAATCACGCGCATCACCGTGCCGCGTTCACTCAACACTTCGGTATCCAGGTTCTGGCATTCCATCGGCATGCGGTCGCCGAAGAAGGTCTGGCCGCTGGCGTCACGGCAGCGGAAGAAAGCCTCACGGCCGCTGCTGGCGCCGGCGGTCGCTGCCAGCACTGCGGATAGCGGCGCCCATGTCATCAGCAAACAAGCAGCAATCCGTTTCATTTGAAATTCTTGGGTTGAAAGCGTTGCCTATTCTGCCCCATGCGGCCGCACCACTGCCAACCCTCTGTCCAGTGTGGTGTGGGTCTGGCGTGAGCTGCTTCGCCATGGTGGCATTCAGATGCCATATTTGTCGCGATATTGTTGCACTGCATGGAGTGTTTCTTGCGATCCGGCGCTGGCGCGCAGGTGCTCGATCAGATCGGCCAGCCTGATGATGCTGGCGACCGGCAGGCCATATTGCTGCTCGATTTCCTGCACGGCCGACAAGACCGCCTGGCCTTTTTCCTGACGGTCCAGCGCCAGCACGATGCCGGCGGGCGTCGCGCCTGCGGCGCGGATGATCTCCACCGATTCGCGAATGGCCGTGCCGGCGGTGATGACATCGTCGACAATCAAGACACGGCCTTGCAGGGGCGCGCCGACGATGCTGCCGCCTTCGCCATGATGCTTGGCCTCCTTGCGATTGAAGGCCCAGGGCAGATCGCGCTGATGCCCGTCGGCGAGTGCGATGGCGGTGCTCGTGACCAGTGGAATGCCCTTGTAGGCCGGGCCAAACAGCATGTCATGTCCAATGCCGGAATTGACGATTGCGTGCGCATAAAAACGTCCGAGCTGGGCAATCGCCAAACCGCTGTTGAACAGGCCGGCGTTAAAGAAATACGGGCTTTGTCGTCCCGATTTCAAAGTGAAGCTGCCGAAGCGCAGCACGCCCAGCTTGAGACAAAACGCAACGAAAGCGGATGAACTGGTGTTTGCAGCTGAGTCAGTCATGTCGATTCATGCGAAGTGGAGTTGATTGGCTGCGAATGGTAACGGAAGACATCTTGTCGTGGCAGTTCGTATACTCGCGGCAATCAGCCTGATGATCAGCGATTGGAGCGAATGCGTGACCACTGCCGGCGGCAACATCCATCATCCTACCGGCAAGCCTTCACTGCTAAGGGGCTGGTGGCAGGCGGCGATGATCTATCGCAACCCACGCGTGCTGGCGATGCTGTTGCTGGGTTTTTCCGCGGGGCTGCCGTTCATGCTGGTGTTTTCCACGCTGTCGGCATGGTTGCGTCAGGCGGGCATTGATCGCGCCACCATCGGCATGCTGGCCTGGGTGGGGCTGGTGTACTCCGTTAAGTTTTTGTGGGCGCCGATAGTGGATCGAATGCCCTTGCCCATCTTGACGCGTCTGTTGGGGCGTCGCCGCAGCTGGATGCTGCTGGCGCAGACCGGCGTTGGCTTTGGACTATTGCATGTGGCACGGCTCGATCCTGCCGCCAGTGTCAGCGCAGTGGCCATTGCGACATTGTGTGTGGCCTTTGCCGCTGCCACGCAGGACATCGTGGTGGATGCCTGGCGCATTGAAGCGGCGCCGCTTGAACTTCAAGGCGGCATGGCCGCTGCGTATCAGCTCGGCTATCGAGTGGCCATCATGGTGGCCAGCGCCGGTGCGTTGTGGATCGCTGCGGATGTCAGTTGGACAGCGGCTTATACCAGCATGGCTCTGTTGATGAGCGTGGGTGTGATCACTACGCTGTGCGTCAGCGAACCGCAGCCGCGCGCAGAAGAGCAATCCATCCAGCAGGAAGCGCGCGTGATTGCCTGGCTGAAGCAAAATAGTCATTTACCGCCGGTCTTGCAGTCGGCAGGCTCCTGGTTTCTGGGCGCCGTGGTGTGTCCGATCATCGACTTCTTTACCCGTTTTGGTCTGATGCTGGGCGTGCTGGTGTTCGGCTTCATCAGCAGTTACCGCCTCACCGATTACGCCATGGGCGTGATGGCCAACCCGTTTTATCTGGATCAGGGTTACACGCTGAAACAGATTGCGGCAGTGGTGAAAGGCTTTGGTTTGGTTTCGGCCTTTGCCGGCGTGCTGGTCGGCGGCACCGTGATTGCCAGACTGGGGCTGCGCCGCGCCTTGATCACAGGCAGTGTGGCGGTGATGTGCTCAAACAGCGCTTTTGCGATTCTGGCTGCATCGGGCAGCAGCGACATAGTCGGACTGGCTATCGTCAACAGTCTCGACAATCTGGCGCTGGGCATTCATGGCACTTCGCTGATTGCCTTCATGTCCAGTCTCACCAGTGCGCGTTACACCGCCACGCAGTATGCGGTGCTGTCCTCGCTGTATGCCTTGCCCGGCAAGTTGCTGATGGGTGCGTCGGGTTTCGTGGTGGATGCGCTCGGTTATGCCGGCTTCTTCTGCTACACGGCGTTGCTGAGCGTGCCGGGCCTGATTCTGCTGTACTGGCTGGGCAGGCGTGCGCCCGAGCGGTTTGCCGCGCCACAGGCGACAGATACTTGATATTTTTAACGTCAGGACGGGGAACTGAGTATCAATCCGCACTGGCTACGCGCGTGACGTAGCCTTCCTGAAGTTCTCGCCAATCCTGTTCGACTCGATTTGCTGAAGAACTACCGATTTGGAACGACCGGCCATTCGGAGTAGCCGCCCACTTCATCGCGATCCAGGTGACCGGCTCCGAGCCATGCAGGAGTGGTGCTGGGTTCGGCTTCTTCATCGTGATCTTCAGGGTCCACATCCAATGGTCCGGTCCAGTCTTCCGGCGCTTCTGCAGGTGCGGGCGACAGGGCGATCCAGTCGCTGTTATCGAATTCTTCCAGGGTGCCATCGAAGTATTGCACTTCAATCGTCTGATCATCGGCATCAATGGCGACGACTTCAAACAGTTCGCCGTCACGGCCTTGATACCAGTCACCCACAATCGGCGTTGGCAATGTCATAGTCGAGATCCTCCATGTGGGCGGGATGCCCGTTTGAGAAGCGATCACAGTATGCGGTGAATTGCGGCTACTTCTGACTCGGTAATCTGCGTAGTCACCGCTGCATGCCGTTGTATTGGGATGGGTTGTAGCCCTCTGTGCGCAGCGATTCAAGCGCTATTTTTACTGCATGGCAGCAATTTCGTGGCAGAGACATTGCCTGCGCGACCGGGTTTTGCATATTCGTTTCATCGCGCTCTTAAAGTTTCCTTACGTGACGTCGATACTTTCAGTGAGCGGGATGCAAGCCGTGACTTGTACCTAACGCCTGGACGCAGTGCGCTCTTGGTGCGAAAGCCGATTTCCTGCATACCTTTCCTTCGTATGTGCGTCGTAGTGAACTCGTTTGGTCCGCATCCATTCCCCTGATGCCAGCAGTTTTTCAGGTCCGTTGTCCGGGCCAGTGATCTTGCGTAAACGCAGGCACTGCCCGTCAACGCGGTCCTGCGGTACGAACAGGTTTGGAGAAATTGTCATGCGAATCAATCAGCCAGTCACCCATGACGAGTACGTCTTGCCCGAAGGCGAGGTGATCGTTACTCGTACCGATACACAAAGTCTCATTACCTATGCCAATCAGGCCTTTCTGGACAGCAGCGGCTTTGAGCTCAATGAATGCATGGGGCAGCCGCAGAACATCGTGCGTCACCCGGATATGCCCGAGGCGGCTTTTGCCGATCTGTGGCGCACCATCCAGAACGGCAGGCCGTGGACCGGCATCGTCAAGAACCGCCGCAAGAACGGCGGGTTTTACTGGGTGCGCGCCAATGTCACGCCCATTGTTGAGGACGGACAGATAACCGGTTACATGTCGGTGCGAGTGAAACCGACGCAGGAGGAAATCCTTGCTGCCGACCAGGTCTATGCGCAATTCCGCAACGGCCTGGCGCGCGATATGGAAATACGGGAAGGCCAGGTCATCGGCACACGATGGCCTGACCGTCTGAGGCGATTGTTGCGAGTGAGCTTGAGCGCCGCCATCCACTGGGCCAGTGTTGTGCTGGCGGTCCTGTTTTTCGTCCTGGCCGTTGCCGTGATGATGCAGCCCGGCATGCCCAACTGGAAAGTGCTGGTAGCACTCTGTGTGGCCGGATGGCTGGTAGTGGCCTTGTTTGCTGCTTATCTGCTGCGTCAGGTGGCCAGGCCATTGCATGAAGGCATGCAGGCCGCAATCCTGGTGGCCGGCGGCGACATACGCCGCAAGCTGCCGGAAACCGGCGCACACGAAGTGCAGGAGTTGTTCAGAATGTTGAATCAGATGAACACCAAGCTGGTTGGCGTTCTGATTGATACGCGTCTGGCGATTGATGCGGTGATGGCGAACGCTCACGAAATCGCACAGGGCAATCACGATCTTTCGCTGCGCACCAGTTCGCAGGCGGCGAGTCTGGAGCAGATGGCGGCTTCCATGGAGGAAATCACATCGGTGGTCAAGCAGACCGCTGACAATGCCGGTCAGGCAAATCTGCTGGCGGACAAGTCTTCAGGCGTGGCAGGCGAAGGACGGGCAGTGGTTGGGCAGGTGGTCGAAACCATGAGTCTGATAGCCGCTTCCTCGAAGACCATTGCCAGCATCGTCAGCATGATCGACAGCGTGGCCTTCCAGACCAATATTCTGGCGCTCAATGCCGCAGTGGAGGCGGCGCGTGCCGGTGAAGCAGGTCGTGGTTTCGCGGTGGTGGCTGCGGAAGTAGGCACCCTGGCCAAACGTTCGGCGACTTCGGCGCGTGAAATCAAGGAGCTGATCAACGATTCGCTGTCGCGGGTGAATGCCGGTACACAATTGGTTGATACCGCGGGGACAACCATCCAGCAGGTAGAAGTTTCAGTGAAGCATCTGGCCACTACGGTGGCAGAGATTACCGCTGCCAGTCGTGAGCAGTCCGCCGGAGTGGAGCAAATCAATCAGGCCATGACCCTGATGGACAGAACCACGCAACAGAATGCCGCCCTCGTGGAGGAGGTGGCTGCCACGGCTGAACGCCTTGATGAACTGACCCAGCGTGTGTTGCAGGCGGTCTCCGCCTTCAAGCTGGATGCGAAATCCACGGCGCAGGGCAGAGCTGGTGTTGTCACGGCCTTCGTGCCGCGCGGACAGGGCGGTGTGACAAAGCGGACAGCAGGTCGGGTGGCATAACTTTTTGAACATGACTCGTGTCATGAGCGCATGTATGTTTGTAGTGAGGCCGGCCAGGCGTTGCAGATGTGGCAGTCGCACTGTCGATGCATGCAGCGCATGGCTGTTGACAGTCCGACCGGTCTTGAATGCGATTGGGTCCATTGCATGACCCTCGCTTTGCGACTATGGTGCCGCAAAGAAAAATTGCCCCTCTTATGGGCGTTTCGATACTTCTGGCCATCTCCCCGCCACAGTGAACTCTGGTTCATGGGACGGTCGCATTGCGGCAACTCAGCCTGCATGCGACGCACTCAGTGGGAGATTCATCGTGAATAACTCGATCAAGCCGGAAACAAACAACAGCAATGTCTCGCTGTCCTTCGGTAACGATCTTGATGCCGTGCAACCGGTGCTGGAAGCGCTGCCGGACGCCATCCTGATCGTACGCGCCGACGGTGTCATTGCCGCGCTCAATACCCAGGCGGCGCGCCTGTTTGGTTATGACGCCGAAGCATTGCAGGGAGAGAGACTGGAGATTCTGCTGCCCCTGAGATTTGGCAAGGCCCACGTACAGTTGCGCGAAAAGTATGTTGAGCAGCCGACGATGCGGCCGATGGGTGCGGCGCAGGACCTGGTCGCCTGCCGCAAGGATGGCAGCGAACTGTATGTGGACATCAGCCTGAGTCCGGTCACCACGCCGCAGGGCATGCTGGTCATTGCGACGATTCGCGACGCCAGCAGGCGCAAGCAGGTGGAACTGGATCTGCGCCAGATGAACGATTCGCTTGAAGATCGGGTGGGTCAGCGCACTGCTGAACTGCGTACCGCCAATCAGCATCTGGAATTATTCAGTTATGCAGTCAGTCACGAACTGCGTTCGCCGCTGCAGATCATCGCCGGTTATGGCCAGTTGCTGTTGCAGAATCCCGCCCACGGCGACCGGCAGCATTATCTGGAAACCATTCTGGAGACCACTGGCAGAATGAACGCCATCATCGACGACCTGCTGAAAATGGGTCGTATCCATCACAGCGAAATGACGCTTGCGGCAGTGGACATGACGCAACTGGCGCGCCAGGTTGCAGCACAACTTCAGGAGACGATGCAGGAACCTGACGTGCAGGTGGTGATTCAGCCGTTGCCGGCAGTGTGTGCAGATAGCGGACTCATGATTGAAGTGCTGACCAACCTGCTTGGCAATGCCGTGAAATTTTCTCGAGGCCGGAAACAGGCTGTCGTTGAGGTCAGCGGCTGGCAGGAAATGGGCGAGACGCATTACCAGGTGCGCGACAATGGCGCCGGTTTCGACATGAGCGCCGCCAGCAAGCTGTTCAGTCCCTTTCACCGGCTGCATCCCCGCAAGGAGTTTGAAGGTACCGGCGTGGGCCTGGCGATCACGCGCAGCATCATCGAAAGACATGGTGGCCGGATCTGGGCGGTCAGCGCGCCGGGCAGCGGCGCCTCGTTCTGTTTTTCAATTCCTGACGGTGCCGCCACCGATGGTTAATCTCAGTTCTCATCAAATGCGGCCTTGCTCAGATCGACTGTAGGCGGTCGCAGCGTCAGCATCGCCACCACGCCATCACCTTCCTGGGTGATGTGCAGTTCACTGGCCGTTGCCGACAGCAAGGCGCGCACCAGTTGCAATCCGGAACCCAGGCCGTTGCCGTGTTCGATATTGATGGCATTTTCCAGCGTGGCCGGCCTGTTGAGAATCCGCAACCGGCTCTGTATCGGACTGGTTTCGACCGCAATCCGGATCTGCATCTGTGCGCAGAAACGCGTGTGCTTGGCGGCGTTGGTGACCAGTTCGTTGATCACCAGCGCAATCGGTACCGCGTCGTCGTCCGTCAGCGCAACCTGCTTGATGCTCTTGAGCGGTTCCAGTGGCATCAGTGGATGGGCGGAATGGACTCCATGAATCACTTCGTTGACGATCGAGCACATGTAGATGCGATCCTCGTCCACGCGCGCCTTGATGCCATAAACTGCGCTGATGGCCAGCAACTGGGTAATGGCCTTGTTGAGAATGTCGGCGGATTGCGCATCGCCGCCCTGATGTTGCCGCAGCAGGCTGATCACACTCTGCAGCTTGTTCTTGAAGGTATGGCGGAATTCCTTCATCAACGTGGCCGTCAGTTCCTTCTGCGTGGCTATCTGCTGCTGTGTGCGTTGCTCCAAAGACGTTACGTCAATGCATACCAGCGCCACGGTGTCGGGCGGGCCGGTCGGGTTACGCAATGGAAACATCTCGCCTAACCATGCATGGTCGAGAAAGCTGATTTCGGTTGCGGCATCTTTACCTGTGGTCAGTGTGCGATTGATGACCGGCCATAGCTTTCCAGTGACGGTCGTACCCAGCACGTCCGCCAGCATCGGGTGTGGCTGTGTCGCCAGCCTGTCGCCCAGCAGACGGCGTGCCGCCGGGTTGGCATAAGTGATTGTTCCGGATGACGAGATGAGAAATACCGGGGCTGCACGCGAGTTGGCGACTGCGATCATCGCCTCCGGTTCCGGCCACGATATGGAGTCGTCCGGAATCGCGAGCCACTCAGCCATCGGACTTGTCCGGCGAGTGGCCCGCCACCTGCGGTTTCAGCGAATGTTTTGTACGGGCGATTTCGGTCAGGATGGCATGTGCGGCATTGATCGGCTGCAGGATTTCGCTGGCAACCTTGGTGACCTGAACGCGCTTCGAGCGTGCATAGCGGCGCAGCATTTCAAAGGCGTCTTCGCGCGTTACCTGGGAGCGTTCCATCAGGATGCCTACCGCCGTATTGATCTCGCGCTCCGAGGTCAGTACCTGGCGAAGCTGCGATTCCCGTTGCCGGGTCGTGCGGATATCGGCAATCCGCTTGAGTGCAGTATGGATGGCGGGTAGCAGCGATACCGGATCAATCGGTTTGAGCAGGTAGCTCAATGCGCCGACGGCCGCTGCTTCGTTGACGAATTCGACATTGTCATAAGCAGACAGGAACAGACAGTGGATGTCGTGTTGCTGCAGCAGTTGCCGTGCGAGTTCGGTGCCTGGCATGCCTGGCATGCGCTGATCGACGATGGCGAGGTCAAAATGCTGTTTGGCGCACAACTCCAGCGCCTGCACAGGAGAGGTCGCAGCCGAGGCTTCATAGCCGGCGCGCCTCAGGGTCGAGGCAATGGCAGCGGTGATCAGCGCATCGTCATCGACAACCAGGATGGCGCCCGAGTTGATGTGGCTGGCATCGACGTCGGTTTTGGCTGCAGTGATTTCAGACATGAGCAGTCCCACTTTTAATAATAAAACTCACTACCGGCGGCGTGCATGACCCCGTCCGCTAGTCAAATGTATGGAGGTGATTGCACTGTTTCGCAAGGGAGTGCAATCGAAATTGCCGCGGGAGAAAGGCGGCTGGGAAGTTTCTCAATGCCTGGGGGCTGTCATGCCTGACTGGCATCGATTCTGGACAGGCAACTGTCCGGGTCTTGAGAATGCCTTATTGAAACTGGGCGCAAGATAGAGGGCACTGTTTTACGTGTCAATTATTTCGGATTGACTGTTCCATGTATTATGTATGGTATTGAAAATGTCGGAGATTCGCTTTGTTCGCAGCTTGACTTGGCAGCAATCACCGTCGGCGATAACACATATCCCATACGCCATGTCCCAGCCGATGGCCGCGGCGCTCGAAGCGGGTCAGGGGACGGTCATCCGGACGCGGCACATAGCCTGATTGACCGGCAAGATTGATGAATTGCGGATGGCTATCGAGTATTGCGCGCATGTGTTCGGCGTAGTTCTGCCAGTCGGTGGCCAGTCGCAGCAGGCCGCCCGGTTTGAGCGTCTGCGCCACTACATCCACAAACGCCGGCTGGATCAAACGCCTTTTATGGTGCCGCGCCTTGTGCCAGGGATCGGGAAAGAAAATGTGTACAGCGTCGATGCTGGCGGGAACGATCTGCTGTTTGAATACTTCCACCGCGTCGTGGCAACTGACGCGGATATTGCCCAAGGCTGCAGTTTCAACCTGCAGCAGCAGGTGTCCGGCCCCGGGTCGATGCACCTCGATACCCAGGCAATCCATTTCGGGATGCGCCTGCGCATAGGCAAACAGCGCTTCGCCGGTACCAAAGCCGATTTCGATCAGGCGCGGTGCGCTGCGACCGAACACCTGATCGAGATTCAGTGCCTGCGGTGAATACTCGATACCGAAGCGCGGCCAGAGTTCGTTCAGGGCGCGCTGCTGGCCTGCCGTCATGCGCCCCATGCGCAGTACAAAGCTGCGGATGCGGCGATGTTTGGGCTGTTCGGCGCCTTCAACGGCGTCAGTGAAGTCGGAATCGGTCATTGCTGCGCGGCTCGGTTATTGGGCCCGAGCTGCGAATCCGCCCGGGCAGGCGGGCGCGCATTATTCCGTGCCGGACATCGCTTGGCTATTCGTTCCTGCCTGCCGTGTGCTGCCGGGGTGTTCATGGTTGTGATCCAGCGCCCATAGTTGATGGGCGTCCAGCCATAAGCGCGCCTGTGCCTGCAGGGCATCCAGTTGCGCAGTCTGGGCGGCGATGGCGCTGTCCAGTGCCTGCCGCCGCGCCAACTGGGTTTCGCTCAGGCCGAATTCACCCAGCGCATAGGCGCGCGCCACGATATCGGCATTGCGCTGCGCCTGTTCGGCAAGGCTGGCCAGCAATTGCCATTGTTTGAACGTGCTATGCATCGCCAGCACATCGGCGTGCGCATCGCGTTCCACTTTCAGTTGTATTTGCTCGACCATGCGCTGTCTGCGCAAGGCATCGGCCTGTGCGGACTGATAGGCGTTCTGGCGCGCGGCGCCCGGCAACGGTATCGAAAAAGTGACGCCGACGATGCGTTCCTGCGCATCGCGTTCGCGTCCATAGTGCACACCTATTGATGGGTCGGCGATGCGATCGCGTTTGGCGCGTTGTGCGGCAAGTTTGGCGACATCGGCCTCGCCCTGCGCCAGCTCGATCTCGTGATTGTTGTCGACTACCAGTCTGATCCAGCGCTCGTCGTCTTCGATCAGCGCCTGAGGTACATCGAGTTGCGTGGGCAGGCGCAGTTCCAGCGTCGGAAACGCGCTGTGCAGGCTCAGCGCCAGCAAGTCTGCATTCTGTTGTGCTCTGGTTTGCGCTGCCTGAGCACGCGCCAGTTCGGCCAGCGCCAGTTGCGTTTCGATGCGTGGGGCGTCGCCGGCCTGTACGCGCTTCTCGGTGGCCGCGAGCTGTGCTTCAAACAAGGCGAGCTGCTGGGTGAGCAGGCGTGCTTCGCTGCTGGCGCGCAGCCAGTCAAACCAGTTGCTCAACAGACTGCGTCCGGCCTCGTGCCAGGCGTCTTCAAAAGCATAACCGGCCGTGGCGGATATCTGTTCGCCCAGAGACTGATCCAGTCCCGCCTTGCCCAGCCAGCGGAAGGCGCGTGTCAGACTGACGTCTTCTTCCTGATATTTGACGCCGGCCAGAACTTCCTTGCGTTGCTGCACGGTACTGCTGAGCACCCATTCATGCGCGCCATCCGCTTGTTGTCTGGCCTGCGCTTCACCCAGCAAGCGTTGCTGTTGCGCGATATTGATTTGCGGCGCCGATGCCAGTGCGTTGCGCGCATCTGGATCGCTGGGCAGGACTTGCAGATAGCCTGTGGGTGCATGGTTTGCCGGAAACTGGTCTGCCGCATGCAATGGCGCGGCCAGACTCAACGGCAAGGTTGCCAGTGCAGAATGCAGCCAATGTTTCATGCCAGTCTCCCGAAGCCGGTTACCGGCGTGGTCCACCAGGCAATTTCATTGCTGGGATAGTGGGCGTACAAAGCCGTGGTCAGCGCTTCGCGGTCGCTGGTGCTGCACAGCAACTGGATCAGGATGCGCTGCGAACGGCCACGTACCTGTTCGAGCGTGGAACGCAGTTTGGAACCGCTGCCGAAGCCTTCCGCCTGAACGACGGAAAAACCATTGACCCATTCCGGGTGCTCCTGCAGGAAATCCAGCGCTTCTTCTTCCAGTGCGGCCGGTAACGCCAATGTCAGCAAGCAGTCGTAGTGGCTCATGAACTTGCCCTCCTGTGTGTCATTGCGATGCAAAGCGTTTGAACAGATTGGGCAGCAGCACCAGCGTCAGCAGCGTCGAACTGATCAAACCGCCGATGACCACGATGGCCAGGGGACGCTGGATCTCCGAACCCGGACCGGTGGCGAACAACAGCGGAATCAGACCGAAGGCGGTGATACTGGCGGTCATCAGCACCGGACGCAGACGGCGCAGCGCGCCTTGTCTGACGACTTCATCCACCGGCATGCCCTTGCCCAATAATTGGTTGAAGTAAGTGATCATCACCAGACCGTTGAGCACGGCAATGCCCATCAGTGCAATGAAACCCACCGAGGCCGGCACAGACAGATATTCACCAGTGAGGAACAGCAGGAAGATGCCGCCGATCATGGCGAAGGGAATGTTCACCAACACCAGGAATGCCTGTTTGATGGAACCGAAGGTGGCGAACAGCAACAGGAAGATCAGGCCCAGTGCAATTGGCACCACAATGGCCAGGCGTGCCGCAGTGCGTTGCTGATTCTCGAATTGACCGCTCCAGCTCAGGGAATAGCCGCCCGGTAATTTGACCTGCCGGGCGATGGCGACCTTGGCTTCTTCGACAAAGCCGACCAGATCGCGATCGCGGACATTGGCGCGCACCACGGACACCCGCGTGGTGTTTTCACGATCGATCTTCACCGGGCCGTCGGTGGCGATCAGTCTGGCTATCTGGCTCAGCGCAATCGGTTCGCCATTACTGACCGGCAGTCGCAACTGCTTGAACAGTTCCGGTGACATCTGCACGGTTTCACTGCCGCGAATGATCAGCGGCAGGCGCCGGCCCTGTTCATTGACGATGCCGATGGTGCGGCCTTCGACCAGCGTGCGCAGGTCATTCTGGATGTCTTCCACCGACAGGCCGTAACGGCCGGCCGCCAGTCGATCGATTTCCAGTTGCAGGTATTGCACGCCGGCATTCTGGGTGGTGACCACGTCCTCGCTGCCTTTGATCCTGTCGAGCACGCCGGCAATCTGACCGGCCAGTTCATCGAGGGCGCTCATGTCGGCGCCATAGATTTTCACCGCCAGATCGCCGCGCGTGCCCGAGATCAGTTCGGATACGCGCATGTCGATGGGTTGCGTGAAGCTGAAAGTGACGCCGGCGAATTCGCTGCTGACCTTGCGAATCTGGTCGATCAGCCATTCCTTGTCCTTGACGCGCCAGTCATCGCGCGGTTTAAGCTTGATGAAGCTGTCGGTTTCGTTGGTGCCCATGGGGTCCAGGCCCAGCTCATCGGAGCCGACGCGCGCCACAATGGTTTCCACTTCGGGCACGCTTTCCAGAATGCGTTTCTGTATCTGGCGATCGATGAGTGCGGACTGCTGCAGATTGATCGACGGCACCTTTTCCAGTTGCAGCACGATGTCACCTTCATCCATGGTGGGCATGAAAGACTTGCCGATGAAAGGGAACAGCACGATGGCTGCAACCAAAGCCGCCAGCGCAGCGACATAGACAGTGCGTTCACGTTGCATGCACCACCCGAGCAGCCGTTCGTAGTGATGTTCCAGTTTACGCACCAGCCAGGGAGCTTGATGCGCACCTTCGGGCAGCAGGAATGAGGCGAGCACTGGAATGACTGTCAGCGACAGCAGCAGTGAACTGAGCAGGGCAAACACAATCGTCAGCGCCACGGGCGCAAACAATTTGCCTTCCAGACCCTGCAACGTCAGCAGCGGCAGGAACACGATGGCGATGATGGCAATGCCCGATGTGACCGGCAGCGCCACTTCCTGCACGGCGCGATAAATGACATGCAGTCTGGAACGTGGCGCACCGCCGTGGGCTTGCGCTTGATGCGCCTCGATGTTTTCCACCACCACCACGGCGGCGTCCACCAGCATGCCGATGGCAATGGCCAGACCGCCCAATGACATGAGGTTGGCCGACAGCCCATAAAACCGCATGGCCAGGAACGTGGCCAGCGCCGACAGCGGCAGGATCAGCGCTACCACGATGGCGGCGCGCAACTGACCCAGAAACACGAACAGCAGCAACATCACCAGCACGATGGCTTCCAGCAGCGCTTCGGAAACCGTGCTCACGGCGCGTTCCACCAATGAACCGCGACTGTAGAAGGTTTTGAGCGTGACGCCTTCAGGCAGCATCGGTTGCAATGCCTGCAGCTTCTGCTCCACGGCCTGCACGATCTGTCGCGAGTTGGCGCCGCGCAGACCCAGCACCAGACCTTCCACTGCTTCGCCATGGCCATCCTGGGTCACTTGTCCATAACGGGTCAGATGTCCGATGCGTACTTCGGCCACATCGCCCACTCTTACCGGCGTGTCATTGTGCACGCCGATCACCACGGCGCGGACATCGTCCAGCGTCAGCAGGTTGCCGTCGCTGCGCACCAGCAGCGCTTCTTCGTTCTGGCTCAGGCGACCGGCGCCATCGTTGCGATTATTGGTTTCCAGCGCGCTTTGCAATTCCTGCATCGACAGCCCGCGCGCCGCCAGTGCGGCGACATCGGGCACTACTTCAAAGCTTTTCACGAAGCCGCCCAGTGAATTCACATCGGCGACGCCCGGGATGCTGCGCAGTTGCGGGCGAATGGTCCAGTCCAGCAGGGTGCGCTTGTCGGTCAGCGACAAGGGTCCTTCAATGGTGAACATGAACAGATCGCCCAGCGGCGTGGTGATCGGCGCCAGACCGCCGGCAATGGTGCCGGGCAGATTTGGCAGGATATTGTTGAGCCGCTCGTTCACCTGCTGTCGCGCCCAATAGATGTCGGTGCCATCTTCAAAGTCGATGGTGATGTCGGTAATGGCGTATTTCGACTTGGAACGCAGGATGGTCTGTTTGGGGATGCCGAGCAGTTCCTGCTCGATGGGCGCGGTGATGCGCGCTTCCACTTCTTCAGGCGTCATGCCGGGCGCCTTCATGATGATCTTAACCTGGGTGGTGGAAATGTCGGGATAGGCATCAATGGGCAGCTTCAGCAGTGCATAGCTGCCGGCGCCGATCAGCAATGCAGTCAGCACCAGCATGAACATGCGCTGCGCCAGCGCCGAGGCAATCAGTCGTGACAGCATGATGGGGTTCCTGCCTATTCTTCGCTGCCCAGGCCACTGGCGGCGCCGCGCAGTGCAGTCACGCCAGTGACGGCCACTTCAGTGCCGGCAGCCAGGGTGTTGCTTACCCATACCCTGTCGGCCTGCCGCGTCTGGATGCTGACTTCCTGGAGCCTGAACCCGTTGGGGGTCTGGACGAATACATAGTCCTTGCCGCCGCTGCGCAGCAGGGCGCTGCCGGGAATGCTCACCACTGCGTTGCCGCCGCGAGTGCCGATGTCCACCTCGACATACTGGTTGGGACGCAGGCAATTACCGGCATCGGCAAATTCGGCGCGTACCAGCGCAGTCTGACTGTCGCGGCTGACCTGTGGGCTGATGGCGATCAGCCGGCCCGGCTGCGGACAACCCGGCGCGCTGACGGAGTTGCCGATGGCCAGTTGTTTTACCTGTCCCTGCGTCGCCTGCAACTCCACCCACAGCGTGCGGGTGTTGCCCACCTGAAACAAGGCGGTTCCGGGTTCGACGCGCGCACCGGGGGTGGCGCTTTGTTCCAGCACGACGCCATTCATGCCAGCGTTGATGGTCAGCACCGGATTGATGTCGCTGCCGCTGTTCAGTTTGTTGATGGCGGTCTCGTTCAATCCGGCTAATTTTAGCAGTTGCCGCTGCTCCTGCAGGCTGGCCTGTGCCTGCGCGTTGCCATTGCGGGTTTCTTCCAGGCGGCTGTGGGCAATGATGCCGTCCTGAAACAGCGACTCGTCACGCTGGAGTTTCTGGCTGCTGAGTTGGGCGGCGCTGCGCGCATGCAGATATTCGCGCTGCAGACTGAGCAACTCGGGGCTGTACAGGCGCGCCAGCGGCGTACCGTTGCGAACGGTTTCGCCCACATTGACCAGTACGGCCTGCACCCGACCGGCGACGCTGGCTGAAATCAGTTCGATGCTGCGGTTGGGTATGGCTACTCGCCCCGTCAAACGTAAAGTGTTGCCGGTGGCGGGCGCATCATTCTTGTCGGGTGCCTGTGCGTCAGCCACCGTGATGCCCGCCGTTTTCAACTGCGTGGCGGTCAGTTTGACCAGTACCTCTTCGGCATGACCGTGGGCCGGCAGCATGCTGCCGCCCAGGGTCAGCAACAGAGAGAGTGCACCGGCGTACTGGCGGCTTGGAAACATGCTCATGGGGTGCTCCTGCGGAGAATGGCGACACCGTAAGAGTTGTTTCTTAAGAGCTAATTAAGAAATCCGGTCTAGCCTCACCGTTATTCAGTAAAGAAAAGTCAAACATGCGTGTATTACTCGTAGAAGATGATTCGCTGCTGGGCAAAGCGGTGCGTACCGGACTGGAACAGCAGGACCATGCGGTTGACTGGGTACAGGATGGCGCTGCGGCCGAGCTGGCGTTGATGACCAGCGACTACGCGGCCATGGTGCTGGACATCGGCCTGCCCAGACAGGACGGCATGACCCTGCTCAGAAAAATCCGCGCCAAAGGCAAACAGATTCCGGTCGTGATCATTACCGCGCGCGATGATATTGCCGACCGCGTGGCCGGGCTTGACAGCGGCGCCGATGATTTCATCGTCAAGCCGTTCGACCTGCAGGAACTGGGCGCCCGCCTGCGCGCCGTGGTGCGCCGGGCCAGCGGCCGCGCTTCCAGCGACATCGTGCATGGTTCCTTGAAGGTCGATCCGGCGGCGCGCACGGTGGTACTCGACGGCAAGCCCATTCCTCTGACGGCGCGTGAATTCGCGATACTGACGCACTTGCTGGAGCATCGCGGCCGGGTGCTGAGCAAGCAGCAGTTACAGGAATCCCTGTACAGTTGGAGCGACGAGATCGAAAGCAATACGGTGGAAGTGCATGTGCATCATCTGCGCCGCAAGCTGGGGCGCGATCTCATCAAGACCATGCACGGGATGGGATACATGATTGATGAACGCATCCAGACCGGATAACTCCTCTGCCAGCGACGGACGCTGGTCGCTGCGCACACGTCTGATCATCCTGTTGCTGGTGGCGACTTCCGGGTTGTGGGCGCTGGCGTCCTATTCCGTCTACCGGGAAACCGAAATCGAAAGTCAGGAGCTGTTCGACGATTCGCTCAAGGAAACGGCTTATCTGCTGCTGACAGTGGTCGAGCACGAAATGGCCGAGCATGGCATCAATTACACCTCGCAGATGATTGATGCCGCCGGCGTGCCCGGCACGCACTATCTGCGTTTCCAGATATGGAACGATGCCGGCCAGTTGGTTTACCGTTCGCAGGATGCGCCGGAGCAGCCCATGGCAGGCGCCGACAGCCTGGGTTACGCCTGGGCCAATAACGGCAGTGATGCGTTGCGCACCTATGCCGCCTGGAATGCCGATCGCCGCTTGCAGATCCAGATTGGCGAACCATTGAGTCATCGTCGTGAAATCACCCAGCGCACAGTGCGGCGGCTGGCTGTGTTCGCGGCTTTTTTTCTGCCGCTGACCGCCTTGCTCATCTGGTGGATCATCGCACGCAGTTTCGAGCCCATCCGCTGGACCAGCGAAGCGGTCGCCAGACGCACGGGGCGGCATCTGGATGATGTGGAGCTGGGCAATGTACCGCGTGAAATTGCGCCGTTGATCATTGCATTGAACCGTTTGCTGGGCCGCATTCGCGAAACCCTGGAACACGAGCGGAGTTTTACCGCCAATGCCGCGCACGAACTGCGCACGCCACTGGCGGCAATTCGCGCCCATGCGCAGGTGTTGCAGGGCGCGCGCAATGCGGAAGAGGCCGGCGAAGCAGCGCAGGACATCATTGCCGGCGTGGATCGCAGCCGGCGGCTGGTGGACCAATTGCTGGCGCTGGCCCGGCTCGATAAGGCGCAGGTGGATGTTTCGCCGCAACAGGTTGATCTGGCGTTGCTGGTGCAGCAGCAGGTGAGCGAACATCGTGCTTTCGCCGAGCGTCAACAGATTGTCCTGACTGCCGGGACGCAGCCGGCCGTCGTTCAAGGCCATGCCGATCATCTCAACATTCTGCTGCGCAATCTGATCGACAATGCCTTGCGTTACACGCCGGCCGATGGCGTGGTGCAGGTCAGTTGCGGCGTGTCCGACGGCGTCAGTTATCTGGCGGTGCGCGATTCTGGTGTGGGCATTCCCGAAGCGGAGCGCGAACTCATCTTCAAACGCTTTTATCGCATCAACCGTCTGGGCGACAGCCAGTCCTACGGCAGTGGTCTGGGTCTATCCATCGTGCAGCGCCTGGTCGATCAGTATGGTGCGCAAATCAGCATTGAGGATGGTTTGAACGGCGCGGGGGTCGGTTTCGTGGTGCGCTTCGCCGGTACGGCGGCGCAACAGTCATGACGGTGCGGTCTCGTCCGGTCGAATGACTTCAAGCTGCGGGCCATCGAAGTCGCATGCCACCTTCAGCGCCCTGAGCATGGCGCGCTTTTTCGACTGATGTGATTCCATTCGTCTGAGAATGTCATCCAGTACGTGCAACGCTTCGTGGATGTACGGACCTTTGTTGAGCATGACGCACTCGGCGCGATGACCCATGGCGGCATCGGTGATTTCGGCGCGCGAGGGCGTGCCGTTCTTGGCGAGCGATTCCAGCACCTGCGTGGCCCAGATGGCCGGACAATGTGCCGCTTCGCACAACCACAGGATTTCCTCCTGGACTTCCGCGAGCCGTTCATAGCCGCATTCCACCGCCATGTCGCCGCGGGCGATCATGACTCCGAAACGCTCATGGCGCATGGCGGTCAGCAACATGGCCGGCAGACGTTCGAAGCCGCGCCGGGTTTCGATCTTGAGCACAATGCCGGGAGGCTGGCTGTCGAACGAATGCAGACGGTCGATGAGCGCCTGTACATCGCTTTCATGATTGGCAAAGGACAGGCCGACCAGATCGGCATGACGGACTACGAATTCCAAGTCTGCATGATCCTTGGGCGTGAGCGCCGGCAGTCGCAATTTACTGTCGGGAAGATTGATGCCCTTGTCGGCTTTCAGGCGCGCACCGCGGGGCGGCGTGTGTTCGATGCGGATGCGGATTTCCGCATCCGACACGGCTTCGGCAATGCCCGCTATGTGGCCGTCATCCAGATACACGCGTTCGCCCGCTTTCACATCAGCGAACACTTCAGGCAGCGTGCAGGGAATGCGCGCCGGACTCAGCAGCCGGCCGCTGGAATCGTGCGAAGCAGTGCGGCCCGGCGTTGCATCCTGCGTCAGCACCAGCAAATCACCCGCCTGCAGGCGGATGCTGCCGGCGTCGGATGCAATCCCGGATACTTTGCAGGCCATCGGGCCGTGCATGCCTTTGCCGATGCGTCGCATGGTTGTGCCATTGGTGATATACGCCGTGCGCGTCAGTTCCGCCCAAAGTCCGCCGCGCTCGCTATCGACCACCTGCAATACACGACGGCGGCCACGCGCATCGCGCAGGCTCAACCGATCGCCGGGTCGTATTGCCGCCAGCCATTTGGCGTCCACCTGCAGCACGCCATCCGCAACGGATGGCGCCGGGTGCGCGACGCTCTGGCTGGTCAACCAGATGCGCGCCGGGGCAGTGACACGTCCGAAAGCATCGCGGCTGGACGACAGTTTTTGCACTGCCGGTCCGGGTTCGATGTCTCCTGTTCGGAGCTTGGGGCCGCCCAGATCCATCAGCACGGCGCATTGCCGGCCCAGCGTGGCCTGCGCCATGCGCAGGTGCTCGATCATTTTCCGCCAGGCAACGGCATCGTCATGAGCGCAATTGATACGCATGCAGTTCATGCCGTTTTCGAGCAGGCGATGCACGATGGTGTAATCATCGGCCGCCTCGCCTGGCATCGTGACCATGATGCGCACGCTGCGTTCGCCGGGCGGCGGTCCCAGCAGCGCGATGCCATGATTTTCCAGCAGATGCGTGCCGGAAATGAGGTCGCACGGGCTGGCATCAATCTGAATGGACGTGGATGTATTCAGGATGCGGTCGAGCAGATCGAGCACGGCATTCACCGTGGACAGCGCATGCGCTTCGGAGCGGCCGATGGATGACAGTCCCACGCCGGCAAGCTGGGTTTGCAGCGCACGCAGATCCTGTTTGCGCATGGCAAGATAGTGCAGCAGGTTGCGTGCGCTGCCCTGATGTTGTGCGGCGATGCCGGCAAGCAATTCTGTGTGCTGCTGCTCCAGCGCCAGCATCGCGTTCTTGAGCTGGAGCAGCGAATTGCGGAGTGCTGAAAGCAGGCTGAAATGTTGCTCGTTGCCTGTTGCGACCATCGGGATTCCGGCGCCGTGAGTAATACCACTGTGCAGTGAATTCAAACACGTCTGTATGACAGTTTTGCTGTCAGCGAGTGCAGGGATTTTTGCGTCATTGCAGGCGCCTCCGGCAATCCGCCCGTAACATCGGTGTCATACAATGTTTCCTTCCCATGCACCGCGCATTGCGCCATTTAGCAGATTGCACGTCAGCCGGACACCCCATGCATACCCAGTTCACCTACGAAGAGCGGATCGCTTTTTTCTCCATGGAGATAGCCTTCGATAATGACATTCCCACTTACAGCGGCGGTCTGGGCGTGCTGGCCGGCGATGCACTGCTGGCCGCCGCCGATATGGGCATTCCGCTGGTGGGCGTTACGCTGGTCAGTCGGGAAGGCTATTTTCGCCAGCTTATCGATGCCGAAGGACGGCAGATGGAAATGCCCGATCCCTGGGATCCTGCCGGCAGGGCGCAAGCGCTCAACGCCACGGTGGCCGTGGAGATCGGCGGTCGCGAAGTCTGGGTGCGCGGCTGGCTCGAGGTGGTGAAAGGCCGGGCCGGCGACGGCATTCCGGTCATTCTGCTGGATACCGATCTCGGCCAGAATCATGTGGATGATCGCCTGATCACGCATCATCTGTATGGCGATGGCGACGATTACCGGATCAAGCAGGAAATAGTGTTGGGCATTGGCGGCGTGCGGTTATTACATGCACTCGGTTTCCGTATCCGCAAATACCACATGAATGAGGGGCACTCGGCTTTTCTGACCATCGAACTGCTCAATCGCTTTCGTTACGCAGCCACGGATGTACATCCAGATGAATCGCCCTACGATGCGCCCCGCGTCCGGCAGTTATGCAACTTCACCACGCACACGCCGGTGGAGGCAGGGCACGACAAGTTTTCCTACGAACTGGTGCAGCAAACCCTGACCGACGGCATCGACATGGTATGGCTGCGACATTTCGCCGGTGCGGACGTGCTCAACATGACCCAGTTGGCGCTCAATCTCAGCCAGTACGTCAATGGCGTCGCCAAGCGGCATGCGACGTTGTCGAAGACCCTGTTTCCAGGTCATGCGGTGCAGGCCATCACCAACGGCGTGCATGCTTATCGCTGGACCGCGCCAGCGCTTGCGCAGCTTTACAACGAATATGTGCCTGGCTGGGATTACGAACCGGAATTGCTGGTGCGTGCGGATCGCATTCCCGATGCCTTGATCGCACGGGCGCATCAGCAATGCCGGCGCGATCTCATCGAACAGATACGCGCCGCAACATCCATCCAGTTCAAGCCGGATATTCCCGTCATCGGCTTTGCGCGGCGCATGACCGGCTACAAGCGTCCCGGGTTGTTGTTTTCCGACCTGGAGCGCTTGCGGCGCATTGCGCAGCGCTGGCCATTCCAGATTGTGCTGGCCGGCAAGGCGCATCCCAAGGATGGTCAGGGCAAATACCTGATCGAGACCTTGCATCGTCATATGCGGGAGTTGCGCGATGTCATTCCCATTGCTTTCCTGCCGGACTACGATCTGGATATGGCGCGCGCCATGGTGGCTGGGGCGGATGTGTGGCTGAACACGCCGCAGCGTCCTTTGGAAGCTTCCGGCACCAGCGGCATGAAGGCTGCCTGCAATGGCGTGCCGCAACTCAGCGTGCTGGATGGCTGGTGGATAGAAGGCTGTATCGAAGGCGTCACCGGCTGGGCCATTGGCGACGATGCCGAAACCTCCAATGGCGGCGATATGCAATCGCTGTACGACAAACTGGAATTTACCGTACTGCCGCTCTGGCACGAGGCGGCGGGACAGTCGCCGGGCTGGGTGTCGGTGATGAAGGGCGCCATTTCCAAAAGCGCTTCATATTTCAACAGCCATCGCATGATGCGGCGCTATACCACCGAAGTGTATGTCCGTTGAGCGCGGCGCTGGCTGCCGGTTTCATTGCAAATCCGCAAGCGGTCCGTATTGTCAACGATGCATGTTCGGACGATGACTGGCACAGTCATTGATTCTTCGCCCGGCATCGCCCACAAGGTTTTTCATGAACGACGCGAAACAGCAAAATCCCCTGATGCAGTTGAAAACCTTTGGCCAGAGCATCTGGCTGGATGACATTCGCCGCGCCTGGCTCAATGACGGCACGCTGGCGACATTGATTGGCGCGGACGGCATTTGCGGGTTGACTTCCAACCCGGCGATTTTCAGGAAATCCATCGTGGAGAATCATGACTACGATGCCGCCATTGCCCGGCTTGCGCAGGCCGGCGCGGATGTGCAGACGATGTACGAAACATTGGTCATGGACGACGTGCGCGCTGCGGCGGACCTGTTGCTGCCCACTTACGAATCGACACAACGACGCGATGGTTACGTCAGTCTGGAAGTGTCGCCACATCTGGCGCATGACACACCAGCCACTATTGCTGAAGCACAGCGTTTGTGGAATACGGTGGCCAGACCGAATCTGATGATCAAAGTGCCGGGCACCGCAGCCGGTCTGCCGGCCATTCGCCGGCTGATTGCCGCGGGAATCAATGTCAATGTCACGCTGCTGTTCAGCGTCGAACGTTATCGTGAAACTGCCGAAGCGTATCTTGTCGGACTGGAGGACCGCCTGCAGGATGGAAAATCACCGGACGGCATCGCCTCGGTGGCAAGCTTCTTTCTGAGCCGCATTGATGTACTGATCGACAAACGTCTCGACAGCGGCGGCATGTCGCAACTGCGCGGCAAGGCGGCCATCGCCAGCGCCCGCCTTGCATACCAGGTGTACAGACAGTTGTTGACCAGTCCGCGCTGGCAGGCGTTGGCGCGGCATGGCGCAGTCATGCAGCGTTTGCTGTGGGCAAGCACGGGGACCAAGGATCCGGGGTACAGCGATGTCAAGTATGTCGAGGCGCTGATTGGCGCCGATACGGTCAACACCGTGCCGTTGGAGACGCTGGCTGCTTATCGCGATCATGGCGTGCCGGCAAGCAGGCTGGAGCAGGAACTCAATGCGGCGCAGGCCTTGCCCGGCCAGCTTGCAGCAGCCGGCATTGATCTGCAGAGTGTGGCGCAGCAACTGGAAGCCGAAGGCATCCAGAAATTCATCGAACCTTTCGAACAATTGCACGTCGTGCTGGCGCAGCGCCGCGCTGACGCCATCCGCCCCCCACGTTAGTTGCGGTAACAGCAATGACTCATGTTCTGACGCTCAATGGCGGATCTTCCAGCATCAAGTTCGGTTTGCACCATGCCGGCGTCGATCCCCGACGGATTCTGGCCGGCAAGATCGAACGCATCGGTTTGTCCGGTACTTCACTGACTTTCGTCGACTCTTTACGCAACCAGCATGGCAATCAACAGGTGGCGGCTGACAGCTTTGAGTCGGCAGTGGGGTTTCTGGTGGAATGGCTGGATGCACACGTGGGCTTTGCCAACGTCAAGGCGGTGGGTCATCGTGTGGTGCATGGCATGGAGCATCGCAATCCTGAATTGTTGACGCCTCCCTTGCTGGAGGAATTGCGCAGCATCAGTCAGTACGATCCGGAACATCTGCCTGGCGAGATCCGTCTGATCGAGGCCTTCATCAGGGAGGTGCCGGCATTGCCGCAAGTGCTGTGTTTCGACACGGCATTCCATCAAACCATGCCGCGTGTCGCCACGCTGTTGCCGATTCCCCGGCGTTATCAATCCAAGGGGATTCGCCGCTATGGCTTTCATGGCCTGTCATACAGCTATCTCATGCATGCATTGACGTGCGTGGCCGGCGAGCAGGCGGCAACTGGCAAGGTGATTCTTGCGCATCTGGGCAATGGCGCCAGCATGGCGGCGGTTCGCAATGGCAAGGGCATCGACACCACCATGGGCTTCACGCCCAGCGGCGGCCTGCCGATGGGTACGCGCAGCGGCGATCTCGATCCGGGTGTGATCTGGTATCTGGCTCAGATCGAAAAACTGTCGCCGCAACAACTGAGCGTCTTGATCAATCAGCAATCCGGTTTGCTGGGCATGTCCGGCCTCAGCTCCGACATGCGCGATTTGCTGGCCCATGAAGAACATGATGCAGCGGCTGCGGAAGCGATCGATCTGTTCTGCTATCAGGCGCGCAAATCGATCGGCGCATTTGCCGCTGCATTGGGCGGGCTGGAAACGCTGGTATTCAGCGGTGGCATCGGTGAGCACCTGCCGCCAGTGCGTGGCCGCATTTGCCAGGGCTTGCAGTTTCTCGGCATTGAGCTTGACGCAGAACTCAATGCCGTCAATGCCGATGTGATCTCGGCACAAACCAGTCGCGTGGCGGTGCGCGTCATCCCCACTGATGAAGAATGGATGATGGCTCGCTTTGTATGCCAGACGCTGGGACTGGATGCGGTTACTGAACAGGGGTGAGATGATGGCTGTGAATCTCGATGCAGGACAGACACTGGCGCCGGCGCTGTTGCAAAAGATGCATGCCTACTGGCGTGCGGCGAACTATCTGTCGGTCGGCCAGATTTATCTTTATGACAACCCGCTGTTGCGCACACCGCTCGAACCGGCGCACATCAAGCCGATGTTGTTGGGACACTGGGGCACCACGCCCGGCCAGAATTTCATCTATGTGCATCTGAACCGGGCCATCAAACAGTATGACCTGAACATGCTGTACATCTCCGGTCCCGGTCATGGCGGGCCGGCGCTGGTGGCCAACACCTATCTCGAAGGGAGCTATAGCGAAATCTATACTGACATTCCCCAGGACCTGACAGGCCTGAAAAAACTGTTCACTCAGTTTTCCTTCCCGGGCGGCATTCCCAGCCATGTGTCGGCAGAATGCCCGGGTTCGATTCATGAAGGTGGCGAACTGGGTTATTCGCTCAGCCATGCCTTCGGCGCGGTATTCGATAATCCGGATCTGATCGTGGCCTGCGTGGTGGGGGACGGCGAAGCCGAGACCGGGCCATTGGCCACGGCGTGGCATTCCAACAAATTCCTGAATCCAGCCAGCGACGGTGCGGTGTTGCCCATCCTGCATCTCAATGGCTACAAGATCGCCAATCCCACCGTGCTGGCGCGCATCAGTCGCGATGAACTGGAACAACTGCTGCGCGGCTATGGCTGGACGCCGTACTTTGTCGAAGGTCATGAACCGGAAAAAATGCATCAGACAATGGCGGCTGTGCTCGATCGGGTCGTGACCGAGATCAAGCATATTCAGCGTGCAGCGCGCGTCGATGGCGATACCACGCGGCCATGCTGGCCGATGATCGTGCTCAACTCGCCCAAGGGCTGGACCGGACCGAAATTTGTGGATGATCTGCCGGTGGAGAACAGTTTTCGCTCGCATCAAGTGCCGCTCGCCGATGCCGCTCGCAATCCCGAACATCTGCGACAGCTCGAAGACTGGATGCGCAGTTACCGTCCGGAGGAGCTCTTTGACGACAACGGACGCCTGATGCCGCAACTGGCCGAACTGGCGCCGCTCGGTGAACGGCGCATGGGCGCCAATCCGCATGCCAATGGCGGCGTGTTGTTGCGCGATCTGCGCTTGCCGGATTTTATCGACTATGGCGTTGCTGTACCGTCGCCCGGCGCCGTACAGGCCAAAGACACTGAAGTGCTGGGCGGCTTCCTGCGCGATGTGATCCGTCTGAATGATGAGCAGAAGAACTTTCGCATTTTCGGCCCGGATGAAACCATTTCAAATCGGCTGCAATCCGTTTTCGAAGTCACCAACCGCCAGTGGTATGCACAACGCACGCAGTAGGATGAATTTCTGGCGCCTGCGGGCAGGGTGATGGAAATGCTCAGCGAACATCAATGCGAAGGCTGGCTGGAAGGTTATCTGCTGACAGGTCGTCATGGCTTGTTCAATTGCTATGAAGCCTTCATCCACATCATCGATTCGATGTTCAACCAGCACGCGAAGTGGCTGAAGGTGACTGCGCAGGTGCCCTGGCGGCGCAGAATCGCCTCGCTGAATTACCTGCTGGCCTCGCATGTATGGCGGCAGGACCATAACGGCTTCACTCATCAGGATCCGGGTTTCATCGATCATGTGGTCAACAAGAAAGCGGAGATCGTGCGTGTCTATCTGCCGCCGGACGCCAATTGCCTGCTGGCGGTGATGGATGGTTGTCTGCGCAGCCGCCATTGCGTCAACGTGGTGGTGGCCGGCAAGCATCCGGCGCCGCAATGGCTGACGATGGATGCTGCGGTGGTGCACTGCATCGAAGGCATCGGCATCTGGTCATGGGCCAGCAACGATCAAGGCGCGGAACCGGATATTGTGATGGCCTGCGCCGGCGATGTGCCCACGCTGGAAACCCTGGCCGCCGTGTCCATTCTGCGTGCGCGGCTGCCGGAGCTGAAAGTGCGTGTGGTGAATGTGGTGGACCTGATGAAATTGCAGCCGAGCAGCGAGCACCCGCATGGTCTCAGCGACCGGGATTTCGATGCGTTGTTCACCAGGGACAAGCCGATCATCTTCGCTTTTCACGGCTATCCGTGGCTGATTCATCGGTTGACCTATCGCCGCACCAATCACCACAACCTGCATGTGCGTGGGTACAAGGAAGAGGGCACGATTACCACGGCGTTCGATATGACGGTGCTCAACGAGATCGACCGTTTCCATCTGGTGCAGGATGCCATTGAACGCCTGCCGCAACTGGGCGATCGCGGCGCGCACCTCAATCAGGAACTGGCCGACAAACTCATCGAGCACCATCTGTATATTCGCAAACAGGGCAGGGATATGCCGGAAATTCGCGATTGGCGCTGGCCGGGAAATTGACCGGCATTGGGAACAGGCATGCACGGTTGCTGCAGCAGGAGCGATTCGCGCCCGTCCTCTCGGACTTGCCGCAGGGTCTCAGGACAAATGCTGCAAAAAAATCATGGTTCGACTGGCTCGCCATGAACGCAATCCAGATTTGATTGATGCCACATTAATAGTCTCGAGCCGCCAGGGCGCGAGCAATGTAATCCGCTTTGACGGTTGCTCGCGGCACGCGACCTGCAAACCAGCTACGCACATCTTCTTCCAGGCCGATGCCATGCATGTAGTTGTATAGCGCCTTGTTGAGCGCCTGACCCAGGGCATCGTGATCCACGCCGGTCGGATCGATAAAACCGATGTCGTTCCTGGCGAAGGTGATAGTGGGTAAGGGCGCCAGCTGCACGCCGTATTCTTCAGGATGCATGCCCACCGGCGAATGCACGGTACAGGCGAAACGGTGAAAGAAGCCCGACTGGATGCAGCCTTCGGCAAACAACTGGCGCACATACTCCAGCGCATCCACCGTGTCCTGCACGGTCTGGGTCGGAAAACCGTACATCAGATAGGCATGCACCAGAATGCCGGCATCGGTGAATGCGCGCGTCACGCGCGCCACCTGCGCCACGGAGACGCCTTTTTTCATCAGCTTGAGTAAACGATCCGAGGCCACTTCCAGACCGCCCGAGATGGCGATGCAGCCACTGTCGGCCAGTTGCCGGCATAGCTCAGGACTGAAGGATTTTTCAAAACGAATGTTGCCCCACCAGGAAATCGCCACATGACGGCGCTGCAATTCGGCGGCGAGCGCTTTCAATGATTTGGGCGGTGCGGCTTCATCGACAAAATGAAAGCCGGTCTGGCCGGTTTCCCTGACGATGGCTTCGATGCGATCCACCAATACACTGGCGGATGCGGTTTCATAGCGCGAGATGTAATCCAGACTGACATCGCAGAAGCTGCATTTTTTCCAGTAACAGCCATGTGCCACCGTCAGCTTGTTCCAGCGGCCATCGGACCACAGCCGATGCATGGGGTTGAGCATGTCCAGCAGCGACAGATAGCGATTCAGCGGCAGTCCATCCCAGGTGGGCGTGCCTATGTCGGCAAAGGGAATGTCGGGCTCGGCATGATTGATGAACCGCACAATGCCTTTGTCGCACACATAGGTACGCACGAGGTGATGTTCGGCTCGTTTGCCTTGCACATGTTCCACCAGCGCCAGTACCGGCAGCTCGCCATCGTCGAGCGTCACATAGTCGAAGTAATCGAACACGCGCGGTTCGTTGAGTTCACGCAATTCGGTATTCACAAAGCCGCCGCCCAATGCAGTGACGATGGCAGGGGCATGGGCCTTGATGGCCTGCGCAATGCGAAACGCCGCATAGACCGCGCCCGGAAAAGGCACGGAAATCAGTACCAGCTCCGGTTGATGCTTGTCTATCGCACCCAGCGTCAGTTTGCGCAGGGTGTTGTCCACCAGATTCAACGGAGCCGCCAATGCCTGGGCGAGCGGTTCAAAGGTGGGCTGGCTTTGCGCCAGCGATTCTGCGTAACGTACAAACTCGAAGCGGCCATCCACTGCATCGCGCAGCACATCGGCGATGTCATTCAAGTACAGCGTCGCCAGATGACGCGCACGATCCTGGGTTCCCAGCGCGCCAAATGCCCAGGCCAGCGGATCGCCGCCTGCCTCATCTACATAGGCTTCCAATGCAGCGAAGCGCGGTCCTTCGGGCAGGAAGGAGCGACTGGCGATGCGATGCGCCAGCGTCGAATCATGTCCCTGCAAAAAACCAATGGTTGCGGCGATGGTGCCGAGGTATCGCGGATACTGCGCGGCAAACGCCTGTATGCGTTCCGAACGCTGGCGCGCCGGCATGGCGGCGATGCGTTCGTGAATGGCCTGCAGGCCCTCAACCGAAAACAATTCAAGCACCAGCGCCAGCGCCAGATCTTCCTGCGCGGCAGTGACGCCACGGGAACGCAGAAAACCAGTCAGATATGCCGTCGATGGGTACGGCGTATTGAGCTGTGTCATCGGCGGAATGATGGCAAGAACACGACAGGATGGAGCGGACATGAAGACAGTTGGTGTTAACAATGAGTTGCTAGCCTAACAATATTCGATTGTCCATGCCTGCACGGGGGGGCGGCTAGCGAACTTTCTGTAAGTGGAATTGCTACATGATGCGATGCACGAGTGGCTGATGGGTTGCACGGGCGGCAGATTTGATCTTGATGCACTTGCCGCCAGCGCGGGATAAAGGCAATCGGAGGGAAAGAGTTGCGCAAACAGTGGCATGCATCGGCCAGGATGGGTGTTCCTGTCTGGCTGATATTCACAACGCGCGACGCAAACCCGCGCTGCGCCTGTGCTGGCAAGTGGGTGATCCTGCCGGAATTATTCCTGTCCAATTAGTCACTTGTCAGGCTGATAGTTCAACAGGGGTCGTCATGCTGGCGAAGCTTGCATTCATGAGCGCCGGTTATCGCGGCAATGTGGCGACGATTTTCCGATATTTGATGCGGTTCAGGAGTATGGTGGCAACATGGCCAATCCAATGCTGCATCCTGTGCCGAATCCCGATCTCAATCGCGAAGCCGAATATCGAGTCGAATCGATTGCGCGCACCACCACGCCAGCCGGTCTCGAAGGCATCTGGTACCAATACGTGATCGCTCAGGGCACCAACCTGATCAAAGGCATGCGCTGCGGCGACAAGGCGCAGGTGGATGGTGAAGTGCGTGACATGGTCGAACGCCTGAATGAACGACGTGTCGGTAAAACCAGGCCGCGCGTGAAGGCAGCACCGCAGCCCGCCAGCGTCGCGTCCAAAACCAATCAGGGCGCTGCAGACCGCCCAGTGTAGTCTGGCTGGCGATATCAATTCGCGCGCTTGCTATGAGTCGTGAACAGCAATTCCTACTCTGCGTCGCAATTTGACCTGTCAGTGCCGGGCAGTGTGCCGGCGCGCAGCAATTGCCGATTGATACGCGCATGAAAGTCCTGTGGTTCCAGCGCAATGGCGCGTTCGAATTCACTATCCGCCTCTTGCGGCTGACAGGCTAGAGCATAAGCCATGCCGAGATTGTTGGCCGCCCGGGCGCTGGCCGGGTTCTGTGCCGCAGCGGTCTGCCAGAAACTGATCTCGGTAGCGTAAACCTCGTTGCGTCGCACAGTGTTTAAGGCAAGCAGCGCCAGTAGTGCGGCGATGGTCAGTTTCCCGGGGAAAGTTTGTTGTAGGCGGAATCGCGTGCTGCATGACGCCACCAGCCAGGACGGTCCCGCCAGCGCCAGATAAAGCTGCCGATCATTGGCTGTATCCAGTCTCGGCAACAGCGTGTTGGTGGGTAGCAGACAGACCAGAAACCACAGGATGGCGAATGCCGCAGTCGATGAACGGCGTAATTGCCGAAGACTCCAGCCGGCCAGCATGAGCCACATGGCCAGCAACATGATGGAGAGCAGGTCGGGCTGCGTCACAGTGACGAGCTGTGGATCAGCATTCATATGGTTGATGCGCAGCAACTGACCGGCGAGATACAGCAGTGCATGCGCCTGCGTCAGGAGATTATCGCCAACAGAGCGGATGTTCAGGCTGAAAGACAGTAATTGCTGATACGCGGGCAGTAACCACGCAATGCCAAGGGCTGCGATGGCCACAGCCAGCGGTATCCACAAACGCTGTGCAAAGCCGGGCGAACCGGGCGTGCCGGCGGACCACAACCAGAACAACAGTGGCATGACCAGTGCGGTTTCCTTGACGGCGACGGCCAGCAGCAAGGTGCAGCAGCACGCCGTGATATACCTGCGTCGCGCTGACATATCGACGGCGGTTTCGCTGCGGGCCCATGCATAAAGACTCAGTAACGAAAACAGCACGGCCAGTGAGCTGGAGCGGCCGCTGATGTAAGTCACCGCTTCAGTCTGGGCGGGATGCAGGGCAAACAGCAGGCCGGTCAGCAGTGCCGTCCAGCGTGCCCGGGTTGCAGTCAGACCTTGCTGTAGTCCCTTGAGAGTAAACAGCGCAGTGATCAATGTTGCATTGAGGACATGTACAACCATATTGAAAACCCGGAAATCGCGGGGTCCGTGGCCCAGCGCATGGTTAAGCGCGTAACTGAGTTTGAGCAGTGGCCGCATACCCGGCATGGCGGCCAGCCATGCCGACAGCGACTGGACGCGCGGTTCGTTGACAATCACATTCCAGTCATCGAACTGGAAGCTTGCATCCAGCGAAGGCCACCACACGGCAGTGATGACCGAGCCCAACAGCAGCGCTCTCAGCCATAATGGCGGGGTCGATAGTCGTCCGTTAATGAACGAGTGATGCATTTGCAAAAGCGTTCTCGATCATGCCATGCGCGAGCCACCAGCGTTGGCGAGCGCCGAGCATGACCAGCCACACTTCGTGTTCATCGCGCCGCACCAGTGCAATCAGGCATTGGCCTGCCTGTTGCGTATAGCCGGTTTTCATGCCCAGCGTACCCGGCAGGCGACCCAGCAATTGATTGGTATTGGTGAACGCAATCTGCCGGCCGGCGCGAGTCGTCAGGGTGGCGTGGTCTGCGGCTGCCAGCGTCGCAATCAGTCGTTGTCGATGCGCCGCCTGAGCCAGTTTCAGCAGGTCAGTAGCGGTTGTGTATTGACCGGGCGCATCAAAGCCACAGGGATCGACAAAGTGCGAATCGTGCATGCCCAGCGCATTCGCGCGTGCGTTCATGCGCATGACGAAATTCGCCCAGTCGGGCGCTGCATTTTCCACCAGTGTCAGACAGGCATCATTGGCGGAGTGGATCAGCATCGCCGCCAGCGCGGCGCCGGCGCGTATCTGGTCATCGGGGCGCAGGCCGACATGCGATGGTTCGGCGCGCGCGGCTGCTGCGCTGACCGTTATCCAGCGCTCGTTCGACCAGTCGGATTCCAGCAGCACCAGTGCAGTGAGCAGCTTGACCAGCGACGCTGCGGGCAGGCGTGTCGTAGCGGCATGTTGTCCCAGTATTTGGCCATCGAATAACAGCAGGTAGCTGCGCGCTGCCTGTGGATAGGGATCAGGCGCCTCTGCTCGCGCTACTGACAGCCAGCCGCACAGTAGCATCATGAAGCCAGCCAGGCGGCTGCATGATGTGCAGCATGGATGACGCAACAGCAAAGCGGATCAATTGCCGAACAGGCCGCCCAGCGCCTTTTTGCCCTTGCCAAACAGACCCTTTGTCTTGTCTTTGGAATTGTCAGGCGAGGCGGGAGCATTCTCATCGCCGCTTTGCACCATCAGGTTCGTGTAGTTTGAGCAGAAGTTGCGATACTTCTCATTGACGGCGGTATAACGACGGCCCGCGCATTGCGCGTTGGCCAGCTCGGCCGCTTGCGCCGAACATTCCTTGACGAGGAAATCCAGCTGGCCACTGTTTTCTGCGGTGCTGCACAGATTGGCGCGCACTTTCTCGACACCCGTTCCGCATAGTCTGGCAGAGTCGTTCAGGGGTGTGGCGCCGGGTTGCGCTGCCTGGCCCTGCTGGGCATACATGCGCTGCATATCCGCTTGCGACAGGAATGACTTGTGGGTCTGGAAATTCGTGCAGTAGGTTTTAATGTCCTGCGGGTCCTTGCAGTTGGCCATCATGCTGGGCATCGCCGCTGACTTTGCTGCCTCGCGGCACTGTTCCCTGGTGAGCTGGGCCATCTGCTGCTGGCTCTGTTCCACCATCTGCCTGGCCTTGGTATTGATTTCGCCGCCATCGCAGGCGCCGAGTTTCTGGCCTTCGTAGTTCATGGTCATCTGCGCGCCTTGTGCATTGACTTTCATGCTGCCCTTGTAGTGATCGGGGCCGAGATAGGTGATCTCGCCCGATCCTTCCATCGCATCCTTGCCGGTACAGCGCATCTTGAAGCTTTGCGTGTTGCCGCTGCGTTTGGTGTCATAGGTGGTGCAGTTTTTGTCGGCCGGAATGGGCGCGTCCTGGTTGCCGGCGGCCTTGCAAATCTCATTGGTCGAGCCGGGCATCGACATGCCTTCCATTTGCATCGAGCTGGTGACGCGCCATTTCTCGCCGCTCGCTGCGAGTTGCCCCCATGCCAGCGTCGATGTGCCGCACAGAGCCAACAGTAAGAATCGGGACGCGTTATTCATCTTGATTTCTCCCATGCAATGATTCAAGCGTACCGCAGTTGCGGCAGCCGGTGTATCCGATGTTCCGAGAGGCATCTGCGATAAAGGATCATCAGAGGCTGAACGGCAGTATCTTGATGACGGCCATTGGCTGGCGGCGCACCACGGCAGTGTAGGTGGCGGTCTTGACTTCAAAGGGGAGGAGTACGGTTTCCTGCCAGCTCAGATGGTTTTTCTGCAGCAACTGGTCGATTTCCGCGGCGAGAGCCGGGTTGCGTGACTGGAGTTGCGACCTTGAAAGGGCTGCCTGATTTGGCGCAATGCCTGCCTGTTCAAGCGGTACGTAATATTGCGGCATGAACTGCGGGCCGACGCCGAATGCGCCGTAAAACACCATATCACTGCGCGCTGCGGGGTCATCGGGTATCGACAGCGCTACAAACTTTGGAACAAATACCGGCAGTTCGCGATAAGCGGGCAGCCTGGTCTTGCGCAGGAAGTCCGGCACGATGTCGCTGGCCTGCACCAGTTGAAAACGCTGACCATCGAAGACGCCGTATACCATGCGGCTGACATAACCGGAGTACAGGCCATAACTGAGTGCGGTGATCTGCACGATGGCGATCAGGCTCATATCCAGTGTGAGTGCGCGTCGTGATTTTTCCGGATTGAACAGGATCAGGGTCATGATCGGGCCCAGCACCACGTCGATGCCGATGATCAGCGTCAACAGCATCAGGCCGCCGAGCGCCCAGAAAAACGGCAGCGGATACCAATAGAACAACAGCAGGCAGATCACTATCGAAGAAAGGGAGGCGCTGATCAGCAGATGCGTCAGGGCAGCTTTGATGCGGGTCATATCAGAGAAACAAAGCAGGGGGACCAGAATAATTATATTCAGCCGATGTGAATTGCAAAGCACATGGCTCTAACGCTGTATCGAGCGCAGATAGTCCACCATGCGCGCAATCAATTCATCGCTGCGCGCCCGGCGGGCGGGATCGTCGCCGCTCATGCCATAGAACTCCTGACCCCACACCGGCATGTCGCGGGTGCCATGGGCAGTGCGCGGCTCGCGACCGTCGATGATCTGTGTAATGGTTTCGTCAGGAAAATGGCCATCGCGACGCCGGGCAATCCGGGTCAGATCCGGTGCTTTGACCTTGAGCGATCCTGCCACCGGGCCGTTGCCATGTGCGTGTGCGCCGTGGCAACTGGCGCAGAACACGCGATACAGTTCGGCACCGGAATAATCGGGCGCTTCATCCGCATGCAGTGACAACGGGGCGGTCGCCATCATCAGTGCCGTCAAGGTCATACTTAATTTATTCATGATGCATTCTCCTGTGTCAGGCTTCGATACGGGCAAAGCACCAGCTGGCGATGCTCAGCATCAGCGCTGACAGCAACAGCAGTACGATGATGTCTGCGCTGAAGCCGTATAACAGCGTCCGGGTCAGGGCGCCGCGCACGCCATCCACGCCGTAACTCAGCGGATTCAGCCGCATCAGTAGGTGTAATGTCGCCGGCACCTGATTGGCCGGGAACAGCGCGCCGGAAAAGAAGAACAACGGCATGACCAGGAAGTTCATGATCAGGGGAAAGGCATGCATGTCCTCCACCAGCGACCCCAGCGTGGTGCCGATCGCGGCGAACAGAATGGCGATCAGGAACAGAAACAGCAGCGCCAGTGGCAGCATGGCGGGATGCTCGATACGAAAGCCGGCGATGAGGCAGATGAGCGCAACCATCAAACCCTGGATCACGGCCACCGTCGCGCCGCCCAGGATGCGTCCGGCGACAATCTGCATCCGCGCCACCGGCGCCACCAAGGTTTCCTTGAGAAAACCGAATTGCCGGTCCCAGATCATTTCCATGCCGGAGAACATGGCCGTGAACAGTACGCCCATGCAGATGATGCCCGGCGCCAGAAACTGCAAATAGCTGCCGTTGCCTGCTTTCTCGAATGTCTGGCCGAAGCCGAAGCCCAGTCCCACCAGAAACAATAGCGGCTGCGCCAGCGAACCCACCATGCGGGCGCGCGAACGTACATAGTGTTTCAACTGGCGTAGCCACAACGCATAAATGACGTTCATCGTTGCCTGATCCATGCCTTGGAGACATCACGCATGCGTTGCTGGGCATCCGCTTCTTCGTTGCGGATGCCACGGCCGGTCAGGGCGATGAACGCTTCTTCCAGCGTCTGTTTTTGCGTGCGCTGCTTGAGCGCCTGCGCGGTGCCGCGCGCAATGATCTTGCCGTGATCGACCACTGCGATCTGGTCGGCAATCCGATCCGCCTCGTCCATGTAATGAGTGGTGAACAGTACGGTCATGCCCTGTTCCTGCACCACGCGTTGCACATAGCTCCATATGTGATTGCGGGTTTGCGGGTCCAGTCCCAGCGTGGGTTCGTCCATGAACAGCACCCGGGGCGTATGCAACAGCCCGCGCGCGATTTCCAGCCGGCGTTTCATGCCGCCGGAAAAAGTCTTGACCAGACTGTCGCGGCGTTCCCATAGCTCAACGAATTTCAGGAACTCTGCAACGCGCTGCCGGCGGGATGCCGCAGGCAGGTCGTACAGCACCGCATGCAGTTCCAGGTTTTCCCTGGCGGTCAGTTCGTTATCCAGGCTGGGGTCCTGAAACACAATACCGAAGGAACGGCGTGTCGCCATGGGCTCCTTGACAGGGTCGTGACCGTCCAAGAGCACGCTGCCACTGGTGGGTTTAAGCGTGGTGGTCAGGATCTTGATGGTGGTGCTCTTGCCGGCGCCATTCGGGCCGAGCAGCGCGAATATCTGTCCGGCTGGCACCTCGAATGACAGGTTGTCAACGGCGCGAAAGCTGCCGAAGTCTTTGACTAGCGAGTTGACACTGATCAAGGTGGCTGTCCGTTTCACTCAATTACCGCCATGATAAGTGGGTAACGCAAACTTGTCCTGCCGCCGGGACTGAATAAATGGCAACCGCGAGGTATGAGCAATGGCATGGGTACAATTGGTAACGCTGCTGGCGTTGGTGCAATTCATCTGGTTCGGCATCCTCGTCGGACGCGCCCGGGTGCGTCACGGGGTGGCGGCGCCGGCGACGACCGGGCACGAGATATTCGAACGCTATTACCGCGTGCACATGAACACGCTGGAAACCATGGCGGTATTCCTGCCGGCCCTGTGGGTGGCGGCTCAGTACTGGTCGCCCGCATGGATGGCTGGCCTCGGCGCCATTTATCTTGTTGGGCGTCAGTTATATCTGCGGGGCTATGTGGCCGATCCGAACAAACGCGGTCTGGGCTATGGCGTCAGCATTCTGCCGACGCTGGCGCTGCTGCTGGCGGCCATGGCGGGCATATTGCGGACATTGACCGGCCTGTGATCGCCGGTCGATGCAAGTCGGTATGGCTGAGATCGCATCTCGATCAGCGATTGATCATTGAATTGCAGACCTGGGTAAATCCCTGCTCGAACAGCGTGCGGGTTTGCTCATCGAGGTCCATCTTGCCCAGGGCGCGCCGCATGCACAGCATCCATTGATCCGACTCAACCTGACTGATGGGTACATTCGCATGCGCTGACATCATGCACTTGGCATTTTCACGTTCGAAATAAGTGCGCGGCCCGCCCAGCCAGCCGCTGAGGAATTCGAACAGTGTTTCGCGCATATAGCTCAGGTCGGCGGCATGCAGGCGGCGCAGTTCGGCCACGTCCGGTGACGATTCCATGTCGTCATAAAAGAACTTGACCAGTTTGCGGATGCCGGCCTCGCCACCCAGTTGTTCGTAGGCGGTGATCTCGGCCACTGTCTCAGGATTTGCGCTCATGCTGAAAACCCGGTTGCCTGAAATGAAACATGACAGGACTCAAGCTTGAGTCCTGTCATGCAATGATGGTTCCGATTCTACAGCGCTGTGCGCCGTGTCATCAGAAGCGGTAGCCGACGCCCACGCCGTAGATGTACGGATCGACGGAGACGGTGGTGACTTTGGTGCCGCCGGCATAGACATTGGTGCTGATGTCAGCTTTCTTTGCATCGAACGATAAAGACATCCTGTCCGTCAGACTGACATCCACGCCTGCCTGCAATGCCAGGCCAAGACTGGTGCGCTTGATGGTCAGTTTGGTGGCGCCCAACGCCAGATCATCCTCGGTGAACCAGGTGAAGTTCAGGCCGGCGCCCACATAGGGACGTACCGCGTTGGTCAGGATGTAATACTTGGCAGTCAGTGTCGGCGGCAGGTGCTGCACAGTGCCCAGATTGACGTCACCGCCTGTTGTATGAGCAACCACAGTGTGACGCTGCGGGATGGTCAGCAACAGCTCGACGCCCACGTGCGGCATGACAGCGTATTCAAAGTCGATATCCGGCGCCCACTTGTTGCTCACGTCCACGCCGTCTTTCGGCAATGCACCGCCCAACGCTGCATCAGACTTGTCTGCAGGGACGATGTGAATGGCGCGCAGGCGCATGGTTAACTTGCCGGGTTCATCAGCAGCGTTTGCGCTGAAGCTGGCAATGCCGAGCATTGCTGCGATACTGGTGGCCAGGAGGGTCTTGCTGATCGACATGATTCTGCCTCACTTAACTGTTCAAGAGAACGGCAGCTAGGTTAATCAGCCGGATAGGCCTCCTATATCCGGGAATGAACGCGTCATATACGCAGTCATCAGAATGAGAAAGGTGCGTATTGCATCCGTTGTGATTACTGGTAAATGCGATCCCGATGCCTGATCCACCCGGACTCATGCCGGCCTGCGGGATCGCGATGCGTCCAGTGGATGACGCCGCCCTGTGGATTCCATTCATATTCGCCATGGATGATGACGGCATCGCCAGATTGCAGATCGGCCACGCGTTCCGCCAGATCGATGTTATGCGCCACCAGCACCGTATGCCCGGAAGGCAGGCTGACAATGAAGCGCTGATGCCTTGAGCCATTGCTGTCCTCTTTGAGCAGCTTGCTGACGGTGCCCTGCAGCTCCACCTGCACATTGCTGCGTTGTTCGCGGAAGGCGTGCTCGATCGCTGCCGTTCCAGTTGTACTGGCTTCGGCAACTGCAACTGACGGCTGCTCGCTGGCGGTCGGCGCAGATACCCGGTCGGGTTGGCTGGCGTGTTGCTGACTGTAGGTCAGATAGGCGGCGATCAAGACCAGCAGCAGTGTCAGGGCTTTTTTCATGGTGTGGCAGGATGATAAGAGTCCAGTTGTCCTTGCCAGTATTGCACAGGCCATGGTGTGGTAAAGCAGCGCATGGAAGCGCTAGAATTCCGCGCCCATGCGGGTGTAGTTCAATGGTAGAACTGTAGCTTCCCAAGCTACTAACGTGGGTTCGATTCCCATCACCCGCTCCACTTTCACCTCCGCCTTTACTACAACAATCCGACAACCGGGCGCGAGTATGGCCACGAACAAACCCATCTATACCTCCTTATATGCCCAGGTGCTGTTCGCAATCGTCTGCGGTGTGTTGTTGGGTCACTGGTATCCTGAGCAGGCGGCGGCGCTCAAGCCGCTGGGCGATGCCTTCATCAAGCTGATCAAGATGCTGATCGCGCCGATCATTTTCTGCACGGTGGTCACGGGCATTGCCGGCATGCAGGACATGAAAAAGATCGGTCGCGTCGGCGGCAAGGCATTGCTGTATTTTGAAGTGGTCAGCAGTATGGCGCTGGCCATTGGCTTGCTGGTAGTGAACGTCATCAAGCCCGGCGCTGGCATGAATGCCGATGTCAGTACGTTGGATACCGCGGCCCTGGGCAGCTATACCAACGCCGCCAGGTCGCAGGGCACGGTGGAGTTCCTGATGAATGTCATTCCCACTACGGTGGTGGATGCCTTCGCCAGGGGTGAAATCCTGCAGGTGCTGCTGTTTTCGGTGCTGCTCGGCTTCGCCTTCGCGACTGCCGGCGAACGTGCCCGACCGGCGGTGCACTTCATCGAACAGTTCGCCCAGGCGCTATTCATCGTAGTGGGCTTCATCATGCGTCTGGCGCCCATTGGCGCTTTCGGCGCGATGGCGTTTACCATCGGCAAGTACGGCATCGCCTCGCTGTTGCCGCTGGCCAAGTTGATGGGCAGTTTCTATCTGACCTGTGTGCTGTTCATCTTCATCGTGCTGGGCGGCATCGCCCGCTGGGCTGGATTCAGCATCGGCCGGTTCATTGTCTACATCAAGGAGGAATTGTTGATCGTGCTCGGCACTTCATCCTCCGAATCCGTACTGCCGCGCATGATGCTGAAGCTGGAACGACTGGGTTGTTCCAAGCCGGTAGTCGGGCTGGTGATCCCCACCGGCTATTCATTCAATCTCGATGGCACGTCCATCTATCTGACCATGGCGGCCATCTTTGTCGCACAGGCCACCAATACGGATCTGTCGCTGTCGCAGCAATTGACCATTCTTGCGGTGCTGTTGCTTACCTCCAAGGGCGCTTCCGGGGTAACCGGCAGCGGTTTCATCACCCTTGCTGCGACCTTGAGCGCCGTGCCCGCCATTCCGGTGGCTGGTCTGGCCTTGATCCTGGGCATTGACCGCTTCATGTCCGAAGCACGGGCGCTGACCAATTGCATTGGCAATGGTGTGGCGGCCATCGTGGTGTCGAAGTGGGAGCAGGAGTTGGATGAAGAAAAATTACTCAAGGGTCTACGCACCAACGCGACGAGTTGATTCTGGTGCCAATGTGCAGGCGTCATTGTGCGTACACATCCATGAATAACTGAGTTGGCTTCATTCGGGAGAGGCGTCTATGCTGCTTGCAGGACTGTAAGTATGATTGCAACTGTAGCTGCCAGCTACCATGGTCAATTATGAGAATTACGAGGGATTTATGCGGTTAACACACTTGTGGAAAAAGAACGGATTAATGGCCGCCTTATTGGCAGCCCTTGTGGTGTGTGGATGTGCAACCGAGTCTCACAATGCGATTACGCCCGAGAAGCCGGCAGCGGCAGCGGCTAGATACATCGGTCCTAAACAACAGATTTCCGTCGGGCAGTTCGATAATCGCTCGACTTACTTGCGTGGGCTGTTTTCTGATGGTGTTGACCGTCTTGGCGGTCAGGCAAAGACGATTCTCATCGGTCATCTGCAGGAAAGCGGCCGCTTCGATGTCATGGACCGGGATAACATGGCGCGGTTAGCCCAAGAATTGAAGTACAGCGGCAAGGTGCAGAATGTTGCCGGCGCCGACTACGTCATTACGGGCGACGTTGTTGAGTTTGGTCGCAAAGAAACTGGCGACGCGCAACTCTTTGGAATTCTTGGCAGTGGCAAGAAGCAGGTGGCGTATTCGAAAGTCACCCTGAACATTGTTGATGTGGCGACTTCCAAAGTCGCTTACTCCGTTTCAGGAGCAGGCGAATATGCGCTCAGCAATCGTGAAGTGCTGGGTTTCGGTGGTACGGCAGGTTATGACTCCACACTCAATGGCAAGGTGTTGGATCTTGCCATTCGCGAGGCGGTCGATCGTTTGGCAGAAGGCATCGACAACGGTGCATTGAAGGCAGCGAAGTGAGTCGTACCATCGCGGCATTGCTGGCGTTTGCGTTTATCGCAGGCTGCGCCAGCCCCGCGATGTACGCTTGGGGAAATTACGAGGAATTGGTGTATGCCTCGTATGCGGCACCAGGCAGCATTCCGCCGGAAATTCAGATTCTCAAGATGGAAGAGGACTATCAGAAGGCGCGAGCCATGCATAAGCACGTGCCACCTGGTTGGCATGCCCATCTTGGCTACCTGTATGCGCAACTGGGCAAGCTCGATGAATCTGAACGTGAGTTGCTTGCCGAAAAAGCGGAATACCCGGAGTCTGCGGTGATGATGGATAGCCTTTTGGCCAACTTGAGAAAACCATGAGTTCAGTCATCCGCGTATTGTTGATTCTGGCTGCGCTTGCGTTGGCTGGTTGCGCCACTCAGCCATACGACTACACGAACTTCCGTGCTGCACATCCGCGCTCGATACTTGTGCTACCGCCGATTAACGAGAGCACTGAGGTAATGGGCACTTACGGTTATCTATCGACAGTTACTCAGCCGCTGGCAGAGATGGGTTACTACGTGTTCCCAGTGGCTGTCGTGGATCAGTTCCTGAAAGAGAATGGCATGCCTACGGCGGGTGAGATGCATCAAGTGTCACTCGCCAAAGTGCGTGAGGTGATTGGCGCCGATGCGGTCATGTTTATTACACTGAAACAATATGGCAGCAAGTTCCAACTGGTTTCGAGCGTGACGACAGTCAGTGCAAATGCCAGTTTGGTTGATGCCCGTACCGGTACGTTGCTGTGGGAGGGTCAAGCCACGGTACAACAAAGCCCGGACAGCTCCGGCAACTTTCTTACTGACATGATTGCTGCAGCAATCACTCAAGCGATCAACAAGAAATCAGATGCGGCCCATGGCGTTAGTCGAGCGGCCAACGCACAACTTTTTACTCTGCAGGGCCGTGGGCTACTCTATGGGCCCTATAGTCCAAAGTACGCATCAAAGTAGCCCTGCTGCCTGCTCGGGCTTACTCACTAAACGCCCGCGCTCTGGCCTGCACCAGCTTGCCGGTTTGATAGTCGAGGATGGCCTGCTGAATTTCTTCCGGCGTGTTCATCACGAACGGCCCGTACTGGACGACGGGTTCGTTCAGGGGCTGGGCAGTCAGCACCAGGAAGCGCGCATCGCTGGCGGCAGTCACGACGATGCGGTCGCCAGCGTTGAGCAAGGCGGCAACATGACCGCTGACCGGCGTTGCCGCCATGCCTTCGCCAACACTGATTTCGCCTTGATAAAGATATAGCAGCGCGTTGTGCGTCTCCGGCGTGGGCTGCATGAAATGCCGGCCCTGCGGCAGATGCACATCGAGATAGGTCGCCTGTGTGGCCAGTCCTTGTACCGGGCCGGCAATGCACTGTTCGCCATCTACAAATTCACCGGCAATGATTTTCACCGTGCCGCCATTGCCAAGCTGAACGACCGGAATTTTCGCGGCGGGAATGTCGCGGTAGCTGGCCGGCTTCATCTTGTCCCGGGCCGGCAGATTGATCCACAACTGAAAGCCATGCATGCGGCCTGCCTGCTGCTGCGGCATTTCGGAATGAATGATGCCATGTGCGGCGGACATCCATTGCACATCGCCATTGCGCAGATGACCTTTGTTGCCCATGTGGTCTTCGTGCAGCATGTGGCCTTCCAGCATGTAGGTCACGGTTTCAAAACCACGGTGCGGATGCGGAGGGAAGCCGGCGATGTAATCGCCGGCCTTGTCGCTGCCGAATTCGTCCAGCATCAGGAAGGGGTCCAGCCGCAGGTGCTGACGCTGCCCCAGGCTGCGCAGCAGTTTCACGCCGGCGCCATCCGAGGTGTTCATGCCTTCGATGATTTGATTGACGCTGCGGCTGCTCATGGATTGACCTCTGTGATTCAAGCGCTGGCGAATGTCTGCGCCAGCCGCGTGCTGTGCTGACGTGCGGCAGTCAAGCCCTGCGCGCGGGTGTCAGCGTCGATGTTGAGTCCTTCGGCGTAAACGAATTCAACGTCCTGCATGCCGAGCAGATTCAGGAATGCGCGTACCTGGGTGGTGGCGCTGTCCTGCTGCGTGCCGGCATATTTACCGCCGCGTGTGGCAAACACCAATACGCGCTTGCCCTGCATGATGCCAACCGGACCGTTGGCAGTGTAATTGAAGGTGACGCCGGCGCGCGCCAGGTGATCGAAGTACGCCTGCAGGGCCGAAGGAATGCCGAAGTTGTACAGCGGCAGGCCCAGCACGACGACATCGGCGTTTTTCAATTCGGCAATCAGGGCATCCGAGTAGACAACGATTGCCTGCTGTTCAACGCTGCGCTGCTCGGCAGGAGTCATGAAAGCCTGCAGGCGGGTGGCATTCAGGTGCGGCACAGGTTCGTTGGCCAGGTCGCGGATGATCACCCTGGCGTCGGGATGGTTGCGTTGCCATTCCTCCACAAAGGCATTGGCCAGTTGGGTGGACTGACCTCCGGCGGAGAACAGGCTGGTATTGAGCTGCAGCAGGGTTTTCATGGTGATTCCTCGAATCGTGACGGGCTGAGGGATTGGCCTGAGAGAGTGGCTTGCCGCCATGAAACGATTTACCGGGTCAATTAAAAAGCTCAATATTTGGCGTCAACCTATCGAATGGATTGATCATGAGTCCTCCGCGAAGCATCCCGGAAAAAACCAGCCTGCCCGGTTATCCGCGCATTTCCATCGAGCAATGGCGGGCGTTGCTGGCAGTGGTGGATGCGGGTGGTTATGCCCAGGCGGCCGGGCAGTTGCAAAAGAGCCAGTCGTCAATCACCTATGCAGTGAAGAAACTGGAGTCGGTGCTGGACATCACGGTGTTCGAGCTGCAGGGACGCAAGGCCGTGCTCACGCCCACGGGACAATTGCTGTATCGCCGGGCACGCGCCCTGCTGGAAGAAGCCAGCGGTCTGGAACGTGCCGCACATCGTTTGTCGGCAGGCTGGGAGGCGGAGATCGGTCTGGCGGTCGAACCTTTGTTTCCGACGGCAGTATTGCTCAAGTGTCTGGCGCTGTTTGCGCACGAGAGTCCGCATACGCGCATCGAACTGATCGAGTCGGTATTGAGCGGCACCTTCGAGGCGCTCAGTGAAGGCAAGGCAGAACTGGCGATTTCCGCCACCGTGCCGGCGGGCTATCTGGGCGATGCGTTGATGGCCGTGCGTCTGCTGGCCGTATCGGCGCCCGGGCATCCCTTGCAGCAGTTCGCGCGGCCGCTGACCCAGCGCGATCTGCGTGCCCACCGTCAGCTGGTGGTGCGCGACAGCGGCATCAATCGCAGCGGCAATGCCTTGATGCTGGATGCGACCCAACGCTGGACCGTCAGCAACATGAGCACTTCAATCGAAGCAGTACGGCGTGGTTACGGCTTTGCCTGGTTTCCAGAGGAAAAGATTCGCGAGGAATTGCACGCCGGTGTGTTGCGGCCGCAGAAACTGCGTGAGGGCAGTGTCCGCGTGGGTACCTTGTATCTGTTTCATGCCGACCGCGATGCGGCGGGCCCGGGTGTGCTGCGACTGGCGGAAATCATTCGGGATACGACCGCCAGCGAATGCAAGGCAGCGGAGCATGATCGGGAAAGCTCGCCAGCAAGGAAACAACGCCGTGGTCGTTAAAGCCAGGTCGTCAGCAGTGCGGACTGCAGCGACGGCGACCGGCCTGTTGCGGGAATTGCAGGCACGGCGCGATCCTGACAGGGCGCGGATGTCGCAGCGATTTTTCAAGACCGGTCCGGGACAGTACGGTGAAGGTGATCAATTTCTGGGCCTGACCGTGCCAATGCTGCGCAGTGTGGCCAGGCAGCATCTGGGTCTTGAGTTGGCGGAAGCCGGCAAGCTGTTGCAATCCGATTGGCATGAAGCGCGCCTGCTGGCCTTGCTGATCATGGTCGGACAATATCAGCGCGCTGAGGCTGCACAGCAGCTGGCCATCTACCGGCTTTATATGCGCAGCACGGCGTATATCAACAACTGGGACCTGGTGGATGCTTCGGCCTCACACATTGTCGGCGCGCATCTGCAACAGCGTACCCGCACGCCATTGCTGCGTTTTGCCCGCTCCGGCAATGTGTGGCGGCGGCGCATCGCCATTCTCGCGACCTTTCATTACATCAAGCAGGGCGAGTTCGCCGAGACGCTGCGCCTTGCCGAACTGTTATTGCAAGATGAGCATGACCTGATTCACAAGGCAGTGGGCTGGATGCTGCGTGAAGTCGGCAAGCGTGATCAGGCAGTCGAAGAAGGTTTTCTCAAGACTCATGCCGCACGCATGCCGCGCACCATGCTGCGTTATGCTGTCGAACGTTTTGCACCGGCGGTGCGGCAGCACTACCTGCAACGGTAACTGCCGGCAGCGTGAGCATGAATTATTCAATCAGCTAATAAAAACCAGGGGGCGGACATGCGTTTATTCGTCGCAGGCGTATCGTTGCTGGTCAGCACGCTGGCTGGCGCGGCCGAAGGCATGTGGACACTGGATAACCTGCCGGTGCAGCAGTTGCAGGCCAATTACGCCTTCACGCCCGGTCAGGACTGGATCAACAAGGTGATGCATTCATCGGTGCGTCTGGCGCAGGGCTGTTCGGGATCGTTTATCTCGCCTGCCGGTCTGGTGATGACCAATCATCATTGCAGTGTGCGTTGCATTGCGGACCTGTCATCTGCCAGCAAGGACTATATCCGTGATGGCTTCCTGGCGGCGAGCCGCGCACAGGAGCTTCGCTGTCCTCTTCTGGAGCTGAATCGGCTGGAGCAGATTACCGATGTCACGGCCACGATCAAGGCCGCGACCAATGCATTGCGCGGCGATGCGTTCATGCAGGCGTTGAACGCGGCCAAGGCCCGACTGACTTCGACCTGCATCGGCGCGGCGCGCACCACAGTTCGTTGCGATGTGGTGGATTTGTATCAGGGCGGGATGTATCACCTGTATCGCTATCACCGCTTTCAGGATGTGCGGCTGGTGTGGGCGCCCGAACAGGCTGCGGCTTTCTTCGGCGGCGATCCCGACAACTTCAACTTTCCCCGCTACGATCTGGATGTGACTTTCCTGCGCGCCTATGAGAATGGCAAGCCGGCGCGCATCAAGGATTACTTTCGCTTCAAGGCGACCGGCGCCGAACCGGGTGAGCTCACGTTCGTGACCGGACATCCCGGCGCCACCCAGCGCGGGCTGACCGTGGCGCAACTGACGACGTTGCGCGATGTGCGCTATCAGCGCGATTTGCTGCTGTATGCCGAACTGCGCGGTGTGTTGCAGCAGTATCAGAAACTGGGCAGCGAGCCGCAGCGGATTGCCGCTGGCGATCTGTTCAGCATCGAAAACACCTTGAAGGCACGCCGTGGTGCGCTGGCAACTTTGCAAGACGCCGAGTTCGTACGCAGCAAGCAGCAGGCTGAAGCCGCGTTGCAGCAGTATGTGGAGACCGACCCGGAACTTGCGGCAGCGCGTACGGCGTGGCAGGACATTGCCGCTGCGGAAGCGGTGTATCGCCTGATCGGCAATGAGTATTACTTCATTGAATCCGGGCGCGGTTTCCTCAGCAGTTATTTCAACTTTGCCCGCATGCTGGTGCGCGGCGCCGCCGAACGCGCCAAACCCGATGGCGAACGCCTGCCGGAATTTGCCGAGGCCGAACTGCCTGCGCTGGAACAGTCCTTGTTCAGTGATGCGCCGCTCTATCCGGAATACGAACAATTGAAGCTGTCCTGGTCGCTGGCCAAGTTGCGTGAATGGCTGGGCGCCGATCATCCATTGGTGCGCAAGGTGCTGGGCAAGGAATCTCCGGAACAGCTCGCGGCACGCCTGATCGGCGCCACGCAATTGGGCGATGTCGCCTTGCGCAAGACACTGTGGGCGGATGACGGCGCCGTTGCGCAGTCGAACGACCCCTTCATTCAATTGGCGGCGATGATCGAGCCTGAAGCGCGCGCACTGCGCAAACGTTACGACAACGAAATCGAATCAGTACGTGAGCGTGTCGGACAGTTGCTTGCCGAAGTGCGCTTCAAGCAATCTGGTAAACAACTGCCTCCCGACGCCACGTTCACGCTGCGCCTGTCTTATGGCGAAGTGCGCGGCTGGCGCGACGGCGAGCGCGACATCGAGCCATTCACCGATATTGACGGCGCGTTTGCGCGTCATACCGGTGCCGAGCCGTTCGCCCTGCCGGGCAGTTGGCTGGCGGCCAGGGATCGGTTGGATGGCAGTCGGCGTCTCAATTTCGTCACCACCCATGACATCATCGGCGGCAACTCCGGCAGTCCGGTCATCAATCGCAATGCCGAAATTGTCGGTCTGATCTTCGATGGCAACATCCATTCCCTGGGGGGCGGCTTCTGGTACGACGCGCGTCTGAACCGGGCCGTGGCAGTCCATCCGGCGGCGATTCTGGAGGCGCTGCGTGTGATCTATCCGGCGCCGACGCTGTTGCAGGAGTTGACCGCACGTTAATCGTCTTGTTGGTCTTGAAGGTGCGCCCGTTCACAGTTCCAGATGGGCTGAGCAGCTAAAGTTTTACGGCGAATTTCCGATCCAGTCCTGGCTGCAAGCCATTTTTTGAGGTCGCCGTGTCCGTGTCTGCTCGCAATGTGCTGTTGGTGGTTGATGACGACCCGGAGCTGCTGGCGCTGATTGCCGAGATCGGCAAGCGTAGCGGCTACTCTGTCGTGACGGCCGATTCCGGCGGCGCATTTCGTCAGGCAGTGGCCCAGGACCAGCCGGATCTGGTGATTCTGGACTTGCAGATGGCCGACATGGATGGTGTTGAAGGATTAAGGCATCTGGCGGCAACTGCGAGCAAGGCCGATGTACTGTTGCTCAGCGGCATGGACAGCAAGGTGCTGGGTACGGCGCGCCAGTTCGGTCTGTCGCTGGGCTTGCGCATGCTGGATGCGCTGCAGAAGCCGGTGCGCATGCGCGAACTGGAGGCTTATCTGCTCAAGTGCAACGGTGAGCGGGCGCCGTTGACCGGCGATGAATTCCGTCGTGCCATCGCCGAGTACGAGTTGGTGCTGCATTACCAGCCGATCCTGCATCACGCCGAACACACCTGGGCGGTCGGTACTGTGGAGGCGCTGGTGCGCTGGCAACACCCACAACGCGGCCTGTTGTACCCGGCGCAGTTCCTGCCGCTGGTGGAACACGAAAATCTGATGGCTGAGATGACCGATTTCGTGCTGACGGAGTCGTTGCGTCAGGTGGGGCACTGGCATGCGTGCGGTCTGCATGTCGGTCTGGCGGTCAACCTGGCGGCCCGTACCGTATCCGATCTGAATTTCCCTGATCGTCTCTCGCAGGTGTTGCGCGAATATGGCGTGCCACCGGCTTATTTGTGTTTTGAGGTCACGGAAGCGGCTTCAGTGGGGGATCAGGAACTGGTGCTGGACAGTTTTGCCCGCCTGCGGCTGCGTGGCGTGGAGCTGGCGCTCGATGATTTCGGCGTCGGTACTTCATCGGTGACACAGTTGTACAAGATGCCTTACAGCAGCATCAAGATCGACCGGGCGCTGATTGCCGAAACGAATCATTCGCAGCAGGCGCGTACCGTGGTGTCGGCGCTGGTGGATCTGGGACATAAACTGTCTCTGAGCGTCTGCGCCGAGGGGGTGGAAACCCAGGCGGCCTTCGAGCGCGTCAGTCGTCTGGGCTGTGATCGCGTGCAGGGGGATTACATCAGCAAGCCGGTGACGGCGGTGGAGCTGGAATCCTTCATTCGTTCCTGGGGCGCAGAGCACCAGCAGGATTCAACCCTGCTTGCCGGGTGATTTGCCGCGCTGCTTGCGCAGCAGTTGCAGCGGACAGGACAGCGCAATCCGGGTGCCGCTCTTCAGGGTTTCAAAGCTGATCGTACCGCCCACCGTGCGGGCGCGATATTCCATGATTTTCAGCCCGATTCCCGGCTTGCCGTTGCTCAGTCCGGTGTCAAGACCAATGCCGTTGTCGGTAACGCTCAAGTACAGGCGGCGCGCGGTGGTGCGCAGTTCGATATGGATGTTGCTGGCGCGTGCATGCCGCGCAGCATTGGTGGTGGCCTCCTGGGCGATGCGGTAGATGTGGGTGGCCAGGCCTTCGTCCAGCTCCGTCAGTTGCGCGTGGCTGTCATCGAAGCTGCAGTTGAGATTGTAAATATCCGAGCAGCGCGCGGCCAATTGTCGCAAGGCTTCACGAATGCCGCCGCGTTCCAGATTCACCGGCGCCAGCCCGCGCGCCAGCGCGCGGGTGCTGTGGATGGTGCGCGCAATCAGCTCGCTCAGCTTGGACACCTGCGGCAGATAAGGCGAATGTTCGCGCGCCATCTGCACTTCCATGCCTTTCATCATTAAAGACAGGCCCGTCAGCTCCTGGCCCAGTCCATCATGCAGATCGCTGCCCAGACGACGTTGTTCGCGGTTGGAAATATCGAGGATTTCCTGTTCGAGTTCCTTGCGGTTGGTGATGTCGCGCTCCGTGCATACCACGCCGATCAATTCACCGTGATGGTCGCGCAGCGGAATGCGCGAACCGACCAGCCAGTGCATCGAACCATCCTGTGCCTCCACGGCACGCTCCTGTTCCACCAGCGAGCGGCCGGAGTTCAGCACCATGGCATCCAGCAGTTCCATGTCGCGCGCATGCTCCTGGCCCGGCAGTTCGCTGAGGCGCTTGCCGATGGCTGCAGAGCGGCGGCGTTTGAGTCTGGCCAGCATGGCCTGATTGATCACCGTCAGCCGGGAATGCGCATCGACGGCATAAATATGTTCCGGCAGATTGTCGATGATGGCGGTCAGCAGCGTGCGCTGCTCGTCGAGCGCCAGTTGTGCCTGGCGGCGTTCATAGCGCTCATGGCTTTCGCTCAGGGCGCGTCGCACCACGGACGGCAGGCGCTGCAGACGATCCTTGAGCACGTAGTCGGTCGCGCCGCTTTTCAGCGCCTCGATGGCGCGCTCTTCGCCCAGCGAGCCGGACACAAAAATGAACGGGACGTCCGGATATTGTTCGCGCAGCAGGCGCAGGGCGCTCATGCCATCGAATCCCGGCAGTGTGTAATCAGCCAGCACCAGATCGGGAATGCCGTTATGCAATGCATTGCAGAAATCGTCCGACGAGACGGCGCGCTGACAATCGGCATGCAAGCCATTCCGGTACAGTTCCAGCTCGATGAGCTCGGCATCGACCGGGTTGTCTTCCAGAACGATGACTCGCAGCGGGGTGTCGGGGTATGTATCCATGTCGATGTTGAGTGGAATGTGGGCGCCTGCCGGCCATGTAGGTCATTGCTGTCTTTGACCGAAAGGTCAATGCGACTTGTTTGCCTGCATCTTGAATGGTAAAACAAACTTTCAGTCGCGCTGCAAATGCAGCAACAGTCTTTAATCAGGGATGTGGCGCTGCAGACACCTCAAGCATGGGCGATGCAGGATGCTGGTCCGACCTGGTCGAGACGGATGGCCCGCAATCCCGCAAACGAAGCGGAGTCTAACAATTATGAGTGACCAAGAAGCACGTATCGTGATCGTTGACGATCACCCGCTGGTTCGCGAGGGACTGAAACAGTTACTGGCGGGCGCGCCCGGATTCCGGCTGGTGGCTGAAGCCGCCGATGCCGCGCAGGCGCGTCATGCAATTACCCAGATGGTGCCGGATGTGGCGGTGCTGGATCTCACCCTGGGGTCCGACGATGGCGTCGAGCTGGTACGCTGGGTGCGGCAGCACTATCCGGCCATACGCATTGTGGTGTTGTCCATGCAGGAAGAAGCGCTGCATGCCGAACGTCTGCTGCGCATGGGCATCAGCGCCTACGTGATGAAGTCTGCTGCGGAAACCGATTTTCTGACGGCCTTGCGCAAGGCGGCGAAAGGACAGCGTCATATCAGCACTGAAATGAATGAGCGTCTGCTGTCCAAGGCCATGCGCGGTCAGCTGGCTACCGGCAATGATGATCCGGTGGCGGCGTTGACCGAACGCGAGCTGGAAGTGTTTGCGCTGATCGGCGGCGGAGTCAGTACCCGCGAGATCGCCGAACGTCTGACGCTGTCGATGAAAACGGTCGATGCGCACCGGCGCCACATGCGCGAGAAACTCAATCTGCGTTCCACCAGTGAACTGATGCGCTATGCCGCTCAATGGGTGGCGACGCGCGGCGCCAAAAGCGATGTGTCCCGGTGACTCACGGGTAATGTCGGCGCGCCATGAGTCTCGACTGCTGTTGCAAGCGATTAATGGATTGACTGATAGGCAAGCTCCAGTTGCTCGCTGAGCATGCGCTGCTGCCGGGCGGTAGAACAATCATCAGTTGGCCGCCACAGGCGGCGTTGCAGGCAAGGGCCTGTTGTGTGGGGTTTGATCGAGCGTCAGGAGCGTAACTAATGACACCGGGACCTATGTCAGGGTTGCAGCAGCGCGCGGGTGGCCCGCAGCGCCGTCGTCGCATCATGATCGTGGACGATCATCCCATCGTCCGGCAGGGCTTGCGGCGCTTGATGGAGGCCGAACCGGATATGGAGGTGTGCGGCGAGGCGGAGACCGCCCGCGAAGCCAAATCCCTGATCCGTGAACTCAAGCCCGATGCTGTGATCGTCGATGTGTCGTTGTCGCAGGGCGATGGGCTGGAGTTGGTCAAGGATGCACGCGCGCATTACCCCTCCTTGCCGTTGCTGGTGCTGTCCATGCACGATGAGGCGATTTATGCCGAACGCATGCTGTCCGCCGGCGCCAATGGTTACATCATGAAGCAGGCGGCCAGCGAGCAGTTCCTGCTGGCGTTGCGCCGCGTGCTGGAAGGCGGCATCTATGTCAGTGAAGCGGTCGGCAACAGCATGGTGGAAAAGTTCGCAGCGGGCGGTACCTACACCTCGGCCAATCCCGTGGACAGTCTGAGCAATCGCGAGCTGCAGGTGCTGCACATGATCGGCAAGGGATTATCGACCCGACAGACTGCGGAAGCCCTCAATCTCAGCATCAAGACCGTTGAATCGCATCGTCAGCGCATCAAGCGCAAGTTGTCGCTGCGCACGGCCGCCCAATTGATGCAATATGCAGTAAATTGGTACGCAGGGCGTCCACCCGGCTGATGGCTATACAGGTTGTCGAATATAAGGGCCAGCCAGCTCTTTAATTCTCAACCCCCTCAGGCTGACGGCTGCGCCAACAACAAAAATTGATGCGGGTTTTCCCTCGAGAGTTATGGTGCAGCTGTCAACGATGTCCCTGATATTGATGAGCGTTCTGGCGGCAGGCGGTCTGTGGCTGGCATGGCTGTTCCGGCGACGCTGGCAGCGTGTGCAGAAACGCGTCCTCGCCGATGCAGCGGTCCAGCGTCGCAATGAAGCCATCGTTGATGCCAGCGGCGAAGGCGTGCTGGAACTGGATGTTCAAGGCAACGTCTGTTTTGCCAACCCGGCTGCCGCACGGTTGCTGGGTTACGAGCCTGAAGAATTGCTGGGTCAGGACTACCGCAAGCTGATGTCCGCCGGTGGTCTTCCGGAACAGCGCGACACTGCCCGCATTGGTTATACCACCGACATGCTGCGTGGCATCGGCGCGGTATTGCGTTGCAAGAACGGGCGTACCCGTCCTGTCGAGTACCGCATGGTGCCGCTACGCCATAACGGCGCCGCAGCCAGCCTGATCGCTTTCCGTGATCTGACCGAGCGCTCGCGTATCGATGTGATGCTGGCCGATATGCAGCACCTGGCCAAGGTGGGTGCGTGGGAATTGAATGTGGGCTCGGTACGGCTGAGCGTTTCCGAAGGCATCAGTCGTCGTTTGCATTTGTCTGGCGGGCGTACCGCCATGGTCAACCAGGCGCTGCGCGCCTTGCAGCGCTCTTCCCGGCATGCTTTGTTGCGTGCAGCGCGCGCAGCCATTATTGAGGGACACAGTTTTGACCTGGAACTGCAACTGAAAGGACAGGGCAACGAGTGGCTGCGTTTCATTGGCAAGCCGGAGCGTATTGATGGCATCACGGTACGGCTGTATGGCGCGTTGCAGGATGTAACCGAGCGCAAACAGGCTGAGCGCACGCTGCGCGACATGCGCGATTTTTTCGGCGCGACGCTCGACGCCATGCCGTCGCTGGTGATGCACGTCAACCAACAGCAGCGTCTGACCTATTGCAATCAGTCCGGCCTGCGCGGCCTGATCGGTCTGAGCGCCGCCAATCTTGGGCAACCACTGACGGCCCTGCTGAATGCACAGCAACACGCCGACCTGCTGCATGGCATCAAGCAGGCGCTGGCTGGCCAGCACAGTCATCTGGTAAGAGCTTTCAGTTCGGCTGAACAGCATCGTCAGGTGCATTGCAGCTTCGTGCCGCAGCGTCAGGGCGCCGATGCCGTAGTGGGTTGTTTCATGGTGCTGACTGACGTCACCGAGCTGAAAATGCTCGAAGCCCGCGTCTATCAGGCCGAGAAAATGCAGGCTGTTGGCCAGTTGACCGGCGGCGTCGCTCATGACTTCAACAATCTTCTGGGCGTCATTCTCGGCAATCTGCAACTGATCGAGCGCGACGTCGATCATGATGTGGCGATCTCGCGCAAGCTGGCGACCGCGATGCGCGCCGCCATGCGCGGCACTGAACTGACCAAGCGCCTGCTGAGTTTCGCGCGGCGGCAAGTACTCGATCCGGTCATCATTGATGTGGGACAGCAACTACGTCTGTTTGCCGAACTGATCCAGCGTACTCTCGGCGACACGGTGGAGATGCGTCTGGAGATAACTCGAGATCTGTGGCATGCCAGGGCGGATATCGGCCAGCTTGAAAACGCCATTCTCAATCTGGTGATCAATTCGCGCGATGCCATGCCGGACGGCGGTGTGCTGACGGTCGCCGCGCAAAATTTCCGGCCTGACGCTACATTTTTCCGTACCCATGCCGATCTTGAACGGGGTGATTATGTGGAAATTTCCGTGGCGGATACCGGCATGGGGATTCCACCGCAGTTGCTGTCGCGCGTGCTGGAACCTTTTTTTACCACCAAGGAAACCGGCAAGGGCAGTGGCCTGGGGCTATCCATGGTGGATGGTTTCGCAAAACAGTCCGGCGGCGCCGTGCTGGTACATAGCGAGCCGGGTAAAGGCACGCGTATCAGCATTCTGCTGCCGCGCTGCCATGAGGCGGAATCCGACCATGTGGATACCCTGATACAGAAAGGCATGCCGGGCGGCAACGAAGTCATTCTGGTGGTCGAGGACGACACGGATCTGCGTGCGACGACCATGTTGGCATTACAGCAACTGGGTTATCGGGTGTTGGAAGCGTCCAATAGCGAGGCGGCGTTGCGGGTGCTCAATGAAACTGCGCACATCGATATGCTGTTTACGGACGTCATCATGCCGGGTGTTATGCTCGGACCGGAATTGGCCTTGAGAGCCCGCGAACTCAAGCCGGGCATCCAGGTGCTGCTGACCACGGGCTATCTGGGCGATCCGGTGCTGGCCAAGGCCGGTCCGCTGGGCCAGAAAGAAATGATTGCAAAACCTTACCGTAATGAAGAACTGGCATTGAAGATCAGGACCCTGCTGGATTGATTGTCGGTTGATACATGGTGTCGCCACATGGAATTGTCCATGGAATGGGCCAGGATATATTGTCGCGAGGTGCGTCTTGTTAGAGTCGGCCAATCGTTTGCTGGTTATTGACGATCAGCAGGAACTCTGTGAATTCATCGCCGAGGTTGCCAAGCGTCTGGGTTTTGAGGCCATGGCGGTGACCGAGGCCGATGTCTTCCGGCGCGCCTATCTGGATTTCAATCCCACCGTGGTGGTGCTGGACTTGCAGATGTCAGGCGCGGATGGCATTGAATTGCTGCGTTACCTCGGCAATCAGGGCGCCAAGGCGCAGGTACTGGTGGCCAGCGGCATGGATCAGCGGGTGCTCGGCACCGCCGAACAGGTTGGCCGCGCGCAGGGTCTGAACATGCTGGGCGCCTTGCAGAAGCCCATCATGCTGGGCGATCTGGAAGCGGTGCTGCGCAAGACCATGAAGCCCAGTGTCGGCATCACGGCATCTGATCTGGAGCTGGCGCTGGCGCGTAACGAGTTGCGCGTGTACTACCAGCCCAAGGCGCGCTACACGACTGAAGGGCAGTGGCGGGTGGAGGGAGTCGAAGCCCTGGCGCGCTGGCGGCATCCCTTGCGAGGTTTCATCCCGCCGCCGGTATTCATCGGCATTGCCGAGAGCAGCGGCCTGATCCGCCAGCTCACCGAGCAGGTGGTGGAACTGTCCATGCGCCAGACGGCGGCATGGCATGCTGCCGGACTGCCGCTGGCGGTGGCGATCAATCTGTCGCCGCGCCTGCTCAACGACCGCACCTTTCCGGACATGGCGGCGCGTCTGGCGGCGCATTACGGCGTTGATCCGCAATTCATTACCTTTGAAATCACCGAATCGGCGGCCATGTCCGATCCCGACACCACCATGGACGTGTTGACCCGGTTGCGTGTGAAAAACTTCGGTTTGTCGATAGATGATTTCGGAACCGGGTATTCATCGCTAAAGCAACTGTACTTGATGCCGTTTAGTGAGCTGAAGATCGACATCTCTTTCGTGCGTGACATGTGTCACAGAGACGAGGCGCGGGTCATGGTGGAGACAATGGTGTTGCTGGCGCACAAACTGGGTCTGACCGCCTGTGCCGAAGGCGTCGAAAGCCAGGAGGCGCTCGATTTTCTGGCGCGGGCGCAATGCGACCGTGTGCAGGGTTACCTGATTGGCAAACCCATGCCAGGTCCCGAACTGCCGGCGGCAGTGGCGGCCTGGAATGCCACCGTGACTGAAGCAGTGAATTGAAACAAGGCCTGGCTGGACCATCGATGTAGCATGCAGCAACCAGTGATCAACCCATTATCCGTAGCCGGCACAACGCCGCCTGCCAGGTGGCGAGTGCTCCTGGTTGACGATGAACCTGTCCAGCGCATGCTGGTCGGGCGCATGCTGACGCGCGCCGGTTTCGAAGTAGTGACCGCCGAGGATGGCGAACAGGCGCTCAAACTGCTGGCGCTGGGCGACATCTCGTTATTGGTCACCGATTGGGAAATGCCCAGGCTGGATGGACTGTCGCTGTGCCGCGCAGTGCGTTCCATGAATCTGGAGCACTATGTCTATGTCATTGTGGTGACTTCGCGCGATGCGGTTGAGCATGTGGTCATGGGACTGCAAGCCGGCGCTGATGACTATCTGGTCAAGCCGGTGTTGGAACCCGAGCTGCTGGCGCGCCTGAATACCGGCAAGCGCCTGATCGACATCGAGCGCTCTCTGCGCGTGGCCAACGAAGAAAATCTGCGCTTGTCCATTACCGATCCACTCACCGGCATGTACAACCGCCGCTATCTGATGGATCAGTTGCATCGTGAACTGGACCGTGCGCAGCGCTACCAGCATCCCCTGTCGCTGATGCTGTGCGATGTCGATCATTTCAAGCGCATCAACGATACCCATGGTCACCAGACCGGCGATGAAGTGCTGATCCGTTTTGCCCAATCGTTGCGTCAATCGTTGCGGGATACCGACTGGATTGCACGCTATGGCGGCGAGGAGTTTGTCGTGGTGCTGCCGGAAACCACCATTGCCAATGCCACTGCCGTTGCCGAACGTTGCCGGACCAGCCTGGCGGCGACGCCTTACCAGATTGCAGATGCCATTGTTCCGGTGACCGCCAGCTTCGGCGTCAGTGGCTGGGAGCCCGGCATGGGTGTGGAAACCGCGTTCGACCGGCTGATTGCAGCAGCGGATAGCGGCGTCTATGCCAGCAAATCCGGCGGTCGCAATCGGGTCACGGTGCAGTTGGCCACGGCCGCCTGAATTCTTTTCTGTCTGCTGCCTGATATGACGCGCCGCTGTCACCCTGCCAGTTACCGGCGTGACAAGCACGCATGACTCGTCGGGTTGCTTCAGGCCACCGATTGGTCATCTTGCAGCAGTGTGCCGAGTTCCGTGGCAAGGCTGGCAATGGCCTGTTCCAGTTGTTGCAGAGTGGCGGCCAGTTTATCCGCATCCAGTGTCATGGCGTTTTCTTCCAGAAATTTGCACAGTCCATGGGCGCGATCGGCATGGATGCTGGCGCTGGCGCCTTTGAGTTTATGCGCGGCGCGACCCAGGCCGTGCCGATCATGGCTGGCGTGGGCGGCTTTTATGTCTGCGAGTATTTGCCAGGCGCTCTCTATATAGAGCTTGGCCAGTTCGCGCATGAATCGGACATCGCCGCCGGAAGTTTCCGTTAAACGTTGCTTGTTCAGCAGCGCTGGAGTTTCAGCAGCAGTCTCCAGCAATGTGGCTGTTGCCTGTCCATCCAGTTCTTTGTTCTCATCAGCGATCGAACTGCCGCTGCAATATCTGGCCACGATGCTGCGTAATTGATCGACCTGAATCGGCTTGCTGAGAAAACCATCCATGCCACTGGCCAGACAGCGATCCATTTGTCCGCTCATGGCATTGGCCGTCAGGGCAATGATGGGTTTGCGCGGCCGCCAGGCTTCGAAGTCGCGAATCCGTCGCGTAGCCTCGAAGCCATCCATGACGGGCATTTGCAGATCCATGAACACGATGTCGAATGCGCCGGTTTCATAGGCTTTGACTGCTTCGGCGCCATCACTGGCGAGGGTCACGATCAGGCCCATGCGTTCCAGAAGCCGGCCGGCCACTTTCTGGTTGACGGCATTGTCGTCCACCAGCAGGACATTGCCTGTGAAACGCGCTGCTGCAGCCGGTTGTTGTGGCGCGATGCTGGCGGTCTGAGGCTGGTTAACCTGTGTGCGTGCCGCGCTGCTGAACAGGCGTCGCAGGCACTCGCGCAATTCGCGGACTCGTATCGGTTTGCTCAAATGCGCCGCCACGCCGGTGACGATAGAACGCTGTGTATCGCCGGGCCGATGGATGGCAGTCATCAGCACCAGCCGGGTATGTGCCAGTTGCGGATTGGCATGGATGTGTCCGCCCAGCATTGCGGCTTCCATGTCCGGCAAGCGGGAGTTGGCCAGGACGACATCGAAATGCCGATGCATGGTCAGCGCTGCATGCAGTGCCTGCAAGGCGGCTGCGCCATGCTGGACGGCCGTGACTTCATGGCCCAGGTGTTTCAGGTGCACTGTCAGCATGCGCCGGCCGCTGGCATTGTCATCGACGACCAGCACGCGTTTGCCAGTGTGCAGTGGCCTCGTTACCGCAGATTCATGCAGGGCAGCGGCCAGCGGCAGCGTGAACCAGAAGCTCGAGCCCTTGCCCGACTCGCTTTTGATGCCGACCTGACCGCCCATCATCTCCACCAGGCGTTTGACGATGGACAGTCCCAAGCCGGTGCCGCCGTATTCCCGGGTGGTGGACGAATCCGCCTGCGTGAATGGCTGGAACAGCTTGGCGGCAGTTTCTTCGGTCAGGCCGATGCCGGTATCGCGCACTTCAAAGCGCAACAGCATCCGGCCATCCTGATCGCCTGCATGGCTGACTTCAATGACCACTTCGCCCTGACGGGTGAATTTGATGGCGTTGCCCGCCAGGTTGATCAGACACTGACGGATGCGTTGCGGATCGCCGATGACGCGTTCGGGAAGGTCCGGGTGCACATTGACGATCAGTTCCAGTTGTTTGCTGGCCGCCTGCAGGCCAAGCATGGCGCCCACTTCTTCCACGTTGTTGCGCAAGTCCATTTCGATGGCTTCGATATCGAGCTTGCCGGCTTCGATTTTGGAGAAATCGAGAATGTCGTTGATGATGCGCAGCAGCAGATCGGCGCTGTTGCGGATGGTGGCGGCGCACTCCCGTTGCGAATCCTCCAGACGCGTATCCAGCAACAAATCGCTCATGCCGATGATGCCGTTCATGGGCGTGCGGATCTCGTGACTCATGTTGGCCAGGAAGGCGCTCTTGGCGCGGCTCGCTTCCTGTGCTTCCTCGGTGGCCCGCAGCAATTGCTCGTGAGCTTCATGCGCGGTAGTCACGTTGCTCATGCTGCCCGCGACGCGTATCGGCCTGCCATGGGCATCGCGTTCCACCGTGCCGCGCACCCTGACCCAGATCCATTTCTGGTCCCTGTGCAACATGCGGTGTTCAGAATCGGGCGACCGCCCCAGTTCGTAGGCTTCCTGACGTCGTTCCTGGATCAGGGGCAGATCGTCCGGATGAGTCATGTGGTCCAGATCCGCGCTCGTCAGGGCCGTGTTCTCGATGGCTTCATGACCGAGGATTTCCATGAATCGTGGCGACAGCCACATCCTGTCGGTGGTCAGATCGACTTCCCACAAACCATCCGCCGTGCCGTTGATGGCGCGCGTCAAACGCTGCTGCGCTTCCGCCAGTTTTTCTTCGGCAAGTTTTTGTTCATGGATGTCGCGCAGCGAACCGGTCAGGCGTAAAGGTTTGCCGTGCCGATCCCGTTCCACCGCGCCCTGGGCTTGTGTCCAGCGCCATTCGCCATTGGCATGCCGCATGCGGCGCACATAAACAATCAGGTCGCCGGCAGCAAGACCTTTGACCACCTGTCGTGTGTCCTGCGAACGATCATCGGGATGGACGATGGTTTCATAGCGATCGACAGTGCTGAGATCGAAGTCGGATGAATAACCGAGCAGCGCCCGATAGCTGGCCGAAGCCCAATACTCGCCGCTTTGCATGTTGAGCTCCCAGTGGCCCTCCTGACTCGACCTGGCGGCGCGCTCCATGCGTACATGCATTTGCTCCAGTTGTTCCTTCTGTTGTTCGATCTGCGCTGCCGCTTCCACGGAGGCCGTGATGTCCAGACATGAGCCCACCACGTAATCGGGCGTACCATTTCCCTGGTAGTAATGACGCAGATACGCGCGGAAATGATGATACTTGCCATCAGGCATCATGCGGCGATAGCGAAACGAACGCGCCGATAATCCCTGTTCAATGGCCAGTTTCGATTCCACGTGGAATTCATGCAGGTCATCCGGATGAATATTGCTCAGCAATATCTGATTCAGCTCCGTCAAGGACAGATTTTCCGCCTCCGGTCCGAACTCGGCCGCTGCATTCTGACTCCACACCAGTGCTTTCTCCGGATGCCGTACCTGCCAACAGTGCATGCCGGCGGTTTCAATGGCGGCGTGCAGGCGACTGGAGAGCTCGTCCTTGAGTTGCGCTTCGCGCTGAATCATCTCGTGCGTTTGCACTTCGTTGGTGATGTCGCGTGTGGCGCCGATCAGGCGCACGGCGTTGCCATGGGCGTCGTACTCGATATGGCCAATGGTTTCGCGATGGCGGACGAAAGTCGAGTGAGGACTGCGTGTGCGATAACGCAGGGTGTATCCCTTGTCGCCCTGACGGATGGCTTCATCAATGTGATTGCGCAGGGATATCTGGTCGTCCGGAGGAATCAGGGTGAGATACTGCTGCTGGAAGTCTTCGTAGGCGACCTTGTCGAGGTCCAATTCGGATGGCCGGTTTTCATCCCAGACCAGCAGGTTGGAGCGCAGGTCCCGCTCCCATACCCACAGGCCGGCGGCGCGTATGGCCGTCTTCAAGCGTTCATTGAGCAATGGTTGCTGTTGGCTGGCTGCGGATATGGTCGCCGATGGAAGATTTTTCGGGGCCATATGACGCATGGTTTTAAGACCCAACAGTACAGCGCCCCAGATGGAAAGCATGCTCCAGGCCATGTCGTAGAACAGACCGGTCTGTTGAGTCATGACGTATCGCGCCATGAGATAACCTTGCACGCCTGTGAGCAGCGTACCGATGCAGGCCGTCCAGTAGGTGTGTGCAGTGCGTGAGGATTGCAGGCTGAACAGCGCCATGCAGGTATAGATGGCGCCCAAGGCTGTGACGGAGAGTCTGAATCCGGGTTCTGAGCCATCTGCCTTTGCCGCGGGAAGGAGGATGATCGGCAATAGCATCAGACTGATGCCGCAGATCCATGGCATCAGGTTATGGGACGCGACAACGCCCTGTTGTGGCAACCCTGATTTCACGAGCGAGCCACTCCGCAACCGCATGGTTTGTGCTCGCGCTGCAATAGATCTGGCACGTTCGATCCCACCTGTCGTTAGAATTCGGCCCGCAGTGAATAGGGGCGAACCTTGCCCATTGCTGCCGGAGGATTCATGACCCGGATACCGAAGATCGCCTTGCTGGCCGGCGCTGCAGTACTCGGGTTGTTCCTGCTCTGTATCGTGCTGGCCGGATTGTTCTTTAATCCGAACGACTACAAACCCGCGATCGAACGCTGGGTCGAGGCACAAACCGGGCGCAGTTTCACACTGGATGGCGAATTGGGGTGGCAGCTCTGGCCGCATCTGGCAGTGACTCTGCCGCATACCCGTCTGGGTCCGCCCACCGCTTTTGCCGGAACGGACTTTGCCGAATGGCAGCAGGCCAGTATCAGCGTGCGTCTGTGGCCCCTGCTGCAGCGGCGACTGGAACTGGGTGAATTCAGACTGCGGGGTTTGCGCTTGACGTTGCAGCGCGATGCGCAGGGACGTGACAACTGGCAGGACCTGTTGCAGTTGATGACGCAGAATCAAACGCCCGGCCGGTTTCGTTTCGGCATGCTGGCCGGGTTGCAGATTCAGGATGCCCAGTTACAGTTGAGGGATGAACTGACGCAGCGTGCCATCACTCTGCAACTGGCGACACTGCAGAGCGACGCGGTGCAGTTCGATCAACCCGTGATGCTTGAATGCACTTGTCGATTGCACGTAGCGGCCGGGCGGCAGTATCTGGAATTGCCCATGCAACTGACTGCGCAGTGGCAGGCCGATCAGGCAGTGCAGCGCCTGCAACTGGATTTGCAGGGTACGGGGCAGTTGCGTACCGAAGGGCTGCTGGCTCCACTGACGATCACTGCGCCACTGCCGCTGGCGATTGCGCTGACATCGCTCAGCTGGCAGGCCGGGCAGCAGCAGTTGCAGGTGAAGTCATTGCGTCTTGAGGCAGGAACCGCGCAACTGACCGGTCAGCTCGGCGCCACGCAGATGAACGCCCGCCCGGCATTGGTTGCGTCCTGGCAACTGGCAGTGCCGAACCTGCGGCAATGGCTGCAAACGCTGGGGGTCAATGTGCCGATCACCCGCGATGCCACCGTGTTGCAGCATTTGCAGACTGCGTTGCAGCTATCGGGTCCTGCGGACGATCTGCATATCCAGTTATCCCGGATGAAACTGGATCAAACCCGGTTCGAGGGTGAAGGCAGGCGATTGCTGAGTGACGGTTTGCCGCACTACACATTTGCACTGCATGCGGATCAATTGAATCTGGACCGTTATCTGCCAGCGGAAGTGCCTAAAGAAACAACGGACAGCTCACGCGCCGCCGGCACGTCGGTGCCCATCGAGTGGTTGCGCAGTTTGCAGGCGCAGGGCAGTCTGCTGATCGATCGGGCGCAATGGCAGGGCATCACCGCCCGTCATTTGAAGATCGAACTGGATGGAGAATGAGACATTCAACAAAGACGACCTGTTTGCTCATGATGTGGTGCGCCGCTGCCGTGTTCACGCCACGAGCCAGTATGGCGATGGACATCGAACATCTGCAGGCGCAATTCCATGAAGGCGAATATCAGCTCGTCATGACGGCCACATTGAAAGCGCCGCTGCATCGTGTTGAAGCGGTGCTGCGCGATTACACCCGCTATCCGCAACTGGATGCACGCATTCTGACGGCCCAGGTGCTGGCACGGCCGGTTCCGTCACAACTGGAACTGCTGACGCGCATCAATGTGTGTTTCGCTTTCATGTGCCGCAAGGTGGTGCGAGTCGAGCGGGTGGAGGAACGTCCGGGAGAATTGCTGGCCACCGTCATTGCCGAACGCAGCGATGCCGAACGTGGCAGCACGCATACCCAATTGACTGCACAGGGAAGCGCTACCCGCGTGGTCTACAGCACGCAGATCGTGCCCAAGTTCTGGGTGCCGGCGCTGCTGGGCCGGTCTCTGATGCTGCGCAGCCTGCGCGATGCCACCGTCAGCCTGTTTGAACACATCGAACAGCGTGCCATGCAGCCTTCCGGCCCGGCATCATGAGCGCCATGTCGATAACGAATGAATTCGCACCTGCGTTGTTGGGCTGGTTTGATCTGGCAGGCCGCAAGCACCTGCCCTGGCAACAGCAGCGCAGTCCGTATCGCGTCTGGGTGTCGGAAATCATGTTGCAGCAAACGCAGGTGACGACGGTGATTCCGTATTACCAGCGTTTCATGCAACGCTTTCCCGATGTGCAGGCGCTGGCTGCCGCACCGCTGGATGAAGTGCTGCATCTGTGGACCGGTCTGGGGTATTACGCGCGCGCGCGCCATTTGCATCGTGCGGCACGGACTGTGGTCGATGAACATGCAGGCAAGTTCCCGGTGGCGCATGCCGGGTTGCAGTCGCTGCCGGGCATTGGCCGTTCCACGGCCAGCGCCATCCTGGCGTTGTCATGCGAAGAGCGGCACGCGATCTGGACGGCAATGTCAAACGTGTCTTGACGCGCTACTTTGCCATTGAAGGGTATCCGGGCGTCAAAGCAATCGAAGCGCAATTATGGGCGCTCGCCGAAGCCTGCACCCCGCCAACGCGTGTGGCGGATTACACCCAGGCCATCATGGATCTGGGCGCGACCGTCTGCACCCGCAGCAAGCCGCATTGTGTTGATTGTCCCGTGCAGGCGCATTGTCTGGCCCGTGCGCACAATCTGCAGGCGCATTTGCCCACGCCCAAACCGAAAAAGCATCGGCCGCAACGCGAAGCCTTCGTGCTGGTGGCCATGAATCGCGAAGGCGCGGTGCTGCTCGAACAGCGCCCGCCATCCGGTCTGTGGGGTGGGTTATGGGTATGCCCGCAGTTCGACAGCGAAACCGCCATGCATGACTGGGCAACGGCCAATCTGAGGCAGGCAGGTGCGGTCTCATCTTTGCCGGTCATCGAGCATGCCTTTACGCATTTCGATCTGTGTCTGCGGCCCAGTCTGCTGTCTGGCGTCGCCCCGGTGCACGCCGTGGCCGACACGCAGAAATACTGCTGGTACGATCCGGCCCAGCCGGCCCGGATTGGCCTGGCCAAGCCGGTGCTTGATATCCTCAAGTGCCTGCCGCGATGAATTCATGACCCGATGAGATTGACATGACCCGAACCGTTCAATGTGTGTATTTGCAGCGCGAGGCCGAAGGCCTGGCGCATCTCCCCTATCCGGGCGAACTGGGACAGCGCATTTATAACAGCGTGTCCAGGGAGGCCTGGGCGCTGTGGCTCAAGCACCAGACCATGCTGATCAACGAGTATCGCCTGTCGCCCATCGAACCCAAGGCGCGCCAATTTCTGGTTGCCGAGATGGAAAAGTTCTTCTTCGGCGGCGGTTCGGAAAAGCCCGGCGAATATGTGCCGCCCGAAACCACCTGAATTGACGCGCATCGGCGTGGTGAACCGTCAGATGCATTACAGATACAGGAGCGGCGCATGATTCTCGAGATGGCCTCTTTGAAAATTCAGCCCGGCCAGGCGCAAAACTTTGAGGCGGCATTTTTGCAGGCGGAGCATGTCATTGCTTCGTCGCCGGGGCATCTCTCGCATCAATTGCAGCGCTCGCTGGATGTCGCCAATCACTACATGCTGCTGGTGCAATGGCGGACCCTGGAAGACCATGTCGTGGGGTTTCGCGAATCGCCATTGTTCGTGGAATGGCGGCGGCGATTGGGGCCGTTCTTTGCAGCGCCCCCGGAAGTGGAGCATTACGAATTGTTTGGCGGCAGTTAACCCAGCTTTTAAACGGGTCTATTTTCTTTGCCATCAAATGCTTGCGTGCGTCGTTAACGTTAACGCAACAGTGAATAACGTTATTTCAACAGTTATTTACGTGACATCCCGGGACGGACCCGGAAGGATGGCTTCAGAATTCTTAATCTGATTTCTGGAGCCATTCATGTCCTTTGCTGCCATCACGCCATTCGCAAGTGCCGCGGAAAATCGTCTGGCGTCAATGAGACAGGTGCTGCCGGCATCGGCCGCGCTCGGTCTGCTGGCTTTAGTCCCGGTGGTGGCTTCTGCACAGCAAACGCAAGCGGGCGCGGCGGTTGCCAATGCCGCAGGTGACGACGATGTGCTGCAGGAAGTCATTGTGTTTGGTCGTGGCGAGGAATTGATTGGCCGGGCGGACGCCGCCAGCGAAGGCGCCGTAGGTGGCGACGATCTGCTGGTGCGGCCCATGTTGCGCGTCGCCGATCTGCTCGAAGCCGTGCCGGGCTTGATCGCCGCCCAGCACTCCGGCAGCGGCAAGGCCAATCAATACTTCCTGCGTGGCTTCAATCTCGATCATGGCACCGACTTCACCGCTTACATTGACGATGTGCCCTGGAACCTGCGCACCCACGGTCACGGTCAGGGCTATCTGGATGTGAACGGTCTGATTCCCGAAGTAATAGAGCGCATCGAGTATCGCAAGGGCACCTATCGCGCCGATGCGGGTGATTTCTCCATGGCGGGTTCCGCCATGATGACCACCATTGATATGCTGAAACGCCCCTTCGTAGCGGTGGAAGGCGGTCAATATGGTTGGCGTCGTATCGCTGGTGGCGGCACCACCGGGTTGGGCGAGGGCATGCTGACACTCATCGGTCAGTACAAGACTTATGACGGGCCCTGGCAATTGAAGGAAAACCTGCAACACGAGTCGGTGTGGGGCAAGTATTCACAGAACACGGACTACGGCATGCTGAAAGTCTCTCTGTCCGGTTATCACGCCACATGGAAACCGACTGAACAGATTCCGGAGCGAGTGATCGGCACGCCGGTTTGTGCCGATGAATTCTGCGCGCTCGATACGACGGCCAGAGGCGAGACCACGCGCTGGATTGCCGATCTGCAAATGCTGGCGGACGACTGGCGCGCCACCGCCTATACCCAGTATTACGACTGGCGCATGTCATCGAATCCCACCTATGACTTTCAGATCGATCAATTCGACCGACGCTGGATTGCCGGCGGCCGTTATGAACGCCGCTTGATCAAGAGCGACACGCTGCAGGTGAATGCGGGGACCGAGCTGAGATACGACGACATCGGCAGTGTGGGAGTGGATCACGATCAGGACGGCCTGTTCGTCAGCAACATTGCGCGCAACAGCGTGCGCGAAGGCTCTGTCGGCGTGTACAGCGAAGCCACCTGGAAACCTGTCGATGCATTACGTCTGACGGGTGGTTTGCGTGGCGACTATTTCAACTTCAAGGTGGGATTGCGTCCCGATTCCGGCGCAACAGGCATCGACAATGTCGGGCATGCGGATGATCATACTTTCTCGCCCAAGCTCGGTGTCGCCTATGCCTTGAATGACCATGTCGAGTTGTACGGTAACTGGGGTCAAGGCGCGCATTCCAACGATGCGCGTGGCGTGGTGCGCCAGAATTCACAGATCAAGGGATTGGCAATTGGCACTGGCTATGAAGGCGGTGCACGTTTTGAAATTGGCGATTTCAAGATCAGCGCCGCTTACTGGTGGTTGAACCTGTCCAGCGAACTGATTTTCGTCGGCGATGACAACTCGGTGGAACCGCGTGGCGCATCTCGTCGTCACGGTTATGAACTGGTTGCCTTCTGGCGCCCCCGGGAATGGCTGGCGATCGACGGCGTTTACACCGGCAGCCAGGCTCGCTATACCGAATTGACCGATGGCGGCTATGACATCGAGGGTTCGGTGGCCAGCGCCGGTGAGCTGGGCATTGCCGCCACCAAGGGCGCCTGGGAGTTCAGCGGCCGCCTGCGTTATCTCGGCGGCTATCCGCTGCTGCCGGACAATTCCCGGCATACCGATGCGGAAACCATGTTGAATCTGCGGGCAGCGCACAAATTCGAACACATCACCCTGTATGGTGAAGTGTTGAATGTGCTGGATCACAAGGGCAAGGACATTGTTTATTATTACGGCACCAATGTCGCCGGCTACGATCCCGCGCCCGATCCCAATGACCTCGATGCAACGCGCGTGGATGGCCGCGTCAGTCGCGCCGAAGAGCCGCGTACCTTGCGCTTTGGCGTGAAGTACGAATTCTAGTGTTCTTAAACCCCTTGTCATGGAGCACTGGACAGGAGGTTTACGGACAATCCCTTACCGTGCGGTTGCAAGCAACTGGATGATCCTGGGTTGAACTGCGGTTAAATGACCCCAGACAGGGGCATTGTCTCCTTATTGCCATTACCAACCAGAGTACATCCCGCATGAGCAGAGCCTTCGTCAAAGACGCCGACGATGACGGCGCGCTGGAAGAAATGCCCGAACGCGTCATCAGCGAACATCCCAACTTCGTGACGGCACGCGGACTCTGGCAGATTGAAGACATCATCCAGCAACTTGAGCAGGGACGCGAAGCGGCCCGCATGGCCGACGATGCGGCTACGCTGGGGCACGTCAATCGTGATTTGCGTTACTGGCAGCAGCGTCTGGCCAGCGCGCAACTCATTACGCCCGAACCGGTGCCGACCAAGGTCAGGTTTGGCGTCACGGTGGGGCTGGAATTTGCCAATGGCATAAAGTGCCAGTACACCTTGGTGGGCGAGGACGAAGCCGATCCGGCGGAAGGCTTGCTCAGTTGGGTGGCGCCGGTCGCGCAGGCCTTGCTGGGACATCAGGTGGGCGATGTAGTGACCTTGCCGGACGGCAATGCCAGGATCACTGCGCTGTCGGTTCGACCGTAGCGCATCAGGTCTTCAAGCGGTAACCCGTCTTGAAGACCCACCCCACCAGCAACAGGCACAGGCCCATGAATGCCAGCGTCACGGTCAGGCTGATGGCCACGCTGACATCCGAGATGCCATAGAAGCTCCAGCGGAAGCCGTTGATCAGATACACCACCGGATTGAACAGGGTCACCTGTTGCCAGAACGGCGGCAGCATGCTGATGGAATAAAAGCTGCCGCCCAGAAAGGTCAGCGGCGTGATGATCATGATCGGCACGATCTGCAGTTTCTCCCAGCCGCTGGCCCAGATGCCGATGATGAAACCGAACAGGCTGAAAGTCGCCGAAGTCAGAACCAGAAAGGCCAGCATCCAGACAGGGTGTGCGATCGAGAACGGCACAAACAGACGTGCTGTTGCCAGAATGATCAGCCCCAGCAGGATGGACTTGGTCGCCGCCGCGCCGACATAACCCATGACGATCTCGATATAGGAAACCGGCGCGGACAGCACTTCGTAAATCGTGCCCGAATAGCGCGGCATGTAAATGCCGAAGGAGGCATTGGAGATGCTTTCGGTCAGCACCGACAGCATGATCAGGCCCGGCACGATGAACGCGCCGTAACTCACGCCATCGATCTGCGCCATGCGCGAGCCGATGGCCGAACCGAACACCACGAAATAAAGCGATGTGGAAATCACCGGCGACAACAGGCTTTGCACCAGCGTGCGGAACCATCGGGACAGTTCAAAGGTATAAATCGCGCGGATCGCGTAGCTGTTCATGCGGCCACTCTTATTTGTCTGCTCTGACCAGACTGACAAAAATATCTTCCAACGAACTTTCGCTGGTTTGCAGATCCTTGAAGTCGATGCCCAGTTCGTTCAGCTGCCGCAGCAAGCCGGCAATGCCGGTGGCGTCGCTCTGCGCATCGAAGGTATAGATCAGTGCGTGCCCATCGGCCGCCAGCTCCAGTTGCCGGCCTGACAGCTTGTCGGGAATGCGTTCCAGCGGGCTTTGCAACTGCAACGTCAATTGCTTCTTGCCCAGTTTGTGCATCAACACCTGCTTGTCTTCCACCAGAATCAGTTCGCCTTTGTTGATCACGCCGATACGATCGGCCATTTCCTCGGCTTCTTCGATGTAGTGTGTGGTCAGGATGATGGTCACGCCCTGGTCGCGCAGCGAACGCACCATCTGCCACATGTCGCGGCGCAGTTCCACATCCACGCCCGCAGTGGGTTCGTCCAGAAACAGAATCGTCGGTTCATGCGACAGCGCCTTGGCGATCATCACGCGCCGCTTCATGCCGCCCGACAGCGTCATGATGCGGGCATCTTTCTTGTCCCACAGCGACAGATCGCGCAGCACTTTTTCGAGGTGAGCCGGGTTGGGCGCCTTGCCGAACAGCCCGCGACTGAACACCATGGTGCGCCATACGCTTTCAAAGGCATCGCTGGTCAGTTCCTGCGGCACCAGCCCGATCTTGGAGCGGGCGGCGCGAAACTCGCGTACCACATCGTGACCATCCGCCAGCACCTGTCCCGAGCTGGCATTGACGATGCCGCAGATGATGCTGATCAGCGTGGTCTTGCCGGCGCCGTTCGGTCCCAGCAGAGCGAATATTTCGCCGCAGCGAATGTCCAGATTGATGTCTTTCAGCGCCTGAAAGCCCGAGGCATAGGTCTTGTTGAGGTGGCTGACCGAAATGATGGATTGCACGAGATCGTCCGTATTGTCGGTGTTATGCGGGATGCCGGGATTATAGAGAAGCAGCGCGGCAGGTTTGCATGCCGCTATGAGATTGCGCATTATGCCGGTCAGAATATTAACCTGAAGCTGCGCCGACACCGGCCCGTGTCGCCGCCCGATTCTGGAGATCATCTAATGCCATTGGGAATGCTGATTCACAAACGATTGCTGCCATTGACCCTGTTGGTTGCACTGGGTGCGCTGGCTGCGGACACTCATGTCGATGCCGGCAAGAGCACGATCACAGTCATCTTCAAACAGGAAGGCGTGCCGGTCGAAGCGGCATTCCACAAGTTCACCGGCAACATCCAGTACGATCCGGCACAACCTGCTGCCGCCACCGCCGTGCTGGATGTCGATACCGGCAGCTTCGACATTGGCGATGAAAGCTACAACGATGAGGTGCGCAAGAAAGCCTGGTTCGACAGCACGGCCTATCCCAAAGCCACTTTCCGTTCCACGCAGGTCAAGGCGGGCGCCGCCGACAAATTCGACGCCACCGGGACCCTGACCATCAAGGGCAAGGTCACCATGATCACCCTGCCCATTACGGTCAAGCGCGTCGGTAATACCGCAACCTACAGCGGCAGCTTCGTGGTGTCGCGCGCCATGTTCGGCATCGGCGATCCCTCATGGAACGACGTGCTGGATGACAAGGTCAGCGTGCGCTTCAGTCTGGTCACGCCCGGCGCCTGAACGCAAAGGCTCGATTCATCGAACCTGATTGCTAGGGAACCTCTGATTAACGTCATACCCGCGTCCCACAGGGATTTCCTACGGTCACAGCGGGTATCCAGTAAGAAACTGATTTAACTGGATTCCTTCCGTGGGGATGACGAAACAGAGGTTAATCAGACCTTCCCTAGGGCTGTTTATCCAGCCGCTCCTGAAAACGTTTTTGCATAGCGGCTTTTTTCTGTTCGCATGCTGCGGGGTCGGCTGCGCATTTGGCTTTCCATTCAGCCGCGCGTTGTTGCATACGGGCTTTCTTCTCCTCGCAAGCCTGCGGGTCGGCAGCGCACTTCTCCTTGAACCTGGCGATGCGTGCTTCCATGCGTGCCTTGCGTTCCTCGCAGGCCTTGGGATCTTCGGCGCATTTCGCCTGCATCTTGGCGCGCAGTTCGGCACAGCGATCCGGATTCTGCGCGCAGACTTGTTCCAGCGCCGGATAGTCTCCGCTTGATTCGGCAACAGCCGCCGTTCCGCTGCCGAATATCACGGCCGCAACACCGGCAATCATCAAATGACGTAGGGGCAACATGACAAGTCCTCGAAGTGATGGAGTGTGCTGGTTCAACGCACGCCACTGGTTTCGGTTGACACTGTTGTACAGGGCGGGTTAACAGTCCGACACCCTGCTGCCGACTTTCCAAGTCCATTTTGATTTTCGTTTTATTATGGATTACAACGTCACCAACATGTTGGCGGGAAAAGGAAAAGTGGAGAATGACAATCGGATATACAGTGCCTGGTCGCTTTGTAAAGCGACATTTAGGTCGCATATCACTTGGCTCTACTTCTAGTTAGGCCGCACAAATGGTCCTCGGCGAACTCATCCCCGCTTTTCGAAGGGCGTCGTCAGACCCGGTAGTTCTCCGGCTCATTGGTTTGCTCGAAGAATGGCGAACCGACGCAAGTACCGCTGAAGACCTCCGTCAGTCCGTAGAGCGCTACATCGGGAACTCGTGGATCGCCAGCGACAACGAGCACAAGACGATCTATTCCCTTTGGTCAGCTTTCAGGGACGAGTGCATCGTGGGGCGTCGCGGCATGACCATGAACGAGCGCCTGTACTGCTTCGGTCTCCTCGAAGCTTGGGATAGTGCTTCCAGCGAAGAGGCGCGTGCCGTCGTCCGGAATAAGGTCGACTACGCAAGTTCCTCTGGGGCATGAGCCTGTCCTCGAAGTCAAGCAAGGCGAGCGCGGCGGCGTCGCGAGTGCGGCCTAACCCCTCGTATATGGACTCCCCCTGCAAGTAGCAGAGCTGATCTTTTTTTTGGCTTTAGGAAACACTTGCAGTCGTATATCCGGCATCTGAAGTGGGAGCTGTGTGTCCCGTGCCGACATGGAATCTGCAACA
>JBFWSR010000017.1:0-84723 GCA_050248275.1 Steroidobacteraceae bacterium
GTATTGCTGGTATCCACCGGCTGCTCATGGCAAGAATTTAAGATTGTGGGGCACCTCTAAAGCGGCACCCTGACCTATTGGCTGGTTGAAGATAGCCTACAGAAAGTGTATACACTTTGTCTAGGTGTTTGAAAGAGTGAATTGTCATGCTTGAAGTGCAACTGATCCCAAATTACTCCCGTAAAACATTGCGTGAACTGGCTGCACGGTTGGACGGTTCGCGCACGCTGGAGGAATTGGTCTACCGCGAAGCCGAGCTGGGTGAAGTGTGGAGCTTGATTGATGGCGATTTACGCACAACGTTATGGCAGGCTGCCCGGACTGCGGCCGGTGATGGATTGGCAGCGCTGCAGCGAGTTATCTGCGAAGTGCACAATCTGGTCACGGCGCGCACTGATGGCAGTGCTGCGGCCACTCGCCTGCGGCAGGCGATGCTTGATAATGCGGGTATGCAGCCCGCCGCCGCTGCAGAGCGTATGGTGCCATGATGGTTTGTATAGACAGTCATTGCCACGTTGCGCCCAACTGGTACGAGCCAGTGGAATCGTTACTGGCGCAAATGGATCGTGCCGGCGTGGAACAGGCCGTGCTGATCCAGCTGCTGGGCTGTTATGACAACCGTTACCTGCTTGATTGCGCCAGACGATTTCCGGATCGTTTTGCCGTTGTTGTGGCGGTTGATATCAATCATCAGGATGCATTGCAGCAATTGGAGCGTCTGCGGGATGGCGGTGCTGCCGGCATCAGATTGCGGCCGGCAGCACGCTCCCCGGGTGATGATCCGCTGGCGATCTGGCGCTGTGCGGCGAGCCTGGGCCTCCCGGTCAGTTGCGTCGGCAATCCCGCCGGTTTTGCCTCGCAGGAATTTCTGCAGGTACTGGATTCCTTGCCGGAACTGCCCGTGGTGCTTGAGCATTTGGGGGGCACCAGCGCTGCCGACACCAGCGACGAACTGCGTGCAGCCCGGGTACGCAGCTTCGAGCTTTCTCGTTATCAGCAGGTTTATCTGAAAATTCCGGGGTTGGCCGAGTTCGAGCCTCGTGCGGCAACACTGGATAACGAACAGATCCCCATCGATCTGGATGCCGCGGGACGTGTTCTTGCGACGGTGCTTGAGCATTTCAGGCCAGAGCGATTGATGTGGGGCAGTGACTTCCCGGTTGTTGCCTCGCGGGAAGGTTATGACAACGCATTGAACTGGTGTCGCAAGCTCATGCTGGATCTCGCAGGTTCAGCGGGGGATGCAGTATTCGGCGCCACTGCGCGTGCTGTATTCCGCACTCTGCATCGTTAACCACTTGGTAGTGGGTATATCTTAAAAAAACATACCAGTTGGTGATAGCTGGTATGTAAAATAGTGATGGTTCTGCCGGGTCTGTCTGTCTTGACATGTCGGCCAACTAAAGTAACTTGCTCGAATATTCAGTCATTTGAAAATGATTATTTTCTGACGGTGCGGCCATGTACCGGTCCGCCGGCTTGAAATGGCGGGTAGTTTGAGTTTTGCGGGGGATGTTGGATGATGCATAAACATGGGTTCATGACCGGACGCACGCTGGTCGGTGGTCTCCTGCTGATGGCTGCTACGATGCTGGCTGGTGTCGATGCCGCGAACGCCCGGCCCAATTTCACCGGCAAATGGCAAGTGGCTGATCCGGATTTCGTGATCCGGCCGGATGTCAATGCGACGGAGGCGGATTACACGCCCGAGGCCTGGGCCGATCTTCAGGACTATCGCAAGAACTGGAATCAGGAAGTCGATGACCCGGCCAAGTTCTGCGTCAGATACGGGATGCCGCATACAATGACTACGCGGGCGCGTGACTACATCATCGACATCAATCAGATTTCCTCGCGCATCACAGTATTGCTGGAGTACATGGATAGCTATCGAGTCATCCATCTGGGCAAGTCCGTAGTGCCCGATAGCGTCGCCCCATCTAACAATGGATATTCAATAGCGCACTGGGAGGGGGATACCCTGGTGATTGAGACGACCATGCTGAAAGCAAGAAATCCGGTGGGTCCAGTGCAGCGGAGCGATCAAGCCCACATTACAGAACGCTGGACGCTCGGCAAGGAATCCCCCTTTGGCAAGGTGCTTAACATCGATATGATCATCGATGATCCCAAAGTGTTTCGCCACCCTGTCAAGGCGCGGCAAAAATACAAGGCCGCCCCGGCTGGCGCTGAACTTAATGAATACGGCTGTGTCGATGCTATGTGGGATGACTATGTTGCCCGTAAACGCGCTGAACGCGCTGGCCAGGCGCAGGGGGCGCCGGCCCATTGAGAATTTAATGATTGTTTAATGATTAGTTACCATCATTTGATTTGAAAACATAACCTATCCACTCCAACTGCCAATTTCTGAGGTTGTTTATGAAACTGCATTTCCGGTTCCTTGCTGCGTTGATCACCGTGACGTCCTTCCTGGGCATGTCTGGCGCTGCCTTGGCGCACCACTCGGCAGCAAGTTGGGATTTGTCACAGCGCATTTCAATTACGGGTACCGTCAAGGAAGTGCAGTTCCGCAACCCGCACGGTCGTTTGGAGCTGGTTGTCGATGAAAATGGCAAGGAGCAGCTCTGGGATATTGAAACCAGCGCGATCAATCTGTTGATGCGCCGCGGCTGGACACCGAACCGCATCAAGGTGGGCGACAAGGTCACGCTCAACGGTCATCCGCACAAGACCCTGGAGCATCAGCTCTATCTGCGCACGGTGACGCTGCCTGATGGCACCACTTTCGGCGACCCGACTGGACAGGACAAGGCGCTCGACTGATTTTGAAGGATTCAAGCTGACTGCTGGCCAAGAAATTTCAAGATAGCGGTCAGAGAGAAATCAAGCGTTGAGCTGGCGCGCTAGAACTTCAGGTTCCAGCGCGCTTTTTTATTGATGGTTGTCTGTCATGGGCTCGGCTATCCTTGGCAGGAGTTTCGTCATGCTTGGATTTTCAGTGACGTCCTATTGCCGCGTCAGTGACCACATCCGGGCTTTTGTCTTGACTTGATAATGTTATCGAGGGGCGGGGAATGTACGCGAAATCAATCGTTGCGGTGCGCTGGTTGCTGGGGCTGCAATACCTGCTGAGCGGAATGAACTGGTGGTACAAGATGCTGCCCTATCCGAACATTCACGACGATCCCAGCAAGCCGCTCAAGTACAAAGTCGCGGAAGCCATGATTGCCACCGGCTGGATGTTCCAGCTTGCCAAGGTAATCGAAGTTGCAACCGCAATATCGCTGTTGTCCAACCGGTTTGTGCCGTTGATGCTGGTGGCGTCGATGTCGGTTGCTGTTACAACCTTTATTCAGGATGCGTGGAATTATGCGCCCTTCGCCAATTGGCTGGCCGGCACGGCCTCCTTCAAGGCTGCTTATACCTATGTGCTGGACGCGATCTACTTTGGTGGCGTGGTGTTGATCATGCAAGGCTACCTGATGCTGAGCTACCTGCATGTGTATCGGCCCATGCTGATGGCAAGGCCCGATATCCAGCAGCCTTACCAGACGGTGACTACGGGCAGCGAAGGAACAGCGAACAAGATCAAACGCTGGAGCATCGCGTTGCTGGGGGCTTTGGCTATAGTGCTGGGCATTACAGGCACCGGCTGGCTGGCCGGCATGGTTCATCAATGGCTGATTCCCTGGAGCAGTTTCTCCATCTTCCTGCAGCCGCGTTGAAACGAGGCAGGTCATGTTTTTCCTGGTGGAATATACACAGCAAGGCAGTGCCGAATTACGCGATCAGCATCGCGGTACGCATATTGCCTATCGCAAGTCGTTGGGAAGCGATCTGGTTCTGGCCGGGCCCCTGCTGGACGATGACGGTAACCCGAATGGCAGCGTGGTCATTATTGCCGCCGCAAGCCGCAATGCGGCCGAGACAGTGGCGGGACGGGATCCGTATCTGGCTGCCGGCGTCTTTGCGTTGAAGTCTGTGCGGCCGTTGCGTATTGCAGCCATCGCGCCACCACAACCCTAGCTTGTGCTGGTTAATTGTTTTCTATGCGTCGGGCGAGGTCGGGCGAGCGCCTAACCAAAAAGAACAGCGCATAGCAATTCGGGCGCACCAACAGCGTGTTGAAGCTTTGACCAGTTTGGCGTTCCCCAAACTTCAGCCAGTCTTTCAGCTCGATGAATCCGGATTGCCGGGTTGATTGGCGTCTTCCAGGATGATTCGGTATCTTGATTGCAGGTAAAGCCTGCCCGTTCATCTTGGGTATGTCCGATGTTGAAAATCTGGGGACGCATCAATTCCGTTCATGTGCAGAAAGTGCTGTGGCTCTGCGACGAACTGGAACTTTCCTATGAGCGCATCGATGCCGGCATGCAGTTTGGCGTGGTGGATACGCCTGCATACAGGGCGATGAATCCCACCGGTCGAGTGCCGGTGATCGATGACGACGGTTTCATTCTGTGGGAATCCAATGCCATCGTACGTTACCTGTCGGCCAAACACGGCGCAGGCACACTCTGGCCGCATGATCTTAGGCAACGTGCGGATGCAGACCGCTGGATGGACTGGATATCGCTTACCGTCCAGCCGCTGGTCACGCCGGTATTCTGGGGACTGATTCGCACGTCTGTGGCACAGCGCGATATGGCACTCATTCATGCCCAGGCTGAAAAGGCCGCACAGGCTTTTGCCGTGCTGGAACAGGCATTGGCTGGCAGGCAATACGTTGCCGGCTCGGATTTCACCATGGGCGACATTGCGGTCGGTGTCTGGGTTTATCGCTGGTATGGCCTCGATGTATCGCGCCCCGTACAGCCCAATCTGGAAGCCTATCTGACAAGACTGCAGCAGCGCGCGCCATTCCAGAAACACATCATGCTGCCGCTGACTTGATCACTTGATGCGCGGTCAACTCATTCCGTCAACTGCGCCAGTTGCTCAGCCTGATATTCATGCTGCAGCGGTCCGATCACCTCATCGAGATCGCCATTCATCACCGTGTCGAGTTTGTACAACGTCAGGTTGATGCGGTGATCGGTGAGCCGGCCTTGCGGAAAATTGTAGGTGCGGATGCGTTCGGAGCGGTCGCCCGAGCCGACCTGCAACTTGCGTGACGCGGCTTCCTGCTGCGTGCGTTTGGCCTGTTCCGCTGCCAGCAGTCGCGACTTCAGCAGCGACATGGCGCGCGAACGGTTCTTGTGCTGCGAGCGCTCATCCTGACATTCGACAATCGTGCCGGTGGGAATATGCGTGATGCGGATGGCCGAATCGGTCTTGTTGACATGCTGGCCGCCGGCGCCGGACGCGCGATAGGTGTCGATGCGCAGATCGGCCGGATTGATGTCGATGGCTTCGATCTCGTCCACTTCGGGCAGGATGGCAACGGTGCAGGCGGAAGTATGAATGCGGCCTTGCGCCTCAGTAGCCGGTACCCGCTGTACGCGGTGCGTGCCGGCTTCGAATTTCAGCCTCGAAAATGCGCCAGCGCCGATCACGCGGCAGATGACTTCCTTATAGCCGCCGTGTTCACCCGGGCTTTCCGACATGAGTTCCACCTGCCAGCCCTGATTGGCGGCATAGCGTGAATACATGCGGAACAGATCGCCGGCAAAGATGGCGGCTTCATCGCCGCCGGTGCCGGCGCGCACTTCCAGGTAGATGTTGCTGTTGTCACGCGGATCTTTGGGGATCAGCAGCTTCGATAACTCGGCTTCTTCGTGCTCAATGCGGATATCCAGATCCTTGACTTCTTCGCGGCCGAGCTCGCGCATCTCGAGGTCGCTGCCTTCGGCCATGTCCAGTGCGGCACCGCGCTCGCGCAACAGTTGTTGGAAGCCGCCATAACGGGTGACCACCGGTTCCAGCCTGGCATATTCCATCGACAGTTCACGGAACTGGTTATTGTCGTTGATGGTGTCGGGATCGGCCAGCAAGGCGCTGACTTCAGCATGCCGCTCGGCCAGCCGGTCGAGTTTGTGTTTGATCGAGTCTTTCATTCTTCGCTTGGTGGTTCTTTGCCCGGCATGGGTAGCGCAAACAGTTCCTGCGCAGCATGGATCAATTCGCTCTCGCCGTGTTCACCCGCCTCGCGCAGTCGCTGGCTGGGAGAATGCAACAGGCGGTGGGTCAGGGTGTCGGCGAGAAACTCCAGCACTTCCTGGGCCGGCCGGCCGTTGTTGAGCATGCGTTGCGCCTGTTCGATGGTCTGCTGGCGGATAGCTTCGGCCTCGGTGCGCAGGCCGCGGATCGTGGGTACTGCATCCAGCATGCGCAGCTGTTGCGTGAAGTGCTGCACTTCTTCATTCAACATCTGTCTGGCATCCAGCGCGGCTTCCTGACGTGCCGCCATGTTTTCGCTGACCACGTTTTGCAGGTGATCCACGGTAAACAGATAGACGTCATCCAGCTTGCTTACTTCCGGTTCGATGTCGCGCGGTACGGCGATGTCGACCATGAAAATCGGACGGCGCTTGCGGGCGCGCAACGCGGCCTTGACGGCCTTGAGGGTAATGACCGGAGCCGGACTGGCGGTGGAAGTGATCACGATATCCGCTTCAGCCAGATGGGCATGCAATTGTTCGAGCGTGATGGCATAGGCATTGAACTCGACGGCCAGTTGCTGCGCGCGTTCCAGGGTGCGATTGGCGACGATCATGCGCCGCGCGCCGTTGGTATACAGATGTCGCGCCGCCAGCGAGATGGTTTCGCCGGCGCCCACCAGCAGCACGGTGTGGTCGGCAAAATTCTCGAACACGGTGCGCGCCATGCTGACCGCGGCCGAGGCCACCGACACTGCGCTGGCGCCGATGCGGGTTTCGGTGCGCACCCGCTTGGCGGCAGAAAACGCCGCCTGGAGCAGGCGATTGAGATACGGTCCGGTGCTGCCATGATGCTGCGCCAGACGGTAGGCATTCTTGAGCTGGCCGAGAATCTGCGCTTCGCCCAGCATCATCGAGTCCAGGCCGGAAGCCACGGCGAACACATGCTGAACCGCGTCGGTTTCGCGATGCTGGTACAGGCAGGCGTGAATATCGGTGGTTTCCAATTCATGCCAGTGCGCCAGCCACTGGATGATGGGATTGGCAAGCAGCGGCGCAGCCTGCGCGTGTTCGGTTTCTGCATCGACATGGCAATACAGTTCGGTGCGATTGCAAGTGGAGACGATCAGCGACTCGCACACTTGGGGGATTTGCCGCAGTTCATCCAGCGCCGATGGCAGTTCGGCATCCGCGAAGACAACTTTCTCGCGAATGGCGACTGGTGCGGTGCGGTGATTGATTCCTATGACGATGAACGGCATTCGCGGCTGTGGTCTGGACAGGTTCCGGAGGCTTTTAAACCGGCGCGGATTGTCAGGGAAGCGTGCAAGCAACACAAGGAAACAGCTTTGCGAATGCCGGGCGTGCGGCAACACGCTCCCGGCATGTATAGTGGTCCGCCTATGTCAGCCCATTTTCTGCGTTCCTGCGCGACTGTTCCCTCCGTTTCCGGGCGCGACTGCGCATTCCGGTTTGCAAGTCCGCTACTGCCATTGGTTTTCGGTCTGGCGTTGTCGGCGTGTGCGCCCAGTGTCACCGTTAATGGACCACCGGGCGCCATGTCGGCGCAGGGCTCTGCAGCAGAGTCAGAGCCGGCCGAGCCCGCTGCGTTGCTGACCGCTGCCGAACTGGCGCAGCAAGCCGGACGTTATCCCGACGCGGCTCATCACTATCTACAGGCTGCACTGGCTTCCCCGGATGAACAGGTGGCCGAAACCGCCGCCCGCGCCTGTTATGACAATCAGCAGTTGCGGGCGGCCTTGCAAATCGCCATGCGCTGGCTGCAAATCAACCCTACCAATCAGCAGGCGCGTGAACTGGCGGCGCTGGCGGCCTTGCGTCTGTACCGCATCGACGCGGCCCGCGAGCAACTGCAACTGTTGCTGGAGTCGGCTTACATCACTCCGGCGGCGGGATTCATCGAGATTCTGCCCAAACTGGAAGCCACGGATTCAAATGCTGCAACCGCCGTGGTCAAACAACTGGTCGAACGCATGCCCCAGATTGCGGAGGCTCACTATGCGCTGGCGCGCCTGGCAGGCCAGACAGCCGATTGGGGTCTGATGCTGAGCGCGGCACAGCGCGCCCATGAACTGGCGCCTTACTGGTCGCCGGCCGGCCTGCAACTGGCCAGAGCGCAGCTGGTGAACGGTCAGCCAGATCAGGCCTTGGAGACAGCGCAGGCTGTGGTCAGGGAAGACGACAGCATTGCCACCCGATCCGAATATGCTTCGTTATTATTGGCCAGTAATCATGGTAACGATGCAGTGCGTCTGTGGCGCGAGCTGGAACAGACACCAGGTGACAGCAGCGCCGCAGTGCGCGCCCTGGCGCAACTGGATTTCCAGTTGGGCAATTACCAATCCGCTTTTGCGCGCTTCAATCGCCTGCTCAATACGGGCAAGAACCTCAGTGAGTCCATTTACTTTCTGGGGGCCATTGCCGAACGCACCGGCGCTACCGACGAAGCGCGGCAGTTATACGACCGGGTGCAGGAAGGCGAGTTTGCCGCCGCAGCGCAGTTGCGTGTGGCCAAGTTGATCGAGAACAGCGAGGGCCTGACCGCAGCGCTGACTTTCCTGCAGGCTTTCGGCGAGGCGAATCCGGATGAATTGCTGCTCAGCCTCAAGGCTCGCGCTGAAATGCTGTCCGAGGCGGGTGATGAAGCGGCTGCATTGGCCATCTACGATCAGGCCGTGCAGCACTATCCGGATGTCGCGGAACTGCGTTTGTCGCGTGCTTTTCAGTTGGTGAAGATGGACAAGATTGCGCCGGCGTTGCGGGCCATGCGGCAACTGGCGGCGGAACGGCCGCAGGATCCAACAGTATTGAACGCGCTGGGCTACACCCTGGTGGATCACACCAGACAATATCAGGCCGGGCATGACTACATCGCTACGGCGCTGAAGTATTCACCGGACAGTGGCGCGCTGCTGGACAGCATGGGTTGGGCGCTGTTCAAGCTCGGCAAGAAAACCGAGGCGCTGACCTATCTGCAGCGGGCCGCGACCCGGCTGCATGATCCTGATTTGAGCCTGCATCTGGGTGAGACGTTGTGGGCGCTGGCGCGTCGCGATGAGGCCCTGCAAGCCTGGCAAGATGGGCTGGAACGTGCGCCTGACAACAAGCCGTTGCAGCAGCGTATCGAACGCGCCAAGAAGTCGCGTTAAATAAAACACGCGTATGAGTGGCGACTGGGCCAATGGTTAACAGACCCTAAATCCCGATGAAATTCTTCTGGCGTGTTGTCCGTTGCCTGTGTCTGCTGTCCCTGCTGCTGAATGCCGCCTGCGTGACGCAGTCGCCGCGCATCAGCGGCGCCAGCGAGGCGCACGATGCCAGTCAACTCAGCAACTGGACCGCCAGCGGCAGGTTGGGCGTGAGCGGCACTGTGCAGTCCGGCTCCGGCGGTTTTACCTGGATCCAGCAGGCAGCCTTCAGCAGCGTACAGGTGCGCGGCCCGGTGGGTGTGGGTTCGCTGCAAATCGACATGGAAGGCGCGCAGCTCCGTATGCAGTCCAGCGATGGCGCCCAATACGATGCAGAGCAGGTGCTGGCCGAGCTTGAAGAACGGTTGGGCGTGGCGCTGCCGATGATGCAGTTGCGTTACTGGTTACTGGGTCTGCCGGCGCCGGGCAGGCATCAATGGACAGAAGGTTCGGAAAGCGTGTTGCAACAGGATGGCTGGCGCATCGTATACGGCGAGTGGCTGCAGCGCGCCAGTTTGCGTCTGCCGGCCAGGCTCACGCTCACCCGCGATCAGTTGCGCCTGGTGATTGTGGTGCAGCAATGGCGTCTGGCGTCATGACCATGTACCGCCGGAATCCTGATCAGCAGGCTGAGACAAACACCGGATTTGAGTGAATGAACGATGGCATGGTGATAGCGGATGCGGCAGGCAGTACAGCGGCGTGGCCCGCACCGGCCAAACTCAACTTGTGTCTGCACATTGTCGGTCGGCGTGCCGATGGCTATCACCTGTTGCAGAGCGCGTTCCAATTCATCGGCCTGTGCGACGAACTGCGGTTTTTCCAGCGTCCGGCAGGCGTCATCGAGCGTATTGCCGGACCGGCGGAGGTGCCGCCGGAACAGGATCTGGTGGTGCGCGCGGCGCGCTTGCTGAGCGCCGCAGCCAAGGTCAGGCAGGGCGTGGCCATCGAACTGCACAAGCGCATCCCGATGCAGGCCGGTCTGGGTGGCGGCAGTTCCGATGCGGCCACCGTGCTGGTGGCGCTCAATCATCTTTGGGGCTGCGGTCTGTCGGTGGACAGGCTGGCCGAGCTGGGTTTGCAACTGGGTGCGGATGTGCCGGTGTTTGTGCGTGGCCGGGCATCCTGGGCGGAAGGCGTGGGCGAACTGCTGACCCCGGTGGATTTTCCCGAATTGAGCTATCTGGTGATTCAGCCGCCGGTTTCGGTGCGTACTGCTGAAATCTTTCAAGCTTCTGAATTGACACGGGATACCCCCCTCACCACAATACGCGCCTTTCTCGCCGGGGGTGGGCATAACGATTGCACGTCCACTGTCCGGGCGCGGTATCCAGCCGTAGCGCAAGCGCTTGATTGGCTTTCGAGTTATGGCGAAGCGCGACTGACGGGTACCGGCGCGTGCGTGTTTGCAGGCTGGCCCGGGCGTGCCGCTGCCGAACATGCCGCCGCGCAATTGCCGTCGTCATGGCGAGGATATGTAGTGCAAGGGTGCAATCAATCGCCTCTGTTGCAGCGCTTGCAGCAGGCGCTACGCACGCTCAGTTAAGTTATTGCGAGCGGCTTGTTGAAAAGGTTTCGTACCGGTTTCAACCTCGTAGCGATCAGGTTGTGTTAGTTGTTGGGGCGTCGCCAAGTGGTAAGGCAGCGGGTTTTGATCCCGCCATTCGGAGGTTCGAATCCTTCCGCCCCAGCCAACTTTTGGCTGTGGACAACAGGTTGTGGACTGTAGGTTGCTTAAGACGATTGCTCTTAAGTGCTTCCTTCAGTCCACAGCCTGGAGCCCACAGCCTTTTTGATCTTTGGAGCCTTTATGGACCAATCCAGCATGGCGGTGTTTACCGGCAATGCTAATCCGACCCTGGCGGCTGAGATCGCGCGGCATCTCAACCTGCCATTGGGCCGGGCTGCCGTGGGCCGCTTCAGCGATGGCGAAATCACCGTCGAGCTGATGGACAACGTGCGTGGTCGCGATGTGTTCATCGTGCAGTCCACCTGTACGCCCACCAACGATCACCTGATGGAATTGTTGATCATGGTGGACGCCTGTCGCCGCGCTTCGGCGGGCCGCATCACCGCAGTCATGCCGTACTTCGGCTATTCGCGTCAGGATCGCCGCCCGCGTGCGCAACGTTCCGCCATCACCGCCAAGCTGGTGGCCAACATGATCATGCGCGCCGGTGTCGAACGTCTGCTGACCGTGGATTTACACGCCGACCAGATTCAGGGCTTCTTTGATATTCCGGTGGACAATGTGTATTCGTCACCGGTATTGCTGGGCGATGTCTGGAAACGGAAATACGACAATCTGGTGGTGGTGTCGCCGGATGTGGGCGGCGTAGTGCGCGCCCGGGCGCTGGCCAAACGTCTCGACGATGCCGAACTGGCCATCATCGACAAGCGTCGGCCGCGCGCCAATGTATCGGAAGTGATGAATATCATCGGTGAGGTGAAGGGCAAGAGTTGCGTGCTGATCGACGACCTGGTCGATACCGCCGGCACGCTGTGCCATGCCGCCACCGCGCTGAAGCAGGAAGGCGCACAGCGTGTGGTGGCTTACATCACCCATCCGGTGTTATCGGGGCCGGCCATTGAGCGTATCGGCAAGTCCGACCTGGATGAGTTGATCGTGACCGATACCATTCCGCTGCGTCAGGCGGGCAAGGACTGCCCGAAGATCCGGCAGTTGTCGGTGGCGGGATTATTGGCGGAAACCATGCGTCGTATTCGTGATGAGGAGAGCGTCAGTTCGCTCTACGTGGACTAGCTTCGGGCTGGCACGTTGATTGGGTCGGGTTCAGGTGTGTTTGGTCGCGATCCACTTGAATCCGTGAAGTTGTAATTGTGGAGAAACTTGAAATGAAGACTGCTTTTGAACTCGTTGCCGACCCTCGGGACGGTGTGCAGGGGAAGGGTGCGAGCCGCCGCCTGCGCCGTGCCGGTAAGGTGCCGGCCATTATGTATGGTGGCCATGTGCCGCCCCGGTCAATTCTGGTTGATCATCAAAATCTGTTGACCTTGTTGACCAAGGAACGTTTTTTTACCTCGATCCTGTCGGTACGCGTAGGTAACGAAATCCAGGCGGCAATCCTCAAGGATGTGCAACGTCATCCTGCCAAGAACTGGATATTGCACCTGGATTTACAGCGCGTCATGGATAACGAGCAGATCCGCATGACCATTCCGCTGCACTTCAAGAACGCCAATATTGCACCGGGCGTCAAGACCGGCGGTGGTCTGGTATCGCATCTGACCAATGAAGTTGAAGTCACCTGCCTGCCGAAAGACCTGCCGGAATATCTGGAAGTCGATATGGCGGAAATGCAGTTGAACGACACCAAGCATCTGTCCGACATTCCGCTGCCTGCCGGAGTGAGCCTGGTGCTGTTGGCGCATGGCCGCGATGAGGCAGTGGTGTCAGTGCACCATCCGCGTGTTGAGGAAGCAGAACCCGCTCCCGCTGCTGCTGCCGAAGCGGCCAAACCGGCTGCGGCTGCAGCGCCTGCCGCAGGCGCCAAGCCCGCTGCCGCTGCTGCACCTGCCAAGGGCGGCAAGAAGTAAGCGACTGATCGCTGGCGGGGCTGTCCTGAGCGGGCAGCCCCGTTGTCTTTTCAGGGCTGTCCTTCTTGTAGCAGGGTCATGTGATGTCCGGCACGCCATTGCAAGTCATCGTTGGCTTCGGTAATCCCGGCAACGAACATCTCCAGACGCGTCACAACGCGGGGTTCTGGTTTGTTGATGTCCTGGCGCGCCGCTATGGCGGTCAGTTCCGTGGCCACACGCGGTATCACGGCGAAGTCTGCCGGATTCAAATCGGCGCGCATGAACTGACACTGCTTAAACCCCAGACCTACATGAATCGCAGTGGTCTGGCGGTCCGGGCTTTGCTGGATTACATGAAGATTGCGCCGGAACAGATCATGGTGGCGCACGACGAGCTGGATCTGCCGCCCGGCGTGGCGCGTTTCAAGCTCGGCGGCGGGCACGGCGGTCATAACGGTTTGCGCGACACCATCACGCATATTGGTCAGAACTTCTGGCGCCTGCGTCTGGGCATCGGGCACCCCGGCGACAAATCCCAGGTGATCGACTTTGTGTTGCAGCGCGCCTCGGCAAAGGAAGAAGACCTGATCATGGCAGCGCTGGGTGCGGCAGCCGAACAGTTGCCGGTGTTTCTGAAGCAGGGCGCCGAGAAGGCCATGAATGCCCTGCATGGCAAGGCAAGTTCATAATGGATAATTGATAACGATAGATGTCCTTAAGTTGGCTGTCTTTCGTTATTAATTATCAGTTTCCCAATTTTTCTAGGATTTTATGGGCATCAAATGCGGCATCGTCGGTCTGCCAAATGTCGGCAAGTCCACGCTCTTCAATGCACTGACGCGTGCGCAGATTGCGGCTGAAAACTATCCGTTCTGCACCATCGAACCCAATGTGGGCGTGGTCGCCGTGCCCGATCCGCGCTTGCAGGCGCTGGCCGAGATCGTCAAGCCTGAGCGCATTCTGCCCACCATGGTGGAATTCGTGGACATTGCCGGTCTGGTCGCAGGCGCATCCACCGGCGAAGGACTGGGCAACAAGTTCCTGGCGCATATCCGCGAAACCGACGCCATTGCGCATGTGGTGCGTTGCTTCGTCAACGATGACGTGATTCACGTTGCGGGCAAGGTGAGCCCACTGGATGACATCGCGGTCATCAACACCGAGCTGGCGCTGGCCGATCTCGACAGCGTCGAACGCGCCTTGCAGCGCGCCGAGAAGGCCGCGAAGACCGGCGACAAGGACGCCATCAAATTGCGCGAGCTGTTGAAGAAGCTGCGCGAACATCTCGACAGCGGCCAGCCGGCGCGTTCCCTCATCAAGGACCCGGAAGAACACAAGCTGCTGCGGGACTTGCACCTGATCACCATCAAGCCGCTGATGTATGTCGCCAATGTGGCCGAAGACGGTTTTGAAAATAACCCGCGTCTGGATGAAGTGCGGGCGCTGGCGGTGAAAGAAGGCGCGCAGGTGGTGCCGGTATGCGCGGCCATCGAAGCGGAAATTTCGCAACTGGAAGAAGCCGATCGCGCCGAGTTCCTCAAGGAGCTGGGTCTGGACGAGCCAGGTTTGAACCGGGTCATCCGCTCCGGTTACGCCTTGCTGGGTCTGCAAACCTATTTCACGGCGGGCGTTAAAGAGGTGCGTGCCTGGACCGTGCGGGCCGGCTCCACTGCGCCACAGGCGGCAGGCGTCATCCATACCGATTTTGAAAAGGGTTTCATCCGCGCCGAGGTGATCGCCTATGAAGACTTCATCGCCGGACGCGGCGAGCAGGGCGCCAAGGAAGCCGGCCGGCTGCGCCTGGAAGGCAAGGAATACCTCGTTCGCGAAGGCGACGTCATGCATTTCCGCTTCAACGTGTGAGGGATGAATGACACTGTGGGCCGTGGCGCAGGTTCGGATTCCGATTCTGGCCCGCTGTCCTTTCATCGGCTTGACAGCCGCAGGCTCGACCAACAGAATTCGCGCCCCTGCATCGGCTGGTATGCGACCCCGGTCCGCACCCCACAAGTGGTGAAGTAGCTCAGACGGTTAGAGCGAGGGATTCATAACCCCTAGGTCGGCGGTTCGATTCCGCCCTTCACCACCATTTCTTTGAGCTTTCATGGCATTGAATTCAATGCCGGCAGGTACCTGACAAACATGACTACATTGAATGTCACCGATCGCGATGGTGTTGAGCATCGGGTCACGGCTGCGCCCGGTTCGACCTTGATGGAGGTGCTGCGCGATCAGGAGCTGGGTGTGATGGCGCTGTGCGGCGGTATGTGTTCCTGCGCAACCTGCCATGTGTATATCGATGAGTCCTGGTTCGACAAACTGCCGGCGCCGCAGTCGGATGAAACCGAGTTGCTCGGCGATCTGCCGGATCATAAGCCGAACTCGCGCTTGAGCTGCCAGATCAAACTGATGCCGGCCTATGACGGTTTGAAAGTGACGGTTGCCCCGGAAGAGTAACGGGCGATGAGGCTCGTCAAGTAATCATCAAAAGGCATGTCACTGACATGCCCTTCTTGTTGGTTGGCAACGCCTGCCTTCAGTGAAGGTTGATCAGATTCCGCTGCCCGATACCAAAGTCATCACGAGTCCGGCGCTGACCAGCAGGCCATGAAGATGTGCTGCGCCAATGGTGCGCCGGATGGCATGGGTCAGTCCGGACGGCTGCTCAGCGTGCACAAACAGGTCGCGGGCGGCCAGCCAATTGAGCGGCAGCGTCAGCAATCCGAACAAGGCGGCCATGGGCAGCACCCGGCACGCCACCATGAGGAGCAGCCATCCATAAGCCATGATGCTCAGCACGGCATATCCCCAGCGCGCTCGTTGCGGACCCAGTCGAACCACCAGAGTGCGTTTGCCGGCCTGGGCATCGGCGGCCCGGTCGGGGAACTGATTGATGAACAGCAGATTGGCGACCAGTAACGCAAATGGCACGCCGGCCGCAAATGGCATGAAGGAAAAATGCTGACGCTGAACATAGTCGGCGCCAATCACGATCAACGCCCAGCCACTGGCCACCGCCAGTTCGCCCACGCCGCGGCTCATCAGATTCAGTGGGGGTGCGGAATAGGCCCAGCCTGCCAGCAAACCGGCCAGACCAATCCAGATCAGCCCGAAGCCGGCCTGCGCGGCCAGCCACAGTCCGGCAGGAATGACTGCCAGCAGCAGCGCATAACCAAACCGGCCGGTTTCCTGTTCGGTCAGCACGCCGTTCTGGATGAAGCGGCTACCGCCGGTGAAGGGGAACAGGCGCATCTCGTTGGCCGCATCAGAACCATTGCGCGAATCATAAAAGTCGTTGAGTACATTGACGCCCGCATGCGCCACCAGTGCGAACAGGATGGTCACCATGGCAGTCGTTGCATGGAAAGGTACGGCACTGTCCAACGCGCTTGCCAGGCCCAGCAGGCAGCCCACCAGGGTGATGGTCAGAAATGCCGGGCGGGTAGCCAGAAAATAGCGGGCGCCGGGATGAGGCAGTGCAGTGAGTGTCGGTTCTGCCGGATGCATGGATTTGCAAAGAAAAGCCAGTTGGTCTTGCTTGCCCGTTCAGTTGTGCGCGGTAATGGGGAACAATTGCACTGGTTATATATCACAGCAGTGTGTCGCCGCGCAGGACGCAGGTGACTATGGTGCAACGCACCGTCGGACTGACATCAACAGAAAACAAAACCGGGGGAACATGGTGGAACGGAAAAACAACGCTTCGCTGGACGGGCAGTCCGGCACCGTGTCGCGGCGCCAGTTCGCTTCACTGGCTCTGGGTGCCGGCACCGCATCCGGGCTGTCCACCACGGCATTGGCGGCAGCGCCTGTCGCAACACGGATTGGCGCAGATGATCGTTTTGCCATTCTGGAACTCATGGCCCGCTATGCCTGGGCCTACGATGCAGGCGATGCGGAATTGTTTGCCGACACCTTCACGCCTGATGGCGTGCTGGTGGCATGGGGTGAAGAAGCGGGCAAAGGCCGCGATGGCTTGATCGCTCTTGCCGAACAACTGTTTGAAAAGCGCGGCGAGCAGGACTGGCTGCACATGGTTGATCACCATGTTTTCCAGGGCGATGCAAAGGGGTGTGTCGTGTATTCGTATTACCACATGCTGGAAGGCTCGCGGACAGAGAAGCGTTTCAGCGTGCGCAGCTTTGGTTACTATGTGAGCTACTGCAAGAAACTGCAGGGCGAGTGGTATTTCACCAAACGCACCATCAATCGCTGGAACAGCAAGCAGGTCCCCTGGAAGGGATGAAAGTCTGTTTTATCGCTGCGCGCAGCAATGTGCCGCACTTCCATCAAGCAACAAACGCATACATAAACAACATTGACATGATCATTCAGCCAATCAACCACTCTTGTCTGCATTCTTTTTTTATGTATGTCGCTGCATCTGTAGCGTGTTTTGTGACAACCTGCAGTATTGCTGCCGAAGCGGCCGACGCCACGCTGGCGCCGGTGGTGGTTACAGCCACGCGTATCGAACAGTCGAGTTTCGATTTACCGGTATCCATTGATTCGGTCAGCGGCGAACAACTGCGCGGCCAGCGCCTGGGCGCGAATATTTCCGAGTCGCTCAATCGCGTGCCCGGTACGGTGGTGCAGAATCGCGAAACCTATTCGCAGGAACAGAGCATGGCCATTCGCGGCTTTGGCGCGCGTTCGCAATTCGGCGTGCGCGGCATCAAGCTGCTGGCCGATGGCATTCCCGCCAGCACGCCTGATGGCCAGGGCGGCAGCGGCCTGTTCGATCTGGGCAGCGCCAGTCGTATCGAAGTGCTGCGCGGCGCCTTCAGCGCCCTCTACGGCAATCATGCCGGCGGCGTGGTGCAAGTGTTTACCGAAGACGGTCCGGCGCAGCCGACACTGAGTGCGTCGCTTACCGGGGGCAGCTATGGCACACATCGCAGCATGCTCAAGTTTGGCGGCGACACGGGGCCCGTGAATTACACCGGCAGTGTCTCGCGTCTGGACACGGATGGTTATCGCCAGTGGAGTCAGGCGCGCAAGGATCAGGGCAACATCAAAGTGCGCATCCAGGCGGGGGAGAAGTCGACGGTGACTTTGCTGGGCAATTACCTGGAGCAACCGGACAACCAGGATCCGCTTGGTTTGACTGCGGCGCAGGTGGCGCAGAATCGTCGCCAGGCCCAGCCGGTCGCGCTGGCGTTTCAGACGCGCCGCAATCTCAGCAATCGTCAAATGGGCGTGGTGTTCGACACCACGGTGAGCGATGCCGATTCGCTGCATGCGATCGCTTATGGCGGTACGCGCAGCAACGAGCAATATCTTGCGTTCGCCACCAACGGCGTGAGCGCCTTCGATCGCGACTTCATGGGTACAGGTCTGCGCTGGACGCATCATGCGGGTCCGCTGACCGTGACCGCAGGTGGTGATTACGAGCGTGCCGAGGATGTGCGGCAGGGCTTTACCAACAACAATGGCAGCAAGGGCGTGCTGTCGCGTGATGAGACCAATACGGTTTATCAGGCCGGCGTCTACGCCCAGGCGCAATGGGAGGTCTCCTCGACATTGAGCTTGAGCGGCGGGCTGCGCTATACGCGCGTGAAGTTCACATCGGATGATCACTTCGTGACTGTCACCAATCCCGACAACAGCGGTCAGGCGACGCATTCGGCATGGACGCCCACGATAGGCGCGCTCTACAAACTCACGCCGGCGATCAATCTATATGCCAATGCCGGACGCAGTTTCGAGACGCCGACCTTCATCGAACTGGCCTACCAGATCGCGCCAGCGAATGGTCTTAACTTTGCGCTCCAGCCATCAAAAAGCAATCAATACGAAGTGGGCATGAAGGCGGTGCTGGCCAGAAACGTTAAAGCCAATCTGGCGCTGTTCAAGATCGACACCAGCAAGGAGATTGTCGTTAACACCAATGCTGGCGGCCGCGCCACTTATCTGAATGCCGGCGATACTGAACGTCATGGCATCGAACTGGCCATCGACAGTTCGCTGGGTGCAGGTTTCAATGCCTATCTCGCCGCCACCTGGCTCGATGCAACATTTCGTGACAGCTTTTTAAGCTGCGGCGGCGTCACGCCACCGTGCACTGCGGCCAGTCAGGTCATGGTTGAATCCGGTAACAACATTGCCGGCATCCCGGATTATTCCGTCTATGGTGAGTTGACCTGGAACTATCATCCGCTGGGTTTCAACGCCGGCGCTGAAGGTCGCTGGAATGGCCGGACACAGGTGAACGATGCCAACCGCACCCTTCGCAGCGATGCGCCGGCCGATCCGGTCGGCGCCTATTTCATTGCGGGAGTACGCGCCGGTTTTGAACAGCAACCGGGCAACTGGAAGCTCAATGAGTTCGTGCGGGTCGATAATGTTTTCGACAGGCAATACATCGGCGCCATTTATGTGAATGACCAGAACGGCCGCTATTACGCACCGGCGCCGGCCCGCAATTATGTGGTGGGTCTGTCGGCGAGCTACAGGTTCTAGATGTCAGCGACGCCAGCAGAAAAATAGCCAATGGCGATAGCAACTATGTTGCAGCAATCAACCCGGCCACCGCTGCGGGCATGGTCACCATGGCATCGTGACCGGTGGCGAGCTCATGCGTGCGCCAGCCCGTGCCTTCTTTACCGGCCTTGATCGCTGTCACCTGCATCTGGGTGATGCCGCGCCGCGATGGTGGATTGGTGCACACCACATAAGTGCGGTGCAAGCCGTCTGAACCGCCATTCTTCAATTCGATCGGGTCCAGCAGCGTTCGTAGCGGATGGGGGGTCAATCGTCGTTCCACCCAGGCGATGAGGTGAGGCTGACTGCCGGCAAGGCCAAATTCGCTGACCGGCGGTGGCGGCAGCCAGTCGCCGCCGTTCGCCATCGAGCGGAACTGTTCTGCCTGCCGGGCGATTTCGGCGCTGCTCCCCGGGGTATTGGCCAGCAGCGATTGTCCATCGTGGGGAAGAACGGCATCCAGATAGACCACGTGGCGCAGTCTATGCTTGAGACGATCGGCAACGCCGGTAATGACCATGCCTCCATAGGAATGCCCGACCAGCACAACGTTCTGCAACTCTTCGCATTCGATCAATTGCACGATGTCTTCGATATGCGTTGCCAGGGAAGGAACGGGAGTGCGCAAACGAGCGCGCTCGCCGAGGCCGGTGAGTGTTGGCGTGAATACTCGTCCCTTTGTTTGCAAGTGTGGCACGACATCGCGCCAGCACCAGCCGCCATGCCACGCGCCATGCACGAGAACATAGTTCAGCGACGCAGGCTTTCGCGCGAAGGCCGGTAACGGCGCAATCGCGGCCAGTGCGGCGCTTCCGACCAGAAGAGTGCGGCGGCGCATGGGCATCGGATTTCTGAATGCGTTCATGGTGGCGATCCGTTACGAATCATGTTTTTTTGATGTTGACATGAATATTCTCACTGCTGGCTAGAGATCAAGTGCTGCGCGTAAAGCTGCTTCGAGCTGCGGATAGAGGTAAGAAAATTTTTCCTGTTGCCAGCGCGCCGGCAGGACACGCTGGCCGCCCAGCAGCAGCTCCGCCATTTCGCCCAGCAACAAACGCAAGGGCAGTGCGGGAATCGGCAGCAAGGCGGGACGATGCAGCAGCCGCGCCAGACAGGCGGTGAATTCGGCATTGGTGACCGGCTGCGGCGCAGTGGCATTGAATGTCCCCTGCAAGTGAGTTTGCTGCAACAGCATATCAATCATGGCGAGGTAATCGTCACGATGGACCCAGCTCAGCCATTGGCGGCCATCGCCAATGCGTCCGCCCAAGCCCAGTTTGAAGGGCAACAACATGCGTTGCAGGAAACCGCCCTTGCGGCCAATGACCAGTCCGGTGCGCAGAATGCATACTCGCACACCATGCTCCCTGAGGCGTAACGCTGCCTGCTCCCATGCGGCGCATAGCCGGTGACCGAAGTCATCAATGGCCATGGAATCTTCAGTCAGCAGGGCATTGCCCTGATTGCCGTAATAACCCACCGCCGAGCCGCTTATCAGGACATCCGGCTTGCGTGGGGAGGCAGCGATGACAGCGGTCAGGTCTTCAGTAAGCGTAACCCGGCTGTGCCACAGTATCTTCTTGCGTGCCGGCGTCCAGCGTTTGGCGGCGATGGCTTCGCCGGCGAGATTGATCACGGCGGCGAATTCGCCGTGATCCAGTAGGTCGTTAAGATTGGCCAATGGCGTGACCGTGGCGCCGCACAGACGTCGCACTGCATCCGGTGGCTGGCGACTGAGTACCGCAAGTTCATGGCCCTGTGCGTGCAGATGCCTGCAAAGCGCGCTACCGATAAAACCCGTTCCCCCGGTGATCAGGATTTTCATGACACTTCACTTTGATTTTATGAGGGCATAAGGCGAGCAATCCCAGTGTGGAAGCTTCGGCGGCGAGTCGCAACCCGGCGCATTTGGCTTGACGCCATGTTGAGCGTGGCGCTGTGGCCATGGCGTGCGATTTTCTATAACGTGCTGCATTGATTGAATCACGGGCAGACTGGGGGATGAGGATGAATATCGCGGAACGCTTTCGCGGTGTCGGCGCCGCCGTATCCGATGTGACCGAACGCTGGGTGCCGGATGCGTGGGTCATCTGCATGATGCTGACTGCCCTGGCGCTGATATTGGCGGTGACGGGGGCAGGCGCGACGCCCAATGAGGCTGTGCTTGCCTGGGGACAGGGTATCTGGAAGCTGCTGGCGCTCAGCATGCAGTTCACCATCACCATGGTGGCGGCCTATGCCTGTGTGGCGTCACGGCCTGCCTACCGTTTTTTTACTTGGCTGGCCAGTCTGCCGAATCCGAATCGCCCGTTGCAGGCGGTGGTGATGGCAGGCGTCTTCTCGATGGTGACCGCCTATATCAACTGGGCGTTGTGTCTGGTGGCCTGTGCACTGTTTACGCCATTTCTCATCAAGCGCAATCCACACAGCGATGTGCGTGTATTGATTGCCGCAGCTTATCTGGGCCTCGGCACGCTATGGCACGGCGGCATATCGGGCACAGCGCCGCTGATTCTGGCTACGCCGGATAATCCGCTGATCACGTCGGCCAGGGGCGCCGAACCGATTGTGCATCGCCTCTATCCGATTTCGGAGTCGCTGTTCTCGGCTTTCAATCTCACCTATTGTGCAGTGATGTTTGTGATCGCGTTGCTGGTAGTGGTTTTGTTGCATCCCAGTCACGGCGTGCGCACGCTCACACCGGAACAAAGCGATGCCATTCTGCCGGCACCGCCAGAGAACGATCTGCCGCCGGCTCGTCCCGCCGATCATATTGATCGCTTTCGCGGCTGGACCTGGCTGGCGGTGGCGCTGATCCTGTACACGCTGATCCATTCGTTCGTGACCCGGGGCATCGGCAATAGCTGGACCATCGACGCCTACAATGCGACCTTCCTGGCCCTGGCTCTGGCGTTGCATGGCAGCCCGGCCTCGTTTTTGCGCGCCTGCCGCCGCGCCATGGATTCGGCCTGGGGTTTCATTGTGCAGTTCCCGTTCTATGAGGGGATTTTCGGGTTGCTGCAATTCACTGATCTGGGGCATTGGCTCGGGCAGTTATTCGCCAACCTGGCGACAACCGGCACCTTTCCATTCATCGTCTATGTTTATTCGGGGTTGATGAATCTGTTTGTGCCATCCGGTGGTTCGAAGTATCTGATTGAGGCGCCGTTCCTGATTCCTGCCGGCGAGTCGCTGGGGGTTTCGCCGATCGCCACGACACTTGCCTACGCCTATGGCGATTCCACCACCAATCTCATTCAGCCATTCTTTGCGATCCCGATTCTGGCCGTGACCCGGCTGCGTTTCGGCGAGATTGTGGGTTATACGTTTGTGATCATGATGGTCCTTTTCATGGTCAATTGCGTGGCGATATTGCTGATGCCGGCTAGTTTATAAACGGCTGCTGGACGGCCGGATTCAATGCAGCAGTTCGGATAACGCCTGCACCAGACGATGAATATCCACTGGTTTGTTGAGCAGCCGCGATTCAGGCAGATCCTGCTGACTGCGTAGCGCCAGTGAGGTGTCGCCTGTCAGGAAGACAGCAGGCAGGCGCTGGCCGATGCTGGCGCGCAGACCCTTGACGATATCGACGCCGGTGCGGTGAGCATCGACATGGTAGTCACTGACCACCGCTGTAATGCCCGGCCCATGTTCTGCGTACAGGCTTTGTGCGGTGGCTTCATTGCTGGCGCTCAGGGTGACGAAGCCCTCCAATTCCAGCGCCAGTGCAATGGCTTCGCGCACTGCATGATCGTCTTCGATGATCAGGATGCACTGTCCTTCGGGCGCGGCAGTTTCCATGGACTGCGGCGTGCTGCGCGTAGCAACCATCTGGCTGGAAACCTGTTCGTTGGGAATCGTTACCCGGAATGTCGTGCCGCGTCCCGGTTGAGACTCGACATGGATGCCGTAACCCAGCAGTTCGGCGATCTGTTTGACAATCGCCAGACCCAGTCCCACGCCCGGACGATCGGGACGCGAACCATGCGGCTGGTAATAAGCATCGAAGATCTTTGCCAGTTGATCGCGCGGAATGCCGATGCCGGTATCGGTGACTTCCAATGCGGTTTCCTGCGGTGAGTGCAGCAGTTTGAGGCTGATCCTACCCTGGTCAGTGTACTTGATGGCATTGCCCATCAGGTTGTGCACCAGTTGCCGGATCAGTACCCGGTCGGTGTTCAGGCTGATGTTGGCAAACTGGGTTTCCAGGGCCAGATTCTTGGCGGCGACCACCGACTCGAACTGATCGCGCACTTCATTGAGCAACTGCCAGGCATTCACGGGTTCCAATGCGACCTTGACCGTGCCCGATTCCAGCTTGCTGATATCGAGCAGTGCGTTGAGCAGTTCGGTCATCGTGTCGATGGCGTGTTGCTGGCGCGTCACGATGGACAGCAGATCCGTGTCAGTCAGCTTGCGTTCCAGGCTGGCAGTGAGCAGGTGCAATGCCTGCAGGGGCTGGCGCAGATCGTGGCTGGCCGTCGCCAGAAAGCGGCTTTTTATCTGGCTGGCTTTTTTGGCTTCCTCACTGGTTTCGCGCAGGTGATGCATGAGCTGTTCCCAGTCGGTGACGTCGCGAATCGCGGCGACGATCTGCAACTTACCATCGACAGTGATCGGGCTCAGACTCACCCAGATGGGAAATTCGCTGCCATCGCGGCGACGACCGGATAACGCCACGCCGCGTTGTCCCATCGCACGTTGGGTGGGGTGTTTGACATACCCGGCGCGGTGCTGCAGGTGAGCGCCGCGATGCCGTTCCGGCAGCAGCAATTCCATGGTCTGCCCCAGCAGCTCTTCGGGCTGATAGCCGAACAGCGCAGTGGCGGCGGTGTTGGTGAACTGGATGTTGCCATCGGCATTGATCAGCAGCAGCGCGTCCGGCGCCTGTTGCAGCAGCTTGTCAGCGATTGCAGCTTCCAAAATGATTCCTCGGTGCGCCTTGGCGGCGTTGGGCCGGCGCATTGTAAGATGCAGCGCTGTGGTTGTTCCAAGGTTAATTCTCGGGTTGATGCTCAAGTGCCCTCGTTCCCTCATGCCAGGCAAGCCGGTATCCAGGATGTTCAGCAGGAACTGCTGCTGGCAATGGGTGCGGTTGTGCCGTTTGCGGCCACGTTGCAGCGGGGGCGGTTGCACATTCGTTGGTCGCCCAGCCTGTGCCGGCTGTTCGGTGTACCGACTGGCAAACGTGGCTGGCGCGGTGGACCGTTATTCAACGCGCAGGTGCCATCGGAAGATCAGGCCCAGCTACGCGCAGCCCTTGAGCGTCTGATCCACCAGGGCGAGCCCGTGGATATTCGTTATGCACTGTTTGCGGGTGAAGCGCAGCGTCACATCCAGTTGCGCGCCTGTTTGCAGCAACAAGCGGGCAGGCAGCGGGTAATCGGCGTATTCAAGGATTGCACGGCAGATGCCGCTGCGGAGCGTCAGGTGCAGGCCTCGCAAGAACGGCTGCAGAGCGTCGGCAGGTTGACCCTGCTCGGTGAAGTGGCTTCGGGATTGGCACATGAGTTGAATCAGCCGCTGGCGGCGATTGCCACCTTTGCCCAAGCCGGCGAGCGTTTGCTGGGTCTGGCCGAGCCGCGTCTGGAGAAAGCGCAACAGGTGTTTCGTGAAGTCAGCCAACAGGCGTTGCGTGCGGGAGAAATCATCCGGCACATGCGCAGCCTGATCAAGCGGCGGGCTGCCCAGGTGGAGTCGGTAAACTGCGATACGCTGATCCGTGATTTTCTGGCGCTGGCCGAGCCCATGGCGCGCGCCAGCAGCGTGCAGCTGTTGACGCATATCGATGCCATCGAGCGCACGGTTTCGGTGGATGTCACGCAGATCCAGCAGGCCATGATGATTCTGTTCCAGAATGCGCTGGAGGCGACGCGCGAGCAGCAGTTGAGCCATCCGCAGGTGCGGGTTGAGCTGCTGGCGCGCGAGCAGGGGGTGGAATGGGCGGTGGCGGATCAGGGGCCGGGAGTCAGCGCAGCAACTGCCTTGCAGATGTTCCAGCCATTCTTTTCCACCAAGGACAATGGCACCGGTCTTGGATTGATCAGTTGCAGCAACATTCTGGAGGCGCATGGCTGCCGTCTGTCGTTTGACAATCTGCCGGAACGCGGCTGCCGTTTCTGGTTTGTACTGCCTTATGATGCGCCTGCCTGATGGGTGATCTGGCTCGGGCGGGATACGGAAAATTCCCGGGCAATAGTAGTGTGTGCCGTAAGGGCTTCCCGCAGCGCTGGCGCGGCGGCACCTGACTAGGCTGTGTATCTTACTGATGCGATGCTTGTCTTGAGTGTATGTAACCGTCAGCCCGCGAGTCGTTTGTCGCATGCGCCAGACTTGGATCATTGAATAAACACTCCATGCGCGACACTTAAGCAGCATAGCTGAGTCCGCGCATTACCAAACTATTCATACAAACAGCCATTGGAGTACGAATGTCAGTCACCAACAATAAAGCGGAACCGGATGCCGTGCATGCTTCGCAGCCTACCAGGGCCGCTGTATTTGTCGTTGATGACGACGATGGCGTGCGGCGCGCACTGGGCACGCTGATGGAATCAGTGGGCTACCTGTACGTGGCTTATCCATCGGCAGTTGAATTTCTGCGGCATTACGATCCGGCTCAGCCGGGATGCCTGATTCTGGACATCCGCATGCCGGAAATGAGCGGTCTGGAGTTGCAGCAGGAACTGAATCGGCGTGGTTACCACATACCCGTGATTTTCGTTACCGGACACGGCGATGTGCCCATGGCTGTGGATGCCATGAAGAAGGGCGCGTTTGATTTCGTGCAGAAGCCATTCCGCGATCAGGATTTGCTGGATCGCGTCAATCGCGCCTTGCAGGCAGATGCCGGCGTGCGTCAGGAATCGGCCGGCAAGGACGAGGTGCAGCGTCGCTGGGGCACGTTGACGCCACGCGAGAAAGAGGTCATGGCTCTGATAGTGGAAGGCAAGGCCAACAAGGTGATTGCCATGGATCTGAGCTTGAGCGAACGCACGGTGGAAATTCACCGCGCGCGGGTCATGGAAAAGATGAAAGCCCGGTCCGTGGCGCAGTTGGTCAAGATGTCCCTGTTGCTGCCCGGTGCCGATGCCTGACGGTAGTTGGCAGCCCCTCAGGGTTTGGCTGCAGCCTTGTACAGCGGCAGTACCTTGGACACATTGGCCTGCAAATCGCTGATGCGACTGTTGCTGGAAGGGTGAGTGCTGAGGAATTCCGGCCCGTTGTTGCCTGCTTTCTGGCTCATTTTCTGCCATAAGCTGACTGCTGCGTTGGGGTCGTAACCGGCCCGGGCCATCAACTCCAGGCCGATACGGTCGGCTTCGGTTTCCTGTTCGCGGCTGTGCGGCAGGCCGAAAGTGACCTGAGTGATCTGCGAAGCCAGTTGCATGGTGCCTTCCCCAGCGCCGGTCACCACGGCCAGTACGCTCAATCCCACCTGCTGGGCATAGGCGCGCGACACGCGTTCACGAGTGTGTTCACGCAGCGCATGGGCGACTTCATGGCCGATGATGGCGGCCAGTTCCGCGTCGCTCAATTGCAGTTGATCGATGATGCCGGAGTACACCATGATCTTGCCGCCCGGCATGCAGTAAGCATTGAGCTCGTCGGTTTTCTGCACATTGACTTCCCACTTCCAGTCTTTTGCATCCGGACGAAAGGCGGTCGTTTGCGGAATCAACCGGTTGGCGATCGTGCGTACGCGCTGTGTCTGTGCTGGATCGGTATTGAGCGCGCCTTTTTTCTGGGCGCCGGTCAGTTCCTGTTGATAGGCCTCGACGGCGCCTTGCTCCACCTGTTCTTCCGAAACCAGCATGTATTGCTTGCGGTCGACGCCAATCGCACCTTGTTCGGTGGTTTGCACCGCCGTGCAGGCAGTCAGCAGGACGCTCAGGAACAGTGTTGCGCGGAGTAGATTGCGTTTCATGGCAAGGTTCTCGTGCAAGTTGCTTGGTAATGGCCGCAAACAGTATGAACTGTAAGGGAATCAGATGTGCAAGTGTGTGGATTTTGCCTGATTGGCGGATAAGGCGCCCGGCCGCAGCCACGTCGATTCGACATTCAAGGGGCGGCGTCGCATCCGGCGTGATTGGAAGGGCAAGAAGAAACGGATCAGCGTGTGCCCGTCAGGCTTTCCATCATCAGACCGGTACCGCCGCGGGTAATATGCGCAACGATGGCGGTACGGCGATGAATCTTGGTGACTACGCCCAGATTGATGGCGAAGGCCAGCTGGACGGTGGTGCCCTTTTTCAGTCCCATATTGCTGGTTTCGATAAACACGCCATTCGCACTGAGGTTCTTGGCGCGACACAGCCTGCCGGGGCGACCGGGGATGGAAACAAAGACCATCGTGCGCGCCTTGTGGCGATTGTGGAGACGTCGCTCCATGGGCAGCCTCTGTGTAGTTGGGTTTGGTATCGTGATGGAATGGTGATGCCAGCCATCCTGATGGCGGCAATTATGCCGTATGTTTTTATATGCGCGAAATAGTCATGAGTGATTCATTGGTGTTTCATGGACGGCTTATGTCATTGCACTCGCGGTATTGCAGATGGTTGGTTCAGCCGGGCCCTGGCTCGTAGTAGGCTTGGCGGATTATGCGTAATTCCAGCGGGAGCGATCTTTGTCCTTGATGAACGCCCAGTCGATGGCCGTGGTTACGGCAGCTCGCGATCTGCCGATTGGCGTCTTTGACTCCGGCGTGGGTGGACTGACCGTACTGCGAGCCCTGCAATCCAGTCTGCCTCAGGAGCGTTTTATCTACCTGGGCGACACGGCGCGTCTGCCCTATGGGACAAAAAGCGCCGAGACCATCATTCGATATTCCTTGCAGGCGGCTGCTTATCTGGTGGGGCAGGGTATCAAGTGTCTGGTCGTGGCCTGCAACACGGCTTCTTCAGCGGCGCTGGAAGTGCTGCGTGCCCATCATCCTGATCTGCCCATTGTCGGAGTGGTTGAGCCGGGCGCAGCGGCGGGTTGTCGTGCGTCGTCAAATGGACGCATCGCGGTCATCGCCACTGAGGGGACGGTACGGGGCGGCGCGTATCAGCGGGCGATTACGCGCATTCGCGCTGACGCCACGGTCATTGCCCGCGCCTGTCCGCTGTTCGTGCCTCTTGCCGAGGAAGGCTGGGTAAACGGTCCGATCGTTGAGGCCATTGCCAGGAGCTATCTGGATGAGTTGTTTACTGACAGTCACGCGCCCGACACGCTGGTGTTGGGATGCACGCATTTCCCGGTCCTGCGCCCTGCGTTGGCGTCAGTGGTTGGGCAGGGCGTGACGATTGTCGATTCGGCGGATACCACGGCCGAAGCCGTGGTCGAGTTGCTGCGGGAGCACGATTTGTTCAGCGCTGCTGCCGGTTCGGCGCCATTACGGCCGAGGGTGAGATTCCTGGCGACGGATGGCCGTGAGCGCTTTGCGCGCGTTGCCGCCTACTTTCTGGAGCGTCCGATTTCACCGGAATCGGTGGAGCTGATTGATCCGGGCTTTGCGGTCGGCGGCGTCGGAATGTAGTGCTAGCGGGTTACCAGATTCGCAGCGGCCGGTTCGCTGGCGGTGGGAGCATCGAAGCATTCGATCCGATTGCGTCCGCTCAGCTTGGCGCGATACAGGGCATGATCGGCAGCTTGCAGCAGCTCGTTGGCGTTGGTGAAGCGATGCCGTGGCGTGTAAGTTGCGATGCCTATCGAAACAGTGATTTTCAGTGAGTCCTGGTTGTTGTGCGGCATTTCTTTGATGCTGCTGAGAATGCGGCTGCAAACCTGACTGGCGAGCGTTTCGTCAGTGCCGGGCAGAATGATCAGGAAGCTGTCGCCGCTGTAACGTCCCAGAGCGTCGCTGCCGCGGATGCTGGTCTGGATGGCGTCAGCACAGGAACGCAAGATCCGATCACCGCCCTCATGTCCGATCGCGTCGTTGATGCGTTTGAAATGATCGACATTGATGAGCGCAATACTCAATGAGCGGCTGAACATGACGGTCTGGGTATATTCCCGCTCCAGCAGGCGCTCCAGCCACATGCGGTTAAGCGTGCCAGTCAGTGGATCGCGTCTTGCGCTGTCTTCCAGCTCCTCGGTGCGGTTCATCAGTACTGCGGCGGTTTCCTGCAGTGCTTGCACATCGCGCAATGCGGTAAGGTTGCGCACCGTCATTAGTTCACGGGCCTGTTCCAGCAGGACTTCTGCATCGGCGGCGTCGAGAATGCTGGTTTCGTACAGCTCTTCGGCCTCGGGGATCAGTTTCAGAATGCGCGTGACGATTTCCGTGAATTGTTCGCCACGGATGCCGAGCCACTTTGCCGCCTGGTCGGCCATCTTCGGTAGTAGGGTGCTGCGTTCCTTGGCGAGGGCCACTTCGGCCAGTTCACTGCCCAGCGCAATGCAGCGGGCGACCTTGCCTTCGTCCGTCAGGACATCGGCGGATTCCGGCCGGTGGCTGTGTTCAATGGCATAGCAGAGTGGTTCCGGCAGGTTCCAGGTGCGCAGCAACAGTGCGCCATAATGGGCGTGATCCTTGCCGCCCAGGCGTTCCCGTTCGTACTTGACCTGCTCGGTGTGAGTGGCGCCTTGGGGCAGTTGTTCGTAGAAATCGGCAGCGGTACGGTCAATGGCCAGAATGGCGACGTCCTGCAGCAGGCCGGTCAGAAAAGCATCTTCGTCGCGTCCCTTGCACACGCGCTCGGCGAAGGCGCGACTGGCGGTGGCGGCAAGCAGTGTCCGGCGCCAGTAGCGTCGGTAATCAATGCCGTTGGGTTTGCAGGCGCGTAAGGTCGACACCAGCGAAAAGCTCAGCGCCAGGGTCAGGGCGGCGTTCAGCCCGATAATCACCAGTGATTGACGGATATTCTGGCTGGGACGGCGTTGCGCATAAAACGCCGAATTGGCAATACGCAGCAGTTTTGCAGCCATGGCGGGGTCCTTGCCGATGGCCGTCGCCACCTTGGCAATCTCAATGTCCGGGTCGCGCGCCAGTCCAATGACCTCGCTGGCCACGCGCGAGGGGCTCGGGAAATCGACCTGGGCGCGCAGGCGGGCTTCAAACTCGGCGTTCATTGCGTGTCAGTGTTGCTGCAAACATGATTTTCGTCAGATTTATGGACGATCCAGTCTGGGTATCGGTCGTGGCAGCAAAAGCTTTATGAAAAAGGTATTGATTGCTGGATCCGGTTTGCCCGGCGGGCGCAGGGTGATGAAGGCGCTTTTAACTTCACGGTAATAAATTCATGTGACATCGCTGTTGACACCAGCCGGGGCGATACACAGAATACCCGGCTCTTATGTCCGCGGGAGGGGTACTCAAGCGGCCAACGAGGGCAGACTGTAAATCTGCTGGCTTATGCCTACGTAGGTTCGAATCCTACCCCCTCCACCATGGCAACGGCCATTGCGTAGCAAAGGCGGTTGTCAAGGTGTCCAGTGCCGGGTCTCGTGTGAGCTGCGGGTGTAGTTCAATGGTAGAACCTCAGCCTTCCAAGCTGATGGTGTGGGTTCGATTCCCATCACCCGCTCCATTGGTTGCCTTGTGCGACTTGCATGGTCGGTTGATTGAGTCGGATTTGTTAAGAGTGGCCCGAACCGGAAAGGGCCATGTTTGGCGGAATGCAGAGCCCACGTAGCTCAGTCGGCAGAGCACGTCCTTGGTAAGGACGAGGTCACCGGTTCGATTCCGGTCGTGGGCTCCAGTTGCGCCGGATGGTGGCGGACAGGTTTTGAGTTGGGCGCCGCAGGCAAGATCGTGGGCGCGCTGTGGGTTTGTTCTGATTACGCATTTGATCACGTAGTTACTCGCTATATTTTTAGAGGATCGCCGCTGTGGCAAAAGAGAAGTTTGAGCGTACGAAGCCGCATGTGAACGTAGGCACGATTGGTCACGTGGACCATGGCAAGACGACCTTGACGGCGGCATTGACGAAGGTCATGGCCGAGAAGCACGGTGGTGAATTCAAGGCGTATGACCAGATTGACAAGGCGCCTGAAGAAAAGGCCCGTGGCATCACGATTTCGACGGCGCACGTGGAATACACCTCGGACAACCGTCACTACGCGCACGTGGACTGCCCCGGGCACGCGGACTATGTGAAGAACATGATCACCGGCGCGGCGCAGATGGATGGCGCGATTCTGGTGTGTTCGGCGGCCGATGGCCCGATGCCACAGACCCGCGAACACATCCTGCTGGCCCGTCAGGTGGGCGTCCCGTACATTGTGGTGTTCCTGAACAAGGCCGACATGGTGGACGACGCCGAACTGCTGGAGCTGGTGGAAATGGAAGTGCGCGAACTGCTGTCCAAGTACGACTTCCCGGGCGACACCACCCCGATCATCAAGGGCTCGGCCCTGAAGGCGCTGGAAGGCGACCAGAGCGAGATTGGCGTACCGGCCGTGATCAAGCTGGTGGAAGAAATGGACCGCTATATTCCGGTGCCCGAGCGCGCCATCGACGGCGCCTTCCTGATGCCGGTGGAAGATGTCTTCTCGATCTCCGGCCGCGGCACCGTGGTGACCGGCCGTATCGAGCGCGGCATCATCAAGGTGAACGAAGAAGTCGAAATTGTCGGCATCAAGGACACCGTCAAGACCACCTGCACGGGCGTGGAAATGTTCCGCAAGCTGCTGGATCAAGGTCAGGCCGGCGACAACGTCGGCGTGCTGTTGCGTGGCACCAAGCGCGAAGACGTGGAGCGGGGCCAGGTGCTGTGCAAGCCCGGTTCTATCAAGCCGCACACCAAGTTTGAAGCCGAAGTGTACGTGCTGACCAAGGAAGAAGGCGGTCGTCACACCCCGTTCTTCAAGGGCTACCGGCCACAGTTCTACTTCCGCACCACCGACGTGACGGGTGCGGTGGAGCTGCCGGAAGGCGTGGAGATGGTGATGCCTGGCGACAACATCAAGATGGTGGTGGAGCTGATCAACCCGATTGCGATGGAAGACGGGCTGCGCTTTGCGATCCGCGAAGGCGGTCGTACCGTCGGCGCCGGCGTCGTGGCGAAGATACTGAAGTAATGATCCTGGGTGGGTGAGGCGCGTTTACGCCTCACTCCATCAGGCTTGAGCGCAATTGGAGTCTCCGGGGATAGGCCAGTAGCTCAATTGGCAGAGCGGCGGTCTCCAAAACCGCAGGTTGGGGGTTCGATTCCCTCCTGGCCTGCCATTTCCCGGGCTTGAGGCGGATTGGGTGTTCAAGCCGTAGGTGCAAGGTCACATGACTGAACAAGTACAAGAAGTCCCGCGCGGTGGGGATATCTTCAAGCTGATTGCTGCGGCGCTGGTCGTCGTGGCCGGCTTCGTTGCGTTTTATTACTTCGGCAATACACCGCTGTGGGCGCGCTGGCTCATGGTGTTGATCGCCTTGGTGGGCGGCGCCTTTGTGGCTTTGCAGTCGACACAGGGCGCACAGTTCTGGCAGTTCGTGCAGAGTTCGCGCATCGAGTTGCGCAAGGTGGTTTGGCCCAGTAAGGATGAATCCTGGAAATTGACGCTCCTGGTGTTTGTAGTAGTCATCATATTGGGTTTGTTTTTCTGGATGCTGGATGGTGCGTTGGGTCTGTTGACGCGTTGGCTGACGAACGGGGTGGCATAAGATGGCATTGCGTTGGTACGTAGTTCATGCCTACTCGAACTTCGAGCATCGCGTCGTCGAGGCTTTGAAGGAAAGCATCAAGCGCGCGGGTCTGGAACACAAGTTCGGTGAAATCCTGGTGCCGACCGAGGAAGTGGTGGAGATGCGCGATGGCCACAAGCGCAAGAGCGACCGCAAGTTCTTCCCTGGTTATGTGCTGGTGCAGATGGAAATGGATGAAGACACCTGGCACCTGGTGAAAGAAGTACCCAAGGTGCTCGGTTTTATCGGTGGCACGCCGGAAAAGCCGGCTGCGATTACTGAGAAAGAAGCGAATACGATCCTGCGCCGTGTCGAAGAGGGCGCTGACAAGCCCAAGCCCAAAGTATTGTTTGAGCCGGGCGAGGTGGTGCGCGTGACGCATGGTCCGTTCAATGACTTCAACGGCGTGGTTGAGTCGGTGAACTACGAAAAAAGCCGTTTGCAGGTGGCGGTGCAGATTCTGGGCCGTTCCACACCAGTGGAACTCGAGTTCGGTCAGGTCGAAAAGGTTTAAGCCGAGTCTGCCGTTTCGGCGGCATGCTCCCGTCATGGCTGGATGCCGTGGCATATTCAACGAAGGGAATATTGGGGAGCTTCCTGAAGGAAGCGTTGGTACCCGGAGAGTAAATCATGGCCAAGAAAGTTACTGGCTATATCAAGCTGCAGATCCCTGCAGGTCAGGCGAATCCAAGTCCGCCGGTGGGGCCCGCACTGGGCCAGCAGGGCGTGAACATCATGGAATTCTGCAAAGCCTTCAATGCGCAGACGCAGAGTCTCGAGAAAGGGTTGCCGACGCCGGTGGTGATCACTGTATACAGCGACCGCAGCTTCACGTTCATCCTGAAGACGCCGCCCGCATCCGTGCTGATCTGCAAGGCCCTGGGCATTCCCAAGGGCAGCGGCACACCGAACACCAGCAAGGTGGGTCGTCTGAGCAAGAAACAGTGTGAAGACATTGCCAAGGTCAAGCAGCCGGATCTGACTGCTGCTGATCTGACTGCTGCCATGCGTACCGTCGCCGGTACTGCACGCAGCATGGGCGTTGATGTGGAGGCGTTCTGAGATGGCAACCGTAGCTAAGCGTGTCAAAGCCTGGGCTGACAAGATTCAGCCCGGCAAGCAGTATCCGATCGAACAGGCGTTGGCGCTGGTTCAGGAATTTGCCAAGGCCAAGTTCAAGGAATCTGTCGATGTTGCCGTGAATCTCGGCATCGATGCTTCCAAATCCGATCAGCAAGTGCGCGGATCGACCGTCATGCCTAACGGCATCGGCAAATCGGTGCGCGTGGCCGTGTTTACCTCCGGCAAGAATCAGGAAGCGGCGCTCGCGGCCGGCGCCGATCTGGTGGGCATGGAAGATCTGGCGGAAAAGGTGAAGGCCGGCGAATTCAATTTCGACGTGGTCGTGGCCAGCCCGGACGCGATGCGCGTGGTCGGCCAACTGGGCCAGATCCTCGGTCCGCGTGGTTTGATGCCCAATCCGAAGGTGGGCACCGTCACGCCGGATGTGGCTGGCGCAGTGCGCAATGCCAAGGCCGGTCAGGTGCGTTATCGCGCCGACAAGGCCGGTGTGGTGCATTGCACGATCGGCAAGGCCGAGTTTGAGGCAGGCAAGCTGAAGGAAAATCTGCAGGCATTGCTGGCTGATCTAAACAAGGTCAAGCCCGCTACCGCCAAGGGCATTTATCTGCGGAAGGTCTCGGTATCTTCCACGATGGGTCCTGGCGTGCCGGTGGATATTTCCACTCTGTAATTTTGATTGAATTGATGCAGGGCCGGGGCGTGGCGGGCTGAATTCAGCTCGATACAAGCCGGTTCATCATCCAAGACCGCAGGTGAGTGACCCATTGGTTTTTAATGGGCAGGCACTCTTAATAGCCAAAACCTGCGCAGATGGTGTTACCCGAGTCAGTGCTTCACTGGTGAAGGTCACACCGACGCATTGCCGCTTCGCAGGAAGCGCCTGGTTGCCTGATAAAGGCGATCAGCAGAAGCAATGCAAAGGGTGGGTGCCGAAGGAATGGCGCCTTGGTTAAGTTGATCTTCAAGCCGGGAGGAATTCATGGCACTTAGATTTGAAGACAAGCAGGCGTTGGTCGCCGAAGTGCACGCTGTAGCCGCCAAGGCGCAGTCGGTCGTGGCTGCGGAATACCGTGGTCTGACCGTTGCGAAATTGACGGATCTGCGCGCCAAGGCACGCAACTCCGGTGTGTACCTGCGTGTAGTCAAGAATACGCTGGCCCGTAAGGCTGTTGAGGGCACTCAGTTCGAGTGCATCGGCACCAGTCTGAAAGGTCCGCTGGTTCTGGCGTTCTCGCAGGACGATCCGGGTGCGGCCGCGCGCCTGGTCAAGGCCTTTGCCAAAGACAACGACAAGCTGGTGACGACACTCGTGTCGCTCGGCGGTGCGCTGTTGTCGGGCAAGGATCTGGACCGGGTGGCGAGTTTGCCGACACACGAACAGGCTCTGTCCATGCTGGCAGGCACCCTGGTGGCGCCGATCAGCAAGTTCGTGCGCACGCTGGCCGAACCGCATGCACAGCTGGTTCGTATCGTCGCTGCTGTCAAAGACAAGAAGCAGGCTGCTGCATAAGCGCCCGCGAGATTCGGGTAATTTGTTCAACTAATTTTTTTGGAGACTCACATGGCTGCAACTAAGGAAGAAATCCTTGATGCAATTTCCAACATGACCGTTCTCGAGATCGTTGATCTCGTGAAAATGATGGAAGACAAGTTCGGCGTGACTGCTGCTGCCCCTGTGGCCGTGGCTGCCGCTGCCGCTCCGGGCGCTGCCGCTCCGGCTGCCGAAGAGAAGACCGAGTTCACCGTGACCATGACCAGCTTCGGCGCCAACAAGGTCGGCGTGATCAAGGTCATCCGCGAAATCACCGGTCTGGGCCTGAAAGAAGCCAAGGACATGGTCGAAGGCGTACCGGCTGTCGTGAAGGATGGCGTGCCCAAGGCTGACGCTGAAGGCATCAAGAAGAAACTGGAAGAAGCTGGCGCTGCTGCGGAAATCAAGTAACTTTGGTTGCTTGTCCGCATGCGGGGCAGTTTCTGTCCTGACCGTCGGGAAACGGTCGTGAGGTGACTCGCGACCGCTTCCCTTTTCGTATTTGTATTGATGTGTCCGTAATTACCAGGTGCTTCGGTTCGGCAGCCACATTCGCTACGAGCGCTCTCGTGCGAGTGTTTCTGCCAAACCGTAATGCCGGTTACCAGAGGTGACAAAAATGGCGTACTCGTTCACCGAGAAGAAGCGTATCCGCAAGGATTTCGGCAAGCAGCAAAGCATCCTTGATGTGCCCTACCTGCTCGCAATCCAGCTCGATTCCTATCGGAAATTCCTGCAAGCAGAAGCGGCTGAGAGCCGCCGTAACGATGTCGGTCTGCATGCCGCATTCAAATCGGTGTTCCCGATCGTCAGCTATTCGGGCAACGCCATTCTCGAATATGTAAGTTACCGACTCGGCGATCCGGTATTCGACGTCAAGGAATGCCAGATCCGCGGCCTGACCTATGCGGCGCCGCTGCGCGTCAAGGTGCGTTTGGTCGTGTATGACAAAGAGGCCTCAACCGCATCAAAGAAAGTCGTCAAAGACATTCGCGAACAGGAAGTGTATCTGGGCGAAATGCCGCTGATGACCGATAACGGCACCTTCGTGGTGAACGGTACCGAGCGCGTCATCGTGTCGCAGCTGCATCGTTCTCCCGGCGTGTTCTTCGATCACGATCGCGGCAAGACCCACAGTTCGGGCAAGCTGCTGTTCTCGGCGCGCATCATTCCTTACCGTGGTTCCTGGCTGGACTTCGAGTTCGATCCGAAGGACTGCGTATTCGCGCGTATCGACCGTCGCCGCAAGCTGCCGGTCACCATCATCCTGCGTGCGCTGGGCTATAACGAAGAACAGATGCTGGACCTGTTCTTTGAAAAGACGGTTTACCACCTGTCGGCCAAGAAGATCGAATTTGATCTGATCCCGGCACGTCTGCGTGGTGAGACTGCGGCGTTCACCATTCGCGTGGGCGATGAGGTCATTGTCGAAGAAGGCCGCCGCATCACTGCCCGTCACGTCCGTACGCTGGAACAGAAGGGCGTGAACCGTCTGGAAGTGCCCAAGGATTATCTGATCGGCAAGGTGCTGGCGCATGACATTTTCAATGCCGACACCGGCGAGATTCTGGCCAAGGCCAACGACATCCTGACGCTGGTGACCGTCGAAAAACTGATCGAAGCCGGCGTCAGCGAGATCCGTGTGCTGTACACCAACGACCTGGATCGTGGTCCGTACATTTCCGATACCCTGCGTATCGATCCGTCGCGTACCCGTCTGGAAGCGCTGGTGGAAATCTATCGCATGATGCGTCCCGGCGAACCGCCGACCAAGGATGCAGCGGAAAACCTGTTCCAGAACCTGTTCTTCAACCAGGAACGTTACGATCTATCGGCCGTGGGCCGCATGAAGTTCAACCGTCGCGTCAAGCGCGATGGCGACACCGGTCCGGGCGTGCTGTATGACGCGGCGTATTTCGCCAAGCGCACCGACGAGTTCTCCAAGCAACTGGTCAGTGAGCTGGGTGAAACGTCCGACATCATCGATGTGATCCGCACGCTGTGCGACATCCGCAACGGCAACGGCAACGTCGACGATATTGATCATCTGGGCAACCGCCGCGTGCGTTCTGTCGGTGAAATGGCCGAAAACGCCTTCCGCATCGGCTTGGTGCGTGTGGAGCGTGCGGTGAAAGAGCGCCTGACATTGGCGGAATCCGAAGGCCTGATGCCGCAGGAGATGATCAATGCCAAGCCGGTGGCGGCTGCAGTGAAGGAATTCTTCGGGTCCTCGCAGTTGTCGCAGTTCATGGACCAGAACAACCCGTTGTCCGAAGTGACGCACAAACGTCGCGTGTCGGCATTGGGACCTGGCGGTCTGACGCGCGAACGCGCCGGCTTTGAAGTGCGCGACGTGCATCCGACCCACTACGGTCGCGTCTGCCCGATCGAAACGCCGGAAGGTCCGAACATCGGTCTGATCAACTCGCTGTCTGTCTATGCGCGAACCAACGACTATGGCTTCCTGGAAACGCCATATCGCCGCGTTGAGGATGGCCGTGTCACGGACCAGATCGACTATCTGTCGGCCATCGAAGAAAGCCAGTTCGTCATCGCCCAGGCCAATGCGCGTCTGGATCAGCATGGCGCGTTCGTCGATGACCTCGTGTCTTCGCGACACATGAATGAATTCACGCTGTCCACCCCCGACAAGCTGCAGTACATGGACGTGAGTCCGAAGCAGATCGTCTCGGTGGCCGCTTCGCTGATTCCATTCCTGGAACACGATGACGCCAACCGCGCATTGATGGGATCAAACATGCAACGTCAGGCGGTGCCGACGCTGCGTTCCGAGGTGCCACTGGTGGGCACGGGTATGGAGCGCGCGGTGGCGATCGACTCGGGCGTGACCGTGGTGGCGCGCCGTGGCGGCGTGGTGGACTCGGTTGACGCAGGACGTATCGTGGTGCGCGTCAACGATGCCGAAACCTCGGCTGGCGAAGCCGGTGTCGACATCTACTCGCTGACCAAGTACACGCGTTCCAACCAGAACACCTGCATCAATCAGCGTCCGCTGGTGCATGCCGGCGATGTGATTGCCCGCGGCGACGTGCTGGCCGACGGGCCGTCTACGGATCTGGGCGAACTGGCGCTGGGCCAGAACATGCTGGTCGCGTTCATGCCGTGGAATGGTTACAACTTCGAAGACTCCATTTTGTTGTCGGAGCGCGTGGTGCAGGAAGATCGCTTCACCACCATCCACATCGAAGAACTGAGCTGCGTTGCGCGCGACACCAAGCTCGGTCCTGAAGAAATCACCGCCGACATTCCCAACGTGGGCGACACCGCGCTGGCCAAGCTCGATGAAGCCGGCATCGCCTTCATCGGTGCGGAAGTGAAAGCTGGCGACATTCTGGTGGGCAAGGTCACGCCCAAGGGCGAAACCCAGCTGACGCCGGAAGAAAAACTGCTGCGCGCCATCTTCGGTGAAAAGGCCAGCGATGTGAAAGACACGTCGCTGCGCGTGCCGCCGGGCATGGATGGCACGGTGATCGACGTGCGTGTGTTCACGCGCGATGGTGTGCAGAAGGATGCGCGTGCATTGTCCATCGAAAAGGCCGAACTCGACCGTGTCCGCAAGGACCTGGAAGATCAGCGCCGCATTCTGGAAGAAGACTTGTTCCAGCGTGTGCATGCGCAGTTGCTGGGCAAGACGGCCGAGGCCGGTCCGAAAAAGCTCAAGGGTACCGTCACTGAAGAATATCTCGCGGAACTGCCGCGTGAGCAGTGGCTGGAAATCCGTCTGAAGGATGATGCAGCCAACAACGACATCGAGGCTGCGGCTGAGCGCTTGAAGCTGCAACGCACGGAGTTCGAGCGTCGCTTTGAGGAAAAGCGGCTCAAGATCACCCAGGGCGATGATCTTGCGCCGGGCGTGCTGAAGATGGTCAAGGTGTATCTGGCTGTGAAGCGTCGCATTCAGCCTGGTGACAAGATGGCCGGTCGTCACGGTAACAAGGGTGTGGTGTCCACGATCGTGGCGGTCGAAGACATGCCCTACCTCGAAGACGGCACCCCGGTCGACATCGTGCTGAACCCGCTGGGCGTGCCCTCGCGCATGAACATCGGTCAGATTCTCGAAACCCATCTGGGCTGGGCGGCCAAGGGCATCGGTCTGAAGATCGGACGCATGCTGGACGAACAGCGCAAGCTGGCCGAAGTGCGCGCCTTCATCGACGATGTCTACAACACCACCGGTGGCCAGAAGGAAGACATTGCCTCGCTCAACGATGACGAGGTGCTGTCGCTGGCGACCAACTTGCGCAAGGGCGTGCCGACGGCAACGCCGGTGTTCGATGGTGCGGCGGAAAGCGAAATCAAGCATCTGCTGCAACTGGCCGATCTGCCGACCAGCGGTCAGACCACCCTGTACGATGGCCGCACGGGCGAGAAATTCGAACGTCCGGTCACGGTGGGTTACATGTACATGCTCAAGCTCAACCACCTGGTGGATGACAAGATGCATGCCCGTTCCACGGGGCCGTACTCGCTGGTCACGCAGCAGCCGCTGGGCGGCAAGGCGCAGTTCGGCGGCCAGCGTTTCGGCGAAATGGAAGTGTGGGCGCTCGAGGCTTACGGCGCCGCATATACGTTGCAGGAAATGCTGACCGTCAAGTCCGACGACGTGAACGGTCGTACCAAGATGTACAAGAACATCGTGGACGGCAACCATCAGATGGATGCCGGCATGCCGGAATCCTTCAACGTACTGTTGAAGGAAATCCGTTCGCTGGGCATCAACATGGAGCTGGACCAGGACAACTGAGCAGAGTGTCGCAATGACTGCATGACCGGTAACGCGGGCATGCAGGTGAATTGACCACTCCCATGCAGCACAGATTCAGGTGAAGATATGAAAGACCTAATGAAGTTGTTCAAGCCCCAGGCCCCGGTCGAGAACTTTGACTCGATCCGCATCGGTCTGGCCTCGCCGGAAATGATCCGTTCCTGGTCGTTCGGCGAAGTGAAAAAGCCGGAGACCATCAACTACCGCACCTTCAAGCCGGAACGCGACGGCTTGTTCTGCGCCAAGATTTTCGGACCGATCAAGGATTACGAATGCCTGTGCGGCAAGTACAAGCGCCTCAAGCATCGCGGCGTGATCTGCGAAAAGTGCGGCGTGGAAGTCACGCAGGCCAAGGTGCGTCGCGAACGCATGGGTCACATCGAACTGGCCAGCCCGACGGCGCACATCTGGTTCCTCAAGTCGCTGCCGTCGCGCATTGGCCTGATGCTGGACATGACGCTGCGCGAAATCGAGCGCGTGCTGTACTTTGAAGCCTTTGTGGTGATCGATCCGGGCATGACGCCGCTACAGCGCGGTCAGTTGCTGACCGATGAAATGTATCTGGAAGCCATCGAAGCACATGGCGACGAATTCGATGCCCGCATGGGCGCCGAGGCCGTGCATGAGTTGCTGCATTCATTGGATCTGAACGCTGAACTGGTCAAGGTTCGCGAAGACATCGGCAACACCAATTCGGAAACCAAGATCAAGCGTCTTTCCAAGCGCCTGAAGCTGATCGAATCCTTCCTGGAATCGGGCAACAAGCCGGAGTGGATGGTGCTGACCGTGCTGCCCGTGCTGCCGCCCGATCTGCGTCCGTTGGTGCCTTTGGACGGCGGCCGCTTCGCGACTTCGGATCTGAACGATCTGTATCGCCGCGTCATCAACCGCAACAACCGTCTGCGCCGTCTTCTGGAACTGAATGCGCCGGACATCATCGTGCGCAACGAAAAGCGCATGTTGCAGGAATCGGTGGATGCGCTCCTGGATAACGGTCGTCGTGGCCGCGCCATCACCGGCACCAACAAGCGTCCGCTCAAGTCGCTGGCCGACATGATCAAGGGCAAGCAGGGTCGTTTCCGTCAGAACCTGCTGGGCAAGCGCGTCGATTACTCCGGTCGTTCCGTGATCGTGGTGGGTCCGACGCTGCGTCTGCATCAGTGCGGTCTGCCCAAGAAGATGGCGCTGGAGCTGTTCAAACCCTTCATTTTCCAGAAGCTGCAGCTGCGCGGCGAAGCCTCGACCATCAAGGCGGCCAAGCGCATGGTGGAACGCGAAGGCCCGGAGGTCTGGGACATTCTCGAAGACGTGATTCGCGAACATCCCGTGATGCTCAACCGCGCACCGACCTTGCATCGTCTGGGCATTCAGGCCTTCGAGCCGGTATTGATCGAAGGCAAGGCCATCCAGCTGCACCCGCTGGTGTGTACTGCGTTCAACGCCGACTTCGACGGCGACCAGATGGCCGTGCACGTGCCTCTGTCTCTGGAAGCCCAGCTGGAAGCGCGCGCGTTGATGATGTCGTCGAACAACATTCTCTCGCCCGCCAACGGCGATCCCATCATCGTGCCGTCGCAGGACGTGGTGCTGGGTCTGTATTGCATGACTCGCGAACGCATCAACGCCAAGGGCGAGGGCATGACCTTCGCGGATGTGGCTGAAGTGCATCGCGCCTATGAAAGCCGTGCTGCGGATCTGCAGGCCAGGGTGAAGGTGCGTATCACTGAAAAGGTGTTCACCACGCCTGGCGTGCTGGAAGGCCGCACACGCGTGGTGGATACCACCGTGGGTCGCGCGCTGCTGTCGGAAATCCTGCCGGATGGCCTGTCGTTCGATCTGGTCAACCGCGACATGACCAAGAAGGTCATTTCCGCGACCATCAATGCCTGTTATCGCTCCGTCGGCCTCAAGGAGACCGTGGTGTTCGCCGACCAGCTGATGTACACCGGCTATGCCTATGCCACCCGTTCATCGGTATCCATCGGTGTCGATGACATGGTGGTGCCGCAGCAGAAGGACAGGATCCTGGCGGGCGCCGAGCGCGAAGTGAAAGAGATCCAGGAGCAATATGCTTCGGGTCTGGTCACCAACGGCGAGCGTTACAACAAGGTGGTGGACATCTGGTCACGTACCAACGATCAGGTGGCCAAGGCCATGATGGAAAAGCTGGGTACTGAAGAAACCACCAACGCCAAAGGCGAGAAGGTGCAACAGAAGTCCTTCAATTCCATTTACATGATGGCCGACTCCGGCGCCCGCGGCAGTGCGGCGCAGATTCGCCAGCTGGCCGGCATGCGCGGCCTGATGGCCAAGCCGGACGGTTCCATCATTGAAACGCCGATTACCGCGAACTTCCGTGAAGGCCTGAACATCCACCAGTACTTCATCTCGACCCACGGCGCCCGCAAGGGCTTGGCCGATACCGCATTGAAGACCGCCAACTCCGGTTACCTGACGCGTCGTCTGGTCGACGTGGCCCAGGATCTGGTGGTGACCGAAGTGGATTGCGGCACCGAACAGGGCGTGATCATGTTGCCCATCGTCGAAGGCGGTGATGTGGTGGAAGGTCTGGGCGAACGTGTGCTGGGCCGTGTGGCCGCAGTGGACGTGCTCAAGCCGGGTCATGACAGCATCGTGCTGGTTCCCGCCGGCACCATGATCGACGAAAAACTGGTCAAGCTGCTGGAAATCGAAAGCGTGGATGAGGTGAAGGTGCGTTCGCCCATCACTTGTGAAACCCGCTATGGTGTGTGCTCGCAGTGCTACGGTCGTGACCTGGCACGTGGCCATCGCATCAATGATGGCGAGGCAGTCGGCGTGATTGCCGCCCAGTCCATCGGCGAACCCGGCACGCAGCTGACCATGCGTACCTTCCACATCGGCGGCGCCGCATCGCGTGCCGCTGCCGTGAACTCGGTGGAAATCAAGAGCAAGGGTACGGTGCGTCTGCATACGCTCAAGACCGTGCACCATGAAAAGGGTCACTGGGTGGCGGTATCGCGCTCGGGTGAACTGGGCGTGGTGGACGAGTTTGGTCGTGAACGCGAGCGTTACAAGATCCCCTACGGCGCCGTGATCACCGTGAAGGAAGGCGATAGCGTGGAACCAGGCCAGATTCTGGCGACCTGGGACCCGCATACCCACCCGGTGGTGACCGAAGTGGCTGGTCTGCTCAAGTTCCAGGACTTCTACGACGGCATCACGGTGTCCAGTCAGGTGGATGAAGTCACCGGCCTGTCCAGTACGGTGGTCATGGATCCGAAGCAGCGCAGCTCCAGCGGCAAGGATATGCGGCCGATGGTGCGCCTGCTGAATGCCAAGGGTAAGGAAGTCACCTTCGCCAATACTGACATTCCGGCCGCCTATGCACTGCCTGCGGGGGCGATCGTGAGCCTGGAAGACGGCGCCAAGGTATCGGTCGGTGACATTATCGCCCGTATCCCGCAAGAGTCTTCCAAGACCCGCGACATTACCGGCGGTCTGCCGCGCGTGGCCGACCTGTTTGAGGCCCGCAAGCCCAAGGATTCCGCGATTCTCGCCGAGTTCTCGGGCACGGTCAGCTTCGGCAAGGAAACCAAGGGCAAGCGCCGTCTGGTCATCATCGACGAACAGGGCGAGAAGTACGAAGCGCTGATCCCGAAGTGGCGCCATCTCAACGTGTTCGAAGGTGAAAAGGTCACTCGTGGCGAAGTCATCGCCGATGGTGAGCCCAACCCGCACGACATCCTGCGTTTGCAGGGCGTGCAGTCGCTGGCCAATTATCTGGTGCGCGAAATCCAGGACGTTTACCGTCTGCAGGGCGTGAAGATCAACGACAAGCACATTGAAGTGATCATCCGTCAGATGTTGCGCAAGGTTGAAGTGGTGGAAGTGGGCGATACCGGTCTGCTCAAGGGCGAGCATATCGACCGCGCCCGTCTGGCCGAGATCAACCAGATGGTCATGCAGCAGGAAAAGGCGCCGGCCCGCTTTGAACCGATGCTGCTGGGCATCACCAAGGCGTCGCTGGCGACCGAATCGTTCATTTCGGCGGCCTCTTTCCAGGAAACCACCCGCGTGCTGACCGAAGCTTCGGTGCGAGGTCTGAAGGATGGATTGCGCGGCTTGAAGGAAAACGTGATCGTCGGCCGGCTGATCCCGGCCGGTACCGGCTCGTATTTCCATGCGCGCCGTCGTCGCAACAAGGCCGCAGAGGATCCGCGCGCCGGTCGTGGCTTCATGGATATGGGTGGCGGTGTGGTCGAGGCGGACGATTCCGTTTCCGACGAAGCCGACGCTTCAGCCTGAGGTCTTTGAGCGCTATAGCTATAGATGGGATGTGATCGGGGATGGTGCCCGCAAGGCCGTATCTGGAAATAACTCAGGTTGACACCTTGCGGGGGCATTCCTAAAATCGCGCCCCTTTAATTTGAAACCCTGTGTGCCCGAATCAAGCACACAGGGTTTTGCCAAACCACTTCCGGGCCGCCTTCATTACTTAGCTTTGCTGGCTAATAACTGGGCGGCCCGGTGTTTTGCAGCCCGCTGTCGGGCCGCTCTTTGAGGAAATGAGTTTTTATGGCAACCGTTAGTCAGTTGGTCCGCAAGCCGCGCAAATCGCCGAACTTCAAGACCAAAGTGCCGGCACTGGCCGCCTGTCCGCAGAAGCGCGGCGTCTGCACCCGCGTCTACACCACCACGCCGAAAAAGCCGAACTCGGCTTTGCGTAAGGTGGCCAAAGTGCGTCTGACCAACGGCTTCGAGGTCATCAGCTACATTGGTGGCGAAGGCCATAACCTGCAGGAACACTCGGTGGTGCTGATCCGTGGCGGTCGCGTAAAAGACCTGCCCGGCGTGCGTTACCACACGGTGCGCGGCTCGCTGGACTGCGCCGGCGTCAACGCCCGTCGTCAGGGCCGTTCAAAGTACGGCGCCAAACGTCCCAAGGCCGGCGCTGCCAAGTAATACTCGAATCAACGCAACGAACACACTGAGTCGACACCACTATGTCCCGTAGAGCCGCCGCCCCCACGCGCACCATCCTGCCCGATCCGCGTTTCAACAGTCTGCTGTTGTCCAAGTTCATGAACATGGTCATGGACAGCGGCAAGAAAGCGGCTGCCGAGCGCATCGTCTATGGCGCTGTAGACCGCATTGCCGAAAAGACCGGCAAGCCGGCTGATCAGTCGATCGAGTTGCTGACCCAGGCGCTGGACAACGTCAAGCCTGCGGTGGAAGTGAAGAGCCGTCGCGTCGGCGGCGCCACCTATCAGGTACCGGTCGAAGTGCGTGCGCCGCGTCGCCAGACCCTGGCCATGCGCTGGGTGATCGAAGCTGCGGTCAACCGCAGCGAAAAGACCATGGCGCATCGTCTGGCTGCCGAGTTGATGGATGCGGCGGAAAATCGTGGCACGGCAGTGCGCAAGCGTGAAGACACGCATCGCATGGCGGATGCCAACAAGGCGTTTGCGCATTACCGCTGGTAAGAAGCGTCGCCTGGCTTGATCGCGCCCCGTCCCTGACAAAGTAGGGGCGGGGCATTTGCTTAGAGGAATTTGCATCGTGGCACGTACGACACCAATTGAGCGCTACCGAAATATCGGTATTTCCGCGCATATTGATGCCGGCAAGACCACCACGACCGAGCGCATCCTGTTTTATACCGGCGTGTCGCACAAGATCGGCGAAGTGCACGACGGTGCTGCGGTGATGGACTACATGGAACAGGAGCAGGAGCGTGGCATCACCATTACCGCGGCGGCGACCACCTGCTTCTGGAAGGGCATGGAAAACAACTTCCCTGAGCATCGCATCAATATCATCGATACGCCCGGGCACGTGGACTTCACCATTGAAGTGGAGCGTTCGCTGCGCGTGCTGGACAGCGCCGTGGCGGTGTTCTGCGCCGTGGCCGGGGTACAGCCGCAGTCCGAGACCGTGTGGCGCCAGATGAACAAGTACAAAGTGCCGCGCATTGCCTTCGTCAACAAGATGGATCGCGCCGGCGCCAACTTCCTGCGGTGCGTGGAGCAGATCAATGCCCGTCTGCGCGGCAACGCCGTGCCCATCCAGTTGCCGATCGGCGCTGAAGACCAGTTCGTCGGCGTGGTCGATCTGATCCGCATGAAGGAAATCTGGTGGGATGACGCCACCCAGGGCACCAAGTTCGAATATCGCGACATTCCTGCCGACATGCAGGAGTTGTGCGATGAATGGCATGTAAAGCTGGTGGAGGTCGCCGCTGAAGCCAACGAAACGCTGATGAACAAGTATCTGGAAGGCGAGCCGCTGAGCATTGAAGAAATCAAGGCTGGCCTGCGCGAACGTGCGTTGCGCAACGAGATCTGTCTGACCATGTGCGGTTCGGCGTTCAAGAACAAGGGCGTACAGGCCATGCTCGATGCGGTGATCGAGTACATGCCGGCTCCCACCGAGATGCCCGATGTCAGGGGCACGCTGCCGGATGGCACTGAAGCCACCCGCAAGGCCAGCGATGAAGAGAAGTTCTCGTCACTGGCATTCAAGATCCTCAACGACCCGTTCGTCGGCAACCTGACTTTCTTCCGCGTCTACTCGGGCGTGTTGAATTCGGGCGACACCGTGCTGAATCCCGGCAAGGACAAGCGCGAGCGCATCGGCCGTCTGTTGCAGATGCATGCCAGCGAGCGCAGCGAAATCAAGGAAGTGCGCGCCGGCGACATCGCCGCCGCCGTGGGACTGAAGGATGTGATCACCGGCGACACGCTGTGTGATCCCGACAGCCCCATTCAGCTCGAAAAAATGGATTTTCCGGAACCCGTGATTTCCGTGGCCGTGGAACCGAAAACCAAGGTCGATCAGGAGAAGATGGGACTGGCGCTGCAACGGCTGGCGAAGGAAGACCCTTCCTTCCGTCTGCATACCGATCAGGAATCCGGCCAGACCATCATCTCCGGCATGGGTGAGCTGCACCTGGAAATCATCGTCGATCGCATGAAGCGCGAATTCAAGGTCGAAGCCAATGTCGGCAAGCCGATGGTGGCCTATCGCGAAACCATTCGCGGCACGGTCGAGCAGGAAGGCAAGTTCGTGCGTCAATCCGGCGGACGCGGCCAGTACGGTCATGTCTGGATCAAGCTGGAGCCGGCCACCGATCCGACCAAGAACTATGAGTTCGTCAATGGTATTGTCGGCGGTGTGGTGCCGCGCGAATACATTCCCGCCGTGGACAAGGGCATTCAGGAGGCGACCGGCACCGGTGTGCTGGCGGGCTATCCGGTAGTGGACGTGAAAGTCACCCTGTTCGACGGCTCCTACCATGATGTGGACTCGAACGAAATGGCCTTCAAGATTGCCGGTTCCATGGCTTTCAAGGAAGCCATGTCCAGGGCCAGGCCGGTTATTCTCGAGCCCATCATGAAGGTCGAAGTGGTGACGCCGGAAGATTACTACGGTGATATCGTCGGCGACCTGAACCGTCGTCGCGGCCAGATTATCGGCATGGAAGACTCCGTCTCCGGCAAAGTAGTGACGGCGGAAGTGCCGCTGGCGGAAATGTTCCAGTACTCCACGTCCATGCGTTCCATGAGTCAGGGTCGTGCGACCTATACCATGGAATTCGCCAAATACATGGAAGTGCCGAGCAACGTGGCTGCCGTCATTACCAAGAAGTCCTGATTTTGATTGCAAGCAACCATTAACCCATTGACATAGATACTGAGGATCGCCGCTGTGGCAAAAGAGAAGTTTGAGCGTACGAAGCCGCATGTGAACGTAGGCACGATTGGTCACGTGGACCATGGCAAGACGACCTTGACGGCGGCATTGACGAAGGTCATGGCCGAGAAGCACGGTGGTGAATTCAAGGCGTATGACCAGATTGACAAGGCGCCTGAAGAAAAGGCCCGTGGCATCACGATTTCGACGGCGCACGTGGAATACACCTCGGACAACCGTCACTACGCGCACGTGGACTGCCCCGGGCACGCGGACTATGTGAAGAACATGATCACCGGCGCGGCGCAGATGGATGGCGCGATTCTGGTGTGTTCGGCGGCCGATGGCCCGATGCCACAGACCCGCGAACACATCCTGCTGGCCCGTCAGGTGGGCGTCCCGTACATTGTGGTGTTCCTGAACAAGGCCGACATGGTGGACGACGCCGAACTGCTGGAGCTGGTGGAAATGGAAGTGCGCGAACTGCTGTCCAAGTACGACTTCCCGGGCGACACCACCCCGATCATCAAGGGCTCGGCCCTGAAGGCGCTGGAAGGCGACCAGAGCGAGATTGGCGTACCGGCCGTGATCAAGCTGGTGGAAGAAATGGACCGCTATATTCCGGTGCCCGAGCGCGCCATCGACGGCGCCTTCCTGATGCCGGTGGAAGATGTCTTCTCGATCTCCGGCCGCGGCACCGTGGTGACCGGCCGTATCGAGCGCGGCATCATCAAGGTGAACGAAGAAGTCGAAATTGTCGGCATCAAGGACACCGTCAAGACCACCTGCACGGGCGTGGAAATGTTCCGCAAGCTGCTGGATCAAGGTCAGGCCGGCGACAACGTCGGCGTGCTGTTGCGTGGCACCAAGCGCGAAGACGTGGAGCGGGGCCAGGTGCTGTGCAAGCCCGGTTCTATCAAGCCGCACACCAAGTTTGAAGCCGAAGTGTACGTGCTGACCAAGGAAGAAGGCGGTCGTCACACCCCGTTCTTCAAGGGCTACCGGCCACAGTTCTACTTCCGCACCACCGACGTGACGGGTGCGGTGGAGCTGCCGGAAGGCGTGGAGATGGTGATGCCTGGCGACAACATCAAGATGGTGGTGGAGCTGATCAACCCGATTGCGATGGAAGACGGGCTGCGCTTTGCGATCCGCGAAGGCGGTCGTACCGTCGGCGCCGGCGTCGTGGCGAAGATACTGAAGTAATTGCAAATATGTAGGCTGGGTTGAAGCACAGCGAAAACCCGGCATCCGGAAAGATGCGGGGATTGCATCCCAGCCTGCACACCAGAGAGAGATTTACATGGCTACCAATCAAAATATCCGCATCCGCCTGAAAGCGTTCGATCATCGCCTGATCGACACTTCAGCGAAGGAAATCGTGGATACCGCCAAGCGTACCGGCGCCACCGTCAAGGGCCCGGTGCCTCTGCCTACCAAACAGGAGCGCTTCACCCTGCTGACCGCCCCTCACGGCGACAAGGATGCGCGTGACCAGTACGAGCTGCGTACCCACAAACGCCTGATGGATATTCTGAATCCTACAGACAAGACCGTGGATGCGTTGATGAAGCTGGAATTGCCGGCTGGCGTCGATGTGCAGATCAAGCTGAACTGAGTCATTCGAGGCGGATGACCGGTGCAAGGCCGGTCATCGCGCTGCATCGCTGCCGGCAAAATAAAAGTGAGTTTTTCCGGCGGTTTTTTCTCTTCAGGGGCTTGCAATCGGTCCCGGCATCACTAGAATACGCGCCTCTTTAACGCGCCGAGGTCTGGCCCTGACGGGGTACCGCTTGAGCGATGTGTGCCGTCCGGCACGCCTCCCTCGTCGGTATGACGCAGATTAAAGTCCTTGAGCGGAGTGGGTGAATGCACCTGCTTTGAAGTTGTGCTGCCGGTCGTGAGAGGCGATGGCGGCGTGAATGTTTCAGCGTCAGCCAATCGAAGCTGGCGTGGTGAGATGAGGAATTACCAATGAGCACTGTCAAGACCTTGGGTCTGGTCGGTCGCAAGGCCGGCATGACGCGCGTGTTCACGGAAACTGGCGAATCGGTGCCGGTAACCGTGATCGAAGCGTTGCCCAATCGTGTTACTCAGGTCAAGACGGCCGAAAGCGATGGTTATCGTGCTGTGCAGGTTGCCTATGGCAGCCGCAAGCCTTCACGGGTCAGCAAGTCGCAGGCCGGTCACTATGCCAAAGTCAAGGTGGCTCCTGGTGCGTCGCAGGTTGAGTTTCGTCTGGCTGATGGCGAAACCACTGATGTGCAGCCCGGTGCCGAGCTGACGGTCAGTCTGTTTGCTGCCGGGCAGGCGGTCGATGTTGCCGGTACGACGATTGGTAAGGGTTTTGCCGGCACCATGAAGCGTCACAATTTCGGTGGTGGTCCTGCTTCGCATGGTCACTCTGTCACGCATCGCGCCCCTGGTTCCATCGGTCAGCGTCAGACGCCGGGTCGTGTGTTCCTGGGCAAACGTATGTCGGGTCACATGGGCGTCGAGCGCCGTACGATCGAGAATCTGCAGGTGGTGCGCGTTGATGCTGAGCGCAACCTGTTGTTGATTCGCGGTGCGGTGCCGGGTGCGCCGGGCGGTGAAGTGTTCGTTCGTCATTCAGTGAAGGCAGCTCGTCGCGCCGCGCGCGTCAAGCTGGCTCCCACCAAGAAATAAGCCTTATTTATTAAGAAAGCGACCATCATGAAGCTCAAGCTGGTCAACAAGACTGCGCAGGCCGGAGAGTTGCAGGTATCCGATGCAACCTTCGCGCGTGAATTCAATGAGACCCTGGTGCACCAGGTGGTCGTGGCCTATATGGCTGCCGGCCGTGCCGGCACCAAGCGTCAGTTAAGCAAGGCCGAAGTCCGCGGTGGCGGCAGAAAGCCCTGGAATCAGAAAGGCACCGGTGGCGCCCGTGCGGGTTCGATCCGCAGCCCGATCTGGGTGGGTGGCGGCCGCGCCTTTGCGGCGCGTCCGCGTGATTATTCGCAGAAGGTCAATCGCAAGATGTACCGTGCTGCCTTGCAGGTCATGCTCTCGCAGCTGGCGCGTGAAGATCGTCTCTCGGTGGTTGAATCGCTGGAGATCGAGGCGCCAAAGACCAGGCTGCTGCTTGCCAAACTCAAGGAGTTTGGCTTGGAGCGCGTATTGGTGCTGATCGAGGGCGTTGATGAAAAGCTGGAACTCGCTGCCCGCAATCTGCCTTACGTCGATGTATTGCCGGCAGCAGCGATTGATCCGCTAAGTCTGGTCAGCTACGACAACGTGCTGGCCACCGTGGGTGCGGTTCGTGTACTCGAGGAGAAGTTGTCATGACTAACGGGGGCATGAGCAAGGAACGTTTGTTGAGCATCCTGCTGGCGCCGCATGTTTCCGAAAAGAGCGCGCGTGCCACGCAAGAAGGCAATCAGGTGGTGTTTCGTGTGCGTCGCGACGCCAGCAAGCCGGAAATCAAGGCTGCTGTCGAAATGCTGTTTGATGTGAAGGTGTCTGATGTCAACGTGCTGAATGCGATCGGCAAGCAAAAGCGCTTCGGTCAGCGTCTCGGTTGGCGCTCGGATTTCAAGAAGGCCTATGTGCGCCTGGCGCCGGGTCAGACGATTGAATTTGTCGGTACCGAAGCCTGATTCGGCCGGTAAGTTAATCAGCAAGAAGTAGCGGAAGCTAAAGAACATGCCTCTTATCAAAGCTAAGCCTACATCTCCTGGACGGCGCTTCCAGGTCAAGATCGATCGCTCGCACCTGCACAAGGGTGAGCCGGTTGCCTCTCTGGTGGTCGCCAAGAACTCCACCGGCGCGCGTAATCATTTCGGTCGCTTGACCACGCGTCATCAGGGGGGCGGTCACAAGCAGAAGTACCGCATGGTTGATTTCCTGCGCGACAAGGATGGTATCGAAGGCAAGATCGAACGCCTTGAATACGATCCGAACCGCAGCGCGCATCTGGCGCTGGTGTTGTATGCCGACGGCGAACGTCGCTACATCATTGCCCCCAAGGGCGTGAATCCGGGCGATGCCATTGCTTCGGGTCCGGAAGCTGCGATCAAGTCCGGCAATGCGATGCAGTTGCGTCATATTCCGGTGGGTTCGACCATCCACTGCGTGGAGTTGAAGCCCGGCAAGGGTGCGCAGCTGGCGCGCAGCGCTGGCAGCTCGGCCCAGTTGGCGGCGCGCGAAGGTTCATATGCGACCATTCGCCTGCGCTCCAGCGAAACCCGCAAGGTGCATGTCGATTGTCGCGCCACCATCGGCGAAGTCGGCAACGGCGAGCACAATCTGCGCAGCTTCGGCAAGGCCGGTGCCAAGCGCTGGCTGGGCATTCGTCCGACCGTTCGCGGTGTGGTGATGAATCCGGTTGATCACCCGCACGGTGGTGGCGAAGGCAAATCGGGTCAGGGTAATCCGCATCCTGTCAGTCCTTGGGGCTGGAAGACCAAGGGCAAGAAGACCCGTCATAACAAGCGCACCGCCAGCATGATTGTGCGGCGCCGTAACTGATCCTTAGAGGAGTAGCAAGTGCCTCGTTCGATCAAGAAGGGTCCATTTGTGGATCTGCACCTGGCAAAGAAGGTGCGTGTTGCAGTTGAAAAGAACGATCGTCGTCCGATCAAGACGTGGTCGCGTCGCTCCATGGTGTTGCCCGACATGGTGGGTTTGACCATTGCCGTGCATAACGGGCGTCAGCATCTGCCGGTGCTGGTGTCCGAGAACATGGTGGGGCACAAGCTGGGTGAATTTGCGCCAACGCGCACCTTCAAGTCCCATTCCGGCGACAAGAAGGCTTAGGAGTAAGCAACTATGCAAGTAGCTGCTAAGTTGAAAAATGCGCGCATTTCGCCGCAAAAGTGCCGACTGGTGGCGGACATGGTCCGCGGCAAGCCGGTTGGTCAGGCGCTGGCGACATTGCGTTTCACCCCGAAAAAGGGTGCCAAGCTTATCCGTAAGGTGCTCGAATCGGCGATTGCCAATGCCGAAAACAATTTGAGCGCCGACATCGATGAGTTGAAGGTCGAGTACATCACGGTGGATATCGCGCCGGTTCTGAAGCGGTTTCATGCTCGCGCAAAAGGTCGCGGCGCCCGCATCTGGAAGCGCAATAGCCATATTTCAGTCACGGTGGGGGACGGCAAGCAGGGCTAAGGCATTGCTTGGTTCTGTAAGCGTTAGCGAGTTCAGCACATGGGTCAAAAAGTAAATCCAGTTGGCATCCGCCTCGGTATCACACGCGACTGGACGTCGAAGTGGTACGCCCCGACGCGTAGCTTTCCGGCGTTCGTTTACTCGGACTTCCAGGTTCGCGAGCTGCTCAAGAAGAAACTGAGCGAAGCCTCGGTGAGCCGCATCCAGATCGAGCGTGCCGCACGCAAGGTCAATATCACCATCAACACGGCGCGTCCCGGCGTGGTGATCGGCAAGAAGGGTGAGGACATCGAAAAGCTGCGCGCCCAGGCTGCCAGGTTGATGAAGATGCCGGTGGCCGACGTGCGCATCAACATTGCCGAGATACGCAAGCCGGAACTCGATGCGCAACTGGTTGCCGAGAGCATTGCGCAGCAGCTGGAACGTCGTGTCATGTTCCGCCGCGCCATGAAGCGTTCGGTGATGAACACCATGCGCATCGGCGCACTGGGTATCAAGATTCGTCTGTCGGGTCGTCTCAACGGCGCGGAAATCGCGCGTACCGAATGGGTTCGCGAGGGCCGCATTCCGCTGCACACTTTCCGTGCCGAGATCGACTACGGTCTGGCTGAAGCCAGGACCACTTACGGAATCATCGGTGTCAAGTGCTGGATCTTCAAGGGCGAAGTGCTTAACGCCTCCGACGCCAAGTTTGCTGCTGAAGTGCAAGCCCCGGCTGTTGAAGCGACGGCTTAAGGTCAGCGGAGAGTTTCGATCATGATGCAACCCAAGCGAACAAAGTTCCGCAAGCAGTTCAAGGGCGGTCTGGCCGGCCTGGCTCAGCGTGGCAGCACTGTTGCTTTCGGTGAATATGGCTTGAAGGCAACCAGTCGCGCTCGCATGACTGCGCGTGAACTGGAAGCTGCCCGTCGCGCCATGACCCGCTACGTCAAACGTGGCGGTCAGGTATGGATTCGCGTGTTTCCGGACGTGCCGATCACGCAGAAGCCGCTGGAAGTGCGCATGGGCAGCGGTAAGGGTAACGTGGAGTACTACGTTGCCAAGGTGCTGCCCGGCAAGATCCTGTTCGAGATGGAAGGCGTGACGGAAGAAATCGCACGCGAAGCGTTTCGACTGGCCGCTTCCAAGCTGTCCGTTGATACCCAGTTTGTTACCCGCCAAGTGCGTTAAGTAGGTGCGTTGATGGACGCCAAAGAATTTCGTCAGAAGTCGAACAGCGAGCTGCGCACCGAGTTGCTGCAGCTGCGTCGCGAACAGTTCAATCTGCGCATGGCGCAGGCGACCGGTCAGGCCGTCAAGCCGGATCAGTTTGGAAAGGTGCGCAAGAACATTGCGCGACTCAAGACAGTGCTGGGCGAGCAGGCTCGTGCCGCTGCTCAGGTTGATGTCAAGCAGAGTGCCAAGTAATGAGCGAGCCCGTTGTGAACGCCACCATGAATGATCAAGCCGCTGAACAGAAGACCATCCGTCTGCTGACCGGCAAGGTAGTCAGCAACAAGATGCAGAAGACCATCACCGTGGCGGTGGAGCGTCTGGTCAAGCATCCCACCTATGGCAAGTACGTGCGTCGTACCACCAAGTTGCTGGCCCATGACGAAGGCGGCGAGTCGCGCGAAGGCGATGTGGTCGAAATCGTCGAGTGCCGCCCACTGTCGCGGCGCAAGGCATGGCGTCTGGCCCGGGTGGTCAGCCGCGCGCAGGCTTGAGCCGGCGAGTTCGCCAAAACGTTAAAGCCAGTGCATTAGAGCCAGAGTGGAAGCTTAAACATGATTCAGATGCGGACATTGCTGAAGGCAGCCGACAACAGCGGAGCGCGTAGCCTGATGTGCATCAAGGTGCTGGGCGGCTCCAAGCGTCGCTATGCCACCGTGGGTGATGTCATCAAGGTCAGCGTCAAGGATGCGATCCCGCGCGGCAAGGTGAAGAAAGGCGAAGTGTATGACGCCGTGGTGGTGCGTACCCGTCATGGTGTGCGTCGTGCCGATGGTTCGTTGATCCGTTTCGATGGCAATGCAGCCGTGCTGTTGACCAGCAAGCTGGAACCGATCGGTACGCGTATTTTCGGACCAGTGACCCGCGAGCTGCGCAACGTGCAGTTCATGAAGATTATTTCCCTGGCGCCCGAAGTACTGTAAGCGCGGCAGCGGAGCGAGAGTTATGAGCAAGATTCGTAAAGGCGATGAAGTCGTGATCACGGTCGGCAAGGACAAGGGCCGCCGCGGCACTGTCAGTGCGGTGCTGGAAGGTCGCGTTATCGTGGAAAATCTGAATATGGTGAAGCGCCATACCAAGCCGAATCCGCAGCGGAACATTCCCGGCGGCATCGTGCAGAAGGAAGCGTCGATTCATCTTTCCAACGTGATGTTGTGGAACGCCGCCGCCAGCAAGGGCGACCGTGTTGGTTTCAAGGTTTTGGCTGACGGCCGCAAGGTGCGTTATTTCAAGTCCAACAACGAGGTCGTTGACCGCTAGTCCGCTAGCGCAGGTCGACGTTCATTGCTGGTCGCACAGGTATAAAGAAATGGCAAGGCTAGAACAGGTTTATCGCGAAAAGATCGTGCCCGAGCTGAAAAATACGCTCGAGCTCGCCAACGTCATGCAGGTGCCGAAGATCACCAAGATCACGGTCAACATGGGCGTGGGCGAAGCGGTGGCCGACAAGAAGATCATGGACAACGCCGTGGGCGACCTGGTCAAGATCACCGGCCAGAAGCCGCTGGTGACCAAGGCGCGCAAATCGGTTGCAACCTTCAAGGTGCGCGATGGTCTGGCGATCGGCTGCAAGGTCACGTTGCGTGGCGCCCGCATGTACGAGTTTCTTGATCGTCTGATCAATATCGCCATGCCGCGCATTCGCGACTTCCGTGGTGTCAGCGCCCGTTCCTTTGACGGTCGCGGCAACTACAATTTCGGTGTGAAGGAACAGATCATCTTCCCGGAAATCGCCTACGACCAGATCGATGCGATTCGCGGTATGGATATCACCATCACCACCACGGCAACTGACGACAAGCAAGGTCGCGCGTTGCTCGAAGCATTCAATTTTCCGTTCCGAAAGTAACCGGCAGGGGTTAGCAGGCAATGGCTAAAACATCGATGATCAACCGTGAGACCAAGCGCGAAGCGCTGGTCAAGCGCTATGCCGCCAAGCGCGCCGAGTTGAAAGAGATCATCCGCAACCCGAAATCGGGAGACGCCGAGCGTGAAGCGGCTGTGGCGAAGCTGCAGGCGCTGCCGCGCGATTCCAGCGCCAGCAGGCTGCGTAATCGCTGTGCGATTACCGGACGCCCGCGCGGTTTTTACCGGAAGTTTGGTTTGTCCCGGACCAAGCTGCGTGAAGCCACCATGCGTGGCGACATCCCGGGCCTCGGAAAGGCCAGCTGGTAACAGCTGGAACCACTGGAGCACCAATATGAGCATGACGGATCCCATCGCGGACTTCTTGACCCGCATTCGCAACGGCCAGTCTTCGGGTAAAACCGAGATCAGCTGTCCTTCTTCCAAGATCAAGCTGGCGTTGGCCAGCGTGCTCAAGGATGAAGGTTACATCGAAGATTTCTCTGTCTCCGCGGACGACGGCAAGCCGACTCTGCGTGTGCAGCTGAAATACTACGAAGGTCGCCCGGTCATAGACCGCCTGGAGCGAGTCAGCAAGCCCGGTCTGCGCGTGTATAAGGGCAAGGACGAACTGCCCACCATTCTGGGTGGCTTGGGTGTGGTCATCATCTCTACCTCCAAGGGTGTGATGACCGGCCGTCAGGCGCGTCAGGATGGCCATGGTGGCGAGGTGTTGTGCATCGTCTCGTAAGGCGAAACACACACATTAACTCTAGAGAGCTGCAAACATGTCTCGAGTAGCCAAACAAGCAATCATCCTGCCGAAGGGCGTGACTGCAACGATTACTGCGGAATCCGTCACCGTCAAAGGCGCCAAAGGCAGCATGAGCCTGACGTTGCGCCCCGGTGTGGCGGTGATTCAGGACGGCAATGCATTGAAGGTGCAGCAGGTTGTGGAAAACCGTGCTTCCAACATGGACGCCGGATCGACCCGTGCCCACCTTGCCAATTACGTGGTGGGTGTCAGCACTGGTTTCGAACGCAAGCTGGAGCTGGTCGGCGTGGGTTATCGCGCTGCTGCCCAAGGCAAGTCGCTGAACCTGACTTTGGGTTTTTCGCATCCGGTGGTTTATGCCGCTCCTGAGGGCATCACCATCGAGACGCCCAGCCAGACCGAAATTCTGGTGAAGGGCAGCGATCGGCAGAAAGTCGGGCAGGTGGCCGCCGATATCCGCAGCTACCGTCCGCCGGAGCCCTACAAAGGCAAGGGCGTTCGTTACAGCGGCGAGAAGATCGAGCTGAAGGAAGCGAAGAAGAAGTAATCGGTCGGCGTGCGCAGCCGGTTACGGTCGGAATGAACGGTTTTGGGTTGTGAGGCCGGTGTGCACAGGCGCGCCGGTTCACACGAAGCTAGGCAAGAGATCATGAGCAAGAAAGTGCAACGTTTGCGTCGAGCCACCCGCTCACGCGCCAAGATTCGCGAACTGAAGGCGCTGCGCCTGTCGGTGCATCGCACCGCGCAGCACATATATGCCCAGATTTTCGATACCGAATCGCGCGTGCTGGCGGCCGCTTCCACGGTGCAAAAAGCGGTGCGCGACAGCGTCAAGTACACCGGCAACAGCGATGCGGCTGCTGCGGTGGGCAAGGCGATTGCCGAGGCTGCCAAGGCCAGGGGCATCACCGAGGTCGCTTTCGATCGCTCCGGCTACAAGTATCACGGCCGTGTCAAGGCGCTGGCAGATGCCGCGCGTGAACATGGGCTGCAATTCTAAGTTCTACGGCTGATGCCTGTAGACGCATCGAGGAATCGTAATGGCAAGAGTTGAAAAAACCGCCGCTCCCGCAGATGAGTTCATCGAGAAACTGATCGCGGTGAATCGCGTCGCCAAGACCGTGAAGGGTGGCCGTCAAATGAGCTTTACCGCCCTGACTGTGGTCGGTGACGGCAACGGCAAGGTCGGTTTCGGTTACGGCAAGGCAAAAGAAGTGCCGGTCGCCATCCAGAAGGCCATGCAGCAGGCACGCAAGCGCATGGTCAGTGTCAGCCTGAAGGGCAGCACGTTGTTCTACGCGGCCAAGGGTCGTCATGGCACTTCCAACGTATACATGCAGCCGGCTTCCGACGGTACCGGATTGATCGCCGGCGGCAGCATGCGAGCGGTATTCGAAGCGGCTGGCGTACGTAACGTGCTGGCCAAGAGCTATGGCTCGCGTAATCCGATCAACGTGGTGCGCGCTACGGTGGCTGCCCTCGAATCATTGCGTTCTCCCGACGAAGTGGCCGCCAAGCGCGGCAAGCGTCTTGAAGAGATTGTGGGTTAATCAGCATGACCAAGTCAGCAGTGACGACCGGCAAACAGGTCAAGGTAACGCTCGTCAAGAGCATGTTTGGACAACTGAAGGCGCATCAGGCAACGGTGCGTGGTCTGGGTCTGCGCCGTATTCGTGACAGCCGGGTGCTGGTGGCTACGACCGAAGTGCGGGGCATGATCGTTGCTGCCCAGCACATGTTGCAGGTTGAAGAGCTCTGAACCGGGCTTTGAAACATTGAGGTTTATATGAAACTGAATTCAATCAGCTCTGCTCCCGGCGCCCGCAAGACGCGTCTGCGCGTGGGGCGCGGTGCGTCCGCCGGTCAGGGCAAAACCTGTGGTCGCGGCGTGAAAGGTCAGCGCGCTCGCAAGGGCGGCTACCACAAAGTGGGTTTCGAAGGTGGTCAGATGCCTTTGCAGCGCCGTCTGCCGAAGGTGGGTTTCCGCTCCAAGATGGCGACCACCGTGGCTGAAGTTCGCCTGAGCGAGCTGGCCAAACTGGATGGCGATCTGGTGACGCTGGAAACGCTCAAGACCGCCAGCCTGATTCCGCAGCAGGTGCTGCGCGCCCGTATCGTTGCGTCCGGCACCATTGGCAAGGCATTCACCGTCCGCGGTTTGCACCTGACCAAGGGCGCGCTGGCTGCGTTGCAGGCAGCGGGCGGCAGGCTTGAAGCGGAAGCTGCGGAATAATCCGTAGTCATCAGGTAGCTAAATCCAAAGTGGCCAGCAAGTCGCAAAACCCAGGTTCCTTGGCTGCACTCGGTGACGTCACGCGTTTCACCGAGCTGCGTCAGCGTCTGTTTTTTCTGCTGGGCTGCCTGATTGTCTACCGTATTGGTACGTTCGTCCCCGTGCCTGGCATTGATTCGGCCGCGCTGGCGCGATTCTTCGAGGAGCAATCCGGCACGCTGCTGGGCATGTTCAACATGTTTTCGGGCGGTGCCCTGCAGCGTCTGTCCATCTTTGCCCTGGGAGTGATGCCGTACATTTCCGCTTCCATCATCGTGCAGATGATGGGTGTGGTGATGCCGCAGCTTGCCTCCATCAAGAAGGAAGGCGAATCGGGCCGGCGCAAGTTGACTCAATACACCCGTTATGGCGCCGTTATCCTGGCTGTTCTGCAAGGCGCCAGTGCGGCGGCTGCATTTCAGAAGCAGGGTGTAGTCATCAATCCGGGACCGCAGTTCATCATTGTGGCGACGTTTACCCTGACTACCGGCACCATGTTCCTGATGTGGCTGGGCGAGCAGATTACCGAGCGCGGTTTGGGCAACGGTATTTCCATGATCATCCTGTCGGGTATCGTGGCCGGGTTACCCAATGCCATCGGTGGCACCTTGCAGCAGGTCAGCAATGGTGAGCTGAATGCGCTGGTTGCCTTCATGCTGTTTGCCATGGTCATTGCCGTCACTTATTGCGTGGTGTTCGTGGAGCGCGGACAAAGGCGCATCCAGGTCAATTACGCCAAGCGTCAGCAGGGACGACGCATGATGATGGGCCAGAGCACCCACCTGCCATTCAAGCTGAACATGTCTGGCGTCATCCCACCCATTTTCGCGTCCAGCCTGCTGCTGTTTCCCGCCACGATTGCCAACTGGTTCGGCAACGCCGCCGAACCCGGTATGGTGCAGAATTTTCTGCAGCAGGCGGCGGCCGCATTGTCCACCGGTCAGCCCGTGCACATGTTGCTGTATGGCACGCTGATCGTATTTTTCTGTTTTTTCTATACCGCGCTGGTGTTCAATTCGCGGGAAACGGCCGACAACCTCAAAAAGTCCGGAGCATTCATTCCGGGAATCCGCCCGGGGCAGCAGACCGGTGAGTACATCGACAAGGTGCTGACTCGACTGACGGTATGGGGTGCGATTTACGTTGCGCTGGTGTGCCTGTTGCCGGAATTCCTGGTGGCGAAGTTCAGCGTACCGTTTTACTTCGGTGGCACTTCTCTGATGATCATGGTGGTGGTGATCATGGATTTTCAGGCCCAGGTGGCGGCGCATCTGATGTCGCACCAGTACGAAGGCCTGATGAAAAAAGCCAATCTGCGTGGCTACGGCAAACAGGACTGATCCTGAACAGAATTGTTTTACAGGCATGCGCCGCTGATCCGGCGGGGCGCGCCGGAGAGTGGAGAAGAAGTCATGAAAGTACGAGCTTCAGTCAAGAAGATCTGCAAGAACTGCAAGATTGTGCGTCGTCGGCGCATTGTTTATGTCATTTGCTCGGACGCGCGCCACAAGCAGCGTCAGGGTTGAATGACGGGTAGATAAAGTGGTTGGTGGATTGAGTTCACACCTTTTTTAGTTTACAGTTCCGCGCTTTTCGAGCCGGGAGAGGTCAAGATGGCCCGCATTGCTGGCATCAATATTCCAATGAACAAGCACGTATGGGTCGGTCTGACCCATATTTATGGCGTTGGTCGTACCCAGGCTCGCAAGGCCTGTGAAGGTGCGGGTGTCAAGCCCGAAACGCTGGTCAAGAATCTGACCGACGCGGAAGTGACCGCGCTGCGCTCCCAGATCGCCAAGCTGTCGGTTGAAGGCGACCTGCGTCGTGAAGTAGCCATGAACATCAAGCGGCTGATGGACCTGGGTTGCTACCGCGGAATTCGACATCGTCGCGGCCTGCCCATGCACGGTCAGCGTACTCGCACCAATGCTCGTACCCGCAAGGGACCGCGCAAGGCAGCGATCAAGATGAATGCGCCTCCGGGCAAGGGCTGACAGTCCTGATCAGTTCAGGCCGAAAAAAATGCGGCCAGTCTGAGAAGTAACGGTTTGAATTAACAGTTTTGTGCATGGCGGGTTTCAAGGCTAATGGCTGATAACAAGCAACAGGCGTCGGGCGGCGCTGCGGGTAAGGCCCGCAAGAAAGTGAAAAAGCATGTGACCGATGGCGTCGCTCACGTTCATGCTTCATTCAATAACACGATCGTCACGATCACTGATCGGCAGGGCAATGCATTGTCTTGGGCGACATCGGGTGGTTCTGGCTTCCGTGGCTCGCGCAAGAGCACGCCATTTGCTGCGCAGGTGGCTGCCGAGAAGGCGGGCACCGCCGCTCAGGAACATGGTCTGAAAAATGTCGAGGTACGCGTCAAGGGTCCCGGCCCGGGCCGGGAGTCTGCGGTGCGTGCCCTGCATGCCTGCGGATTGAAGATTTCCAACATTGCGGATGTCACGCCTATTCCGCACAACGGCTGCCGGCCGTCCAAGAAGCGTCGCGTTTAACCGCTGCGCCGTTGTTATCAGGTGTGAGGAATTAGATATGGCTCGTTATCTCGGCCCCAAGTGCAAGTTGTCCCGTCGTGAAGGGACAGACCTGTTTTTGAAGAGTGGCGTCAAATCGCTTGAATCCAAGTGCAAGCTTGAAGTGCCGCCCGGCGGTGTCAAGGGCGAACGCAAGTCACGCCTCTCTGACTACGGCCTGCAGTTGCGCGAAAAGCAGAAGTTGCGTCGTATGTATGGCGTGCTCGAGCGTCAGTTCCGTGGCTATTACACACGGGCCGCTGGTCGTCCAGGCGCAACAGGTGAAAACCTGCTCAAGCTGCTGGAAGGCCGTCTGGATAACGTGGTCTATCGCATGGGCTTTGCCGCGACCCGCTCTGAAGCTCGCCAACTGGTGAGTCACAAGGGCGTCACCGTGAATGGCGTTGTAGTGAACGTGCCTTCCTACCAGTGCGCGGCAGGCGATGTCGTCATGGTTCGTGAAGATGCCCAGAAGCAGGTTCGTATCCAGAACGCATTGCAGATCAAAGGTCAGGTTGGCTTCCCTGAATGGGTTGAAGTGGACGAAAAGAAGTTCACTGGCGTGTTGAAGCAGCTTCCTGACCGGGGAGACATCCTCCCGGACATCAACGAAAACCTCGTGGTTGAGTTGTACTCGAAGTAATTCGCGGTTCGGCAGCCTGCTTGCATTGGTGGGCTGCCGGTTGCTCTTCTAAATATAGGTGAATGTTCCATGCAGGCATTCGGTGCTGAACTCCTGAAGCCACGCGTTGTGAAGGTGACTCCCACCACACCGCGTCATGCCAAGGTTACGATTGAGCCGTTCGAACGTGGATTCGGGCACACGCTGGGCAATGCCCTGCGTCGTGTGCTGCTGTCTTCCATGCCCGGTGCGGCCATTACTGAAGTGGAAATCGACGGCGTCCTCCATGAATACACCAGCGTCGAAGGCGTGCAGGAAGACGTGGTGGACATCCTGCTGAACCTGAAGCAGGTCGCTGTACGACTCAACGCGCGCGATACCGCCGAGCTGCGTCTGTACAAGAAGGGCCCCGGCCCGGTGACTGCTGGCGACATCCAGCTCGATCACGATGTCGAAATCATCAATCCCGGTCTGGTCATTGCCAATCTGACCAAGGCAGGCGAGTTGAGCATGACGCTCAAGATCGAGCGCGGCCGTGGCTATCGCCCGGCAACGCAGGCCAGCGCCGAGGGCTCCAGCAACACGATCGGCCGTTTGCAACTGGATGCTTCGTTCAGTCCCGTACGTCGCGTCACCTATACGGTGGAAAGTGCGCGCGTCGAACAGCGTACCAACCTGGACAAACTGATTCTGGACATCGAAACCAACGGTACCATCGATCCGGAAGAAGCCATCCGTCGCGCCGGTTCGATCCTCAAGGATCAGTTGTCGGTGTTCGTGGATCTGCAGGGTCAGGAAGAAGGCACCAGCAAGACGGCTGAAGAACTGTTTGATCCAATCCTGTTGCGTCCCGTTGATGAGCTGGAACTCACCGTGCGCAGCGCCAACTGCCTCAAGGCGGAAAACATCCATTACATCGGCGATCTCGTGCAGCGTACCGAAGTGGAGCTGTTACGTACGCCTAACCTGGGTAAGAAGTCCCTGACCGAGATCAAGGAGGTGCTTGAAAGTCACGGTCTGAGTCTGGGCATGCGTCTGGATAGCTGGCCGCCGGTCAGCCTCCGCCGCGAAGACGAGCGCAGCATAATTTGAAGTCCTGGACAAGCGCCGGCAAATGGCGCTTGTCGAGCTGATCAGTATTTAGAGTAGAACCATGCGTCACCAACTTTCCGGTCGGCAACTGAGCCGCAACTCCTCACATCGCTCGGCCATGCTGAAAAATATGGCGGCTTCGCTGCTGCAGCATGAAACCATCCGCACCACGGTGCCGAAGGCCAAGGAATTGCGTCGCGTGGTCGAGCCATTGATCACTCTCGGCAAGAACGACAGTATGGCCAATCGCCGCCTCGCCTTCGCCCGACTGCGCGATGAAGCCGTGGTTACCAAGCTGTTTGAAGACCTGGGCCCACGTTTCAAGGCACGTGCCGGTGGTTATACCCGCATCCTGAAGATGGATCCGCGTCCGGGCGATTCTGCGCCGATGGCGCTGATGCAACTGGTCGACAAGGCTGCTCCGGTTGAAGTCGCTGCCGAGCCTGAGAAGAAGGCGAAGCGCGCCAAGAAGGCGGCATCGCCTGCTACTGATGGCGCCGCGCCCGCCAAGAAGCCGCGTGCGCGCAAGCAGAAGACCGAAAGCGAAGGCTGATTCTGCACTATCAGTCGATCTGCAGATGATCATGAAAGGCCGGGAAACCCCGGCCTTTCTTTTATCTGTAGCACGAGAATCCAGGGTTTTGCGCGAACTCGTATTGCATGCTGCATTCCCAAGCGCCATTTTTTCTGAATGCAGTAATTGAATGTCAAAATTGCGTTAACGTTTTGCTTGTTTAGCCTGTGCAACAGGCGTTTATCAACGATCTCCGCATTGCCGATTTGAAAGCCAAATAAAACTCTCTAGAATCGCGGCGGTGCGATGCAGCAGCCTTCAGTTGATGCGTCGCCAGTCTTCGAACCTGGTTCAACTCTTATTTGGAAGATCAACACATGAACGCAAAGCTCGTTATCAGCGCCCTGGTTGCCGCTCTCGCCCTGTCTGCCTGCGCCAAGAAGGAAGAAGCGCCTGCTCCTGCTCCTGAAGCCGCTGCTCCTGAAGCTGCCGCTCCTGCTGCTGAAGCCGCTCCCGCTGAAGGCGCTGCAGCTGCTGTTGAAGGCGCTGCGGCTGATGCCGCTGGTGCAGTTAGCAGCGCCGCTTCTGCTGCCACTGAAGCGGTCACGAAGTAATCGATTGTCGATTGCTTGTTGATTGCGGGGCGGATGAGCGCAAGTTCATCCGCCCCTTTTGTTTTTGCATCTTGTCCGCCAACAGTTACGCAAGGAAATCAGACTGTGCCAGTCAGCCTGCGCGATGTGCGCCATTCTCCTGAAGGCAGACGCTGGATTGAAGGCGTTTTTCCTGAATATCTGGACTCGTTGACCACGGTGTCCATGAATACCGGCATATTTCCGGTGCGTGGCGAGTTTGGCGATCGCGAGCCGGACATGCTGGCGCGCTGGTTTGGTGACGACAGTTCTTATCCGCTGGTGATTCTCAAGAACGACAAACCGGTGGGATTCGCGGTGGTCAGCAAGCCCATGCCGCTGCAGCGCGGGCAGATCGACTTCCGGATGGCGGAGTTTTTTGTTGCCGCCAGTCAGCGTCGTCTGGGTATCGGGCGCGAGGCGGTGCAACTGATTTTCCGGCGCTTTGCCGGTCGCTGGGAAGTCACCGAGATCCAATCCAACCGATCAGCCATTGCCTTCTGGCGCGCCGTGGTGCGCGAGTGTTCTGCCGGGCATTATCGCGAGCGACTGGAAAATGGCGAGGTGAAGCAGTATTTCGATTCCAGGCAAATGCGTGGTGCCGCCAGCCATCCTCCGGTTTAGGGCTCGAACTTAAACCCGACTGGTTTTGTTCTTTGTGGAACTGGCACGCGCCAGCACGGGCGCCAGATAATGTCCGGTATGTGAATGGGTATGACGGGCTAGCTGCTCCGGTGTGCCGCAGGCCACGATCTGACCGCCGCCACTGCCGCCTTCCGGTCCCAGATCGATGATCCAGTCTGCGGTCTTGATGACATCCAGATTGTGTTCGATGACCACAACCGTATTGCCTTCGTCGCGCAGGCGATGCAGCACTTTCAATAGTTGTTCGATGTCGTAGAAGTGCAGGCCGGTGGTCGGCTCATCCAGGATGTACAGCGTGCGGCCGGTGGAACGTTTGGACAGTTCCTTCGCCAGCTTCACCCGTTGCGCTTCGCCGCCTGACAGGGTGGTGGCATTCTGGCCCAGGCGCACATAGGACAGGCCGACATCCATCAGCGTTTGCAGCTTGCCGGCAATGGTCGGTACTGCCTGGAAAAACACCAGCGCATCCTCCACGGTCATGTCCAGCACTTCGTGGATGCTTTTGCCCTTGTAGTGAATGTCCAGGGTTTCGCGGTTGTAGCGTTTGCCCTTGCAGACATCGCAGGGCACATACATGTCGGGCAGAAAGTGCATCTCCACCTTGATGACACCGTCGCCTTCGCAGGCTTCGCAACGGCCGCCTTTGACGTTGAAGCTGAAGCGGCCCATTTCATAGCCGCGCGCTCGTGCTTCGGAAGTTTGCGCGTAGATCTCGCGGATGGGCGTAAACACGCCGGTGTAAGTGGCCGGATTGGAGCGCGGCGTGCGGCCAATCGGACTCTGGTCGATATCCACGATGCGGTCGATGTGCTCCAGGCCTTGAATGCCATCGCAGGGCGCTGCATCGACGCTGCTGTCGTTGAGCTGTCGCGCCACGTGCTGCAACAGCGTGTCATTCACCAGGGTGGATTTGCCCGAACCGGAGACACCGGTTACGCAGGTCATGACGCCAATCGGGAAATCCACGGTGATGCCGCGCAGATTGTTGCCGGTGGCGTTCACCACGCGCAGCGTATGACCCTTCTGGATCGGCGTACGCAGTGTCGGCATGGCAATGGCGCGACGTCCGGAGAGATATTGACCGGTGATGGATTTCGGGTCATTGGTGATATGTTCGGGCGTGCCCTGCGAAATGACCTCGCCGCCATGCACGCCCGCGCCGGGGCCAAGGTCCACTACATGATCGGCATGACGGATCGCGTCTTCATCATGTTCAACCACAATGACCGTGTTGCCCAGGTTGCGCAGATGCAGCAGCGTGTTCAACAAACGGTCGTTGTCGCGCTGATGCAGGCCGATCGAGGGTTCATCAAGAATGTACATCACGCCGACCAGCCCCGAGCCAATCTGACTGGCCAGGCGGATGCGTTGTGCTTCGCCACCCGAGAGGGTTTCGGCGCTGCGCTCCAGCGTCAGATAGTCCAGACCCACATTGGCGAGAAAGCGCAAGCGATCGGCAATTTCCTTGCGTATCTTGCCGGCGATTTCACCGCGCCAGCCGGGCAGAGTCAGTGCATCGAAGAACGCCAGCGCCTTGCCGACACTCATCGCGGTGATCTGCGGCACCGCGTGATTCGCGACAAACACATTCGATGCGGCGCGATTCAGACGCGTGCCCTGGCACTCGGTACAGGGGCGCGTACTCAAATACTTGCGCAACTCTTCGCGCACCGCCATGGATTCGGTTTCGCGATAGCGTCGTTCCATGTTGGGCAAAATGCCTTCCCAGGCATGGCTGCGGCGTGTGAGGCCGCCCTTGGCATCCACATAGCGGAATTCGATTTTGTCGGTACTGCCATGAAGCAGCAGTTTTTTCACGCCGGCCGGCAGTTTCTTGTATTCGGTTTCCACATCAAACTTGAAATGCCTGGCCAGCGATTGAATCAACTGAAAGTAATAACCATTGCGGCGGTCCCAGCCGCGTACCGCACCGCCGGCCAGCGACAGTTCCGGGTGGTGCACCACGCGGGCGGGATCGAAGAATTCCTGTACTCCCAGGCCATCGCAAGCCGGGCAGGCGCCGGAAGGATTGTTGAACGAGAATAAACGCGGCTCGAGTTCGGCCAGCGAATACCCGCATTCGGGGCAGGCAAAGCGATTGGAGAATATCCATTCTTTTGGCCCTTCCTGCGCAATGGCCTTGCTGCCTTCGGCCAGCATCTCCACCACGCGCGCCGTGCCATTCGACAGGCGCAGTGCGGTTTCAAACGACTCTGCCAGACGCTGGGCCAGATCGGCGCGTACTTTGAAACGATCCACGACCGCATCAATGCTGTGCTTGCGTTTGGCATCCAGCCTGGGCAGCGCATCCAGTTCATGGACGCGGTTATCGACGCGAACCCGCACGAAGCCCTGTGCCTTCAGTTCGTCAAATACTTGTAGATGCTCACCCTTGCGCTCCTGGATCATCGGCGCCAGCAACAGCAGCGGTGTGCCCTCTGGTTGCTGCAGCACCTGATCAACCATCTGACTGACGGTCTGCGCGGTGAGGTCGATATGGTGGTCTGGGCAGCGGGGGGTGCCGGCGCGGGCAAACAGCAAGCGCAGGTAATCGTAGATTTCCGTGACCGTGCCCACCGTCGAGCGCGGGTTATGCGAAGTGGACTTCTGCTCGATGGCAATGGCCGGCGACAGCCCTTCGATGGAGTCTACATCCGGCTTTTCCATCATCGACAGGAACTGCCGCGCATAGGCCGAGAGCGACTCCACGTAGCGGCGCTGGCCTTCGGCGTAAATGGTGTCGAAGGCCAGCGAGGACTTGCCCGAGCCGGACAGCCCGGTGAACACGATCAGCTTGTCGCGGGGCAAATCGAGGTCGATGTTGCGCAGATTGTGGGTGCGGGCACCCCGGATTCGGATCTCGGACATGAGGATATGGATTGCCTGAGTCGGGGAAGAGATGACGCCGTCAATATGGTGCCGTCACGGTAGGGCTGGATACTATACTGAGCCAGCTAAATGACAGGCAAAAGGTTGTGCGTCTGGTGGTTGGCAGCGAGCTGATTCAGGTGATGACTTTTCCTGCATCGGGCATTTATTCTTCGCCATCTGCAGAAAGATGGGTGGCCACGGCTGCCGGAGAATGCTGCCGACGGTAAGTAAATAATAGATAGATGTCCCGATACTTTTTGACGTAGTTGTGCTGGTCAATATTGCCTGCACAAAGGTAGCGTCAGCATGGCGCGGTTGGCGTTTTTCATTTTCTGTAACCACTGAACGAAAGCGGAGTGAATGATCCATGTCAGTTGCAGTCCAGGCAGAGGGGGAGGTGTCAATCCTGAAACGGTTGATTGCAGCGGCGCTCGCCCTGCTGGCGGCTTATTTGATCACCATGGCGCAATTGCCGGACCGCGACAAGATGTTCAATACGGCCCTGTCGCCCACGGACGTCGTCAAAGGGTTCTATGGACTGGAAGTCGGTCAGCAGGATTTCGCGGCAGCCAGGCACCAGTTCGTATCGCCCGACATGGTGGAACATGGTCCGTTGAGCATCGACGAATTTCACGCAGGCGGGACTCCCGCCCAGGACGCTCCGGCCGCAGGCTGGCCGGTCAATCCCGCCGACAACCTCATCGTCAACGGCGATGTGATCGTGGCGCGCTACCGTGTTGCTCAGGCCGGACAAACCTTTTATGTGGTTGAAATTTTCAAGGTGCTGGCCGGCTCCATCATCGAGCATTGGGCGGTGCGCCAGCCGGCAGCCTGAGATTTTGCATTGACGCCTGCAGCAGCGCTGCGGTGTTCGAACAACAACCATACGGATACCATTCCATGAATACCCAAAATTCTTCCGGCCAGAGTTCCTTCAACGAAAAAGGCAGGGCAAATACCGTTTTCAGATACGTGGTGCTGGTGATGCAGACCTTTTTCGGCGCGTGGTACCTGCTGCATGGCGTCAACCATTTTTATCATGTGTTTCCGCAACCGTCGGGTTCCGAAAGCCTGACTTCGCAATTGATCAGCGTGTTGATCAAGTCAGGCATGTTCGATTTCATCAAGGCATCGGAAATCGTGGCCGGCCTGATGATGCTGTCGCATCGCTTCGTGCCGCTGTCCATCGTCATCGCCATTCCATCGGCATTCGTCATTGCCTACTCCAACATCTTCATGCAGTCCGATCTGCAGAGCCTGTTCGTGGGTATCACGATCTTTGTCATCCTGGGCACCATGTCGATCGGTTATCTGGACTCGTTTCTGCCCATGCTGCGTTACAAGGCCGGCGCTCCCACCGCCAGGACGCTGGTGAAGGTGCTGGGTCAGGTCAGGGGCGACGCCGGCCAGCAATAATTACCTGCTTCGCGGGCCTTTTTGTGGCTGCCTCTCGTGAGCGCGGCGCGTCACAAACGGTTTTTACCTGGCCGGGATTGGTACTATAGGCAGCTTCAAGAATTGCAAGGCATGCGCCTTTGGTTCCCCGTGAGTAATTTAGCCCAGGTTGATGACATGGCAGGACCGACAGCAGATGCGGGAAGCGTCAAGATCAGCATGAATGCAACGGAACGCCGCACCGTGGCGGCGCTGGCGGGCATCTACACCACCCGTATGCTGGGGCTGTTTCTGCCGCTGACGGTGCTGTCCCTGTATGTGTCGCATTTGCCGAACGCCACTCCCGTACAGGTGGGTTGGGCCATGGGTACTTATGCCATGGTGCAGACCCTGTTCCAGATTCCCTTCGGCCGCTGGTCGGATCGTTACGGCCGTCGCCCCCTGATTGCGATCGGGCTGCTGCTTTTCTTGCTGGGTTCGTTGCTGGGAATGTTCGCCACCACGTTTGCCAGCCCATTGGGATGGGTGATTGCGGCCAGGGCGCTGCAAGGCGCGGGCTCCATGTCCGCGGCGGTGACGGCGTTGCTGGCCGATCACACCCGCGATGAAATACGAACCCGTGCAATGGCCTTCATTGGTATCAGCATCGGTGCGTCATTTGTGCTGTCGCTGGTCATCGCGCCGGTGCTGGATTCAGCGCTGGGCATGACTGGTGTATTCGGCGTGATGGCGCTTATGGCGCTGGCGGGGATGGCATTGTTGCAGTGGGGCGCACCGCGCGAATTGGCCAGCGCCGATCGCAAACGGGCGGTACGAACTTCATTGTGGCGCGTGGCGGGCCTGCCGCAACTGCGCGGCCATTTTGCCGGCGTGTTTGCGCTGCATTTCATATTGTCGTGCACCTTCCTGTCGGTGCCGCAGATACTGGTGAATGTGCTGGGCATTGCCAAGTCGCACCATTGGCAGGTTTATCTGGGGGTATTCCTGGTGTCGTTACTGGGAACCATGGTGTTGATACGAAGCGTCGAACGAGTCGCGCATCCGGGCCGGTTGACACTGGTAGCCGTGTTGCTGGCCGCAGTGGCGCAAGCATTGCTGGCGCTGCTCAGTGCACAGCTCTGGCCCATGCTGCTGGTGTTTGCGTTGTACTTTGCCGCGTTCAATTTTCTGGAGGCGCGCCTGCCGGCAGCCTTGTCCAAGGCCGCGCCTGGCGCGGATCGCGGCGCAGCCCTGGGGGTGTTTGGTACCTGCCAATCGCTGGGCTCGGCCGTCGGGCCGGTCGCAGGTGGACTGGTGGCGGCACGGTTTGGCTATGGTGGCGTGTTCTGGCTGAGCGCCGTCATGGCCCTGTGCTGGGCGCTGGTAGTGGCGACCTCGGTGTCCGAGGCCTGACTGGTACTTGCTGACCCGGACAGCGGTAGCGACTACAATCCGCGCTCACGAAATTAACTGACACGACCCTCAGCGGAGTACCGTTCTCATGGCACGCGGCATCAACAAAGTGATCCTGGTCGGCAATATCGGCAAGGATCCCGAAACCCGATACATGCCCAATGGCAAGGCCGTGACCAATTTCAGCGTGGCCACTTCCGAATCCTGGACCGATCGCACTTCAGGCGACAAGCAGGAACGTACCGAATGGCACAACATAGTGCTGTTTGAAAAGCTGGCGGAAATCGCCGCCGAATATCTGCGCAAAGGCTCGCAGGTATACATCGAAGGCAGCCTGCGCACCCGCAAATGGCAGGACAAGGAAGGCAAGGACCGCTACACCACCGAAATTGTCGGCCGTGACATGCAGATGCTGGGTGGACGTGGCGGTGCGGGCGGTGGCGGTGACGCTGGTAGTGGTGGCGGCCGCGCTGCGCCGGAACGTTCCTCCACGCCACCGCCTGCTGCGGATGAAGGCGATTTCGATGACGACATTCCGTTCTGATTCACGCTTGCCGCATGACCCTGCTGCCCGCCATTGCCGTTGCCTTGACCCTGGTGTACTGGCTGAGTGGATTTATAGGTCAGTATTTTTCCGAGCTGACCACACAGATCATTGATCTGCTGCTGTTTGTGGTCATCATGACCGCGATCAATACCCTGTTGAAAAGCTGGCGCGGCGATTGATGGCGGGCAGGGCGTCGTACCGGTTGCATCATTCATGACCACTATGCCTCAGACCGCTATTCACCGCATGGTCGCCGCCTGCCGTGCCGGCAACTATCCAGCGTTGATCTCCCACATGGCGTCCGGCTGGGCAGTGCTGGGGCAGTCGCAATTTCTGCGTGGTTATAGCTTGTTGTTGCCTGATCCAGTGGCGCCGCATCTGAATGCCATGCAGACAGAACATCGCGAGCAGTTCCTCAGGGACATGGCGCTGCTGGGCGATGCCGTGTTCAGGGTGACGAATGCCTTGCGCATCAATTACGCCATGTTCGGCAATGTCGAACCGGCGCTGCATGCGCATGTGGTGCCGCGTTACAGTGATGAAGCCCCGGAATTGCGTACTGCGCATCCCTGGGCATACGACTGGGCGGCGGCGCCGCAATTTGATCCGATTGTGCATGGACCGCTGTTGCAGCGGCTGCGCGATGCGCTGGTCGCTGACGTTTGAGCAGACTCCGAATATGGGACGCGGCGATTTTCATCGCGTCAACGCAATCAATGCCGCCAGTGAAGTGACGGGTTCGCTGCAGCTTTCGCCCTGACATACATAAGCCACGGTGGTTTGCCTGCCCTTTTTGGTTTGCAGTATTTCAGGTAACCCGGCATCGGCAGGAATGCCGAACGCCAGACGGCGTGGCTGGTACAGCTTGTTGAGTTCCTGCTGCCATTCATCTATTTCTGCCGGTATGCCGCGAATGATCAGCAACTGCGGCGGATTGAGCCGTTCTTCCAGCGCCACCAGCAGCGTGGCATGCGCTGCCGGATGATCTTCCAGCGCTGCCCAGTCGGCGCGCAGGATGTTTTCTGCGGCTTGCAGATAGCGCGTTTCACCCAGCAGCCAGCCCAGACGCTGCAAGGCCACTGCCGCCATGGCGTTGCCTGCGGGCGTGGCGTCATCGGCAAACGATTTGGGTCTGTGAATCAGTGATTCGTGATCATTGGCGGTGAAGTAAAAGCCGCCGCGTTCTTCATCGGTAAAACGTTTCAGCAAGCTGTCAGCCAGCACTTGCGCGAAGGCCAGATCGGCGCTGCGCCAGCGGGTTTGCAGCAGTTCGACAATGGCATCCAGCAAGTAGGCATGATCATCCAGATAAGCAGGGAACTGCGTGACGCCGCCGGCCTGCACGGCATACAGACGTCCATCACGCCAGGCATGCACGCGCAACTGATCCAGCGCTGCGCAGGCGGCATCCGCAAACGCAGGTTCCTGCAATGCACGCGCGGCAATGGCCAGACTGGCAATCGTCAGGCCATTCCATGCGGTGAGCATCTTGTTGTCCAGAGCGGGTGCGACACGCTGCGCACGCACGGCCAGCAGTTTCTGTCGCGCATGTTGCAGGGTGTGTTCTACTGCATCCGTACTCATATCCAGCGCTTTGCCAATGTCTTCGCTGCTCCGGTAGCAATGCAGATGCCAGTGCTCTTCAAAGTTGGCGGCGCCATCCAGGCCGAAGCGTCGGGTAAACACGGCCTGTTCTTCTGGACTTAAAACCTTGCTAGTTTGCTTGGGCGTCCAGACGTAGTAGCGGCCTTCATGGCCTTCGGAGTCGGCATCCAGCGTGGACCAGAATGCGCCTTCGGATGCGCGCACGTCGCGCAGCAGCCATTGCGCAGTCTCGCGTGCAATGCGCTTGAACAGCGGTTCGCCGGTGGCCACAGCGGCGTGCGCATACACACGCAGCAGTTCGGCGTTGTCATACAGCATCTTTTCGAAATGCGGAATCATCCAGTATTGATCCACCGAGTAGCGGAAGAAGCCGCCGCCCAGCTGGTCATACACGCCCCCTTCGGCCATGCGTGTCAGCGTCAGCGCGCACATGTACAGGGCGTGCAGGTCGGGTTGTTCGTCGCTGCTGCCGGCGCGCCAATGGCGCAACAGAAATTCCAGTGCGCGCGCCTGTGGAAATTTGGGGGCATCGCCGAAGCCGCCAAACTGCGTATCGAAGCGCTCCTGCAATTCGTGGCGTGCCTGCTGCAGCGGTGTTGCATGCAGTTCGCCTTGCGTGAACGGCTCGGCCTGCAGGCTGGCGAAGACACGCTGCAATGCATCGTGCTGATGCTCGATGTCTGTTTGATGATCGCGGTAGTACTGCGCGATGCGCAACAGCAGTTCACCGAAACCCGGCAGGCCATGACGCGGCTGCGGCGGAAAATACGTACCGCCGAAAAAGGGTTGCTGTGAAAGATGGCTGAGGAACATGGTCAGCGGCCAGCCGCCGGAATGCTGCGTCAGTACCTGTTGCGCCAGTTGATAGATCTTGTCCAGGTCGGGACGTTCTTCGCGATCCACCTTGATGTTGATGAAGTGTTCATTCATCACCGCAGCGATGGCCGGATTCTCGAATGATTCATGCGCCATGACATGACACCAGTGACAGGCCGAATAGCCGATCGACAGCAGGATGGGTTTGCTTTCATCCCTGGCGCGCTGCAGCGCTGCTTCGCCCCAGGGATACCAGTCCACCGGGTTGTCGGCGTGTTGCAGCAGGTAGGGACTGGTGGCGCTTTGCAGATGATTGGGCATGGCATGTGGTCGAGAGCAGATTCCGGTTTGCAACTATAACGGAAGGCGGACTAGGCTGGGCCGGCAGTACCTGCAAGTGCAAAATTGAATTGCGCGCCGATGGCAGTCTGAAAGTGCGGAGATTCAGATGGAGTACGTCGGCAGGGCGCGACCCAATACGGTAAGTCACGTCTCCCGGTAACGGTCATTTGGAACATGAGAGGCAGGCGCTTGCTTTACTACCCGCAGCCAGGCGCTCCAAGCCGCCTCGGTCAACGCATGCTTGGGTTCATCCGGTGCTCTGTGCTGACTGGCCACTGCATGGTTCGCGTAACGCATCAGAAGATGCATCAATTGTAGCGTCAAATCCACTTCGATGGCTACGGTTGTCCGAGCGTTACATGCACTTGATGCGTTGCGCCGTCATCATGCAATTGAATGCGCTGCCCAGATATCACTACCCCGTCAAGCACAGTGCGAATTGTCCCACTGCTTACAGAGTCTGGATTCTCCATCATGATTTCATAACGAGCCGAGCGATACCTGAAACTGATCTCGACTCTTGGCCAGGATTTCGGTATGCAGGGATTGAGCAACAGATGATCGCCTTGCTGCTGGAAACCCAGAATACTCTCGAGACCGGCTCGATATAGCCAACCTGCCGCACCGGTATACCAGGTCCAGCCGCCCCGGCCTACATGCGGCGCCACGGAGTACACATCCGCCGCCACCACATAGGGCTCCACCTTGTAGCGTCGCAGTCCGGTGCGCGTGCTGGTATGGTTGATCGGGTTGAGCAGCGAAAATAATTCCGCCGCCTTGTCGCCCTCACCCAGCTTGGCAAAGGCGATCACCGACCAGGTGGCCGCATGCGTGTACTGGCCACCATTCTCGCGCAGGCCAGGCGGATAACCCTTGATATAACCCGGATCCAATGTGGTGTGATCGAAGGGCGGCGTAAATAGCAGCGCCAGACCATCATTGCGCCGAATTAATTGTGTATCGACTGCAGCCATAGCTTGCGCAGCACGATCCGGATTCGCCGCCCCGGACAGCACACTCCAGGATTGCGCGATGGAATCGATGCGACATTCGTCATTACCCGCCGAGCCGAACGGAGTGCCATCGTCGAAATAACCACGCCGATACCAGCCTCCATCCCAGCTCTCGCGCTCCAGCGATGCTCTCAGGTCGGCCGCGTGCAGCACCCACTGCGCGGCGCGTGTCGATTCGTTACGCGCATTGGCCACTGCGGCAAAAGCGGTGAGTGTGGTGTGCAGAAACCAGCCCAACCATACGCTCTCGCCGTGACCCTGCTCACCGACGCGATTCATGCCGTCGTTCCAATCGCCCGTGCCGATCAACGGCAGACCATGGGCGCCGAGCGCCAGACTGTCATCCAGTCCACGCGCGCAGTGTTCGAACAAAGTGGCGCTGTCATCGCCGAAGGCGGGCATAAAGTATGAGTCATGTTGACCATGCTCCAGTTTTGCACCTTCGATAAATGCCACTTTCTCATCAAGTATCGACGTATCGCCGGTGACGTTAAGGTAGTGCAGGCACGCATAAGCGAGCCAGATGCGATCATCGGCAATGCGCGTGCGCACGCCTTGCCCGGTTGGTGGTAACCACCAATGTTGTACGTCACCTTCGGGAAATTGTCGCCCGGCAGCGCGCAACAAGTGTTCGCGGGTGATAGCGGGCCGAGACACCGCCAGCGCCATACCGTCTTGCAATTGATCGCGAAAACCATAGGCGCCGCTAGCCTGATAAAAGGCAGAACGTGCCCAGGTGCGACACACCAGCGTCTGATACAACAGCCAGCGATTGAGCATGATGTCCATCGAGCGATCAGGCGTTTTGACCTGAACAGTACCGAGTACTTCATCCCAATAGTCGTGGACTGTGTGCAATACGGCATCCAGATCGCAGGTTCTATATCTCATCAGCAATTTTCGCGCGTCGTTCGCCGAAGCCGCTTCACCGAGCAGGAGCACGATCTCGGTTTGCTCATCAATGCCCAGCGTCAGCGCTGCTTGCAATGCAGCGCAGGGGTCCAGGCCCGCGCCAACACGCTTGCTCAAGGGTGCCGGATCGATCAATGCCGCCGGTCGATCCAGTCGCCCGTGGCGTCCCAGGAACTCGCGTCGATCGCCGGTCCATTGCGTTTGCCGTCCCGCCAGATCCGCAAAAGCGACGCGCGACCCATACACTGTATTCCACGCATTGCGCGCCAGCATTGCGCCAGTCAGCGTGTCAATCTCGGTCACAACAGTCGGCGCTGATGCGCCGCGCATGGTGCCCAACACCCATTCGATATACGCCGTGATCGACAGGTGCCGAATGCGTGGTGAAAGATTGCATAGTTTGAGCCGGCATATCTTGATTGGATCGTCGATGGGAACATACATCGTCAATTCCAGTTCAATGCCATGCGCGCTGTAGACGAAACGGCTGTAGCCCTGACCATGGTTAATCTCGTATGGCGCAGCATCGTCGCGCACCGGGGCAGCGGTCGGGCCCCATAATTCGCCAGTATCATCATCGCTCACGTAAAGCACTTCTCCAGGACGGTCGGTCACTGGATCGTTGCCCCACTGGGTGAGCTGGTTTTCGCGGCTGTTTACCGCCCAGGTATAGCCACTGCCCTCAGCCGACACTTGAAAGCCAAACTGCGGATTGGCAATGACATTGATCCACGGTGCGGGTGTCGATTGCTCTGCATCCAATGTAATGGCGTATTCGCGCCCATTCGCGTCAAAGCCACCCATCCCATTGAAGAATTCCAGGTCGCGTGGCATCGCGGCTGGCATTGCATCATGTACATGCGGCTTATTTGACAGGACTTGCGTCGCTGCGCTCTGGGTTTCGGCACGACGTTCAAGTTGCTCTGCGAGCGTTCCGCGTTGGCCATGCAGTACAACGCGCGCGACCGAGGATAGCGCTGCGCGCGTCTCTGCCGAAATCAAGTCAGTGCGTAACACGAATACCGAGCCACTGGCATTGTCGGCGGCGGCATTCACGGCTGGCCGCGACTGGCTCATGCGTACCACGGTTTCCAGGGTGTTCTGCAAGTCCTGGACATAAGAAGGAGCGCGTTCGTTAAGTATCACCAGGTCAACCGCCAGTTGTTTCAGCCGCCAGTATTCATGCGCGCGTAATAGCTGCCGCACGATGTCGATGTCTTCGACATGATCGATACGCAACAATACAATGGGCACATCACCGGAAATACCCTGCGCCCACAAGGCGTCCGCAGTACCGCCGCCGCGTTTAATGGTGTCGGAGGAGGGCCGCAACGAAGCACTGGCATACAGCACATGACCAGCCAGGCGCTGAAACAGGTTCGATTGTTCGGCGGTCACGCCCAGATGGCGCAACTGTACTTGCGCCTGGGTCCACGCCAAGGTGGCGGCGCGCATATAGGCATTGGCATCGTGATGCTTATCGAACAAACCCAGTGCTGCGGCGCGTGAGTCGGCGACACTGGTCCAGAATGACAGGCGCGCCGTCGCACCCGGTGAAATGCGCACCCGCTTGCGTAGCGCGAAGATCGGATCGAGCACGGTACCAACAGTATTGGACAGCGGCCTGCCATCCACCACCGCAATTGCTGCATTCACTTCACGGCCCCGTCCCAGGAAGCGCGCCCGATCGGTCTCGTACTCGGTGCGACCCAGCACTTCGCCTTCCACCACCACGTGATGCACAATCCATATCTGCGCTTCGTCAGGCGCACGGCGGCGGCGTGTGGCCAGCAGCGTACCGAGCTTGGTCACATACTCAGTCTGCACAAACAGCTTGGAAAAGGCCGGATGCGCGTGGTCAGCCGCCGGTGGCGCCAGGACCAGTTCGCTATATGAAGTGACATCGATATCGCGCGCGGCATCACCGCTATTGGTAATCGACACCCGCCGTACTTCGGCGTCGTCTTCGGGTGATACCACTACGTGCAGCGTCGTGGTGAGCGTCCCGTCGCAGCGATAGAATTCGGCACGATCTTCCGTGAAGGTCACTGCATACCTGTCCGGCTCTGTACCACTGGGCTGATAACCGGCCGACCAGACAGTGCCATCGGCCACATCGCGCAAGAATATATAGGAGCCAGTGTCGTCGCGCGTGGCATCTTCTCGCCAGCGTGTCAGCCCCAGTTCGCGCCAGCGACTGTACCCGGAACCTGCGCCAGTCAGCATGACGGAATAATGTCCATTCGACAGCAGGTGCGTCTGCGGCGTGGCGGTATGTGGCGTATGCAGTCGCCGCACTTCCGGTAAATCGGTACTGCCGATGCGCGCTGCCGTAGCGACTTCCTCAGCGCGTGGATGGGCAATGGACACATCGCGCGGAGTACGTTCCTGCAACAACAGTTCGGTGGCCTGCACGCTGGCTTCGGTATGAAAACGTGCACGCATGCGACCATCGAATAGCACATTGGCAATGGCCACCACGGTCATGCCCTGGTGATGCGCCATGAAGGCACGCACGATCACCAGGCGTGAGCCGGCTGGCAGACGGGTGCGTGTATAGTCGAGCGCTTCATAGAAGCCATATCGACCATAAGCGCCGGCTGCGGACAGTTGTGCAAAGTTACGCATTGCAGCAGCCGGGTCCACCATCGTTGCGAGCGCTGTCGCATACGGCGCAACGACCAGGTTCTCGCTCAGGCCGCGTTTCAGGCCCAGACCCGGCACGCCAAAGTTGGAGTATTGATAAGTAAACTCGAGATCGCGCGCACTGAACGCCGACTCGGAAACACCCCAGGGCACGCCACGTTCTGCGCCGTAAGCAATCTGCCGACGGACGATCAAACGACTGGTTTGCTCCAGCAAACTGCCCACCGGCGCGCGCATCACCAACGACGGCATCAAGTACTCGAACATCGATCCCGACCAGGAAATCAGCGCCGCACCGTGACCAATCGCCGTAACTGAGCGTCCCAGTCGAAACCAGTGTCGAGTCGATACATCATTCTTGGCGATGGCAAAAAAGCTGGCCAGCCGTGCTTCCGATGCCAGCAGATCGTAGCAGTTGGGATCAAGCATGCCGTCGCTGGCGCTGTAGCCGATGGACAATAACTTGCGTTCCGGGTCGAGCAGAAAATCAAACTCCATCGCCAACGCCATGGTGTGCGCGTCCGTGGCGATGGCCAGCAAGCGTTGTTGTAACACCAGGCGCACAGAATCCGGTTGCATGACATCGCGCTGCCAGCTCTCGATCGACCTGAGCGTGGCCTCCGCCCAGTACAACATATCGCTATGCGCAGCATCGTTTTTCTCATCGGCCTGCTCGCTGATCCGTTCGCCGACCAGGGCACGCGCGCTGTCTGCCAGAGTCGTGGCATGTGCGGCGATGTCGCCCAGTCGCGCGGCAGTAACAGGAGTTGCAGCGACCTGATTTAACTCACTGGCAAGCGTATCCAGGGCGTTTTGTATATGCTTGATCGTGGTCGTCTGGGTACGATGCTCGGCAGGAAGCGCCTCCAGCGCCGCGCGCAAAAGATGCATGGCATCTTCAATGCCGACAAGACTAGCTGTGTGCAGCGCTGTCTGACTCACATCAGTGCCGGACCATTCGCGACAGGCATGAGCCACCGCAATCAAATGCGCCGCCAGGTTGCCGCTGTCCACCGATGATACATAGCGTGGTTCCAGCGGCCGCAGATCGCGGGTGTCATACCAGTTGTAGAAATGGCCGCGAAACTTGGCCAGACGGTGCATGGTTGCCAACGTCGCTTCCAGACGAGCCACAATGTCCGGTATGCCGGCCCAGCCAAAATCGCGTGCACTCACGGCACACAACAAATACAGGCCGATATTGGTAGGCGAAGTGCGATGCGCCAAAACCGGCTGCGGATCTTCCTGAAAATTGTCCGGCGGCAACATGTTATCCAATTCGGTCGTAAAGGTTTCAAAGTAGCGCCAGGTGCGACGCGCTATCAATCGTAGCGCCAGCGCATCCTGCGCCGAGACGGATAGTCGTCCTGCCACCAGCGGCGACACACTGATCGCGCGCGCAATGGCAGGTGCAGCCAGCCATAGCAGAACAAAGGGCAGTACCAACCACTGTGTCGCATGTCCGCTCCAGGCAACCAGCAGCAGCGCCATGAACGCAATACATACACTGGCCAGCATGCGTCGATAGACTGTGAACAGTGTGAGCCGCGTGCTGAGCTGCGCCTGCGCTGCGGTCACCCATTCCAGCAGATTGCGATGGCTGACAATCAGGCGAAACAAGGTCCGGCCGATAGCGTCGGTCATTAACCACGCCTGATGGGCCAGGAAGGTGATGACGAATACCATCTGCAGCAGCGCCAGCCATAGATCAGTGCCCAGTGCGCGCAGGTGACTGCGTACACTGACGCCGCGCCGGCACGGCACGATGGCGGCAATGACCGGTAACAGGATCGGCAAGGCAATCGCCGTGAGCAGGAACGTTGTCCATGCGAGTGCAGCCGGCATTGGCAACACCCATCCTGCCAATAGCGCCACGACCGTGGCTGGCGCTGAGAGCGTGCGCCGCAAATTGTCCAACATTTTCCACAGACCGATGAGCGGCAGTGAGCCGTTGCCGCGCCGTGCAGCATCCCGTCGTCCCAATATCCACGGCAGCAATTGCCAGTCGCCGCGCGCCCAACGATGAGTGCGCGCCGCTGCCACGTCGTAGCGTGATGGAAATTCCTCAACCACTTCGACATCGGACACCAGGCCGGCATGTGCGAAAGTGCCTTCGAACAGGTCATGACTGAGCAGCGATCCCTCCGGCACTCGATCGCTCAATGCAGATTCAAATGCATCGATGTCATAAATGCCCTTGCCCGCGTAGGAACCGGCGCCAAACAAATCCTGATACACATCCGACGCCGCAACGTCGTAGGCATCGATGCCATTCATGCTGGAAAATACGCGCTGAAACAGTGAACCTTCTCGACCAATGGGCAACGATGGCGTAACCCGCGGTTGCAATACCGCATAGCCTTCGACGACATGACCGGCGGTCACATCGAAGCGCGGTCGATTGAGCGGGTGCGCCAACTTACCGATCATGCGTCTGACGGATTCGCGTGGCAAGCGCGTGTCGGCATCCAGCGTCACGATAAAGCGCACATCCTGCGGCAGAGATTGCGCACTCTTGCCAAAGAAACTGGTATTCAGCGCGCCGCGCAGCAAGCGATTGAGCTCATGCAATTTGCCACGTTTGCGTTCCCAGCCCATCCACTGCTGCTGGGCTTCGCTCCACATGCGCCGACGATGCAGCAGGTAAAAGCGTTCACCCGTCGCGACCGGACCATGCAATTGATTAAGACGCTTGATACCGGCGCTGGCTAACTCGAGTAATTCAGCATCGTCATCGACAGTTTCAGTCGCTGCGTCGCACCAGTCGGACAACAGGGCGAAATGCAGTGCGCCATGCGATGACGCCAGGTAGTGCACCTCAAGACGTTCGATCTGTGTCTGTATGGCTTCGGCCGTGGTCAGCAGGGTTGGCACTACCACCATGGTGCGTAACTTTTCGGGTATGCCATCACGCAGTTCAAGACCCGGCAACATGGTTGCGCCAAAACTGCCTGTGACTGCGCGATTCACCAGCGCCACCGCCAAATCGACAGCCGGTATCAGGCCCAACAAGCCAAATGCAATCCACTGCCAGCCGATAACTTGCCGTACATTCATCATCCACATCGGTACGGCCAGTGCGATACATGTCATCAGCAGGATGACGCTGATATAGCCACCCGGTCCAATCGAAGTGTTGCAGCGACTCAGCCAATGGCGCAGCGGTGGGCGATAACCCATTGCGCGTTCAAAGGCCGGCCGTCCATGCGCCAACAAGTAGTAGCCGGGATCGCTTTGACGCGGGTCTGGCGTTCGCAGCGCAGTATCGTGTGGTCCTGCATCGCGTTGTCGTTGTGCTGCATCATGACTGGTTGCGGCAGCAACTACCGCGCGTGCAACGTCCAGTTCAGTATGCGTTGAGCCACGTGCCAGTTCTTCGATTGCGCTGCGATATAAATTGCGCGTGGCAAAGTCCATATCGGAAAATTTGCTGCCAGCGCTGGTCTCGCTAACTATGGCGGCGCGCAATTCGGCATCGACCAGCGAAACATCCTCAAAGAAGTCCGGCCAGTTAACGTCGGATATCAGCCGCATGCTGGTAATGATGTTACGAACAGTGATGTTCGATGCACCCTGGCGCTGGTGCTCGTCGCGAACCATGGCGTCGGAGCTGGTTCCCCGGCTACTCAATAGATTTTCCAGCCAAAGCAACGCCGGGGTCACGCGCGGATCCTGATCGCGCAGCCGCTTGACCAACTGTACGACGAATACTTCAAAAAATCGGGCATCATCTTGATGCTGGCGAATCGATACACCGGGATCCGCGATGAAGGCCGGATCAGCAGCATGACCATTGACCCCAAGCAGTTGATCGGCTACCTGATCCGCCTGCTGCCGCGCAATGCGGCTGCCGACGATGCGCTCTGCCGCCCGCCTGAGATTCTCGACCAATACTACTCGCAGAGTAATCGCCACTGCCCACAACTCACCGATAGTCAGCGGCTGCACCTGCTGATAGGCACGCACAAAACGCCGCAATGTTTCGGGGTCGAACAGGCTGTCACTATGTGCGACGTAATTCCACGCAAGGCCGAACACGCGCGGATAACCGCTGAAGGGGCCGGACGCGAGCTTGGGCAACTGTCGATAGAATGGTGGCGGCAAATCATCCTTGATCTGACGGGTCTGAGCTTCCACCAGGTGATAGTTGTCGATCAACCATTCGGCAGCGGGCGTGACGGCATGACCTTCCCCGACTGCCCCAGCAATGGCGCGATACGCGGCCAGCAGCGCTGCCTCGTTATCCCGCAGTCGGGCCTGCAGGGAATTTCGCACCTGGCGCTTGTTGGCGACGGTCTGGGCTACCGCCAGTGTAATGGCGTGCTGCTCGAGTCGCTCAATGCTGAATAGCTCGGCGCGCACCAACTGGCCATCGCTACCGACGTCAGCGTCCCAGGGCGAGGTGGCGGATTTAAAATTCCAAATACGGCGTAGCAGCGCAATCACAGGCGCAACTTTGTGGAAGTCTTGTGCTGCACAGTACCCAGCGTCTGTTCGTACATGTTTTTTGCCTGGGCATAGCAGCGGCATGAAGCTTTTTCGAGTCCCACGCCATTGAGGATGACCAACTCTCCACGGCGATAGTCGATCAACTCGCGCGCATGCAGGGACAGCGCGGCCTCGGTGATGCCCACGCGCCGCACGCCCAGCATGAATGCCAGGAACTCGTGCGTAAGATGAAATCGGTCGGAATGCGCGCGATCACGGGTTAACAGCAACCAACGTGCCAGGCGCTCTTCAATAACGTGGTAGTGAGTGCAGGCTGCTGTAAGCGCCAACTGACGCATCAATACGTAGACATATCGGTCGAAGCCATGACGCAGCGCCGGATCCTTCCTTCGATAGCGACTGAATGTCGCCGCAGACATTCGCAAACAGCTGCCAGCGCCTTGCACGAGAGCGTGCTGCGAGGACACTTTAACGCCAAGAATGAGCGATATGCCCAACATGCCTTCATTGCCGATCATTCCTACTTCCAGCCGTGCGCCGTCATCGAGGCGGGTGACCAGGGAAATAAAACTGTTGAGCGGAAAATAAACATGACTGATTGCATCGCCCGGCTCGCACAGTACTTCGGCCAGCTTGATCTCGACGGGCTCACAATTGGCGAGAAACTCCAGTCTGGATCGCGCCGGCAAGTTTGAGAGCAACCGATTATCTGGCGCTGCGTGTCTTCTAAGGATCATCGTGCCTCTCATTCAATTGGCAATAGCAGAATGGTCGGCTGCCAGATGCAGATTTTGTCGGTTGATAACGATAGATATATCATCCAGAAGTCTCCGTACGGTAGCGTACAGAGACTGCGCACTGAACCGGCTATGATTGCTGCTGTCTGCTTTTTTCCCTGGGCAGCAGACGATCGCTCTCGGTCTTGACCACGGCGTAACACTCGCAGCTGCGCGCTTCCAAGCCGGCGCGATCCAGTACGGTAATGTGGCCGCGGCTGTAATGAATTAATCCGGCATGTTGCAACTTGCCGGCGGCCTCGGTCACTCCCTCGCGGCGCACGCCCAGCATGTTGGCAATCAATTCCTGAGTCATGACCAGTTCATTGGAAGCGAGACGATCAAGACTCAGCAACAGCCAGCGACATAGCTGTTGATCCACGGAATGATGCCGATTGCACACTGCGGTCTGCGTCATCTGCGTAATAAGAGACTGGGTATAACGCAGCAGTAGCAACTGTACTGGACCGGCGCGAGTGAACTCGTCCTTGAGTGCCTGGCTCGGCAAACGATAAGCATGGCCGGCACTTTGTACTACGGCACGCGTAGTGGTGGTCTCGCCGCCCATGAACAGCGACACGCCAATGACGCCCTCATTACCCACCACTGCAATCTCGGCAGAAGCGCCATCTGCCAGCAGGTAGAGCAGCGACACGATGGCGGTGGTGGGAAAATAGACATGGCGCAGGTGGCTGCCCGATTCATACAGAACATCGCCCAGTTTCATGGGCACCAGCTTCAGATTCGCCTGAATGCGTTCAAAGTCTGCTGCGGGCAG
>JBFWSR010000018.1:0-83419 GCA_050248275.1 Steroidobacteraceae bacterium
CAGCGGCAAACTGAGGAACAGACTGATGCGACGCTCCAACGTGTGGAATGCGTTCATGAAAGCCGCGCGCTTCTCCATATCGCTGCCCTGCACTGCTGCCGGATCGGGGATGCCCCAATGTGCGGTCATGGGCCGCCCCGGCCAGACGGGACACACTTCGCCCGCCGCGTTGTCACAGACGGTGAAAATAAAATCGAGTTCCGGCGCACCGGGACGAGCAAACTCATCCCAACTTTTGCTGCGCAGATGATGGGTAGGAAGACCGATATTAGTCAGCAGCTCAAGCGCAAACGGATTGACCTGACCGGCAGGATGACTGCCAGCGCTGAAAGCATGAAATTGCCCATGCCCGCGTTGATTCAGCACGGCTTCAGCCAGGATGCTGCGTGCTGAATTGCCGGTACATAGAAACAATACATTATATTGACGATGACTCATGGTTTGTTCTCACAGATGCAGTTGCCAATCGCAGTTATGGCGGTATGTTCAGATACAAAACGCATCAAGCAGTTTTCCTTTTACGAGCACTTGACTTGACGGGCATGCAGTTGTCATCGCAATCCGTTGCCGACAGGCCACAACAGTTCTCGGTGAGATACGCCAACAGCTCACGCATGGCGCCGAAATCGGCGCTGTAATAGAGGAAGCGTCCTTCCCGATGCGCAATCAACAATCTGGCACGCTGCAGTTCTTTGAGATGGAACGATAGAGTCGGCGCAGGAATATCCAGTCTTTCCAATATCTCTCCGGGCGTAAAACCATCCGGGCCACGCTTGACCAACAAACGAAACACCGCCAGACGTGATTCTTGAGCAAGAGCGCCCAATGCATGGATTGCCTGATTTGATTTCATATTTTCAATATTATGGAATTGTTTTAATGAGTCAAGAGAAGATTCGGAATATTCCATGAACAATGCATAACCCAACAATTTTTATATGTGATAACCCGGACACAAAAACCATGCGCCGATGTTATTGACTGCCATTTTAGAGATTGTTTCATCTAGAACCTATCTCAAAATGCAGCGAGCGAAGGTAAGTTGCGTCGCGCCGAGCGCAAGCACCGGAATTTATGCGGAATAAATGAGGATGCTGAGCGCCACCGCGACTTGAAATAGGTTCTACAGAAATCGCAGCTATCGTTAAAACATTAATTATCCGACCACAAGCCGTTAGTAAACAGATTTCAACATGATGCTGCAGCAATCACTCACTCACGTTTGAAAACCTTCCGAACATGGAATTCAAAGCCCGGGCCACAATACTCAGAAGCAGCACAAATGCTGTGATCAAAAATGCCCCCGCCCAAGCCAGATTGCGCCAGTCTTCATAAGGACTCATGGCAAACTGAAAAATCACAGTCGGCAGATTGGCCATCGGTCGTTGCAGATCTGTACTCCAGAACTGATTGTTCAGCGCAGTAAATAACAAGGGCGCCGTTTCGCCGCTGATTCGGGCAATGGCGAGCAGCAGACCCGTTACCATGCCGCTACGGGCGGCCGGATAGACTATGTTGGTGACCGTTCGCCAGGGATGGGCACCCAGCGCCGCCGAACCATCTCGAATACTCCTCGGCACCAGATGCAACATGTCTTCGGTGGTACGCACTACTACCGGCATTGCAATAATTGCCAATGCCAACGCACCGGCAATTGCAGAAAAATGCCCCATTTTCATTACGACCATTGTGTAAACAAACAGGCCTATGACGATAGACGGGGCACTTAACAGGACATCGTTAATGAATCTCACCACTGTGCTCAGCGTATTGCCACGCCCATATTCGGCAAGATAGGTCCCCGCCAGCATGCCGACAGGTGCACCGATTGCGATGCCCAACAAGGTCATCAGCAAGCTGCCGAAGATCGCATTCGCCAAGCCGCCAGCGCTACCGGGCGCAGGAGTCATCTGGGTAAACAAGGTCCATGACATCGCTGCCAACCCTTTGCTCAACAGAGTCCAGAGAATGGCACAGAGCACGGACAAACCGATCAAAGTGGCAAGGGTCGAAGCGCTGAAGGCCACGATGTTGCTGATACGGCGTTTGTGTAAATTGTTCATGACTTCGCTCCATTGCTGGCTTCAAGACGCAACAACATGAGCCGTGCGCTGGCAATCACAACAAAGGTCAATACAAACAACAGCAGGCCCAGAGCAATCAATGCCGAGGTATATAAATCACCGTCAGCCTCGGTAAATTCATTGGCGATCGCTGCCGAAATAGTCGTTCCTGGTGCCAGGATGGACGCGCTGATACGGTGGGCATTGCCGATCACGAAGGTCACCGCCATCGTTTCGCCCAGAGCACGGCCCAGACCCAGCATGATGCCGCCGATGATGCCGCTACGCGACCAGGGAACGACGACATCCCAGACGACATTCCATTGAGTGGCTCCCATGCCGTAAGCCGCCTCCTTGAGCGGTCGCGGCGCCATGCGAAACACTTCCCGCATCACTGCGGTAATGAAGGGCAATATCATCACCGCCAGCACCACACTGGCCGTCAATATACCGATTCCGTAAGGCGGTCCCTGAAACAAAGCGCCGACCACCGGCAACGGACCAATATGCTCGATTAACCAGGGCTGTACGGAATGCTGCAGAATCGGCGCCAATATAAATAATCCCCAGATGCCGAAGACAATGCTGGGAATCGATGCCAGCAACTCAATTGCAGTAGAAATCGGACCGCGCAGCCAGCGTGGGCAGGTTTCGGTAAGAAATACCGCAATACCGAAGCTCAGTGGCACAGCAATCAGCATCGCAATCAAGGACGTCACAATCGTGCCATATAGAGGTGCCAAGGCACCGAACTCTTCCTCAACTGGATTCCATTTGACGCGACTGACGAAATCCCAGCCAAAATTCTTCAGCGCAGGCCAGCTGCCATAGACCAGTGTGAGAATAACGCCAGCCAGAAGCAGCAAAACCATCCATGCAGAAGCACTGGTAGCAATACGAAATACCGTTTCCATGCGCGCTTCGCGGCGCAGATGTGGCAGATACATCGAATCAGTCGCCATGGGGTCTCGCAAATCTGTGCGGCCGAATGCAAGGGATGCATCCGGCCGCAGTTTTTATATCATTACAAATCAAATACTTGGAATTACTTACCAGTCCACACCGGCTTACCATCTGCCATGATTGAAGTAGTCCAGGTTTTTTCCACCAGCTTGGTGACACTGGTCGGCAACGGCACGTAATCAAGCGAGCTTGCCAGTTCGCCACCATTCTTGTAAGCCCAGTCAAAGAACTTGAGTGCGGTGAGCGAGTCTGCGGCATTCTTCGCTTCCTTGTACATCAGGATGAAGCTTGCACCGGTAATCGGCCAGCTCTTAGCGCCAGGCTGGTTGGTCAGGATCAGATAGTAGCTGTCAGATTTAGCCCAGTCCGCATTGGCGGCAGCCGCCTGAAATGCGGCCGATTCCGGCGCTACAATCTTGCCATCCTTGTTCTTCATTCGTACATAGGACATCTTGTTCTGCTTGGCATAGGCATATTCGACATAGCCGATTGCGCCGGAAGTCTGTGTCGCCATGCTGGCAACGCCTTCATTGCCCTTGGCACCGATACCGGCAGGCCATTCGACAGACGAGTTCGCACCAATCTTTGTTTTGAAGGTCGGGCTCACGTCGGACAGGTAATAGGTAAACAGGAAGTTGGTACCCGAACCATCCGAACGATAAACCGGAGCAATGGCCTGACCAGGCAGTTGCAGTTTAGGATTCAATTTTTTGATGCGCGCATCGTCCCACTTGCTGATTTCGCCCATGTAGATGCTGGCCAGTGTCTCGCCATCCAGCACCAGATCGCCGGGCTTCACCCCGGCAACATTCACCACCGGCACCACGCCGCCGATGATCATCGGAAACTGTACCAGACCAGCTTCGTGCAGATCCTTGGGTTCGAGGGGCTTGTCGGAAGCACCGAAGGTCACGGTGGCTGCCTTGATTTGCTTGATGCCACCACCGGAACCAATCGACTGATAATTAAGGCCAATGCCAGTTTGCTGTTTATATGCTTCCGCCCACTTTGCATAAGCAGGATAAGGGAAAGTGGCGCCAGCACCGGAAATATCCGCTGCCATGCCAACAGCGCTAAGTGCCATACCGCATACGGCAACAGTCAATTTGCTCATCATCTTGGTCACGAGTTTGCCCTCCAAAGAGCTCAGGTCAGTACGGGCCGCTATTGAGAGCCTTTTGTGTTACAGAAAGATGACAATTGTGATCTATTTTGGCTACGACCTAGCTATCTTCATGCATGCAAGACCTCATCCATGACAATTCATCAAGCATCTTGCCCACGCAGTCATGCAAAGCGCCGTTGCAAGACCTCGAATCCATGGCATTCCGCATGGAGACAAATACCAAAACGGTTTCATCATACCTTGCACGGAAGCCATTGGACAATGGCGAACAGCCGGTCAATGATCGCACCATATATCCTTCCATCGTGCATTCATGACTCATTATTTTCCAGTGCCGTCCAATGTCGTTCCTCTTTCTTGTTCAGCCTGTATGCCTGCGCTGAGCCAGAACACCCTGATTGCTGTTACACCGAGCCACCTGTAATAGCCGCTGTTGCATAAACACATCAAAATATCTTCTTAGAGGCAATCCGACATCGAACCAGATTGAGATATTGCCCAGCCAACCATTCAAAACATGAACCACAAGCCCTGCATTAGAAGGTCATGACGCAGCGGCAACATTTAAATAGATTCGCATTAAAAATGTCATCTAACTGTCATACACAATGTATACCTTACGCAACGCCTGCAGCAGGTAATGAAATCCAGCGGCTTGTGTAGCGCATGTGTTTCAACTCCTGTCTGCAATTGTTTTCCTTGCGTTCACTAATGACGCGATTTCAGGAGTAGTACTAATGCGTAATTTGATCGTGGCGGCCTCAGTGGCAGCTGCTTGTCTGACCTCGGTGACCGCCTTCGCTGCTGACGAGACAACCAAGGTTTCCGGAAAGGCGTTCATTGATTTCACCAACATTGACAAGTCAACCAATGGCACCAAGGTGGATGGCAGCGGCTTTGGTGTAGACGTCACACGCTTTTATGTTGGCATCGACCATAATTTCGATGACATCTGGTCAGCCAATGTCACCACCGACTTCCAATACGCCAGCGCGATCAGTGCCACTGAAGTTTACATCAAGAAGGCTTACGTTCAAGCCAAACTGGATGATGCATTCGTATTGCGCGTCGGCTCATCCGATCTGCCTTGGATCCCCTTTGTTGAAGACCTGTATGGCTTTCGCTACTTTGAAAAGGTCATGACCGATCGTACCGGCTTCGGAACCTCTTCTGATTGGGGTATTCACGCCAGCGGTAAATTTGCAGATGGCATGGTGAATTACGCAGTATCTGCAGTGAATGGCAAAGGCTACAAAGATCCCAGCCGCTCCAAGACCATGGATCTGGAAAGCCGCCTCAGCATCGTGCCAGTCAAGGGCCTGACAGTTGGCGTCGGCTATCGTACCGGTAAACTTGGCGCCGAAACCCAAACCAATTCTGCCGAAAATACCGCCAGCCGCGCCGATGCAGTAGTGGCGTACGTGAACAGCAAATTCCGAATTGGTGCGGAATACTTCACCGCCAAGAACTACAGCGCAGCTCTGGTGCAATCCGCCACGACCACAGACAAGGCAGATGGCACTTCAGTGTGGGGTTCGGTAAATTTCACCAATATGGTTGGCGCATTCGCCCGGTACGAAGAAGTCAAGCCTAACAAGACCACCAATACCTTTGCGAAAAACAAATATGCAACGATTGGCGTAAACGTCATCCCGCGCAAAAACATCGATCTGGCGTTTGCCTACAAGCAGACCAAGCTCGAGACCAGCAATACCAGCTCCACCAAGACCAATGAGATTGGCATCTGGTCGCAGGTGAAGTTCTGACAGAACAACCAGCATAGAAACTGTCAAAGCAGCACGGCCTCACTTAAACGTGAGGCCGTTTTCTTTTAAACGTGAGGCCGTTTTCTTTTGGGCATTCTGTCTTTGATAGCGGGAGAAGTCGTGCAGGCCAACTTGGCCATAGGGTTCATCGCTGAATGATCAGCACCACCTGTTCGGCAATGTTCTTGGCATGGTCACCAATGCGCTCCAGACCTTTGAGCGCAAATACAGTATCAATAGTGGCGCGCAGATAGGGCTCACCCTCCATGACCAGGGTAAACACCTGGCGCAGCGCGCTGGCAAACTCCTCGTCGAGCTCCATATCGCGTGCGGTAACACGATGGGCCAGTTCCAGATCGGATTCGTCCAGTGCACGCACTGCCTCCCGCAGCATGGATGTGGATAAATCCGCCATGTGGCGCAAGTAAGGTGCAACCGTAATTACCGGTCCCTGCGGCGTGCCATCAACCAGCTGTTGTGCAAAACGGGCAATTTTCTTGGCCTCATCGCCTGCCCGTTCAAGTTCATGGATGATACGTGTGATAGCACGCGCCAGCCGCAGATCGCCGGCCACCAGTTGATGCCGGGCAATCAACTGGAATGCATCGCGGTCAATATCTCGTTCCAGCTCGTTAACATTGAATTCGCGCGATAGAACTTGTTGCGCAGCTGCGCTGTTGGCATTGAGCAGAGCACGAACAGCCGTACCGACCTGATCAATGACCAGACCACCCATTGTCACCGTGTTCAATCGCAATTCCGCCAGAACATGGTCCAGCGTCTTGCTAGTGTGACCTTCCGTAGGATCGCCGTCGATTGCGGTATTCACTTTTGCCTCGATCCAATATTAGCCAATGCTTCGCCTGCAAGCGAAGAAACCGTGATCTAAGAGGACATTGTGAGTGCGATGCGCTTCTTAATCGATTGCACCCTGCACAACTATTATCAACCGTAACGACCAGTAATATAGTCTTCCGTAGCCTTCTTGCTCGGATTGGTGAATATGGTAGGCGCATCGGCAAACTCGATCAGCTCGCCCAGATACATGAAAGCCGTGTAATCGGACACGCGCGCGGCCTGCTGCATGTTGTGTGTGACGATCAGCACGGTCACCTGGTCGCGCAGGGTTGAAATCAGCTCTTCGATCTTGGCTGTGGCAATCGGATCGAGCGCTGAAGTGGGTTCGTCGAACAGCAGGATTTCCGGCTTGGTCGCCAGCGCGCGGGCAATGCACAGTCGCTGCATCTGGCCGCCGGACAGCGCCAGCGCCGACTCCTGCATGCGATCCTTCACCTCATCCCACAACGCCGCGCCACGCAATGCCTGTTCAACCTGTTCAGCGAGCAACACACGGTTGCTAAGACCATGCAGGCGCAACCCGTAGGCCACGTTCTCGAAAACCGATTTTGGGAAAGGATTCGGTTTCTGGAACACCATGCCAATGCGCATGCGCACTTCAATGGGATCAATGCCCTTGCCGATCAGATTGACGTTATCCGGTTGCAGGGTGATCGCGCCCTCATAACGCGTGTCAGCCTGCAGATCATGCATGCGATTGAAGCAGCGCAGAAAGGTGCTCTTGCCGCAGCCAGACGGTCCGATCAAGGCAGTTACCTGCTTGTCGGCGATCGGCATGTTCAAATGCTTGAGCGCCATCTTGTCGCCGTAATAGAAGTTCAAATCCTGCACCAGCGCCTTGACCTGCATGGCGCGCACTTTGCGCGTGTCGCCGGCAGGGACACTGACCAGTGGTGCGCCAGAACCCCGGCCATTGTTGGCAGATAGCTGGGCAGCGCCGGGCGTTGCAGCAGTCAGAGTTTCGGTTTCAATTGCCAAGGGACACCTCGGTATACGATCAATGAACGGGCCAGTGCCCAAGAATGGGCCGGTTCATCCGGATTTTGCAAGTAAGCTAGTGTGCGGGCCGCACATGACAAATTTGTTACAAAGCCATTACAGCGTTGTCTCCAGTAGGCCGGCGCTCGACAATGCCGTCCGGAAAGATTGCGGACAGTGACCCTGTCCGCTATAAGGGCGCCCTTCCTTCCGAATCCAATACAAACTCAGCCACCCATGTCCGCAGCTCCTGCCAACACCTCCATGCTGTCCCCGGCCATTGCCCTGACCGCCGAACTGATGCGTCGTCCTTCGGTGAGTCCGGAAGACAAGGGGTGTCTGGATGTCATTGGCGGCCGCCTGGCGAAACTGGGATTCAACAACGAACGTATCGATTTTCCGCCAGTTTCCAACCTCTGGGCCAAGCATGGCAGCGGTCATCCGGTACTGTGCTTCGCCGGTCATACCGATGTCGTGCCTTCCGGGCCCCGGGAAGAATGGCAGACCGATCCGTTTGAACCCGTCATCCGCGACGGAATGCTGTACGGCCGCGGCGCAGCCGACATGAAAAGCGGTCTGGCGGCCATGACCCTCGCCGCAGAGCGCTTTATTGCCAAACATCCCGATCACAAAGGCACCCTCGCCTTCCTGCTCACCAGCGACGAGGAAGGTCCGTCGGTGGATGGCACCCGCCGCGTCATGCAGGTGCTGGAATCACGCCCCGAAAAAATCGACTGGTGCGTGGTGGGCGAACCCAGCAGTGGCGACAAACTGGGCGATACCATCAAGATTGGCCGACGCGGCTCGCTGTCCGGCAAGCTCACCGTACATGGCGTGCAGGGTCACGTCGCCTATCCGCATCTGGCCGATAATCCGGTGCATCTGCTGGCGCCGGCGCTGGCCGAACTGGCTTCGCGCGAATGGGACAAGGGCAACGAGTTCTTCCAGCCCACCACTTTTCAAGTTTCCAATTTGAGCGCCGGCACTGGTGCACCGAACGTCATTCCCGGCGAACTGAAAGCCCGCTTCAACATCCGTTTCTCGACCGAACAAACCGTTGAGAAGATGCAGGCCACCATTACCGGGATTCTGGACCGTCACAAGGTGAACTACACGCTGGAGTGGTTCGTCTCCGGACTGCCCTTCTTCACTGCCCCTGGCGTCCTCTCCACCGCCGCTCAACAAGCGGTGCAGGAATTCACCGGCCTGACGGCGGAACTGTCCACCACCGGCGGCACCTCGGACGGCCGTTTCATCGCCCCCACCGGCGCCAGCGTGGTCGAGCTGGGCGTGATCAATGCCAGCATCCACAAGGTGAATGAATGCGTGCGTATCGCCGACGTGGACACGCTGGCGCTGATGTACGAACGCATGATGGAACTGTTGCTGGCTCAGTGAATTTTCCAGATGCACAAGCTATACGGCATCAAGAACTGCGATACCATGAAGAAGGCCAGGAACTGGCTGGACGAGCATGGCGTGACTTATGAGTTTCACGATTACAAAGCTTCGGGCATCGATCGTGCGCACCTGCAACGCTGGTGCAAGGAACTCGGCTGGGAAACGCTGCTGAACCGCGCCGGCACCACTTTCAAGAAATTACCGGATAGCGACAAGGCGCATCTTACGGAAAGCAAGGCCATTGAGCTGATGCTGGCGCAACCATCCTTGATCAAACGGCCGGTGCTGACAGCTGGCAACAAATTGCTGATCGGCTTCAAGCCGGAGCTCTATGCCACGAATTTCAAGACTGAAAAGTAATTGACGCGATCCTGCCGCACATGGATTGATTAGCGACGGCTGGACAGCTTGCCGCTGCGATCGATCAGCAAGGAAGGCGCCACCACATTGACCCATAGCGCCCATAGCGCCAGCGCCACGCAGGCAAACAACACCCACCAGGGCATGGACAGCCCCAACAGTCTCCAGTTGATTTCGGCGCACTCACCGGAGCCGGTCAGCACCCTGGTAATCACAGTAGTCACCGGCAGGATGTCCAGCATGTAATCCAGCGTGGCGCCGCATGCCGCCACCGTGCCCGGAGGCTGCGCCTGTATCCAGATATGACGCGCGGCTATCAGGAGACCCATGAGTGCAGCCAGCGCCGCCAGCACACCATAGATCAGGGCCCCCTTGTTGCGCGGATGATGTACAGCAGCCAGCAGGAAAATCATACCGACTGCCATCACGGCCACCCGTTGAAAGATGCACAGCGGGCACGGCTCAAAGCCCAGGCCATATTGCGAATACAGCGCATAACCAATCAAGCCGGCACATGCCACAAATCCGACAAGGTTGCCGCTACGGCGTTCGGTTAAAATTCGGTTTAACAACTGGCTCATGTTGAGTACGGATTATTATTTTTATTTCATTCTGTCACTGGGTCGCGCTGCTTCTTGCCCTCAATTGCGCTTCCACTTCTTCGAGCCGGATGTGGCGAACATCCTTGCCGTGCACCATGTAGATCACATATTCGCAGATGTTCTTGGCATGATCGCCGATGCGCTCGATGGCGCGTGCCACCCACAACACATCAATGGCGCGACGAATGGAACGAGGGTCTTCCATCATGAAGGTGATGCACTGACGCTGGATGGCTTCGTATTCCTCGTCAACCAGCCGATCGCGTTTGGCCACTGCCAGGGCCGCATCGGCATCCAGACGGGCAAAGGCATCCAGAGCATCGTGCACGATCTCTTCAACCACTCTGCCCAGATGCTTGATCTCGCGATAACGATCGGCCGGCCGTTCCATGGTGGCCAGACGCGAGCCGATGTAGCCAATCTTCTCCGCCTCGTCGCCGATGCGTTCCAGATCGGTGATGGTCTTGATCACCGCCACGATCAGACGCAGATCGGAAGCGGCCGGTGAACGGGTCGCGAGAATGCGGTTGCAGTCTTCGTCAATCGACACTTCCATGCCGTTGACGCGATGGTCGTTGCGCACCACCCGTTCAGCCGCGGCACTGTCACCATTGACCAGCGCCTGCACGGCGTTGGCCATCTGTTCTTCGACCAGGCCGCCCATTTGCAGCACGTTGGTACGCACCCGCTCAAGGTCGGCGTTGAAACGGCTCAGAATGTGATGAGATAAATCAGCTTTTTCCATGGTATCGACTCCGGAATGGCGACAGGTATACCGAGTCATCGGGCCGACTGCAACCTGCCCGGCGACTGGCGCTTAACTGCGACTGCCTGCGGCAGCCGGATAAATGCGAGTGGTGATTCGTTCTGGTGGAAAATGACAGGTAAAAGTGCTGCCCTTGCCCGGCTCGCTTTCGATGCTGAGCGTGGCGCCATGACGCTGCAACGCATGTTTGACAATGGACAATCCCAGACCAAACCCGCCCATCTCCCGTGAGCGACCGGCATCGACACGGTAAAAGCGCTCGGTCAGGCGCGGCAGATGTTCGGCAGCGATACCGACACCAGTATCGCTCACCGACAGATGTGCGCCCTCGGCATCGCGCCACCAGCGGATCGTGACGCTGCCTTCGACAGGGGTGTACTTCACGGCATTGGAGATCAGGTTAACAAACACAGATTGCAATTCGGTTTCAGAGCCGAGCAGACATACATCGGTCTCTATTTGCAGAGTGATGTCTTTGGGACGGCGCTCCATGGTGAGCACATCCTTGCGCAACAGCGCCAGCAGTCCCGGCACATCGACGCACTGGTTCTCGGTCAGTTCACCGCTGTTTTCCAGGCGGGAGAGCTGCAACAGTTCTTCAATCAAGGTGCGCATGCGTTCAGATTGTCGCCGCATTTCCTGGACCGGCGCCTGCCAGAGCGCATTCAGTTCGGTATCATCGGCCAGCGAATCCAGGTAACCGGAAATCACCGTCAGCGGCGAACGCAATTCATGCGAAGCATTGGCGACAAAATCCTTGCGCATGGCTTCAATGCGCATTTCCTTGGTGATGTCACGCACGATCAGCAGCTTCTGGGTCGAACCCTCGGCCTGCACCAGATGAAACGACAACCAGCGCTGCTGCGCACCGGGTTGCAATACCGTCACCGAATGAGAGTAATCACCACGCTCCAGGTACCGCACAAACGCCGGATAGCGCACCAGGTTTTCAATACGGATGCCCACATCACGCTTGCGGCGCAAGCCCAGCCAGCGTTCGGCTCTCTGATTGAACCACAACAATTCATTGTAGTTGCCGAGCAGCGCCGCGCCATCCGGCATGCTGGCGGTCAGACGGCGGAACTCGCGCAACAGATTACCCACCCGTTGCTTGTGAAACTGCTTGCGGCGATAGATACGGGCAATGACGGTCGTCAGCTCACCCCAAGGACCGCCAAAATCAGGTGGATGCAGCACGCTGCGAAACCTGACCCAGCGATCCAGCTCCCACAGATTGCGCAACTGCCACAGTAAATACACCCCCAGACCCAGCGCCACCCACCAGCCCATGTTTCCCAATATCCGGCCCACCAGCAGGGACATGCCCAGAACGGCAAGCACTCGATATACCAGTTGCCAGGCAATGCCTGAAAAGCGTGCCGACTGTAACCGGGATAAGGAGGCGGACTTCATAGTGCAGATATTGTAGTGCGGTCGCACGCCGCTCCGCGCAGCAATCTCACCGTATTATTATTGCGGCTGTGTGGAAAAGCGGTAACCCGCGCCGCGCACAGTTTGGATGTAATGATCCACCGCAAATTCCTCCAGCGCCTTGCGCAGGCGGCGGATATGCACATCCACCGTGCGTTCTTCGACGTAGACATTGCCGCCCCACACCCGGTCCAGGAGCTGGCTGCGCGTATATACCCGCTCGGGATGGGTCATGAAAAACGACAACAAACGGTATTCGGTGGGACCCAGCGACACCACGCGGTCGCTCACGGTGACTCGATGACTGCTGCCATCGAGTTTCAAGCCATTGATGTCCACGATCTCCTCGGCGCTGGCAGGCGCTACGCGGCGCAGGACTGCCGCAATACGCGCCAGCAGCTCACGCGGAGAAAACGGTTTGGTCACATAGTCGTCGGCGCCGCTGTCCAGACCGGCCACCTTGTCGTGTTCATCGGCACGGGCAGTCAGCATGATCACCGGCACCTCCTTGGTTTCCTTGTCGCGTTTCAGCAGGCGCGTCAGTTCCAGACCGCTCATATCCGGCAACATCCAGTCCACCAGAATCAGATCCGGGCGACGGTCAGCGATACAGGCGCGCGCCTTGCTGGTGTCTTCCGCTTCACTGACCTCATAGCCGCTGCGGCGCAAGCCGAAAGCGATCATCTCGCGAATGGGCTTTTCGTCTTCCACTACTAGGATGTGTGCCGCCATAAATATTGGGTCAACTCATGAACAAACGATGACAATTCGATGACAGGCATCTCAGCAGTTATTTGTTACAACGACATGACAGCAAAATCACATTCATATGGAAAGTCACGGAGCCTTCACATGAACGACTTGATCGCGCAAATAGACCGGCGCCGCCAGCTCGGCATTGACTGCCAGACCGGCGCGCCAGCCGCGCAGCCCCAATCGCACAATTTCCACTGCGCGTGGCAGGATATCGTCCAGCAGAGGCAGGCCGGCATAACGAGCGGATAACACTGGGTAGGCGCGGAACCCGGTGCCCGCGCCCATTGCCAGTTCGTTCGCTGCCGTATCGATATGTTCGGGCGGGCATACCCGTTCGGCAGCGACGGGCGACACCAACCCATCGGCGGTCAGGACAAACTGTCCGGAATAAACCTCGCCCATGCGCGCGTCCATGCATACCAGCATATGCGCACCCGCTGACAGCGAGGCTGCCACCTGTTGCGCCACAGCGGCCAGATCCGAAACCGGCAGCAAGGGCAGATCCGCCGCATAGGCCAGTCCCTGCGCCACGCCGATGGCCATGCGCACGCCGGTAAATGCGCCCGGCCCTCTGCCAAAGGCGATGGCATCCAGTTGGGTAAAGCCCAGCCCGGCTTCGGACATGACCTCCTGCACCATCGGCAGCACCATGTCGGCATGACCCCGGGGGGTGCGCACACAACGTTCGAATAGTGCCGCGCCATGCAGCAAAGCCACCGAACATTGCTCGGTGGCGGTATCGATGGCCAGCAGCTTTACTGCAGAGTTCAACTGACAACTTCCTCCAGCAGATGGGCGGCACGCAGATGTTGCTGCAAAAACTGGCGTACTTCATCGAGGTTTTCAGTGCGCGGCATCGGCGGCAGGCTGTCGAGAAACAAATGGCCATAACTACGCGAGGTCAGGCGACGGTCACACAACATGATTACGCCGAAATCGCTGCGGTCACGGATCAGGCGCCCCACGCCCTGCTTGAGCATCATCACAGCTTGCGGTACCTGCTCTTCCATGAATGCATTCCCGCCTCGCTGTTCGATGGCGGCCAGCCGCGCCTTGGTCAACGGTTCGTCAGGAACCGCAAACGGCAGTTTGTCGATGACCACCACGCATAGTGCATGACCTTTCACATCCACGCCTTCCCAGAAACTGCCGGTGCCGAGCAGGACGGCGTTACCATGTTCGCGGAAGCGTTGCAGCAACGCATCGCGCGGCGCTTCGCCCTGCACCAGCAACGGATAAGGCTCAACTTCACCCCATATTGCACGCAAGCGCTCGGCCGCTTCACGCAAGGCGCGATGACTGGTGAACAGCAGAAAAGCGCGTCCGCCGCTGGCTTCGATGACTGGCAAGGCAGCGGCCAGCACCTGTTGTGTATGCCGCGTTGCAGAGGGCACATCCAGATTGCGCGGCAAATACATCAATGCCTGCTGCGCATAATCGAATGGACTGCCGAATTGCTTGGCGTCCGCATCCGGCAGACCGATGCGTCTGGCGAAATGACGCAAGTCCGTGCCAACAGCCAGTGTCGCCGAAGTGAATATCCACGCCCCGCCTTGTTTGCGTATCAATTCTCCCAGCGGCCTGGCCACCTCCACGGGGGCGTGATGCAGTGAAAAACCTCCCTTGTTCATCGTCGACCACCGCACTGCCGGAAACACATCGCCCTCCGGGTCGGGCTGGTCTGCCTCGATGAATAATTTGCAACGACCGGCGAGTTCCAGCGCACGCTCGCGCAAATTGCGCAGCTCGGCCTGATCTTCGGCCATGCCGGTGCTGACAGCAGCAAAGTTCTGTAACAACTGTCGGCTCTCCGCCAGCACATCGAACAACAAATCAGGCCAGCGGCTGGCATCGACATGATCAGCCTGCTCAGTCAATGCCTGCGTACCGAGTTGCGCCTGCTGCTCCAACGCCTGCATGAATTCAACATGCTTTGTACTCAAGCCGGCGACTTTAGCGAGCATGTGCTCGCTGGTGACATCACGTGCCAGTTCCAGCAATTGACGTGCGCTCAAGGTAGTCGCAAACGCCTGCGTGGCCACTTCAGGCAGTTGATGCGCTTCGTCGACAATGACGGCATCGGCACCCGGCAGCAGATCGCCAAAGCCGTTGTCCTTGAGCAGCAGATCCGCCATCAATAGATGATGATTCACCACCACGATGTCGGCAGCCAGGGCATCACGCCGGGCGGCAACCAGATGGCAGCGATCGAACAGGCCGCACTCCACCCCCAGGCAGTTATCGCGCGTGGACGTCACCCAGGGCCAGACTGGATCGCTTTCAGCCACGGCTGCAAGCTCACCGATGTCGCCGCGACGGGTTTGCATCGCCCACATGTTCACCTTGCGCAGACTGGTCGCCAGCCCGCGTGACCAGCCGCGCACCTGTCCCTGCGACATCGCCAATGACAGACGATGACCGCACAGGTAATTGGCCCGGCCTTTCAGCAAAGCAATCCGCATCGGCCGACCCAGCACGCCGGTCAGCATCGGCAGATCACGACTGAACAACTGATCCTGCAGCCCGCGGGTGCCCGTCGAAATGAGGATGCGTTTACCGGCCAGCAGGGCGGGAACCAGATACGCAAAGGTCTTGCCGACGCCTGTACCGGCTTCGACGATCAGCGGCTTGCGGTTGCGAATGGCGGCAGCAACTCGTCCCGCCATGGCCAGTTGCTCATTACGCTCGGTAAAGCCCGGCAAGGATTTCGCCAGGCGTCCATCAGCGCCCAGCAAATCATGCAGGTCACATCGTGAGGTCACAGCCGGAACAGAAGGCATTGCGCTAGCTTAATGGAAGACGGCGCGAAAGCGCGCCAGCAGCACCGCTTTGGGCGGCAGCGGATAACGCAATTGCCAGCGGATATGAGTGTATTGATTCGCCGCAGCGACATGGCCCGGATCGGTCGTTGATTTCAGTTCCGCCGATTTGGCAAAACTGAGGCCACCATCGATTGAAAACTGGATATCGGCCCCCGCGCCAGTGGCCGAACCTGGCACATAACGGGTATTTGCCGGGATGGCTCGCACAATGGATACATTATCCAAAGTGGCCGTACCAGGATTGCGAATTCGCACCGTGTAATAAATTTCCTGTCCCTGCTGTACCCTGTTTGCGGGGACAAATTGATATTCCCGAGAGTTGTTTCCTTCGGAAACACGGAGTTCCGCAGTCAACTCCACCTCAGGATTTGCTGGCTGTTGCGCCTGAGTCCGGGCGGTCAAAGCCAGACACAGTGGCACTAACCAGCGCCAGCGCTGTGCGCGTAGCCCGGCGGCATGAGGTGAAATATGGCTCTTCACAGATTCGAGCATGTTCCTTGGTTGGCAGCTTCGGCTCGTGAAAACCTGCGCCTTAAAAAAGTGCAACTGTACACAACAAGCCTGCTCCACATCGCCATTTAGTGAGATACCAGACAAGTAAATGCTGCAAAACGCAACACAATTGCCTTCACGACGCTATAATTTCCGCCTTGTTCGAGCCTGGTCGTGGTTTGCTCACGCCCCATATGACGCATTCGACACAGCAGTGGGGGATCGATTGCAAGCGGGATCTTGTTGTGAGCCAGGAACTGGAACTGGAACTAAACTACGTTAAGCACGAAGTCACGAGCAGTCTGAATTTTTCGTTTTGGAGCAAACAACCGAAATGACTACGACGAATACCGCACTGAAACAATGGGTTGATGAAGTCGCCAAACTGACCCAGCCCGATAAAATCTACTGGTGCAATGGATCCGAAGCTGAATACAGCTCATTGATCGAGCAGATGCTGGCCACCGGCACCTTGATCAAACTGAACGAGAAAACCCACCCTAATTGCTATTTGCATCGTTCCAATCCCACTGACGTCGCCCGCGTCGAACACCTGACTTTCGTCTGCACTGAAAACCAGGAAGATGCCGGTCCCAACAACAACTGGATGGATCCGCAAGCAGCGAACGCCAAGATCGACGCGCTGTTCCAGGGAGCCATGAAAGGACGCACCATGTATGTCATTCCGTACTGCATGGGTCCGGTCAACTCGCCCTACTCTCGTTGCGGCGTCGAAATCAGCGACAGCCCGTATGTCGTAGCCAACATGCGCATCATGGCCAACATGGGCGCCGTAGCGCTGGCCCGCATCGAACGCGAAGGCGCCTTCGTCAAGGGTTTGCATTCCACAGGCGATCTGGATCCGAACAAGCGCTTCATCATGCATTTCCCGGAAACCCTGACCATCAAGAGCATCGGTTCCGGCTACGGCGGCAATGCGCTGCTGGGCAAGAAGTGTCATGCACTGCGTATCGCCAGCTATCAGGCTCGTACTGAAGGCTGGCTGGCCGAGCACATGCTGATCATGGGTATCCAGAATCCAGCAGGTAAAACCCATTACATTGCCGCCGCGTTCCCGTCTGCCTGCGGGAAAACCAACCTCTCCATGATGCTGCCGCCGGACACCATGCCCGGCTGGAAGATCTGGACGCTCGGCGACGATATTTGCTGGCTGAATGTCGGCAGTGACGGCCGCTTGTGGGCCATCAATCCTGAAACCGGTTATTTCGGCGTCGCCCCCGGCACCAATCTGAAGACCAATCCCAATGCCTACAAGACGGTGCAGCACGACACGATCTTCACCAATGTCGCGCTGACCGCCGATAACCAGCCTTGGTGGGAAGGCATGAAAGAAGGTACACCGGCGATCGACTGGCTGGGCAGGCCTTACGACCCGAAAAACGGTCCGGCCGCGCATCCCAATTCGCGCTTCACAGTTTCGGCCAAGCAGAACCCCTGCTATTCGCCGCATACCGAAGACCCGGCGGGCGTCCCCATTTCCGCGATCCTGTTCGGTGGCCGCCGTCGTGAATTGGCTCCGTTGGTATACGAAGCACGCGACTGGGCGCATGGCGTGTTGATGGGTGCCGGCATGGCGTCCGAAACCACTGCTGCTGCCGTCGGCCAGGTGGGCGTGGTGCGTCGTGACCCGATGGCCATGAAACCATTCTGCGGCTACAACTATGGCGACTACTGGCAACACTGGCTGTCCTTCGAAGGTCGCGCCAGCAATCTGCCCAAGGTCTATCACGTCAACTGGTTCCGTCAGGACAAGGACCATAATTTCATGTGGCCGGGTTTCAGCGATAACCTGCGGGTACTCAGCTGGATATTTGATCGTTGCGAAGGCAAGGTTGGCGCCCATGAAACGCCGATCGGATATTTGCCGGCCCCGAGTGACCTGAATACTTCCGGCCTGGATATTCAGCCCGATACGCTGCAGGAACTGCTCTCCATCAATCCGGCAGCATGGCGGGCCGAAACCCTCCAGATTGCGGAATATCTCAATGAATTTGGCAATCGGACCCCTGCCAGGCTCAAGGAAAAGCTCGGTGAAGTACAAAAACGGCTGGCCTAGACAGTAGATTCCAGATAACAGGACTTCGGCAAATAAGAACGGCTGGCAAAACTATCTCTGCCAGCCGTTTTTTATGTCTGCCAGATCATGCAGGAGCGGCCGCAGTCAATGCGGGCACGGACTAGTTACGCATCATTCTTCACAGATGAACTGCAGTATCTGTCCCGGAACATTGCCCTCCGGCGTCCGCCCGAGGCCAATCATGCCCTCACCCTTGAGCTGCAGGCTGTCCCGGCGAACGAATGATTCTTCACCGGTCTGGTTCAATACGAAAGTGCCATTGGTGCTTTGGTCAATCAGCAAAAACTTGTTACGATTGCATTCGATGCGGGCGTGGAGGCGAGAAATCAGGTTGCCTTTGATGACGATGTCATTTTCCTCGGCACGCCCCATGGTGACGTGTACCCTGCCATCGGTAAGCACCAGTTCCTGTCCCTGAAAGCGCAATCGCAGACGTTGTGGCTTTTGTTTATCACGCAACAGGTTGCCCAAGGCCAGGGCGGGCAGCATGCTGGTGGCATCATCCTTATGCCAGAGCACTTCGAACAGCTCGTCTTCGTTGCTCTTGCCCTTGAGCATGGCAATATCGATCTGCCGAACCGATGACCGCCACTCCGGCGCCAGACGCTGCACCATGGTGCCGCTGATCATGATCTGCCCGGCTTTGGCCTGACTGGTCATGCGATTGGCGGTATGCACCGCCGCACCAAAGATGTCGCGATTCTCGAGCACCACCGACCCGAAATGGCAGCCAATCCGAATGGCAACAGGCTGCCCTTCGACTTTGAGTTCGGCATGCGCACGGATTTCATGCTGCATCTGACTGGCGGCATTGAGGGCATTATCGGCGGTCGGGAAAGTCGCCATGATCTCGTCACCAATGGTCTTGATGACGGTCCCCTCATGCGCTTCAGTGGCCGTGCGCATGATATCCACGCAGGTCAATACCATGTCGCGGGCGCGCAAATCGCCCATGACCTCATAGATGTGCGTGCTACCGACGACGTCGGCAAACAATATAGCGAGTTCAATATCCTTACCCACATCGCGATTATATACATAAGCTGGCAGGGTTTAGGCTAGTACCTGATTGTCATGGCCATGCATTTCAACCTGCGGCTGAGTAACGATGCGCAGGGAATCCGTCAGCAACCTGCTTCCGGACGCTGGTTGCGCCGCACCCTCGCTGAGAAAACGTCGCCAGGAACGTGCCCCGGGCAGTGCGTGATACAGACCCGAGACATGGCGCACCATGCTGCTTAACCGCTCACCCCGACCCAACTGCCGCTCGACATACTCACCATATGCGCGCAACACTGCGGCACGGTCCGGCAGCTCACTGCCGTCGCCGGCCATACATTGATGCAGTTCCGCCAGCAAATACGGATTCTGATAAGCCTCACGACCGATCATCACGCCATCGAACACCTGCAGATGCGCCAGCACTGCATTGACAGTACGAATGCCGCCGTTCAATACAAAGGTCAGCTGCGGAAACTCTCGTCGCAGAGTCGTAACGACGTCATAGCGTAATGGAGGAATCTCGCGGTTTTCCTTGGGACTCAGGCCATTCAGCATGGCACGCCGTGCATGCACCACAAAGATATTGCAACCGGATGCCGTCACGGTGGCAATGAACTCACGCAGAAACTCAAGATCGCTGCGCCCGGCCATGCCGGGCTCGATGCCGATGCGACATTTCACCGTTACTGGCACCTGCACGACAGCACGCATTGCAGAGACACAATCACGCACGCGTGCTGCTTCTGCCATGAGGCAGGCGCCGAAATGACCGCTCTTGACCCGATCGCTGGGACAGCCACAGTTGAGATTGATCTCCCGATAGCCGAACTGCTGGCCGAGACGGGCTGCATGGGCCAGCTCATCCGGATCGCTGCCACCCAGCTGCAAGGCCACCGGCTGCTCTGCTGTATCAAAACCCAGCAAGCGTTCGGGATTGCCGTGCACCAAGGCCTTGGCAGTGACCATTTCGGTATAGAGCAAGGCGCTCGGCGACAACAAGCGCATGAAATACCGACAGTGACGATCGGTATAGTCCATCATCGGCGCGACACAAATGCGCCGGTCCAGGGCAACGGGATCTTCAGCAAGCACAAGCGGACGCCTGACCAAGGAGGGGAATGGCAGTGTGCCGCATGCTCCGCAGCGCGGCAATCGGTCAGGCGGTCTGTCGCAAGGCGATCTGTGGCGATGAACGCGTGATGCGACTCAACGCCTCCACCGAGCGCGGTTCGGCGATGAAATAGCCCTGGGCATAACCGATGCCGATTTCCGCCAGGGTTTGCAGTACCTGCAACGATTCGACACGCTCGGCGATGGTCTTGATGCCCATCGCCTTGCCAATCTGGTTGATCGCTTCGACCATGCTGCGATCAATCGGATCAATACTCACTTTCTGAATGAACTGACCATCTATTTTCAGGTAGTCGACCGGCAGGTTTTTCAGGTACATGAAGGACGACAGGCCGCTGCCGAAATCATCCAGCGAGAACAGGCAACCACGCGCTTTCAGTTCGCTCATGAAGTGCACGACCTTGGCTAGATTGGCAATGGCTGCCGTCTCGGTGATCTCGAAACAAACGGCGCCGGGGCTCAGATCATGGGTCTGCAACTCATTGATCAGGAAATCGAGGAACCGGTCGTCGTTCAATGATGTACCCGACAGATTGATGGCAATCGAATAAGGGCTGAACACCTGATCCTTGCCGCCCTCCGAACGGTAATGCGCCAGTGTCCCCAGTGCATGCTGCACCACCCAACGGTCGATCACCGGCATCAGGTTATAGCGTTCGGCCGCCGGAATGAATTCACCGGGCGGAATCAATGCCCCGCTTTCATCGCGCATGCGCAGCAACAGTTCGTAATGACCACGGGTATCAGGATTGGCGCCAATTGCGACAATCGGCTGATAGAACAGCTCCAGCCGGTTCTCCTCACAGGCGCGCGTGATGCGCGAAACCCATTGCATTTCGCGATGACGCTGCGGGATCTCATCGTGCTGGTAGGCATGGATGCGATTGCGCCCGGAATCCTTGGCGGCATAACAGGCCACATCGGCCGCACTCATCAGACTCACAATGCTTTCGCTATGCCGGTTGATTTCCACGTAGCCGATACTGACACCGACATTCAGCGCGCCATCCTTCCACATGAAACGGAAATCGCGAATCGCCTGCCGCAGATTGTCGGCAATCGGCATGGCCTCTTCGGCACTGCAATGTTCCAGCAGCACGCCGAACTCGTCGCCACCCAGTCGGGCAATGACATCCGTCGTGCGCAACCGTGTCTGCAACAATCCGGTGATCTGTTTGAGCAAGCGGTCGCCTGCCTGGTGACCGCAGGTGTCATTGACTACCTTGAATTGATCCAGGTCCAGATACATCAACACATGGCGGATGGTGGCGTCGGATTGCGCCGCCAGCAATGCCGCATTCAGACGATTCTCGAATTCACGGCGGTTGATCAAACCGGTCAATGCATCGTGATTGGCCTGATAGGCCAGTGCACGACGCAAGCGACGTTCCTTGCTGACATCATGGAACACCATGACCGAACCGATGATGCGACCTGCCCGATCACGGATCGGCGCGGCCGAGTCTTCAATGGCCACTTCCTGTCCGCGACGATTGATCAGTACGGCATGATCTGCCGCAGCCACCACCCGACCTTCACGCAAGCAAACTGCCACTGGATTCTCCAGCGCCTGCCGTGAAGTTTCGTCAACAATGCGGAATACATCCGCCAGCGCCCAGCCCTGCACTTCGCGCGATTCCCAGCCAGTCAGGTCCTGCGCCACTGGATTGAGATACTCGATGCGGCCTTCGGCATCGGTGGTGATGACCGCATCACCGATGGACTGCAAGGTGACCTGTGCTTTTTCCTTTTCCTCGAATACCGCCATTTCGGCCTGCTTGCGGGCGCTGATATCGGAAATGGTGCCTTCAAAGCCGACCAGACGGCCTGCAGAATCGCGTACTGCACGGGCATTTTCCACCACGGTCAGCGTCGAACCATCCATACGCCGCAGCTGAAACTCGGCATCGCGCACCTCGCCGTCGCGCGCAATTGCGGCAATGATTTCAAACCGGGCAATGGGATCAGCGTAAATACGCTCCATCGGCAACGCCAGCAATTCTTCGGCGGTAGCCACACCCACCATCTTCTGCAGGGCGGGATTCACGGAAATGAATCGCCCCTCCACGGTCGAGCTGTACACACCTTCAACCACATTATCGAACAGGCTCCGATAACGCAGTTCGCTGTCACGTAATGCATCCTGGCTGCGACGGCGTTCGATGGCGATGCCGGCCAGTTGGGCAATACGCGACATCAAATCAAAATCACGTCGAATGGGTTGACGCGGCGTATTGAAATACAAGGCTACGGTGCCGAGCTCACGGCCATCGGCTGCATAAATCAGGCTGGACCAGCACGCGCGGAAACCGGCAGCCAGAGCCAGTTCCCGCTTGTTTTCCCATAAGGCATCACGCGAGATGTCAGCAACCAGCACCTGGCGGCGCAGATAGACCGCTGCCGCACAAGAACCATTTCGCAGACCGCATGAAACGCTGGCCATGGCTGCGGTGAAAGTTTTCGGTAACGATGGCGCTGCGCAAATTCGCAAGCGCTCGCCACGCTCATCCAGCAAACTGATGGAGCACATCGCATCCTTGTTAACCTTCTCCACCATGTCAGTGATGGCGCTCAGGGTGGTGCTCAGATCCACATTGGCAGCAAGCCGTTCGAATACCCGCTTTTCGCCTGCTGCCAGCAACTCGCCGCGCTTGCGTTCGGTGATATCGGTAATGCTGCCGCGTATCAGTTGTCCGGTGGATGACGGCAGGCGTATCAGGCGTACTTCAGTGGCCACTTCATGGCCATCGCCATCGCGATAGCACCATTCGAATACCGGCGCTTCGCCACTCAGCGCCCGCTTGATTTCCTGCTGAAAGGCTACCGATGATGCGCGGCCATCGGGTTGCGTGACCGGACTGAGCTGTTCCGGGCTCATTTCCAGCAGCGACACGCGATCCCGCCTGAAAAAATGTGCGGCGTTCTCGTTCGCATCAATCAGCCGATGCGCCGCCGCATCCAGCACCACAATGATTTCCGGTGCATGTTCCACCAGCGTGCGGTAACGCGCCTCGCTGTCGCGCAAGGCGGATTCCGCCTGCTTGCGCTCGGTGGTATCCCGCAAACAGACTACATAAACATTGCGACGGCTGACCTTGGTCTTGCTAACGGCCATTTCGGCACTGAACGCAGTGCCATCGGCACGTAATCCCACGGTTTCTCGTGGTGCCAGATCGACTTGAGTGTCATCCAGACGCGTCGCCAGCAATTCAAGTTCGTAGGCGACTTTCTTGCCATGCATCTCGGGCAGCAGAACATCCAGGGAACGGCCCACCACTTCAGCTTCCACCCGACCGAATACCCGCTGACCAGTGGCATTGATGGTGGCGATATGACCGGACTCGCTGGTGGTGATGATTACATCCTTGACATGATCCAGTACCGCCTGCAACTGGCTGGCATTGCTCTCGCGGATCTCGCGGGTCAGCGCATTGGCTTCTTCGGATATCAACTGCATGGAGCGCACCACGCCACGACGTTCTTCGTCATGACGGACATAGACACGCTCCACTGCAGCAAGCAGACGCGGCATATCAACCTGCCCTTCAGCAGTCGTTGCCTCGCGTAGCTGCTGTTCCAGCAGTTTATTCATTAAGGAACCGAACCTTCCAGCAATCCAATGAGTTGAGTCACTGGCCAGGCGATATTGCCTAGACCAATGATTTCACGGATATATGTGATGGTTCAGAATCCTAGGGAGAGTTGCTGAAACCGGTTGTGACCCGGCTCGCGTTTTACGTATTCCATGCTGTAAAGACTGCCCGGCAAAGCCGGACAGGGTGCCAAACGGCGTGATTATCGCCGTAAAACCACGCTCAATCGGCGCTTTCCTCGGCACGGCCGGGACGCTTGCGCTCGTGCTCTTTCAACATGCGCTTGCGCAGACGGATTTCCCCCGGCGTGACTTCGACCAGCTCGTCGTCGTCAATGAACTCCATGGCCTGCTCCAGAGTGTAGCGAATCGGGTTGCTGAGTACCTGGTTCTCATCCTTGCCCGAGGCGCGCATGTTTGTCAGCTTCTTGGCTTTGAGCGGATTGACCACCAGATCATTGTCGCGGCTATGGATGCCGACGATCTGGCCTTCGTACACCTCGTCACCATGCCCCACCATCAAGCGGCCACGTTCCTGCAGGCTGAACAATGCATAGGTCAGCGCCTTGCCCTGACCATTGGAAATCATCACGCCGTTCTGGCGCTGGCCAATATCGCGATCCAGCACTGGACCGAAGTGGTCGAAAATGTGGTGCAACAGACCAGTTCCCGAAGTCATGGTGCGGAACTCGGTCTGGAAACCAATCAGGCCACGCGATGGCATCATGTAATCCAGACGCACGCGGCCCTTGCCATCCGCCTGCATGTTGGTCAGTTGTCCACCCCGTTCGCCGAGAGCCTGCATCACTGCGCCCTGGTTATTTTCGTCCAGATCGATGGCCACGGATTCATAAGGCTCACACGGCTTGCCGTCGATTTCCTTGACCACGGCGCGCGGGCGCGATACGGCCAGCTCATAGCCTTCGCGACGCATATTCTCCAGCAGCACGCCCAGATGCAGTTCGCCGCGACCATAAACGACGAATTTGTCGGGATTCTCCGTATCTTCCACGCGCAATGCGACATTGTGCATGGTCTCGCGCATCAGGCGCTCGCGAATCTGCCGGCTGGTCACGAACTTGCCTTCGCGTCCGCAGAACGGCGAGGTATTGACCTCGAAAGTCATGCTGATGGTCGGTTCATCGACCACCAGGGCGGGTAATGCTTCCGGCCTGGAAGGATCACAGATGGTGTCGGAAATTTTTGGATGCTCGATACCGGCGAAGGCGACGATATCGCCAGCACTGGCTTCATTGACCTCAACCCGGTCCAGTCCCATGAAACCGAGCACCTGGATGATGCGCTCGTTGCGAGTCTTGCCGTCGGCACCCACCACCACCACCGGGCTGTTACGGCGTAACTGACCGCGCTTGATGCGGCCAATGCCGATCGCGCCTACGTAATTGGAGTAGTCGAGCTGACTGATCTGCAACTGCAGCGGACCTTCCCTGTCCACATCCGGCGGCGGACAATGTTCGACAATCGCCTTGAACAATGGCGTCATGTCAGCTTCCATTTTCTTGGGATCATTGCCGGCAAAACCGCGTAACGCGGAAGCATAGACCACCGGAAAATCCAGCTGCTCTTCGGTCGCACCCAATTGATCGAACAAGTCAAAGGTCTGACCCAGCACCCAATCCGGACGCGCTTCATCGCGGTCGATCTTGTTGATCACCACGATGGGACGCAAACCATGCGAAAAAGCCTTTTGGGTCACGAAACGGGTCTGGGGCATTGGACCGTCGACAGCATCCACCAGCAACAGCACGCAATCCACCATGGACAGCACGCGCTCGACCTCGCCACCGAAATCAGCGTGTCCTGGAGTATCGACGATGTTGATGCGGTATTCGCCCCAGGTAATGGCAGTATTCTTGGCCAGAATGGTGATGCCGCGTTCACGTTCCAGGTCGTTGGAATCCATCACCCGGTCAGGCAAGGCCTTGCGTGCATCCAGGGTGCCGGACTGCCTCAACAACTGGTCAACAAGCGTGGTCTTGCCATGATCGACGTGAGCGATGATGGCGATATTGCGTAACTTGGCAGTACTCACTGGGGGCTCGGGGCTGATAGTAAAGGGCGCGGATTATACGACCCCCAGCCTGCATCGCCATGACTAAATTAGCCTCGCCGGACCGCGGCTGATGACAAATCAATGCAATCAACCGGGCACGGTCAGCACTTAGGAACAAACCAAGTCTGTTACTTTCCAGCCGCTGTGTTGTCGGCAGTCGCCACCGCTCCTTCAACGCTGCCAGGCTCAGCCGACGGAATGGCCACAGGAATGGCGTAATTCATGGTACGCGCCACCCCCTCAATGGTTGCCGTCAGCTGTATGTCAGCCACGAAAACGCCTGGTTCGACACCCTGCAAGTTCAACAGATGGGTGACGGATTCGCCTGCTTTGAGATTTGCAAAAGTTGCCTTGGCACCATTGAGGATTTGCATTTTGGGATCGGTCGTGATGCTCATTTGCAGTTGGGTGGCATCCACCAAACCAGATAGACTGAGCTTGATTGCAATCGGCTGACCAGATTCAGGGCGGGCAGCCAGCTCAAATCGTACCTCTACGGGAGGCTCGCCGGAACCGGTCGATACTGCCTTGATCATGCTGACTGTCTGAGCAGGAGCGCTCGTCGCTGCCGGTTTGGCAGGCTGTACAGGAGGCGCTACCGGGGAAGTGCCTGCCTGATCCGAGCCGCCGCTGCAGGCCGCCAACGAACAGCATATCAGCCACAGACAAAATCCAGCCGGTTGGCAAATCGAAGTTATTTTCATTTGAGTGATGCTCTTAATTGCTCAGTCCCACAAGGCCAGCACGGGTTCGTCCAAGGCCGCCAATTGTTCGCGCAGATCCAGCACATGGCGCTCCCAGAATCTGGTTTCTTCAAACCAGGGAAAGGCCTTGGGAAAGGCGGGATCTTCCCAACGGCGCGCCAGCCAGGCGGCGTAATTCATCTGGCGCAGGGTACGCAATGTTTCGATCAAGGCAAGCTCGCGATAATCAAAATCGGCAAACAGGCTGTAACCCTGCAGCAAATCACGCAACTGCGAGGTTTGTTCCGCACGGCTGCCGGAAATCAACATCCATAGATCCTGGATAGCGGGTCCCGTCATACAATCATCCAGATCTACAAAATGGGGGCCCTGTCCCTCCACCCAGAGTACATTGCCCAAGTGACAGTCACCGTGCAAACGCAGTTGGGTCACGTCATTTACAGCTTGCCACTGGTCCTGCATCCGCTCAATCAGCTCCTTGGTGATGGAGGTATAGGCAACCTGCAAATGATCAGGTATCCATTCATTTTTCAACAGATAGGTCCGCGATTCCGTGGCCCATCGGCCAATCTCCAAGTATTGTCGATGGTGAAACCGGCCACGACGCCCAACCGCATGGAGGCGCCCCAGAAAACGCCCCAGCCATTGCCAGTCGTCGCCGCTCACCAGTTCTGGCCATCGGCCTCCCTGACGTGGGTAAATCGCAAACAGGAATCCCTCTCGCTCGAATAGCGTTTGCGACTCAATGCTCAAAGGTGCAACCACGGGTATGTCCGCCTGAGCCAGTTCCTGCGCAAAGGCGTGTTCCTCCAAAATGGCGGCATGACTCCAGCGACCTGGGCGATAAAACTTAGCCACCATGGGTGTACCACCCTCAATGCCTACTTGATAGACGCGATTTTCGTAGCTGTTCAGAGCCAATAATCGGCCATCAGTCAGAACCCCCAATGATTCGGTCGCCGACATGATGAATTCCGGCGTCAATCGATCAAATGGATGAGTACCGGTAGACTTCATGTGTGAACCATAAACCTCGAATGTGGAATAGCACTATATCCGTGCTTTAAGGATGGCATTGTGCTCATCATGGATTTGGGAGCCAGTTCAATGATAAAGGGAATGCACCCTTGTCATTATTGTTTAATGATTAAATACCCTTCGACCCAAACGTTGCAGGCCTGAACAAGGAATATTTCATGACAATTTTGGTGACTGGCGGCGCAGGCTATATCGGCAGCCATGTGGTGCGTCAACTGGGTGAACACGGTGAGTCCGTAGTCGTTCTGGATAATCTCAGCACTGGTTATCGCAGCGCTGTACTGCATGGTCAGTTGGTGATTGGCGATACCAGCGACCGTGAACTGGTCATGCGCGTTCTCAAGGAATATCAAGTCGATACGGTGATGCATTTTGCTGCACACACCATTGTTCCCGAATCAGTGGCCGACCCCCTGAAGTATTACGGCAACAATACCTGTGCCACCCGTAACCTTTTGCAATGCTGCCGCGATGCAGACATCAAACACTTTGTGTTTTCCTCCACGGCAGCGGTATATGGCCTGCCGGAAAGTGGCGTAGCCAGTGAAGATTCACTCACGACTCCCATCAATCCTTACGGTTATTCCAAACTGATGACCGAAATCATGTTGCGTGATCTGTGCGCGGTCACGCCATTGCGCCATGTAATCCTCCGCTATTTCAACGTGGGCGGCAGCGATCCTGGCGGTCGCATCGGTCACTCTGCACCCAACGCGACGCTGCTGACCAAAGTGGCCTGTCAGCATGCTGTTGGCGTGCGTCCGAAAATATTTGTTTTCGGCACTGACTATCCCACGGCCGATGGCACCGGCATCCGCGACTACATTCATGTAGAGGATCTGGCATCAGCTCACCTGGATGCACTGCGCTACCTGCGTGCTGATGGAGCTTCGACCACGCTGAATGTCGGCTATGGACGCGGCTTCAGTGTCCGCGAAGTATTGTCGACTGTAGCCAAAGTAAGCGGCCGTGAACTCACCATCGTCGAAGAGGCGCGTCGCGCAGGCGATCCTGCTGCGCTGGTCGCCAGAGCCGACAAGGTCCGCCAAGTATTGGGCTGGCGACCCAAGTTCGACAATCTGGAAGTGATTGCCAAATCGCAGCTGGCATGGGAACACCACTTGCTGTCACACCCTCAACTTCTGGAGAATTAGCCACAATCATTAGCCAAGAGACGGATTTCGCGCTCGATGGTGTGTCCTTGCTGACTCGCTGGCTTACAATGCGAAGTTATGCACCTATGGCGCCCACGCTCCCTGACTGATTTGATGTTCATCGGCTTTGCGCTGGTCGCTGTGCCATTGCTGTTCGCCGTCATCGTTTCCGCCACCAAAGTGCGTGGCTTGGCCGATGAAAGCGCGGCCCTGGTACGCAGTGGTGTTGAATCGACGCACTATACGCAACAGCTTTTTCAGCATATCTCCAGCATGGAGCGTAATGCGCGGCTGTTTCAGCTGTTGAAAGATGTATCGTTTCTGGAGGTGTACGACACCGCCCGTCAACGCTTTCTGACGACGCTGGACAGCGTCGCCCAGAGTGCTGGTGCCACCAGTACGCTGAATGCGCAGATTGGTGCCCTCAAGGCAGCCGATGCCGAGTTGTATCAGCAACTACAACAACTCAAGGAAAATCAGGAGGCAGCGCAGGCTGCCAAGCTGAATGATGCTTTTGTATCGCTGTCGGATGCGACATCGGCGCTTTCCGACCAAACCAGCCGGCAGATTGAAGCCGGGCTCTCCCATATTCAAAACTCCACTACCGAAACGCAGAACTATCTGCTGTGGCAGTCTGCTGGAGTGATCTTGATCACAGCGATTCTGGTGGGCATGTTCACATTCCTGATCATGCGTCCCATCCGGCAGATCGACGAAGCCATCAACCAACTGGGTCAGGGAACGTTTTCTAAAACCATTGCTGTGCGTGGTCCATCGGATTTGCGCAAACTGGGTCAGCAATTGGAATGGCTGCGAACGCGTCTGCTGGAGATTGCCCAGGAACGCAATCGCTTTCTGCGGCACATGTCCCATGAACTCAAAACCCCCCTGGCGGGCGTTCGCGAGGGTACCGAGCTGCTACTGGATGGCGCGGTCGGAGAGCTCACCAGCGGCCAGCGCGAAGTGGGCGAAATCCTGCGGGACAACAGTATCCGATTGCAGCAATTGATTGAAAACCTGCTGTCATTCAGTGCCTGGCAGACCCGGCACACAGGACTCGAGGTGACGCAATTCCGTTTGCGTCCCTTGATCAAATCGGCGCTGGAAACCCATCAATTGACCCTGCTGGCGCAACGCATGCGCCTGGAGCTTAAAGTCGATGACATCGAATTGCATGCCGATCGCGCCAAACTCAAATTGATTCTCGACAATCTGCTCTCCAATGCATTGAAATACAGCCCTCGTGGCGGCACGATTTTCGTGCATGCGCACAATGAGCTAGAACAACTGGTGCTGGACATCGCCGATACCGGTCCAGGCATTGCGCCAACCGAACGGGCGGCCGTCTTCGAAGCCTTCTACTCGGGACGCGCACCCGTTTCCGGCCATCTCAAAGGCACAGGTATCGGTTTGTCCGTAGTCTCTGAATTCGTACAGGCTCATGGCGGTACAATTGAAATCATGGATGGTCACTTCCCTGGCGCGCATTTCCGCGTACGCATGCCACTTAAACCCCGTGAGGTACCTGCCGCATGAAATTACGGTTACTTCACTTGACTCATTGGCTGCTTATTTGTGCCTGCATGAGCGGCTGCGAACCACTGCTTCCCACCACCAAACCGGCACCTGCGACATCTGTCCTCATACAGCCTAATTCGACTGTGGATGACTATATCGACATGCTGGCTGCGCTATCCGGCACAGACCGCGCTCGCCAAAGCGATGTTTTCTATGAAGCTGAAAAAAACCAGGCATTGGCTCCCACCACGCTGAACGTGCTGCGTTATGCCATGGCGCTGGCTTTGCCAGGTCACCCGAATTCAGATCCGGTAAAGGGAAAAAAATTGCTGGAACAATCGCTGGCCACCCCGGAAAGAATCAGCGCCAGTGAACGCGCATTGGTCACCACCATGCTGAACATCGCCGATCAATGGTTGAAAGTGCAGGCAGAAATGCGTCGGCTGGCTGCGACAGTCGACGATAGAACGCGTGCGCAATCAAACTCTGAACGTCGATTCCAAGCGCAAACCGATGAATTGAATAGGTTACGCAAGGCTCTCGACGAGGCCCAGCAAAAGCTGGATGCGATCCGCGATATAGAGAAATCAATCAGTGAACGCAGCACTTCGCCCACTGGGACTCGTGACTCCGGTAACCGTGACAGCACAAACCAAACGCAAACCCCGCCTCTTGGTCGTTGATGACGATCCCGGGCTATTACGCCTGCTGACCATTCGTCTGCGTGCCGAAAATTACGATGTGGAAGCCGCCGAAAATGGTCTGGCTGCCTTGGCTGCCTTGGCGCGCGTACGTCCCGATCTGGTGATCACCGATCTGCGCATGGATCAAATGGATGGTATTGGCCTGCTCAAGGAAGTGCAAAGTCGTGCGCCCGGTCTGCGCGTCATCATCCTGACCGCTCATGGCACGATTCCCGATGCCGTGCAGGCAACACAGAGCGGCGCATTCGCGTTCCTGACCAAGCCGGTTGATAAACAGGAACTCCTTGATCAGGTACAGAAGGCACTGAAAGTTTCTGGCTTCGCCGACAGCGCGGAGGAATGGCGTGCAGAAATCATCACACGCAGCTCGATCATGGAAGAAAAGCTGTCGCAGGCACATATGGTCGCCGGCACTGATGCGCGTGTCATGATTACGGGTGAAAGCGGCAGCGGCAAGGAGTTGCTGGCGCGTGCCATTCACAAAGCCAGCGCCCGTCGTAGCAAGCCCTTTGCAGTAGTCAACTGCAGCGCCATGGCTGAAAACCTGCTCGAAAGCGAATTGTTTGGTCATGTCAAAGACGCATTCCCTGGGGCGGCACAGGACCAAACTGGTCTGTTCCAGACAGCAGATGGCGGTACGATCCTGCTGGATGAAGTGGGAGACATGCCGATGCGCTTGCAGGTGAAGCTGCTGCGTGTGCTGCAGGAAGCCCAGATAAGGCCGGTAGGCAGTACCGAAGCCATTCCAGTCAATGTCCGCCTGATCTCATCTACCAATCGCGACCTCAAGCAACTCATCATGGGCGGCCAGTTTCGCGAAGACCTTTTTTATCGCCTCAACGTAGTCAACATTGATGTACCCTCGCTGGCACGACGACGCGAAGATATTCCGCTGCTGGTCACACATTTTCTGGATCGCATTGCCAAGGAAACTGATCACCAGCGCTTCATCTATGCCCCCGAAGCCGTTGAATTGCTGGTCAGTGCCGACTGGCCGGGCAATGTGCGCCAACTGGAAAACGTAGTACGACAGAATGTCGCCCTGGCCAACAGCCCCATCATCAGTGCCGAACTGGTGCAAACCGCACTGGGCGTAGGACCGGCACGTCTGCCGTCATTTGATGAGGCGCGCGATGAGTTTACGCGCAACTACCTGTCACAGATTCTGCAAATTACCGGCGGCAACGTCAGTCAGGCTGCACGTTTGGCCAAACGCAATCGCACTGATTTCTACAAACTATTGTCGCGCCACTCCTTGACGCCTGACGAGTTCAAGCAACGCTGAGATTAGGGATGGCAAACAGCAAGGCCTGCCAATAATGGCAGGCGTTTTTATTGGAGCAGGAGCTTCAGCCAAAAGGTTTGGGCATGCGACCCGCAAAGGCTCTCATCAGCTTGTTCATCCCACCCTTGGACATGGCCTTCATCATTTTCTGCATTTCCAGAAAGCTCTTCAGCAAGCGGTTGATCTCTGATACCTGCACACCGGAGCCAGCCGCAATGCGGCGCTTGCGTGAAGCATCCAGCAATTTTGGGTAACGCCGTTCCTTGGGCGTCATCGAGCGAATGATCGCCATCTGCCTGCGGATTTCCCGATCATTCGGCATCTGTCCCTGTGCGGCTTTATTGGCGATCTTGGCTGGCAACTTATCCATCAAGGATGACAATCCGCCCATCTTTTCCAGCTGCTGCAATTGATCATGCAGGTCGTTGAAATCGAAATCCTTGCCTTTCTGCAGTTTCTCGGCCAGTTTCTCGGCCTGCTGGCGATCAACCTGACGAGTGACATCCTCCACCAATGACAGCACATCACCCATGCCGAGAATGCGCGAGGCAATGCGCTCGGGATGAAACACTTCCAGCGCATCCGTTTTTTCACCTACACCGATAAACAGAATGGGCTTGCCGGTTACCTGCCGCACCGACAATGCAGCGCCGCCACGTGCATCCCCATCGGCCTTGGTCAGAATGATGCCGGTCAGATCCAGCGCAGCACCGAATGCCCTGGCGGCATTGACCGCATCCTGACCCGCCATGCTGTCAACGACAAACAGCGTTTCCAATGGCGATAGCACGGCAGCAATCTGCTGAGCTTCGGTCATCATTTCAGCATCAACATGCAATCGACCGGCAGTATCGACGATCAATACGTCATAGAGAGAGCGACGCGCTTCTTCCAGGGCTTCCGTCGCCAATTTCACCGGCGATTGGCTGGGATCGGACGGTTTGTAGCCCACCTCCAATTGGGCAGCCAGACGCTCCAATTGCAAGATCGCTGCGGGCCGATAGACGTCAGTACTGGTCAACAGCACCTTCTTGCGTTCGTTATCCTTCAACCATTTGGCCAATTTGCCAGCGGTGGTGGTTTTGCCAGCGCCCTGCAAGCCAGCAAGTAAAATGACCACGGGCGGCTGAGCACGCAAGTTGACAGGACGCACACCTTCACCCAGCACCTTGACCAGTTCCTGGTGAATGGTCTTCACCAGAATCTGGCCAGGCGTGAAGGCCTTGTCGAATTCAGCACCGATGAGCCGCGCCTTGATGGACTCGATCAACGACTTGACCACCGGCAAGGCCACGTCGGCCTCCAGCAGCGCCATGCGGACCTGACGCAGCGTATCCGCGATGTTGTCCTCGGTCAGGCGTCCCTTGCCACGCAATCCATCCACCACGCCCTGCAGGCGCTCGGTCAATTTGTCAAACACTTGCTTCGGTCTCGTTAAGGCCAGGCGATGAACTGAGCATGTTAGCCAGATAGTCGCCGGTCGTCACATATTGCTTGCTTTAAGAAACCGGCCCGGATGTGACATCATTCGGCGGTCCTTCTTCAGTATCTGTTATCAGGCTGTGCCACCCGCATGTTACCGATCGTCGTACTGATCATTTATCTCTGTGGCTGCCTCTGGCTGTTTGCGGCAGCGTGGCATCGCGAGGGAGCACGTGTTGCCCATGGCAAGTTGCTGACTGGCCTGACCATGACGAGCCTGGGTGCGCTGCTGCATGCCTATCTGCTGTGCCGCGCCATTTTTCATCGCCCGGAACTGGCTTTAAACACTACCGATGCCGCCTCATTGGTAGGGTGGCTGGTTGCCATCATTACTCTCTGGACCATCTGGCGCAGCCCACGATTCGCCGGTATCGGCGGCGCGCTGCTATTGTGCGTAGGCATTGCAGCGGCCATCACAGATGATGGCTCAAGAGACTTTGTCACCAGCCAGTCTGGATGGGCGTTAACCACCCATATTATCGTTGCCATTGTGGCTTACGCACTGATCGCTGTTGGCGCAGTATTTGCTGTGGCGCTCTGGGCCTTGGATCAGCGCCTGCACACGCATCAACCACTGGGCGTGATGTCGAGCCTGCCATCGGTCGAGGCATTGGAAGCGGCCATGTTCCAGACCATCTCGGCAGGCTTTGCGCTCCTGACGCTCACCCTGTTCAGCGGCTTTATTTTTGTCCAGGATTTGATAACCCAACATCTGGTACACAAGGCTGCATTATCGTGTCTGGCTTGGTTGATTCTGGGCACGCTGCTGCTCGGCCACTGGCGCTTGGGTTGGCGGGGTCGCACCGCTGCCCGCTGGACATTAGGCGGTTTCCTCTTGCTGGGGCTGGCTTATTTCGGCTCCAAATTTATCCTTGAAATTTTGTTAGGACGTCATTGGGGATAATTGATTTTAAAACAAATTCGATTGCCCTTGCCTGCATCTAGCCGCGAATGCGACCATAGGCCTCCTGCAAACAACATGGGCTGGGCCCGTTGAACGACATTCCGATAGGTCTACTGACCTCGATCGTGATCTTGATGATCGTGATTTCCGCGTTTTTCGCGAGCACCGAAACCGCGCTCATGAGCGTCAATCGTTATCGCCTGCGCCACAAGGCCCAATCGGGCAACCGCAGCGCCAAACTCGCAGAGCGGCTCCTTGCCAGACCCGATCGCCTGATTGGCGTCATCCTGCTTGGCAATACTTTCGCAAATTTCAGCGCCGCAACGTTGACCGCACTGATAGCACTGCGTTTATACGGCGAATCCGGTGTCGTCATTGCCACCAGCCTTGCCTCCATTCTCATGTTTGTATGCGGGGATCTTGCCCCGAAGACCTTGGGTGCCCTGCATCCTGAACGACTGGCGCTGGCTTCTGCTTGGATATACATCGTGCTGGATCGGCTGCTCTATCCAGTCGTGTGGTGTGCCAACCTGGCTGCAAATGGAATACTCAGAATATTTGGCGTTTCTTCTCAGCAAGTTAGCAATCATTCCTTAAGCAGTGATGAACTTAGGACTGTGGTTGCGGAGTCCGCAGGCATCATTCCCAACAGTCATCAGCGCATGCTCGTCAGCATTCTGGATCTGGGGAAAATCACCGTGGAAGACATCATGATTCCACGCAACGATATTGCCGCAATCAATGCCAGCGACGGCTGGGATGACATTCTGGAGCAGCTGCGCACCAGCCCTCATACCCGGTTACCGGTTTACGAAGACACACTGGACAACATCATCGGCATCCTGCACTTGAAAACCGTTGCCCAGCATCTGGCGCATGGCGAGCTGAGCAAAGATGAACTTGTTGCGTTGGCGCGAGCCCGCGAACCGCTGTTTGTCCCGGCCGGCACGCCGCTGAACACCCAATTGGTGAACTTTCAGCGCAATCGGCGGCGCATTGCCATCGTGGTCAACGAGTATGGCGATGCTCAGGGTCTGGTAACCTTGGAAGACCTGCTGGAGGAAATAGTTGGTGAATTCACCACTGACCCAGCCACCCTGCACCGTGAAATTCATCAAGAACCGAACGGCAGCTATGTGGTCAGTGGCAGCGTCAATGTACGCACCTAGAATCGCACCTTGGGCTGGAGCCTCCCTACTGATGGCCCCAGAACATTAAATGGGCTTATTTTCGAGCACTTGGAAGCCATTCCTGAACCGGGAACCAGCTTAAAGCTGGGCCCTTATACCATTGAAATCATTCAAACAGCTGACAATGTGGTGAAAATGGCGCGCCTACGAGTTGCCTGATCCGGTAAACCGTACTGCCATCAAAACACCCGGGCTAATGCCTCAGGCAGCCTCTCCACGGTGATGATTGCCAACCCCTCAATCGCACGTCTTGGCGCATTTGCCAGGGGCACAATGGCATGACGAAACCCGTGTTTGGCCGCTTCACGCAAGCGCTCCTCGCCATAAGGTACCGGCCGAATTTCACCCGCCAACCCTACTTCGCCGAAGCACACGAGCCCGGATAGCAACGGCTGGTCCTTCAAACTTGAGGCGGTTGACAACATGACCGCCAGGTCCGCAGCCGTCTCGGCAATCCGCACCCCACCTACCACATTGACAAAAACGTCCTGCCCCTGGGTCGCCACGCCACCATGGCGATGTAATATGGCCAGCAACATCGCCAACCGGTTCTGTTCGAGGCCAACGGCAACACGTCGCGGATTCATACCCTGCCCCTGATCGACCAATGCCTGGATTTCAATGAGCATGGGACGGCTCCCCTCCCTGGCTACCAACACGGCGCTACCGGCGATCGGGTTTTCATGCTGGGACAGAAAAATGGCCGAAGGATTCTTGACTTCCTTGAGCCCCTGCTCAGCCATGGCAAAAACGCCGACTTCATTGGCCGCTCCAAAGCGATTTTTTACGGCGCGAATCAGGCGGAAGCGACTGCCCGCGTCGCTCTCAAAGTACAAAACCGTATCCACCATGTGCTCCAGAATGCGCGGTCCGGCAATGGTGCCTTCCTTCGTTACATGACCAATGATCAGTACTGCCGTACCTTGATCTTTGGCGTAGCGGACCAGCTGAGCCGCTGATTCGCGTACCTGCGAGGCAGAGCCGGGTGACGATTCCACGCTGTCCAGAAACATGGTCTGGATGGAATCCACCACCAGCACCTTGCAACTCAGACGTCCGGTTTCTGCCAGTACATTCTCTACATTGGTTTCCGCCATCAAATGTAAGGCCAGCCCACTGGCCTCAAGGCGTTTGGCGCGCAAACTGACCTGGTGCAGAGATTCCTCTCCCGTCACATAAAGCGTGGTCACTACCTGACTCAGTTGGTCAGCCGCCTGCAGTAACAAGGTTGATTTGCCGATGCCAGGATCGCCACCCAGCAAGGTCACCGAGCCTGCAACCAGTCCCCCGCCCAATACCCGATCAAATTCACTCATGCCGGTCGAAATGCGCGGTTCGTCACGGTCATTGATTTCCTGAATCCGTTTACTGACAGAGCCGCCAGGAGCCAAGGCTGTGCCGCGCAGTGACGGGCTTTTGCCGGCATTGAATTTCACCAGGGAGTTCCATGCTCCACAGGCGGGGCATTGCCCCTGCCATTTAAGACTTTCAGCGCCACACTGATCGCACAAATAAACTTCGCGTGTTTTGGCCATCATTCAAGTTTACAAACCACAGCACGAAAAAGTAGCGCCATCTGCGGTTTACTGCCCCTCCCCACCCGCAGAACGACGATCGGCCCAGCCAGTCACGGCAGATGTGACGAAGCCAACAATTTTACAAAAGATGTTCCCCTATACTGCCCAACACTTTGATTTGAATGATCTGGAACGTGTTTAAAGCACTGTATCAACGCAAGCCGATTGTGGTTCACGCTGCTATTGCCATCCTGCTACTGGCAAGCTGCACGGCACTCATTCCCGGCGCTGACAACCCGCTACAGCGCTGGCTGTACGACCTTTCCCAGCAACATACTGCCGTTGACCAGAACGATAGCCAAGTGGTCATTATCGCAATCGACGAAGACAGCAAGTCCAAGCTGGGTGATTGGCCTTGGTCGAACAGCCTGCATGCCGGCCTGATTGAACAACTACGCAGTGCGGGCACCAAGGCCATTGCCTTTTCGGTGCCTTTGCAAACCTCATCAAACTCCAGCAACTCTGACGATACTGCTGGAGAGTTACAGTTAGTACAGGCCATCAAGGCCCACGGACGGGTAGTATTGCCGCTTGAGGTTTCTGTTCGTTCCGGAAACAGCAGCTCTGACCGACAGTTGAATTCGTTGTTGAGACGAACACAACGCCATTTTGGCGACAGCAGTCTCGACGCAGCAATATCGGTGCGCTCCCTGGCCAACAGCTCCAGCAGACTGCTGACAGCGGCGTCTGGCATCGGCCATGTCATTGCGCCACTTGATTCAGACGGCACAACACGCCGGGAATATGCTGCAGTAAAACTCCACGATCTCGCCCTGCCGGCCCTCTCTGTGGCGTTGAGCAATCTGGCTACGGATCAACGGGACGCACTGATAGTTACCAACGATCAGCTACAGCTCAATGCACAGATGCCTCCGCTCACGGTGCGCAAGGACCTGAGTTTTGCACCACTGTTTCCGGCTACGGGTTTTACCACTGTTTCCTATTGGCAAGTCCTGACCGGAGAATTCGACCGGGAACAACTGCACGGCAAAACAGCGCTGGTGGGCTTTACTGACGGTGCAAATGCCGATCGTGTGGAGACGCCAGTTGGCACCTGGCCGCGCGTCGCCGTGATTGCAGCCGCCACCAACAGCTTGTTACAGGCTAACGTCTATCGCCATCCCTTCTGGGCTTCGCTACTCGAAATATTGATTAGCGTGGGCATAGTTGGGCTATGCACAATATCCGTTAATGCATTAAATAATAAACATAAGATATTAATTTATATATCAATATCATTTATTTTATTGGCTTGTGACTACTGGTTACTTCGCCACTGGCGGGTATCACTGCACTTGGTACCCCAAGCCATTGCGTTGCTGGGTTATCCGCTGGCGAGCTGGGCACTGGGTGGCCAGGTACGGGAGAAGAGCACCGCCTCGCCTGCGATCAGCATGGACACGCTCAAGACCTTGGCCCTCACCCTGCACGGACAAGGACAGCTCGATCTGGCTTACGAAACCCTGCGGCGCTGCCAGCCCAACCAGGACACCCTGGACCTGACCTACCGACTGGCTGCGGATTACGAGCGTCGCCGCGATATTCTCAAGGCAGCGCAGGTTTATCGCTATATCAGTGAATGCAACCCTAACTACAAAGATGCCGGCAATAAATTCAACCGGCTGCAGGAACTGATTGAACGTCCCAAAACCGCTCCTCCAACTGGCGAACCCAAACCGTTACGCAACATCAGCAAACCCAAGCCCGTTGAGCCTGCTCCTGTACGAACCACCGCCAAGGAAACCCTCGGTCGTTACGAGATTGAGCGTCAAATCGGCAAGGGAGCGATGGGCGTGGTTTATTTAGGCCGCGATCCGAAAATCAATCGGGTGGTAGCCATCAAAGCCATTCCCCTGGCCGAGGAATTTGAGGATCAGGATCTGGCCGAAGCGCGCGAGCGTTTTTTCCGCGAAGCCGAAATGGCCGGTCGGCTTAATCACCCGGGTATTGTGACCATATTCGACGCCGGCGAGGATCATGGACTGGCCTACATTGCCATGGAATACATCCAAGGCGAGCATCTCAGCTATTACTGCGAAACCAATCGTTTGCTGCCGGTGAAAAAAGCCCTTACGCTGATAATCAGAGTGGCGGAAGCCTTGAACTATGCCCACTTGCAGAATGTAGTTCATCGCGACATCAAACCCGCTAATATAATGTTCAACATTGACACCGATGCGCTAAAAATCACCGACTTCGGGATCGCACGCCTCTCCGACGTGAGCAGAACAAAAACTGGCATTGTCCTTGGCACACCCTCTTTCATGTCACCGGAGCAACTGGAAGGCCGGCCACTGGACGGACGGTCGGATCTGTTTGCGCTCGGGGTCACCATGTATCAACTGCTAACCGGCCAACTACCCTTCCGGGCTGACTCGATGACTCGACTGATGAATAACATAGCCACGGAACCGCATCCCCCGATCCGCTCCTTGCGCCCTGAACTCCCGGCGGGTCTGGAGAGCATCATCGACCGCTGTCTGGCCAAATCTGCCGAAGATCGTTTCCAGAGCGGTGTGGATATGGCTGAAGCCTTACGCAACTGCATGCGTACCATGACGCCGTAAGGAATCCAGGGCATGCTACACGGCAAAATCCGTTCGGTTGGCTTGAGCGATGTCGGCAAGGTGCGCGAGCACAATGAAGACACCATTGGCGTCGATGTCGATATCGGTTTACTGGTGCTGGCCGATGGCATGGGCGGTTATAACGCCGGCGAAGTCGCCAGCGGCATCGCGGTCAAGACCATCATGAGTCTGGTCAAGGAAGCCTTTGAACGCCAGGATATGTCGCTGGCCGACAGTGAAACCGGTCTGTCCCGCCCCAGCATCGTGCTGCGCGATGCCATCATGCGCGCCAACAAGATCATCCACCAGACCGCCAAAACCCAGCCGCAATGTGAAGGCATGGGCACCACCGTGGTTGCATGCCTGTTCAGCGACAACAAGATCTCGGTTGCCCATGTGGGCGACTCACGGCTGTATCGCCTGCGTGGCAATCGTTACGAACAAATGACACTGGATCATTCGCTGTTGCAGGAACTGGTCGATCGGGGCTTTTATTCCCAGGCGGAAGCACAGCGCGCCACCAACAAGAATTACGTCACCCGGGCGCTGGGTGTGGAGACCACCGTGGATGTCGAAATCCATGAGTACCCGGTCAACAAGGGGGATTTCTACCTCCTGTGTTCCGATGGGCTGTCGGACATGGTGGAAGACGAAGATGCCCATTTAACAATAAGCACCTTTGGTGCTAATCTGGAAACTACTGCCAAGCAATTGATCCAGCTATCGAATGACAATGGCGGTCGCGACAACATTTCCATCGTGCTGGCTCATGTGATGGACTCCTTCGCCCTGCGCAAGGGTGTAGTAGACAAGTTATTGAGCTGGTTCAACTAGCGTTTTGACGGAATCGAGGCATACACATGGCGCGCTTAATTCTGAGTCTGGATGGCCAAGTACTCGCCGAATACAACATGAACAAGGAGCGGTACACCATCGGGCGTCTGCCGGACAACGATGTACGCATCGACAACCCGGCTGTCAGCGGCCATCACTCCCTGATCATCAACATCCTCAACGATTCGTTTCTGGAGGACTTGAACAGCACCAACGGCACCTACGCCAACGGCAAACTGATCAAGAAACATGCGTTGCAACATGGCGATGTCATCACCATCGGTCACCATCAATTGCGTTTTGTGGATGTGCAAAGCGCCGATGCCGAACAGGATGAATTCGAGAAAACCATGGTGATCACTCCCGGTTCGGCCGTTGCCGCCCAAGCGGCAAAGCGCGCCACCGACGCAGCAGCCGCCGCATCCTCCGCACCGATCAGCGCCTCGACTCCCGTCAGCGCAGCGCACACTGGCGCAGTAGCCCTGCAAAAAGCCAAACTGCAGGTGCTCAGCGGCGCATTCGCAGGCCGGGAGCTGGAATTGAACAAGGCACTGACCACCTTGGGTCGTCCCGGCGTGCAGGTGGCAGCCATCAGCCGCCGTGCTGAAGGATTCTTCATCATTCACGTCGACAGCGGCGCTGCCGGCGACTATCCGCTGGTCAACGGCACCGCCATTGGCCAGCAAGCGCGCAAGCTGAGCAACAATGACGTCATTCAACTGGCTGGCGTAAAGATGGGGTTCTTCGAAAACTGAAGAAAAATATTGATACAGCGACGCTACGGCGACTTCCCGCGAGTCGCCGCGCGCATCTAGCCATATCGCATGGCGACACGCTGACTGATGGCGCAAACCAACTCGTAGGGAATGGTATCGGCGAAGCGGGCCACCTGTTCCGCCGGCAGACCCCTGCCCCACAGCACAACCGGCGCACCGCTTTCCAAAACTGATTCAGAACCCAGGTCAATGGCGATCATGTCCATGGACACCCGGCCGATCAACGGCCGGACCTGCCCGCCCACCCATACGGGAGTCCCGGTGCGTGCATGACGGGGATAACCGTCGCCATAGCCAGCCGCAGCAATCCCCACCAGGGTATCGCGCGCAGCGCGCCAGATGCCGCCATAACCCACTTCTTCACCAGCATGTACGCTGCGCACCGCAATCAGAGGCGTCACCAAGGTCATTGCCGGACGCAGATCCAGAGCGGCAGCCGGTGTCTCCGCAAATGGGGACATGCCATATAGCATCAAACCGGGCCGCACCCATTCGACTCTTGCCTCCGGCCACGCCACCAGGCCGGCAGAATTGCCGATGCTGCGCTCGACATTCAGATCACACACCAGCGCATCGAAACGAGCCAGCTGCCGGGGCGTGCGTTCATGATCGCGGCAATCCGCATCGGCCAGATGCGTCATTACTCGTAACTGTTGCGCTTGTGCACAGGCGCGCAAGCGCGACCAAGCCACCGCAAATTCATCCGCCCGGAAACCGAGACGATTCATGCCGGTATCGATCTTGCACCACACACTCAACCGGCGCGTGCCCACCCAGTTTTCCAATGCCAGCAACTGCGCGAATGAATGCACGACAATCTCAAGATTGAGTTGGGCCGCGACATCCAGATCGGCGTGCGAAAACACTCCTTCGAGCAGCACGATGGGCTGCCCGATGCCGGCCTCGCGCAACGCCACCGCTTCTTTCAGGCGCGCCACGCCAAAAGCATCCGCTGCCAATAACGCCTGCGCCACTGGCACCAGACCATGGCCATAGGCATTGGCCTTGACCACCGCCAGCACTCTGGATTTGGGGGCCGTGGCGCGCACTACGCTGAGGTTATGCCGCAAGGCCGCGCAGTCGATCACCGCACAGGGGCCGCCATGCAGTTCGGCAGCTGCCAGCAATTGCGCTTCAGGCAACATACGAGCTAGCGGAATACGCCATCGCCGTAAGACTCCGACACCAGATTCTCGAACTTGGTGAACTCGCCAAGGAAGGTCAGACTGACCTCGCCGGTGGGACCGTTACGCTGCTTGGTAATGATGATGTCGGCAATGCCCTTGCGCGTGGTGTTCTTGTCGTACACCTCTTCACGATAAATCATCATGATGATGTCCGCGTCCTGCTCGATTGCTCCCGATTCGCGCAAATCGGACATCACCGGTTTCTTGTCGGCACGCTGTTCCAGGCTGCGGTTCAACTGCGACAGCGCAATCACCGGCACGCTGAGCTCCTTGGCCAAGGCTTTCAGCGAGCGGGAAATCTCCGAAATTTCGGTGGCGCGATTCTCTTTATTGCCCGGCACCTGCATCAGCTGCAGGTAATCGACAATGATCAGACCCAGACCATGTTCACGCTTCAAACGACGTGCACGCGCACGTACTTCGGTTGGCGTCAAGGCGCCGGTATCGTCAATGTAAATAGGCGCGGTCTTCATCATGTTGATCGCACCATTGATGCGCGACCATTCTTCATCGCCAAAATTGCCGGTGCGCAGATGACTTTGATTGATGCGGCCAAGGGAAGAAATCATGCGCAGGCCCAACTGGTCGCGCGACATTTCCATACTGAATATAGCCACCGGCACCTGCTTGCGACCCAGCGCGGCATTTTCACCGATGTTCAGTGCAAAGCTGGTCTTACCCATGGAGGGGCGTCCGGCGATGATGATCAGGTCGCCAGGCTGCAAACCGGCAGTCATGCGATCCAGCTCGGTAAAACCAGTGCCCACGCCGGTCAGTTGTCCCTGGTTCTGATGCAGCATGTCGAGCTTGTCGATCATGTCGCCCAGCAGGTCGCGGATCGGCATGAACCCCGAACCGGCCTTGCGTCCCGACTCGGCGATTTCAAATACACGCCGCTCGGCATCGTCGATCAATTCGCTGACCGAACGCCCTTCAGTGTTGAAAGCATTCGAGGTGATTTCGCCGCCCACGCTGATTAAACGTCGCAGTTGCGCACGTTCACGCACAATATCGGCGTAGGAACGGATGTTGGCCGCGCTGGGGGTTTCGCGCGTCAGCGTCGCCAGATAAGCCAGACCGCCGCCTTCTTCCAGCTGGCCGTTACGCTCCAGTTGCTCGGCAAGGGTAACGGCATCCAGCGGCTCGCTGCGTGCGGCCAGGTCGGCAATGGCGGCGAAAATGAGCTGGTGGTCGCGCCGAAAAAAATCATCGGCAGTCAGGCGGTCGGCGACCGCATCCCAGGTGCTGTTATCCAGCATCAGGCCGCCCAGCACGGCCTGTTCGGCATCGACTGAATGCGGCGGCAGGCGCACTACGTCTTCAACGCTGAAATTCGCGGAATAGTCAGCGTCGAAACCAGCCCCCTTATTGGAGCGGTCCCGAAATTTACGCGGTGCGCCAGCCATGTGAACGGCGGCAATACTGGCAGCTCAAATCCGTATCGAGCTCCCAGAAAGCCTTGCAAATTATTCTTCGCCAGTGACCATGACCGGCACTTCCACCACCACGTCGGCGTGGAACTGCAACTGCGCGGTATGTTCGCCAACATGACGGATCGGGCCACCGCTGAGGCGCACTTCGGCACGCGTTACCACATGGCCCGCCTTGGCCAGGGCTTCAATGATGTCGGTATTGCCGACAGAGCCGAACAGCTTGCCTTCATTGCCGGCCTTGGCGGTCAGGTTCAGTTTGAAACCTTCCAGCTTCACGGCGCGCACCTGCGCGGCAGCCAGTTCTTGCTGTGCCTGCTTTTCCAGATCGGCACGACGAGCTTCAAACTTGGCCACATTTTCAGCAGTCGCAACCGTTGCCTTGCCCTTGGGCAGGAGGAAGTTACGGCCATAACCGGACTTCACATTGACCCGGTCACCGATGTTGCCGAGGTTAGTGACCTTCTGCAGCAGAATGACATCCATCTTGACACCTATTGATTGAATTCAAGCCAAACAAAAACATTCATGAAGGACGCGCTGCACCCACGCGCATGCGTCGCCAGAAATCCGCCAAACCCCAACCCGCCAACAACGCCACTGTGATGAACGAAAACAGCGGCACAATCAGCATGACATAGATCGCCACCAGCCAGCCGCGCTGCAACCCGCCTTCCGCCTTGCGGCGATGCGCAGCAGCCAGACCTTGCAGCGCCAGCCCCATCATGGCCACCCAGGCCATCGAATCCAGCCAGGCAAAATCGGCAATTAATGCAGCCACTGCCACCATGACCAGCAATGTGCCCAGCACCACGCCCGAACGCAGCTCGCGAAATTCGCGGCCAAATTCTCCCGGCGCATGCAGCAGCGACTGCCACCAGCGCGCCAGCAGCAGCGCGCTGATATTCACCAGCGTCAAAACTGCCACAAACGCCCCCCACATGGTCTGCGCCAGACGAGCGACCAGGGTGGCATCCATGGTAAATCCTGCTTGCAGCAATGCATTGAGGGCTTGCCCGAGCAGTTGCTCCCAGATCGCTGTCGGCTCCAGCAGGAGCGCAAACACCAAAGCGATGGTCAGCAACGCCAATGCCAGCATCAACTGAAACACCAGGTTCAGGGAACCGAAGCGCCGCAGCAACTCACCCGACAGCACCGGCAATCCGAACAGGGCCGCGGCATAGGCCAATCCAAACCAGAGCGGCTGTTGCAACCAGAGCAATGTACCGATGATCGCTGCGCACCCCGCCAACATTACATTGATGCCAGCCCGCGGACCGCGTTCCAGTATCACCAGCACCGGCACGGCACTGGCCAGCACCACAAACAGCACCGCGCCCTGCAGCGACAGAACACCCAGACCGGCTGCGATCATCGCGGCCCGCCAGGGGTGCTCAGTTAACCACACGGCCAAATGGCGATGCATGACGTGGACCTCCTGCTGTCACTGCACTCAACCGGCGAACGAAATACTACTCGCCAGTCAAGCAATCACAGCGGCGCCTATCCGGTTAGTGCTGGTCGGTATACGGCAACAGCGCCAGAAAACGCGCGCGTTTGACCGCAGCAGCCAACTGACGCTGATAGTTGATCTTGGTGCCGGTAATACGGCTGGGCACGATCTTGCCGGTTTCGGTGATGTAGGCCTTCAGCGTGGCAAGATCTTTATAGTCGATGCTCTCAACGCCTTCGGCGGTGAAACGACAGAATTTACGGCGACGGAAAAAACGTGACATGTGCTTCTCCTGGAATCAGTAGCGAATGATCAAGCCGACAGGCCGGGGCCGTCTTCATCTTCATCGAAGCCGATTTCACGGGCATTTTCTTCGCCCTTGGCCATCGGAGAAGGTTCGGTCACCGGTGCGTCCATTTTGATCACCAGATGACGGATCACGGCATCGCTGAAACGGAAAGAACCGGTCAGCTCGGCCAGCGTCTTCTGGTCGCATTCGATGTTCAGCAGGATGTAATGTGCCTTGTGGATCTTGTTGATCGGAAAAGCCAGTTGCCGACGGCCCCAGTCTTCCACACGGTGAATGGCGCCACCGCCATTGGTGATCATGCCCTTGTAGCGTTCCAGCATGGCTGGAACCTGCTCGCTCTGGTCAGGATGTACCAGAAATACGATCTCGTAATGTCTCATCGAAGGTCTCCCTTTGGATAAAGCCACCCATGAATCCGGTGTGGCAAGGAGTAACTCGCCGGAGCCCACCCCCGGCGAAGGGCGCGGATGTTACTGGAGCAGACCTGTCGGGGCAAGTTTTGACTGCGTCAGACAAACCGGAACGACCCAGGTTAAACCGCATCACTACGCCGGTTTGAACCATCTTCCGGTTATTCCTGTCGCACCTTGCATCAGCTTTGTTGGATATCAGGCACAAGAACATGAGTACCACCGCCGTTCCCGGCATCGAAACTCCCGCCAAGAACAGGAAGGCCAAGATCCAGGTCATTGCCCGTGCCGCCTCGGTGTTGCGTACTCTGGAGCATGAACCAGACGGTCTCAGCCTTGGCGTCATCTCACAGCGTTTGAAACTGCCCCGTTCCACCGTCCAGCGTATTGTCGGTGCGCTGGAAGCAGAAAATCTGCTGATTCCGGTCTCGCCAAATGGCCGGGTCAAACTGGGCCCGGCCATATTGCGTTTGTCAGCCTCGGTGGAAACGTCGACGAACGCCTACGCCAAGCCCTACATGATCGAGCTTGCCCGCGATCTGGGCGAAACCGTGGATTTGTCGATGCTGGGCCGCCATCATGCCGTACTGATTGAGCAGGCCAGTGCCGCACCGCGTGCGCCAGGCACGATCAACTTGGCAGACAATTCTCCTCTGCATTGCACTGCCAGCGGCAAAGCCCTGCTGGCACAGCTCACCGATACTGAAGTCGAACAGAAAATTGGCCGCAGTTACCCGGCGCGGACCGAACAGACCCATACCGGGCTGAATGACTTGCTGGTCGAATTGCAGGAAATCCGTCGTACTGGGCTGGCCTATGACCTGGAGGAACACACTCCAGGCATGTGCGCCGTGGGCGTCGGCTTTCGCGATGCACTGGGCAATCGTCTGGCCCTGTCTGTTTCCCTGCCCAGTTCGCGCCATGCCGAACTGAGCTCAAAAATTGCCGCACGCCTGCTGGCCTTGCGCGATCTGCTGGCGACGCACTTTCGTAGCGGTTAGCGCCAACAGCGGTCGGCACAGTACGCAAGAACGAAATGCTGCAATCAATAAAAAAACCCGACACAAGCCGGGCTTTTTTATTCTGGCGGAGAGGCAGGGATTCGAACCCTGGAACACCCGTGAAGATGTTACTGGAATTCCAGTCCAGCGCCTTCGACCACTCGGCCACCTCTCCGCGTCCTTGAAAATCATATCGTTCATTACAAGTCTTATCAGGAGACTGGAATTGCATTCCAGTCCAGCGCGTTACGTCGTCCATCCATGGCCGCCGCCCTTCGGGTCCGCCTGCGGCGTCTCAAATTCGCTCCCGGCGAATTTAGTCGACCACTCGGCCACCTCTCCACATCCTTGAACGATCACAAATTGCGTCCGCACTCAGTCAGTGATTCATGAGCATCGGGCAAGGGGCGCGAAGCTTACACAGGCTGCTGCGTTCAGGCAAACGAAACGCCGGCCTGACGCATGGCTTCCATGACCACCTGATGATGTTCCATGGACAATGGCGTCAATGGCAGGCGAATGCCGGCTGGCATCAGACCCATGCGCGCCAGCGCCCACTTGGTCGGAATGGGATTGGATTCGACGAACAGCAGCTTGTGCAGGCCACGCAGTTCGGCATCCAGCCGCTGCGCCGTGGCCGCATCGCCGCGCAAGGCGGCAGCACACATCTCGTGCATCTTGCGCGGCGCTACATTGGCGGTGACCGAAATCACGCCACGGAAACCGGCAAGCATGCTTTCGCAGGCCAGATCGTCATCGCCACTCAACAGATCCAGTCGCTTGCTGAAACGCGCCACCAGTTCGCGGTTGCGTTCCAGTGAACCACTGGCTTCCTTCAGTCCGACAATCGACGGAATATCGACCAGGCGCGCCACGGTATCCGGCTTCATGTCACAGGCCGTGCGTCCCGGCACGTTGTACAACACGATGGGAATGGCCACCGCCTCGGCAATGGCTTTGAAGTGGCGATACAAGCCTTCCTGGGTCGGCTTGTTGTAATACGGCGTCACCAGCAGGCAGGCATCCGCGCCCTCCTGCCTGGCGGCTGCGGTCAGCTCAATGGCTTCCTGGGTCGAATTGGCGCCGGTACCGGCCAATACCGGAACACGGCCTGCAGCGGTCTTGATCATGCTGCGCACCACGGCCAGATGTTCATCGACATCCAGCGTGGCTGACTCGCCGGTCGTGCCGACTGCCACCAGCGCATCCGTACCATTTTCGATATGAAAATTAACCAGACGCTCCAATGCCACAAAATCAACCGCGCCGTCCGCCTGCATGGGCGTGACCAGCGCAACAATGCTGCCGCTGAACATGAATTTCTCGATCGGGAACGGGGACATGATCGTACTGGCCCGCAGCGTAATCACGCAAGCAAGAAAATGACGGGCGACAGACGAAAACAGCCGTCTGATAACCGGAGAACTCTGGTTACAGTCAAGCCGCATGGCTGTACACTCTGCCGCCAAGATCATGTGCATCGAGGCCACCAGGATCCGTCATGCACCGCCGCGATAATTCAGAACAGGACAGAATGAAAGAACTTATTGTTATCTGCGCCATCGGCAGCGACCGCACCGGCCTGGTTTACGACGTTACCCGCGTGATTCTCGATTGTGGCGGCAATGTTCTGGAAAGCCGCATGACCGCCCTGGGCAGCGAATTCGCCATGCTGCTGCTGGTATCGGGACACTGGCATACATTGACCAAACTGGAAAATGAGTTCAAGAAACTCAGCGACGCCACCGGCATCAACGTCACCATCCGTCGTACCGAGGCGCGCAGTCCCCGTCCGGAGGCAGTGACCTACAGTGTCGACGTCATGTGCCTCGACCAGCCGGGCGTGGTGTTCAACCTGGCCGGCTTCTTCAGTTCCCGCGGCATCGACATCGGCGATGTCACCACGCGCAACTTTGCGGCCGCTCACACCGGCGCTTCCATGTTTTCCGTCCAGATGATCGTGCATGTGCCCAGCAAGATTCACATCGCGGCGCTGCGCGAGGAATTCATGGAGCTGTGCGACCACATGAATCTCGATGCCATTCTGGAACCGTACAAGGCCTGAGACATTCGTAACTGCAATTTCCCCGCATCAGGGCATCGGCATGAGCAAATTGGCCATCGGTAAGACAGTCCCCGCCTTCTCCCTGCCCGGCACAGGCAACTCTCCCGGCAAAGCCTGGAAATTGAGCGACGCCAGAGGCAAACATCTGGTGCTGTACTTCTACCCGCGCGACAACACCGCCGGTTGCACTACCGAGGCAGCCGCCTTTCGCGATCTGTACGCCCAGTTCAGGAAAGCCGGCACCGAAATCGTCGGCGTCTCCGCTGACAGCATCGCCTCGCACGACAAATTCAAGACCAAACTGCAACTGCCCTTCGAACTGCTGTCCGATACCGAACATACTGCCTGCCAACTGTTCGAGGTTTACAAGGAAAAAACCCTGTATGGCCGCAAGTTCATGGGCATTGAACGCAGCACGTTCCTGCTCGACAGCAGCGGCAAGCTGCGTCAGGAATGGCGCAAGGTGAAAGTGCCCGGACATGCCGAGGCCGTTCTGGCCGAGGCCCGCGCTTTATAGCCTTATAGTTGCTCACAACCAAACCAACGACCGATCCATCACCCGTGATCAGGAGCACAGATTGACCAAAGCAAAACGCCCGGCAAAAGCCGCCCCGAAACGTCGTCTGTTTGTGCTCGATACCAATGTGCTGATGCACGACCCCACTGCGATCTTCCGCTTCGACGAGCACGACATTTTCATTCCCATGATCGTGCTGGAAGAACTGGATGCCGGGAAAAAAGGCGTTTCCGAAGCTGCACGCAATGTGCGCCAGGTCAGCCGTTTCCTTGACGAACTCATGGCCAACGCCAGCAAGGAACAGATTGACCAAGGATTGCCCCTGCCTGCTTCCGTGCGCAACATGAACGGTGCCAAGCGGCAAAAGCCATCGACCGGACGCCTGTATTTCCAGACGCGCATTCTCAGCAGCGGCCTGCCTGCATCGCTGCCCGGCAGCGGCGCCGACAACGCCATCCTCGGCCAGACCATGGCGCTGCAGAAAGAATTCCCTCATGCGCATATCACCCTGGTGTCGAAGGACATCAATCTACGCATCAAGGCGTCGATTGTCGGTGTGCACACCGAGGACTACTACAGCGACAAGACCATAGAAGATGCCGACCTGCTGTATACCGGCGTGCAGGAGCTGCCGCCCAACTTCTGGGAAAAACACGGCAAGGGCATTCACTCCTGGCAGGAGCATTCGCAAACCTACTATCGCGTCAAGGGACCGATGGTGCGCGACTGGCATGTCAACCAGTTCCTGTATCAACCCGAAGGCGGCGGCTTCGATGCCATCGTGCGCCAGGTCGAAGACACCACTGCGGTGTTGCAGGTGGCGCGTGACTATCGCTCCGAGCGCCACAATGTCTGGGGCATCACGGCGCGCAACCGCGAACAGAATTTTGCGCTCAACATGCTGCTCGATCCGGAAATCGACTTCGTGACCGTTCTGGGTCCCGCCGGCACCGGCAAGACCCTGCTGACCCTGGCGGCCGGTCTGGCGCAAACACTGGAAAACAACCGCTTCAGCGAAATCATCATGACGCGTGTGACCATTCCCCTGGGTGAAGACATCGGCTTCCTGCCCGGCACCGAAGAGGAAAAGATGGAACCGTGGATGGGCGCCTTGATGGACAACCTGGAAGTGCTCACGCACAGTCAGGAAGGCGGTAGCTGGGGCCGTGCCGCCACCAACGACCTGCTGCGCAACCGCATCAAGATTCGCTCCATGAACTTCATGCGCGGCCGTACCTTCCTGAACCGCTTCCTGATTGTCGATGAAGCGCAGAATCTGACCCCCAAGCAGATGAAAGCGCTGATCACCCGCGCCGGTCCGGGCACCAAACTGGTGTGTCTGGGCAATATCGCGCAGATCGACACGCCCTACCTCTCGGAAACCACCTGCGGTCTGACCTATGTGGTCAACCGTTTCCGCGACTGGAGTCATTCGGGACACATCACACTGAAGCGGGGCGAACGTTCGCGTCTGGCGGATTACGCTTCCGAACATCTATAGGCGTAATGATTCCGATTGCCGGCGAACCTCGGCGCCCGTGCAGAGTCGAACCGGCCATTGCCCCGCGTTGAAGGATGATGTCGTGAATCGATTGATTGCCTTGCTGCTGCCGCTCCTGATGCTGCTCAGCGTTGCGCCCAGCGTTCAGGCCGCCGACGATCTGCCGGATATCGGCAGCCAGGCCAGCGCCACCCTGTCGCTGGAGGACGAGTACCGTCTGGGCAGCATGGTGTTGCGCGGCCTGCGCGATCAGGGCCAGGTGCTGGACGACCCGGAACTCAACGAGTATCTGCAGTCACTCGGCCTGCGTCTGTCGAGTCAGGCAACGAGCTCCGGACAGGCATTCCAGTTCTTCGTGGTCAAGGACCCCGAAATCAATGCTTTCGCCCTGCCCGGCGGCTTTGTCGGCATCAACGCCGGCCTGCTGTTGGCCACCCGCTCTGAAAGCGAACTGGCCGGCGTGCTGGCCCATGAAATTTCCCACGTCACGCAGCGGCATATTGCGCGCAGCATTGCCGAACAAAGAAGCAATAGCGTGGTGTCCACCGCCGCCATGCTGGCCGCCATTCTGTTGGGCGCCACTGCCGGCGGCAATGCCGGCATTGCGGGCCTGGCTGCGGCGCAATCACTGGCGCTGAACAACCAGATGAGTTTCTCGCGCGCCAACGAAACCGAGGCTGACAATGTCGGCATCATGCTGATGACGCGCGCCGGTTATGACCCGAATGGCATGTGGCAGTTTTTCGAAGTGCTGCAACGCCAGAACGGTACCGTCAACGAAGCCGATATTCCGGCCATTCTGCGCAGCCACCCGGTCACGCTTGAACGCATCGCCGAAACCCGTGCGCGCGCCAGCAGCACCGGCGTGCATCATTCCAGTGACAGCCTGAGCTATGGCTTGATGCGCGAACGCATGCGGGTGCTGATGACGCCCGCCGGCGAAGATCCGCGCCAGTACTACGGCAATGACGTCAAAGACGAAGCCCGGTTGTATGGCAAGGCCCTGGCCGACATCAATGCCGGCGCACCCGATGAAGCGGTACGTCTCATGAAGACATTGCAGACGCAGGATGCCACGGTCATGCAGTTCCATGCCGCACTGGGACAGGCGCAACTGGCCGCAGGCGACAGCAAGGGCGCCGTCGAAACACTGGCGCACGCTCACGAACTGTTTCCCCGCAACGTACCCATCACGGTCCGCTATGCCGAAATCCTGCTACGCACCGGTGATGCCCGGCTGGCACATGAAGTGCTGCTCGACCTGTTCAACAACGTGCAGCCCACTCCCGAGCAGGCCAAGCTGATCGCACTGGCTGCCAATGCCGCCGGCGACACCGGCGATGCGTATTACTACATGTCCGAATATCACATCATCAGCGGCGATCTGCCGCTGGCCGTCAGCCAGTTGCAGATGGCGCTGGCGACGCCGGGCCTGACGCAGGTTCAGCGCGCACGCTTTGAAGCACGTCTGGAACAGATACAGCGCGCCATGCCCCGCAAACTGCGCAATGAAATGGAACGACAAGGCGGCAGACAGGAACGACTGAACTGATAAACTAGCGGCGCTGTTCCCGCCCGACTTGATTGGCAGCCCAATAGCAATAACAGTTTCAGCTACGTCATTTAGGATCGACTTGATGTCACGTCCGCAGTGCCCCCCCTTGTTGTTGTCATGCCTGTTGCTGGCCGCCACGCTGCTCGGCGCATGCACCACTGCACCCGGCCGCACTGCCAGCGATGATCCATGGCAGGGCATGAATCGCAGCATCTACAAATTCAACGACGCCGTGGATCGCGCTGCCATCAAGCCAGTCGCCAAGGGTTATCAGAAAATCACGCCCGGCTGGATGCGTACCGGCATCAGCAATTTCTTCAATCATCTGGAAACTCCGTGGATCATGGTGAATGAAGTGCTGCAAGGCAAACCGCAGCTGATGGCGCAGGATGTCTGCCGCTTCGTGCTCAATACCATCGTAGGTCTGGGAGGCTTCATTGATGTCGCCCAGAAACTCGAGCTGGGCGCCCATGACGAAGACTTCGGACAAACCCTGGCGGTATGGGGCGTCCCTTCCGGCCCGTATCTGATGCTGCCGTTCTTTGGCCCATCCACGGTGCGCGATGGGTTTGGCCGGGTACCGGATTACTACGCCCGACCGACGCGTTATGCCGATATTCCCTGGGAAACCAGCACCGCCATCACTGCACTTGAAGTCATCCAGACCCGTGAGCAATTGCTCAGTGTTGAAGACACCCTGAACCAGGCCTATGACAAATATGGCGTGATGCGGGATGCCTGGCTACAACGCCGCGAATATCTGATCTACGACGGCAATCCGCCTGAATCATCACTGGAAGATATGGACCTTGGGGATGAACCGGCAGGAGAACAATCCGACGCTGAGACTGCGCCTCCGCCCTGATTCATATGGATGATATGGAATAACTCAGTCCAGCCGGCGCGCCTGCAGCGATTGCAGTTTGCCTGCCTCATTCACTCCGATCGCCAGCTCGATGGGCTGACAACACACCGGGCAGTCCTCTACATAGCTACAGGTGCCATTGGTGAGATCGATGCGGGTTTCGAAGTTTTCACCGCAATAAGGACAGCCAAGCGAGACAAACTGTGTCAGCGCGGCAGAATCCGCAATGGCAGCATCCGGTTCGAATACGGGGTCCAGACCATACAAGGCATCAATGGCCTGAGCGCTCATGTCGGCTGGCGGAGTGGCCTTAGGTAACTTCCTGTCAGGGTGCCTGCGTTTCATGGTTGTTCTGCGCGGAGATGCGCCGTGCGATCGTTAACGAAGCGCATGACGACCCGCCAGGGCATGCGCCAGCGTGCCGCCGTCCACATATTCAAGCTCACCGCCCACCGGCACGCCGTGTGCAATGCGGCTGGGCTTGATCTGCAAGCGGTTGGCCATCTCGGCGATGTAGTGCGCGGTGGCTTCACCTTCCACCGTTGGGTTGGTAGCCAGGATGATTTCCTTGATTTCACCTTCACGCAGGATGCTTTCCAGTTGCGGCAGGCCGAGTTCTTCAGGACCGATGCCATCCAGCGGCGACAGATGTCCCATCAATACGAAATACCGGCCGCGATAGGAAGCGGATTGTTCCACCGCCACCACATCTGCCGGCGATTCGACCACACATAACAAACTGCGATCGCGCGACCCGGCTGCACAGATCGGACAGAGCTCTGCTTCGGCAAACATGCGGCAGCGCTGACAGCGACCGATTTCCCTGGTAGCCGCATCCAGCGCCAACGCCAGTGACTGCGCCCCCGAACGATTGCGTTCCAGCAAATGAAACGCCATGCGCTGTGCCGATTTCGGCCCTACGCCGGGCAGTACGCGCAGCGCCTCGATCAAACGCAGCAATGAAGGTGGATAAAGCATGATGGATAAAGGGCGCAGGATGTGCGCCCCGTGCATCAGAACGGCAGCTTCATGCCGGGCGGCAACGACACGCCGGCCATGGCGCCCTGCATTTTTTCCTGCGTGGCTTTTTCAACCTTGTGCACGGCATCGTTGATGGCCGCAGCAATCAAATCTTCCAGCATGTCCTTGTCGTCACTCATCAAGCCGGGATCGATCTGCACCCTGCTGACTTCATGCTTGCCGCTCATGGTGACCTTGGCCATGCCGCCGCCGGCCTCGCCCACGCAGACGATGCTGGCGATTTCCGCCTGCGCTTTCTGCATGTTGGCCTGCAGCATCTGCGCCTGTTTCATCATGTTGCCGATTCCACCTTTCATTTGTTTCAACTCCCGGCGTTACTCAATAGGTTTGATGGATTCCGGTTGCACCACGGCGCCGAACAAATCCACCATCTGTCTGACATTCGGATCTTCATGGATGGCTTGCGTGGCTGCCTGCAACCGGTCCGCGGCGGCTGCCTGCTGGCGACGCGCGGGTGTATCAACGACCGCCACCTGGGTCGCTTCGACAAACTCGAGCCGGATTTCTTCACCCAGCAATGCACACAATGCCTGCCGCAATTTTTCTTCCAGCCCAGGACGTCGAAATGGCTCGCCATCCACATCCAGCACCAGTTGCAGCTTGCCGGGCTCGCGCGCTTTCAGGCTGCAATGCGCAGCGAGCTGACTGACCGGCCCGGTCAGATTGAGCTGGCGGACGATGGCAAGCCAATCATTCCCGGCCATATTATTCGACGCCTGAACGGGCTTCGTTCTGTCTGCGCTGCGCACCGCAGGCGCAGTCACAGCGACACTGCTCCGCACTGCGGCCGGCGCGCCCGCAGGCGCACTGGCAACCGCATCGCCGAGCTGACGGAACGCCACCATGCGCAACAACACCATTTCAAAACCACCGCGCGGTTCCGGCGCCAGATCCAGATCGCGCCGGCCGACGATGGCCAGCTGATAACACAGCTGTACGTCCTCTGCTGTAAACGCGGCAGCCAGTTGAGCCAGTACTTCCTGATCATCCGCTTCATCCAGGCCAAGATCGGGCACCGCCTGCAGCAAGGCAATCCGTTGCAACAGATTGGCCAGCTCCGCCAGCACATCGCGATAGTCCGGCGCGCGTTCGTCCAGATCGGCAACCTGCCGCAGCAATTCGCGGGCATCGCGATTGGCCAGCGCAGCAGCCAGCGCAAACACCTGACGACGGTCGATGCTGCCCAGCATGGTGCGTGTATCGGTCGCAGTCAGTTGCTCGCCGCCGAAGGCAATGGCCTGGTCCAGCAGACTCAGGGCATCGCGCATGCTGCCTTCGGCCGACTGCGCGATCATGCGCACGGCGTCGGCTTCGAAAGCAATATTCTCGGCCTGCAGAATTTCGTTGAGGCGCTTGCCGATGACGCTCTGCGGCAGGCGTTTCAGATTGAACTGCAAACAGCGCGACAGCACGGTGATCGGCAGCTTCTGCGGATCAGTGGTGGCCAGCAGGAATTTCACATGCGGCGGCGGCTCTTCCAGCGTTTTCAGCAGGGCATTGAACGAGTGCGTGGACAGCATGTGCACTTCGTCGATCAGGTAGACCTTGTAGCGACCGCGCGCCGGTGCGTACTGCACATTGTCCAGCAGCTCGCGGGTGTCATCCACCTTGGTGCGCGATGCCGCATCGACTTCCATCAAATCGACAAAGCGGCCTTCGTCTATCTCGCGACAGGTCGAGCAAACACCGCAGGGATTGGCGCCGACGCCGGTTTCGCAATTGAGCGATTTGGCAAAGATGCGCGCGATCGTGGTCTTGCCGACGCCACGGGTGCCGGTGAACAGGAAGGCATGATGCACCCGCCCGGAATTGAGCGCGTTGACCAGTGCGCGGACCACATGTTCCTGGCCAGCCAGTTCATCAAAGCGCTTCGGGCGCCATTTGCGGGCAAGAACGAGATAGCTCATGAGTTCCGGCAGGCGAAGGATTTATTTCGAGCGGCGCACTTTACACGAGGCCGGTGACGAGGTGCAGCCGTAGGGGCGCGATTTATCGCGCCCGCCATGCGAGTTTGCAAAATCCTGCGATTGCGATATGGAATCGGACGCGATAAATCCCGCTCCTCCAGCATCTATTAGATGGGTGGCGGCTCGCGCCGGCGCTTCTTCGGCACCCGACATCACCGTTACCGTTGCTCCCTTCCGGGCCTGGCGGGGTTCGCGGCTAATCGTCGCGAAGATACCGACGCGAGCCACCATAGACTGCTCCCGACTCTTCTGCTCATAAGCAGTTGAAGCGGGGCGCGAACTATACCAGCGCCGCGACCGGCTGGCCAAAATTCTACAAGACAAACTACAAGGCGAAACAGCGTTGCAAAGCGGCATTCACTGCCTCAGGCTGCTCCAGCAAAGACATGTGCCCGCAATCGGGCACGAGTTCCAGTTGGGCGCCAGCAATGGCAGCCGCCATTTCATGATTCACCGCCGGTGGCGAATTCATGTCTTCGTTGCCGCTCAATACCAACGTCGGACATCTAATGCCGGCCAGCAGGGGAAACGCTTCAGGACGCGCCAGCAGCGCCTTTATCTGTGCCGCATAAATCTCTACGGACTTGCGCGCAAACATGTTGACGATGCTGTCGATCAATGCGACATCGCTCAAGCGCTCTGGATGCACCATGTTGCGCAGCCAACTGCGCGCCATCATCGCCACGCCTTTGTCCTGCGCCAACTGCAGAAACCCCAGACGCAGCGCGCGCTCCTTCCCGGCTGCCTCGCCTGCAGGCAAGGCATGGCAACCGGTATCCAGCAATGCCAGATGCGTGACGCGTTCCGGCGCCTGTCGCATCACTTCCAGCGCCACCCGCCCGCCCATGGAATGACCGGCCAGGGCGAATCGTGCCGGCGCCTGTGCCAGCAAATGTTCGGCCATTGCCGGTAGCGAATCGAGCAAGCCATGATCAATCACCTGGATGGGCATCTGTCTTTCAAACGCCGCGATTTGCGCCCGCCATACAGCGGCATCGCACATCAGGCCAGGCGCCAATACCAACGCTGCTGCTGTCATGGCGCCAACCCCAATTCAATCTTGCGTAATACTTCAATTTCGTCGCGCAGGCCTGCCGCTTCTTCAAACTCCAGATTACGTGCGTGTTGATGCATTTTCTGCTCCAGTTTCTTGATTCGTTTAAGCGCTTCCTGTGGACTCATGGCAGCATATCCTGAACCATAGTCGGCGCGCGATTCTGCGACTTTCAGGCGCTTGCCATCACGCTTCTGATCCGTGCCGCCGCGCGCGCCCTCCATGATGTCGGTAATGGCTTTCTTGATGCCCCGTGGCGTAATGCCGTGAGCAAGATTGAATTCGATCTGTTTGCGACGACGGCGTTCGGTTTCCGCCAGCGCGCGTTCCATCGAGCCGGTGATCCGGTCGGCGTACAGGATCGCTCGACCATGAAGATGACGCGCTGCACGACCAATGGTCTGAATCAGCGAGCTTTCCGAACGCAGGAAACCTTCCTTGTCGGCGTCCAGAATCGCCACCAGCGATACTTCGGGCATGTCCAGTCCTTCGCGCAGCAGATTGATCCCCACCAGCACGTCGAACTTGCCCAGACGCAGATCGCGAATGATCTCGGTGCGTTCCACGGTTTCCACATCCGAATGCAGATAGCGCACCTTCACGCCGTGCTCATCGAGATACTCGGTCAGGTCTTCAGCCATGCGCTTGGTCAGCGTGGTTACCAGCACCCGTTCGTTGCGCTGCATGCGCAGATTGATTTCGGATAGCACATCATCAACCTGGGTACGCACCGGACGAATCTCCACTTGTGGATCGACCAATCCGGTAGGACGCACCACCTGTTCAACCACCTGCCCGGCATGTGCCTGCTCATAGCGTCCCGGCGTGGCCGATACGAAAATCATCTGCGGCGCGAGTCGTTCCCACTCCTCGAATTTCAGCGGCCGGTTGTCAAGCGCCGAAGGCAAACGGAAGCCGTACTCCACCAGCGTTTCCTTGCGCGAACGGTCGCCCTTGTACATCGCGCCCAGTTGCGGAATGGTCTGATGACTTTCATCCACAATCAACAGCGCATCGGCCGGCAGATAGTCATACAGGCACGGCGGCGGTTCGCCCGCAGCACGACCCGACAGATAGCGCGAATAGTTTTCGATGCCGGCGCAGTAACCCATCTCGTTCATCATTTCCAGATCGAAACGCGTGCGCTGCTCCAGACGCTGCGCTTCCACCAGCTTGCCGGCTGCCTGCAACTCGCGCAGACGCGCGCCCAGCTCTTCGCGAATCTCGTCCACGGCCTTGATCAGGCGTTCCTTGGGCGTGACGTAATGACTGGATGGATATACCGTGGCGCGTTGCACCTTGCGCAGCACTTCGCCGGTCAATGGATCGAACCATTGAATGCTGTCGATACAATCGTCGAACAACTCCACTCTGACAGCCTCGCGTTCCGACTCGGCGGGAAAGATGTCGATCAGATCGCCACGCACCCGATACGTGCCCTGACTCAGATCGATTTCATTGCGTTTGTACTGCATGTCCGCCAGACGCCGCAACATCCTGCGTTGATCGAGTTTTTCGCCCCTCACCAGGTGCAGCATCATCGACATGTAGGCTTCGGGATCGCCCAGACCATAGATGGCCGACACCGTCGCCACGATGATCGAGTCCGGCCGTTCCAATAACGCCTTGGTCGCCGACAATCGCATCTGTTCGATGTGCTCGTTGATGGAGGCATCCTTCTCAATGAAGGTATCCGAGGCAGGCACATAGGCTTCGGGCTGGTAGTAGTCGTAGTACGACACGAAATACTCCACCGAGTTGTCGGGAAAGAAATCGCGGAACTCGCCGTACAACTGCGCCGCCAGGGTCTTGTTGTGCGCCAGCACCAGCGCGGGTCGCTGCACCTGCTGGATTACATTGGCAATGGTGTAGGTCTTGCCCGAACCGGTTACGCCCAGCAACGTCTGATGCGCCAGTCCCGACTCCAACCCTTCCACCAATTGGGCGATGGCCTGAGGCTGATCGCCGGCCGGAGCGAATTCGGCGTGCAAGCGAAAGGGCGCGGCATCTTTGGACAGAATGGGACGTGGCATGGTCACAACCAAGTGGACTCAGACAGGGAATGATAGAGCAACAGCGACCGTATCCCCGCTCAAAACATCGCCATTCCAATCCGCGTGGTGATTTTCAGCATGACATCCTAAAATACCCGCCCTTTCACCCACACGGTGCGCCACTTTGAGCGTCGTTGTTTCCAAGCGCGTCCGGCGCGTCAAACCCTCGCCCACCCTGGCCCTGACCAGTCGCGTCATCCAGCTCAAGGCTGAAGGCAAGGACATCATCGGTCTGGGCGCCGGTGAGCCGGATTTCGATACCCCGGTGCATATCGCCGATGCCGGCGTTGACGCCATTCGCAAGGGATTCACCCGCTACACACCGGTAGACGGCATTGCGGAACTGAAAGACGCGATCATTGCCAAGTTCAAGCGCGACAACCGCATTGAATACCAGCGCAACCAGATTCTGGTGTCCAGCGGCGGCAAACAGACCATCTACAACCTGATCATGGCGGTCATCGACGCGGGTGACGAAGTGATCATTCCCGCCCCGTACTGGGTGTCGTACCCCGACATGGTCGAGCTGGCCGACGGCACGCCCGTCATACCTTGTGCCGGCCCGGACCAGGGCTACAAGCTCACCGCCGCCCAGCTCGAAGCCGCGATCACGCCCAACACCAAGCTGTTCATCCTCAACAGCCCCAGCAACCCCACCGGCGCGGCCTATACCTCCGCCGACCTAAAAGCGCTGGGCGAAGTGCTGAAGAAACACCCGCGCATCATCATCTGCTGCGACGACATCTATGAACCCATTTTCTGGGGCAAGGAACCCTTCACCAGCCTGCTCACCGTGGTGCCCGAGTTGTATGACCGCACGGTCACCGTCAACGGTGTTTCCAAAAGTTACGCCATGACCGGCTGGCGTCTCGGCTACTGCGGCGGCCCGGTGGAAATCGTCACCGCCATGACCACCATCCAGGGCCAGAGCACTTCCAACCCCTCATCCATTGCCCAGAAGGCCGCCACCGCAGCACTCAACGGCAATCAGACCTGCGTGCAGGAAATGAACAAGCACTTCAAGGCGCGTCACGATTTCTTCGTCGATGGTCTGAACAAGCTGCCCGGGGTCACCTGCCTGCCCGCTTCCGGCGCGTTCTACGCCTTCGCCAATGTGGAAGGCGCGATGAAACTGATCGGCGCCAAAGACGACAACGCCTTCGCGGAATATCTGCTCATCGAAGGCGGCGTGGCGGTAGTGCCTGGCTCCGGCTTCGGCGCACCAGGCCACATGCGCCTGTCATTCGCATGCAGCATGGAAACCCTGGCGGAAGCGCTCAAATGCATGGACCAGGCGCTGCGCAAAGCCATGTGAGCGCAGCGGTAAATGTCCGCTCCACAAGGGCTGTTTTTCACCAAAAACAGCGTCCGTTTTCTTGACACTGTCACACTCATTCCGCACAATCGCGCGCCTTCGATAGCCGGAGTTCAGCGTTCTGCGGACTCCATGGGTATTCCCCGGTAGCTCAGTGGTAGAGCGACGGACTGTTAATCCGTTGGTCGGCGGTTCGAATCCGTCCCGGGGAGCCATTCCAGATTGGTTACGCATACGTCACTGCGTCAACCTGCTGATCACGTAGCTAATTCGCAGATACCTTGCGGGTCTAGTTGCATTTGATTCCGAACCTCTACACTGTTCCGCACCATTCATGCGGTCATTGCAATCACAAAAAGCAGAATACCTGCGCTCCGACGGCCTAACGCTCATCCGCGCACGTGGCAGTCATTTTCAGTCGCACTCAGTCTCAAAACCTTCGTACGTGAAAGCCAAAGTATATGAAAAATTTATCACCATGCCAGAGATAGGGTCTTGATATTTTGAATAAATTGTTGTTGCCTCAATAGTTGGTGCATTCCAGTTCCATATTAAATAATTTCCTCTATCGACCCTTGTGCCAGCTGGTGGTTGCTCCATAAAGGCTGATTTAAGTAAACGATCCCATTTCGGGTGCGTATTAAGCGACTTCCAATCGTCATTGGCCAAGATACGTCTACCTTTATTGAACTGCTCAGCAATCGTCAGCGTTTTAACATCCATCAGACTGATAAAGTCCTTACGGGGTTGTCTTGCATCACGCACCTTATCGCTAAGAAATTTGTTGAATTGCCATGCCAAGATATCGGCAGTCTGTATCAGAATACGTTCCATTTTTCCGACAAACTTGTGCGAGCGGTAAACATCAATGAAAGCCTGGCGTTCCGGCAGATGTGAAGTATCTCGTATAACACGGTCAGCAGTGGATTTCGTTGGGTGCCCAGCTTCAAAGAAAAAATCAATCATTGGCTTGTCGCCTTGGTCTCGATGCTTGGCCTTAACAATCGAACACATCTTTGAAATGCATTGATTGAGGCAATTCGCATACCCATCTGGGGTATCATCCAGCAATTGTATCCGCCGACTCGGATTAACGACGGACACAAAACCGTAGAGCATATGCCCCTTGATTAAGTCAATTACTTCTCTGGCGAGCAGATCCATTTGTTCTTCTGAAAGATGTTTGAAAACATTTCTTCGTTTCGGAACATCCTTCATGTGAAAATATTCGACGACGTACTTATCTAGAGTCGCTTGCCATTTTTCCTCCATGATTCTGGCCCGTGAACTTTCGACGAGATATCCAGCCACTAGAAGCATTGACGGACTGTTTCCCGTATAGCTCTCATCAAAGTAGGCTTCATACATGACAATAATGCACCCGACGCGTTGCGATTAAATTTCTAGTGAGCAGCCTAAATATTTTGACTGCTCATCTCAGACGCCGAATGAGAGCTGTGGCAAATCAACGGTGCTGGGCCATCAGACCGTAGGCATTAGTTAACGGCAACAACGGCGATTCCATCTTCAGCGCTGAGAGCCCCCCCGACTCTCAGCGCCCATCACGCCAACGCCGCAATCGCCTCCGCTACGCGATCAATGTTCTTGTTGTTGAGCGCGGCAACGCAGATACGACCGCTGTCCACGGCATATACGGAGTACTGACTCTTGAGCTTGTCCACGATTTCTTTCGACAAGCCGGAGTATGAGAACATGCCACGCTGGTTGATGACGAATTCGATGTTGTAGCCGGGTTTCTTCGCCTGCACTTTTTCCACCAGCGCCTTGCGCATGAGTTTGATGCGCTCGCGCATCTGGCCAAGTTCGTCGTCCCACAGCTTGCGCAGTTCGGGGGTGGTGAGCACTTTGGTGACGACCTTGGCGCCGTGCGTGGGCGGATTGGAATAGTTGGTTCGTACCACGCGCTTCAACTGACTGAGCACGCGGGCAGCTTCATCCTTGCTGGCGGTGATGATGGTCAGCGCACCGACGCGTTCGCCGTACAGCGAAAACGACTTGGAGAACGAGCTGCAGATGAACACCGGGGCCATGGCAGCGGCGAAGCGCTTCACCACGGCGCCGTCCTGCTCCAGGCCTTCAGCAAAGCCCTGGTAGGCGATGTCGAGAATGGGCACCAGGCCGCGTGACTTCACCACCTCGATGACACGCGTCCACTGATCGTTGGTCAGGTCGGCGCCGGTGGGATTGTGACAGCAGGCATGCAACACCACGATGTCGCCAGCCGGCAGCTTTTCCAGATCCGCCATCATGGCCTTGAAGTCGAGGCCCTTGGTCGCGGCATCGTAATAAGCATAGTTTTTTACGTCGAAACCGGCGGATTCGAACAGGGCGCGATGGTTTTCCCAGCTCGGGTTGCTGATCCATACCGTCGCCTTGCTATCGAAACGCTTGAGGAAGTCGGCAGCGAGCTTCAATGCACCCGTACCGCCCAGGGCCTGTGCGCCGACCACGCGTTGCTCGGCAATGGCGGCGGCATCGGCGCCCAGCAGCAATTCCTGCACGGCCTTGACATAGGCCGGCATACCGTCGATAGGCATATAGGTGCGCGGCGAGATTTCGGCAGCCAGGAGCTGTTCGGCGCGTTTCACGCATTCGAGCACTGGCACCTTGCCGTTGTCATCGTAGTACACGCCCACGCCCAGGTTCACTTTGGCGGGGTTGGTATCGGCATTGAAGGCTTCGGTAATGCCAAGAATGGGATCGCGCGGGGCCAGTTCGACGTTTTGCAGAATTGAAGTCATGATTTCAACAAGTTGGGTTCAAGGAAAAAGAGATGACGCGCATCTTACAGGGTCTGGCTGGGAGGGCCTAGTACGGGCGGGCGAGCGTCCGGTCGAAATCAGGAATTGAGGCTGGTGTGCGCTTCACCCAAGGTCGGTCAACCCGCTCGAAACAGCGCCGCTTCGAGCGGCAGCTAATACTGCGGGGCTAGTTTTCGTTGCCGAAGCAATGGGCGTAATCGCTGCATACGCCGCAGCTGGGCGCCTTGCACATCTGCACGTCGGCGCGATCGCACAGCTGTTTATAAAAGAACTTCTTCCACTTCATGTTGCTGTGATTTTTGTAGAACAGCACGGGAAAGTAGCGGCGGATCAATTGCGACAGGACGTCGCGATTGGGCAGTCCCATGTCCTGCCACAGATGATTGTCGCCGGCGCAGGCGCTGGCCATGGCCTGCGCCACCCAGGCATTTTCTTCCGAGTCGTCACGGCGATATTCATGCAACAGGGCCAGCAAGTCGCTGTATTCCTCTGTGGACAATGCCGTGCATACCACCCGGTCGGCATCTTCTTTATCCGGTTGCAAGGCAGCGGGCGCCGTGCCGGGGAAGTAACGATCCAGCAAACGATCCAGTGTGTCGCCGTCCAATCCCTGAATGGCAAAACGCGCCAATACGCCTCCCAGCGCGAGCGTGGCGATATCTGCCGGATTCCTGGCGGCCGCCATCAGTCGTGCATAAGTACGACTGGCCACCCCAGATTCGCCGGCAGGGTGGCTCATTGCTCAGGCCCCTTCCTGCATCGCTTCATGCGTGTAGCATTTCTTGGGACAGATTTTCATGCAGGCTTCACAGCCGACACAGTTCATCTGGTTGGCAATGGTCATGACTTTCTTTTCATATTCGTCGTCATCGGCATCCACATCGGCGGCCAGGGGAATCAGCTCGCCCTCCTCGCTCACGCCAGCCAGCTGCAATACATCGCGGCCACACACCTTGAAGCAGCGACCGCAGCCGATACATTTGTCCTGATTGATGTCTTTGACGAACTTCGGCGTCCAGCTGCGTCCGTCCGGCATCTTGATCGTGACTACGGCCATGATTCAGCCTCCCGTCGCCGCCAGTTTGGCGCGCGCTTCGGACAGGCTTTTGTAGGCCTGAAACGCCTGTTCAGCCACTTCCGGAATTTTCTCCCAGCCGGTGGGCAGGTCTTCGGACAGATCGTGCAGATTCATCTTCAGGTTGGTTGCCTGCGCATTCAGCTTCTTGATCTGCGCCTTGAGCGCTTCAGCGTCTTCCATCTTCATCACCTCTTTGAGAAGGCTATGGACTGTGGGCTGTAGGCCGTGGGTCAGATTCGAATTTCTTCCTACAGCCTACGGTCTACAGCCTTTTCTTCATCAACCGTATTTCGCCACTTCCGGATACTGGTTGATCATCTCCACGCCTGCAGCGACAAACTTTGCACCCTCTTCGGCCAGTCTGGCCAGGCTGTCGAAACCGAAACGATGCACATCACGCAATTGTTTGTTCACCACGATCAGACGCCCGGCGATCAAAATCATGCGACCGAAACCCTCGTGATGCATTTTCATCATCGGCGACACCATGATGCCGGTGGCGCGTTCGATGGACAGGCCAACCGCGTTGTAGAACAGTTCCAGCCGCCAGATGGTTTCCGGATCGGGATCGCCCATCAGCGGAATCTGCTTGCGGCGTTCCTTGTCGACGATATAAGGATCAAGCAACTGCAAGTTGCTCTTGCCATCCCAGGCGCCATGCGTGTCCTGGGCGCGCCATTGCTTGATCAACTCTTTAACAAATGGCGACTCGAGTGGATCGGGCGCCAACGCCACCGCTGCCTCAGCCATGTCCCACCTCTTCATCTTCAAAACTCATGACGCGCTCCCGCCCTTTCATCAATGCCTTGCGCAGCCAGGGTGGCGGCGTACCTTTGAGCACGCCCTGCAACTTATCGAGAATGTCGATGATGTCTTCCGGCTGCGCCACTTTCACCGGATGAATGTTCTTGGCGACGACACGCGCCGCACCCGATCCGCCAATGGCCGCCACATACAGGATGGCGCAGTCGGCGATGGCATCCAGCTTGGGCGACAATTTGTCTTCGTTGCCGTCCTCCTGCAGATCGCCGGAGAATTGCACGGCTTCCACAAATTGATGGCCCTCGGGCGAGATCTCGTAGATCGCGATGTTCTTCGCCCAACCGAAATGCGCATCGACGCGTTTCAAATCCTGGGTAGCGAACGCGACTTTCATACCTCGTACTCCTCGTTGTGATTCAACTAAGCGGAGTCGCCGCAACACTTTCACGGGTCGTCTCCGGCAATGCCCAGCTGTCCGGCCCCGCCTCATGCGGATGCGCCAGAAAAATGTTGCCGATCTCGAACAGAAACTCTTTGGTGCCCCGATAACCCACCGTGGTTTTGTGACCGGCGCCCAGCCGATCGAACATCGGCAGACCGGCACGGTGCAATGGCACCTGCAGACGCTCCGCAGCCTGACGGCCATGTGAATGCGTAATCATCAGATCGCAACCGCCATCGCATGATCGGGCAAGACTTTCCAGATCTTCCAGATCGCCAATCAGCACTTCATCCAGCGGCAACTGCTCCAGCAACGGCGATTGCGTGGTGGTCACTGCGCCACGAATGCCGGCACCCAGTTCATGCAGGCTCATGCTCAGTGCATAAAGCAGATCCGGTTCAGCGCCAATGACGATCTGCTTGCCGCCAATGAAAAAATGCGCATCCAGCATCGCGTCCTGCAGTTGACTGCGCTGCCGTCGATACTTGCCCGGTACGGGCGTGCCGGAAATGCGCGCCAGCTCGGTCAGGAAACGATCATTCGCTTCCAGGCCGGTGAGACGCTCGAACAGCAAATAAGGCACATTGGTTTTTTCCTGCAGCGCTTCGGCGCAGGGACGCATCTGCTCGCCGACGGCCAGTGTCACCACGGAATTACCCATGCCGCACGCCTGTGCCAACGTGGCGCCGCCCATGGTGGTGGGACTGAACTCATCCGACATGTGACCATCGAGCGAACCTGACACATCCGGCAGGAAAATCGGTTTGAGACCGAATGCCTCGATCATCTCGCGCACTTCTTCCACATCGCCCGGCGTCAGATGACAGCCCGGCAAGACATTCACCTGTCGAGCATCCGGCATCATCGTGGTGGGCTCAACCAGGGCTTCAATCAGAGCCTGTGTGGCCTTGGCCCAGCCATCCTGAAAGGCGCCCAGATAATCCGGCGTCGAGACGTACACCAAGGCCGTATCATTGACTTCGGGATGTTTCTGTTTAATCAACGTCAGGTAGGCACCGACATCGTCCCCCTTGGTCTCGGTCAGGCCGGTCGAGCAAATCGCAATCAGATCGGGTTTGGCGCGTGTACGGATATTCAGCACGGCCTTCTCGACATTGTCGTAGCCGCCCATGATGGTGGTGGCTTCATTCATCGCCGTGGTCTGCAAGGGAATCGCTTCGCGGAAATGCCGCACCAGCAGCACCAGACCAAACGACGTACAGCCCTGCGAACCATGCATCACCGGCATGCAGCGGTTCATGCCCAGAAAGGCATAACTCGCACCCAGCGGCTGGCTCATCTTGAGCGGATTGACCGCCGCGGCCTTGTGCTGGGTCTTGACCTTAGCCACTGCACACCGCCTGCGCAGGCTCAGGTCGGATTAGGCGCATGGCCCAGCCTGCAGCTGAATGCTTGCTTCTAGTACGCACCGGCCATCTCCGGCAGCAGTGATGTCACACTGGATTCCCACGGCGCGGGCTTGCGCACCTGTTCCCATACCGGATTCGACAGCGTCTTGTCGATCTCATGCACCAGCTGCACCATGCCTTCGTAACCGGCATAGGCGTAATGCCGTTCCTGATTGATGTCCAGCCAGGGCATCCTGGCTTTCAATGCGACGAACTGCGAACGGCCGCCTGACAGCATGATGTCGGCGCGCGCCTCCTTCAGCATCTTGTACATTTCGCGCGGCGTCATGTCGTCGATCATGTGCGCTTCCTCGCCCATGATCTCCTTGATGCGGTCCTTGTCTTCCTTGGTGGATTTCTTGACGCTGGTGCCGACGATTTCCATGCCGGCTTCCTGCAACGCCGCCACCACCGACCAGGACTTCACGCCGCCGGTGATCAACAACACTTTCTTGCCCTTCAGGCGCTGCTTGTAAGGTTCAATGCGCGCCCAGGCGCGTGCTTCCTCGGCGGCAATCAGACGTTCGGTACGACCAATGATGTCATCCGGCGCGTCCTGCTGTACCAGCAGACGCGCAATCTCGCGCAGGCTGTCCGACATGTCGCCAATGCCATAGAACGAACCTTCGAAAAACGGAATCTGATAACGCTCTTCCATCTTGCGGGCGATATTGATCATCGCCTTGGAGCACACCATCATCGCCGCCCTGGCGCGATGCGAAGCCGCCACTTCATGATATTTCGCATCGCCGCTGATGCAGGACAGCACGCGCACGCCCATGGCATCCAGCAGCGGTTTCACCTGCCACAATTCGCCTGACAGGTTGTATTCGCCGATGATGTTGATGTCGTAAGGCGTGGTGTACTCAGGCTCCTGCGTGCCAATCACGTAATCGAGCAGCGCTTCACCACCCAGTTTGTTGCCCAGATTCTTCACGCCGGCGAATCCCGGCGAATTCACCGGAATCACCGGCTTGTTGAATTTCTGGCTGGCCGCCTTGCATACCGCTTCGACATCATCGCCGATCAAGGCGGTCACACAGGTTTGATAGACAAATACAGCCGGCGGATCGTACTTGTCGATGATTTCCTTCACCGCCTTGTACAGACGCTTTTCGCCGCCATACACCACATCCAGTTCGGTAATGTCGGTGGTGAAGCCGGTACGATAGGTGGAGACGCTGGAAGACAGGGCATGGCGGTTGTCCCAGGAGTTGCCTTCGCAGGCAATCGGCCCATGCACCAAGTGCGCCACATCGACGATGGGCTGCAAGGCGATCTTCGCTCCGTCAAACGCACAGCCGCCCGCAGCCGCGCCTGGGGAGAGCTGCTTGGTGCAGCCCTTCTTGCGTTCCTTGTCCGTTTTTCCCTGGTTTTTGCCGCAAGCCGGTTCCTCGAACACTTCTTGCAATTTGCTTGAAAGCGAACTCATGCCGTGCCTCCAAAGAGTGGCCACCCCTGGCCGAGCTGTACCACAGAGAAACTCTTTCAACTGGCCTTGACACAGGGAGCGACATATCGCTCCCTGTGTATTTCCGGAATCAGCGAATGATGTCGAAGCTGAAATCGGTCTTGGCCGGCACGTTGGTGTTCCTGTCGATCTCGTCAAATATCTTGTCGAGGATCCACACCAGCACATTCATCGCACCTTGATAACCCCACACCGGATAGCGGTGATGGTGATGGCGATCGAATACCGGGAAACCAATGCGGATCAGCGGCGTGCCGGTATCGCGCTCCAGATATTTGCCGTAGGTATTGCCGATCAGGAAGTCCACCGGGTCGGTGAACAACAAAGAACGCATGTGCCACAGATCCTTGCCGGCATACACATGACAGTTCTTGCCGAACGGCGAGCTGTCCAGCAATGCCTGTACTTTCTCCGCCCAGTCCTTGTTGCCGTTGGTGGCCAGGATATGCGTCGGTTCAGCGCCGATTTCCAGCAGGAAACCCGCCAGCCCCAGGCACAGATCCGGATCGCCGTAGATGGCGAACTTCTTGCCATGGATGTGCGCGCTGGAATCCGCCATGGCATCCACCACACGGCCGCGTTCCCTGGCCAGTTCTTCAGGAATCGCCTTGCCGGTGAGACGCGACACTTCCATCAGGAACTTGTCGGTCGCCGCCACACCCACGGGATGATTGAACGACACCACTTCCTGACCATGATTGGCGATCAGCGGCAGGGTCTTCTCCGTGCAGTATTGCTGCATGGAGATGGTGGCTTTGGCATGCAGCGCATTAGCCGCTTCCTCCAGCGTCGTGCCGCCGTCATACATGCGGAACTCGCCATCGGTCGGCGTATCCCAGACATCGCTGCTGTCGCCGAGGATGGTGTACTCGACACCCATCATATTGAAGATGCGCTTCACTTCGCGCAGGTTGCCGACCGTATAACCGTCGAACCCGCCGATGAAGTTGATCTTGTCATTGGCGACGCGTTCCAGCTTCGGGACGGTGCCGGCCTTGCCATCCCAGAAGTGCTCCAGAATGCCTTTCATCACATTGTCGTAGCCGGTGACATGGCTGCCCACGAAAGCCGGCGTATGCGCGAACGGCACATCGAACTCGGCCGGCACGGAACCCTTTTCCTTGGCGGTCTTGATGAAGGCGTTCAGATCGTCGCCGATCACTTCCGCCATGCAGGTAGTGGAGACGGAGATCATCTTCGGCTTGTACAGACTGTAGGCATTGGCCAGGCCGTCGATCATGTTGTTCAGGCCGCCGAATACGGCAGCGTCTTCGGTCATGGATGAAGACACGCAGGAGCTGGGCTCTTTGAAATGTCGCGAAAAATGGCTGCGGTAATAGGCAACGCAACCCTGCGAACCGTGCACGAATGGCAGCGTGCTCTCGAAACCCACCGCAGCAAACACCGCGCCCAATGGCTGGCAGGCCTTGGCTGGATTGACGGTCAGAGCTTCGCGGGCAAAATTCTTTTCGCGGTATTCGGGTGTCTTCAGCCACTCCCGCACCCGCTCAACTTCGATCTCCGCCACCGGATTTTCGAAGTTCTTTTTCTTGTTCTCGAGCATCTCCTTGTATTCCGGTTGACGGAACAGATCGAAGTGGTCGAGTACGTGAGTAGCGCTCTGAGTCATAAAAATTTCCTCTCTATACAGTTCTGTGTAGGGTGGGTTAAGCGGCTTTTCGCCGTAACCCACCGTCTTTTCGGACGGCGGATTACGCTGTGCTAATCCGCCCTACGTCGATGCCTCTCAAGCCTTCGCAGATTCATCCTTAGTCGCGGTCTTCCACGGTGTCTTGGTCAGCGCCCACACCGGCGAATTGATCGCCATGTCCATGTCGCGAGCGAAGATTGCGAAGCCGTCGTAGCCGTGATACGGGCCGGAGTAATCCCAGGAGTGCATCTGCCGGAACGGCACGCCCATCTTCTGGAACACGTACTTTTCCTTGATGCCGGAACCGACCAGATCGGGCTGTACCTTCTCGACGAACTTCTCGAACTCGTAGCCGGTCACGTCGTCATAGATCAACGTACCATCCTTGACGTAATGAGTGGTGCGTTGATAGTCGTCGTTGTGGCCGAACTCGTAGCCCGTGCCGACGATTTCCATGCCCAGGTCTTCATAGGCGCCGATCACGTGACGCGGACGCAGACCGCCCACGAACAGCATGACTTTCTTGCCGGCCAGACGCGGCTTGTACTTGTCGATGACGGCCTGCATCAGCGGCTTGTACTTGGCAATGACGCGCTCTGCGCCCTCCTTGATCTTGTCGTCGAAATGACCGGCAATGCGGCGCAGCGATTCCTCGATCTTGGTCGGGCCGAAAAAGTTGTATTCCACCCATGGAATTCCGTACTTCTCTTCCATGTGGCGCGAGATGTAATTCATCGAGCGATAGCAGTGCAGCACATTGAGCTTCGCCTTGGGCGTTGCTTCCAGCTCCGCGATGCTGCCGTCGCCGGACCATTGCGCGATCACGCGCAGGCCCATTTCTTCCAGCAGGATGCGTGACGACCAGGCATCGCCACCGATGTTGTAGTCGCCGATGATGGCCACGTCATAGGGCGTGCCGACAAAATCCGAGGTCTTGCCTTCCTGCTTGTCGAACACCCAGTCGCGCACCGTATCGTTGGCGATGTGATGACCCAGCGATTGACTGACGCCGCGAAACCCTTCACAGCGCACTGGCACAATGGTCTTGTCGCCGTATTCCTTCGACTTGGCTTTCGACACCGCTTCGATGTCGTCGCCGATCAGGCCGATCGGACATTCGGACTGCACGGTGATGCCCTTGTTCAGGGGAAACAGATCCTGGATCTCATCCATGATTTTGGCCAGCTTCTTGTCGCCGCCGAACACGATGTCCTTTTCCTGGAAATCGGAAGTGAATTGCATGGTCACGAACGTATCCACACCGGTGGTGCCGATGTAGTAGTTACGGCGCGCAGCCCAGGAATACTGGCCGCAGCCCACCGGACCGTGACTGATATGGATCATGTCCTTGATCGGACCCCACACCACGCCCTTGGAGCCGGCGTAAGCACAGCCGCGAATGGTCATCACGCCCGGAATGGACTTGATGTTGGACTTGACCCCGCAATCAGGCTTGCCTTCCTCAAACGTACCGAGATGTTTGGCGCGACGCTTGGCATACTTTTCCGGATACGCTTCCAGCACTTCATTGATGAGTTGCTTGTTGCGCGTCTTGGTGTCTTCCAGCTGTGCTGCTGTGCTTAAGCTCATATTGATACCTCTTCTCTTGAAGTCCCCTCTCCCCTGGCGGGAGAGGGGTTGATCACACTCAAGCCGCCGACGCAGCTGCTTCAGCTGCCAGCTCTGCGGCACTCTTGCCGACCAGCGATTCATCGACCTGCTTCATGATGCCGTGCTGCATCAGCATGTCTTCCAGCTCGTCCATGGTGATGGGCGTCGGGATGATGCCCTGACCGGCATTGGCGTGAATCTTGGTCGCCAGCTGACGATACTCGTCGGCCTGCTTCGAATCCGGCGCATATTCCATCACCGTCATGCGACGCAGTTCGGCGTGCTGCACGATGTTGTCGCGCGGCACGAAGTGGATCAGCTTGGTGCCCAGCTTGGCAGCCAGCGCTTCAGCCAGTTCCAGTTCCTTGTCGGTTTGACGTTCATTGCACACCAATGCGCCCAGACGCACGCCACCGGAGTTGGCGTACTTCAGGATGCCCTTGGAAATGTTGTTGGCCGCATACATGGCCATCATTTCGCCGGACATGACGATGTAGATTTCCTGGGCCTTGTTCTCGCGAATGGGCATGGCGAAACCGCCGCACACCACGTCGCCCAGCACGTCGTAGGACACATAGTCCACGCCGTCATAAGCGCCGTTTTCTTCCAGGAAGTTGATGGATGTGATCACGCCGCGGCCGGCGCAGCCGACGCCCGGTTCAGGACCACCCGATTCCACGCAGCGGATGTCCTTGTAGCCAATCTTCATCACGTCATCGAGCTCCAGATCCTCGACGCTGCCGGCGGCAGCAGCGAGGCTCAGGATGGTGTCCTGAGCTTTGGCGTGCAGGATCAGACGGGTGGAATCGGCCTTGGGATCGCAACCGACGATCAGGATTTTCTGACCGAGATCGGCGAGTGCCGCGAGAGTGTTTTGCGAAGTGGTGGATTTACCGATGCCACCCTTGCCGTAGAAAGCGATTTGACGCAGAGCTGCCATTTGAAGTCTCCTTCGTAATCGAAACTGTTTGAAGCGGTGGCTGACACGCGCTTCGTACCGTTAACCAAAAATTCCGCCGCAGGTTGTAAAACGTTAGCCTTTGCTCTTGTTCGGATTGGCGTCACATCCCACATCCACTCGCCGCTCGGGATGGATAAAGCAAAGCGCGTGCCAGCCGTGCCGGATGTGCAAAAAAGGCTGTTTTTACCGAATAAAATTCACAAGGCGCGCGCCGCCCCAGGCATGTCCAGAACCCGACATTGGTCCTGTTTCTGTCTGGAACGGAACAGACAAACAGCCTGTGTCAGCTCGTTTCAGCCCCTGTCTGAGCAGGTCGCGGCGACCGTGTGTGACAGTCCTGACGAGGCTGTTTCAGCCAGTCACGATTGATCTGAGCCATCATTCCTGCGCAGGCGGGAGTCCAGTGGAATCAGTTTCTTACTGGATTCCCGCCTGTGGTTAATGACGTGAATGAGCGCTTCCGCAAGCAGCGACCTCCTGTCGATGGTTATTGGCAACCATCTTCCATGTGCTCAACGGGCACAAACTCTGGAACAGAACTTGCTGCATGAATCCATAACATGGGGCGCCCGTGCGGTGCACCACCACTTCGTGCAAACACGTTCATGCAAATCCTGTGAGGCCAATATGCAAATCGGTGTGGAAAGTTCGCGTGCTGTGGAAAACAAACGCATCTTTGTCGTCGATAGCGACGAGATCACTCGTGCGGTGCTGCAATTCATGCTGCATGACGAAAACGAAACCCATGAACTGGCCAGCCTGGAACAGGCTTACGCCAAAGCCGAACAATGGAAACCGGATCTGATCCTGCTGGGCAACGCCATCGTGCAATCGGAAGGCGTGGCTGTCCTGAAAACCATCGGTGCGCGCATTCCCGGTGTGAAGATCGTCATCGTCACTGACACCGCCAATGATGCGACGGCGCAGGCAGGTTTGAAAGCCGGCGCGCATGCCCTGCTGAGCAAACCCTTCACCATTGAATCGGTACGCCGCAAGGTCGACGTACAACTGGGACGCCGCACTGCCCTGTCGATACCGGTGCAGGTGGCGTGATGTGTCTTGCTACTCTTGATGGCTGATCACCATGTCAACGATTGTCTTCTACGAAAAACCCGGTTGCGCCACCAATGCGCGGCAGCGTCGTCTGTTGCAGGCAGCCGGACATCAATTGCAGGTCAGGAATCTTCTGACCGAAACCTGGACGGCAGAACGCCTGAAAACTTTTTTTGCAGAACGTCCCATTACCGACTGGTTCAATCCGGCGGCGCCGCGCATCAAGTCGGGCGCCATCAATCCCGCCAGACTTGGCCATGACGAAGCGCTGGCATTGCTGGTGGCAGAACCCTTGCTGATCAAACGCCCCCTGCTGGAAATCGACGGCAAAACCATCGCGGGTTTCGATCCACAACAGCTGCAAACAATCATCGACTTGCATACCAATGGTGATGCCGCTCATTTGCAGGCGTGCACACACCAACACTCACGCCAACGGTGTTCACCATGAAACCGGACCGTGTCGCCATGGAATACCAGCGCATCGATACGACTGCAGCACGCCAGTTGCTGCCACGTCCCGGGCTGCTGTTGCTCGATGTGCGTGACCATGCCTGCCACGTACAGGCTCGCCTTGCCTCCGCCCTGCATGTGACCCGCGCCAACCTCGATTCGCTGTTGCTGGGCACGGCGCGCACCCGGCCTGTCCTGATCTATTGCTATCACGGCCATGCCAGCCAGACCTATGCGCAGATGTTCACCGATTTTGGTTTTGCCGAGGTCTATAGCCTGGATGGCGGTTTTGAAGCCTGGCGTGCTGCCTGCCCTGATCTGATCGAACGACGACCCGATCTGGCCGAATGGCTGGAACAACATGGTTTCGCGCCAGCCCGGCACGACGCGGTGATCGCCAACCACAACACGCCGTTGATGCATGCCAGTCGATTAGGAGATAGCCACATTGTCAGCAGCCTGCTGCAACAAGGCAGCAACGTGAATGCACGCAATGCCGACGGCAATAACGCCCTGTGGCACGCCTGCAGCAACGACTCGCTGGCGGTCATCAATCTGCTGCTTAAGGCTGGCATCGACATCGACAACCAGAACAACCAGGGACTGACCTGCTTGATGCATGCCGCCCTGACCGACAAGACGACCATCGTGCAAAAGCTGTTAGCCGCCGATGCGAATGCAACGCTGCGCACTTGCGATGGCCGCAGTGCGCTGGACATGTGCATCAGCAGCGAATGTAGCGACCTGTTGCGTGTGGCGATGCAAGCAACGTCGCCTATCGTCAAGCAATCTTCCGTGTTACTGACATGACGTTCAAACGATCAGCGTCACCAATCACCAGAATCAGGGCGCAACGGGTGCGGTCGTAGTGCCGTCATCGCTTGCGTCTGTGCGGTCACGAGCTGGAAGCGCATCCCGGAACACGTCGAACGTCTTCCAGGCCGGAACCGGCGGAGTGTAGTCGGGCCGGGGGACATACGTTGACAACTCCACCAGTTACATCTTGTGAATGTAGCGAGGACATGCAGGAAAAATTTTCTCCGCCGTCACCCGGACGATGAATACCGAACCCGGATATTCGGTGCGCAAAGGATCATCCGGGCTGATCTGCGCCGGGCCGTTCACCCGTATCCGCTTCGGATTTTCGAAGTCAAGGAACAGGAGTCCCACATGAGGATTGACGAGAAGGTTTCCCCAGGATAGGTACATGCCGTTGCCGTCATAGTCGGGGAATGCGAGAGTGCGCTCATCGACGACCCGCACGAACCCCGGCAGCCCGCCCTTGTATGAGCAGTCAGGGCGGCCGCTGGAATCCGCGGTTACCACAAAGAACATCGAACAGCGTTCGATGAACGCACGGTCCTCATCGGTGAAAGCCGTGTGGACAATGGTTTGCTCCAGCCGATCGGCAAGGCGTCTCGTTTCGCGCATGTCCTGGAGCTGACGCATTCCATCGTGGTACATAGAATTGTCTTTCATCACTCCTCCCGATGCTGCCAGTCGTTTGGCCTGATGAGATTATAGAAAAACCCTGTTTTCAGCAGCTTTCGCCGATGTGTCTTGTTGATCCATAAAACATCTGACATTTCAAAATACCTCTTTTTCTACGGCCTAAAAGGCCATGCTACGGTAATGAATGCCGGCACGAACTGACCAAAGTTTGGCAATGCGTTTGAAGTACAGCGACCATAACTTTTTACTACGCATATATCACCTCGCCAGCATCAGTATATGCCCAGCGTCAACTTCGATCTTCTCATCAGCTGACGGGAAGTCAGGGTAGTCCGCACAGGAGGGGTACTCAGAGCGGATCGAACGGTCAGACCTGCGTATCTGTCCCTGCCGGCCATGCCCGATCCGCCATTTTGTTCCGGACTCGACACTGCCCCGCATCAGGCTGTCGCAATTGAAACATTGGATGCAGGCATGCACGCCGGGCTTCAGCCCGACTCCGGGAATGTCGGGCTGAAGCCCAACCTGCAAAATGCAGATGAATGGCGGCGAATCAAACGCCTGCAACCGCCCGTGCTGACGCGGTATCGCCCTTCTGCACTGACGACCGCCTTGGCACGGAGCTTGCTGCGGTAACGGCATGACAGCAATCGAACAATTGGCAACGCATTTTGAACAAGTGGGCGGTGCGACGGCGGTGGACCGCATCGTCGAGGCCTTTTACCTGCGCATGGATACTCTGCCCGAGGCACAGACCATTCGCGCCATGCATCCGGCCGATCTGGGCCGGACCAAGGAGGTATTCAAGCGTTACCTGGGCGAATGGCTGGGTGGACCGAAGTTGTATTCGCAGGAACGCGGCCACCCGCGTCTGCGCATGCGACACATGGGTTTTCAGATCGGCATCCCCGAACGCAATGCGTGGATGCTGTGCATGCAGGGCGCGCTGGAAGAAGTGGTTGGCTCGGCGCGTCTGCGCGAATTGCTGTTGCAGCAACTGTTCAAGACGGCGGACTGGATGCGTAACGACGCCCACAGCGTGGGCCAGCATGCAGGCACTGGCCATCATGGCTGACCGGATCGCCAGTTCGCGTGCATTCATCAGTGCCTGGCGCGGCGCGGGTGCGCAAGGCGCACAGTCCAGCTTTTTCAAGCCGGCCGTGCTCGCCATCAGCGAGACATTACGCACCTGGCTGCATCAGCACGGGTTTCCTCTCAACGACCTCGATGCCACACGCGACAATCGCACTACGCCATTGATGCATGCCGCCCGTTTCGGTCGCGCCGATCTCATCAGCGAACTGCTGCAACTCGGCGCAAATCACCAGGCGCGCAATGCCGACGGTAACAATGCCCTGTGGCTGGCATGTTTCAACGGCGACCCTGCCAGCATCAAGACATTGCTGGATGCCGGGATCGATATCGATAACTGCAACGATCATGGCAGCACCTGCCTGATGTATGCCGTTTCCTCGGGCAAGCCTGAAGTAGTGGCCTTGCTGCTGGCGGCCCATGCCGATGCCGGCCTCGAAAATCTGGATGGTTATACGGCGCTGGATATGGCGGCAACCCCTGAGTGCCTTTATCTGTTGCGTAAAGCTGCTCACTGCGCTGAACCAGAGCCGGTCGAAACGCTGGAGACGATGGACGGAGAACTGTAATGCCGGACGCCGCGCAGCCTGCGCTGTATGTCATCTGCGATCTGGACGATATTCCCAGCCGCCGCGCCAAGGGTTTCAGCCTGCTGCGTCATGCCGAGGATGGCAGTCAGCGCGCCTGGCATATCGTGGTGGTTCGCTGGGGCCAGCAGGTGTTCGGCTACATCAATCAATGCCCTCATCAGCACACGAATCTCGACTGGGAACGAAATCAATTTCTGGATCCGAACGGCATGCGGCTGATGTGCGGCAAGCATGGCGCATTGTTCGAAATCGGTACAGGCCGCTGCGTGGAAGGCCCCTGCTCGGGGCAAAGCCTGCAATCGGTGCCGCTCATGGTGGTTGATGGCGAAATTTGTGTAAGTGGCGTTGAATTGGTGGAAGATATTCCTTCCGAGAACACCGGCGAGAATGTCGCATGATCCAACCCCTGCAACTGCCCGTTCTGCATACCTTGTCGGCCTTGACCGTGGACGGCGCCGACGCGCGCAGCTTTCTGCAAGGCCAGCTCAGTCAGGATCTGCGCAAGCTGAGCCCGCAACATGCCCTGCTGGCCAGTTGCAATTCCGCACAGGGTCGTGTGCAGGCGGTGATGACACTGATGGAACGCGATGGACATATCATTGCGCTCCTGCCTGCAACGATGATCCCACGCATGCTGACGCGGCTGCGCAGCTATGTGCTGCGCGCCAAGGTCCGGCTGCTCAACGATCCGTCGCTGTGGTGCATCGTGCCGCTGGACGCGAATCAGGCAGCAGTCATCAGCAACTTGCTGCCTGTTGTGCCCGGTGAAGTCGTACAGGCCGGCGAACTGAGTCTGATGCGCTGGTGGAGCGCCGATGAACGTTATCTATTGCTGGCGGCGCCGGCTGCCATTCGACTACAAACGACCGAAGACAGTTGCCTGCAATGGCGGCGGGCCGACATCGCCGCCGGATTGCCGCAGGTGTATCCCGAAACCCACGAATCCTTTGTCGCGCAGATGCTGAATCTGGATGCATTGAACGGCATCAGTTTCGACAAGGGCTGCTATACCGGGCAGGAGATCATCGCCCGCACGCATTATCGCGGCGCCATCAAGCGCCGCATGTTCCGCTTTGCCGCGAACTGCGCCGCGCCCGATCCGGGCACTCGCGTGGTACAGGGCAGCACGCATGCGGGTGAAGTGGTGGATGCAGTCAGCACCGATGCCGGCTGCGAGTTACTGGCCGTGGTCAGCGTCGATCTGTCTCAGACAGAATTGCATCTGGATGGCGTGGCCGGCTCCCGATTGCACATGCTCAGCCTGCCCTACGTGCTGCCCGGCGCGCCATTGCAGGAAAAGACCGGATGAGTCAGCCGCTGTTCGGTCTGATCGATGATGCCGGCGCCAATGTGATGATCTTGATGGATGGACTACACGCGGAAGACCTGCGGCGTTCACGTGTGACGCGTCAGGAAGTCAAACGGCAACTGCTGAACATGGCCGATTCGCTCGGCAAGCTGCAATCCAGCCTGCAGCAACAGCTGCCGGAACTGGACTGGGATGCCTGGTCCACCATCGTCCGGCATCTGCACAGCGACCATCTGGAAGATGACGCCCTGTGGTTTGCCGCCAGCGCGCTCACTCCCGCCACGCTCATGTGGTTGCGTGTCTATCGCGAACGTTAGCAGAGCCAGCGGGCGCAATTCATCGTTCTCGTCCATAAAGCAGTACCATTGGGCGCATGCCCTCTGCACTCAAACACCGCGCACCCAGCACGTTGCAACTGCCGCCGGGGCCATGGACCACGGTACTCGACTGTCTGTGCGCTCATTTCAATCATGTTGATCGCGAACAATGGCTGAGCCGCATGGCGCGCGGGCTGGTTGTCAATGCCACCGGCCAGCCGCTCGGGCCGGACAGCCCTTATAAGACGGGACTGACGATCCGTTACTTTCGGGAGATTGCCGACGAAAAACCGATTCCCTTCGTGGAATCGATTCTGTATGCCGACGCCAATATCGTGGTGGCCGACAAACCGCACTTCCTGCCGGTCACGCCCAAGGGCAATTACGTGCAGCAGACGCTGCTGACGCGCCTGATGGAACGGCTCGACAATCCGCAACTGGCGCCGCTACATCGCATTGATCGCGGCACGGCGGGACTGGTGATGTTTTCAGCCAATGCCAGGCATCGGGCGCAGTACCACGCCCTGTTCAGCAACCGGCAGATCGCCAAACAATACCAGGCCATCGCGCCGGCCCTGCCCCATCTCAGCTTTCCATTGGTGCGTCGCAGCCGGCTGGTGAGTGGCGACCCCTTCTTTCGCATGCAGGAAGTCGCCGGCCTCGCCAACACCGAAACGCATATCGATGTGCTCGAGCGTGGCGAAACAAATTGGCGCTATGCACTCTCGCCCGTCACTGGCAAAAAGCATCAGTTGCGCCTACACATGGCCGCGCTGGGCGCCGCCATCCTCAACGATGATTTCTATCCCGTATTAACCCGGCATGGGGATGACAATTACCAGCGCCCGTTGAAACTGCTGGCTGCCAGTCTGGCGTTTATCGATCCCATCAGCGGCAGCAGGCTGCGTTTTGAAAGCCGGTTGCGTTTATGACGAGGCAGTATCTTTATCTTTCTCAAGCCTTGATTGCACGCGTCAGCAGATAATCCTGACGCAGATGATTATCCTCGAAATACAGGGCAATGAGTTCTTCCAGTTCGCGACGCAAGGTGGTGAGTCTGGCCGGGTCAGATGCCGCAAGAGTCTGCACCAGCTTGGAGATGGGCCCGATGTTGGTTTCCAGAAACAGGCGATCATGCTGGACGCTGAGAATCTGGAAGCGCAGCACATCGCGATCGAAACACAGCTCCTTGACGGCATTGCCCAGGCGCTCGCGCACAATGTTCGGATCGCCCCATAAATGCGGCGGCGCGCAACCCGGAGGCGGCGGTGGCGCATACTTCCCCAGCAAGGCAAACGTCCTGCCGACCACCAGCTCCGGCGGCCAGGTGGCGAAGGCAATCGTGCCGCCCGGCTTGAGCACCCGCAGCATCTCTCTGACGGCGATCTCCGCACGCGGCGCAAACATGTGACCGAACTGACTGACCACCACATCGAAACGGGCATCGGCGCACGGCAGAGCTTCCACATCGCCTTCCTGCCAGGCGACCTGCAAATTCATGATGGCCGCATTCTCTCGGGCATGCGCAATGAGATTGGGCGTGAGATCGACGCCAGTCACTTGCGCCCCGAGACGCGCAGCGGTCAGCGCCACCACGCCGGTGCCGCAACCCACATCCAGCACTTCCATGCCGCGCGTAATGCCGGCAAATTTCACCAGACGCGGTGCCGCCGAGCCCGTGAGCATTTCAGTCGGGGCGAAACTTGACCAGCCTTGTTTGGCGTTTTCTTTGAACTGGGCGATGGGGTCCATGAGCCTCTCCTGATGCGCGGAATGGATCGGAAATGACGCCGCTGCGTTGTTTCATGGCGGCTCTCAAGAATAGGCTCCCGGCGCTGGCAATGCCAGCGCACCGGCTGCTAGCGGCGATCCAGCAGCAGGAATTCCGCCACCCAAGCGGCGACACGCGGCTGGCAGCCCTGCATGGATGCAGTATGTTCCGGGATGTCGAACAGTTCCGGCTCATGAATATAGGGATGAAGCAACGCGCATACGTCGGCAGCGGCGTCACTCAGATCCACGATGCTTCCATTGATGATGTTGAACTGGTGCTGATAGTTGCCGGCAATATCGCCGCCGAACACCGTGTGCATGAACAGGGTGCCGTACTTGCAGGAATGCGACAGATCCAGCGGCGTCGCCTCGCCGCGTTCATGCGCTCGTTCGCACCATTTTGCGAATACGAACTGCCGCGCCAGTGCCAGTTCGGCGCTGGTCAGCGTCAATAATGCCGGAGCAGTGAGGAAATTCGCCAAAGTGTCCGCCATCGGTCAGTCGATGCATTTGCCAGCAGCTTTAATCGACGATCTTGCCGTTCGCACGTTTGTAATTGCTGGTGTGCCCCTCCTTTGCAGCACGGGCGCGGCCCGCAGCGATGATGCCGGCGCTCTTGCCGGGCGCAGCAGGCGCGGATATCAGTTTCTGCAATCGGTGACCGCCACAGTGCGGACATGCCGGCATGGTGGAGGACCTGACCAGTAGTTCGAAACGTTGGTTGCATTTCTTGCATAGATAATCGTAGAGAGGCATGTGCGCTCCATTGTCAGGTTTGCGACAAGCCGGTCTATCGGTTTGCCCTTGCCAGAACAAGCAAGAACAGTGCCTCTCGCCCTCCGGTTTACTCCATGAGAAGCATTCATGAGCATCTATATCAAAACCACGCAGGACGGCCGCAAGGTTGAAGTGATCGGCACGGCCATCTATCTGGATGGCAGGAAGGAGGCGGAACAATTGGTGGCCGTGATCCAGCATCCCAACTGGCGCGCCATTCTCGACGCTGCGCCGGAGGCCACGCACATGGCCGGCCGTCTGCCGCTGACGGTCGATGAGGCCGAGAAGGCGCAGCGCGCCATGGATGCGGCGCGTCAGGAATACGAGAACAGTCCCGCCGGCATCGCCGAACGTTCACGTCAGGCCATCAACAGCATGTTGCTGAAACGCAGCGATGAGTAACCTGTCCCGACATTCAGGGAGTGCTGCTTCACATCTTCATTGATTGAAGGGAATCGATGACATGTCCCCTTTGCCGTAGGCGTCATTCATCACACCCTCTGTTGCAAACATGACAAACAAAACCGGGAATGGAATTTGCAAAAAACACTGGACAACACAAACACCTGAATCAGCCCTCACTGTCGGAGACCATCATGCTCTCGTATCGCAAACTCAAGCCGGAAGCCAACTTGTGCAACGGTGTCCGTCCCGGCCATCAGATTCCCTGCAATGGCGCGCTGTACCAGTGCAGCG
>JBFWSR010000019.1:0-60499 GCA_050248275.1 Steroidobacteraceae bacterium
CTGCGGGGTCATTCGCAATCCTAAGGGGTGGGGACGGCTTTAATCGTCGCCATCCGCAGCGCCAAATTCTTGCGAATCCTCTTCGCTGCTCTGAACCGGTATCGCATGCTTTTCCGCCGCCCACTCTCCCAAGTCAATCAGTTTGCAGCGTTCACTGCAGAACGGCCGCCATTTGTTGTCTGGCGAATATTCAATCAGGCGCTTGCAGGTGGGGCAGGTAACGCGAGTCATTCAGGAACAGGTGGTCAGCAGGAAAGGCACATCCTGATCGGCTTGCACCGGGCGTGCGCCGACGCCCTGCCATTTGAGAAACCGGATGCTGCAGCGATAGTGGCTGCCGCTGATTTCCGGAAACAGCTCGGTGCCGGCAGGCAGTGTGATGCGCAGCAGTTGGCAGGGTGAGTCGCGGTCCAGGTTGAGCTGAAAATTCCCGCCCGCAGCAAGCTCACGGCGCGGACGGGCATTCTGGCGGGTGACCCAGAGCAGGTAAATCACCGCTTCGCAGAGGATGCGGATGTGGTTCATCCAGTCGTCGAAAGCCTGTTGCTGTACGGCGAAAGGTTCGTTCAACCAGTGAAAGTAGTCGCGCAGGTCGAACTCGCAAGTGCCGCCGGGGATGGCGCTGCGATGCCGGATCGCGCTCAGGAATTCCGAGTCGCGCAGGTTCTGCATGAACACCCCGCCGATCGAGTTCAGTTCGCTGCGGTGATGCGCCAGTTGCGCCAGGATGCTGTGCAGCCGTTCGGTATCGACGCCCTGTTTGCTGCGGAAATCGTTGAGCACAGCGAGCTGGCGTTCCAGTTCCTTCAAAGCATCGGTGCGGCAATCGCCGCGTGCTGTAATGGCTAGGATTTCCAGCATGGACGACATGGCGGCCCTGGCCGCCCAGTTGCCCTGATGCTGTTGATGGTACTGGGTCTGTCGGTAGAGAAACTCCAGCCGCAAATACGTACGCAAACGCTCGTTGAGCGGCTGCTCGTATTCGATGATGGCGGCTTGCTGGTCGCTGCCGCTCTGCTGGTCTGTAGATGTCATCGGCATATTGTGATGCACAGGGCTTGTGCAGGCCAAGAGCCAGAACGGATTAATCTTGCCTGCGGAATTCCGACAAGGCATCTGTGTGCTCAGCGCGCGCTGCAAGCCGCAGGTATTGCTGGTGCAAAAGCGCTATTTTTTCCGGCAAATTCTCGATGCCGCCATTGTTGTCGAGCACATCATCGGCCAATGCCAGCCGTTGTTCGCGACTGCTCTGTGCGGCCAACATGCTTTCGGCAAGCTGTCGGGTGATGCCATCGCGCCGCAATAACCGCGCGAGCTGAGTTGCCGGCAGGCAATCGACGACCAGGATGCGGTCGTACAATTCCTGGCTGCAGGTTTCCAGCAGCAGTGGCATGACATGAATCTGATATGGCCCATTCATGGCGGCGGAGCGCGCCTGCTGGGCAGCGCGAATCGCCGGGTGCAGGATGGCTTCCAAGGCCTGCTTTTCCGCAGGATTCTGGAAAATCAGCTCGCGCATGCGACGCCGATTCAGTGTGCCGTCGCTATCGAGCGCTGCGTTGCCGAAGTGGTCAATGATGGCCTGTAGAGCAGGTTGACCCGGTTGCACCACTTCGCGAGCCAATTCGTCGGCGTCAATGACTGGAATGCCCAGCCGGGCGAATTCTGCGGCAACGGCGCTCTTGCCGCTGGCGACGCCACCGGTCAGACCAATCCAGAGTGGACGCCGGGCGCTCATTGCAAATTACATCCCTAGTGAGTGCCAGTAAGCCGTGACCATCCTTTCGCCCCAGAACATGGCGATCCAGCCCGCCGCCGCCAGATAGGGACCGAAGGGAATCGGGATATTTCGATCCCGGCCGCGGATCACAATCAGACCGATGCCCACCACTGCGCCCACGCAGGCAGACAGCAGAATGATCAATGGCAGCATCTGCCAGCCCAGCCAGGCGCCCAGGGCCGCCAACAATTTGAAGTCGCCGTAACCCATGCCTTCCTTGCCAGTAAGTGCTTTGAAGGCATGGAACACCAGCCACAGGCTCAGATAACCGGCCAGGGCGCCGATGATGGCTTCTCTGGGTGTCACCGGCAACACGGCGCCACTGAACAGACTCAGAAACAGACCGAGCCATAACAAGGGCAGGGTCATGTCATCGGGCAGGAGCTGCTGATCAAAGTCAATCATGCACAACCCAATCAAGATCCAGGTGAACACCAGTGCGGCGACCATGTGCAAAGTAAAACCGAACCGCCAGGCCACTGCGGCCGACAGCAGGGCCGTGGCCAGTTCCACCAGTGGATAACGGGCCGAGATATTTGCGCCGCAGTGCGCGCATCGGCCTCTCAACAGCAACCAACTGATCACCGGAATATTTTGCAGCGCAGTGATCTGGGCGCCGCAGTTTGGGCAGGCTGAGCGGGGGACGATAAGATTGTATTTGGCTGTAGGCTGCAGGCTGTAGGTTGTAGGTTCGGCGGCGAGCAGTTCCTGCGCCTGTTGCCGCCAGTCGCGTTCCATCATGATGGGTAGCCGATGGATCACCACATTGAGAAAGCTGCCGATCAGAAGGCTCAGCAAAAAAATGCTGCCAATCAGCCAGGCGGGTTCGGTGGTGTAGAGTTCGGCAAGTGTCATTGCTAAGCGTAATGAATAGTTATTAAAGAAAAACGCCGCGCCTGCGTTGACAGATGCGGCGTTTGATTTTCTATGCCTACAGTCTACAGCGGTAGACCTTGCTTACACTACGGCGCCCAGCTTGAAGATGGGCAGATACATGGCGATCACCATACCGCCGACCAGTACGCCCAGGATAGCCATGATCAGGGGCTCCAGCAGGCTGCTCATGGCATCCACGGCGGCGTCCACATCGGCTTCGTAAAAGTCAGCCACCTTGCCGGACATCGCATCCAAAGAGCCGGACTCTTCACCCACCGCGATCATCTGTACCACCATGTTTGGAAACAGGCCGGTGTTTTCCATGCAGCGTTGTAGCCGCTGACCGGTGGATACTTCATCGCGAATGCGCAGGGTGGCATCCTCATAAACGATGTTGCCGGTCGCACCGGCCACTGAAGTCAGTGCTTCCACCAGCGGTACGCCCGCAGCGAACATGGTGGACAGCGTGCGGGCAAAGCGGGCAATCGCCGCTTTGACCAGGATGGGGCCGACAACCGGGGTTTTCAGCAATGCCCGATCTATACCCTGGCGCATGGGTTTTGAGCGTTTTTTGAAATAAATGAATGCATAAATGGCACCGGCCAATATCATGCCCATGTAGAGGCCGGTTTCCTGCACGAATTTTGACAGACCAATGACCATCATGGTGAACGCCGGCAGATCGGCGCCGAAATCCTTGAAGATAGATTCAAATTGCGGAATCACGAAGATCAGCAGGATGAGCGTCACGATCACCGCTACCACCAGCACAGCGGCCGGATAGAACATCGCTTTCTTGATCTTCTTTTTCAGGGCCTCGGTTTTTTCCTTGTAGGTGGCGATCTTGTCCAGCAGGGTTTCCAGCGCACCGGCATGTTCGCCGGCCTCCACCAGATTGACAAACAGGTCGTCGAAATACAGCGGATGCTTGGCCAAGGCTTCGTGCAAAGTAGTACCGGCTTCGATGTCGCCCTTGATGGACAGAATCAATTTCTGCATGGCAGGTTTTTCGTGACCATTACCGACGATCTCGAAAGCCTGCACCATCGGAATACCGGCTTGCAGCATGGTCGCCAGTTGCCGGGCGAACAGAGCAATGTCTTCGGTGGCGACTTTCTTGCCGCTCTTGAATAGTTGCGATTCCTTGCGGATTTTCTTCGCTACCACACCCTGTTTGCGCAGGTCGGCCTTGACGGCGGCTTCAGAGGCCGCCATCAGTCGGCCTTTGACTTTCTGGCCTTTCTTGTCGGTTCCCTCGTAGGTGTAGGGAAATTGTTGTGTTGCGACGATTTGTGCCATGACAGATTCCCGAGTGCGTTCGATGTCCTGTTTCAGTCGGGGGTTCAGCCCCATCTGCAGCCGACGTGTATACCCTTGACAACCAATCTATCTTTATTGATCCAAACTATCCGGTTCAGTATTGCCCTTGCAGCCTGTCGTCTGTTTACAACATGCGCAAGCGCCTGCGTCACTATTCCACGGTCACCATGTGCAGCTCATCGAGACTGGTCAGGCCATTTTTGACTTTTTCCAGCGCCGAGCGGCGCAGGTCCCAGACACCTTCTTTTGTTGCCTGGTCGGCGATCTCCATGGCATCGCCACCGCGCAGGATGATGCGGCTGATGCTATCGGTGACGGGCATGACCTGATAGATGCCGACACGGCCCTTGTAACCATCAGAACACTGACTGCAACCCACAGGTTTGTATATCTTCAGTTCGGCAGCGATGTCAGCTTCACTGAAGCCTTCCTTGCGCAGGGCTTCTGCAGGTAGCTCCAAGGGCGCCTTGCAATGCACGCAGAGTTTGCGTGCCAGCCGCTGGGCAATGATCAATGCCACCGAAGTGGCAATGGCATAGGGTTGCACACCCATGTCCACCATGCGCGTCAGCGTCTTGGGGGCGTCGTTGGTATGCAGGGTGGACAACACCAGGTGACCGGTCTGCGAGGCCTTGATGGCGATTTCGGCGGTTTCCAGATCGCGGATTTCGCCGACCATGATCACGTCCGGGTCCTGACGCAGGAAGGCGCGCAGCGCAGCGGCAAAGGTCAGACCTACCTTCGGATTGACATTGACCTGATTGACGCCGGGCAGATTGATTTCCGCCGGGTCTTCCGCCGTCGAGATGTTGGTGTCTTCCTTGTTGAGAATGTTCAGGCCCGTATACAGCGACACGGTTTTACCGCTGCCAGTCGGGCCGGTGACCAGAATCATGCCGTGCGGCCGGGCCAGCGCCTGCATGTACAGATCTTTCTGGAAGGGCTCATAGCCCAGCGCGTCGATGCCCAGCATGGCGCTGGAAGGATCGAGAATACGCGCGACGATTTTTTCCCCGAACAGGGTGGGGCAGGTGCTCACACGAAAATCAATCGCGCGCGTCTTGGAAATGCGCATCTTGATGCGCCCATCCTGCGGAATGCGCCGTTCGGCAATGTCGAGACGCGACATGACTTTCACGCGTGCCGCAATCTTGTAGGCCAGTTGCACCGGCGGCGCGGCGATTTCCTTCAAATAACCGTCGATACGCAGACGGATGCGGTAAATCTTTTCGTAAGGCTCGAAGTGGATGTCGGAAGCGCCTTTCTTGATGGCGTCCAGCAGGATCTTGTTGACGAAACGGACGATGGGTGCGTCTTCGACATCGTCGCGGCCGACGGCCTGACCCAGCTCATCGTCTTCGCCCCCAGTAACGTCCAGACCATCCAGATCCACATCGTCATCGCCCAGATCCGGCATCTGGGTATCAACCTGCTCGATGGTCTTGCTGGCCAGCTTCTGCAGCTTGTCTTCTTCGACCACCACGGCTTCCACCGCCATGCTGGTCTGAAACTTGATCTCATCCAGTGCATGAACATGGGTGGGGTCGGAGACCGCCACGAACAGGCGCTTGCCGCGGCGACTCAGGGGCAGGACGCGGTGCTTTTGCAACAACTTGTCCGATACCAGGCGGACTACATCCAGATCAGGCTGAATGGCGTCCAGGTCCAGCAGCGGTACGCCGAATTCCTGCGAGGCGGCAATGGCAATCTCGCGTGCATCGGCCAAGCCCTTGGCGACCAGATGCGAGACCAGATTGGTGTTGGTGGCTTTCGCGTCTTCCAGCGCCTGCAATGCGGTTTTCTCGTCCAGCAGACCGTCCTGAATCAGGCGCAGCGGCAGGCCCTGCAGGGACATGCGCTGCGCGTTGGTGGTCATTTGGGACGGGTCGATCATGGGCGGGAAGCTGGACTAACCGTAAACCTTAAGTGTGGCCGGAAGTGGCGGACGGATCAATTGTCAAATTGGGGCCGATTGTGCCGTAGTGATGACTGTGGCCACAGGATGCAAGTCACAGTTGTGACCGCGCTACTGCCAGGGAGCGACCACTGACAAGGATTGCCGTCCATGTTTGCGATAGACCTGAAAATTCTGTGTTGTGCCTGGCGCGCTTGAGCAGGAACAGCGCCTCAGAGAGGACGGCATCGCAGGTCAATACGGTGGTGGGCGTATGCCTGGTCTGCTCAACCGACCACAGGTGTTGCGAATCGCTGCCGACCAATAGCGCTACCAAAGGGCCGGTGTCCATCAGCCACGTGTTCATTAGATTGCGCCTACAGTTCGTATTTCGCGAGATGCTTTGGATTGGTTGACAGGTCTTTTGGTCCACTGCGATTTTTGCATGGCAGAGATGTAAGACAAATAGCACCATCAAGGCATCAGAAGGCTGCTATCTGTGCGGCAGTCCGTCCTGAATCAGACGCAGCGGTGGTCATTTTGGACAGGGGTCGATCATGGGTGAAGAATCTGGTTGACCATGAACCTTAAGTGTGGCCGGAAGTGGCGGATGGATTAAGTGTCAAAGTGGGATCAATTGTGCAAGAGTAAGCGATCATCTCTGAGAGATGTACCTCATAAATGATAAATGCTAAGTCATATCACGACATCGCTTTCAAATTGATCAGTTTCGTGATGACAAAAAAACAGGTGGAACGCCCTTTAAGGGGCATTCCACCTATGATTCAAACCATTCTATTTGGGTAGGCTACGAACCAATCAAGTTGGCGTTCACTTGCAGATTTGCGGATTGTTCGTATAGCAAGTTGAGTTTGCTGTATCAAGTAGCCAAGTGGTTTGGCCGCCAGTATAGGTTGGATTCAAAATGTATGTCTCACCATTTAGACCTTTTGACGCAGTTGTTGCATTGCCAATAGCGGTTGCAGTTATCTTGCCGTTTAGCGTTGTGACCGAAGCAACATATGTTGACGGGTTGGTTGCATCTGCGACCACGCCCAGTGCGCCGCCGGTGCAGCCAGTCACAGTGCCTTGATCCTGAGCGCAAACTTCCACGTCTGTTTTGCGGCCCGAAGTGGACTGAACGACTTCAGAGAACTTGGCTTTTTTGGTGTACTGGTTGTATGCCGGCAGCGCGATGGCGGCCAAGATGCCGATGATGGCTACCACGATCATCAATTCGATCAGGGTAAAGCCCTTTTGTGTTTGCTTCATAAAGTCCTCGCTAGTTGGATTGGGAGTATCAAAAAACTGCGGTTTGCTTGCGCCACCGTTGTGGTCGGATAAAGCAAGATCGGTGCCAGTCGAGCTTTGATGGCATGATGTGCAGCGGAGTGTGATGGAGGTCGCGCAGTACGGCAGGAATTAGCCGTGCCACCGTCACTTGGCGGCAATATTGTCTGCCGATTTTTGTCAGTTAATGACATTTCTGGTCGCCCTGTGTGCTCTTGAATCCGTGTGACATGCATTTGTTGGTTCGTGGCCCGATCGAATAGAGTGGGCACCTGAATCATGCTCCTAATGAATCAATCTGATCGCTACCATGAGCAATAACGTGCATCGCTACTGGCCGCTTTTATTGATCTTGATGGCCGTGTGCGTGCTGTACAGCGGCTTTTTATATAGCCCGGTGGTGTTCGACGACATCAAGTTCTTTGATGACGGTTCAGTGGCACGAATAACCCAGCATTTCAATCTGGCTGCTCCCCGGCAGATTCCTTACTGGACAATGGCGATTTCATGGGTGTGGTTTGGCAATGCCATCTTGCCGTTGCGGGTGGTGAGTTTGCTGTTACATGCGGCGACGGGCATCAGCTTGTATTTCTTTCTAAGGCAGGTTCAACAGATGGCGCCGCTGCGCACTGTGGCGGCTAAAGATACTTCGGTATTACTGCCCCTTATGGGCGCGCTGGTTTTTGTCGTTCATCCGGTATCGGTGTACGGTGCCGCTTATTTGATTGAGCGAACCATTGTAATGGCGACGCTCTTTGCGCTGTGGTCGTGGTGGTGTGCGCTTGAGGCCTTGAAGACCGGGCAACAACGTTGGGTATGGTGCTCGGTTGGCGCCTATGCGCTGTCGGCCTTCAGTAAAGAGCACGCGGTGATGGTGCCGCTGGTAAGCATTGTGTTGGCTCTATGGTGGTGGCGCACCCAGAGGATGGTGCCGTCATTTTTTCTGATAGCTAGACGTTTCGGGGCTGCAGCCCTGGTATGCGTGGGCATTGCGATTTACTTGGTGCTCTATCAAAAAGGCCTGCTGGGGACGGCCTATGAGCTGGACATCCAGACCATGCGCACGGATGTCGTGCCACAACCTGCCTGGCTCCTGAGCGTTATCACGCAGGGATGGTTGTTCTTTAAATATCTCGCGCTTTGGTTATTGCCCAACCCACTGTGGATGTCGGCCGACATGCGTGAGCCTTTTGCTGCGACATTGCACGCGTGGCCGCAAACGGTTGGTCTTGTATTGTTTGTGCTTTGGGCGGCGATCGGTGGACTGCTGGTTTGGCGAGGCGGGCGGCGCGGGTTGCTGGGTGTAGCGATGTTGGCGCCCGGGCTGCTGTTCGCTACGGAATTGGTGACCGTTCGCTATCACGAGATTTTTGTGCTTTATCGCAGTTATTTGTGGTTGGCGCCGTCATTTGTTGTTTTCTTGTTACTGGAAGAAAAGCTGTCGCGACCGTTGGTTCTTGTGCTGTTGGTGCTTGTGCCTCTGATGCTGGCGCCATTGGCCTGGAACAGGCTGATGACTTTTTCGGGTCACTTTTATCTTTGGAATGATGCAGTGCGCTTGGCCAAAGACAAGGTTGATGTTTCGGGGATGGATAGAATGTTCGTCAATAGGGGTGTTGAGTTGCACAGGCTGAAACGTTACGACCTGGCCATAGTCGATTTCACAACGGCGCTGCATTACAACCCGAAGTTTTCGCCCGCTTACGGTGGGCGGGCGTCGGCTTTAGCAGAATCAGGTCACGTGTTGCAGGCATTGCCCGATTTTGCTGAAGCCATTCGTCTTGAGCCCGGCTTTCCGATCTATCGTGCAAATCAGGGCAAAGCGCTTGCTTCATTGGGTCGGTATCAGGAAGCCAGCGAGAGCTTTCAGGCCGCGTGCGATATTGGTTGGAAAATCTGGTGTGGTGCGGCCAAAGAGTTAAGAGAGAAAGAAAAAAAGTAGAGAAGGTAATGGCTACTCCAGCCCCAGCTTCTTGATGCGATATCGCAGTGATCGAAAACTCATGCCCAGCAACGCTGCCGCCTTGGTCTTGTTGAAACGGGTCTGTTCCAGGGCTTTCATGATGGCGTCACGTTCGATGTCTTCGAGCGCTTCGCCCAGCGCTTCGCCGGGCAGAACCTCGGCATTGATGGCTGTTGATCTTTCTGCAGGTGGAGAAGTCTTGGGTCGTAACTGCAGATCGCTTACATCAATCGTGTATTGAGAACACAGTGTGGCTGCGCGTTCCAGGATGTTTTCCAGTTCACGTACATTCCCTGGGAAGTGATGCTGCTTTAGCGTCTGTAGTGCTTCCCGGGTGATGCGTAGCGTTTGGCCCAACTGTTTGCTCTGACGTTTCAATATTGATTCCGCCAGCTCGACAATGTCGTCGCCGCGTTCGCGTAATGGTGGTACGCGCATCTCGATGACATTCACCCGGTAATACAGGTCTTCACGGAACTTGCTTTCGCTGACCATGGTGGCCAGATTCTTGTGGGTCGCAGACAGGATACGCACATCGATGGGAAATTCCCGCGATTCGCCCACCGGCCTGACAGTTTTCTGCTGGATGACGCGCAGCAGCTTCACTTGCATGTGCAGCGGCAGGTCGGCGATTTCATCCAGAAACAGGGTGCCGCCTTCGGCGCTTTGAATCAGCCCCTGTTTGTCCGCTACGGCGCCGGTGAAGCTGCCTTTCTTGTGGCCGAACAATTCGCTTTCCATCAGTTCACCGGGAATGGCGCCGCAGTTCACCGGTACAAATGGCGCGTCGCGGCGTGCACTGGATTCGTGGATGAGGTGAGCCACCAATTCTTTGCCGGTGCCCGATTCACCATAGATGTGGACCGGCGCCTGACTTCGCGACACTTTGTCAATCATCTCGCGCAGCGAGTCCATGGCTGGGGAATGACCCAGCAAGCGAACCTTGGGCAGGACGCCGGTGACTTCGAAATTGTCGGAGAGTTTCAATGTCGCGGTAATCAGTTTGCGCAGTGCGGCCAGATCGAGGGGTTTGGAAATGAAGTCGAAGGCGCCCAGCTTCAGGGCGCGCACAGCCGATTCCACATTGCCGTGTGCCGTGATGACGGCGACCGGCAGTTGCGGCCGGTTGCTTTGTATCCATTCCACCAGGTCCAGGCCATTGCCGTCAGGCAAACGCATGTCGGTCAGGCATAGCTCGAACTGGCCGTTGCGCAACTGACGTGTGGCGGTGGCCAGATCGGGCGCTGCGACCACCTCAATGTCCATGCGTTCGAGTGTGATGCCCAGCAATTCCCGGATATCGGCTTCGTCGTCAACGATAAGGGCGCGCGCCATTTATATTTCCCAGCGTAGCGGATCGGAAAACACGATCCTGAAAATGCTACCACCACCGTGGCGTGGCTCGTAGATCAATACGGCGCGGTTGCAATGCGCCAGTTCGCGGGCGATGAACAGACCCAATCCCGTGCCGCCTTCACCGGCAGTGAAGAACTGCTCAAAAATGCGTTCGGCTTCTTCAGCCGGAATGCCTGGACCATGATCGGCAACTTCCAGGTAAGGCCGGTTGGTGTTGCTGATGCGGCCAAAACGCAGTTCAAGCAATTCAACATCACTGCCGCGACCATACTTGAGAGCGTTTTCGCACAGGTTCCACATGATCTGATGCAGATGCGAACCGTCCACCTGTACGTCCACGGCATAACGGGGACCTATCAGCGATAGCTGATCCGGGCGCAACTGAAAGCTTTGTTGAAATTGCGAGCTGAATTCTTCGGTCCAGTCATTCAACGACAGGCGTTCGGGATGCGTGGCATCGCGCCGCGATAACTGCAGAATGTTATCAATGATCGTGCTGACGCGTTCGGCGTTGCTGGTCATGATCCGGGTCAGTCGTTGGTCCTCCGGCGGCAGGCTGGACGATTCGCTGAGCAATTGCGCCGCATGACTCATGGCGCCGACCGGATTACGGATTTCATGGGCAATGCTGGCGCTCAATCGTCCCAATGCCGCCAGTTTCGATTGCTGCACCCGTTCGGCAACGATGCTGGTGTCTTCCAGAAAAATCAGGGTGGGGCCGGGGTTCTGATTTGCCAGCGCGACAAAATGCGGTTGTATCAGCGTGCCGCCGTTGGCTGAGACCAGCGTTGCAGTCGTGCCATGGGCATGGTCTTGCTGGCGGCGCCAGGTGTCCAGCAGATACAGCAGACGCGGCGACATTTCACCCAGCAACGTATTGGTGGTCACGGGACCGTCCTTGAGCAGTTGTGCGGCTGACTCGTTGATCAGCCGCACCCGATCCTGTGCATCGACCACCAATATGCTTTCCCGCAGGTGCTGGACAATGAACTCGTTCAACTCGGCCAGATTGGCCAGATCCACTTCGCGCTGCTTGATGAGCTGTTCGCTTTCTTCAAGGCGTCTGGCAGCGTACCTCGCGCCCAGACTCAGCGAGAAAATCAGTGCGCCCACCAGGCCGGCAGCCGTGATTTCACCGGGGTCGCCGGCACCCTTGAGCATGTTGATCAGTTGCTGGAACAGCAGCGCCAGCGCGGCAATGGCCGCCAGCAACAAGCCCAGACGCGGCGCGACGATCAGGCTGGCGGTGGCCACGGGCAATATCATCAAGGCTGCCAGGCCGCTGGCCATGCCGCCGCTGGAATAGGTGAGCGTGCTCAATGCCACGATATCTATCAGGACATGTGCGAACGCCTGAGTCTGCAAGCCCGGCCAGCGACGTTTGAGACTGACGAAGCAGGTCACGGTAAACAGGCAATAGGCAAACAGGGTGGCGATGAACAAGGCGGGGTGTAATGCACCGACCGGCGGCGGCGTGAGACTGACGAGCAACGTGCCCAGTACTATCGGAATCAGTGCGCGGAAACCATTGAGCAGCAGCAGGATGCGCCAGCCCGAAGTCGTGCCCGTTGCATGCATATGCAAATTGTTTTGTGGTGATGCAGGGGCATCGGATGACAGGTTCATATCGCACCAAATTAGCACAGAGGCAGGGATTTCCACGCTGGGATCCACTACTACCTGTGCGCACAATGTCGGAATTCTTTGCTTCTGCAATCAATTGCCTCAGAATACGCTGCTCTTTGCGCCGGGCCCATGCCCGGTTGTTGTTTAACCCTTCAATGTGAGACGCATCGCGCATGAACCTGCACGAATATCAGTCGAAACAGCTGTTCGCCCGTTACGGCATTCCGGTGCCCGCTGGCCATATCGCTGCCACCCCGGAAGAAGCTGCCGACGCAGCGCGCAAGATCGGCGGCTCCAAGTGGGTGGTCAAGGCCCAGGTTCATGCCGGCGGTCGCGGCAAGGCCGGCGGCGTCAAGCTGGTGGATTCGCCGGAAAAAGCCGCGGAAGCCGCCAAGGGCATGTTCGGCAAATATCTGCATACCCATCAGACCGGTCCCGAAGGCCTGCCGATTCATCAGGTTTATGTTGAGCCGGCATCCAGGATCGAGCGCGAACTGTATGTCAGCATGGTGCTCAATCGCGAAACCAGCCATATCGCCTTCATCGTCTCGCCCGCCGGTGGCATGGACATTGAAGAAGTGGCGGAAAAGACGCCGGAAAAACTGATTCGTGTCGATGTGCATCCGGCAGCAGGGCTGCAGCCCTCGCAGTGCAAGGTCATGGCCTTTGCGCTGGGCTTGTCCGGCAAGCAGATTGAGGAATTCACCGGCATCGCCCAGGGCCTGTACAAGCTTTACCTGGAAAAAGACGCCAGTCTGGTGGAAATCAATCCGCTGATCGTTACCGGCGAAGGTCGTCTGGTCGCACTGGATGCCAAACTCAACATTGAAGACAACGCCCTGTTCCGCCAGAAGGAACTGGCTGGCTGGCGCGATCCTTCGCAGGAAGACGCCACCGAAAACGAAGCCGCCAAGCATGAGCTGAACTATGTCTCGCTGGAGGGCGATATCGCCTGCATGGTGAACGGCGCGGGTCTGGCCATGGCCACCATGGATGTGATCAAGCTGCACGGCGGCGCACCCGCCAACTTCCTGGATGTGGGCGGCGGCGCCACCAAGGAACGTGTGACGGCGGCATTCAATCTGATCCTCTCCAACAAGAAAGTGAAGGCCATCCTGGTGAACATTTTCGGCGGCATTGTCCGCTGCGACATGATCGCCGAAGGCATCATCGCTGCGGTTAAAGATGTGGGCGTGCAGGTGCCGGTGGTGGTGCGTATCGAAGGCACCAATGCCGAAGCCGGTCGCAAGCTGCTATCCGGCAGCGGCTTGGCCCTGATTGCCGCCACTGACTTGACCGACGCGGCCAAGAAGGTCGTGACGGCCGTCAAGAAGGCCAAGTAATCACTTCCTTAAACGAACACTAGAGCGATCTTCCATGAGCATCCTCGTCAATAAAAATACCAAGGTCATCTGCCAGGGCTTCACCGGCAAGCAGGGTACCTTCCATTCCGAACAATGCCTGGCTTACGGCACCAAGCTGGTGGGCGGCGTGACGCCAGGCCGTGCCGGCGAAAAACATCTGGGCAAGCCGGTATTCAATACGGTGCGTGACGCAGTGTCAGGCACAGGCGCGACGGTCAGCATGATTTACGTGCCGGCGCCTTATGCCGCTGACGCCATTCTCGAAGCGGCTGATGCCGGCATCGAGCTGATCGTGTGCATCACCGAAGGCATTCCGGTGAACGACATGGTCAAGGTCAAGGCCGCGCTGAAGGATTACGGCAGCCTGCTGATCGGCCCGAACTGCCCCGGCATCATCACTCCGGGAGAATGCAAGATCGGCATCATGCCGGGCTTCATTCATAAGCCGGGCAAGGTGGGCATCGTGTCACGTTCCGGCACGCTGACCTATGAAGCCGTGTTCCAGACCACCAACATTGGCCTGGGTCAGAGCACCTGCGTCGGCATCGGCGGCGATCCAGTACGCGGCATGAACTTCGTCGACGTACTGGCGCGTTTTGAAGAGGATCCGCAGACCGAAGCCATCATCATGGTGGGCGAAATCGGCGGCAGCGACGAAGAAGCGGGTGCGCAGTTCATCAAGGACAATGTCACCAAGCCGGTCGTTTCCTATATCGCCGGCGTCACCGCCCCTCCCGGCAAGCGCATGGGTCATGCTGGCGCGATTGTCGCCGGTGGCAAGGGCACCGCTGCTGACAAGTTTGCCGCACTGGAAGATGCCGGTGTCCGCACCGTGCGTTCGCCTGCCGAACTGGGTGCAGCCATTGCCGAGGAATACGCCAGGCACGGCAAGAAAAAGACCAGTAGCAAGAGCAAAACCAAGGCAAAAGCCAAGGCAGTACCTGTCAAGAAAGCCAAGGTGAAAACCAGGCCCGCAAAAAAGGCCGCCAAGAAAGCCGCCAGAAAGCCGGTGAAGAAAGTGGTTGCCAAGGCCAAAAAGTCTGTAGTCAGAAAGACCAGGAAAGCCGCCAAAAAGAAGTAATCCATCACGGGGATGAGGCATAGCCTCACCCTTCGGGAATGCAAACAACGCGCAGGACACGCCCGGCCCTGCGCTAATATGTGCGCCTCCGATCGGAGGCGTTTTCATTCAGGTCCAGCACATCATGTCCGCCACCCTGCGCATCGCTCTGGCCCAGTTCAACATTCCGGTTGGCGATGTGGCTGGCAACACCGAACGTGTCCTGAAGGCTGCGGCCGATGCACGTGACCGGCTGGCCGCCGATCTGGTGTTGTTTCCCGAATTGACGCTGACCGGTTATCCGCCGGAAGACCTGCTATTTCACGCCGGCGTACGTCGGCAGGTGGCTGCGGGCGTGGAACGCCTGCGCGCCGAAGTGACGGGGATCGCTGCCTTGGTCGGGTATCCGGAATATGTGGATCGCACCATCTACAATGCCTGCGCGGTGCTGCGCGATGGCGAGTCGTTGCTCAACTATCGCAAGCAGGAACTGCCCAACTACAAGGTGTTCGACGAAAAACGTTATTTCAAGCCCGGCACCGAGACCAGCTTGATTGAAATCAACGGCATTCGCGTCGCCACGCTGATCTGCGAGGATTTGTGGGAATCCGGTCCGGCACAGGCGGCGCAAGCGGCCGGCGCACAATTGATTGTGGCGATCAACGGCTCGCCGTATTCGCTCAACTATCAGCAGCGCCGCGAGATGGTAGTGCGTGAGCGCATCGCCGACACAGGAATCCCGGTGGTCTATCTGAATCTGCTCGGCGGTCAGGACGAACTGGTGTTCGATGGCAATTCCTTTGTCATGAACGCGCGTGGTGAAGTGGTGCAGCGCATGCCGCCCTTCAAGGAAGGCTTGTATCCGGTAGACCTGGATTTATTGAATGGCGTGGTCGAGCCGCGACCGGCCTATATCGAACCGCTGCCGGCCGAGGAGGCCAGTGTTTATGGCGCGCTGGTGCTGGGCGTGCGCGACTATGTGGAAAAACACGGGTTTCCAGGCGTAGTCATCGGCTTGTCGGGCGGCATTGATTCGGCGCTGACGCTGGCGCTTGTCGTCGATGCCATTGGTGCGCAACGCGTGCATGCGGTAATGATGCCGTCGCGCTATACCTCGCAACTCAGCCTGGATGAAGCGGCGGCGCAGGCGCGCAGTCTGGGCGTGCGTTACGACGTGATCTCCATTGAGAACATCTTTGATTCGGTTCAGGCTGCGCTGAAAGACCTGTTCGCCGGCCGTGCGCCCGACGCCACCGAGGAAAACATCCAGTCGCGTTGCCGCGGCATCCTGTTAATGGCGATTTCCAACAAGTTGGGCAGCATGGTGCTGACCACCGGCAACAAGAGCGAAATGGCGGTGGGTTATGCCACCTTGTATGGCGACATGGCAGGCGGCTTTGCGCCCATCAAGGATTGCAGCAAGCTCATGGTGTATCGGCTGGCGCGGTATCGCAATGCGTTGTCTGCGGTGATTCCGCAGAAGGTGATCGATCGTCCGCCCTCCGCCGAATTGCGACCCGATCAGAAAGACACGGATTCCCTGCCGCCTTACGAGATTCTGGATGTCATTCTGGAGCTGTTCATCGAGTCCGACCTCTCCGTCGATGAGATTGCCGCGAAAGGCTATGATCGCGCGGTGGTCGGTCGGGTGCTGCAGATGGTCAAGCGCAATGAATACAAGCGCCGTCAGGCGCCACCGGGTGTGCGCGTCAGCAATCGCGCCTTTGGCCGCGACTGGCGTTATCCCATTACCTCGGGATATCAAAACAAGGAGTGAGTCGGGTCACTTGGCCGGGAAATTCAGCGTCAGTACCTGGGCGCTCTTCGCGGCCAGGTCCTTCATGCCCAGGTTGGTGTAGGCAGCGCGCGAGATTTCCAGGGCTTCCTTGACGGCTGGCGCGCCGTCGTAGTTTTCGATGACGTATTTGCTGCGGTTCAGCGCCGCCACATAGGCGCCGCGTTTCATGTAATAACGCGCCACGTAAATTTCATAATTGGCCAGACGATTGCGCAGGAAGATCATGCGTTGGCGTGCATCGGCGGCGTAGCGGCTGTCCGGAAAGCGTTGCACCAGCGCCTGGAAAGCCTGGAAGGAAGTGCGCGAATCCACTGGCGGCCGTTTGCTCAGATCGACACGGAACCAGCGTTCCAGAAAATTGCGTTCGCGATCGAAATTGGCCAGGCCCTTCATGTAATAGGCGTAATCGACGCGTGGATGCGTCGGGTTTTCACGGATGAACTGATCGGCCTGATCGATCACGTTCTCGGTGTCGCCATTCTCGTAATAGGCATACATCAGGTCGAGTTGCGACTGGCGGGTCACATTGCTGAACGGGAAACGCGCTTCCAGCAACTCGAGATTCTTGATGGCGATGGCATAGTCGCCGCCGTCCATGTCCTTCTTGGCGCGGTCGTACAGTTGGTCCGCGTTGGTGATGGGCTTGTTACGGAATGCGCTACAGCCGGACAGGACGAGCAGGGCCAGGCAGAGGGCAAGAACCGGCTTACGGACGATAATGCTCATGAGGCGGTGAGTTCTGGTGAGAGTTAAGGGCGGCAGTATAGCGGGTAAATTTGCCGGCTCCGTGTAGACTCTGCGCCTGCCATTTGGTTCTTTCATCCAGCATGCCCAACGACCTGAAAACCGATCCCGTCGATCTGACGATTCCTCCCGAATATGCCGGGCAGCGCCTTGACCAAGTGCTGGCCGAGCTGCTGCCCGAGTATTCCCGCACCCGGCTGAAAGCCTGGATCGAGGGCGGCCAGGTGCAGATCGGCGCCAGACAGTTGCGTCCCAAGGACGCAGTGCTGGGTGGCGAACAGGTGCATGTCGAACCGGTATTCGAGGCCGATAACCGCGTGCGCGCGGAGGCCATTGATCTGGATATCGTGCATGAAGATGCGCATTTGCTGGTGATCAACAAGCCGGCGGGATTGGTGGTCCACCCCGGTGCGGGCAATCCTGCGGGCACGCTGCAAAATGCCCTGTTGCATTACGACCCGAATCTGGCGGTGTTGCCGCGTGCCGGCATCGTGCATCGCATCGACAAGGACACCAGCGGCTTGCTGGTCATTGCCCGCACGCTGGAAGCCCATACCGCCCTGACCGAGATGATCGAGGCCCACGACGTGCAGCGTCATTACGAAGCCGTGTGTGTCGGCGTGATGACCGCCGGCGGCACCATCGACAAGCCCATTGATCGTCATCCGACGGATCGCATCAAGATGGCCATTCGCTCCAGCGGGCGGGAGGCCGTCACGCACTATCGCGTCATCACCCGGTTTCGCGCCCATACGCATGTGCGGTTGCAACTGGAGACCGGGCGCACGCATCAGATTCGTGTGCATCTGGCGCACATCGGTTATCCGCTGGTAGGCGATGCGGTGTATGGCAAGCGTCTGGTCATCCCCAAAGGCGCCAGCACGGCATTTGCCGACACACTGCGCAGCTTCAATCGTCAGGCGCTGCATGCAGCCAAACTGGAATTCACGCATCCCGTCACCGGCAAGCCGCTCAGTTGCGAAGCGCCGCTGCCGGTCGACATGCAGCAATTGATCAAAGCGCTGGCCACCGATCTGAAAGCCAGCGAAAAGGCCAAGGCGGCCGATCCGCGCGGCACATGATTACTCGACTGCAATTCGACTGCTTGCAAGCGGATTGGCCCGCGCCGGCCACTGTCCATACCGCATCGACGTTGCGCAGTGGCGGCGTCAGTGCGCCGCCGTTCGATACGTTGAATCTGGGTGCTCACGTCGGTGATGAACCCGAGGCCGTGCGCAGCAATCGCCAGCGTCTGCGCGCTGCGCTGCGCCTGCCCGGTGAGCCCTGCTGGTTGAATCAGGTGCATGGCAGTCGCGTGATCGAAGCGGGTCAGTGGACATCGCCAGCGGAAGCGGATGCGGATGCCTGCATCGCCCGCAGGCCCGGTCAGGTATGCGCAGTCATGACCGCCGATTGCCTGCCGGTGCTGTTCTGCAATCGCGAAGGCGATCGTGTTGCGGCGGCCCATGCGGGCTGGCGTGGCCTGGCTGGAGGCGTGCTGGAATCCACCATCAGTTCATTGGGCTTGCCCGGCACACAGATACTGGCCTGGCTGGGTCCGGCCATCGGTCCACAAGCCTTCGAGGTGGGCGATGAAGTGCGCATCGCGTTTACTGCGCGTGATGCCGTTGCGGCCCGGGCTTTTCGTCCCAGTCACAGGGCCGGTCATTGGTTGGCGGATTTGTATCTGCTGGCGCGTCAGGAACTGACGCGGCTGGGCGTACATGCCGTTTATGGTGGTGGCTTTTGTACCTACAGCGATGCCGCACGCTTCTTTTCCTATCGCCGCGATGGTCGTACCGGACGCATGGCCAGTCTGATCTGGCTGGATTAAGGCATGGGTGCGATGAATTGCGCCCGTGCCTGGACACGTTTGAAGCATGCGCAACGGTTGAACGCTTGACACCCATGCTACGCTGATTCGCCAAACGGATAACAACAGCCTTAACCCATGCCCATTCTTCTCTGGATCATTGCTGCTACTGCACTCGGCGGCGCCTTGAGCGCGCTGGCTGCTTCGCTGTTCCTGCTGGTGCCGGAGCACAAGCGCGTGCATTGGGTGCCGCATCTGGTGAGCTTTGCGATCGGTGCATTGCTGGCCGCCGCCCTGCTCGATTTGCTGCCCGAGGCCATTGAAAAAGGCGGGGTCGCGCGCTCCGGTCAGATCGGCCTGACTCTGCTGATCGGTTTGATGATCTTTTTCGTGCTGGAAAAGCTGGTGTTGTGGCGGCATTGCCATCATGACAGTTGCGAGGCGCATCCCGTCGAAGAACCGCTCAGGCTCGGCCGCCTCCAGCCGCTGGGCCATGCACACGTGCCGCATCGCGCCCATGCTCATGAGCTGCTGGTGTTGAGTCCGGAGCAGCATCGCCATGCCGCCTCAGGCTGGATGATTCTGTTCGGCGATGGCTTTCACAACCTGCTCGATGGCGTGCTGATCGCCGCCGCCTTCATGACCGATGTGCATCTGGGCGTGGTGACCTCGCTGGCCGTGATGGTTCACGAGATTCCCCAGGAAGTCGGCGATCTGGCCATCCTGCTGCACGGCGGCATGTCGCGTAACAAGGCGCTGTGGCTGAATCTGTTGACCAGCCTGACTTCGGTGATCGGCGGCGTGGTTGCCTATTTCGCGCTGGGCGCGGCGCTGTCAGTCCTGCCGTATGCCATTACCCTGGCGGCGGCCAGCTTCATTTATATCGCCGTGGCCGATTTGATTCCCGGCTTGCACAAACGGGTCGATGCCGAATCCGGAATACAGCAGTTTTTGCTGATCTCCCTGGGCGTGTTGTTGATCTATGGACTGGAAGCCGTGTTGCATCATTAATAAAAAAGATACGGGTTGGGGCGACCAACAGGGGTGTTCCGGACGGGCGCGATGAATCACGCCCCTGCGATAAAGGCATTGTTCCCATAGGGGCGCAATTGATTGCGCCCGCAACCCGCGCCTTCCCCTTATCGATCCTGGGTTGAATTTCGCGGCATCAACACCAGATAGCCTGCAATCCCGGACTTTACCCGCAGGTATCACACGATGCGAATGGATAAACTGACCAGCAAATTCCAGATGGCGCTGGCCGACGCCCAGTCCCTGGCCGTGGGTCGCGATCATCAATACATCGAACCCGTGCATCTGATGCAGGCCCTGCTCGAACAGCAGGGCGGTTCGGTACGACCTCTGCTCGACAAGGCGGGCGGCAATCTCAATCAGTTGCGCACGCAGTTGACCGATGCTCTGGAGCGGTTGCCCAAGGTGGAGGGCAACGCCGGCGAAGTGCACATCTCCAACGACACCAACAAGCTGCTCAATCTCACCGACAAGCTGGCGCAGAAGCGTGGTGACCAGTACATCTCCAGCGAACTGTTCGTGCTGGCGGCGGTGGAGGACAAGGGGCAGTTGGGTTCCCTCCTGCGTAACGCAGGCGTGGTCAAAGCCGCGTTGGAAAAGACCATCGAAGAACTGCGCGGCGGCGATACGGTTGACGATCCCAATGCCGAGGAAAGCCGGCAGGCGCTGGAAAAATACTGCGTGGATCTGACTGCGCGTGCCGCGCAGGGCAAGCTTGATCCGGTGATTGGTCGCGACGATGAAATCCGTCGTACCGTGCAGGTGCTGCAACGTCGCACCAAGAACAATCCGGTGCTGATCGGCGAGCCGGGCGTGGGCAAGACTGCCATCGTTGAGGGACTGGCGCTGCGCATCATCAATGGCGAAGTGCCGGAGGGTATCCGCAACAAGAAGATTCTCGCGCTGGATATGGGCGCATTGATTGCCGGCGCCAAGTATCGCGGTGAATTTGAAGAACGCCTCAAGGCTGTGCTCAATGACCTCAAGAAACAGGAAGGTCAGGTCATCCTGTTCATTGATGAATTGCACACCATGGTTGGCGCGGGCAAGGCTGAAGGTTCGATGGATGCCGGCAACATGCTCAAACCGGCGCTGGCTCGTGGCGAGCTGCATTGCGTGGGCGCGACCACGCTGGACGAGTATCGCAAGTACATCGAGAAGGACGCGGCGCTGGAGCGTCGCTTCCAGAAAGTGCTGGTCGATGAGCCTTCCGTGGAAGACACCATCGCCATCCTGCGCGGCCTGAAAGAACGCTATGAAGTCCATCATGGCGTGGATATCACTGATCCCGCGATTGTCGCGGCGGCCACGCTGTCACACCGCTACATCACGGATCGTCAATTGCCGGACAAGGCCATCGATCTGATTGATGAAGCGGCCTCGCGCATCCGCATGGAAATCGATTCCAAGCCGGAAGAAATGGACAAGCTGGAACGACGGATCATCCAGCTCAAGATCGAACGTGTGGCGCTCAAGAAAGAGTCCGATGAAGCTTCCAAGAAGCGCTTGAGCGTACTTGATGAGCAGCTTAAGACGCTGGAAAAGGAATACGCCGATCTTGAAGAAGTATGGAAAGCTGAAAAGGCCGCCGTACAAAGCTCGGCGGGTATCAAGGAGGAACTGGAGCATGCACGCATGGAGCTGGAGTCGGCGCGTCGTGCGCAGAACCTGGCAAAAATGTCCGAGCTGCAATACGGCAAGATTCCCGAACTGGAAAAGCGTCTTGAACAGGCTGCGGTTGCCGAACAGCAGCAAACGCAGTTACTGCGTAACAAGGTGACCGAAGAGGAGATCGCCGAAGTGGTATCCAAGTGGACCGGCATTCCCGTGTCCAAGATGCTGGAAGGCGAAAAGGAAAAACTGTTGCGCATGGAAGAGTCGCTGGCCAGGCGTGTGGTCGGTCAGCGTGAAGCAGTCAGCGCAGTATCGGATGCCATTCGCCGTTCGCGCGCCGGTATTGCCGATCCCAATCGTCCCAATGGTTCGTTCCTGTTCCTGGGCCCCACCGGCGTGGGCAAGACCGAACTGTGCAAGGCGCTGGCGGAATTCCTGTTCGACACGCCCGAAGCCATGGTGCGTATCGACATGTCCGAGTTCATGGAAAAGCACTCGGTGGCGCGGCTGATCGGCGCACCGCCGGGCTATGTGGGTTATGAAGAGGGCGGCTATCTCACCGAAGCGGTGCGTCGTCGGCCGTATTCCGTGATCCTGCTCGATGAAGTCGAGAAGGCGCACCCCGACGTGTTCAATGTATTGCTACAAGTACTGGACGATGGCCGCCTGACCGATGGTCAGGGGCGCACCGTGGATTTCCGCAACACCGTGGTCATCATGACCTCGAACCTGGGGTCGCATGTCATTCAGGAGCTGAGTGGCGAGGGCAACTACGACAAGATGAAGTCAGCGGTGATGGAAATCGTAGGACAGCATTTCCGTCCCGAGTTCATCAACCGCGTTGATGACATCGTGGTATTCCATCCGCTGGATCGTTCGCAGTTGCGCGCCATTGTCGATATTCAACTGGGCAATCTGCGCAAGCGGCTGGCCGACCGCGACATCGCCATCACGCTCGACGATGCCGCCCGCGATCTGCTTGGCGAAGCCGGCTTCGATCCGGTGTACGGCGCACGACCGCTCAAGCGGGCGATCCAGTCGCAACTGGAAAACCCGCTGGCGCAAAGCATCCTGCGTGGCGAGTTCGGACCGGGCGCCAAGGTGCAGGTGACAGCGACACAGGACGGGCTGCTGTTTTCCAGAAACCCCTAGGTGAGTGACGGGAGTAATGGATAAGCCATGCCTCACCCGGTTCGGGTGAGTTTGGCTTCCCGTCAAGGCGTGCTGTCTTTAAGGGAGGCCTTGGGCCTCCCTTTATTATCCATACGGTACAAATAAGATTGCTCGGCACAGGGCGTAGGCGTCTTGCACCGAGCTTGACCTGCAATCATGGTGGCAATCGGTTCCTTGCATCCCTTGCTGGCATGTGTCGTCGCAAAGATAAACTACGTGTTTACCGAAATTGTTGATCAGCATCGACTGTTGATTGATGCGCACCAAATTCGTGAGAGCAGAGATTGGTCATGGCGCTTCACGGTGCATATTGGAGGTCTTGTAACCAGGTTGAGATGTTCTCCAGTCACAATCATTACGGCATTAGATGAATGCTTGCGGTGAATGCTTGCTGCATGAGGCTTGAAAAAGACTGGTATTGCATGAGTTTGTGGCTGTGAAGTCTTCTTTTTGCGACAGAAAATGATTTCACCTAAGCTATTGTCATCAGACATAAGCATGTGCTGGAATAGAACTTGCTTCACAGAAACCATCGGTCATTGTTCGATTAAGCGTCGAAATCCCTGATGACTTTTGCGGAGGTTGAAGGGGTTTGGACAGTCGGCGTAAACGCCTTTGAGTCATGGAGATCAGGAAATGCGATTACCAAAAATTTTGTTGGTGTTGGTTTTAGGTATCGGTGTGGTTTCTCATGCGAACGCTTTGACTATCAATCTGGGCGACATATCCAACGATACGGACAACTTCGGCAGTATCGTGGGGCAGGGACCTTTTACGGACACCTTTGCTTTTTCTCTGGGCGGCGTTTCTTCCGATATCTCGGGTTATATCGCCAAGTCCCTCATTCCTACTTTGAATATCGGTCTGACGGGTCCGGGCGGTTACAGCTTTTCCTCGACGCTGTCCGGCCTCTTTAATATCAGCAGTTACTCCTTTGCCGACCTGGCTCCGGGTAATTACATGCTGAGTCTGTCTGGCGTTGGCCTGACGAAAAGATTCAGTGGTTATAACATCAGTTACAAGGTCACTACTGCGGTTCCAGAGCTGGATGCCTGGCTGATGCTGCTGGTAGGCGCCGGCCTGATTGCCTTGCAGTTGCGGCGCAAGCATAAAGTGCTTGAGTCGCCAACCTTGGCAAGTTAAGGCCATTCATTGGGGCTCGGGCTGTGTGTGGCCTGAACCACTTGTTGGTCCCGGGTGTTTCATTTCGCCAGCCTTCAGGCTGGCGATTTGTTTCAGAACGATGGCGCGGGTAATGTCGCTTTATGGAGCTTTGGAAGCTAGGTCAGGAGCAACCTGTCACCGCTGCTGATACGTCAGCGGTATTTCTTGTGAAGTCCCTGCTGTTTCCGGTCATTCCGGTTCTGACATTGCTCGTCTGTCTGCTATTCAATCACTCCTCGCTGAAAGGGCCTTATTTTCTCGTTGCAGTGCTTGCCTTTCTGGGAGCGGCTGATTTTCTGGAGTCGGCGCAATTCCGGGGCGGAGCCAGTTGGCGCCGTGCTCGACACATGTTGCTGACCATTTCCATCCGCTGGGTTCTGCTGATCGGTTTCATCGCTACGCTGCTCTATTTGGCCGATCTGGCCGGGCACTTTGATTACGAAGTCCTTGGTACTTGGGCGATGGTGACTCCGCTTGCGCTTTGGGCCGGACAAATCGGCACACATCAATTCCTGATTCGCAGGGGGCTGAGCCGGAAGTCACGGCGCAAGGCGGTCATTGTCGGGCTCACCGAGCAGGGCGTCAGACTGGAGAAGTCATTGCAGGCAGATCCCTTGTTGCGCATCGAGATCGCTGGATACTTTGAAGATCGCAGCGCCGGGAGGCTGACGCTTGCCGGGGCTGCGCCAGTCTTGGGTACCAGCGCAAAGCTGGCCGAATACGTGGTGCAGAACGATATCAGCATCGTTTACATCACGCTGCCGATGAGCCGGAACCGGAGAATCCTCGGCATGCTGGAATCCTTGCGAGATTCAACGGCATCCATTTACTTTGTGCCTGATCTGCTGGTGTATGACCTGATCCAGGCGCGTTTCGATATTCTCAATGGCGTGCCGGTCGTTGCGGTTTGCGAAACACCCTTTTTCGGCATGTTGCCACTAGTCAAACGACTGAGTGACATGATTTTCGCATCTCTTGTCCTGTTGCTTGCTTCGCCGCTGTTCCTGCTCATGGCTATTGCCATCCGGCTGCAGTCGCCGGGGCCGATCCTCTTCAAGCAGAAGCGTTATGGGCTGGATGGGCGGGAAATCATGGTCTACAAGTTCCGTTCCATGACAGTAACCGAAGATGGGCAATCCAAATATACCCAGGTGGTGCGTGATGATAGTCGCGTTACGCGCTTGGGGGCGTTTCTGCGGCGGACCTCGCTGGATGAATTGCCGCAATTCATCAATGTCTTGCAAGGATCAATGAGTGTGGTGGGACCACGTCCGCATGCGATTGCCGTTAACGAACGATACCGGCAGTTGATTCCGAGCTATATGAGCAGACACAAGGTAAAGCCGGGCATCACCGGTTGGGCGCAGGTGAATGGTTACCGTGGCGGTGACGACATCGAGTCCATGACCAAACGGGTCCAGTATGACCTCGACTACCTGCGTTACTGGTCGTTATGGCTGGACTTTGTCATCGTGCTCAAGACCGCTGCACTGGTCTGGAGCGATCGCCGGGCTTACTGATTTGAGGCTGGCCTCATTGAGGCCGGCTGTGATCGTCAAATTACTGAGAGGAAGCATGGATTTGTTTGGATGTGGAACTATTAACAGCAGTATCGCCAGAGTGGTGCAGCTTTCAATGTGCCTGTCGCTGTTGAGCGCCTGCGGAGGAGCTGAGCACGCAAAGAATGCCAGCCAGGTGGTGGCAACGGTGAATGATGCAGAGATTACCGAAACCCAGTTGAATCAGATTCTGCAATCGGCAGCCACTGAAGCGACGCCGGAGCTGACCAGGCAGGCGGTGGATACCCTGATCGGCGAACAGTTGCTGCTACAAGAGGCATTGACCAACAAGCTGGATCGTGACCCGAGAGTGTTGCAGGCATTGGAACGTGCAAAGCGGCAGGTGTTGGCGCAGGCCTATGCTGAACGCAAAATATATCCGAAGACAGTGCTGTCACATGCGGATGTCGAAGCTTATTACTACGACAATCCTGTTTTGTTTGCGCGGCACAGAACCTTTCAGATCGACGCCTTTACGGTAAAACAAAAAGACATCACTGCGGCGGTGCGCACTGAGCTTGACAGAGTCAGTTCTGCCGATCAGGTTCGCGCCGAACTGGATCGGGCAGGCATCAAGTATGAAACGGAACATGCCAGGGTCCCGGCGGAGTCGTTGCCGATAGAACAGTTAAAGGCATTTTCTGCAGCGAAGGTGGGCGATCTGTTCCTGATCAATCAGGCTGCCAATAGATTATTGATCATGGTAGTGACTGACATTGTCGAGAACGGCATCTCTCTGGAAAGCGCCCAGCCGCGAATCGAGCAATATCTGATCAATCTGCGCAACAAGGAAGCCATGGAGGCTTATCTGAAAGTGGCCAAGGCGGCGGCCAGCATCAGCTATTCGGACAAGTTGGGAATCAGTACGCGACAGGAGAGCGAGCCGTGAGCAAGTCCATGCTCACAAGACTGTGCCTATGCCTATGGTGGTTGTCAGGAGGGTCGCTGGCGTTTGCTGATGATTACAAAGTGGGCTCCGGCGATCTGCTTAAAGTCAGTGTTTTCGATCACCCGGAACTGAGCGGCGAACTGCGCGTTTCAACCACCGGGTACATCGCATTGCCGCTGGTGGGCACAGTTGAAGTGGCTGGATTGTCCACGCAGGAAACCGAAATGCTGCTGGCCGCCAAACTGGAAAAAAAGGAAGTACTGCGCAATGCACAGGTTGCGGTAATCGTGACTGAGTATCTGAGTCAGCGCGTCAGCGTGCTGGGCCAGGTTGCCAAACCGGGTCAGTATTCGCTGACGGAACAACGAACCGTGATGGACATGCTGGCGCTTGCAGGCGGCGTGACAGCGAGTATTGCTGCAGATGAGGCCAGCCTGACGCATGCGGATGGCACACGCTCAACAATTGATTTGCGTCGGCTTTTTGAGGGCGATCTGTCGATCAATCAGGTCGTCACGGCAGGCGATACCCTGTTTGTTCCTCGCTCTCCCCAGTTTTACATCTATGGCGAAGTGCAACGTCCGGGCGTGTACCGTCTGGAACGAGACATGAGCCTGTCGCAAGCCATTGCGGCCGGGGGCGGTCTCACTGCCAAAGGAACCGAGCGTGGCATCAGGATCAAACGCAAGGACGAGTCCGGTAAAGAACAGATATTGAGTCCCAAGCGGGCGGGAAATCTGCGCGGCGACGATGTCGTGCTGGTCAAAGAGAGTTTGTTCTAGCCAGTTGAGTGTAACGTAGTGACTCTTGCACAACTGATCGACGTCATTCGCGCCCGCTGGGGGATGGTGGCCGTCACCACCATATTGCTGCTGGTTGTTGCATTGAGCTATAGCCTGTTGGCGCAAAAAACCTATGTTGCCGAGACTTCTCTGGTGGTCAATGCCGGGGAACTTAATGCAGTTACCGGCGCTGCCCAGTATGTGCCCACACAGACAAGCTTTATCGCCACCCAGGCGGACATCATTGCCAGTCACGGCGTTGCGCTCAAGGTGGTGGATCGGCTTGGTCTGGCGAATGACGTGACGCTGCAACGTGCGTTCAACGAAGCGACCCGCGGTATCGGTTCACTGAAAGACTGGATTGCCGACCAGTTGGTAAAGTTCCTGAACGTAAAGCAGGCGCGAGAAAGCAATGTTCTGACTATCGCCATGTCCTCCACCAGTCCAGTGGACGCAGCGAATTGGGCAAATGCCTTTGCCGAAGCCTATATCGACAAAAGCATTGCCATCAAGGCAGAAAACGCCACCAAGCAATCGCGCTGGTTGCAAAAGCAGGTCGATACACAGCGTGCGGAATTAAAACTGGCGCAGGACAGGCTCAGCGAATATCAGCGCACCGCCAATATTCCCGAGGCCGATAACCGCATGGATGTGGAGTCAGTCCGGCTCAACGAACTGGCCGGGCAACTGGTCCAGGCGCAGGCAGCGCGCTCCGATGCCGAAAGCCGCCTCGGTCAAATGAAGCAGGCGTTGACCAGCGGCAAGCAGGATGGCATCGCCGAACTGTCGACCAACCCCGTGGTGCAATCCCTCAAGGCCGAACTGAATCGCGCCGAAGCCGGGCTGGCTGAAGCGACATCGCGTTATGGCAGCAAGCATCCCCAGTATCTCGCTGCCGTATCCGAAGTGGAAAAATTGCAGTCGCGCCTGCATGCCGAACTGGTTACGGCCCAAGGCGGCATTCAGCAGGCTGCAGAGCAGGCGGCGCGGCGTGAGACGGAAATCAGTGCGGCGCTTGAAAGGCAGCGCACACGCATCCTGTCGCTGAAACAACTGAACGACCAGCGCGATGTGCTGACACGCGACGTGGAAAGCGCGCAACGCGCCTATGAAATCGCTCTGCAGCGGGCCAATCAGATGAGTATGGAAAGCAAGCTGGATCAAAGCAGCATCGCAATCCTGTCGGCTGCGGTTGTGCCGCCATTTCCTTCGTCCCCCAAACTGGTGTTGAACGTGGCCCTGTCCATTGTGCTGGGTGGGTTACTGGGTCTGGGCCTGGCATTGTTGATGGAGCTGAAAGACCGGCGGGTGCGCAGCGCATTTGATCTGGCCGATCTGGGTTTGCCGGTGCTCAGCGAAGTGGCCTGTCTGAACAGCCGCACCTTGGGTAACAGGTTACCCTGGAGGCGCGCGCCGAGATTATTGTTCAACCCCAACCGGAGTCAGCGCATATGAGTGCAGTACCTACCGGCGCGCTTGAATCGGGCGCGCCAGCCGCACGTAATGTGCAGATCGGTCACCTGCTGGTTGAGGCCGGCCACCTGACTCACGAACAGGTTGATCGGGTCATCTTCACGCAACGCAAGGAAGGACTGTTGTTCGGCGAAGCTGCGATGCGGCTGGGGTTGATCGACGTACAACAGATTCAGCGTGCCTTGCTGTTGCAATACAGCCCGTTTGGCATACCTGATCCCGATTCCGGACTGGATGCCTCACTGCTGGCGGCGCTGGACCCTTTCAGCAAACAGGCCGAATCCATTCGCGATCTGCGCAGCCAACTGACACTGCGCTGGTTTGGCGCTGGTAAAAAAATTCTGGCGGTGGTGGGCGTGAACACCGGCGATGGTTGCAGCGCGATTGCCGCCAACCTCGCCATTGCATTCGCACAACTGGGTGAACGCACCGTGCTCATGGATGCCAACCTGCGCGCGCCAAGAGTGCATGAGCTGTTCGGTGTGGATCATGGCGCGGGCTTGTCCGCAGTGCTGGCCAGCAGGGTGTCAGTGAAAGATGCAATGACACGCGTTCCTGCCTTGCCGGGCCTGATGCTGTTGCCAGCCGGACCGCGGCCACCCAATCCTCAGGAGCTGTTATCCGGCGTGATGTTCGACTACATACTCGAAACCTTGCCGGCGACCAGCGATGTATTGATCATTGATACGCCCGCCTTGCTGTCGTGTGCGGATGCGCAGTTGATAGCGGCGAAAACCGGCGCCTGCGTCATGGCTGTGCGACGACACAAGACGCCGGTCGGCGACATTATGCGAGCCGCCGACCTGCTGGCGCCGGCTGGCGTCACCACGTTGGGAGCCGTGCTTAATGATTAGGGAAAGGTTGATTAACCTCTCTTTTATCATTTCCGCAATAGCGGGAATCCAGTTGAATCATTGTGTTACTGGATGGCCGCCTGCGCGGGCATGGCATTAATCAGAGATTCCCCAAGTGCAGACCAGGAGCGATGTGACAACAACCACGCAAGCAATGGCCGGCACATGGTGGTGTGTGCTCGCGGCGTACCTGCTGATGTATGTGCCAACCTATTTCGATCTGTTCAAGACTTTTGCTGACACCCAGTACGGCAGTCATGGCCCTATTGTGATCGTTGCCTGCATCTGGCTGATCTGGCGCGAGCGGACGTTTTTCAGCCAGCCCATGCGAACCACCGGCAGTGCCGGAGCGTGGCTGCTGGTGATATTTGGCCTGATGTTGTTTGTTCTGGGCCGTTCGCAAACCTTCTACCAGTTTGAAGTTGGCTCACAATTGCCCCTGCTGACGGGCATCATCCTGCTCATGTATGGCTGGCCGGGATTGCGCAGGTTCTGGTTCCCCATTTTTCTGCTGCTGTTTGTCATCCCGATACCGGGTTCGATCCTGGATCAGATTCTATTGTTCCTGAAACAGTGGGTGTCGGCTGCGGCGGATACCCTGTTGCACTGGGCTGGCTATCCCACGGCGCGCAGCGGTGTTGTATTGAGCATTGGCCCGTACCAGTTACTGATGGCCGATGCCTGCTCAGGGTTGAATTCCATCATTGCCCTGACCGGCGTGTCCTTTGTGTATGTGTACCTGAACTGGTCAGAACGTTCGGCACTGGTCAGCGGCATGCTGCTGGCGAGCATTCTGCCGATTGCGCTGATTGCGAATGTAGCGCGCGTAGTGATGTTGATGCTGGCCACCTACTACGGCGGTGAATCGGTGGGCCAGATGCTGCACGACTACGCGGGTTATCTGGAAATGGCGATGGTGTTTGGTGGCTTGTTTGGGCTGGACAAACTCATGCATAGGCTCAGGCGGGATAGTGCTCAACAATCTGCCATAGCAACGTCGGGACTGGAGTAATCTCGTGAGTGCGTTTCGACATTACATGCCGGTATTGGTCGCAACGACGATGTTAGCGGCTATTCTCGCTGCAAGAGCTCTGGTGCCATCCGTACAAATTAAGCATGTGCCCAAACTTGCTGATTCGATTCCTGTGGAATTTGGGGAATGGAAGCAAATTCAGTCGCCTATTTCCTTGGTTGATCCGAGAGACGAAGCAAAAGCTGATCTGGATCAAGTCGTTTTGTATGACGAAGTATTGATGCGCGCCTATGCAAATGCAAAGAATGAGGTTGTCCTCTTGGTGCTGGCATATGGAAAACATCAGAGACAGGAATTCAAGATTCATCGTCCCGAACTGTGTTATGCGGCGCAGGGATTTGAGGTTAAGCAAGTTGGATCAGTGCGGTTTCCTGTGAACGTTGCTAATGGCGTTCAAATCAGCGGCAAGCGAATGTTGGCGGTGAGTCCGGACCGTACTGAAGCTATCAGTTATTGGTTGAGAATCGGTCATGTCTACAGTGATAATGCATGGGATACTCGATCGCATATATTCAAGGAAGGTCTGCAAGGAAAAATCGTAGATGGCATTCTGGTACGGGTTTCACAAGTGGTGGCGACCGCCAGTGATGTGACGCCGGCAATGTATGAATTACAGGAGAGATTTCTTGAAGATCTCGTTGGATCTCTGTCTGCAAGTGTTGCCTCTGTTCTGGCCGGGTGACGACGTTCTTATTGTCAGTCCATTTACGCGCTTAAACGGATTAGGAACAAGTAGAGTAATCATTTGGATACGCATCAAACAACAGTCGAGGATGGATTTCCATCCCATGCCTATCCCAAGCGCGTTGGGCTTGTCCATGATTGGCTAACAACGTACGTGGGAGGTGAGCGCGTATTGGAACAAATGATTGGGCTGTATCCGCAGTCGCAGATCTATACCACCATCGATACCTTGCCAGATCATGAGCGCGGCTTTCTTCAGGGAAAGAAGCCTATTGTAACGTTTGCGCAGAATCTTCCGTTCGTCAAAAAGTACTATCGAAGCATGCTTCCCTTGCTCATGTTTGCAGTTGAGCAGCTTGATGTCAGCGATAGAGACCTTGTTCTTTCTAGTAGTGCCTCTGTTGGTAGGGGTATTATTACTGGTCCCGACCAGCTACATATTGCGTATGTTCATTCTCCAATGCGCTATGCTTGGGATTTACAGCATCAGTATCTCAGGGAGGCAGGATTGGAGCGCGGCGTAAAGAGCTTGCTTGCTCGTTGGCTGCTGCATAAGGCCCGGTTCTGGGATTTGAGAACCGCAAATGGTATTGACCACTTTATTGCCAATTCTGAATTTATTGCAAGACGCATCTGGAAAGTGTACCGACGCAAGGCTACCGTTATCTATCCGCCAGTTGACGTTGACAAATTTTCGCTCCAAGAAAGCAAGGAAGATTTTTATCTGACGGCTTCCAGGCTTGTCCCATATAAGAAAGTGTCCATTATCGTCGAGGCCTTCAGGCGGATGCCTGACCGCAAGCTGGTGGTCATAGGTGACGGGAGCGAAATGTCGCGCATCAAGGCATTGGCTGGACTCAATGTCGAGATTCTTGGCTACCAATCAGATGAGGTACTTCGCAACACAATGCAACGAGCGAAAGCATTTGTGTTTGCCGCAGAGGAAGACTTTGGTATTGCGCCAGTTGAAGCTCAGGCATGTGGTACGCCTGTTATCGCGTATGGACGTGGCGGCGCGCTGGAAACTATTCGCGGGCTCGGGAGCAGAAACCCTACCGGATTGCATTTCTCAGAACAAGCACCTGCGCAGATCGTGAAAGCCATTGGCAAATTCGAGCGCCATCAGCATCAGATGGAGCCCGCAGCATGCCGAGAGAATGCCCTGCGCTTCTCTGCGGAAGTCTTCCGCAGGCGCTACTCTGGATTTGTTATGGAAAAATGGCAAGCATTTTGCGACGGTGAGCCCTCATTGCATGATGACCAGTTGCAATCCGCTTCTGATGAAGTGCAGCGGGGCAAGAGCAATGCAATCGCTTAGCATGCCACCTGATCGGGTGGCATCAAGCCGAGACAGCCGATTGGGCTTTGGGCGAATCGCGTTGCTTCTCGGCTTGTTAACGGCAAGCTTCGATATCTTCCTGGTGCTAAACGTTGGCGGTTTCACACTGCGCATTCATCAAGTGCTGCTAAGCATTTCACTGGCTGCTGTTTTTCAGGTTACATACAAGGATGAGAAGCTTCGCGCTCCCCTAGGGTTTGGTTGGGTCACAATTTGGACACTGTTTATTTTGGCATTCATTCCAAATACAGAGTACCTCCCCCGCAGTATCGGCTACGGCTTCTTCCTGCTGCTTAGTCTGCTGATTGTCTATTGTACCGTGCAGCTCTATGGCAACCGACGATGGATAAAGGTCTTGCTGAAAGGATATCTGTGGGTATTTGTTCTGGTGGGCGGCTTTGGTCTGCTGCAGCTTTTGCTGGGCGCAGCCAGGCTTCCCGCGCCGTTGATAAAGCAATGGTTGATTCAAGGTGTATGGCCGCGCATCAATGGGTTCTCATACGAACCGTCCTATTTTTCTACATATATGTTGATGGGTTGGGTATTTTCTGCATGGCTGGTAGAGCATCGGACTTATTGTTTCGGCGAACGACTCACCAAAGTGGCATTTTATGTATCCACGCTTGCAATGCTGCTATCCACCTCGAGGATAGGGTGGGCGACGATGCTCCTTTGGAGCATGTTCTTTCTCTTCCGGCGCTTACGCTTCCCTGGGCCAATTCGATTCTCACCCATGCTGGTGGTGGTGGCGCTGTGTGCTGTCGTGATGACAGTTCTGTGGATAGTTCACTCTGGCGACAAATTGAAGGATGACCTGGTGACGTTCGCCGGTGGCACTGGCCTGTTTGGCGCTCCGGCACATTCAGTTGTTGACCGCCAGAATAGCTTCAACAACACGCTTGCAATCATCAGTAAAAGTCCATTTATCGGTTACAGCTTGGGTGGAGTAGCGACTGCCATTGGAGTGATGCAGAGTGGATCGATTGCCAATAATGTCGATGCCAAGCACAATGAAGGAAGCAATGTTTTTGCCGAGGTGTTGGCCGCCAGCGGTGTAATCGGTGTGGTGCCATTCCTGGTTTACCTGGGCATGCTTGTGAGAAAGCCACTCGTAGTGGCCCGCAATGCCGGTGGCGATACAGCTATCGTTCTGTCTGGACTTGTGTGGGCGCTGTTGATGGAACTTTTGATTCTGCAATTTAACCAGAACATATTACGTGCATATCTGTGGTTTCACATCGGCGTACTGAGCGCAGCCCATGCCGCCATTGCAACTGAGGGTTGGCGAGTGATGCCTGATTGGAAGAAATTGAACGCCAGTACTGAAACGCCAAATGGCCCGATCATGTTCACGATTACTGACTAATCCCGCCATGCGGAGGCGTTTTGCTCCCCTAAATGTTTTCTGTACTATTAGCCGTTATGGAACCTAGCTAGCGCTAACGAGTTACTCTGAAAGCCGGCGGTGCAGTAGGGGAAGGCCGCAGAGTAATTAATATGATCTTTGGTACCGGCGTCGCACTGATAGTCAATTCTGACTTAAATGTATTTGAACTTGAGTCGAGTTGCGGTGCTGTCTCTGGTTTTCCGTCGGGAAGGGACATTGCGCGAATTGATTGGACGGCAGAAGGGCCTAGACCGGTAATGCTCACTTTGGATTGAATGCTGACCGGATCACTAGAGGAAATGTCTCGCCATGTTTCAAAGCACTGTTCGCTGCTAAAGTTTCGCGATACCAGCAGCTTGCCATCAAACGCTTCTACTGTATTCCATATGAAGATCACCAACTCTTGCTGGTTACTAGGGTTGCGCCTGAGGAAACTGCGACTGATGACGGCTGGCGTGACTGGCATGGTGGCTTTGCCTGTCAACGCTCCAGCAATCAACTCACTAGACACGGGATACCGATCATTCTTAAGGGCGGCAGGACTGTCCGGTAGCAACGTTGACAGGGTTCGGAATGCGCGGCCCATCGGCCTCAACCCTTTGACGCTAGTTTCGTCACCATAGTAAAGAGAGAATCCTTTTTCTCCATTCATGTCCTTGTACCAGATACTGATGGGGATACCCAGGCTCATCTCTTCCACAAAGTGTCTGGCCAGATATGCGGCCTGCGCTTCCTCTGAATAGACGATCGTGCGCCAATCATTGATCCCTTTTGGAGACTCAAAAGCGGCGAGCGAATATCCTGTTTCGGTATCTATCACTTCCGGTATCTTGAGTCCAGTCGGAGTGGCCTGAGATGCCTTGGTTCGTAACCACTCGATATCCTCAGCCAAGCCGCTTTCCGGTTCAATGGTGCGTCTGTGGTAGCCGTGAAAACTCAGGTAGTCGATTGTGCCCTCCGACAGGAGACCGGCATTTAAAGCGGCTGTAGCATAGGCACGATCCATCCAGGCAAGAGACAATGCCGCAACCTTGGCTGCTGGGTCAGCCTGTTTTATAGCCTTTGCCGAAAGCTTGGCCATCATTGTGTAGGTAACTGCATCATTCCAATATCCTCCCATCGGGAAGACTTCGGGTTCGTTACCTATCTCCCACACAATATTCTTGCCAGCAAAATGCGCGGCGGTAGCCCCCATCCAGCGTGCAATCGCTGCAGAAATTGCAACCTTGTCCTGTGCCGCGTCGGCATAAAGTGGATTGAGCTGCTCCACGGAGAGGATACAAACGATATGCATCCCATTGTTGAGGTAGTGCGTAATAGTCTTGTCAGCGACCGTCCAGTTGTACCTGCCTTTGCCACTGGCTTCTACTAATTTCCATTGCAGCTCCACTCGTACCCACTGCGCGCCAATAGATTTAAGCGCTGGCGCACGATACAAAGTGTGCGCATTTATGCCCCAAGACCCTCCATTTGCCACTGCCAAATTGCTCGCTAGTGGTGCAAGCAAAATAATGACGCTCCCAATCAGGAGCACGGTTGCAGATCTAATGCCTCGTCCTGACATGGCTGACTGTGTACGCATGATGGATACTCCTGCAGTCTGCATAAAAGTATCACAACAACACTCAATTGATAATAAGATTGATGCGTGACCGCGCATGGATGTCATGACATCCGAATCGACAAGGACACATGTTATCTACTAAATTACACACATGTATGGACGCAATTGATCGACGCTTGGTTTTTTGATGAATTGCCCATGTATACCTGATTTGGCGTCAAGGAATTTACGCGGAAAACTTCGAGGAAGCTGTGATGTATTGGAAGTTGATCAGATGATGCTTTTGTGTAGCGTTTCAGCCAACAGTTTGGAACCGCTCATGCCGGTGCGTAACCAGCGCATCACTCTCAATAGGGAGAGGTACTTCTGTTTTTGCAGCGATGCAGTACAACACAAAGAGCAAAAGATCGGTTCCGTTAAGGTTCGTACTGTCCTTTGCCGAATGGTAGGCATGGCCATAGGGGCGTCCTATTCAACGGCTGGAAATCGAAAGACCTTTCGAGGTATGCAGTAATGTTCGGCTATGTATCCGTCGCACAGCTGGCGGCTGATATTCGGGAGAACATTCATCGAATTCCGTCAGATATAGATTTAGTTGTGGGTGTGCCAAGGAGCGGGATGATACCCAGTTATCTGATAGGCCTTTATCTTAACAGGCACGTTGCTGACGTTGAAACCTTTCTTGCCTCAAGGGTGCTAGGGCATGGACATACTCGTCCGGTTGGCGTAGCACTGGAGAATTTTTCTGCCGCCCGCCATATTCTTATAGTCGATGATAGCGTTTCTTCTGGTGGCTCAATGAGACGCACATGTGAGCGTATTCATGCGAGTGGATACGTTGGTAAGATTACGCGTTGTGCTGCGATTGTCGCGCCAGGTAAGCGCGCTGATATCGACTTGTGGTTTAGGGAGCTTGCTCATCCACGCGCATTTGAATGGAACGTGTTTCATCACCCGGACATATATAAATCGTGCTTCGATCTCGACGGTGTGCTTTGCGTTGATCCGACGGAGGATGTCAATGATGATGGACCGAAATATAGGGAGTTCATTTGCAACGCGGTTCCGTTGCATAAACCTACCGGAAAGATAGGCCACATTGTTTCTGCCAGGCTCGAAAAGTATCGTTCGGTGACAGAAGACTGGCTGCTGCGCAATGGCATCAGCTATGGCACGCTTCATTTGATGGATCTACCAAGCAAGGAGGAACGAGTGCGTGCTGGCAATCACAGCAAGCATAAAGCGGATTTCTATAAGGCAGTTGATTCATTCCTGTTTTTTGAGAGCGATCAAAATCAAGCCGAGGAAATCGCCAACTTGTCCGGCAAGCCGGTTCTTTGCGTGGGAACTATGAGCTTACATCTTCCAGGGATGACGAGCATGGCGGCCGCTGTACGATATACAAGGTGGCTGACAAGGGCGCCTGTACTGAATCTGCGAGACTGGCTACGTCATGCAATGCAACGGAAGGTACGTTAGTAATGATTGACTTTGAAAGATACAGATTTATCTATGTCAACAAAGTGGAGTCTGTATACGTCACCTTCTCGTCCAGGAAATTCTCGCCCCGAACCTTGACGGAAGTTTGAAGTGAGTTTGGCCACCTCAAATGTACGTTGGGTTCTGCTGTCTCAAGGCATCAAAGTAATCTGCCAGATGATCAGCATCGTAGTGCTAGCCCGCCTGTTGCCGGCGGAATCTTATGGCGTGATGGCGCTAGCGACTGTGGCTACCGGTCTTGCCTATCTATTTCGTGATCTTGGCAGCTCGGCCGCCATCATTCAGGCCCGTGAAATCAGCCCTTCGCTGGTCAGCACGGTCCACTGGGCCAACGTTGGTCTGGGCGTTCTGCTCGGGATAAGCCTTGCAGCCCTGGCTCCGCTTCTGGCGAGTGTGTTCCGTGAAGAACAACTGACGTCGGTGCTACTTCTTTTGTCAATTGCGTTTCCGATTAGTTGCATCAGCATTGTCCATCAGGCCTTGCTAGAACGAGAGTCCCGATTTGAAGTTGTGGTAATCGCTGAAGTCTGCGCGGCGGTTCTTGGTGTCACTATCGCCGTGATTGCTGCATGGTTCGGGGCCGGCGTATACAGCTTGGTACTGCAGGTACTGGTCACTACAATCACGGCAACCCTGATAATTATCCTGCGCTCACCTTATCGTGCGCAATGGGAGTGGAGTTCCCGGGAATTTTCATCAATTCTCGGTTTCAGCGGCAATCTTTCGCTGTTCAATTTCGTCAACTATTTCGCTCGCAATGCTGACAGTATGGTGATTGGCCGGCTTCTGGGGGCCGGCGCACTCGGTGTGTATTCGCTGGCATATCGGCTGATGCTGTTTCCCGTGCAGAATCTGACGTTTGTTTCCGCGCGTGCGTTGCTGCCGGTGCTAAGCAGAAAGCAGGACCAGCCTTCGGAGTCGGGGGAACTCTACTTGAAGGCGGTGTCACTGATTGCGTTTCTGTCCGCCCCGCTGATGGCTGGATTGTTTACCTTGCGTGAGCTGTTTGTAAGTGTGACCCTTGGCGAAAAGTGGCATGCTGTAGGCGGCGTGTTGTTCTGGCTTGCTCCTGTCGGATTCATCCAGTCAATGGTCAGCACTACTGGTTCCGTTTCAACGGCATGTGGTCGTACCGACATACTGCTTCGCTTGGGTATTTTCGGAACCCTCCTGCAGGTATCGTCATTTCTGATCGGTTCACGCTGGGGCATTGAAGGCGTGGCTGGGGGCTATCTCGTGGCAAATGTCATTAATGCAGTTCCTGCGTTGTACTTCACTGGGAAGCTGGTTGGAGTCTCGGTACTGGGATTGGCTAAGCGAGTTGCCCCTCCGGTATGCGTATCTCTACTCATGGTAGCAGCGTTATTGGGCACTTTGCCGGTAGTCGGCGGGTTGTTCGTCGACAAACGCCTGCAGCTTCTTGCTTTAGTCATGGTCGGGATGACGGCCTATAGCGCGTTCAGTTTGATGTTTATGCGAGATCGGTGCCTGGCCATGCGGCGCGCGTTGTGGAAAAGCCGGCAGGATGACAGTGCGTGATTCTGCTCATGCTCCAGATGGTAAGATACTTGCAAGTCATATGGCTTCGAAGTACTGACTGTTTGTACCCGGGTTGTACAGCGTTCCCACTGAAAGGGGTCGGAGCTTAAGTTGAAGGGAAACAATGGCCAGGATACTGATTGATGCGAGAAAGCTGCGTAGCAGCACAGGACGCTATGTTCGAGAGTTGCTGTCCAGACTTGAGCATATTGATTCTGACAATCAATATGTTGTGTTGGGTAACGCGGCAGATTTTAGTGCCAATGGCGAACATTGTTGGCAGCCCGCTGCGCCTAACTTCACGACGGTCATCTGTGATATTCCGCACTACACTTTTCGAGAACAGCTGCTGCTGCCACTACTGCTATATCGGTGTAAGCCGGATCTGGTTCACTTCTGGATGCCTCAGCAACCGCTGCTATATCTGGGCAAGAAAGTCGCCACAATCCACGACCTTCATTACGTCCAGTTGAAGATATACAACCGCGGAAAGATCACTTACGAAATCAGACAGCTCATCTTCAAGATTTTTCTCAAACTTGTTGCGCGCACAAACAAGGCACTTATAACGCCCACGGTATATACCAAGAAAGAGCTGGTGGGTTATACCCACTGCGATCCCAGCAAGGTAGTGGTAACACATGAAGGTGCGTCCGAAGAATTGACGCATGCGTTGGAACCATGTCCGGCAATGGTTGGCAAACAATTTCTGCTCTATGTGGGGCAGAGTGCTGAGTACAAGGGTCAGATGGAGTTGATCAAGGCATTGCAGATTCTCCGACGACAGTACCCTGCTCTTGAATTGGCGGTTGTCGGTAAGCCCAATAGCTATACAGAGTATCTGGAGCGAACAGTGCGCACCGCCGGGTATCAAGGTGTCCAATTTCTTGGCTTTCTGCCTGACACGCAGCTTGCGTGGTTGTATTGCCATGCGGCCACATATGTACAACCGTCACGATCAGAAGGATTCGGACTGATGAATCTGGAAGCGATGATGTGTGGTTGCCCGGTGGCCAGTAGTAACGCCACCTGCCTGCCCGAGGTATGCGGCGCGGCAGCCGAATATTTTGATCCTCTAGATCCTGAAGATATGGCGCGGGCGATCCATATGATTTTGTCTAGCGGCGATCATGCGGATCGCCTAAGGCAATTGGGGTATGAGCAAGTCAAGAAGTATTCGTGGGAGAGAATGGCAATGCAGACTCTAGCGATCTATCAGCAAACTCTCCGTTCCTATACTGGTTGACCAATCGCGACTCAAGGAATACAAATTGATGAACCGTCTCCTCTGGATTTGGCCTGATAGCGAAGCGGATCCTTGGCTCCCATTGGCTCGTCACGGGAGAGGCCGTCGCTTTGAATGGAGCGCTAACAAATGAAGGTTCTGATAAGTCGGGTGTCGCCATCGTCCACGGTCGGCGGAGCAGAGCTCTCGGCTAGGGATATTGTTCGGAGCTTGACTTCCCTCGGGCACGCCGCGTATTTCGTAACGAATCTACGCTCAAAAAGATTAATGCAAGGAATGTCCGAAAGTCAGACGATTTACACTCCCTCTTTTGCGTACCGACTCCCTCGAATCCTACGACCTATTAGTCATCTGTACTTGGCATTCTGGTACTTCCTGCTTGTCCGTAGACTTCAGCCAGACATTGTTTTTCCCCAGTCTAGAGATGATCAAATCCTTTTCACCATCATAGGAAAGATTCTTGATATCCCAGTCATTTGGCGCGACCCTGGAGACCTTGTACCCCAGCTTCAAATATCCATATATTCCCGCGCGCAGAAGCTAAACCGAACACTCCACAAGTGGGCTATCTGCCGTGCAGATCACATCATAATGCTCAATGAAGACGAGAGACGAATCGTACTTTCAGAAGTCCCCACTCTTGACCGTGCAAAGACATCCGTTCACGGCAGCAATATTCTATTTCGTGATTACAAGTCGACATGCTCTGAGAAGCTTGGACATGGCCGTGAACTTATCCTTGGTGCTGCGTCACGCCTTGACGAGCACAAGGGAATTCAATATCTCATCGCTGCGTTTGCCAAACTACAAGCAAATCATGCGGCTGGCTTGACGTTGCTGATTGCCGGAGACGGCAGTTACAGACCCGCTCTGGAAGCACTAGCAAAGACTGTTCGTGGCATTGCCTTCCTAGGTGATCTGACGGATGTTTCAGAGTTGTATAACAAGATCGATATATTTATTCAACCGGCCGAGTTTGAAGGATGGGGAAGGAATGTTAGGGAGGCAATGCTATTTGGGTTGCCCGTGTTGGGCTCCAATGTTGGTGGCATAAAGACGCAAATCAAAGACCACTACAATGGACTATTGTTTGAGTCACGTAATACGGACGAACTATATGAAAAGCTGAATCTACTAGTTAGTGACAATGACCTACGCGTTCGCCTTGGTAGGGCAGCGCGGGCTTCAGTGACCGAAGCTGGTGATTGGGAGGCATCTGTCAAGAATGTTTTTCTTCCGATGTTTGAATTATTTTGTAATCGTTCCCGCCTCACGATTAGGCTTGATGCAAGCGCATTTTTGTCCGAAGAACGTCGTTCTGGAGTGGGATACTATTCACAACAACTTGTGGAGGCGCTAAAAAACGGGGCTAATACTGAACTAACTACAGGCCCCTTCCGGTCCAATACTCCAAAGGGAGTTCGCGCGATCTGTGACCGTATTTACAGAAAGCTTGTTTCATACAATCTTGCCCCCCACTTTGATTTGTTCAGCAGTCGAGTGGATTTGATGATCTATCCGAACTTCTCACGTTGGCCAACGTTTCGATCAAGACTCAGCGCCACAGTTATTCATGATCTGACTTATCTGCGCTACCCGGCACTAGTTGAACGCAAGAATCTTCAGCACTTGAGGCGGGTGGTTCCACGAGCAATAGCCAAGTCGGATTTTGTCATTGCGGTCTCTGAATCCATCAAATCAGAACTTGTATCTAATTTTGGGATTAGTGAGGAAAAAGTATTGGTTACTCCAATTCCTCCACGTGAAATTTTTTACGTCAAAAGCGAACTAGATGTTCACAGCGTATATTCGATACCAACAGAGAAGTACATCCTGTTTGTTGGTAACCTCGAACCCCGGAAAGACATTGCCACACTTGTTTCTGCATATATGCAGCTGGAAGTTGGTTTGCGAAGTGAAGCAACGTTGGTTATTGCAGGAAATGGAGGCTGGAATAACCAAGAACTACATGATTCCATTGAGTCCGCAATTAATACGTCCTATGTAAGGCGCATAGGATATGTAGATGAAATGCATATTTCGGCCCTTTACCAGAAGGCCAGTGTGTTTGTTCTGCCATCGTTATATGAGGGTTTCGGCATGGGAATCCTCGAAGCCATGGCGGCGAATACTCCAGTTATAGCAAGTGATATTCCAGCCGCGCGCGAAGTGGGTGGAAATGTTGCGAAGTATTTCCCTCCCAAAGATTTCCGCCGCCTCTCAGAATTGTTGTCGGAGGTACTAATTGCGGACGAACCATCCTCAGTCGAGAATCGGATAACCCTATTTGGTGCTCACCTTGCGCGATTCTCTTGGGAGCGCAGCGCACATGTCGTTCTTGCGCACACGGCTCAGCTCTTGGGATATCAGGAGAGCGCGATAACTAGACATCCGGATTCTATTAACGTCTGACAACAGTGTTAAGCGTTGCGAGTCTGGTCCGGAGTGGCTTGCCAAGCGTTTAGAAGTGTCCTTTTAAATTCGCTCATTTTGCCATCGGGCCATATGGTTTATGTATCAGGTAACTTTCTATGTCACGTCTATTTTCGAAACGCCGCTCTAGCATCAATCGATGTAGTGCCTCCCGGGTAGGCACGCACTGGTTCCAATCATGTTGGGGGCTAATTTTATGTGGGATATTAGCCAATATCAGTGTTGGTGTATCGATGGCTGATCCTCTGGAGAAGAAAGGCCTTGGTTTTTACGTAGGTGAAACTGCATCCTATGACGATAACTTATTCCGCCTTCCTGACGAGGTTCGTGACCTAGATTCGCTTGTAGGATCGGATGCAAATCGCAGCGACCGTATCAGCCGACTATCGTTTGGCATGAGGGGTCGGTGGTCGTATGCGCTTCAGTCATTCCAGTTAATCGTACAGGGTCAGGACAACCGCTTTGCAAACAATCGTCAATTCAACAATCGTTCTGGCAATGGCGAATTGCAGTGGAACTGGGCCCTCAGAAGCGTTCTAACGGGACAGCTTGGTGGCGACTACTCACGCTCGTTGGTGAATTTTGCCAGCACGCGCGACTATCGCCCCGACTATCTGGAGGGCACTGGTTACTTCGCTACCTTGGTATACCATTTGGGGCCACAGTGGCGTATTAAGTTGAGCGGCAAACGTAATGAAAGTAACCATAGCCTAGACGCGCGCGCCACGGATAATTTCATCGGCACGACGGCGACTGGCGGTGTGGAGTATGAGACACCGAGCCGGAATGTATTCGGTTGGGACTATCGCTATACCGAAGGGCGATTCCCGGATGATCCGGGTGCCGCTGGGCAACTCTCGGTTCGCGCTTATGATGAACAGGGTGCGTCGGGGCGGTTGAAATACGCGGTGGGCGCCAAAACAGTGCTGGAAGGCAGTGCGGGTTACCTGCGGCGCGACTATCCGCAGGATTCGGCCAGTGATTTTTCCGGTGATGTGTGGCGGGTGGGTGTGCGCTGGTCACCCACCGTGAAAGTGCTGGTGTCGGTCTCTGGCTGGCGTGAGTTACGCGCCAATCAGGACGTGGAGTCCGATTATTTTGTATCCACGGGAGGGGGCGTGAATCTCGGCTGGTCGTTGACGGAGTCGGTGCAATTGTCGGGAAGGTGGTCGCGCGATTCGCAGCGCTATCTGCTCGCCAGCGGGCAGGTGGTGGGGGCAAATTCCCGGCGCGATACGCTGGAGAATCTGCAGGTGGGTGTGGTGTACCAACCCAGGGAGTGGCTGGAACTGAATGTCTCCTTTGCCAACGAGCAACGCGATTCAAACCGCGATTTTCTGGCGTACGACGATCAGATCACCAGTGCCGGCGTGAAGTTGTCGTTTTAGGGATGATTAACGGGCGCAATGAATTGCGCGCTTGCGGGTGAAGCGTATGACGCAGGAGCTCGATTCACGACCGAAGGAAGTGGTTCATTCATCGGTCCGGTTCGGGTGCGCTCCTGCGCCATGGAAACGATCGCTTGCTCATCGCGGCTGGAGTTAGCTAACATTGGTCAACCGAGTCAGGAGCGACGATGCGTAAAGTAAACATCCACGAGGCCAAGACTACTCTGTCGCAGTTGGTCGAGGCGGTTGAGTCCGGCGAAGAGGTGCTCATTGCTCGTGCCGGTCGTCCGGTTGCAAGGTTGACGAGCGTGCGGGCCAGGCGGACCGGCATCAAGCTGGGCACCCTCAAAGGGATGTTTAAGCGTGTCAGCAGCGATTTCGATGCGCCATTGCCACCGTCGGTGCTGGCCGGGTTTCTCGCCGACCCGCTGGAGCCTTGAGTCTGCCATGCGGTTGTTGATCGACACCCACATTCTTATTTGGGCGCTGGAGGGCAGTTCTCGATTGAGCCCCAAGGCCCGAACTCTGTTACGCGATCCGGATCATGAACATTGGGTAAGCGCCGCCAGTGTGTGGGAAATCGCGATCAAGTCGTCTATTCGCAAGTTGACCCTGTCGCAACCCTTGCATGAGCTAGAGAAGGGAATTCTGGCGGCGGGCTTCCAGGTGCTGAATGTGACGATCCAGCACGCTGCGACCACCCCTGCCATCAGCCTGCCCCACAACGATCCGTTTGATCGCCTGTTGTTGGCGCAATGCGAAGTGGAGACGCTGCGATTGGTAACAGCGGATCAGGCTTTGGTGAGCATTCCAGCCGTGATTGCGGTGTAGTTTCCATGGGATTTGGGATGGGGAGAGCTAGGTGTCGCTATCCCGATTCATCGAACCCCATTCAGGCGCATCGTTGCATAGGGCGAAGGTTGCATATCCCCCCATTTAGCCGCATGAACATTTGGCGCTGGTGGACGTGGGTAAACCATTTCCTTTGAGCGCGGGTTCACGCCGGCGATGCTTTATACTGATGACTTTGGTCCACACGTTGACGGGTTCGGTATGCCTTTCTACGAATACGAATGTTCTGCCTGCAAGTTTTACGTTGAAGCGTTGCAAAAGATTTCCGATCCTCCGCTGACCAAATGCCCCAGTTGTGGCAGGGAGGCATTGCAGCGGCTGATCTCTGCGCCGGTGTTCCGGCTCAAGGGTTCGGGCTGGTATGAAACCGATTTCAAGTCGGACAAGGAAAACAAACGCAACCTCGCCGATGGCGCCGAACCTGCCAGTTCGGAAAGCGACAGCGACAAGAAAACCAAGGTGCGCGCCGGCAAGACTGCTGCCAGGGCGGCAGCCAAAAAAGTGGCAGCCCGGAAAGTGGCGAAGGTGGCGGCCAAAAAGCCAGCCGGAAAAACGGCGGGCAAGCGGGCAAAGACGCTGGCGAAACCGGTTGTAAAGTCTGCGGGTAGGAAAACACCCCGGAAAAAGCCGGTGGCGAAGGCAGCCAGGAAAAAGGCGACCGCAGGCAAGAAGACCGCGCGCAAGAAATAGCTTTATCCAAGGCAAATCCCGGCGGCGCGCCTTGCTAGGGTGGGGCCGCCTCCGTAACATTCGCGGCTTCTTTAATCAGGCCTTGGCATGTGTAGGCTGGGTGCCTCACCCAGCTTCCTAATTACACCGGATGCTGGGTGAGGCACCCAGCCTACAATTCCACGGCCACAGCCCAGGTCTTTTTCATGCGTACTCATTATTGCGGTCAGGTCAATGAATCCCTGGCCGGTCAGGAAATGTCGGTTGCCGGCTGGGTGCATCGTCGCCGCGATCATGGCGGCGTGATTTTCATTGATCTGCGCGATCGCGAAGGTCTGTTGCAGCTGGTGTTCGATCCTGACCGCAAGGACATCTTTGCGCTGGCCGAACGCCTGCGCAGCGAGTTCTGCATTCGCGTCACCGGCAAGGTGCGGCCGCGCCCGGCAGGCACCGCCAATGCCAATCTGGCATCCGGTCAGGTGGAGCTGCTGGCCACCGATCTGGAGATTCTGAATCGTTCGGAAACGCCGCCGTTCCATCACGACGAGCAGACCAACGAAGAACTGCGTTTGAAATATCGCTACATCGACCTGCGGCGCGATGTCATGCAGCAGCGCCTGCGGTTGCGGCATCGCGTCACCATGGCGTTACGCAACTATCTGGACAACACCGGCTTCATCGACATGGAAACGCCGATGTTGACCAAGGCCACGCCGGAAGGCGCACGCGACTATCTGGTGCCCAGCCGCACGCATCCCGGTCATTTCTTTGCGTTGCCGCAGTCGCCGCAGATTTTCAAGCAGCTGCTGATGATGTCCGGCTTCGATCGCTACTATCAGATCGTGCGCTGTTTCCGCGATGAAGATCTGCGTGCCGACCGTCAGCCGGAATTCACCCAGCTCGATATCGAGACTTCGTTCCTCACCGAACAGCAGATCACCGATCTGATGGAAGGCCTGATTCGCGATCTGTTCAAGACCGTGATGAACATCGAGTTGCCGAATCCCTTCCCGCGCATGACCTATGCCGAAGCCATGCGTCGCTACGCCTCGGACAAGCCTGACCTGCGCATTGCGCTGGAGCTGAAGGATGTGGCAGATCTGGTGCGCGATTGCGAGTTCAAGGTGTTCGCCGGTCCGGCGCAGAACCCCAAGGGTCGTGTGGTGGCGCTCAATGTGCCCAAGGGCGGCGAGCGTCTGTCGCGCAAGGAAATCGACGACTACACCAGCTTCGTGGGCCGTTACGGCGCCAAGGGGCTGGCCTATGTGAAGGTCAATGACAAGGCTAAGGGTCGAGATGGTTTGCAATCACCGATCCTGAAGTTCCTGAGCGATGCCGCAGTGGCGGGCATTCTGGAACGCACCGGGGCCAACGACGGCGATCTGATTTTCTTCGGCGCCGACAGCGCCAAGGTGGTGAACGACGCCATCGGTGCGCTGCGTTTGAAGGTCGGTCACGATCTGGGTCTGGTCGAGCAGGGCTGGCGACCGTTGTGGGTGGTGGACTTCCCCATGTTCGAATGGGATGCGGATGGCAAGCGCTGGGCCGCGCTGCATCATCCCTTCACAGCACCGAAGAACGACGATCCCGCGGCGCTCAAGGCCGATCCGGAAACCGCGCTGTCCAAAGGCTATGACATGGTGCTGAATGGCTCCGAAATTGGCGGCGGTTCAGTGCGTATCCATAGACAGGAAATGCAGTCCACGGTGTTCGATCTGCTTGGCATCAGTCATGAAGAAGCGGAACTCAAGTTCGGCTTCCTGCTGGAAGCGCTTAAATACGGTGCACCGCCACATGGTGGTCTGGCCTTCGGTGTGGATCGTCTGGTGATGCTGATGGCCGGTGCGGACAGCATCCGTGACGTGATTGCCTTCCCCAAGACACAGACTGCCGCATGCCTGCTGACCAATGCGCCCACCGAAGTGAGCGAGGCGCAACTGAAGGAACTGCATGTGCGCGTCAAACTGCCGGTGAAGGTGGAGTGAGGAATAGGCTGTGGACTGTAGGCCGTAGGCTGTAGGTCAGAAATATGCAAACCGGAAGTTACATGATGCCTGCTCTAATGTTCCTACCTACAGCCCAGAGCCCACGGCCCACAGCCTTTTATGTCTGAAACCCTCATTCTCGTCCACGGCCTGTGGATGACCGGCATGGAAATGACGCTGCTCAAGCATCGTCTGGAAACCGACCATGGTTTCAATTGCGTGATGTTTTCCTATGCCTCGGTGACGGGACACATGATCGATCATGTGCGCAAGCTGCGTGAGCTGGCGCAATCTCAGCAATGTGAGCGCCTGCATTTCGTGGGCCACAGCCTGGGTGGCGTGGTGACCTATAAATTGCTGGAATCCACCAACGATCTGTCGCCGGGGCGTGCCGTGTTTCTAGGCTCGCCGTTACAAGGCAGTCGTGCCGTGGAAGCCATGGCCAAATGGACGCTGGGTCGAGCGGCGGTGGGCGAGGAAGCGCGCAAGGAAATCCTGGAAGGCCAACCTCGCCATTGGGACGGCCGACGTGACATCGGCATTATTGCCGGCTCATCCAACATGGGGCTGGGACGGTTTTTCTCCAGCGAACTGGCGGCCAATGGCGATGGCACGGTGCTGATTGAAGAGACCCGGCTCGACGGCGCGGCCGATCATATTGTTCTGCCCGTCAGTCACACCACCATGGTGTTCTCGCCGCTGGTCACGCGTCAGGTGGCCAAATTCCTGCGCGATGGCAAATTCGATCATGAAGATTTGAATTGATAGGTTCGTGAGACGATTCGATGTGATTTTTTGTCAATAGGGTCCCAAAAATCTGGTGCCATTGAAATGGATTAGATGAGTTGGTGACTCTGCACACCAGACTTCTGTTTCCCATGCAATAACGGGCAAGTACCTGGCCATCATCGCACGGGTAGGGAATGCCGTGACATACACAAGCCCAGCTTTGCAGTTTTTGAATAGGCGCTTGAGTTCTTCATGACGCTTGCCATCAACTGGACCATGTGAAGTCACACTCTCACATAGCAGCAGCCAATTCTTGTCGGCCATATAGATAATAACGTCTGGAAATTTTCCGTGGCTGTCTGGCGTAACTCCCAGTTTTTCCAAGGCCTCTTTGTCGAAGAAACCCCATTTGTCGCCGGTATCCCCTGCATAGATCAGAGTTCCATTCGGTGCATAGTGTGGGCCAAAGACTTCAACTATCTGTTGAATAAGCAAGCTGTGTTCACCCGGTGATAGCTTGATGGTTTGCGCACTGCTGATTCTCAATGGGACCATTGATAATTCACGTTCGGCAGCATATTTATCAGCCAATGATTTACGCTGGCGTTTAAACAGTTTCAGAGCTTCATCCCATTTGTTGCTGCCGAAGGTATGAACCAATGCCAGCATTTCTGCGGTGATTTGATAAACGGCGGCTGGTGAGTTTACAGGTCGGTCTGGTTTGTCAGGATTGTATGCAGCAATCCCGGCATCACAGAACTGGTGCATGGATTGGCGCCTGATGGTTTCTCTGGTGTTCGGTGCATACGGCTCTTTCATGTAGTGTTGTGCCGCAAACTCCATGATGGGCGTTATGCCGATGAGAGGGTTGCGGGCGTGTACCCATTTCTGATTTGGTTTCAGATCACAGATGGCAAGCAGGCAAAGTGCACTGCGTTCATTCTGCTGTGCACGCGGCATTCCTACCGCAGTCAAAATGCGCAGCGCTTCTTCAGCTTTTTTGTGCATTTACCTGCCGCTCCCCAAGTTTTTTTAGTTCTTCAATACTCGGATATTTCATGCGGCGCAGGTCTGTGGCGTTGACCTGTGTATGGCCGCTAAATGTCCGAAAATAGTCATCAACTGCTTGTGAATTGAGATAGGCCGCCATGCCTCTGGCAACACTTGGCTCCATCCCATGCTTGTCTTGGTGGATCACGTTCAGATGATTTTCAAAACCAATCCATTCACAGGGTAAAACGCCTTCATCGAGCAGATAGGCTACGACCCGGCGCTTTTCTTCTTTGCTGGTGAACCGACGCAGTACTACGTAGCAGCCATTAGGCATCAGCCACTGATTTGATGCGGCGTTGATCATGATGGCATTGGGTTTGCGCGTCTGGCGTGGCCATTCAAAGCGCCCATTGGCAAAGTGAGTGCTGTACAGCAGAGGTGCACTACCTGCAACCGGTTCCATTCTCAAATGGTCTTTCAACCGGAAATCCACTACAGGGCCTGTGCAAATATCCAGGCCGATCTCCCTTAGTGGTTTTCCTGGCAGGCCTTCTGTGCTTGGGCTGCCTAAGGTGGGGACATGGACAAACAACTCTCTATCACCCGGTGTCACCACTTCGCTGAATGGCACAATCCTATGGCGCACATCAGCAAATTTCTGGTCATGACTTACCGATACTTCAACTTCACCCTGTTCAGAGCCAACCGCCAGCCGGATGATGACGTTTTCCTGCAATACTTCATCATCAGCAAATGCCTTGTCTCGTGAATCAAACATATGTATGTGAGTGAGTGCGGCATGCTCAAAGAGCCAGTAGCGAAATGGTTTAAAGTAAGGTCCATTCATCCAAGAGCGGGGAATGATGGCGACCACCTGAGCTCCCGGTTTGCACAGTGCTACTGCGCAAGCTACAAAGCAGGTGTACAGATTGGACGTTTCAACACCAATCTTGCGCATCAGCGCCCGATGATGGCTGTCTGTCTGGATTTTTTTGTACGGCGGGTTGAGGATCGCCACATCGAACAGGCCGTTGGTTGCTTTGCCGGTTGCCACCGTTATCACTGCCGCTTCGATAAAGTCTTGACAGAGGATGTCATGACTACCCTTGAATCCTGCCAGGGTCTGGCGCAGTCCTGCATGAAATGATGGCTCTAGCTCATAAGCTGTAACCTTGCCTTCGCCCTGTAGCCGCTCTAGTAGGGCAGCAGAGAGCAGGCCTATACCAGCCCCGGGGTCAAGGATGGAAAGGGGTCTGCTGAGTTTGGGAAGTTTGATTAGTGAGGCCATGAAGCTGGCCACTGGGCTGGGAGTGAAGAACTGTCCGAAGGCGCTCCGGTGCCTCTGGTCGAGGTGCTTGGTAGCCGCGAGCCGGCGGGCGTCTAGTTCTGGCATGAGCGAGTGCATACTGTTCCTTGTTTAAGATTTGGTTCGGACCAAGTCCTTTAGCATATATAACGTATCTAACGCTGTTCTCGGGGAAAATTCATCCGGATTGATTTTCTGCAATTTGACTATCGCAGGATGTTCTTCCACCACCACTTCACGCGGCAACTCCAGTTGCAATTCCTGTTGAAGACGCGGTGCATGGGCTTCGGCAGAATGACGTTCCAGTTCCTGCAGATACTTGCGTGCGGCGCTGATCACCTGCGGCGGTACACCGGCCAATGCGGCGACCTGCAGGCCATAGCTCTGATTGGCCGGACCTTCCTTGACGGTGTGCAGGAAGATCAGTTGCTCACCATGCTCGGTCGCATCCAGATGCACGTTGACGCAGGCGTCCAGATCGTTCGCCAGAGAAGTTAGTTCGAAATAATGCGTCGCAAACAGCGTGAAGGCGCGTACCTGTTTGGCAATGTGCGTGGCGCAGGCCCAGGCCAGCGACAGGCCGTCATAGGTGCTGGTGCCGCGGCCGATTTCATCCATCAGCACCAGACTGTGCGGCGTGGCGTTGTTGAGGATGTTGGCGGCTTCGGTCATCTCCAGCATGAAGGTGGAGCGACCGCCGGCCAGATCGTCCGAGGCGCCGATGCGCGTGAAAATGCGGTCGATGGGGCCGACACGGGCAAAGTCCGCCGGCACAAAGCTGCCCATGCGCGCCATCAGCGTGATCAATGCAGTCTGGCGCATGAAGGTGGATTTACCGCCCATGTTCGGGCCGGTGATGATCAGCATGCGCCGGGCATCGTTGAAGTGCAGATCGTTGGGCACGAAAGGCTGGTCGATGAAACGTTCGACCACCGGATGCCGGCCGGCGTGAATCTCGATCACCGGATCGTCACTGAGCTCGGGACGCACATAGCCCAGCGTGACGGCGCGTTCCGCCAGATTGCACAGCACATCGATGGCGGCCAGCGCCGCAGCGGTGTTCTGCAGTGCGGCCAGTTGCGCAATCAGTTGTTCCAGCAGCGCGTCATAAATTTCTTTCTCACGCGCCAGCGATTTGTCGCGTGCGCCCAGCACCTTGTCCTCAAAGGATTTCAGTTCCGGCGTGATGTAGCGTTCGGCATTGCGCACCGTCTGGCGGCGTACATAGTCCACCGGCGCGCGCGCCGCATGCGTGTTGCTGATCTCGATGAAATAACCCTGCACGCGGTTATAGCCCAGCTTCAGTGTGGCGATGCCGGTGCGTTCGCGTTCGCGGGTTTCCAGGTCCAGCAGATACTGATCGCTGTGTTCGCTGATCTGACGCAGCTCGTCCAGCTCGGTATCGAATCCCGGCGCAATCACGCCGCCTTCGCGCAGCAGCGCGGGTGGCGCAGTGATGATGGCGCGCGTGAGCAGGGCATGGGCATCGGGATGTGTGCCGACCTGTTGCGCCAGCGTATGCAGCAACGGCGAATCCTGATCGCCAAGCAGCGTTTGCAGTTCCGGCAGGCGTCCCAGTGCATCGCGCAATTGCGCCAGATCGCGCGGACGCGCCGACTTGAGTGCGACCCGCGCCAGACCGCGCTCGATGTCACCGACGTGCTTCAGCAGTTCGGCGATGGGCTCATCGCGGCGCGAGTCGATCAGCGTGGCGATGGCGTGCAGACGTTGTTCCAGTACGGAACGGGTGCGCAGCGGTCGATGCATCCAGCGGCGCAGTTCGCGGCCACCCATGGCCGTCGCGGTGCGATCCAGCACGCCCGCCAGCGTACATTCGGGACGATCGGCAAGACTGATGTCGAGTTCCAGATTGCGGCGGGTCGCGGCATCCAGCAGCACGGCTTCGCCACGCACTTCGGTTTGCAGGCCGCGAATATGGGGCAGCGCGGCCTTTTGGGTATCGCGTACGTAATGCAGCAGACAGCCGGCGGCGCGAATCGCCAGTGGCAATGCGTCGCAGCCAAATCCCGCCAGATCGCGCGTACCGAATTGTTCGCACAGCGTGCGCGTGGCCGCGTCCAGATCGAAATGCCAGATGGGCCGTTCGCGCGTGTGGAGAGGGCTGGCGCGCACTCGTCCGGCCGTGCTTTCACTGATCAGCAATTCCGCAGGGCGCAGCCGTTCCAGTTCGCTGAACAATGCTTCCTCGCCTTGCGCTTCCAGTACCTGAAACCGGCCGCTGGACAGTTCCAGCCAGGCCAGGCCGAATTGTTGTTCATGTTGAGGCTGATTTGATTGATACAGGGCGGCCAGTAAACTGGAACGTCGTTCTTCGAGCAGTGCTTCGTCAGTGAGGGTGCCGGGCGTGACGATACGCACCACCTTGCGTTCCACCGGACCTTTGGCCTTGCTCGGGTCACCCACCTGTTCGCACAGCGCCACCGATTCACCCTTGCGCACCAGCCGCGCCAGATACGGTTCCATGCTGTGAAATGGCACGCCCGCCATCGGAATGGGTTGTCCGGCCGACTGACCGCGCGCAGTGAGCGTGATGTCGAGCAGGCGTGCGGCGCGCCTGGCGTCCTCGAAGAACAGCTCATAAAAGTCGCCCATGCGATAAAACAGCAGCACGTCGGGATGCTGCGCCTTGAGGCGCAGATACTGCTGCATGACGGGGGTATGGGCGGAGAAGTCCTGGTGGTCCACGGTGCGGGTCTGTTCCGGGCAATGTCGAACGAAACGCGAAAGCCCGCGATGCTAGTGGCATCATCGCGGTCTAGCAACGTCAGGCGCTTGACGACGGCGGCGTACAGGGCAACGCTACTTGTTTAGAGGATTACCGGATTACCATGACCAGTGACGACGATCTGTTCAAGCTTGCGGTGCAAGTTGGCCATCACCTGAGCAACTCCAAACGGCAACTGGTGACCGCTGAGTCCTGTACCGGTGGCTGGCTGGGCAAGACGCTGACCGACGTGGCCGGGAGTTCCGCGTGGTATCTGGGCGGCGTGGTCGCTTACAGCAATGAACTCAAGCAGCGTCTGCTGCAGGTGAGTACGGAAACCCTCGCGGTGCATGGTGCGGTCAGTGACGCCACGACGCAGGAGATGGCGCGCGGCGCGCTGGAGCAACTGGGCGGTCAGGTGGCGGTGGCGATCAGCGGCATTGCCGGACCCGATGGCACCCTGCCGGGCAAGCCGGTGGGAACGGTCTGGTTTGCCTGGGCGTGGCGGCACGGTCAGGCGATTCGCAGCAATGCGCGCCTCAAGCTGATCAGCGGCGATCGTGAGGAAGTGCGGCGCCGCAGCGTGGCGGTGGCGCTCAGCGGCATCATTGAGCTGTAGCCGGCAGTCTCGCTGCATTGCAATGGGGCTGGCGCATTTTCTGATACTGTACAATAATACAGTAGTGCCGCCGCAGGTTGGGGCGGGTTCAGTCAGTCATGGTTAGTCCAATATTCATGACTCGCCCAGGCAGGGCGCGGGTCTGTCCAGGTTCAAGCAACTCATTCGGGGCATACGACAATGGAAGAGAATCGCAAAAAAGCGCTGGTTGCAGCGTTGGGTCAGATTGAAAAGCAGTTCGGCAAGGGTTCGGTCATGCGTCTGGGCGACGCCAGCGCAACCTACGAGGTGGATGCCATTTCCACCGGCTCGCTGGGTCTGGATATTGCGCTGGGCGTGGGCGGTCTGCCCCGCGGTCGCGTGATTGAAATCTACGGTCCCGAGTCATCGGGTAAAACCACGCTGACGCTGCAGGTGATTGCCGAGGCGCAGAAGCTGGGCGGCACGGCGGCATTCGTCGATGCCGAGCATGCGCTGGATCCGGGCTATGCCGAAAAGCTGGGCGTCAATGTCACCGACCTGCTGGTGTCCCAACCGGATACCGGCGAACAGGCGCTGGAAATCACCGACATGCTGGTGCGCTCGGGCGCCGTGGATGTGGTGGTGGTGGACTCTGTGGCCGCACTGACGCCCAAGGCGGAAATCGAAGGTGAAATGGGCGATTCGCACATGGGCTTGCAGGCGCGCCTGATGTCGCAGGCATTGCGCAAGCTGACCGGCAACATCAAGCGCTCCAACACCATCGTCATCTTCATCAACCAGATCCGCATGAAGATCGGTGTGATGTTCGGCAACCCGGAAACCACCACCGGCGGCAATGCCCTCAAGTTCTATGCCTCGGTGCGTCTGGATATCCGCCGTACCGGCGCGATTAAAAATGGCGAAGAGGTCGTTGGTAATCAAACGCGCGTGAAGGTGGTGAAGAACAAAGTGGCGCCGCCGTTCCGCGAAGCCGAGTTCGAGATCATGTATGGCGCGGGCATTTCGCGAAATGGCGAAATCATCGACATGGGCGTGCTGCACAACATGATCGAAAAGTCCGGGTCCTGGTATGCCTACAACGGCGAGCGTATTGGCCAGGGCAAGGAAAACGCCAAGAACTATCTGGAGCAGCATCCGGAGATTGCCAAGGACATCGAGGCCAGGCTGCGCGAGAAGCTCCTGCCCATCAAGCGCGGCGATGCGGCACGCGCCGCAGAAGCGGTGCAAGGCTAGAGTAGTACCGCAGGGTACGCGCAGATGCGCCGGCGGCGATCCTGGCGGGATCGGGCAGATGCGGACAATGAACCGCCTGATCCAGCCACGCTACGCAGTACGGCGCGCAATACCGCCATCGGCCTGCTGGCGCGCCGCGAGCATGCCCAGGTCGAAATCAAGCGCAAACTGCGTGATCGGGGTTATGACGGCGAGCTGGTGCTGGAGGTGGTCGATGAGCTGACCCGGCAACGGTTGTTATCCGACGAGCGTTTCGGCGAGATGTTCATTCGCTCGCGGGCCGAACGGGGTCAGGGGCCGGTCAGGCTGCGGGCCGAGCTGCGGCAGCTACAATTACCCGTCGAGCAGATCGAACGACAGCTGGCGGCGGTGGCGCTGGACTGGACCGAGCTGGCGCGTGCGGTCCGCATCCGCAAGTTTGGCGGGCAGCCGGCAAACAGCCTGAGCGAGCGTGCAAAGCAGGTGCGCTTCCTGCAATATCGCGGCTTTACGGCGGAGCAAATTCGCGCCGCATTGGGCACGCGCTGCGAAGACGACCTGCTCGACGCGGGCGATGAAGATAACGCCCCGCCAGACCTCGATCCGGAAAGTTAATACTTGAACATGTCCAGCACCCTGCCTCAGTCCAAGATGGCCCGATCCAAGTTTCTGTCGAGCGCCGACCTGCGTGCGCTTTACCTGGAATATTTCCGTCAGCAAGGTCACCAGGTGGTGCCAAGCAGCTCCCTGGTGCCGGGCAACGATCCGACCCTGCTGTTCACCAATGCCGGCATGGTGCAGTTCAAGGATGTATTTCTCGGCAAGGACAAGCGTTCCTATGTGCGTGCTGCCAGCGCTCAGCGCTGTGTGCGCGCCGGCGGCAAGCATAACGATCTGGAGAACGTCGGCTATACCGCGCGTCACCACACCTTCTTCGAGATGCTGGGCAATTTCAGTTTCGGCGACTACTTCAAGCGCGACGCCATCAGGTTCGCCTGGGAGTTTGTCACCGGCAAGGACTGGCTGGGCATTGATCCGCAACGGTTGATGGTCACTGTCTATCACACCGATGACGAGGCGTTCGATATCTGGAATAAAGTCGCTGGCGTAGCTGCCGAGCGCATCGTGCGCATTGGTGATAAAACCGGTGGTGGCTCTGATAATTTCTGGCAGATGGGCGATACCGGCCCCTGCGGCCCCTGCACCGAGATTTTCTACGACCATGGCGCGCATATCCCCGGTGGCCCGCCGGGTTCGCCGGATGAAGATGGCGATCGCTGGATCGAAATCTGGAACGTGGTGTTCATGCAGTATGAGCGTGGCGCTGACGGCAAGCTGACGCCCTTGCCCAAACCCTCGGTGGACACAGGCATGGGCCTGGAGCGGGTCGCGGCCGTGATGCAGGGCGTGCATTCCAATTACGAGATCGACACTTTTCAGGGCCTGATTCGTGCCGCGGCGCAGGTCACTGGCGCCAGTGATCTCACCTCCAGTTCGCTGCGCGTGATTGCTGATCACATCCGCGCCTGCTCCTTCCTCATTGCCGATGGCGTGTTGCCATCGAATGAAGGTCGCGGTTATGTCCTGCGGCGCATCATCCGTCGCGCCATTCGGCATGGCTACCAGCTGGGTTGTCAGCAGGCCTTCTTTCACCGGCTGGTTGCAGCGCTGGAACAGGAAATGGGCGAGGCGTATCCGGAGCTGACACAGCAACGCGTCCATATCGAACGCGTGCTCAAGCAGGAAGAAGAACGGTTTGCCGAAACCCTGACGCAGGGCATGGGTCTGCTGGAAAGCGCCATCGCCGGTTTGTCGAACAAGCTCATTCCGGGCGAGGCAGTGTTCAAGCTCTATGACACCTATGGCTTCCCGGTGGATCTGACTGCCGACATCGCCCGTGAGCGCGGCCTGAGTATTGATGAGGCAGGTTTTGACGCAGCGATGGAAGCGCAGCGCGAACGGGCCCGCGCCGCCAGCAAGTTTGGGGTGGATTTGCGCACTGCCATCAAACTCAACGACAAGACGCAGTTCACTGGTTATGAGCTGGAACAGGATCAAGGCAAGATCGTGGCATTGATTCGCGATTCGCAGCACGTCGATTACCTGCGCGTGGGCGAAACCGGGCAGGTAGTGCTGGACCGCACGCCGTTCTATGCCGAAAGCGGCGGTCAGGTAGGCGATGCCGGCGTACTCGATTCGCCCGCGGCACGTTTTGAGGTGACGGATACCCAAAAACTGGGCGCTGCCCATGCGCATATCGGCCGTGTGACCGGCGGTGAAATCAAGGTGGGCCAAGCGCTGACGGCACATGTTGATCATGCGCGCCGCAACGCCATTCGCCTGAATCACTCCGCCACCCACCTGTTGCATGCGGCGCTGCGCTCGGTGTTGGGTGTGCATGTCACGCAAAAGGGTTCGCTGGTTACGCCCGAGCGTCTGCGTTTTGACTTCTCGCATTACTCAGGTCTTACGCCTGCAGAACTGCAGAAGATCGAACAGCTGGTCAATGAACAGATACGCAACAACGCCATAGCCGAAACGAAACTGATGAATCAGGAAACGGCAGTGGCCTCCGGGGCCATGGCCTTGTTTGGCGAGAAGTACGACGACGAAGTGCGCGTGTTGCGTATCGGTGATTTCTCCATGGAGCTGTGTGGTGGCACCCATGTCGCCCGTGCCGGCGATATTGGTTTGTTCAAGATCGTCAGTGAGTCCGGTGTGGCGGCGGGCATCCGCCGCATCGAGGCCGTTACCGGTCAGGCTGCATTCGACTGGGTCGCTGGTACGGATGAGCTGTTGCGTGGTGTGGCCGCCATGGTCAAGGCCGGTCGCGATGAGGTGGAAGACAAGGTGCGTCAGCTCATCGAACGCAGTCGCAAGCTGGAAAAAGAACTGGCGCAGCTCAAATCCAGACTGGCCAGCGGTCAGGGCGATGACCTGTCTGAAGCGGCCGTGGAAGTGGCGGGCCTCAAGCTGGTTGCGAGTATTGTTGACGGCGCTGATGTACCCGCATTGCGTGATGCGGTGGATCAGCTGAAAAACAAGCTCAAGTCAGCCGTTATCGTACTGGCTTCGGTGGCTGCGGACGGCAAGGTGGCCTTGATTGCCGGTGTGACGCAGGATCACACTGCACGCGTCAAGGCGGGAGATCTGGCCAACTTTGTGGCGCAGCAGTTGGGTGGACGTGGCGGAGGCCGGGCCGACATGGCGCAGGCGGGAGGCAGCGATGCGACCAAATTGCCCGAGGCGCTACGTTCTATTGAAGGTTGGCTGCGGTCGCGATTGCAACAGTAAATGTCGAGCGAATACGGGGTTGTTCTGTAGTGAACCGCCCATCCAGTACTTGGTCTATTGAAAGTGGTTCGTTGCGTTTCTCGTTGCTGACTTATGTGATAACGAGCGCCATAAAGACAGGGATTCAGGGAATTGCCGATCTACTCATGAGGTGGTCTTGCCTAATCTGCGCGTCCGTGACGCTTATGCGACGAGCAAATACGTAGCGTAAGGAGCGAGTGGCCCCTACAATTACGCCCACCTTTTGGCAAGGAGCAGACATGTTAATTTTGACTAGACGCGTTGGTGAAACTGTAATGATTGGTGATGACGTTGCCGTGACAATTCTCGGTGTCAAGGGCAACCAGGTGCGGGTGGGCGTCAATGCCCCCAAAGAAGTGTCGGTGCATCGGGAAGAAATCTACGAACGCATCAAGCGTGAAGAACAATCAGGCGTTCCGCCTCGTCGCGCCGCTTCATCCGAAGCGGGTTCTTAAGTTCGTGCGACTGCCGTACTCGCCAATCACTGGCGAGGCGGCAGTTTTCTGCAGTTAATCGCCATTTTTCCTTGTTTCAGGCCTTTACGGATGCCGTTGTGGCAAGTATTCTTGCCGCCCTCTTGCGGCAGCCCCTGGAGCGTCATCAGCGTTCATCGGGGTTGTAATGACTTCCGGCCTGCATTGCAGGCATAGCAGGAAGTCTTTGGCTTGAGATGCTGATCCTCAGTGCTGGTTGGTGTCTGGCCTTGAGCCATGCATTCGACTCAAGAGTATGAGCGGACAGTGGTAGGTGGATCGTGCGCCGGAGAGATGGCCGAGTGGTCGAAGGCGCGCCCCTGCTAAGGGCGTATGGGTCAAAAGCCCATCGAGGGTTCGAATCCCTCTCTCTCCGCCAAACAGTTTTTATTAGTGCGCCCGTAGCTCAGTTGGATAGAGCGCATGGCTACGAACCATGAGGTCGGGAGTTCGAATCTCTCCGGGCGCACCATTTAGCTCTTCAGAATTAAGCGGCCAGTACGTCAGTACTGGCCGCTTTTTCGTCTCGGCCATGTCATTGCGGGAAATTTACGGGATTACTCATCCCTTGCCAGCCGCGCATTCCCGTGCCGATTTTCACGCTGTGTTGCATGTCATGGCCACTGGCCGTGATTCATCTCAAACGGTGCGAGATTCAAAATCCTGCACCATCACCGGCTATCTTCAGGGCTTTGCAGAGTCCACTCTCCGGCTGGCGGCCATATGCGACTGGGCGCATACTGAATTTCGATAAAGCGCCGGTAAATATCGGCGAAACATTTGATTCCGCTCGTTGACCGGATGGCAAGAGGGCCCGGCGCTGCCTGCCAAGCTTGCAATAAAGCACAGAGAATTTCTGCCAGCGATTAACACTCAATGCGCGGTGCGGATCTAACAGTAGGGGAGAGAGCAATGGCCAAGAAGAAAACTGCAATCGTCCGTGCCTCTGCCAAGCGGGCCCCGGCTCGTGCACGTGCAACGCGTTCCACCCTGTCGCCTGCGCGCCTGCTGCAGTTGGGACTTGGCTTCTGGGGGCCACGCGCCTTCCTGAGTGCGGTGGAGTTGGGCGTATTCACGCTGCTTGCCAAAGGACCGCTGGATGAAGCCCAAGTGAGTGCCCGGCTCGCATTGCATCAGCGTTCCGCGCGCGATTTTCTGGATGCATTGGTTGCCTTGGGTGTCCTGCAGCGCAGAGCCGGCAAGTATCGCAACGCGCCGGATGCCGATGCGTTTCTCGACCGCGCCAAGCCGGCCTATGTCGGCGGTGCGTTGGAAATGGCCGCGGCGCGCCTGTATCCGTTCTGGGGATCGCTGACCGAAGCGCTGCGCACCGGGGCGCCACAGAATGAAGCCAAGCAGGGCGGCGACGTGTTCGCGATGCTTTACGCCGATCCCGAACGCCTGCGCGGTTTTCTGGCCTCGATGACGGGCATCAGTATGGGTTCGGCAAAAGCCATCGCCCGCAAGTTTCCCTGGAAAAAGTACCAGACCTTCGTCGATGTGGGTGGTGCGCAGGGCTGCGCCTCGGTGCAGGTGGCCCTGGCACACAAGCATTTGAGCGGCGGTGAATTCGATCTGCCGGCAGTCGGGCCCATTTACGAAGATTACGTGCGCTCGTTCGGGCTCGATGCGCGTTTGAAGTTTCACGCTGGCAACTTCTTCCGCGATCCGCTGCCGCAGGCCGATGTGCTGATCATGGGGCACATCCTGCATGACTGGAACCTGCAGGAGAAACATCTGCTGCTGCAGAAGGCTTATGCGGCGCTGCCGAAGCGCGGCGCGCTGATTGTCTATGATTCGATGATCGACGATGCGCGCAGCCGCAATGTCGCCGGACTGCTGATGAGTCTCAACATGCTGATCGAAACCCGCGGAGGATTCGACTATACGCCGGCCGATTGTCGTGGATGGATGAAGGCAACGGGTTTCCGCCAGACCAAGGTGGTACCGCTGACGACAACGGAATCGATGGTGATTGCCACCAAGTGACGAGGGCGTGCGCGGCTCCACTCTGGCGCTGCCTGTTCTTCGGTCTGCGCAAACAAACTTCAGCGCCGGAAGCCTCTCATCTGAAGCCAGGCCTTACCTCTCTCAGAGAGGTA
>JBFWSR010000020.1:0-49673 GCA_050248275.1 Steroidobacteraceae bacterium
TACTGACGCCGCTGCTGTTGAAGCGCTGGCAGAAGCAGGAAACAACAAATGGCATGTCTGCGGACAAACCAATAGAGCCATGAATCGTGGCAAGCATGCGTTGGATGGTTCTTGCAAACGGGCGCGATGAATCGCACCCCTACCCCCGCGGGTTTGGTTCCATGTAGGGGTGCGATACATCGCGCCCGTTTAATTACAAGGAGCATCAATACGGCAAGGCGGCACGCACTGCATCGTGCAACTTGCCATTACTGGCCAGCACCGTGGTGGTTTGTAAACCCACCGGTTTGCCATCCAGTTGCGTGAAGCGACCACCAGCGGCGGCAACGATCACCGACAACGCAGCGATGTCGAGAATGTTCACGTCGGATTCGATCACCACATCCATCTTGCCCGCTGCGAGCAGATGGTAGTGCAGGAAATCGCCGTAACCGCGAATGCGGCTGGCGCGCGCAATCAGCCTGCCGTAATTGCTCCATTGCGAACTCAACGCCAGGGTCTTCAGGTTGCCGCCGGAGATCGCACAGGCTTCGATGCTGTCGATGTCGCTGACCTTGATCGGTTTGTCATTCAGCCATGCGCCCAGACTTTTTCCATCAGGTCCAACTTCACCATAAGCCAGTTCGCCATTCATCCCGTATTGGGGCGCCGATGACACGCCGACGATCAACTTGCCGCGATGCATCAGGGCGATCTGTGTGGAAAACATCGGGTACTCGCGCACGAATGCCTTGGTGCCGTCGATCGGGTCCACCAACCATAGATACTCGGCATCCAGACCCTGACTGCCGGTCTCCTCGCCATAAAAACCATGATCCGGGAAGCGCTCGCCGATCAGCCTGCGTATGACTTTCTCGGTTTCGACATCCGCCTCGGTGACGGGCGACTTGTCGGCCTTGATGGTGATGGCAATGTTCTGCTGGTAATAACGGCGAATGACGGCAGCGGCGGCATGGGCAGCGTCGATTGCAGTGGCAAGAAAAGGCGAAGTCATCACGGACACTCAACAGATCGGGGCGCGCAGCATAGCCGATCAGCCGCCGTTCTTGACACTGCCCTGCCCGTCACCTAACGTGCGCGCACCTTCAAGGTGATCGTCGGCATGCAAGTGCTGGCGAGAACGGGAAGACGGTGCGTCTCCTGACAGTTTTCCGAAACTGCCAGCGCGACAATTCCGACGCTGCCCCCGCAACGGTAATCGAGTCAATCTGCATCACGGTCAGGGTATTTCTGACCAGTCACTGCAAATCCTGGTTTTCAACCAGGCCTGTGGGAAGACGATGCAGCCAGTGGGTTTCATCCCGCTAACTCGTAAGCCCGGAGACCGGCCCTGGAGCCGGAACCCAGCTTTACGCCCGGGTTCCACTCAGCATCGCGGCGGGCGATGGACTGGGCGGTCGCTGCGTGCCTGCGTTCGACCTACCCGTCCCCAGCTCCCGCGATTTACTCAACCCCAGTCATGCGGGCGAGCATGGGGAGTGTTATCAATGTCAGTTTTATTCCGTACTGTTGCGGCGACCGCCGCTTTGTCTTGCCTGGCCATCGCTCAAGTCATCGCTGCCGATGATGCACTTGAACCTGTGGTCGTCACCGCCTCGCGGGTTGCACAACCCATCAGCGAAGTGATTGGGTCAGTCACCGTCATTACTCGTGAGGAAATCGAACAACGTCAGGTGCAATCATTACAAGACCTGCTGCGCGGCGAAGCCGGCATCGACATCGCCAACAGCGGCGGCCTGGGCAAGACCAGTTCGATTTATCTGCGTGGCGCCAATTCATCGCAGACATTAATTCTGGTCGATGGCGTGCGCCTGGGTTCGGCGACGCTGGGCATCACTTCCATCGAAACCATTCCCGTCGAGCAGATCGAACGCATCGAGATCGTGCGTGGCCCGCGTTCCAGCCTGTACGGCTCGGATGCCATCGGCGGCGTGATCCAGATATTCACGCGCAAGGTCAATGGCTTCAATGCCAGCGTCAGCACAGGCTCATACGACACCCAGGAATACAGCGCCGGCTTCGGCATGCAAGGCGATGCATTACGCTTCAGCGTGAATGGCAATTACCTCCAGAGCGATGGCTTTAATTCCTGTGCAGGCTCTTTCAGTGGTGGATGTTTCACCATCGAGCCCGACAAGGATGGTTATCGTCATACCTCCGGCAGTGCACGTCTGGGTTATGCCTTCGGCCAGATAGCCGACCTTGAACTGAGCACACTGGTCACTCAGGGTTTCATGGAATTCGATGGCGACTTCACCAATGAAACCCGCTTTCGCAACAGCACTCCCAGCGCCAGACTGCGCGTGACTGCCAGCGATGCGCTGACCCTCACGCTGTCAGGTAGCATTACCCAGGACAAGACCGACAACTACCACAACAGCCTCTTCGCCGGTCGCTTCAATACCGAAAAACGCAACGCCGCACTGCAGGCCGATTGGCGCTTCATCAAGAATCACCTGCTGACTGTCGGCGCCGATTATCTGAATGACAAGGTGGACAGCGATACCGCGTACACACAAACACAACGCGACAATCTCGGTGTATTCGCGCAATACCTCGGTAAGCTTGACAAGCAGGAATTGAGCGCGTCGGTTCGTCATGATGATAACGAACAGTTCGGCACGCACCACACCGGCAACCTGGGCTGGAAATGGTTTGTATTGGATCGCGCGCTGGCCATCAATGCGGGCTGGGGCCAGGCATTTCATGCCCCTTCCTTCAACGATCTTTATTATCCCTTCGGTTTCGGCAATCCCGACCTGAAGCCGGAGCTTTCGCAGAGCTATGAATTCGGCATCAGCGGCGCGCAAAGCTGGCTGAACTGGTCATTGCAGGCTTATTCAACTCATGCCAGGGATCTGATTGCCTACAACACGGCATTCCTGCCGGACAATATCAGCAAGGCTCGCTTGCAGGGCGCGGAACTGACACTGAGCGGCAAATGGGACAAATTGAACGCAACGCTCAACTACACCGCACAGGATCCACGCAACCGTGAAGCCGGCAGCAATTACAATCACCTGCTGGCGCGTCGCGCGCGGCAATCAGGTCGCATCGAACTGGGCTATGACTTCGGCGCAGCGCAGATCGGCAGCACGATCAATGTCGTGAGCAGGCGTTACGACGATCTCGCCAACACGCAATCATTGGGGGGCTACAGCACGCTGGACTTCAACGCCAACGTCGCGCTCAGCAAGGATTTTGCCCTGCAAGTAAAACTGGCGAATTTTCTTGATCGTCAGTACGAAACCGCGCATTACTACAACCAGGCCGGCCGCAGTGTATATGTGACGCTGCGCTACCAGCCCGGCAAGTAGACAATTATATCAGACCTTACCTCATCGGAGATGGGTGCTGAACGCAGTGAAACCCAACATGTCTCGACAATAATGTTGGGCTTCGCGGACTCAGCGCCAACCTGCTCCATGTGACCCGCTCTATATGTGAACAGGGTCGTACTCTTTAGAATCCATTCCACAACGTCCTTCTCCCTGCCGAGAAACACCATGGGCAACCGCTTGAGCAAAATCTACACACGCACCGGCGACGATGGCACCACTGGTCTCAGCGATGGCAGCCGCGTCGCCAAGGACGACATCCGCATCGAAGCCTTCGGCGCCACTGATGAAGCCAACAGCGCCATCGGCATGGTGCTCGCGGTGCGCGACATTCCCGATGAAGTACGTCGCTGTCTGGTGGAAGTGCAGCATGAGCTGTTTGATTTAGGCGGCGAACTGGCCACTCCTGGTTATCGCGCCATCGAGCAGAAACACATCGACCGGCTGGAACAGGAACTCGATGGCTTCAATGAACATCTGCCGCCGTTGAAGGAATTCATTCTGCCCGGCGGCGGTCCCGCTGCCGCAGCCTGTCATCTCGCCCGCACCATTACCCGCCGCGCAGAACGTCATGTATGGACGCTGGCCAGGCGCGATGCCGTGCCCACGGAGATCGCCATGTATCTGAATCGCCTGTCGGATCTGTTATTCGTGATCGCGCGCATTCTGGCGCGCCATGAAGGTGGCAGCGAAGTGTTGTGGCGGCATCAGCGATGATGTCGATGTAGGGTGGGTGCCGCACCCACCATCCGGAATGCCGGGTGAGGCACCCGGCCTACGCACTCTCCCGAAAGCGACAATATCAATCTATTCCGGCGGCCAAGGCTGAATGACCAATGGCATGAATGTGCGTCCATCCAATTTCCTGACTCGCTCAGCCAATTCCTTCCACCGATCCTCACTCAACGGATGCGTGGACAGGAACGCCGCAGGCGCATCAGCGGCCTGCTCGCTCATGGTCTTGAAGAACTCCGGCATGCCGCTGGGATCGATGCCTTGCTTGAGCAATGCATCAAAACCTTTTTTATCGGCCTCGGTTTCGGCATCGCGTGAAAATTTCAGCGTGGTGAGTTGCAATGCGGCCTGTCCGGCCAGCGTGCCGCCCAGATCGCCCGTGACCATCAACCACACAGCTTTCAAGCCCAGCTGTTTGACCATACCTTGCACGCTGTGCCGTTGCTCGACATGCTGCACTTCATGCGCCAGCACACCGGCCAATTCTTCGGATCGGTGTGTCGCTTTGATCAGGCCGGTATGTACCACCACGATGCCGCCGGGCATGGCAAAGGCATTAAGTGTGTCGTCTTCGACCACGTGAAATTCGTAGGTGTATTTCGAGCCCTGCGTCAGGCGCATGCCGATGTTTTTTACGGCGTCATAGGCAGGGCCACTATCCTGCAGCTTGAGCTGCCCTTTCATGCTCGCAAAAGCCTGGCGGCCGAAGCGTATTTCTTCGGCGATGGGAATGCGGTCTGCGACCCAGCCGGCAATACGATCTGCCTGCATGAAAAACAGCACCACCAATAACAGCGGCGATAACACCATCAAGCCGAGTAGCGACCAGCCCAGCGTGCGGCGGGTGGTGTTGCGACGCTGCTGCGATTGCAACGCCTGCGCCTGCGGCAAGCCGGCCACTTCCGGCAAGGTCAGAATGCTGCGTGCTGCCGCCACATCCAGCACATGCACCGCCCAGATCTCATCGTCCTGTGTCCATGCGAACTCCAGGCCGGTGTGGCCAAAGCCCACTTCACGTAAACGCAACTGAGTGAACGACACATAGCGCCGCTGCGCATCCACCTGCACTTCAATACCGCTGCCGGATAGCATGAGACTGCCTGTGACGCCCGAGCTATGCAGCCCGGGTCCGAACACCAATGCCTTGATTGCGTGATTCATTGGCTGCGCATCAACTATTCATCAACTGTTGTCGCCATCCAGCAGGCCACCCAGACCGCCGAGCAGCGAGCCTTCGCCGACTGAACGGCCACCGGCTGCAGGCGCCGATTTGATGATGCGATTGGCCAGTCTCGACAGCGGCAGCGACTGTATCCATACCCGCCCCGGCCCCTGCAGCGTGGCGAAGAACAGGCCTTCGCCGCTGAACAGCGCGCTCTTGAGCTTGCCCACGTATTGAATCTCGAAGTTGACGCTGGGCTGGAAGCCCACCACGCAGCCGGTATCGATGCGCAGCTTCTCACCGGGCTTCAGATCACGCACGGCCAGGGTGCCGCCGGCATGCACGAACGCCAGGCCATCGCCTTCCAGTTTCTGCATGATGAAACCTTCGCCGCCGAACAGGCCGACGCCCAGTTTCTGATTGATGGCAATGCCCAGCGACACACCGCGTGCCGCACACAGGAAGCTGTCTTTCTGGCAGATCAGCGTGCCACCAATATCACGCAGGTGGATCGGCACGATATGACCGGGATAAGGCGCAGCAAACGCCACACGCCGCTTGACGGTGCTTTCGTTGTGGAAAATGGTGGTGAACAGCGATTCGCCGGTGAGCAGACGCTTGCCGGCGCCCATCAGCTTGCCCAGCAGACCACTCTGCTGCGACTGGCTGGAGCCATCGCCGAACACCGTGTCCATTTCGATGCCATCCTGCATCATCATCATGGCGCCGGCCTCGCCTATCGCCGCTTCGCCGGGGTCAAGCTCCACTTCGACATACTGAATATCGTCACCAAAAATTTCGTAGTCGATGACATCCATCGCCATATTCATGCACTCCAATCAAGAACGGAAATTGAAAGAGACGCTTCGACTTCGCTCAGCGACCGGCATTGGTGCTTCCGGTCGCTGAGCGAAGTCGAAGCGTAAAGAGTCTACAAATATGCGCCAATTATAGCGATCTAGCGTGCACGCACCGACTGCAATGCATTACAAATGTCCTGCGCGCCCTGCAACAAACGCGGTGTGGCGCGGGTGGTGGCGTCGGGCGACACCACGACGATCTGTTTCTGTTTGACGGCCTTGAGTTGCGGCCACGCCTGCCAGTCCTGCCGTACTTCCGGCAGCGTGCCTTCAGTGGACAGAATCACCTCGGGATCGGCCTTGAGCACTGCCTCAACGCCTATCACGGGCGCAAGCTGGTCCAGGCTGGCAAACACATTCTCGCCACCGCACAAGTTCAATACTTCGCTGAGCACATGCCGACCATTCACCGTATACAGCGGCTGACGATTCACTTCGACAAACACGCGCAATGGTGTTCGCCCGGCATAGCGGCTGCGCAGTTCCTGCATACCCTGTTCAAACGCCTGCGCCGCTTGTTGCGCATTGGCCTGCATGCCTGTCAGCTCGCCCATACGCAGCAGCGAGGTGGAAACGTCACTCAAGTGCCGCACGTCAATGCTTTCCACGCGCAGGCCCAGCGCCTTGATCTGCTCCACGATGGTGGCAGACGTACCCGAGGTCCATACCAACACCAGATCGGGCCGCAGCGCCAGCAGCTTTTCCAGGTCCACATGAAAGGCATCGCCAATGCGCGGAATCTGTTGCGCCGCCTGCGGAAAGTCGGCGTACTCCACCGTGGCAAGCAACCATTGCTGTGCACCCACGGCATAGATGAGTTCGGTGAGTCCCGGCGTGAGCGTCACGATGCGGCGTGCGGGAGCCGTCCCTGTTTTTTTAATGGACTCGGCCGCGGTCGGCGATTCCGTGTGTCGCTGACACCCCAACAGCAGGAATGCACAACACAGCAACAGCGCTGCATTCATGCACTGCTTCATGCTTGCCAGGCGCGCAGCAATGCCCGCAGACGCGGCCAGTCGAAGCCATTGCCCGGATCGGTCTTACGTCCCGGCGCCACATCGCTGTGGCCCACGATGCGTTCGAGCGACAGCGATGGATAAGCCGCACACAGGGCCAGAATCACCCACGCCAGCTCGCGGTATTGTTCGGCCTCGTAGGCCGTATCGTCGCTGCCTTCGAGTTCGATGCCGATGGAAAAATCGTTGCAGCGTTCGCGTCCGCAATAGTTCGATGCGCCGGCATGCCAGGCGCGCAGATGAAAGGGCACGTACTGCACCACCTCGCCATCGCGGCGAATCAACAGATGCGACGACACCTGCATGCCCTCGATCTGCCTGAAATAAGGATGCACATCGGGCGGTAGCGTATTGGTGAACAATTTGTCGATCCACAGCCCGCCATACTCGCCCGGAGGCAGGCTGATGCCGTGCACAATGATCAGCTCCGGCATCACGGCTGCGGGCCGCTCATCGAAATTGGGAGATGCCACCTGACGGGCTCCTGACAACAGTCCGGAGGCGGTGTCGATGCCATAGATGAAACGAGAACTCATGGATGCCGATGATGCAGCTTTGTGTCAAGACATGCCAGCGAGCATAGGGAAACGTAGCGGCTCCCACCTATATGGGATCATTCCGAATGTAGGGGCGGACCTGCGTGTCCGCCCGTTTCACCAGCCATCGCAACAGGCGGGCAGACACATGGGTCTGCCCCTACAGAAGCCTGCCCCATATGCGCAGCTTCTTTGGCACAATGCGCCTCACTTCAGATACCCGGCGATTCCGTGAACCACACCCGTCAAACCGACCTCACCGCGCGCGACCTGCAGCATGTCTGGCACCCCTGCACACAGATGCGGGATCACGCATTGCCGGATCAGGCCATGCCGATGATTCCGATCCGTCGCGGCGCAGGTGTGTGGCTGGAAGACTTCAACGGCAAACGCTATCTGGATGCCATCAGTTCGTGGTGGACCAACCTGTTCGGTCATGCCAATCCCAGAATCAACGCCGCGATCAAGGCGCAACTGGATACGCTGGAGCATGTGATTCTCGCCGGCTTCACTCACGAGCCGGTCATCAAGCTGTCGGAACAACTGGTGAAGCTGGCGCCAAAGGGATTGACACGCTGCTTCTATGCCGACAATGGCTCATCGGCGATTGAAGTGGCGGCCAAGATGAGCTTTCACTACTGGCACAATCATGGCAGACACCAGAAGCGTCGCTTCATTACCCTGGAGAACAGCTATCACGGCGAAACCCTGGGCGCGCTGGCGTTGGGCAATGTCGAACTGTACAAGCAGATCTATCAGCCGCTGCTGATGGATGTGATCACTGCGCCTTCGCCGGACTGCTTTCATCGCGAAGCCGGCGAAAGCTGGGAAACCTATTCGCGCCGCATGATTGCACCGATGCGCGTCGTACTTGAACGCCACGCGCATGAAGCCTGCGCCGTGATTATCGAGCCGCTGGTGCAATGCGCCGGCAACATGCGCATGTATCACCCGGTCTATCTCCAGCTGTTGCGCGAGGCTTGCGACGAATTCGGCGTGCATCTGATCGCCGATGAAATCGCCGTGGGCTTCGGCCGCACTGGTACGCTGTTCGCCTGCGAGCAGGCCTGTGCTGAGCCCGGTCGAAGCCCTGGTATCAGACCCGACTTCATGTGTCTGTCCAAAGGACTGACCGGCGGCTACCTGCCGCTATCGACCGTGCTGACCACCGAGTCCGTGTATGAAGCGTTTTACGACGAATATGCCAGCCTGCGCGCCTTCCTGCACTCGCACAGTTACACCGGCAATCCACTGGCCTGTGCCGCCGCGCTTGCAACCCTCGATATTTTTGCGACCGAACCCGTCCTGGAACGCAACCGAGTGTTGAGCGAACATCTGCGCCAGCGCACGCAAGCATTGAATGACCATCAGCATGTGGCCGAAGTACGCCAGCACGGCATGATCTGCGCCATTGAAATGATCAAGAACAAACGCAGCGGCGAACAATACGACTGGCAGGAGCGGCGCGGCCTGCGCGTGTATCGCCACGCCCTGCAGCAAGGCGCGTTGCTGCGTCCCATCGGCAATGTCGTGTATTTCATGCCGCCCTATGTCATCACGCCGGATGAAATCGATTTTCTGGTGGACACCGCCATTCAAGGCATCGAGTTAGCCACATGCGACTGACGCGCATTCATGTCAACGCCCCATTGCAGGTCGATAGCGAACTGCCGTTGCCCGCCAGCGGCGCCAATCATCTGGTGCGTGTCTTGCGTTTGCGTGAAGGCGCAGCCCTGATCGTGTTCGATGGCGCAGGTCACGAACATCACGCGGAGATCAGCCGCGTCGATGGCAACAAAGTCCGCGTGCGCGTCGGCAATAAATTGGCCGGCACTACTGAATCGCCCTTGCACATCACGCTGGCGCAAGGCATCTCCCGCGGCGAGCGCATGGACTGGACGTTGCAGAAAGCCACCGAACTGGGCGTCAGCGCCATTGCACCCGTACTCACCGCACGCAGCGTGGTGCGACTGGACGACAAGCAGTCAGGAAAAAAACAGGAACACTGGCAAGGCATCGTCATCGGCGCCTGCGAACAAAGCGGCCGCAGTATCGTGCCCACCGTGCAAACGCCTGTGAGCCTGCGCAATTACCTGAACAACCACAACAAGGACGGCATGCGTTTTGTGTTAAGCCCCACCGCGCCCGCCTCACTGGCTGGACTGAGCAGCCTGTCAAGCAAAGTGGAATTGCTGATCGGCCCCGAAGGCGGACTGGACGATGACGAAGTGATGCAGGCCGAAAACGCCGGCTTCATCCCCGTGCGCCTCGGCCCGCGCGTGCTGCGCACGGAAACCGCATCGGTGGTTGCGTTGTCGGTGTTGCAGGCGTTGTGGGGGGATTTGCAGTAACGAATGCCCTGCTGACTGATCTCACCCCCGACCTGTATACTCATCCGCAATCCGGAGGGTCATATGACTCACATCACCATCCAGCTCAGCCCCAAAGAAGTGAAAGCGCTAAAGCTGCGCACCGGCAAGCGCAGTGCTGATGCGGCACTCAAGGCCTGGATTGCCAGCGCCGACCCAGCCCACACGATCGAGCAATTGCGCGCAGCATTGGCGCAGTCCATAAAGGAAGAAACCGCAGGCAAAGGACGCCGCTTCAAAAGCGGCCGCGAGGCCATCCGGTGGCTAGAGAGCTGATCATCCTGCCACGCTTCAAGCGTGACTATCGCAGAGCCAGGAAGCATCCGGAATTTGATACGGAAACCCTGGAGCTCGTTCTTGATCTGCTGATTGCGAGCCAGCCTTTACCCAGTGCGTTTCGCGAACACCGCCTACACAAGCGGATCAGCAATTGGACAGGTTTTACCGAGTGTCATCTGGGTGCTGATCTGCTGTTGATTTATCGAACAACCCGCTCTGCAGTAGTGCTGCATAGAATCGGCACCCATGCCGACCTTTTTTCTTGATGACCTTCCGGTGGCACCCGCCGATTTTCTCCACGACAAAGCCCCTTTTGCTTTTTTCAATACGTTCGGCTACAAAGCAGCAACATGTTGTCTGGCAAGGAACTTGGGAAGATGAAGGCGCATATCACTACCGTAAGTCCCTTTGTAAAGGGCCATTTAGGGCCGGTAACACCGGCCTCTACTTGTTGCTAGCTGTACAAGGAAAATCGAATGTGTGAATTATTAAAAAACCCACTCTATTATATTCTGGTAGTAAACATTTTCACTCTGATCTGGGGCATTCGTTCTTGGAAAAAGAACATTCGAGAAAAATGGATGAACAATTTAAGGGATGCAGGTGCTGATCTAATTGGAGCCGCAGAACTGGTTTATGCCGAAACTTCAAGCAATGGAAAAAATCTCAAGCCACAAACGATGTCTGACTTTATCGCGAAGGAACAGAAGTTATTATTACTTTTCGCTCATGATGAAAGTGAGAAGAGAATATTCAAGGAAAAATCTGAAGCACTAAGGAAGGCGGCAGAGTCTGCAATTACACAGAGCTATAGGGACGAGCTTGGTCAGTTCTCACAATCAATAAATGATCGAGTTCTCAAAGAATGGCAAGACATCAAATAGGGCCAGCTAACCCGCTAGTCGAGAGGGACTGCGAAAAAGCGCGCAGCTCCTCACTTTCACGTTATATGGACTACGAGCCCAGACTCACACCACCATCTCTGCCACAAACACATCCACCGGCATTGCTTCCAACTTGATTCGATCGGCAAACAAGCTCTTGATGCTCTGTGCCTGCGCAGCGCTGAAATGCGCGGCAACGCTGTCCTCAAATTTCCTCACCAGTACCGGCATGCCTTCGGCGCGACGTTTGCGATGGCCGATGGGGTAATCGATGACGATGCGCGGGCTGGCGCTGCCGTCCTTGAAGAACACCTGTACGGCGTTGCCGATGTAGCGTTTGTCGGCGGCGTAGTAGTCGCGGGTGAAATCGGCGTTTTCCTTGACCTGCATGCTGGTGCGCAGGGCATCAATGCGTGGATCGCCGGCCACTTCATCTTCGTAGTCATGTGCAGTGAGCCGACCGAACAGGAGCGGAATGGCCACCATGTACTGAATGCAATGATCGCGATCGGCAGGGTTGTTGAGCGGTCCGGTCTTGTCGATGATGCGCACGCCCGGTTCCTGGGTTTCAATCACTACGCGGTCGATCTGTTCGAGCCGGTCGCTGATTTGCGGATGCAACAACATCGCCGCTTCCACCGCCGTTTGCGCATGAAACTCGGCGGGCCAGGAAATCTTGAACAGTACGTTTTCCATTACATAGCTGCCGAAGGCCTGCGGCAGGCTGAGTGATTTGCCCTTGAACAGCACATCCTGGAATCCCCAGGTTTTGGCGGTGAGCGCCGAGGGATAACCCATTTCGCCCTTGAGCGCGAACAGTGCATGCCGCACGGCGCGGCTGGTGGCATCGCCGGCCGCCCAGCTCTTGCGCGAGCCGGTGTTGGGCGCATGGCGATAACTGCGCAGCGCGCCGCCGTCGATCCAGGCATTGGAAACAGCATTGATGACCTGCTCGCGCGTGCCGCCCAGCATGGCCGTGGTCACGGCAGTGGATGCGACACGCACCAGCAGCACATGATCCAGACCGACACGATTGAAGCTGTTTTCCAGCGCCAGCACGCCCTGTATCTCATGCGCCTTGATCATGGCGGTGAGCACATCGCGCACCGTCAGCGGCTTGCCATTACGCGACAGATAATCGGCCACGGCCAGAATGCCGCCGAGATTGTCGGAGGGATGTCCCCACTCGGCCGCCAACCAGGTGTCGTTGAAATCCAGCCAGCGGATCATGGCGCCGATGTTGAAGGCGGCATTGACGGGATCGAGTTCATACGCCGTGCCTGGCACTCGCGCGCCGTTGGTCATGGATGCACCCGGCACCACGGGCCCCAGCAGTTTGGTGCAGGCCGGATAGTTGAGCGCCTGAAAACCGCAGGCCAGCGTATCCATCAAACAGTAGTAAGCCGTTTCATACGCGGTCGGGCTGTTGATCTCATGGCCGAGCGCATAGTCAGCAATCGCGTTCAGCAAGTGATCGGGGTCGGGTCGTTGAGCGGATTTAGTATCTTGGGACATGGTGTCGTCTTGTGAATGGAATCAATAGTGAAAATTAGATCGTCTAACAAAAAGACAATCCTACCAGTGGTCATCCTGCAAGAAGGGCTCAATGAATTGAGCCCCTACAGTGAAAACCCAGCCTTTCATAACGTAGGGGCGCGATTCATCGCGCCCTTGCCTGTAAACAGGGGCATTTTGTTAGATACTTTCAGGGCCGCCGATCCAGCGGCACGAACGGCCGGTTCTCCGGGCCGATGTAGTTGGCGCTGGGGCGGATGATCTTGCCATCGGCGCGTTGTTCTATGACATGTGCAGCCCAGCCCGTGGTGCGACTGATAACGAACAATGGCGTGAACATGGCGGTAGGCACGCCCATCAGGTGATAGGACACGGCGGAAAACCAGTCGAGATTCGCAAACATGTTCTTGGTGTCATGCATCACCGACTCGATGCGTTCGGCGATGGTGAACAATCTGGTATCGCCTTCATCGTGCGCCAGTTGCCGTGCCACTTCCTTGATGACCTCATTGCGCGGATCGGCCACGGTGTACACTGGATGACCGAAACCGATGATCACTTCCCTGTTGGCGACACGCTGACGGATGTCGGCTTCGGCTGCCTCCGGCGAGGCATAGCGGCGTTGAATCTCGTAAGCCACTTCATTGGCGCCGCCGTGTTTGGGTCCGCGCAAGGCGCCAATCGCGCCGGTGACGCACGAATACAGATCCGACCCGGTGCCGGCAATCACGCGCGCCGTAAAAGTGGAAGCGTTGAATTCGTGTTCTGCATACAGGATCAACGAGGTGTGCATCGCCCGCACCCATTGCACCGAAGGTTTTCTACCGTGCAATAAATGCAGGAAATGCGCCCCGATGGAATCGTCGTCGGTACTCAGCTCGATACGCCGCTGGTGACGACTGTAGTGATGCCAATAGCACAGCATCGAACCCAGGCTGGCAATCAGGTGGTCAGCAATATTGCGTGCCTCGGCAACATCATGAGCTTCACTTTCCGGCAGGCAGCAACCCAGCGCCGATACACCGGTGCGCAGCACATCCATCGGATGACTGCTGGCGGGCAAACGTTCCAGCACGTCTTTGACACTGGCCGGTAGATCGCGCAAGGCGGTCAGCTTCTGTTTGTAAGCAGCCAGCTCGCGGCGATTGGGCAGCTTTTCGTGAATCAGCAGATGCGCGATTTCTTCAAACTCGCAGGTAGTGGCGATCTCCAGAATGTCATAGCCGCGATAGTGCAGATCGTTGCCGCTGCGACCGACGGTACACAACGCGGTATTGCCGGCCGCCACGCCGGACAACGCCACGGACTTCTTGGGTTTGAAACCGGCCTGAGATTGAACGTCGGTCATCGTCATCTCCTGCGCGTTGCTGTGATGGTTTCGATCAGATGTCGCGTTACTTGCCCTTCCCCGCCGCGAACAGCTCATCCAGTTTGGCTTCATAGGCATGATAGTCGAGATACCGGTACAGATCGGCGCGCGTCTGCATGGCATCGAGCACGTTTTTCTGCGTGCCGTCGCGGCGAATGGCCTGATAGGTAGCCAGTGCGGCAGCATTCATGGCGCGATAGGCCGAGCAGCAATGCAGCACGATGTCCACGCCGACTGAACCCAGCTCATCGCGGGTATACAGCGGCGTATGACCGAACTCGGTGATGTTGGCCAGAATCGGCACTTGCACGGCGTCCTTGAAACGGCAGTACATCGACAGTTCGGTCATGGCTTCGGGGAAGATCATGTCGGCGCCCGCCGCGACGCAGGCCTGGGCCCGTTCAATGGCCCGGTCGATACCTTCCACGGCCAGTGCGTCAGTGCGCGCCATGATCACAAAGCCGGGATCGGTGCGCGCATCCACCGCCGCCTTGATGCGATCCACCATTTCCTCTTTGGAAACGATTTCCTTGCCGGGACGGTGGCCGCAACGTTTGCTCTGCACCTGATCCTCGATGTGCAAACCTGCAGCGCCGAACTTGATGAAGGACTTCACCGCGCGCGCGATGTTGAACGCCCCGCCCCAGCCGGTATCGGCATCTACCAGCAAGGGCAGCGAACACACATCGGTGATGCGGCGAATATCGGTAAGCACATCGTCCATGGTGCTGATGCCCAGATCGGGCAGGCCCAATGAATTGGCTGCCACGCCGCCACCCGACAAGTAAAGCGACTTGAAGCCGCACGCTGCGGCCATGCGCGCCGTGTAGGCGTTGATGGCGCCCACCATCTGCAACGGCCGTTCGGCAGCCAGTGCGGCACGTAAACGGAAACCGGGTGACTCAGCGCTCATGTCCATCACCACCATTGATTCGTTCGGAATGGCTGCAAGCTTAGCCCCGGCTGCGAGGCGACAGCAAAGTCATTTATGCGCGCGACTCTTCGCTGATCATCTGCTCGAGCCGTTCGAAATCGGGAATCAGCGGCACTTCGTTGATCATGCGCACCTGACACAGCACCGGCTGGCGATCGAAGAATGGCTGGTTCGGATCGGGCTTGACGATATCCGGCCCCAGGCGCACCAGCTGCGGAAAACCCTGCGTGACCATGCCGAAATAACCACCGGTCAGTTTGCCGCCAATGGCCACACAGATGACGATGCGGGTGCGCCCGCCGGGAATTGGAATGTTCTTGCCGCACGCAGCTTCAAAGGAAATCACCGGCACCACGCGGCCATTCCAGTTGATATTGCCCAGATACCACTGCGGTGCATTAACGACCTGTTCCGGTTGCTGCCAGGTCACCACTTCCGCCACACAGGCGCGCGGCACCAGCAGACGTTCATCGCCCAGTGGCACCAGCAGACTGTAGAGTTCATCAGTTACGGCATTCATATTCAGGCTTTTTTCCTGCGTTTGGCATGCACCAGCGGCTCGATGGCATCCAGCAGCTGGTTTTCCTGATAGGGCTTGCCCAGATAATCGTTCACGCCGATTTCAATGGCGCGCGCGCGATGTTTTTCGCTGACGCGCGAAGTGATCATGACGATGGGAATATCCGCCAGGCGTGGATTGCTGCGCACCTGAGTGGCCAGCTCGTAGCCGTCCATGCGCGGCATCTCGATGTCGAGCAGGATTACATCGGGCACGTGCTCCTGCAGAATTTCCAGCGCATCGATACCATCCTTGGCGGTCAGCACACGCATGCCGTGACGTTCCAGCAGACGCTGTGTCACACGACGCACGGTGATGGAATCGTCCACTACCAATGCGAAGGTGCGGCGATCCTCACCGCGTGCAGCCAGTTCGCTGGCCGGACGCGCACGCCATTCGGAACGGACCAGCGCGCCCATGTCGAGAATGATCACCACGCGACCATCGCCCAGAATGGTGGCGCCGGCGATGCCACGAATGCTGGACACCTGCGGCCCCACCGGCTTGACCACGATTTCGCGATTGCCGATCAGTTCATCGGTCACCAGGGCCGTCGAGTGTTCGCCGGCCTTGATCAACACCACCGGCACGGGCGCATCACCGTCAGGCAGCGCGGACGGCCCGGCATCGATGAACGCACCCAGATGCTGGAACTTATATAGCTGGCCGCCGAAATCAAAACTGGGCGCATCAGTTTTCAAATGCGCCTCCACTTCGGCGCGCGGCAGGCGCAACACGCCTTCCACCGTGGACAACGGCAATGCATAGACTTCGTTTTCACCGACCCGCACCAGCAGCGACTGGCTGATGGCCAGCGTCAGCGGCAGACGAATGGTGAACTTCACGCCCTCGCCCAGCTTGCTCGACGTGAACAGGGCGCCGCCGAGTTTCTTGATTTCCGTGACCACCACATCCATGCCCACGCCACGGCCGGCATGCTGCGTGATGGTTGTGGCGGTACTGAAGCCGGGTTCGAGAATCAGTTGCAACGCTTCCTCATCGGTGAGCACGCGATCGCCGGTGATCAAGCCCTTGGTGCGCGCTTTCTCGCGCACGGCGTTGACATCGATGCCGCGGCCGTCGTCCTGCAAGGTGATGACCATTTCGGTGCCTTCGCGATGCAATCCGACATTGATGGTGCCTGCTTCAGATTTGCCACGCTGGCGACGTTCTTCCGGCGCTTCGATGCCATGCACAACCGAGTTGCGCAGCATGTGCTCGAACGGCGGCAGCATGCGTTCCAGTACCTGTCGATCCAGTTCGCCGCCCGCGCCGCTGATATTCAGTTCGACGCGTTTGCCGGTATCGCCAGCCACCTGCCGCACCAGACGGGTCAGACGCTGCGCATGACGCGAGAACGGCACCATGCGGGTACGCATCAATCCATTCTGCAGCTCAGTCACCACCCGCGCCTGTTGCAGCAACAGGTTCTGCGCTTCGCGCGTCATGCTTTCCAGCAGGCCTTCGATGGAATCCACGTCGCTGACCGATTCGGCCAGCGCCCGCGAAAACTGCTGGATGGTTGAATAACGGTCCAGTTCCAGCGGATCGAAGTCTTCGCGGCCCTTGGAGTCATCCTGATGCTTATGCAGGATCTGTGCTTCGGTTTCGATCTCCAGCTTGCGCAACTGGTCCTTCAGACGCGTAACGGTACGGCCGAGTTCGGACAGGTTGAAATCCAGCGACGACACCTGCTGCTCCAGGCGCGAACGCAGAATGCTGACTTCGCCGGCATTGTTCAGCAGGTTGTCGAGCAGCTCGGCATCGACACGCGCCACTTCACCGCGCTCATGCGTTTGCTGGACTCTCCCCGGCGGCAATGCGTGGGCCGCACTCGCCGCTTCGGCAGACTCATGTTCATCAGCAGGCAGCGCGGCATCAGGCACACCGACCGCCACTACATCCGACAGCATCGGCGGCTCATCGGACTTGAGCTGGGTACTGACCGTGGCTTCGAACGTTGCGGACGCAACCTCCGGCAATGTCAGATGCGGCACCTGCATCGTGTCCGGCAATTCGAAGTCAATGGTGGCTTCAGTTGGCGGCGCGACGAATGGCGCGTATGCATCCTGTGTCAGATCCTCCACGCCGAATTCGGCTGCCAGTTCCTGCGGTTCGTCCGTGGTTGCGGCAGCGGGAGCAGCTTCTGCAGACGGTTCAACAAACGCCCACAAGTCGATGTGCTCTGCCCGGTCGTCAACGATCGTACTGGTCTCAACCGCTTCTGACAGCCCGGCATTCAGTTCGATGATCTCCTCATGTGGCACGGACTCATCGCTGCTAACAATTGATGCAGACATCTGTGCCGCTGCGGGTTCAGCAGGCTGCGGCAACGATTCGGCAACCGGTGGTGCAGTTGCCGTCGGCGGTACGGCCGGCAACAACTGGCCACGTCCCAGCGCCCTGATGCGCTCGATCAGATACTTTGCGGCTTTGACGCGCCGTCCCTGACTGACGGTATCGCGCATGCGATTCAGCTCATCAAGGCTGGTCTGCAATAACGCAAACACATCCGGTGTCGCAGACACCGCATTGTGCTCAATCAATTCCATGAACGATTCCAGTTCATGACTGAGATCGCCCATGGCGCGAATGCCGGCCATGCGCGCGCCGCCTTTCAGGGTATGCAGGGCGCGTTTCAGCTCATGCACCTGCTGGGCATTGCTGCGATCGCCCTGCCAGCCTTGCAGCGAACGATCAGCCACTTCCAGCAGCTCGGTGGCTTCTTCGGTAAAGATGGCCGCCACATCGGCATCGAAATCTTCATCCATGCTGTCTTCGCCATCATCACTGTCATCAGCACTGACGGTCGCCATCATGTCTGCGGGAGCCGTCACAGATGGCATGGCCGCCGCCTGGCCGACCTCAATCACCGGCTCGATGGTTGCCTGATGTTCAGTATCAGCCGCCAATTCGTTCAACACCGGTGGCGTGAAACTTGCCGCCCAGGCGGCCGTCTCGACAATGGTGTGCGGTTCGGCTTCAGGCTCGCTGAGCGCCGCAGTTTCCGGCTCAGTCTGCATGGTCTCGTCGATGAACCACTCCTGCTCATCGACACCTGACTCTTCAGTAACAACCGCTGCTGGCGCTGTTGTCGATTGCCCGGCGTCCTCCTGCAGGATGCTGGACACGGATTGACCGAGCATTTTTTCCAGATCGTCGGTGGTGAGGTCAATCCACTCTTCATCTTCTTCGCTCGATTCAGTCACCGTGTAGGCGGCATCCACAGCGGCTGCATCGTCGATGTCCGACGTGCTAGCAGGCATGGATTCCGGCGTGGGTTCACGCTGAGTCTCCAGCGTCGCTGCCGGTATGGCATCGGCGACAAACTGCGGCGGCTGCATGATGCCGGTGGCTTCAGGTGCGGCATCGCGCACCGACAACTCGGCATCAAGACGCTGCTCCAGTTGCTGCAGGCGCTGGACAATATCCATCTGCGAGCTGAAGAACACGGTGCTTTCGTTGATATGCGCCAGGATGTGTTCAATGGCGCTCACCGCATCCTTCAACACCTGCAACCCATCGGCCGGCAGCGCCGCGCCATTGTCGTAGAGCTTGCGGATATAGTGATTCAGCGGCTCGGCAATCTTGATGCTCTGCCGCGCGCCTGCCGTCTTGGAAGCGCCACTCAACGTATGGCAGGAACGATGCAGCGCTTCCGTCACGGCATAGGGCGGCAATAAACTGTCGCAATTGGCGACGTATTCACGGATCTGCGCCAGATGTCCCGCCACTTCCTTGGAAAAGATGTCGTGCAGCGTTGGGTCCATGGGCGCTGGGCTGGGTGGTTGCAGCGGTGCCGGCGCGGATTCATCACGCATTGGCGGCGAACTGCGCCCGGCATCCGTCTCATCGGCCAACGCCTGCACGGCTGCGGTGATGGTGGCGCCGGCATACGGCGCATGGTCGCGCACGCCAGCCAGGGCATGAGCCTGTGCGATCAGCGGCGCTACATTCATGTCGGGCGGCCGACCCACTTCCAGTTGTTCAACCAGTTGCGGCAGGGCCGCCACCGACTGCCGCAACAACTCCATCATCTGGGGAGTGCGTTCCAGAGTTTTATTGATGATGCGATTGAGCAGGCTTTCGATCGACCAGGCGAATTCGCCGATCAGTTGTGCACCGACCAGACGGCCGCTGCCCTTGAGGGTGTGAAATGAACGACGCAGATTGGTCAGTGCATCCTGATCCAGCGGGTTGTCGTCCCAGCGCGGCAACAGGACGGCGAGCCTGGCGATTTCATCGCGCGCTTCTTCGATGAACAGTTCCAGGAATTCAGGGTCCGACTTGTCCGGCGGACGCACCAGCACCGGCGGCAGGCCCATCTCAGTGATGGCGTGATCCACAGTAGTGGATGAATTGACCGGCGTAATCACCTGAGTGATCGCCACCTGGGTGATACCGCTTTCATTCAGCACGGCAGTGCGCTCGGTATCGGTCATGGCGCGCTGCTGTTCGGACTGAGAGGAAATGGCCAGGGTGGCGTCGACAGCGCTCTGCGTCGGCAATGACGGCATGCGCTGCAGGCCGGTGTTGCCTGAACTCAAACTATCCAGCACACGCAGGCAGTTCTCGGCATTGTCGAGCATGTACCAGGGATCGCTGCGTCCGGCCTGCAGAGTTTCCAGGTAGTACTCCACCGCAACGATGGCATCGGCAAGACGATCCATCTTCTCGGACATCTGCGGCGCAACATCAGGTCGGGCATAGCGCGCCAGCGCCTTGCGAATGCGTTCGCTCACTTCCACGGCGCGCGACTTGCCGAGCATCAGCAAGCCGGCCGTGATGCCGCGCATCAAATGCGGTATCTGATCCAGCGCCTGCGCTTCTCCGGGTTTTTCCAGCGCCAGCGCGATGGCTTCCTTGATGCGCGCCATGTTGACGATGCATTCGCGCAACACCGCTTCGGACACCTGACGGAATTCGATGTCCTTGTCCGCCGATTTGTCCACGCTCGCAACCTCACCCGAGGCCGCGTCGGTATCATGCGCCGCACTGGGCATGATCAGACCAATCAACTGTTCGTCGAGACTGTCTTCGACGTTGATCAGCGTGGCCGCCATGGACAGCAGGCTGGCTTCGTCAGGCGCCGTGCCCGCCTGCAGCAGACGTTGCAGATGCAGGGTCTGGTGCTGCACCTTTTCGCGCAGCTCGCCCAGTCCCAACACGCCCAGGGTGTCGCCGATCTTTTTCAGCAGTTCCAGTTGTGGCGCCAATTCTTCGAGCTGCGTACCGCCACGACGCACATAAATATCCAGGGCATCCTTGACGCGCGCCAGGTCTTCCTTGATAGCTCCGGCTACCGTTTTCATCAGCTTGATGGAAGGCGCCGACAGGCTTTCACGCGCGGCTTCCACCTGTTCATCGACCGGCAGCAACTCATGCAGACGGAATGAAGCCCGCACCGCCGCCACGCGTGCGCCATCACTGGTGGCGCGCGCCACGTAGTAAAGAAGATTGTTCAGCAGATCGAGCGGCGGTTGTTCGCCATAACGCTGTTCGCCCAGTTCGTACAGGCGCTTCATCTGCCGATCCGCCTGCCCCAGCAGGCGCTTGATCGACGCCGTGCCTTCCAGTCCCTTGTCGCGCAAGGCTTCGATCACTGCGCCGACCACCCACCACAACTGAAACACCGGCTGCGTGGTCGCCACCTGTTCCAGCTTTTCGGCAGCGCGCGCCAGAATTTCCAGGTTCTGATCGATGCGCTCGCCCTTGATCCAGCCCAGCAGACCGAGTTGAAAACGAGTACGCATCTTGCGCGACCAATGTGCCACCGATAATCCGGTTTCGCCCGGCGCAGGCGAAACCGGACTGGCCTGTTTATCGGAGCTGAGATTGAGCAGCAACAAGGTGCCTTCGGACAGCAGCGGATACCCGCGTACTGCCCGCAGATCATTCAGCAGCGGCAACAACACCAGGGCCATGTCGCGCCCGCCGCCCAGCACCCGTTCAAGATACGTGGGCAACTGCACCATGGCGCGCATCAGGGCATCCAGACCTTCGGCGAGATGACGCTGTTCGGCAATGTTGTCGATCAGGTATTGCGCCAGTTGCTCCATTTCTTCAACGAGCAGGGCGGCGCCGAACACTTCCACCAGACGCAATGCGCCGCGCACCTGACGCAGATGTTCACGGCACTTGGCCAGCACTTCGACCTGGTCCTGCTGCTCGCCAAATAACTCAAGCGCCGCACGGGCGTCGTTGAGTTCATTGTTCAATTCGCGCGCGACCACATGCAGGGTCTGCGTCGATACCTCACTCATGAGTGCGGTGCTCCGTTAGCTGTCACGCTAAATAATTTTCAAACAAGGCCACTGACTTTCTTCGCGGCAGTCGCAGCCTGGGATGCAGTCCCGGTCTCCCCTGCTCCTGTTGTACTTGAACCGGATTGCCTGGCAGCCGGTTCCGGCAAGCGGAAACCGGCCACCGATTTGCGCATCAAGCCGGACAACTGCGCCAGCTTGCCGATCGAGGTGGAGGTCGCCGCACTGTTGTCGGCGGTCTGCGCGCTGATCTCGCGCAACACCTGCATGTTGCGCGCAATGTTCTGCGCCGATTCGGCCTGCTGCCGGGCGCTGGCGGAAATGTTCTGCACCAGACTGGCTATCTGATTCGAGACCTGTTCGATCTCTTCCAGCGCCGCGCCGGCGTTCTCGGCCAGCAACGCTCCACCCACCACATCGGTGGTACTGCGCTCCATGGAAACCACGGCTTCGTTGGTATCGGCCTGGATGGTGCGTACCAGCACTTCAATCTGCTTGGTGGCCTGTGCCGCCCGTTCGGCCAGACGCTGCACTTCATCGGCCACCACTGCGAAGCCCCGGCCGGCCTCACCGGCCATGGATGCCTGGATCGACGCATTCAACGCCAGGATGTTGGTTTGCTCGGCCAGATCGTTGATCAGCTCGACGATGTTGCCGATTTCCTGTGAGCTTTCGCCCAGACGCTTGATGCGCTTGGACGTCTCCTGGATGGTCTCGCGAATGGTATTCATGCCGTCGATGGTGCGCCGCACGGCATCGCTGCCCTTGTGCGCAACATCGACCGAATGCCGCGCCACGTCAGAGGAACGTTCGGCATTGCCGGACACTTCTTCCACTGACGACGCCATCTCGGCAACGGATTCGGAAGCAGCCGCCACCTGTTTGGACTGCTGCACCGAAGCCTTGGCCAGATGACCTGCCGATGCCAGCGCCTGACGCGCCGAACCATCCAGTGTCACCGCCGTCTTGTTGATGGTGGTCACCAGTTCGCGCAAGGCCTCGATGGCGTAGTTGATGGAATCGGCAATGGCGCCGGTGAAGTCTTCAGTAACGGTGGCTTTGATGGTCAGATCGCCCTCGGCCAGATTGGAAATCTCGTCGAGCAGACGCAGGATGGCCTCCTGATTGCGTTCATTCTGCAGACGATGTTTTTCGGCCACGGCGCGCAGATCGGCAGTCATCCAGTGAATCAGCGCCAGACCAGCGACCGCAACCGCAGCCACCGCCAGCAATATCAACGTCACCATCGTCGCAGCACCGGTCAGGAGGAAAGCGCCGGCCGCCAGAATGGCCAGCAAGGCCACGGCCATCAGCGTCGGACTGAAACGTAATGCCGTCATCTTGAAATTGGTCTGGGTTGCCATTGTGGTGCTCTGTGCCGGGTGCCTGCGCGATGCGCCTAGTGCGCCGCACCCATGAGAAATTCATTGCTTTGCAACAGCGTCTGCAAACCGAATACCGGCCACACTTCGCCATCGCGCCGGAAGGCGCCGGCCAGATGGTGATCGCAATGGAGCATCGTGGCCGGCAGTTGCGTGTTGAACTCGCGATCGGTGAAGCGCTTGAAACCCAGCACCTCATCGACCAGCAACCCGGCAGGCACGTCCCGGTTATTCACCACCAGAATGCGGGCGCTCCGGCCAATCGGCGCCGCCCCGCCCCCCAGAAAGGCGCGCAGGTCCACCACTGGCAAGAGCTGACCGCGGACATTGGCCAGGCCGCGTATCCAGGCACGCGCGCCGGGTACGCGGGTCAGAAAAGCCGGCACGCTCAATACCTCGCGAGTTTCTTCGCGCGCCACCAGAAAGGTTTCGGCGCCCAGACGGAACGACACACCCACCCATTCATCGCCCGCCTGAGTGTCGCGCAGCTGTCCTGCCTGCGCAGCGCGCGCACGGTTTTCGATCTCCAACAGGAGTTCATAGGGCTTGTCGAGCAGGGAACGCAGGGCCGGCGCGGCAGTCATGAAAAGCTTGTCCTTGGTTTGTCGGTCATTGCTGTCCTAGCCCGCGAGCGCAGCGCGCGCCTTGGCCAGCAAGCGTTCGGCCGAAACCGGCTTGACCAGGTAATCCACCGCGCCCTGGCGCATGCCCCAGATACGGTCGGTTTCCTGGTCTTTGGAGGTGACCATGATGATCGGAATCTCCTTGGTGCTCGGATCCGCCGCCAGCTTGCGTGTGGCCTGAAAACCGTTCACGCCGGGCATCACCACGTCCATGAAAATCAGATCGGGTTTCATCAGCCGGGCTTTTTCAAGCGCCTCAGCGCCATCGCCAGCCGAGGCGATCTGGTAGCCGTGCCGCTCCAGCGCCACTTTCATGGCATGCACTTCGGTGGGTGAATCATCAACAATCAGGATCAGTGCCATAGGTATCGCTCCAGTCTCAGCGGACCAGATCATTGCCCACGTGGGTTTCAATCGCGCTCAGCAGTTCGTCCTTGGTGAACGGTTTGGTCAGATAGTGCTCCGAACCGACGATGCGACCGCGGGCACGGTCGAACAAACCATCCTTGCTGGACAGCATGATCACCGGAATGCTCTTGAACACCTTGTTGTGCTTGATCAGCGAGCAGGTCTGGTAGCCATCCAGGCGCGGCATCATGATGTCCACGAAGACGATGTCCGGCTGGTGATCGGCGATTTTCGACAGGGCGTCGAAACCGTCCACAGCGGTAAAGACTTCACACCCTTCTTTGGCCAGCAGGGTTTCGGCGGTACGGCGGATGGTCTTGCTGTCGTCGATGACCAGCACCTTCAAACCCGCCAGACGCAGTTTTTCGGCAGTTGCCCCATTCATCACGAAGTACCTCAGCGCTCATCCATACGTGGCGCAAGCGCCACTAAATTGCTCAGCATTGCAGCGATCTGGTTTTAACATATTGATATAGTCACTGCCATCGCCGCGCTGCGTATAGTATGAAGCCCGTCACGCCCCACTCTGCGGCACAGTGCGCAGAACCTGCAATCGTGTGGCGGACGGCAAGAACTTTTTTGCGCAGATCAGGGATCTGCTTAACGACCAGTCGAGACAACCCATGAGCAAACGGCGCCTGCGTATCGCCATCGTGATGGACCCTATTGAAGGTATCAAACCGGCCAAGGATTCCACGCTGGCCATGATGCTGGCCGCTCAGCGGCGCGGCCACGAACTGTTTTATCTGGAGCAGCGTGACCTGTGGCTGCGCGATGGCGTAGCCTGGGGACGCGTGCATCCGGTGGAAGTGCGCGACGACTACGAGAACTGGGCCACGGTGGGCGCCGAACATACAGAGCGTCTGTCCAGCATGGACGTGATCCTGATGCGCAAGGACCCCCCCTTCGACATGGAATACATCTACACCACTTATATTCTGGAACGCGCCGAGATCGAGGGTGTGCTGGTGGTGAACAAGCCCAATGGCTTGCGCGACATGAACGAAAAAGTGTTCACCGCCTGGTTCCCGCAATGCTGCGCGCCGACGCTCATCACCCGCGACATGGGCGACATGCATGCCTTCCTGCATGAGCATCATCACATCGTCTGCAAGCCGCTGTACGGCATGGGCGGCCGCTCGATCTTCGTCATCCAGGAAGGCGACAAGAACGCCAATGTGGTGTTCGAAACCATGACCGATTACGGCAACCACTTCGCCATCGTGCAGAAATACCTGCCGGACATCGTTGACAGCGGCGATTCGCGCATCCTGATCATCGACGGCGAACCCGCGCCCTATGCCCTGGCGCGCATTCCCTCGCCCACCGACAACCGTGGCAACCTGGCGGCCGGCGCACAGGGCAAGGGTCGCGAACTGAATGAGCGCGACCGCTGGCTGGTCAGCCAGATCGGCCCCGTCCTGCGCGAACGCGGCATGCTGTTTGTCGGCATTGACGTGATCGGTGGCTACGTCACCGAGATCAATGTCACCAGCCCCACCGGCATCCGCGAACTCGACAAACAGTTCAAATGCGACATCGCCAGCCTGTTGATTAATGCCATCGAGAAGCGCCGCAAGGTGTAGGCACCTGGTCTGGCTGTTGCTGTGCGGCTGTCTCATGGCCTGCACGGAGCGCGGACCACAACGCTATGACAGCGAATTTCTGGCCATGGGCACGCGCGTGCAACTGTCACTGCTGGCAACCGGTCCGGACACCGCTGCCATGCTCAGCGCGCTGGTCGAACACAGCATGCGACGCGAAGCCATCGACTGGTATCCCTGGACACAGGATGCCAGCGGTGAGCTGAAGCAACTGAATACTGCGCTGGCGAGCGGCAAGTCGAGGGAAATCTCCCCGGCGCTGAACCTGTTGCTGCAACGCGCCGCCGCAGCCTACCGATTGAGTGAAGGTTATTTCGATCCGGCAGTGGCGCCGCTGACCCAGGCCTGGGGTTTTGCAGACCTGAATGATGCGCGCCGCCAGCCAGCGGCGCCCGACCCGAGCCTGCTGGAACACTGGCGTCACTCACGACCGACCATGGCTGCGCTGCGTATCGACGGACGGCAGGTCAGCAGTCCACGTCGGGATCTGCAACTCGACCTGGGCGCCATTGCCAAGGGTCATGCGCTGCAACTGGCCCTGCAACAGTTGCAGCAACAAGGCTGCCACGATGCCGCCATCAACATGGGCGGCCAGATTGGCGTGATGGGCGCAAACATGGTCAGGCAATGGCCAGCCGTGGCCATCCGCGACCCACGCGCCGCCCGTGCCCTGGCCACGCTGCAACTCGATGCGGGCGAAAGCATCGCCACCTCCGGTGACTACGAACGCTACATCGAACGGCAAGGCCGGCGTATCCATCACCTGCTTGATCCACATACCGGCCTGCCGGTGGCTCACACTCAGGCAGTGACCGTCATCAGCCGCGACGCCACCACGGCAGATGCCGCTTCCACCGCGCTCATGGCCGCCGGGCCTGAACAGTGGCAGCGCATCGCCCGGCAGATGGGCGTGCGCGAGGTGTTGCGTGTCGATGCCTCTGGCGCAATTGAAGTGACTGCGGCACTGTACGCACGCCTGCAGTGGAACCCGACTGCGGCGCAGTTACGTCACATCACGCAAATCAACCTTTGACGAATTCAAGCCGTGAAGCAACGCCATTCCGTCCAGACTTCTGCAACGCTGATTGATGCTGCCGCTGCTGAAATGCAATCCATCAGCCAGCAGCGTGAAGGCGTCGCGCCGGTACGGGATCGTCTGGTGACGACACTGTTCCTGGTGGCGCTGTTTCATGTCATCGTCATCACCGGCGTCACCTTTGTCGGCCCGCTGGGTTCGTCCAGGAAGGAAGCGCCGACGCTGGAAGTCCTGCTGCTGACAGACAACAGCCCGAGTCGTGAAGCCAATCCGGATGCCGTGTATCTGGCGCAACGCAGCCAGGCCGGCAACGGCAACACGCAGAAGCGCGAACGCGCCGCGAATCCTGCCGATTCGCCCATGGCCGCCATCAATGAAGGCACGGCCGAAGGCAATGCGCTGGAATTCTCGCAGGCGCTGGCCGGCAGTGCGACCGTCGAAGTGATCGCCAGTCGTGCCGAACGTGCGGCGCTGGCTTATCAGAGCGGCACCGATCTGCCGACGCGCAGCAACGAAGCGCCGCTGGCGCTGTCGCCCACGCCGCCCAATCCCATTGCCACCAGCCTGCTCGATGAACAGTTGCGATTACGCGGCCAGAACAGCCGTGAAGCCTTCATCACGCCGGATACGCGCGAATCGCGCCTCGCGCCCTATCTGGATCGCTGGAAACGCAAGATCGAAAAAATCGGCACACTCAATTTTCCGCTGGAAGCGCGCCGCAGATTCAACAGCCGCAATCCGGTGGTGGAAGTGACTATCAATGCCGACGGCAACTTGAAAGCGGCATTGATCCAGCAGTCCAGCGGCGATGCTGCTGTGGATAAGGCGGCGCTGAACATTCTGAAGCGCGCGGCGCCGTTCGATCCCTTCCCGGCCAGCCTGAAGCGCGACTACGACCAGTTGCGCTTCGCCTATGAGTGGCAATTCCTTGGGGAATGAGCCGGGTCGCTCAGATAAAGCCAAATACCCGGCGACGCAACCGCGGCGCCAGCCCCAGCACCGACAGCAGCACCAGCACGGCCGGACTCATCGCGCCACCGCCACTGGATCTGGGAACCGTACAGTTTGAATAACCGGCGGAGCTGGCGTTGGTAGCCAGGCTATAGCGGAACACCGCACCATAACCACCGCCATTCACTGCCGTGCAGGCATTGCCAGACTGCACTGTACCGAACAGATCGCCATTGCTGGCGAGGATCAGGCTGCCGGTGGGGTTGGTGCCTTCGCTGAACACCAATGCATGCTCATTGACGAAAGCCGCGGTGACCGGATCGACCGAATAGATATTGCCCAGCGAGGTCACAGGCGTGGACGTAGTAGAGCCGGTACCGGTCACACCATAGACCCGACCATTACTCAGCACCAGATTGCCGATGGGCACGGCGCCAGTCGTGTTATCGAATGCGTACAGCGTATTCAGGCTGGAAGTGGCCGTATCGAACCTGAAGACCGTGCCATAACCCGTCGTGGTGCCGGCACTGGGATCACCACCATCGCTAGCCGTACCGATCAGCGTTCCCGGGCTGATTTCCAGAAGCTTGCCGCTGGGTTGTGCACCATCGGCATTGACGCTTACCGTGGCGGTATCATCAAGTGCCAAGAAATTGTGAATGGTCTGAAAATTCGTACCATCGATGTTCAAGGAATAAATAGTACCAGTACCCACAGTCACCGCAATGCCATTGCTGTTGGTGGTATTTTTAAGATTGGCGCCGCCGCCACTGGTCATTCCATACAGCCGACCATCGCTGGCCAGGGTCAGCGAACCGGATGGATAGGCACCCTCGCCGGTACCGTTCACGATATTGACGCTGGCTCCGGTGCTGTCGATTGCCGCGAAGGGATGCAGCAATTCAAAGTGAGCATCCGCCAGCCGCAAACGAAACACCGTGCCGGTACTATTGGCACCACCGCTGGAAGTAACGCCATAGAGATAGCCACCCGACTCAATCAGCGCACGAGTCGGATAGGCACCATTGACATTGATTACATTGTTGGTCGTGCTATTGATGCCGGAAATGGCATCAAACTGGTACAGGGTCTGATAACCACTGCCATCCTGCGCCACGCGGAAAATCGTCCCCGCGCCAGCGCCGGTATTGGTACCGGCACGAGGACCGTAGTACGTTGTGCCATACAGATAATGATCCGACCCCAGCAGCAAGGTCGCTTGCGGACTGTAACCATCGGCAGCCTGCAACTGATAGATGATCTGTGGCGCACCGCCCGCCATTGCCACCTTGTAAATGGCGCCACCGTAGCTCAGCGAGGTGTCATTGGTCGTGCCAAACAGATAGCCCAGATTGCCGCCATCACCCTCCACCACCCCGGCGGTAGATGTGTGTAGATCAAAGGCAAATACCGTCGAGAAAGTGGCGGCATCGGCATCGCTGACAGACGCGCCCAACAACACCCAGCACATGCCCAGCGCACACCACCAGCCCTTTTTGCCACGCTTCATTGAATTCAGCACAAACTCACTCCGGTTCCTGATGATGGCCTGATGACGGGATTGCCGCTGGCCGCCTGTTGGATGACAGGCCCGCCTGAAGGTTCCACCCGGGAAGCTGCCCAGCATGACAGCGACCGCCACAAAAGGGGCTATTGTTCACGGGATTGCCCGCAAAGCCAATCCTGATTTGGAAATGCCCTTATGCAACAGATCATGCTGGACGCTGGTAGCGCTTGATCTGCCTTATGGATTCCAGCGCGTCAGATAATCGGCCACCGCCTGAAATTCTTCATCGGCATAGGTGGTGAACATGCGGTGCAGATCTTCACTGACATTGGTCCGTTGCGAACGCGCCATGTGCTGCATCTGGGTTAGCAGATAACTGTAATGCTGGCCGCGCAGATTGGGCACCCACAGGTCGCTGTTGCCCTCGCCAGTGCGTCCGTGACAACTCACGCAATAGCTGTCATAGATTTGTTTGCCCTGAACCAGATCGGTACCCGGTCCTTTTTCAGGCGCAGGGTTACGCGGCAGATTGGCCACGTAACCCACCACATCGGCAATACTGGTGGCATTGTTCATGCCACTGCGCACCAACTGCTGGTGCATGGTGCTGTTTTCGCGTTCCAGATCCAGGAAATCGACCACCTGCTTGATCAGGTATTCGTACTGCTGCCCCGCCAGTGCCGGAACCTTTTGTGCGGCAGAACCGATGGCGCCAGCCTGATGGCACTGCTGGCAATGCAGCTCGAATATGCGCTGGCCACGGGTTTCGTTGGGCGACCGGGCCAGGGTGCTGCTGAGGTTGACATCCGGCACGGAGGCCGGCTGCCGTGCAGCCCACGCCTGACCGGTGAGCAATACACAGCACCATGCCGAAGCCATTGCCCAAATCACGCCCGTCTTGCTCGTTATCACTGCACGCGCTCCGCAACCATCGTTTCGCCGCCATTTTCATCTGTCGGCTTGTATGCGCCTGCGAGTCTAACACCGGGATTGGCAACACCCCATACATGAGGCTATGGCAAAATTCCGCCATGGATTCCGCCAGCAAATCTACGCTCCTCAAACACCAGGGCAATCGCAGTCTGCGCGACCAGGTGGACGAACTGCTGCCCGGCTGGCAGAGCTGGTACCCCAGCCTGTTCGATGCCGCGCAGGACTTGGGCATCCTGCGGGCACGGGTCTGCGATCTGTCGACACTGGTGCTCAGCAATCGTCACGCCGGCATCTACAACGAGGCGGTACAGGCATTCCGCAATCAATGGTCGGTGGAGGAGCCGGAAGAGTTGCACGATGACACTCGTGGTCGACGTCGTGAAGCTGCTGACCAGGATGCAAACGACATGAGCGCCGGCCCTAGACCGATACCCGCCGGAACGGACTGACTAGAACCCATCTCAAAATGTAGCGAGCGAAGGTAGGTTGCCCACATTGTAAATATGTGCCGGCGCGCAGGAACCGGAGTGTATGCGGCAATACATGAGGATTCCGAGCACCGCCGGAACGCAAGATACTGAGCACAGTAATTTTGAGATGGGTTCTACGCATATTCCACAGCCCTGACTGTAGCTTTGCACGACTTAATAGCCGCACCAACATCCAGTCAGACTGTCTCATCGTCACCCCAATGCCTTGTGCCTTAGTCAGCACATCCTTTTTTCCACACCAGGAGACCCTCCATGAAAACCACCCTGACTGCCCTGACATTGCTGATGGCGACCGGCGCATGGGCTCAAGCGCCCAAAACTGGCATGCGCGATTGCCCAATGATGGCCGAACCGGGAATGATGGAGGCGCATCTGGCCGAACGCTTCAAACAGATGGACACGGACAAGGATGGCAAGTTGACGCTGGACGAATTCAAGGCAGGACACAAGGACATGCCATGCCATGGTCCGCGCGGTCAACATCCACCCATGCAGCGCGTCGAAGAAATGTTCAAGGCACGCGATGCCGACAAGGATGGTTTTTTGACCAAGAGCGAGCTCGGCACGTCACCCATGGCCGACCACTTCGACCAGATGGACACCAACAAGGATGGCAAGTTGAGCCTGGATGAAGTCAAAGCCGCGCATCAGCCCATGGGCGCCGGTCCGCATCGCCCGAACATGGGTGCCGGACAGCAATCAAGCGGCACCTGAGTCGTTTCGCCGGATCAATCCATCCCGCATGCGGATGGATTGATCCGCTGCTCCTAACGATAGATCAGCAGCGATTCACGCTGCTCGCGCCAGTCGCGCTCGTCACAACCGGCCGCGTTATCAAGATCAGCGCAGGTTGCGCCCGCATCATCCACCCATTGCCGCAATGCAGGGCCGCCATTGATCACGTCGATGGCCAGGCGTTCATGTTCGTATTCGTAAGGGAAGTTGCGCCATAGCTGATAGTCGGGATACAGCTGGCGAATGGCCTTGAATGCCAGCGCCTGCACACGCCAAGGCTGGAACGCGGCATGGTCATAGCTGGCATCTTCGACATGTATCTGCACGCCGGAACATAGCTTGCCGATATGCTTGTGGAAAGTCGGTTCAAACCAGCAGGCACGCAAACGGCATCCCTGCAACCATTGCGGCGCCAGTGCATGCATGCGCTGCAGAATCCTGCCGGCATCGATATCCGGCGCGCCAAACAGTTCCAGCGGTCGCGTGGTGCCGCGGCCCTCGCTCAAGGTAGTGCCTTCCAGCATGACCGTACCGGCATAACAGCGCGCCATCCACAGGTTCGGCGCATTCGGTGACGGATTCACCCAGGTACGTTCGCCCAAGGGCCAGCCATGGCCGGGCGCTTGTTCCGGCTGCCAGCCCTGCATCGCAATGACTCGGTAATCCACATTCAAGTTGAGCATGCGTACAAACCAGTGCGCGAGCTCGCCCAGTGTCAGACCGTGACGCATCGGCAGTGGACCGGCGCCGACAAAGCTTTCCCAACCCGGCCGCAGACTGAATCCTTCCACCGGCCGGCCAATCGGATTGGGACGATCCAGTATCCAGACAGACTTGCCATGTTGCGCCGCCGCTTCGAGCACATAGCGCAGCGTGGTGATGAAGGTGTAGATGCGGCAACCGAGATCCTGCAGATCCACCAACAGCACATCGAAACTGTCCAGCATGCGCGCAGTGGGTCGCCGCACCTCGCCATACAAGCTGAACACCGGAATGCCGTGCGCCGGATCGTTGTAGTCCGCCGACTCGATCATGTTGTCCTGCTTGTCGCCGCGCAATCCATGCTGCGGACCAAAGGCAGCCGACAGTTTGATGTCGGGCAGCGCCGCCAGCGCATCCAATGCATGAGTCAGCTCGCCCGTCACCGAGGCGGGATGCGCCAGCAACGCCACGCGCTTGCCGGCCAGCAGTTTGCGCAGCCCGGCATCTTCCAGCAACACATCCAGACCGGTCTTCAGCATGTTGGATTTACCCGAACGAAATCAGAGATGCAGAACAAAACTGTCACGACGATGAAAGTCAGGACGTTCTGCCGTGTGCAGCAGCGCCCAGTATGAACACTGCCCGGCCGCATCCTCAACCACCATCGTCAGGCCGAGCCGCCACTGCACAGCCAGAGCCAATGTTTCAGGCACCTTGACGGTGATTCGCAGCAACAACTCCTGTGCCGTCTGCATGCACTCGATCACAGGCGGCGCACAGTCGGCCGGACGCATGCCCTGCCTGTATCTGCGGAATTCATACGCCGCCCATTCGGTGGAAGGCGCAAAGTTGAACTCGCAATAACATTCAGACTGCGCATCAGCCACAAACAACTCGGCGCAGGTATGCCGCCACAACTCATCATGACGCGCAGAAGTCGTGCGATCAGGAATGCGCAGTGCGTGCAAGTCGCCCAGCACACGATAGTTCACCTGCAATTGACTGGCAGACAACCGTCTTACAGCGACATTGATGTCGTCAACAGCCTTGCATGCAGTTACCGGATGACAGCGCAAGCCAGCCTGTTGCATTTCCCGAATCACACTGATGCTCAACCCGGCTTAACCGCGCCTTGCTGTTTGATCACACTGGTCGCCATGGAGATCATGCCGGCGATATCCGACAGGTTGGCCGGCACAATCAAAGTGCTCTGTGCTTCAGTGGCAAGGGTGCCGAACTGCTTGACGTACTCCTCCGCCACGCGCAGTTGCATGGCTTCCATGCCGCCGCGACCACTCAAGGCTTCGCCGACGCGGCGCAGACCTTCGGCTGTGGCGGTGGCCACCGCCAGAATGGCCTCCGCCTGTCCCTGGGCTTCGTTGATCTGCTGCTGTTTGTTGGCCTCGGACTCCTTGATGACGCGCTGCTTCTCACCTTCCGCCTGATTGATCTTGGCGTCGCGTTCGCCTTCCGAAGTCAACACCACTGCGCGCTTCTCCCGTTCGGCGCGCATCTGTTTTTCCATGGCATGCAGCACATCGGCCGGCGGATTGATATTCTTGATCTCATAACGCAACACCTTCACGCCCCAGGCCGCCGACGCCTTGTCCAGTTCGCTGACCACGTGCGCATTGATGGTGGCGCGCTCTTCAAAGGTACGATCCAGGTCGATCTTGCCGATCTCGCTGCGCAAGGTCGTCTGCGCCAGCTGCACAATGGCGAACTGGTAATTGGTAATGCCATAAGAAGCCAGCCGCGCATCCAGCACCTGCAAGTACAGCACGCCATCGACGCCCACCTGCACATTGTCCTTGGTGATGCAAACCTGTTCGGGAATATCCATTGCCTGCTCTTTCAGGTTGTGCTTGTAGGCGATGCGTTCCATGAACGGGATGAGGATATGAAATCCCGCCTGCAAGGTACGGTTGTACCGTCCCAGATTTTCCACCACGAAGGCGCTTTGCTGTGGCACCACCGTGGCGGTCTTGGCCAGCACGATGATGACGGCGACGACGATGGCCAACGCGACAGTGAAAGTATCCATGTTTACCCTCTTTGCAGATTGATAATGGCAGGCGGTTTCATTTATTGCTGACGCACCAGCAAGGTCAGTCCCTCGACGCGCGCGATGGTCACCTCGCCACTGAGCGGCTGCTGGTCGATATTGCGCACGGTCCAGCTCGAACCGCGATACTCGACCCGACAACTTTGACCCGGCGCCAGGCTTTCCGGCAGCTCCACATGATCGCCCACGGTCATGGCCTCGGGCACCATCTCCGCCGGCTTGCGCAGATGTTCATACAGGCGCTGGCGGAAACCGAGCATGGCCACCACGGACAGTATGGCAAACAACAGCCACTGTCCGGCTTCCGACAGCGGCAGCCCCAGCCAGTCCAGCAGTCCGACCACGGCGGCGGCGGCGCCGAAGAACACCAAATAAAACTGTGCGTCGATGACGAACATTTCGGCGCCAAACAACAGTGCAGCGAGCACCAACCAGGACCAGCTCGGCATAATGATCTCCAGTTCATCAACAGCAGACGTTTGCTGCTACCGACTATATCCGACCAGCCTCTGCTTACTCTGCCGGCTGGTCGTTTTGATAATGATGCGGGAACAGCCGATGCATTTCCGTCTCTATCCAGTTTTCGGCGCGATCATTGATCTCTGCCGCAGTGAGGTCCGCTGTGGTAATGGCCGGACCGATGCTGACCGTGATTTCTCCGGGCCTCTTGAGAAAGGCATTGCGCCGCCAGAATTCCCCGGCGTTATGCGCAATCGGCACCACCGGTACACCGGCATGTTGCGCCAGCCAGGCGCCACCCGGTTTGTAACGCTTCTTGCTGCCGATGGGGACGCGGGTTCCTTCGGGAAACACAATCACCGAAAAGCCATCCTTCAAACGCTGCCGTCCCTGCTCCACCACCTGCTCCAGCGCATCGCGTCCCGCCTTGCGATCGATGGCGATACAGGAAAACTGAGCCAGGCCCCAGCCGAAAAACGGAATGCGCAGCAGTTCGCGTTTGAGCACAAAAGACAACGGCGGCAGGATCTGCTGCAAGGCAATCGTTTCCCACGCAGATTGATGTTTGGACAGAAACACCACCGGTATTCCCGGCAGATGCTCCCGGCCGATCACCCGATAACGCATGCCGACCACATGCTTGAGCACCCACAGCACGCAATCCGCCCAGGTGGCAATGATGCGATAGCGCGTCATGGCCGGCAGAAAAAACAGCAGCACCGCCAGCAACGCATAAGGCAGCGTCAGCAGGAGCATGAGCACAGTCAGCAATACGGAACGAACAAAAATCATGCGGAAATGTTGCCCCCGGCCGTGACGACCGCCCCCTGCTGTCATCTGGCAAACAGGCTGCGGCGTGCATGACTGGAGCAGCCTGTTTTTTTCATTTCAGTTAGTGAAAACGACTCAACCCATATCGCCGCCGCCCACGGGCAGCACCACGCCCGTGATGTAGGAAGATTCATCAGACGCCAGGAACAGGATGGCATTGGCCTGCTCGTCCAGCGTACCAAAGCGCTTCATCAGGCTGCTGCTGACCGACTGATCGGCAATCTCCTTGTTCCAGACCTTTTCCTGCTCGCTGAGCGGATTGGCATTGCGCGGCACCAGGCGCGGCGGCGCGGCAGTGGCGCCGGGCGCGGTGGCATTCACGCGGATGCCGCGTTCGCCGTTTTCAAAGGCAAGGCAGGCCGTAAGCGCATTGACGCCGCCCTTGGCCGCGCCATAAGGCACGCGATTGATGCCACGGGTGGCGATGGAAGAAACATTGACGATGGCGCCCTTGTTCTGTTCCAGCATGTAGGGCATCACGGCGCGGCAGCACCACAGAGTCGGGAACAGCGAGCGGCGGACTTCGGCTTCGATTTCATTTTCGGCATAGTGCTCATAAGGCTTGGCCCAGATGGTGCCGCCGACATTGTTGACCAGGATGTCGATGCGGCCGAAATGCTTTTGGGCGGCCTCCATGACGCGCTGGCATTCAGCGAATTTTTCCAGGTCCGCAGTCAGGGAAATCACCTCGGCCTGCGCTTTCAGTTCAGCGGCCACGTCATGAACGATCTCGGCACGATCGACCAGCACCAGCCGGCCTTTTTCCGCAGCCATCAGCTCGGCAACACGGCGGCCGATGCCCTGTCCGGCGCCGGTGATGACCGCCACCTTGTTCTCAAAACGATTTTTCATGGTTTTACCTTTTATGCGCCTGCCTGTATGCAGGCATTCGCGGCATGATCCTGTGATGAAAGCCGCGCGGACTCGCAGTATAAACGGCTGCGATGCGGAATCCAGCCGGTGATCCTGCCGATTGCGCGCCTCTCAGCGCTTGCTCTCGACTTCAGCGCGACGCTTGTCGATGTAATCACTCCACAGCGCTTCGGAACAATTGTAGCCGCCCACTTCAACGCCTGCGGGCGCCCGCTTGAATACGCCATGACCCTTGGCGGGTTCGATAAACACCTCGGGATCGTCCATGGTGACATCGACGTCCAGCACCTGACCGTATTTCGCATCCTGCTGGAACTTCCAGCGCTCGATGATGCGCGCCTGTTCGCTGCGATGGGTGGGGCTGATCGGATTCCGGCCGGTCAGGTTGCGCGTTTCAATCACCAGCGTATCGCCTTCCCAGTGACCGATGGAATAACCATTGGCCGAGCGCGGCACGCTGTCCGGGAATACTTTCCTGTCCAGCCGGATATTGCGATAACCATCGTAAGGCTCGAAGAACATCACCACCCGCTTGTCGGTCTGATACACCTCCATGGGATAACCACGGGCGCGAAACAACATGGTCCAGGGCATGCCTTTCACGAAGCAGACGTTCACCGGATCGTCTTTTTTCGGATCGTAGTTCTTTTGATAGTTCTCGATATCCCGTCTGGTCTGTTCGGTGAACCGGGGATGGTTTTCCTCCGGTATCACAGTGTATTCAAGATCAGCCATTTCCCAGACGCCGCTGAAATCCGGCCGATTGCCGGCTGTCGCCGCAGTGATGCCGCCAGCCAGCAGGAGCATCATCCGTATCATGATTTTTTTGATCCGCATGATTCCCATCCTGTGTCCTTTCAGAGTTTGCCAGGTTCACGCGGCTTCTGAAATTTCATGGTGAAGCGATCCGACTCGCCGATGGCCGTGTATTTTTCCCGATCCTTGTCACCTTCTGCATAGTTGGGCGGCAGCGTCCAGACACCTTTGGGATAATCCTTGGTGTCCTTGGGATTGGCATTGATTTCCGATTTATCAACCAATTTGAAACCCGCCGATTCGATCAGCGCAATGGCATCCTGCTGCGCCACATAACCTGCCGGCTGGCCGGTGGGATGCGGATCGGCGCGATGCTCCACCACGCCGAGAACGCCGCCGGGTTTCAAGGCGCGGAATGCTTCCTCGAACATGGCCTTTTCGTTGCCGGCACGCTGCCAGTTATGGATATTGCGGAAGGTCAGCACCATGTCCGCACTGCCCGGCGGCGCAATGTCCTGCTTGCCCGGCGCCAGCGTAGTCACATTCACCTTGTCGAACAGCGTCGGATTGGCTGCCATCTTCTCCTTCAGTTGTTCGTGGTAGCGCGCCACCGAGGTGCCTGATTCAGCGATCGCCGCATAGTACCTGCCATGATCGTGCAAGTAGGGCGCAAGTATTTCCGTGTACCAGCCGCCGAACGGCCATAGCTCGACCACGGTCATGTCGTCCCTGATGCCGAAAAAAGCGAGCGTTTCAACGGGATGCCGATACCTGTCGCGTGTCTTGTTTTCCATGGAGCGATGATCGCCATCGACGATGGCCAGCAGCTTCGCATCCACACGGTCGGCTGCCTGTGCTGCATGGACCAACGAATACACAGCACCGGCTATCAGTACCAGCACGCCGGCAAGTTGCACAAATTTGTTTCGCATCGCCAATTCCCCCGTCTTTGTCGGATGAACATACAGCCTATCACTCACACAGATGAATGTGGACGGAAAGCGTGCCGCGACCGGCAGGCCACAGTACTGTCATCAACGCATCATGCCCATGTCACATGCCCGGCAGAGCATTTGGCCGCTTCCTCATCGGTTGACATGACCGCATCGGACATCGAAGCCAATCCCGCCGCCCTGTTGACCGTGGCCCACGGACTGCGCGTCAGAGTGGTCAGCGCTGCGGCAAATCTTGGCGCCAACATCGACATGATGGCGCTGTGGCCCAACAACCGCACACCGACGCATCTCATTGCCTGCAACGAGCAGGGCAGCGCGAATGTCGGCGTGCAGCGCATCAACCTCGCGACCGGCGCGGCAGAGGACATCATCTCCTCGGGCTTGACCAGTTGCGACCCGGTGGAAATCACTTCATGGGGCACCATCGTCATTGGCGAGGAAAACGGCGCCAATGGCCGCGTGTTTGAAATCATCGACCCATTGCACACCAGCGGCGTTACCGTTACCGGGGCCGGCGCCTCCACAACCATCAGCGGCGCTGATGCCGCCAATGTCGCCCACCGTGGTGCGCTGGGCCAACTATCGTTTGAAGGCATGGCCGTCTATCCGAACGGCGTTGTGTATTTCAGCGATGAAAATCGCCCCGGCGCCAGCGGCGGCAATCCCGGCGGTTCACAGTTCAAGTTCATTCCGTCCACTCTGTGGAGCGGTGGCGCGCCGATCGCCAATCTGGCCAGTTCGCCGCTTGCCGCGGGCAACCTGTATGGCCTGCGCATCGGCCGCAACAACAGCAACTCCGATTACGGCTGGGGCAATGAGTTCGGTCGGGGTCAGTGGATCTCACTGGGCACCAGTAACAATGCAGCGCCACTCAATCTGCGCGCGCTGGCCATTACCAACAAACTGACCAGCTACTATCGCCCTGAAGATCAGGACATCGATCAGCAGGCCATGGCCGATGGCAATGTGCGATTTTGCGGCAACAACACCGGACAGGACACTGCCACCACATCACCCAATGGCGACAATCACTGGGGCGAAACCTTCTGCATTACGGATGGCACCTTGACCGAAGCCGGTGCGAATGCCGCAATTCCCGAATACCAGCCGCTGGTGTTCGGCAACAAGGACTTCGCCATGATGGACAACATTGCCTACCAGCCCGGTCGCGGCAACTGGCTGATTCAGGAGGATGGCGATGGCGCAACCTGGAGTCCCAAACGCAACAATGACGTATTCGACTGTCTGGATGATGGCGACGATGCCGACATCCTGTCCGATGCCTGCGTGAAGGTCATGACCGTCAATGATCTGGATGCGGAAACCACGGGTGGCGTATTCGATGCAACCGGCAAGCGTTACTTCATCAGCATTCAGCACAACAGCTCCGGCCATGGCGTCATTCTGGAAGTAAACGGCTGGAAATAAAGATACTGACAGAGATCGAACAGAACCGGGCCACTGCTTGTACCAGCATCGATGAACACGACCCGCATTCATGCCCTGCCGGCATCAAGGTATGGCCAGATACTGCTGATCCTGTTTCTCGCAAGTTACGGGCTGTTTCTGCGGGTTCTGCGGCCCGAACGAGCTGCGTCAGCCAGCATGGCTGACGCAGTCTTACTTGAAACACGCTCGCTCGCCACCCATCGGCACGCTGCGATCATTGATAGCGTGCCGGAAGTCACCGGGCAAGGATCGGAACCCAGGGATGATGCGCACAAACCAGCAGCCTGGCCGATGGTCTCCGCACAGGCGCTGCTGGATATCGAACAACTGCGCGAGACAGCGACCAGCGCCGATGAAGACGAAGAACGCCTGCGTGCCATTCAGGAGCTGGCTGCCGTACCCACATCCTCTGCGGTTCAGGCATTGACGCAGGTGCTTCATGAAGCGGATGACTTCAGGCAACGATCGGCAGCCATCCTTTCTCTGGGCAAGCTGGCGACACATGGCGATCCGCAACATCGAATTCAAGACATCCTCAAGGAAGCGATCGGCAATCAGGATATAAGCGTGTCGGCCAATGCTCAGGATGCCTACATACGACTTGCGCAACGACAATGACTGCACACCAGCCTGGCTGCCCGGCGGGTTTGCCTGTCAATCATCTCTTGCGTCATGAAGCATCATGCAGCAGGCTATTTTCCCGCCTGCTCTTCCAGCACTTCACGCACGCGGCTTTCCGTGGATTTCATGCCGGCCTTACGGCCAAACTCAAGCGCCGCTTCCGTTGACATGCCCTGTTGCGCCATGACCAGCGCCAGCAGGCCCCCGGCCCGATTCGCGGACGCGCAATGCACCAGCACCGGATCACCGGTTTCGTGCAGCACTGCTGCCAGCTTGCCGGCATTCTCGGCAGTGATCCCCGCGATACCGTCGATCGGAATCTCGACATAGCGCATGCCTGCACTCCTGACCTCGGCCAGTTCATCGCGTCCCTGCATCTCGCTGGCGGTGCGCAGATTGACGACGGTATGCACGCCCTGACTGGCAAGCACGCTCCAGTCGCTGGCAGCAGGTTGACCTGCCGTGAACAGTCCGGGTCGGGGCTTGAGCAATGCCACGCTGGTTGCGGCCGGAGCCTGTTGTACGGCAGCCGGCATTGCAGGTTTATCCGACGGCGCTGCGCGGGCAGCCAGACCATGAAATACCAGCATTGCGATCAATGGAATGAATGTTTTCACCGACATGTAATTTCTCCTCAGTATTCAAAAAAACGACATGGATTCATCCATGTCATCAGGACTTCAGCACCACACCATCCGCATCGCGCACGATGACTTCCACTGCGATGCCTTCACGTACGCTCTGGGTGACAATGCAGAATTGCTCGAACTGATCGAGTACGCGCTGCAGATTTTCGAACGCCACTGCCTTGTCTGACAGCTTAATGTTCACGCTCGCCTGCGCGAGGCGCCAGCGACCTTCGGCATTGCGGTGCTTCTGCGCAGTAATCTCGGCACGAATCGGCCCCGGATCGTTCTTGAACTTGCGCAGCGCAAACAACAGGCTGGCGCTGAGACAATTCGCCACGCTGGCCAGCAGCAAGGACGCAGGATTGGGACCACGCCCCTCGCCCAATGGAGCAGGTTCGTCAGTCAACAATGAAGCCATTGCAACGCCCTCGAAAGTCACACGGAAAGCGTAACCGCCTTCCTGCTCAAGCAGGACACGGATGCTGGAAGAATCACTCATGGTCTATTCCTTCAAATTGGCGGCTGGCACTTCAACCCATACAGCGCCGCGCAGATCGCCGACATCGAAACCGGTTGCAGTGTCCTGCGGATAATAACGCGCAATGGCTTGCGTCACTTCCGGCGCAAGCGCTTTGCCATGGCAAAGCAGGCACAAAGGCTCCACCGCCACGCCGCGCATCATCCGCAACACCACATTGTCCGGCAGATTCCCGGCTTGTACATGCTCCTGCTCGCTGGCGTTGCCGCCTGCTGCAACGGCTCGCTGGAACCCGGTCAGCACTTCAGCCTGCCAGGCATCCGGTGTATTGGCTGGACTGCGCTGGCGTCCCGGCACCGGTACGCGACCAATCCTGACGCCATATTCAGCGGCAATATCCCTGGCGATCTTCGGCGCCTCTTCATGACAGAAATCGATTGCAGCGGCAGGACCGACCTGTACGACCTGCCGGGACAATGATGACTTAAGCGCCATGCCGAATTCCCTGGCAGCAACCTGTGCCCGGGTTGCGGGCGTCATCACCGGGGCATCCGCAGCATGCCCGGCAAAAGCCGACAACAAACCCACAAAAACAACAGAACAATAAGATTTCATGCCATAGGCTCCTTGCGAACGTTGTGATTCAGTCATGGTATTGACCACTCAAACAGACTCATGGGTCCTGCCGGCAAGCAGTCCCTTGCGCAACACCGTCTTTTTGAAACGCTCGAAGCGCTGGCGCCGGTCTTCGAACCTGGCTTGCCACATTCGCATGACTGCCTGCCTGCACGCATCATCCAGATCGCAAGCCGACAGCCATTGCAGCATCTGCCAGCTGTCATGCAACTCACCCAGCAGGTTCTGCAACTTTCTCAAGGTGGGCAACAGTGGTTCATCAATGCGCGCGCCCAGAGCATGCAGCGCCTCGCCAAAATATCGGGTCTTCTTCACTGCAATGCGCAGTGAATGCAAATACCGCATACCGTGCTTTTTCCTGCCCAGCCGTTCATTCAGCCTGCGTATTTTTCTGGCAAACATGTTTACATCAGCAGTGAAACCACTGCGCTTCGGCAGAGCCAGCAGATGCTGATCGCTGATTCCATGCTGGATCCGCTCCAGACGGTGCAGCCACATGGCCTCGTGCAGCATGGCGCGCAGACAGCGGCGCTCGACTGCCCGTGCCTGTTGCAGCTTGAGCATCAAAGCTTCTGTCTCCACTTCATGATTACCGGCGCGACGTATCAATGCCATAAACAACTGATAACGCACATCGGTTTCCCTGGCCGGAGCCAGTGTACGCCCGACATCGCGCAAGTCGAACTGCAACTGCGCATGCAACTGCGGCTGGCAATCCCTGCGCCAGACATTCAACAGGGTGCGTAAACGACGTGCCTGTACGCGCACGGCATGAATGGCTGCCACGCCTTGATGCTGCTTGACCCGTACGGCAGCGGTATGCAGCTCATCGTGAAAGTCCAGCAACAGTTTGTGTCTTGCCAAGTGCAAACCAGCCCTGGCCGCCAGTTCGGCGCCGGAACCGGACTCCCGCGCAGTGGATTGTTCATGAACCATGAGTAACCTGCCGCCAGTAACTGCAAAGACCTCGCCAGCCCGATCATCACCGCAATGACCTGATGTAATCGTATGCCACTGGCATGGATCGTGCGTTCAGCACTTGCCGTATTGTTGTAACGATTCTGTCAATAAACTGTTGTATTTCTAGCCGACAGGTCACGTGACTGGTTAGCCGTAGAGAAAACAATGCACGAGTTCATGCAGGTATTACGCACCCAGCGCTGGGACGATCATCGCTACTACCATCAAAGCCGTATCAATCAAACCCTGCATCTGATCAGCGCGTGCAGCTTCCTTGCCGCGTATGTGTTGCTGTTCACCGATCCACCCGCAGCGGCGCTTCTGGCCTGGCTGGTCTCCATGATCAGCCGGCAGTCCGGGCATTTCTTCTTCGAACCCAAGGGCTATGATCAGGTCAACCATGCCACGCATGAATACAAGGAGGAGATCAAGGTGGGCTACAACCTGCGCCGCAAGGTGGTGCTGATGCTCATCTGGGCGCTGTCGCCATTATTGCTGTTGTGGGAACCCGGCGCCTTCGGCTTGCTGGAGCCCCATGCGGACTTCGCCGGTTTCGTCCGCAATGTCGGCTGGGCATGGCTGGCCATCGGCATCGGTGGCCTGTTGTTCCGCACCATTCATCTGTTCCTGATCAAGGATATCCAGACCGGCATTGCCTGGGTGACCAAAATCCTGACCGATCCATTCCATGATGTAGTGCTGTATCGCCGTGCCCCGCTGTATCTGCTGCGCGGCGAATTGATTGACCCGATGCTCGATGTGCAGGAACAAGCCGAAACAGCGTGATGCTGTGGCAGCGCGATTTCTTCACGCCAGCAATGCCTTTCTTTCAGTGAGCGGAATTATTGACAGCGGTGACAGTGGGCGCTGATTTTCTGATGCCACGGTGCTCGCCCTGCCACCAGGCCGAGAGCATTTCCCGGACGATTTGGCGCTTGATGGTTTTGTTGCTCAGATGCGCATCCGCCCACCACCAGCCATCCTGCTGCATGGCCTGTGCGGCCAGGATAAAGCGCTCAGCCACGGCTTCGAAATCATCATCCGTGTAATTGAGACTGAAAATGAACCGGCCCGTGCCCACCCAACTGAGCGCCAAACCTTGCGCGCGAATGTAAAACTGCAACATCCAGTTGTAGCGCGAGGCCTGCGTGTAACACACCGTCCATACAGAGCACAGATTGCGAACCCGCACCGGCAGACCTGCCGCCTCCAGGCGCGCATTGAATCGCGCAGCGCGCTCATCCCAGATCGTAGCCTGCTGCGCATAGATGGCCCTGATCGATGCGTCGTCAAGCGCTTTCAGAAACTCGCAGGCGCTGGCCATCACATAGGGATGCGAGTTGAAGGTGCCGCGCGCAAAACAGACATCGGCCGGCCGGTTCTCGCGGTAACGCTTCATCAGATCCTTGCGACCGCACAAGGCACCGATGGGCAGGCCGCCGCCCAGCGTCTTGCCATAGGTCGCCATGTCGGCGCGCACGCCAAAATATTCCTGCGCGCCGCCGGGCGCCAGACGAAAACCCAGGAACACTTCGTCAAAGATCAGCACGATGCCGCGTTGCGTACAGACCTCGCGCAATTGTTGCAACCAGCGCGTGTAGGCGGCACGGTCAAAGCCGGCGTGACGCGAACTATCCAGCAGCGACGAATCTCCGGGCGCATTCTGATTGGGATGCAGCGCCTGCAATGGATTGACCAGCACACAGGCGATGTCCCTGCGTGTGCGCAACACCTGCAAGGTATCCTCGTGCATGTCCTTGAGCGTGTAGGTTTCGCGCGCCGGCTGCGGATTGCCGACGCCCGGCTGCACGTCGCCCCACCAGCCGTGATAGGCGCCGCAGAAACGCACGACATGCGTACGCCGCGTGTGATAACGCGCCAGTCTCACCGCCTGCATGACTGCTTCCGTGCCAGACATGTGAAACGATACTTCATCCAGTCCGGAAATTTCACACAGGCGCTTGACGTTGTAGGCCACGACCGGATGGTAGGCGCCGAGCACCGGTCCCAGCTCCCGCACCTGTTCCATGCCGCGTTCGATACATTGCTTGTAGAAGTCGTAACCGAACACGTTGACGCCATAGGAACCCGTGAGGTCATAAAACCGGTTGCCGTCCAGATCCGTGACGGTGACGCCGGCGGAAGCCTGCAGGAACGAACCGCTGCGCAGATACCGCCGTACCAGACGACTGAACTGATAAGGCACACGATAGCGAGCGGTGAACTGCAAGTCGGACACATGCGCCGCCACTTCTTTCGTCAGCCTGGCGGTCCTGGTAAAGCGCTCGGCATAAAGATCGGCAAGACGCATGAAAGCGGCGCGACGCTGTTCGGCAATCGCCGTCGGTGCACCATCGGCACAGAAATAGCATTGTTCGTCGTATTCGTAGAACGGCACCCGCCTGGCAAACCAGCGAGACATGCGTGCATGCCCGGCCAGCGAACGATGCTTGGCGCGCGACAGTTGCAGCCGGGTAAAGATTTTTCTGGCAAGCACAGCCAAAGCGGCTGCGCCGATGATGTAAGCAGGGGTATTTGAATTCACAGCATGCCTCTCACCAACCCTAATCGAGTTTTGTGACAAATCCATGACCCTGCGAACCGTGATCGCGCGCATTACCAGCAACGAAGATATCAACTTCCTGCTGACCAACCGCATTCCCCGTCAGTGGCTGACACGCTTCATGGGCTGGTTCAGCAAGATCGAACAGCCGCTGGTGCGCGATGTTTCCATTGCCATCTGGAAGCTGTTCTCCGATCTGGATCTGAGCGAAGCAAGGAAAAGCCGCTTCCGCAGCATGCATGATTGTTTTATCCGGGAATTGCGCGAAGGCGCCCGAGAGATCGATCAGGATACAGAGGTACTGGTGAGCCCCTGCGATGCGATCGTCGGCGCTTCGGGTCTGGTCAACGATACGCAGGTGTTGCAGGCAAAAGGCTTTCCCTACAGCCTGCTCGATCTGCTCGGCGAGCAAAGCCTGGTGGAGCAATATCGCAATGGCTGCTACGTGACGCTGCGCCTGACTTCAAGCATGTATCACCGCTTCCATGCACCCTATGCCTGTCGCGTCGAGCAGGTCAACTACCTCTCCGGAGATACCTGGAACGTCAATCCCATTGCGCTCAAGCGGATTGAAAAACTGTTCTGCAAGAATGAACGCGCCGTAATCCAGACCCGGCTGACGCCATCCGGACAGCCCATCACGCTCGTGCCCGTGGCCGCCGTGCTGGTTGCCAGCATCAGACTGCATTTTCTGGATGTGCTGCTGCACCTGAAGTATCGAGGCCCAAACCTCATTCGTTGCGATGCGAGCTTCGCCAAAGGACAGGAGATGGGCTGGTTTGAGCATGGCTCGACCATCATCGTATTTGCCCCGTCCGGTTTTACGCTGGCGCATGAAATCACTGAGGGTCATCAGGTTCGCATGGGGCAGCCGCTGTTAACACTGCCGCTTGCTGGGTCAATGTCATAGCGAACGACGCAACACGGCTGCGTCCCTTCACCATCTGGCAGCGCAGTGATGCTTACACCGCGATCCGACACGCTGTGCATGCCGTCCGCGCCGGCCCCATCACAATGTATATCTTTTTGAATACCATTAAGGCATGCTCGGTTCAGCCGTTTCCTGACCGTTGCAGCCAGAAACCGTACATACAACCGGAAAAAATCATGTACGCAAAACTCGTCACCGCAGTTCGGCTGCTCATGGGCTTCGCCTATTTCGTGAGCGGCTTCAACTGGTGGATCAAGCTGATTACTCCTTATCCCAGTATTTCCGACTTTACAGCGCAGCCGCCGCCTCCGGACATGGTGGGCGCGATGATCCAGACCGGCTTCATGTTTCACATCGTCAAGGCAACCGAACTGCTGGCCGGACTGGCGCTGCTGTCCAATCGTTTCGTACCCCTGATGCTGGTGGTCGTCTTCCCAGTGACCGTGTCGATCTGTTTGTTCGACGTATTCATCGTGGCGAAGCTGCGCGGCGTAATCATGGGCGGCGGCGCCTTCGTGATGAATGCATTCCTGTTGTTTGCCTACCTGGACAGCTACGCGCCAATGCTGAAGTTGAATACAACGCCCGCTCCCTGGCATGACACGCAGAACGACGCCATTCATGGCTGGAACAACTCAGAGGAATACCGGCTATTCAGACTGGCCCTGGCCATCGTTGCGCTGGCATTTGCCGTGGCCGTCGTGACCTGGCTGGTTGTACTCATCGTCCAGTATGCGCTGCATCCGCAACCGCTCAAGATACCCCGGGCCGTCGGGCCCGGGGCGTGACGCCACCAAGTCACTTTTCCTGAGGCAACGTTTGGGCGACCACTGTGATTTGACGCATCTTCAAGCGCCAGCCTTCCGGCGTGCGCACATACTCGTCATTCGACCGGGTCATGCCGAAAGGGGACAGTAACTTGTTCGGCTTGGTGCGGTCGAACCGGTAAATGGTGATGTACGCAGTACCGCGGGCATGGTCCTTGTCGATCACGTCGATTTTCTCGTTGGTGATCATGGCGCGCCAGCCGTCGTCCGGATTGCGTGATGCAACGATGCTCTTCCATAGCTCGCCAATCGCCTGACGCCCCATTGCTTCATGGCTGGGCAGTCTCCATACGCCATCCTCGGTGAACACGCTGGGCATGTTGACGAAATCATTGGTATCGAAGTAGTACGTATAGGTTGTCGATACATCCTGGCATGCGTGCGCGATGGCGGCTTTCTGTTCTTCGGTCAGCGCTGCGGGCGCTTTGGCGCTCACTGTCAATGGCGCAGCCAGCATGGCCGCCAGGATAATGGCGCCGACGCGCCACAATTCGATGTTTTTCATGTTCCAGCCTTTTTTGTTTGACACACGACATGCGTCTTCAGAACAGCATAGCCAAAATGGTGGCAAGATTGGAACCGGCGAGCAGGAACAAATGCCGGAGATCAATCAGCTATTGCAAAGCAGCAATCTGCTGCCGCAAACAACAGAGTCCGGCAGCGTGAGCCCATGAATTTTGCATCGCATTGCAAATGACCTATGCGCAACGTATCCGGACAGATCGGCAAGTCTTGAATGGATGGAATTTCAAGAGCAGTTCAAGGTACTCTTACCTATAAAATGTATTAATTTTTAATTGTCGGGAGGGATATATATGTCTGGACATGAAAAAACCCAGGGCGCTTGCGGCATCCTGCTGAATCGCCGGCAATTTGCCGTTGCCTCTCTGGCCTCCGGCCTGGGATTGACCACAGCCGCACGCTCTGCAACACCGCCTTCAGCTTCAGATGCAGCCGGCGCGCCTGCAAAAACCGGCAAAGATGCCACTGACGCCTCCAGATTGTTCGCCAGACACTTTCTGGATACCCGCTTTGAAGCCGTGCCGGCCGACGTAGTGCAAATCACCAAGATGGAAATCCTCGATTCACTGGGCATCGCCATTGCCGGCGCATCTCAACAGGGAGTCATGCAGGTGCGTGAGCTGGTTATGGAATGTGCCGGCAAACCCGAAAGCCATCTCTTTGGCGGCACGGCGCGCGTGCCGGCTCACGATGCAGGCCAGGTCAATGCCACCATGGTTCACGCACTCGACTACGACGATGTGTATGAACACGCCTTTGTGCATCCAGCCGTCGTCAGCGTTCCGCCCGCATTTGCCGCAGCAGAATGCGTTGGCGGCCTCAACGGCAAGGACATGATCGCCGCCATTGCTCTGGGCGTCGACATGGTCTGCCGCCTCGCCGCCGCCGCGCGACCTGGTGTGGATGCCTTCACCATCGGTTGGCACAACACCACACTCTATGGCTATCTCACGTCGGCCATGGTGACAGGCAAGATCATGGGATTGAGTGAAGAACAGATGGTCCATGCGTGCGGCATTGCCTATCACCAGTGCGCCGGCAACGCCCAGGCCATTCTTGACGGTGCGCTGACCAAACGCATGGGGCCGGGTTTTTCCGTTCGTGCCGGCATGATGGCTGCACGTCTGGCGAAGAAGGGGGCTACCGGCGCGACCCATTCCCTTGAGGGCATCAAGGGGCTTTATGCGCTGTATCATCAGGGGCAATACGATCGCGATGTTCTATTGCGCGATCTGGGCAGCAAGTTTGCAGGATCAAATGTCTCATTCAAACCCTATCCTTCTTGTCGCGGCAGCCATCCATCCATTGATGCGGCGCTCGCGCTGGCCACGGGTCACGACATCAAGCCCAATGACATTCAGGAAATCATTGCCACCAATGGACCGGGCCAATACAACCTACTCAGCACGCCGCTGGCCACCAAAGCCAGACCGCGCACTACTGTTGATATGCAATTCAGCGTGCCCTGGACGGTTGCAGTAGCCCTGCTCAATCGCCAGGTAACCACACAGGACTTCACATCCAAGGCGATGGATAACCCGGCGATACTGGCGCTAACCAGCAAGGTCAAAACGCAACTCGACCCAAGCATGGTGGCGCCCGATGGCGGCGTGGAGCCGGCCCGCGTCGAAGTAGTGCTGAAGAATGGCGAACGCTTCAGCGAGCAGATCAATGCCGCACGCGGCTCTCCCGAGTTCCCCATTTCTTTCGAGGATTGCGCCAGAAAATTCACCGATAATGCTGGTTCCGCCGGATTATCTCAAAGCAAGATTGCCGAGGTCATCAAGCAGGTTGCCCATCTGGAAGACATGCCGGATGCCACTGCGCTGCTCACACTCCTTAGCTGAGATAACACTTGGTAGTGATGAACTAAATGCCCCGCCCAGGCTGCCTGGGCGGGGCTTTCTCAATCGTAACCAGATAGTT
>JBFWSR010000021.1:0-48651 GCA_050248275.1 Steroidobacteraceae bacterium
ACAGTCTTGATCGACTGACGCTGAACAAACGACTTGCTGACATCGGTACGACCTGAGATGTCCATCTTCGAGCGTTATCTGAGTATCTGGGTGCTGCTGTGCATCCTCGCCGGTGTGCTCCTGGGACAGATGTTTCCGGAGCCCGTGCAGGCCATCGGTCGCATGGAGCTGGCACGAGTCAACATTCCGGTAGGGATGCTGATCTGGATCATGATCATTCCCATGCTGGTCAAGGTAGACTTTGCTGCCTTGCATGAGGTGAGACAGCACTGGCGCGGCATTGGCGTGACCCTGTTCATCAACTGGGCGGTCAAGCCGTTCTCGATGGCCTTGCTGGGGTGGATATTTGTACGGCATGTATTTGCGGCATATCTGCCCGCAGAACAGCTTGATAGTTATGTGGCAGGGCTGATCCTGCTGGCTGCTGCGCCCTGCACGGCGATGGTATTCGTCTGGAGCCGTCTCACGCATGGTGATCCGCTGTTCACCCTGTCGCAGGTGGCATTGAATGACACCATTATGGTGTTTGCCTTTGCGCCACTGGTCGCCTTGCTGCTGGGCATGGCATCCATCACCGTACCTTGGGCGACCTTATTGACTTCAGTGTTGCTGTATATCGTCGTGCCCGTGGTGCTGGCTCAGCGATGGCGTCGCTATTTGATGGCTCAAGGACAGACGACATTCGACCGGATGATGCAACGCATGGGCACGGCATCCATCTTCGCCTTATTGGCCACGCTGGTATTGCTGTTCGCGTTTCAGGGGCGAGTCATCCTGCAGCAACCGCTGGTGATTGCCTTGCTGGCCGCGCCGATCCTGATCCAGGTGCTGTTCAATGCCGGATTGGCGTATGGGCTCAACCGCGCCGTCGGCGAGCAGCACAATATCGCCTGTCCTTCGGCCCTGATCGGTGCATCCAATTTTTTCGAGCTGGCAGTGGCTGCCGCCATCAGCCTGTTCGGTTTCGAGTCCGGCGCAGCACTGGCGACAGTCGTTGGCGTATTGATCGAGGTGCCAGTGATGCTGTTGATGGTACGGATCGTGAATGCCAGCAAACCTTGGTATGAGCGCGGCATGAAAGGATAGGCTGGGATTCCTTCCCAGCTTCATTCACTGCCGGTTTTTGCTGCGTTAGTTATTCGACTCCCCTTGGGGCTGAAACTTTTTTCAGCCATCAATCGGCCGTGCGCAGCAAATCGTTCAATGAGGTTTTGGCGCGGGTTTGCGCATCGACGCGCTTGACGATCACGGCGCAGTACAGGCTGTGCGTGCCATCCTTCGATGGCAGATTGCCGGAGACGACCACGGAACCTGCGGGTACGCGGCCCATGATGGTTTCGCCGGTAGTGCGGTCGTAAATCTTGGTGCTCTGTCCAATGAAGACCCCCATGGAGATCACCGAACCTTCTTCGACGATCACGCCTTCGACGATTTCCGAGCGCGCGCCGATGAAGCAATTGTCTTCGATGATGGTGGGGCTGGCCTGCAACGGTTCCAGCACGCCGCCAATTCCCACGCCGCCGGACAGGTGCACGTGCTTGCCGATCTGTGCACAGGAGCCCACGGTGGCCCAGGTATCCACCATGGTGCCTTCGCCGACATAGGCGCCGATGTTGACGTAGGAGGGCATGAGGATTGCGTTCGGTGCGATGAAGGCTCCCCGGCGGGCAACGGCCGGCGGCACAACGCGCACACCTTCAGCAGCGAAGCGGGCTGCATCGTAATTGACGTACTTGCTGGGCACCTTGTCGTAGAACTGTGTAAAGCCACCGGCTGACATCGGTGCGTTGTCGTTCAGTCGGAAGGACAGTAGCACGGCTTTTTTCAGCCATTCATTGACGCGCCAGGCACCATCGATTTTTTCAGCGACGCGCACTTTGCCGCTGTCGAGCAGGCTCAGAGCATCGTCCACGGCCTGGCGGACCTCTGCAGGCGCATTCTTCGGCGAGAAACCGGCGCGCTGTTCGAAGGCCGCAGCGATGGTGGTGGCGAGTTGGGAATGGTCGTTCGTATGCTGGGTCATGACAGGAAAGTTCCGAAGGCGATCAAGGAAGGTTCAAGGATAAAGACTTAACGGGATTCAATGTAAGTACGCATGCGTTGCGCCGCTTCGCGACATTCTGCGACGCTGGCCACCAGCGAGATGCGCAGATGGCCCTTGCCGGGATCGCCTTGTGGCGTGGAACGCGACAGATAACTGCCGGGCAGCAGCATCACATGCTGTTGTTCGTACAGCTCGCGGGTAAAACGTTCGTCGTCAGTCACCTGCGGCCACAGATAAAAACCGGCACTGGGCGCATGAATGTCCATGACAGGTTGCAGGAGGGGCAATACCGCTGCGAATTTCTGTTGATATAGATGGCGATTGTCGCGGACGTGTGTTTCATCGTTCCAGGCAAGGATGCTGGCCATCTGGGTCGGTGGCGGCATGGCGCAACCCTGATAAGTGCGATACAGCAGGAATGGTTTGATGATGGCGGAGTCGCCAGCAACAAAGCCCGAGCGTAGGCCAGGTACGCTGGAGCGTTTCGACAGGCTGTGAAACACCATGCAGCGTTCGAATCGGTCACGACCGGAGGCAACGGCCGCCTGCAGCAAGCCGGCAGGTGGCCTGGCTTCGTCAAGATAGATTTCCGAATAGCATTCGTCGGAAGCGATGACAAAGTTGTATTGCTCGGCCAGCTGCAGGGCACGCTGGTAATAGTCCAGTGACATCACTGCCCCGGTGGGGTTGCCTGGCGAGCACAGGAACAGGACCTGACAGCGATTCCAGGTTGCCGGCGCGACGCTGTCCAGATCCGGCAAGTAATTCGTGGCCACTGTGGTATTGAGATACACCGGCTCGGCGCCTGCCAGCAACGCAGCGCCTTCGTAGATCTGATAGAAGGGATTGGGCATCAGTACGGCCGCCGGTTTGCTGCGATCCATGACTGCCTGCACAAAAGCAAACAGGGCTTCGCGAGTGCCATTGACCGGCAACACCATGTTATCCGGATCGACGCTGTTGACCGGCAATTTGAAGCGGCGTGTCAGCCAGGCTGCAATGGCCTGACGCAGTTCGGGAATGCCGGCTGTCAACGGGTAACTGCCCAGTCCTTTCATGTTGTCGGTCAATGCCTGCGCCACGAATGCCGGCGCCGGATGTCGTGGTTCGCCGATCTGCAGCCCGATCAGTGAATGAGCTGCACTGGGTTTGCTGTCGGCCAACAGGTTGCGCAGGCGTTCGAACGGATAGGGTTTCAGCAATGACAGACTGGGATTCATTTCAATGATAAGGTGCGGGTAAAACAGGCCGGCGACAGACTGTGGTCAAGCGTTCGCTACATCAAGCGTTTTCTGATCCAGTGCCGCGATCAATTGTTGTTGCAGCCGTTCGCGGGTTTGCGGCAGCAAGGGATGACCGACTTCATCGGTGACATAGAACACGTCTTCCGCGCGTTCGCCGACCGTGCCGATCTTGGCATCATGCAGATACACATGTTCCTGGATGAACACCTGGCCGATTTGCGACAGCAGGCCAGGACGGTCGCCGGCAATCAACTCGAGAATGGTGCGATTGTTAAGCGTATCGTCGCTGAAATTGATTTGCGTCTGAGTCGTGAACAAACGCGCCTGACGAGTGGCGCGGCGCGTAACGGCAGTCAGATGGCCGTCCTGCGTGGCGAGGATGCGAAGCAGTTCGGTTTCAATATGACGAATGCGTGTCGCATCGCTCAACTCCTTGTTGGTGTCTTCCAACACGTGGTAGGTGTCCAGCGAGTGGTCATCGGTGGTGGGCATGATGCGTGCGTCGACTATGTTGATGCCCATCTGGTCGAGCAAGGCGGTGGTCTTGGCAAAGCTGTGTTGGCGGCGTGAAGTGTAAGCAAGCACGGCGGTGCCGCCGCGTCCCGGCACCTGGCGGATCGATACCAGCGGCGCATCATCGTTGCTGGCGCGATTGGCCAGCAGTTCGGTATGCCAGGCAATTTCGTTGGCGTTGAAGCGCACGAAATAGATTTCCGGGAAACGCTCCCACACGCCTTCCACCTGCGCGGCGCTGATGCCCGCGTTCAGCAGAATTTCGCGCGCTGCCGCCTGGTTTTCCGCCACCAGTTCTTCCTTGTCGATGGGATTTTCCGAGCCGCGCCGCAACACGCGCTTGACGCGTTCGTAGAATTCGATGAACAGCGAGGCCTTCCAGTTGTTCCACAGCTTCGGATTGGTGCCGCGCACATCCGAGACGGTCAGCACGTACAGATAATCCAGATGCGTCTGGTCACCCACCAGTTGTGCAAACTCATTGATGATCTGCGGATCGCTGATGTCTTTCTTCTGGGCGGTGATGGAAAACACCAGGTGATTGCGTACCAGCCATGACACCAGGCGCGCGTCGTAACGCGACATGCCCTGTTCCAGACAGAAGGTTTCCGAATCGACCGACCCCAGTTCGGAATGATCGCCGCCGCGACCTTTGGCAATGTCGTGAAACAGTGCGCCCAGATAGGCCACTTCGGGTTTGGGTAGTGCCTGCATGATGCGCGACAGCGCAGGCAGCTCATGATCGAACTTGGGCATGGCCAGACGCCGCAGATTGCTGAGCACGAACAGTGTGTGCGCATCCACCGTATACACATGGAACAGGTCGTATTGCATGCGGCCGACCACCCGGCCGAAGGCCGGGATATAGCGGCCCAGCACACCATAGGCATTCATGCGTCGCAGCTCATGCGTCACGCCTACCGGTGCATGCAGGATCTCCATGAACAACCGATGATTGCGCGGTTGCTGGCGGAACTCATCGTCAATCAGCCACAGATGCCGGGTGATCTGCCGGATGGTCGAGGCACTGACGCCGCGCAGTTCGGAGTGCTGCTGCAGGATGACAAAGATTTCCAGCAGGGCCGAAGGCGTGCGTTCGAAGACATCTTCATTCATGGTTTCCAGATAGCCATTGCGAATCTGGAAACGCGGATTGACCGGCACCGGTTGGACATTGGGATCGGACAGGATGGCTTCGCTGAACAGCTGCAGCAGCATTTCGTTGAGCAGACTGATTTCCATCGCATTGCGATAGTAGCGTTGCATGAACTGCTCGACCGCCAGCGTATAAGTGGCGTCTTCATAGCCGAACATCTTGGCCAGCTTGATCTGATAGTCGAACAGGATGCGATCTTCACGGCGGCCGGTGAGCAGGTGCAGGGCAAAACGCACGCGCCACAGAAAAGCCTGCGCCGCTTTCAGCTTGCGCAGTTCGCTGCGGGTGAGAAAGTTATGTTTGACCAGTTCATCGAGCGAGTCGGCGCCGAAGTGACGCTTGGCGACCCAGCCGATGGTCTGAATGTCGCGTAGACCGCCGGGACTGGATTTGACATTGGGTTCCAGGTTGTAGGCCGTGTCGTGATAGCGACCGTGGCGCGTAACCTGTTCGGCGACCTTGGCTTCAAAGAAGTCTTTGGTGGGCCAGACCCGCTCCGGCGCCAGGGCGCGGCGCATGGCTTCCAGCAGCGTCTCGGGGCCAGCCAATAAGCGCGACTCAATGAGCGTGGTGGCGACGCTCACATCGGCGGCGCTTTCGCGCTGACAGTCGTCGATGGTGCGCACGCTGTGGCCGACTTCCAGGCCGATGTCCCACATGAAGGTTAAAAACCCTTCCAGCGCAGTCTGCCAGGCGCTGTCTTCGGTCTTGGGCAGCAGGATCATCACATCGATGTCGGAACACAGGTTCAATTCGCCGCGGCCGTAACCGCCGACGGCAATCAGCGCCAGATCCTTGTATTGATTGCCGACATGCAGCCGCCAGGCGGTACGCAACAGGGCATCGACCAGACGGGCACGATCGCGCACCAGCACTTCAACCGAGTCATCCTCATTGAAGCGCTGCTTGAGACCGTTATCGCCTTCGTTCAGGACCGCACGGAATGCTGCAACCTGATAATTCTGGGCCGCCAGTTCGTTCTCGACGCGGGTCAGATAGTCCCAGGCAGGATCCCTGGCAGAGACGGTCAATTCTTCAAAATCTTCGGTCGGCAGTGTTTGCATAGACTCGCCAGGCAATACGTGAGCGCGGGCAGCAAAAAGTGCGCGCATGATGCCACAGTGACTGCGGCAATTTCCGGGCTTAAACGGGCGGCCCCTGTGCGCGCTCTTTTGCTCCCAGAGTGAGTACTTCATGGCCGGTTTCGGTGATCAGCACGGTGTGTTCCCATTGCGCCGACAGCGAATGATCCTTGGTAATGACCGTCCAGCCATCCGGCAGCAGGCGGACATGGCGCTTGCCGGCATTGACCATGGGTTCGACGGTAATGGTCATGCCGGGCTGCAATTCCATGCCGGTGCCTGCCTGACCGTAATGCAGAACCTGCGGCTCTTCATGAAAGGTCTGCCCAATACCATGGCCGCAATACTCGCGCACCACTGAATAATGCTGCGCTTCGACGTATTGCTGGATGGCGGCGCCGACATCGCCCAGCCGGGCGCCCGGCCGCAATTGCTTGATGCCCAGCCACATGGCCTGGTAGGTCACGGCGATCAGGCGTTCGACCGCCGGCGCGACCTTGCCCACCGCAAAGGTGCGACTGGCGTCGCCGTGCCAGCCCTCGGCGATCGGCGTGACGTCGACATTGACGATGTCGCCCTGTTTCAGCTTCTTGTCGCCGGGAATGCCGTGACAGACCACATGGTTGACAGAGGTGCAGATCGAGCGCGGGAAGCCCCTGTAATTGAGCGGGGCAGGGACGGTTTTCTGCACCTCGACCATCTGCTGGTGGCATAACTGGTTGAGTTCGTCGGTGGTGATTCCCGGCTGGATGTGCGGCTCGATGAAATCGAGCAGATCGGCGGCCATGCGACCGGCGCGGCGCATGGCGTCCTGTTCGGCGGGAGTTTTAATGGTGACTTTCATGAATGGCTGAGTATCTGTAAGGAATCAAGGCGCTGGTCGCGCATCGGCGCCCTTGCGCATGGCTGAGGCTCATGACCAGTAGTTCCAACTACGGGTGCATGTCCATAAATATTTGGTTGACAAGCAAAGTCATGGTATAAAGCGCGCGTTTTTTTGGCAATGAAAACCACACACGCATCGGCACTTACGGCTGGGTGCCTGGAAGCTGTCAGCAATAAGTCCGAATTTGCATTGCAAGTTCATCTGACGCTGAACGTTCCGGGTTGTTGTAAGGGATGCGTGGCGGCTTAACCCCTACAATTTGGAGAGATTACATGTCCAGCGTGTCTATGCGACAGATGCTGGAAGCGGGCGTTCATTTCGGACACCAAACCCGCTTCTGGAACCCCAAGATGGCCCCTTACATCTTCGGCGAACGCAATCGTATTCATATCATCAACCTGGAAAAAAGCCTGCCGCTGTACAACGATGCAGCTACTTTCATTCGCCAGGTCGTGGCTGACGGCGGCAAGGTGTTGTTCGTCGGCACCAAGCGTTCGGCCCGCGAAGCCATCAAGCAGGAGGCCGAGCGTTGCGGCATGCCTTTCGTCAGCCATCGCTGGCTCGGCGGCATGCTCACCAATTTCAAGACCGTGCGCGGTTCGATCAAGCGCCTGATGGAGCTGGACGAAAAAATCGCCAACGGCACCATTGAACTGCACAGCAAGCGCGAAGCGCAGCAGCTGCGCCGCGAGCAGGAAAAGCTGGAACGCAGCCTGGGCGGCATCAAGCACATGGACTCGCTGCCGGATGTACTGTTTGTCGTCGATGTCGGTCATGAACACATCGCCATTCACGAGGCGCGCAAGCTGGGTATTCCAGTGGTGGCCGTGGTGGACAGCAATTGCTCTCCCGAAGGCGTGGATTACCTGATTCCCGGCAACGACGACGCCATGCGCGCCATCCAGTTGTACGCGGTCGGCATCGCCGATTCCGTGCTGGATGGTAAATCTGCAGCGCCCTCGGTACCGGCAGGTGAGGACGAATTCGTCGAGCTGGACGAAGAAGGCAAGCCCAAGCCCCGTACCGGTGCACCGCGTCGCAAGCCGGTTGCCGCCGCCAAGAAGAAGACCGCTGGCCGTCGCGGTAGCACCGTTAACAAGGCCATGGTAGAAGGCGACGTCACCCCGGTTTCCGCAACCGCCGATGCGGCTGACGATGAAGCCGATGTGGCCCCCGTTGCGGGTCGTCGCGCCGTCAAGCGTTAAGCCTGCTGCGAGTCTGATTCCCTGTTCCTGATATGTCAGAGCTGAAACCCGCTTAAATGCGGGCTTTGGCGTGGAGTGAAGCATATGTCTGTTACTGCAGAAGCCGTAAAAATCCTGCGTGAGCGCACTGGCGCCGGCATGATGGAGTGCAAGAAAGCCCTCACCGAAACAGGCGGCGATCTCGATGCCGCCGCAGAAATGATGCGCAAATCGGGCCTGGCCAAGGCTGACAAGAAGGCCGGCCGCATTGCCGCTGAAGGCGTGGTGGTGATCGAGCGCAGTGCCGACGGCAAACTGGCCGCCATTGCCGAAGTCAACTGCGAGACCGATTTCGTTGCCCGTGAAAAGGATTTCCAGAATTTTGCCGTCCAGGTTGGCAAGGTGGCGCTGGCCAATCGGGCTGTTGAAGTGGATGCCGTGCTGGCTGCCAAGCTGGCTGATGGCAGTACCGTGGAAGAAACTCGTCGCGTCCTGATCGCCAAGATCGGTGAAAACATCACCGTGCGTCGGGTTGCGCTGCTGGAAGCGCCCGCTGTCCTCGGCGCTTACCTGCATGGCACCCGCATCGGCGCCCTGGTGGCGCTGAAATCCGGTGATGAAGCGACTGCCAAGGATATCGCCATGCACGTGGCGGCCATCAATCCGCCGCACCTGTCGGTGGCTGATGTACCTGCCGTTGTCGTGGCCAAGGAGAAGGAAATCCAGCTGGAGCAGATCAAGTCCGATCCGAAGAATGCCGGCAAGCCGGACGAGATGCTGCTCAAGATCATTGACGGCAAGCTGCGCAAGTGGATTGGCGAAATCACCCTGCTGGGGCAGCCGTTCGTCAAAGACGACAAGCAGACGGTCGAGCAGTATCTCAAGCAGGCCAAGGCCGAGGTGCAATCCTTCCTGCGCTTCGAAGTGGGCGCCGGCATCGAGAAGAAGCAGGAAGACTTTGCCGCTGAAGTGCGCAAGCAGGCTTTCGGCAGCTAATCTGGTTTGCTCAAGCCGATGTTGCAAAGAACCCCGCTCCGTGCGGGGTTCTTTATAATTGGGGTCCTGTTCGCAGCCCATAATTACAAAAAGTTAAGACCGGAACCTGAGCCCCGGGATACACTCGAGACCCTATGACCAAAGCCAACGCAACCTCTGAAGTTCCTGTTACCAAAAAGGCAGCAGGCGCAGCCAATAAAAGTAACAGCTCCAATGGCAAGTTGAGCCGCATCCTGCTCAAGCTGTCGGGCGAAGCGCTGCTGGGCAGCAATGATTACGGCATTGATCCGGAGATTCTGAAACGCATTGCCGGTGAGATTCGCGAAGTCACCCATCTGGGGGTACAGGTCGCAGTGGTGATTGGCGGCGGCAATATTTTTCGCGGCGCAGGACTGGCGCGCACCGGCATGGACCGGGTGACCGGCGACCAGATGGGCATGCTGGCAACCGTCATCAATTCCCTGGCCATGCAGGACGCCCTGGAGAGCCTGGGGGGGCATGTACGGGTGATGTCGGCAGTGCGCATCAATGAAGTGTGCGAGGAATACATCCGTCGTCGCGCCGTGCGACATCTGGAAAAAGGCCGCGTCACGATCTTTGCCGCCGGCACCGGCAATCCCTTTTTCACTACCGACACGGCCGCCAGCCTGCGCGCCATCGAGATCAATGCCGATCTGTTGCTGAAGGCGACCAAGGTGGATGGCATTTACACCGACGATCCGAAGAAAAACCCTGCCGCCAGGAAATATGATCGCCTGAAATTTGAAAAAGTACTGGCCGATGGCCTGGGCGTGATGGATGCGACTGCGATCGTCATGTGCCGGGAAAACAATTTGCCGCTGCGGGTATTCGACCTGACGGTTCCCGGCGAGTTGTTGCGCATCGTGCGCGGTGAAGACGTCGGCACCCTGGTGACCAATTAACTGATTTCGTGCATTCATTACACAGCTTGGGGCTGGAGCCGTCATGATTGAAGATATCAAGAAAGATGCCGTTGACCGCATGCAAAAATGCGTGCTGGCATTGAAAAACGAGTTGAAGAAAATGCGTACCGGACGGGCGCATCCCAGTCTGATCGAACACATCAAGGTGGATTACTACGGCACCGATACGCCGCTTGCACAGGTGGCGCGCATATCCGTCGAGGATTCGCGCACGCTGATGGTGACGCCGTTCGACAAGAGCATGGTATCGCCAGTGGAAAAAGCCATCATGAAGTCGGATTTGGGTTTGATGCCGAATACCGCCGGTACGGTGATCCGCGTACCCATGCCGCCACTCACTGAAGAACGTCGTCGCGATCTCGCAAAAGTGGTGAATCGCGAAGGTGAAGGCGCCCGTGTGGCCGTGCGCAACGTGCGTCGCGATGTCATGAACGATCTGAAGGATCTGCTCAAGGAAAAGCTGGTGTCTCAGGATGAAGACCGTCGCGCCCAGGACGAAATCCAGAAGCTGACCGACAAATATGTGGCGGAGATCGATCAGGTGCTGGTTGAAAAAGAAAAAGAACTGATGCAGATCTGAAGCCGGATGCACGTCAACCGGGAATTGGCCTGCAACGCCCGGTTCCCAGCGACGGGCACATGGAACCCTCATCGAGATGAACCAGGACCACACTACAGCGGCTTTGCCACGTCATATTGCCGTCATCATGGATGGCAATGGCCGCTGGGCGAAAAAACGCGGCCTGCCGCGGCCTGCGGGCCATCGCGCCGGCGTCAAGGCGGTGCGGGCTATTGTGGAAGGCTGTGCCAGACGTGGCGTGCAGGTGTTGACGCTATTCGCCTTTTCCAGCGAGAACTGGAAGCGGCCGCCTGAGGAAGTCGGCAGTCTGATGAGTCTGTTTGTACGCGCGCTGGATCGCGAAATCGACAAGATGCATCGCAATGGCATCCAGGTGCGATTCATCGGCGATCGCAGCGCCCTGAGTATCCAATTGCAGCAACGCATGCAGGCTGCCGAACAACGTACCGCTGGCAATCCGGGCATGATTCTGGTCATTGCCGTGGCTTACGGCGGCCGTTGGGACTTGTTGCAGGCCATGCGTCAGCTCGCCGGCGATTGCGTCGCAGGTAAACGCCTGTCGGCCGACTTGTCCGAGGCGGATGTTGCCTCGCATCTGGCCCTGCATGGCTTGCCTGAACCGGATTTGTTCATTCGTACCGGCGGAGAGCGACGCATCAGCAACTTCCTGTTGTGGAACCTGGCCTATACCGAGCTGTATTTCTGTGACGTGCTGTGGCCGGAATTCGACGATGCACAACTGGCGGCGGCGCTCCATCATTTCAGTGAACGCGAGCGTCGTTTCGGCTACACCAGCGAGCAGTTGGGCGGCAATCTTAGAGCCGCCAATCCTACGGGGACCGGCTGATGCTGAAGCAGCGGATCATCACCGCCTTGCTGATAGGACTGCCGGTGATCGCTGTGCTGTTGTGGCTGCCGCGGCTGCTCACGGTGATGTTGTTCGCAGTGGTGGTGTTGCTGGCGGGTTGGGAATGGTCGGCTTTGGCGCGCTTGCAGCGTCCGGTGATTCGCGGCCTGTACCTGTTGCTGCTGGCAGCGGGCATGCTGCTCAGCTGGCGTTATCTGCACGCCGGTGGCGCCTTGTTTACCTTGTTGCAATGTTCACTGGTCTGGTGGCTGCTGGCCTTGTTGTGGATATTGCTGCGGCCTCAATTGATGTCGCAGCCGCTGGCTGCGGTCGCGGGATTGATGGTGCTGGTGCCTGCCTGGTTGACACTGGCGCTGATGCATTTGCAATTGCCGGCCGGCCCGCAATGGGTGTTGTTCCTGTTCCTGATGATAGTGAGCGCCGACATCGGCGGCTTCCTGTTCGGCCGGCGTTTCGGTCATACCAAACTGGCCCCACGGGTCAGTCCTGGTAAAACCTGGGAGGGCGTGGCAGGCGGTCTGCTGCTGTCAATGTTGGTTGCCACTGCCGGTGGTTACTGGTTTGCCGTACCGCTGCGTGGTTTTCTGCCGTTGTGTCTGACGACGGTGCTGATGTCAGTGGTCGGCGATCTGACTGAAAGTCTGTTCAAACGCCATGCCGGTCTCAAGGATAGTGGCAATCTGCTGCCGGGACATGGCGGCGTGCTGGATCGTATCGATAGTATGACAGCGGCGGCGCCGGTGTTTTTGTCAGGATTGCTGTATCTCGGTGTGTTCGTTCCATGAACGTCGGAGTGCCGCATTCGAGTCAGGTATCGACGCAACCCATGGGGGTGGCGATATTGGGCGCCACCGGCAGCATTGGCGATAACACGCTGGATGTGATTGCCCGTCATCCGCAGCAGTTTTCAGTCGTGGCGCTGGCCGCCAATTGCAATGTCGTCAAGCTCAAGGCGCAATGCCTGCAATTCAAACCGCGTTTTGCGGCGCTGGCTGATCCGGCAGCGGCAAAGCAGCTCCAGCAGGAACTGGCAGCGGCAGGCTCGGCCACTGCGGTGCTGGCCGGTCCGGCGGCACTGGACGAACTGGCTGCGCATCCCGATGTGCACAGCGTGATGGCAGCCATCGTCGGCGCGGCAGGATTGAGTTCGACCCTGGCCGCAGCGCGGGCTGGCAAGCGCATTCTGCTGGCCAACAAGGAATCACTGGTGATGTCGGGCCCGCTGTTCATGCGCGAGGTGCAGGCAGGCGGAGCCCAGCTCATTCCCATCGACAGTGAACACAATGCGATTTTCCAGTGTCTACCACCACAGCGCCTGTCAGGAGATGGCGTGCAGGCGGGTGTGCGCCGTCTGTTGTTGACGGCTTCCGGTGGTCCATTCCTGCGTGTTTCGGCTGCAGAGCTCGATACCGTGACGCCGGATCAGGCCTGTGCGCATCCGCGCTGGAACATGGGGCGGAAAATTTCCGTCGATTCCGCCAGCCTGATGAACAAGGGGCTGGAGCTGATTGAAGCCAGTCTGTTGTTCAACATGCCGGCGACGCAGATCGAAGTGGTGGTGCACCCGCAAAGCATCGTGCATTCCCTGGTGGAATACATCGACGGCTCGGTACTGGCGCAACTCGGCAACCCGGACATGCGCACGCCGATAGCCTGTGGATTGAGTTGGCCGCAGCGTGTGACCGCCGGTGTAGAATCGCTGGACCTGATTCGTGCCGGACGGCTGGAGTTTGAAGCGCCGGATCTGCAGCGCTTTCCCTGTCTGCGTCTGGCGCAGCAGGCGGCCGCAGCCGGTGGCAGTGCGCCGGCGGTGTTGAATGCCGCCAATGAAGTGGCCGTGACGGCATTTTTGAACAATGAGCTGCGGTTCACCGGCATACCGGCCTTGATCGCTGCAGTGCTGGACGCTCACTCCAATGTGCCGGTGTCTTCATTGGAACATGTGCTGGAGCTGGATCGCTGGGCGCGACAGCATGCCGGGCAGGTATTGCAAACCCGCTTTTTCGCAGCCGGAACGAATCCGGTCAGTGGCTCAATGGTTAATCCGCAGACTGTGGAGTGCTTGCAGAAATGATCGGTTCGTCCGTGTTGTCGGTGTTCGGCATGCTCGCTGCGTTTATCGCGGCGATCGGCATTCTGGTATCCGTGCATGAATACGGGCATTTCTGGGTAGCGCGCAAGCTGGGTATCCGCGTGCTGCGTTTTGCCATTGGTTTTGGCAAGCCGCTGTGGAAACGTGTGTCGAAAAAAGACGGCGTGGAATATGTCGTCGGTTCGATTCCCCTGGGTGGCTACGTCAAAATGCTGGATGAGCGTGAGGGTAATGTTGCGCCCAAAGCAGCGCCTTTCAGTTACAACCGGGCACCGGTGTGGAAACGCATCCTCACCCTGCTGGCAGGACCATTTGCCAATCTGATTTTTGCCGTACTGGTTTACTGGGGATTGTTGATGGTGGGCATTCCCTCGCTCAAGCCAGTGGTGGGCGAGGTGATCCCGGATTCAATCGCCGCGCGCGCCGGACTGCACAGCGATGACTTGATCACTGCAGTACAGGGCAAGCCGCAAACCACCCGCGAAGGCGTCAGTCTGGCACTGTTCGCCAATGTGGTCGAACCTCAACTGTATCTGAAAGCACGCAGTGCCCAGGGAAAGGGCGATGAACGCGAACTCACCTTGAACCTGGGTGAGAATCGCCGCTCTCTGACCGAACCCGAGTCCATGATGCAGGGACTGGGATTCGAATTCTGGACGCCACGATTGCCCGCGATCATTGAAGCAGTTGCAGAAGGGGGCGCAGCCGCACAGGCCGGATTGCGTGCCGGCGACGAAATACTGGCTATTGATGGTCGGCCGGTGGCGGATGTCACCGTGGTATCGAAGCTGATCAATCCATTGATGAATCGCATGGTCAATATCCGTATCAAACGTGATGACCGGGAACTGGAGTTGCCGGTGACCGTGGCGGAACAGACCAGCGAAGGCCGCAGCGTGGGTCGAATCGGCGTGCAACTGCATTCCAGTTATGTGATTCCCGATGAAATGCGCGCCTTGCAGAAATTTGGGCCTGCCGCTGCGCTGGAACGTGGACTGCAACAAACGTGGGATACGTCGGCGTTATCGCTGAAGATGATGTGGAAAATGCTGGCCGGCCAGGTGTCCACCAAGAATCTCAGTGGTCCGATCAGCATTGCCGAATATACCGGCGTGGCTGCCAGACAGGGCTTGATGGCCTTCATGAACTGGCTGGCGCTGATCAGCATCAGCATCGGTATTTTCAATCTGCTGCCCATCCCGATGCTGGATGGCGGCCAGGTCATTTACCAGCTGGTGGAACTGCTCAAGGGCAGTCCGGTCTCAGAGCGCATACAGTTGATCAGTCAGCAGATCGGTGTGGCGATGTTACTGATGCTGCTCAGCCTCACCCTTTATAACGATATTGCACGACATCTGGGTTAGTAATGAATTTGCGTTCGATCGTCCATGCAACGCTGATGCTTGCGGTCAGCGGTGCCGCCCTCGCACAAACTGTCACCACGCCGGCATCAGGCGACGATGAATTCACCGTTGGTGACATTCGTGTCGAAGGCTTGCAGCGTATTTCCGAAGGTACGGTGTACAACTATCTGCCGGTGAATATTGGCGACCGGTTCAATCGCCAGCGCCGCACTGAAGCGCTCAAGGCGCTGTATGCCACGGGTTTCTTCCGCGACATCGAATTGCGTCGCGATGGCGGTACGCTGATTGTTGCCGTACTGGAGCGTCCCTCGATCGAGAGTTTCGAGCTCAAGGGCAACAAGGACATCAAGACCGAGGATCTCACCAAGTCGTTGAAGAATGTGGGTCTGTCGGCAGGCAAGACCTTCAATCAGTCAACCCTGGACGAGGTCAAGGGTTATCTGACCGACCAGTATTATTCTCGCGGCAAGTACAGCGTGGTGATTGATGCCAAGGTCGAGGAGTTACCGCAACAGAACCAGGTCAAGGTCACGGTCAATGTCAATGAGGGCAAGCGCGCCCGCATCCGGCAGATCAACATCGTCGGCAACCATGCCTTTGATGAAGATGACATTCGCGAGAAATTCGAGTCCAAGACGCCGCATCTGACTTCGTTCTTCAAGCAGGACGATCGCTACGCACGCGAGACCTTGCAGGGCGATCTGGAAAAAATCAGGTCGTTCTACATGGATCGCGGCTATGCCAATTTCAGTGTCGATTCCACTCAGGTGGCCATTGCGCCCGAAAAGGACGACATATTCATCACCGTGAATATTACCGAAGGCGAAGTGTTCAAGATCGGCACAGTCAAGCTCGCCGGCAATCTGATGGTTGACGAGACCGAATTACGCAAGCTGATCCAGGTGCAATCCGGCATGGTGTACTCGCGCAAGCTGATCACACAAAGCGAGGAGGCCATCAAGCTGCGTCTCGGTCAGGATGGCTATGCTTTCGCCAAGGTGGAAGCGGTGCCGGCGATGGATGACGCCAGACATGAAGTGGGATTGACCTTTCTGGTTGAGCCCGGCAGCCGCGTGTATGTACACCGGGTGAATTACACCGGTTCCACCAGCGTGAACGATGAGGTGTTTCGCCGCGAGACACGTCAGCTGGAAGGCGGCTACCTGTCCAACACCTTGCTGGATCGATCCAAGCAGTTGCTACAGCGCCTGCCATATCTGGAAAAGGTCGAATTCAACACCACGCCCGTGCCGGGCACGCCGGACATGGTGGATGTGGATTTCAAGATCAAGGAAGGACTGCCCGGTCAGTTCACCGGCGGCGTGTCTTATTCCGAAACTTACAAGTTGGGGTTGAACGCCAGCATCGTGCATTCCAACTTCCTCGGCACCGGCAATCGAGTTGCGCTGGAAGTCGATTCGGGACGCTATTCCAAGGTCTATAGCTTTTCGCACACCAATCCTTACGCCGGCATTGACGGCATTTCGCGTACCCTTTCGGTGGCGTATCGCGATACAACGCAATACACCTCGTCAACCTCTGACTTTTCCACCAAGACGGCATCTGCCGGCGTGACCTACGGATATCCGCTGACCGAATTCCAGAGCGTGCGTTGGGGCGTAAGCGTACAGCAATCGGATCTGTTGACCAGCCCCTCGGCCAGCGCGGAACAGGCCGTGGAGTGGGTGCGCAACAATGGCAACACCTACACCCGCAATACTTATTCCGGCACTCCGGCGCTGGCGACAGCCTGGTATGGCAGCAAGTTCAATGTCTACTCGGTGAATCTGGGCTGGGGCTATGACTCGTTGAACCGCGCCATTTTTGCCGATCGTGGCGCCCGACACCGCCTGAATTTCGGTTATGCCATGCCGTTCAGCGATGTCGAATTCTGGACAGCCAATTACGATGGTTTGCAATTGCTGCCGCTGGGCAGGGCTTTCACGCTGCTGTTCAATGCCGAAGTGGCTTACTCTCAGGCAATGGGCAAGACGACTACGGTACCGCCCTACCTGAATTCCTACGCCGGTGGCCCGACCTCGGTGCGCGGTTATCGCGAAAGCTACCTGGGACCGCGTGATACGTATGGCAACCCTTATGGTGGTAATCTGCGCACTGTGTTGCAGACCGAAGTGCTGTTGCCCATGCCGGAGAAATGGCGTAACAGTGCACGTTTCAGCCTGTTCTACGACATCGGCAATGTGTTCTCGACCGAGAACGTCAAGTTCACCGGGCTGGATCCAGCACAAACGCCGGTCGAGTACAGATTTGGTTTCGACAAGTTGAAGCACTCGACCGGTCTTGCCGTGCAGTGGCTGGCGCCGCTGGGTATTTTCCGTTTCAGCTATGCGGTGCCTTTGAATGCCAACAAGAGCGATGGCGTGCATTACAAAGACGATAAGGAAAGCTTCCAGTTTTCCGTGGGCCAGGCTTTTTAAACTGACTGTTTGATCTAAATACTATTGATTGCCAGATGTGAGGGTTTCAGTAATGTCCGTTGCAACAATCCGTAAAACCTTGATGGTATCCGGCTGTTTGGCCCTGTTTGCCGCCTGCAGCGCGCAGGCCGAAGTCAGGCTGGCCACCGTCAACTTTCAGCGCCTGATGGAAGAGTCGGTACAGGCCAAGGCCGCCAGCCAGACGTTGCAGGACGAATTTGCGCCGCGTCAACGCGAACTACAGCAGAAGCAGAAAGATTTGCAGGCCAAGCAGGACAAACTGACCCGCGATGGCGCATTGATGGCCGAGAAGGATCGCGCTGCGTTGGAGAAAGATCTGACCAAGGGCCAGCGCGAACTGCAGAGCGAAGGCCAGGCCTTTACCGAAGAGGTAAACACGCGCCGTAATGAAGAACTGAACAAATTGCAGAACCTGCTGGTGATGGAAATCCAGATCTTCGCCAAAAATGGCGCTTACGATGTGGTCATTCCGTCGAGCGTGGCGGTTTATGCCAAGGAGTCTCTGGATGTTACTGCCCAGGTACTGACATTCCTGCAATCCCGTCCGGCCACCGCAGCCAAGTCTGCAACCAAGTAAGTTTCAATCGCCATCGGGACCGGTCTTTGAGCGCTGTGGGCATAACACTGGGGGAACTGGCCGTTCGCTTCGGCTGTACCCTGCGTGGCGATCCTGATGTCGTGGTGCAGCGGGTGGCGACACTGGAACTGGCGACGTCTGACGCGCTGTGTTTTCTTGCCAATCCCAAGTACCGGCCGCATCTTGCCGGTACCCGGGCTGCTGCCGTGGTGCTGGATGCCGATAGCGCCGGTCTGTGCCCGACAGCAGCGCTCATCGCCAGAAATCCTTATCTGACCTATGCGCGCATCGCTGCCTTGCTGCACCCGGCGCCGCTGTTGTCACCCGGCATTCATGCCAGCGCCGTGGTTCATGCCAGCGCGCAGGTCGATGCCTCCGTGCATGTAGGGCCGAATGCCGTGGTGGGCGCCGGCAGTGTCATTGGCGCGCGTGCGGTCATTGGTCCGGGATGCGTGCTGGGCGAGCGAGTGGTCATCGGCGCCGATACGCGCCTGATGGCCAATGTCACCCTGTGCGATGACACCAGGGTTGGCGAGCGCTGCATCATCAATCCGAATGCCGTGATTGGTTCGGAAGGTTTCGGCTTCGCGCCTGACCCGGCCAAGGGTTGGGTGAAGGTGCCGCAGGTGGGCGCAGTGCGTATCGGTAATGATGTGGAGATTGGCGCCAGCACCACCATTGATCGCGGCGCCATCGGCGATACCGTCATTGAAGACGGCGTCAAACTCGACAATCAGATCCAGATTGCCCACAACGTGCGCATCGGCGCTCATACGGCCATGGCGGCGTTTGTTGGGGTGTCAGGTAGCACCACGATTGGCAGCCGCTGCATGATTGCCGGGCAGGTAGGCATTGCCGGTCATTTGAGCATCTGCGACAACGTGGTGGTGACCGGGAAAAGCATGGTCTCGGCCTCTATCAGCAAGCCGGGCGTGTATTCCGGAGCGCTGCATGTGGAAGAATCGCGCAAATTCCGGCGTAATGCAGCGCGCTTTGCGCAGCTGGACGATCTGGCCAAAGAACTGAAGCGCCTGACGAAGAAAGCGCGCGGCAAATTGTCTGATGACGACAACGAATAACATCAACACCTGGCGACACGCAATGACTGACACAGCAACTGAACCCGCAACCGCGCCCATCACCGTGGACATCCATGAAGTGATGCGTCGTCTGCCGCATCGTTATCCATTCCTGCTGGTGGATCGGGTGCTGGAATGCCATCCCGGCAAGTCGATCGTGGCGCTCAAGAACGTCACCATCAATGAAGAGTTTTTCCAGGGACACTTTCCCGGCAATCCGGTCATGCCCGGCGTGTTGATGCTGGAAGCGCTGGCGCAAGCCGCCGGTTTGCTGGCCTTCATCACCGAAGACGTCTATCCAGACCAGATCACGCAGTTTTATTTCGCCGGGATCGATGAAGTGCGCTTCCGCAAGCCGGTCAAGCCGGGCGATCAGCTCATCCTGAAAGCCAATGTCGAACGCGTGATGCGCGGCATCTGGAAATACGCGACCGTCGCCGAAGTCAATGGCGAAGAAGTCACGTCCTGCAAAATGATGATTGCCGTTGGCAAAAAGAAATAAATTCGATCAGCAAAGATTCAACACCATGGCCATTCACCCCACTGCAATTGTTTCCGCGGACGCCAGGCTGGCTGATGATGTAGAAGTAGGCGCTTACAGCATCATAGGCGCCGGCGTGGAGATCGGTGCGCGCACGCGCGTGGGGCCGCATGTGGTCATCAACGGACCGACCAGGATGGGTGAGGACAACCAGGTATTCCAGTTTGCCTCCATCGGCGATGCGCCGCAGGATCACAGCTACAAGGGCGAACCCACCCGTCTGGAGATTGGCGATCGTAATGTTTTCCGCGAATGCGTCACCATCAATCGCGGCACCACCAAGGACAAGGGCGTTACCCGCATTGCATCGGATAATCTGTTTCTTGCCTATTCGCATGTGGCGCATGATTGCATCGTGGGCAGCCACTGCGTGTTTTCCAACTCGGTGGGGTTGGCCGGTCATGTCGAAGTAGGTGATTGGGTGATTTTTGGCGCTTATTCGGGCGTGCATCAGTTCGCCAAGATCGGCGCGCATGCCTTTCTGGCCAACAACACTGCCGCAACCTACGACATCCCGCCTTATTTCACTGCCGAGGGTCGGCCTGCCGTACCACGCATCGTCAATGAAATCGGCTTGAAACGGCGCGGCTTCAGCACCGAGCAGGTGCGCAACATCCGCAATGCCTTTCGTGTGCTGTATCGCTCCGGTCTGAAACTGGTCGAGGCAACGGAGCAGCTCCGCGTCCTTGCTGAAACGCAGGTGGAAATCCGGGCCATTGTCGATTTCCTAGATCGCAGCCAGCGTGGCCTGGCCCGTTAGACAGATATGAATGCCGTCCGCGGTGAAGCGAACTCTCCGCGCATTGCCCTGGTGGCTGGTGAAACCTCCAGCGATAACCTCGGTGCGGCCCTGATCGAGGCATTGCGTGAGCATTGGCCCCATGCCCAGTTTGTCGGTATCGCCGGGCCACGCATGCAGGCCGCCGGTTGCGTTGCCTGGGAGACGATCGATTCCCTGGCGGTCATGGGCATCTTCGAAATCATTCCGCACTTGCGACGCCTGTTGCGAGTGCGTCGTGAACTGATTGCACGACTGCTGGCCAATCCGCCCGATGTCTACATCGGCGTTGACTACAAGGAGTTCAATCTCAGCGTCGAACGCAAGCTGAAAGCCGCAGGCATTCGCACCGTGCAGTATGTCAGCCCGCAGGTCTGGGCCTGGCGGCAGGGACGCGTCAGGAAGATCGCCCGCGCCGTGGATCTGATGCTGTGCCTGCTGCCTTTCGAAAAACCCTTCTACGATGCGCATGGCGTGCGTGTGCGTTTCGTCGGCCATCCGCTGGCCGATCAGATACCGCTGCATACGGATCGCATCGCAGCCCGTGTCGCGTTGAAGGTACCGGCAGGAGCCTTGTGTCTGGCCGTGTTGCCCGGCAGCCGTCAGGGCGAAGTCATGCGATTGGGTCAGGATTTCGCGCAGACCATTGTCTGGCTTAAACAGCAGCGACCGGATTGCCATGTGCTGGCGCCCATGGCCAATGCCAGGGCGCGTGAGTTGTTTGCTCAGGCCTTGCAACACGCCGGCGTGTTGCAAGGAGTGCAACTGCTGGACGGTCAGGCACAACAAGCCATGATTGCCAGCGATGTGGTGTTACTGGCCTCCGGCACGGCGACGCTGGAAGCCGCATTGCTCAAGCGGCCGATGGTGGTCGCTTATCGTCTGGGCAGGCTGACTATATTTCTGCTCAATAATCTCGGTTTGATGAAATCCAGGTATTTTTCCCAGCCCAATCTGCTGGCAGATAAACCCCTGGTCCCGGAGTTCTATAACGAACAGGTCCGCGCCGAAGTACTGGGTCCTGCCATTCTCACGCAACTGGATCGTCCCGATCGCGCCGAGCTGGAACAGGCTTTCATGCAGATGCATCAACAACTCAAGCAGAACGCCAGTCAACAAGCGGCGCTGGCCATCAAGGAATTACTGATGGAGACACGCGAGTCGGACAAATGAGCGTCTTTACAGTGCAGTCCATTTCGCAGCGACTCATCATCGGCGTTGACGAAGCAGGACGTGGCCCGCTGGCGGGACCGGTGACGGCGAGTGCTGTGATTCTGGATCCGGCGCGGCCGATTACCGGTCTGGACGATTCCAAAAAACTGTCGGAAAAGAAACGCGATCAACTGGCGCCGCTGATTCGCGAGCGGGCGCTTGCCTGGGCCGTGGCCAGTGCCGAGGTCAATGAGATCGACACCATCAACATCCTGCAGGCAACCCTGCTGGCCATGCGCAGGGCATTGCAGGCCTTGCAGCTGCCGCGCGACTGTCAGATTGCACTACTGCATATTCAAGTGGATGGCAATAAACTGCCGCAACTGCACGATCTGCCGTTTGCGTGCAGCGCCGAAGCCATTGTCGATGGCGATGCCCTGGTGCCTGCCATCAGCGCCGCTTCCATCCTCGCCAAGACCACGCGTGATGCGCTGATGCTGGAACTCGATAAGCAGTATCCGGGCTATGGTCTGGCTGCACATAAAGGCTATGGCACGGCGGCGCATCTCGACGCCTTGCGCACGCTGGGACCATCGCCCATTCATCGCCGCAGCTTTGCGCCGGTCAAGACACTGTGCTGAGAGACTGAGTCCTTAGTATTGAGGGTCTTTGCATCGTCAGCGATGGCAGTACACTGGCAGCGGTCAAACGGAGGACTGCACCATGATGCTTATTGGCATGTTCGATTCACCTTTTGTGCGGCGGGTAGCCATCAGCATGCAATTGCTGCAACTACCCTTCGAGCATGCCAACTGGTCGGTAGGCAGGGATTTTGATCGTATTCGCCAATACAACCCGCTGGGACGGGTACCGACCCTGGTGCTGGATGATGGCGAAGCGTTGCTGGAATCGTCAGCCATACTCGACTATCTCGATGAACAAGCTGGTGCCGAACGGGCGTTATTGCCGCAGTCGGGTTCGCAGCGTCGCGATGCATTGCGACTCATGGCCATGGCTACGGGTGCGGCAGAAAAAGGCGTATTGCAGGTTTACGAGCGCGCCTTTCGTCCACCGGAAAAGTGGCATCAACCCTGGCTGGATCGTTGTGCAACGCAGGTGCAGGGCGCATTGAACGAGCTGGAGCATGCCTGCATGGCGCGGGGCGTGGGTGAATGGTTACTTGATACGCGCATGAGCCAGGCAGACATTACTCTGGCCTGCGCGTTCACCTTCCTGACCGATGCCACCAGTCTGAATCCCGCACCTTATCCGGCAGTGCAGGCATTGGCGGCGCGTTGCGAAGCATTATCCGTATTCCAAAATACGCGACTGGCATTTTTTACGCCAGGCACTTGAGTTGCGGACCTTATCGCGATACCGAAGTCATTGCCCCAGCGCCAATGCCTGTGCGGCGATTTCGTAGGAGCGCAACCGTGCAGCGTGATCATAAAACGGGGCGGCGATCATGATTTCGTCGGCCTGGGTGGTTTCGGCGAATTGCTGCAGCGATGCCGCGATCTGTTCGCCGGTGCCGATGCACGCATAACGCGTGGTCTGCTTGATGCCTGCCAGCTCAGCTGGCGAACAGTTTTGTTCGAAGTTGGCTTTGGGAGGCTGCAAGTGTTTGGGCGTGCCGCGGTGCAGGTTGTAGAACATCTGTTGCAGTGTGCTGGATTGCAGGCGCGCTTCGGCTTCAGTGTCCGCTGCAAACACATGCACGCACACCATTGCATAAGGCTTGTCGAGCTGCGCGGAAGGCCGGAAGTGCTGGCGATAAATCTGAAGGGCCGCGTGCAGGGCCTGCGGCGCGAAATGCGCTGCGAATGCGTAGGGCAGCCCCAGTGCGGCGGCAACCTGTGCGCCATAAGTGCTGGAGCCCAATATCCAGATCGGCACCTTGCGTCCGATGGCGGGAATGGCCGCTACTTTTTGCCCGGGCTCTAGCGGTTCGAAATAAGCCTGTAATTCCTGCACATCCTGCGGGAAGGATTCCGCAGCGGAATACGGATCGCGGCGCAGCGCCTGCACAGTCAGGCCATCGGTGCCCGGAGCACGGCCCAGGCCCAGATCCACGCGCCCGGGATATAACGTATCCAGCGTACCGAATTGTTCGGCAATCACCAGTGGCGCGTGATTGGGCAGCATGACGCCGCCCGAGCCGACACGAATCGTCGAGGTGGCTGCGGCGACATAGCCCAGTACCAGCGAAGTGGCGCAGCAGGCGACGCCCGGCATGTTGTGATGCTCGGCCACCCAGTAGCGATGGTAGCCCAGGCGCTCGGCCAGCACTGCCAGCTCACGCGTGTGTTGCAGCGCCTGTGCCGGCGTGCTGCCGGCGGGAATCCAGGCAAGGTCGAGAATGGAGTAGGGAATCTTGCGTGTTTGAGGCATGACAATGCTCGTGGCGGTCAGGCGGCCAGTTTACCGGTATTGAGTGCGCAACAGGCAGGCGCGCAGCCCGGGGTTTGTCATGTCGGCCGTTCGTGCCCACAAGCTGCCAACTGGACAGAGCATGCATGCGATAATGCCGACTCCCTGAATTGTCCTGGCCATCCCTGCCCATGTCTTTTGTTCACCTGCACTTGCATACCGAGTATTCGCTGGTCGACAGCGTCATTCGCATCCAGAGCGAACGCGACGATCAGAGTGGCGTGACGGTGCTGGGCGTGATGGACGCTGCTGCGCGCATGGGCATGCCTGCCGTGGCGCTGACCGACCAGAGCAATCTGTTTGCGATGGTCAAGTTTTACAAGGCCGCGCAGTCGGCCGGTGTCAAACCCATTATTGGCGTTGATCTGCTGATCCATGAACCAGGCGACAAGATCGAGCCCTCGCGTCTGGTGCTGCTGTGTCAGGACGAGGGCGGCTACAAGAATCTGACACGCCTGGTCAGTCGCAGTTATCTGGAAGGTCAGCACAAGGGCATGCCGCTGGTGCGGCGCGACTGGCTGAGTCGCGATGCCTTGCGGGGCCTGATTGCGCTGGCCGGACCGCACAGCGATCTGGGCCGGTTATTGATCAATGGCCGCAGGCCGGAAAGCGAACAGGCGCTGGATGACTGGCTGCAATTGTTCGATGATCGTTTTTATCTGGAACTGTTGCGTACTGGACGTGCCGGTGAAGAAGCGCATCTGGCGGCCGCCGTGGAGCTGGCGATGCGACGTGGGGTGCCGGTGGTGGCCAGCAACGATGTGCGTTTCATTGCGTCCGAGGAATTCGAAGCGCACGAAGCACGCGTATGCATTCACGACGGTGCGCAGCTGGGCGATCCCAATCGCGTGCGCCGCTACAGCGATCAGCAATACCTGAAAACGCCGCAACAGATGGCCCGGCTGTTTGCCGACTTGCCGGAAGCCCTGCAAAACACACTGGAACTGGCCAAGCGCTGCAACCTGGAAGTGAAACTTGGCAAATCGGTGCTGCCTGCCTATCCGGTGCCGCAGGGTCTGACCACCGAAGATTTTCTGCGTCAGGAAGCGCAGCAGGGTCTGGAAAAACGCTTGCAGTATCTGGCGGCCACGGCCATTGCGGGCACGCGCCAGATTCCGCATGACGTTTACCGCCAGCGACTACAAGCCGAACTGGACGTGATCTGCAACATGGGTTTTGCCGGTTACTTCCTGATCGTGGCTGATTTCATTCAATGGTCCAAGGACAACGATATTCCGGTGGGTCCGGGACGTGGTTCGGGCGCCGGCTCGCTGGTGGCCTATGCCATCAAGATCACCGACATCGATCCGCTGCAATATGACCTGCTGTTCGAGCGCTTCCTGAATCCGGAGCGCGTGTCCATGCCTGACTTCGATATCGACTTCTGCATGGACAACCGCGATCGCGTGATCGAATACGTGGCCGGCAAGTATGGTCGCGATCGTGTCTCGCAGATCATCACCTATGGTTCGATGGCGGCCAAAGCCGTGGTCCGCGATGTGGCGCGCGTGATGGGCCAGAGTTATGGCTTTGCCGATTCCATTGCCAAGCTGATTCCGTTCGAGCTGGGCATCACGCTGAAGGATGCGCTGGCCAAGGAAGAAGAGTTGCGCCGTCGTTACGAAAACGAGGAAGAAACCAAGGCCGTGTTGGATCTGGCCATGTCGCTGGAGGGTCTGGTGCGCAATGCCGGCATGCATGCCGGTGGCGTGGTGATCGCGCCAACGGTGCTGACCGATTTCGCGCCTCTGTATTGCGATGAAGACGGCACCAGCGTGGTGACGCAGTTCGACAAGGACGACGTGGAAGCGGCGGGCCTGGTGAAGTTCGACTTTCTCGGCCTGCGCACGCTGACCATCATTGACTGGGCCGTGAAGAACATCAACGCCGAGCATGCCAGACGCGGTGAAGCGCCGCTGGACATGACGGCACTGCCGCTCAATGACAAAGCCACTTACGAACTGATGCAGCGCGGCGATACCACCGCCGTGTTCCAGCTGGAATCGCGCGGCATGAAGGATTTGAACCGGCGCTTGAAACCCGACTGCTTCGAAGACGTGGTCGCGCTGGTGGCGCTATTCCGTCCCGGTCCGCTGGAAGCGGGCATGGTGGATGATTTCATTGCCCGCAAGAAAGCCGACGCCAGTACGCCGATTGATTACCTGCATCCGGATCTGAAGCCGGTGCTGGCGCCAACCTATGGCGTGATCGTCTATCAGGAACAGGTGATGCAGATCGCCCAGGTGCTGGCGGGTTATACGCTGGGCGGCGCGGACATGCTGCGGCGTGCGATGGGCAAGAAAAAGCCCGAGGAGATGGCCAAGCAGCGCACCATCTTTGTCGAAGGCGCCTCGGTGCGCGGCGTGAATGCCGATCAGGCCGGCTTCATCTTCGACTTGATGGAAAAGTTTGCCGGTTACGGTTTCAACAAATCGCACTCGGCCGCCTATGCCCTGCTGTCGTATCAGACAGCCTGGCTGAAGGTACATCACACCGAAGCGTTCATGGCGGCCGTGTTGTCCGCCGATATGGACAAGACCGACAAGGTGGTGTCGCTCATTGAAGAGACGCGCCGCATCGGTCTGAAGGTTGAATCGCCGGATGTGAATTATTCTTCGTACACGTTCACTGTCTCCGGCAAGCGCACCATTCGCTATGGCCTGGGCGCCATCAAGGGCGTGGGGCAGGGCGTGGTCGATGCACTGGTGGCGGATCGGCAGGCGCATGGCCCATTCAAGAGTCTGGCCGACCTGTGTCAGCGCAGCGATGCCAATCGCCTCAACAAGCGCGTGCTGGAAGCATTGATTCGCTCCGGTGCGCTGGACAGCCTGGGCGCCAGTCGTGCGACCTTGATGCACAACCTGCAGAACGCCATGCAGATGGCCGATCAGGCGCTGAAGGCCAAGGTGGTAGGACAGAATGACATGTTTGGTCTGTCCGCCACGCCGGTTGAGGATACAGCGCCGGTAGCGATGCAGGAGATACCGGAGTGGCCGGAGCGCGTGCGTCTGGATGGCGAACGCGAAACCCTGGGGCTGTATCTGAGCGGCCATCCCTTCGATGAATACCGCGAGGAAATGCGGTCACTGACCAGCGGTCCGATTGCCGATCTCACCGGCGACAAGCCGGTGACGTCACCGGGCGAAGGCTTTCGTTATCAGGGCAAACCCGTCACCGTGGCCGGCATGGTCGATGAAATTGGCAAACGCGGCAATCGCATCATCCTCAAGATCGACGATCGCAGCGCGCGCCTGGAAGCCACGCTGTTTGAAGATGCCTACCTGCAATACAAGCACATCCTGAACAAGGGTGCGATCGTGCTGGTGGAAGGCAGGATTCGCTACGACGATTTTATCGATGGCTGGCGGCTGACCGTCAGCAAGGTGCAGGACGTGGCGCAGATTCGTCAGCAGAATGCACGGCGTCTGCTGTTACGCTGGCCGGAGAACGGTGTGCGTCGCGATGTCGTGCGGCAGCTGGAACAGATACTTAAGCCCCATCGCAACGGTGCCTGCACCATTGCCATTCATTACCGCAACACCCAGGCGCGTGCGGTGGTCAATTTTTCCGATGAATGGAAGATCAGCCCCAACGGTGAACTGCTGGAAGAGCTGCGCAAGTTGTGCGGCACGGATGGCGTGCAACTAAATTACGGAAGAAATTAGAGCTTAGACCTTGAAGTTGCCATATTCGAGCTTGCTTGTAAGCGAGTGCAAATCCAGATTCAGACATTGCCGACGGTAAAGCGCATGGTTGTGCCCTGGTCCACGGCGCTGTCCGCCCATAAACGGCCATGATGCCGCTGGATGATCATTGCCGTGGTGGCCAGTCCCATGCCGAGACCTTCGTAATCCTTGCTGGAATGCAAACGGCGAAATGGCTGAAACAGGCGTTCGGCACGCTCGGCATTGAATCCCGCGCCATTGTCGCGCACGAAGTAAGTTGCCATCCCATCTGTCTGTTCGGCGCCAAAACAAATCTCGGGCGCAGTTAATTTGCTGGTGAACTTGACGGCATTGTCCAGCAACGCGTGTACCACCAGGGTCAGCAACTGACGATCACCCACCGCCGGAGGGGTGGGCTGCAGTTTCACGGCAATGCGCTTGTTGTCGGCCAGTTCTGGTTGTGACTGCCAATAATCGAAGGCAATGCGAGTCAGATCTATGGGTTCGGGATGCAATCCCTGTCGTGATATGCGTGACAGTTTCAGCAGGCTTTCAATCAGGCTTGCCTGACGGGTGGCGCTGTTGCGAATGTGTTCAAGATATTGCCGGGTCATCTGCTCGTCGCTGCTGTCCTTGAGATCGCCCAGCAGCATGTCGGTGAACCCCAGAATCGTCATCACTGGCGTGCGCAAATCATGCGACAGGGTGTACAGCAGCATTTCCTGCTGCTGGCGCATGTATTCCAGCTGCTGTTCCAGCGCGACAATCTGCTGGTTCATTGCTGCTGGTTCTGCTGGGCTGGCAGGAGTTTCAGGCATGGGTATCAGTGAAGGAAGGGGCTATCTTGTGGGGAATCAAACCATGGCATTATGGCAAGGCCAAGTCCATTGTGTGGAATTAGATTGATGACCAAGCGCAACAGCCGAACGACAACCATTTCTGCCTTGACCCAGTTGGGGCGTCCGGTGGCAATTCCCGAATCTCCGGAGTCTGCCACGCTGGAACGGGTGCCCAATCCGCACGCCTCACAGCGTTACCTGGCGCGTTTCACCGCACCGGAATTTACTTCGTTGTGTCCGATCACCGGACAGCCCGACTTCGCACAGCTGATGATCGACTATGTACCGAACCGATGGTTGATCGAGAGCAAGTCACTGAAGCTGTTTTTTGCTTCCTTTCGCAACCATGGCGCCTTTCATGAGGATTGTACTGTCATGATCGGCCTGCGGCTGATGCAGCTGGTACAGCCGCGCTGGCTGCGTATTGGCGGTTACTGGTATCCGCGTGGCGGCATTCCCATTGATGTGTTCTGGCAAACCGGTAGACCACCTGCGGGCGTATGGATACCGGACCAGGCAGTCCCGCCATATCGCGGCCGCGGTTGAAGCAGGCTTGTCCACGCTGCAAGGGTCGGCGGGATTTGGATTTTCAGCTTGCTTCACGCCATACCCGCCGGTATTCTTGCGCGCCTTTATTGGGGCGCGTAGCTCAGCGGTAGAGCACTACCTTGACATGGTAGGGGTCACAGGTTCGATCCCTGTCGCGCCCACCAATCTTTATCCAGGAACGGTTGCATGCCGATCATCACGCTGCCTGACGGCAGTCAGCGCAGTTTCCCTTCCGCAGTCACCGTGGCGCAAGTGGCCGCCAATATCGGTGCAGGATTGGCGAAGGCCGCCATCGCTGGCAAGGTGAACGGCCGACTGGTCGATACCTCTTTCCTGATTGAAACCGACGTACAACTGGCGATCGTTACCGAGCGCGATCCTGAGGCGCTGGAAATCATTCGTCATTCCACCGCGCACTTGCTGGCTCAGGCAGTCAAGCAATTGTTTCCGGAAGCGCAGGTCACCATTGGTCCGGTGATCGAAGACGGTTTCTATTACGACTTCGCTTACAGCCGTGCGTTTACACCGGACGACCTGTCGGCCATTGAGCAACGCATGACCGAACTGGCCAAGGCGGACCTGCCGGTGTCGCGTCGTGTAATGCCGCGCGATGAGGCAGTCGAGTTCTTCAAGGGTCTGGGCGAGCACTACAAAGCCGAGATCATTGCCGGCATTCCGTCCAATGAACCGATCAGTCTCTACGGGCAGGGCCAGAAAGAGAATCAGTGGGTGGATTTATGCCGCGGGCCGCATGTGCCCAGCACCGGCAAACTGAAGGCGTTCAAGTTGATGAAGCTGGCGGGCGCCTATTGGCGCGGCGACTCCAACAATGAAATGCTGCAGCGAATTTACGGTACTGCCTGGGCCGATGAGAAAAGTCTCAAGACCTATCTGATCCGTCTTGAAGAAGCGGAAAAACGCGACCATCGCAAAATCGCCAAGGCGCTGGATCTGTTTCATATGCAGGAAGAAGCGCCCGGCATGGTGTTCTGGCATGAGCGTGGCTGGCGTTTGTATCAGGTGCTGACGCAGTACATGAGCGAGCTGTGGCGCAACAATGGCTACCGCGAAATCCGCACCCCACAACTGGTCGACCGCTCCTTGTGGGAAAAGTCCGGTCACTGGGCGAATTTCCATGCCGACATGTTCGTCACGGAATCCGAGAAGAAGCTGTTCGCCGTCAAACCGATGAACTGCCCCTGCCACATCCAGGTATACAACCAGGGTATCAAGAGCTATCGCGACCTGCCGTATCGGCTGGCCGAATTCGGTTCCTGCCACCGCAACGAAGCTTCCGGCGCGCTGCATGGGTTGATGCGAGTGCGTGGCTTTGTGCAGGACGATGCGCACATCTTCTGCATGGAAGAGCAGATTCAGGATGAGGCAATGGCCTTCATCGATCTGCTGCACAGGGTCTATGCCGATTTTGGCTTCACGGAAGTCATCTACAAGCTGGCCACCCGTCCGAAAGATCGCATCGGTTCAGATGAAGGGTGGGATCGGGCCGAAAATGCCTTGGCCGAAGCCTTGAATGCCCGCCACCTGCCCTGGAGCGAGAAGCCGGGCGAGGGTGCGTTCTATGGGCCGAAGATCGAATTTACCCTCAAGGATTCGATTGGACGGTTCTGGCAGTGCGGCACCATCCAGGTTGACTTCTCCATGCCAGGTCGTCTGGGAGCCGAATATGTGGGTAAAGACGGCAGCAAGCAGACTCCGGTCATGCTGCACCGGGCGATTTTTGGTTCACTTGAGCGTTTTATTGGCATTCTCATCGAAGAGCATGCGGGCTTCTTCCCGCTGTGGCTGGCGCCTGTGCAAGCCGTGTTGATGAATATTACCGATGGCCAGGCTGATTACATTGCCAAAGCCACCGAATCACTGAGAAATCAGGGGCTTCGCGTTGAAATGGACTTGCGGAACGAGAAGGTGGGCTTTAAGATTCGCGAACACACGCTGCAGCGCGTCCCGTACCTATTGGTAGCTGGCGAACGCGAGGCAGGTTCCAATACGCTGGCCGTGCGCACGCGCAGTGGCAAGGATCTGGGCTCCATCTCTATCGAGGTACTGGCGCAGAAACTTGCCGCAGAAAACGCGAGCCGCGGCCGGACTGTTTTAGAGGTATAGACGCATCGCTGCTCCAACCACCAACATCAAGCGCATCAAACGCAATGAAGAGATCAATTCTCCGCGCTTGCGTGTCATTGACGCCGAAGGCAACCAGGCTGGTGTATTGACCCGTTTCGAGGCCTTGCAAATGGCCGAGGCGGCGGGCATGGATCTGGTGGAGATTTCTCCGACTGCCGATCCACCAGTTTGCAAGGTGATGGACTTCGGCAAGTTCTTGTTTGAACAGAACAAGAAGGCGCACGCAGCGAAGCGCAACCAGAAACAGATTCAGCTCAAGGAAGTGAAGTTTCGTCCCGGTACGGAAGAAGGCGATTATCAGGTCAAGTTACGTAGCCTGATTCGCTTTCTGACGGAAGGGGACAAGGCCAAGATCGTTTTACGATTCCGTGGCCGGGAAATGGCTCATCAAGAGATCGGACGTGAGCTTCTGAATCGGGTACAGCAGGACTTGTCCCAGGTGGGCCAGGTTGAGCAGTTCCCGGTCATGGAAGGTCGACAGATGGTCATGATGATCGGGCCAAAAAAGAAGTGAGCAACGGCGAGTTCGGAGTTTGCGCTCCGACACCGTTGTCCCGCCTTAAGAACTGCATGCCTCGAACATGCGGCTCGAACAGGCTAAAAGTTGAGGAGTTTTTTTAAATGCCTAAGTTGAAAACCAACCGGGCAGCGGCGAAGCGTTTTCGCCCCACTGCCAATGGGTTCAAACGAGCCCAATCTCATCGCCGTCACATTCTGACCAAGAAGCCCAGCAAGCGTAAACGTCAGTTGCGGTCACCGAGCATGGTGTCCAAGCAGGATCTGGGACGTCTGGATTCTTTGCTGCCTAACATTTAAGTCGGAGGTGACACATGGCTCGCGTTAAACGGGGTGTGATTGCTCGCGCCCGACACAACAAAGTTCTCAAGAAAGCGAAGGGTTATTACAACGCCCGTCGCAAGGTCTTCCGTGCTGCCAAGCAGGCGGTCATCAAGGCGGGTCAGTACGCCTATCGTGATCGTCGCGCCAAGAAGCGCGATTTTCGTGCGCTGTGGATCACTCGTATCAATGCGGCTGCACGCGTTTACGGTCTGTCCTACAGCAAGCTGATTGCTGGTATCAACGAGGCTGGATTGGAAATCGACCGCAAGGTCCTTGCCGATCTGGCGATTCATGACACCGTTGCATTTGGAGCGATCGTTGAGCGCGCCAAAACCGCTCTGGCTGCCATGCCGGTAGCCGCCTAATTTATTTAGGTGTCTGCTTCCTGGGTAACGGGAAGTTGCGGAGAAGCTGTATAAGAGCCGCGCCATTCTCGTTTGAGTGGCGCGGCTTTTCTGTCAGATGAACCTGATTTTTCCGGTCCCTATTCGATGAATTCAGGCGAACATGAACCATGACCGTGTCAGTGATTGATACCGAAACCCTGCTCGCAACAGCGAATGTGGAGATTGCCCAATGCACCAGTCTGTCCGGGCTGGAGCAGATTCGCGTGCGATTACTGGGCAAGAAAGGCGAGATTACCCAGCAGCTGAAAAACCTGGGTCAGATGGATCCTGAAACACGGCGTGCAGCAGGTGCTGTCGTCAATGCAGTGAAAGAAAAGTTGAGTAGTGCGCTGGATGCGCGTCGTGACGAACTGGAAGCAGTGCGGCTGGCGCAGCAGTTGGCTGCCGAGACCATTGATGTAACTCTGCCGGGACGTGGCCAGACTACCGGTGGCCTGCATCCCGTGACACGCGTACGACAACGCATTGAACAACTGTTTAAAACGGCGGGTTTTGCTGTGGTGGATGGTCCCGAAATCGAAGACGACTGGCACAACTTCGAAGCCTTGAATATTCCCGGTAATCATCCTGCACGCGCCATGCACGATACCTTCTACTTTGGCGACGGGCGCTTGCTGCGCACCCATACTTCACCGGTACAAGTGCGCGCCATGCGTGGCATGGGCGCGCCACTGCGGGTGATCGCGCCGGGACGGGTGTATCGCTGCGATTCGGACATGACGCATACGCCCATGTTTCATCAGGTTGAAGGCCTGATGGTGGATGAGCAAATCAGCTTTGCCAATCTCAAGGCCATCCTCCATGACTTCATGAAATCCTTCTTTGAGGCCGATGTGGGCATGCGCCTGCGACCTTCCTATTTCCCGTTCACCGAGCCTTCTGCTGAGGTCGATATTTCCTGTGTCAATTGCGGCGGCAAGGGCTGTCGTGTCTGCAAGCATACCGGCTGGCTGGAAGTGGCCGGTTGCGGCATGGTGCATCCCAATGTGCTGCGCGCGGTCGGCATTGATCCCGAGCAATACACCGGTTATGCCTTCGGCATGGGTGTCGAGCGGCTGACCATGCTGCGCTACAAGGTGACGGATATTCGTCTTTACTTCGAGAACGACCTCAATTTCTTGAAGCAGTTTAATTAGAGCCCGATAACAAGCATGAAAATCAGTCTGCAATGGTTGTCCGAATGGGTTGCGCTCGGCAGTGATGTTCAAGCGCTGTCGCATGCCTTGACCATGGCCGGTCTGGAGATTGAAGGTCAGTCGCCCGCTGCGCCAGCCATGTCCGGCATCGTGGTGGCCGAAGTCCTGGCAATCGCCAAACATCCGGATGCCGAAAAACTTTCAGTTTGCCGCGTCAATGATGGCCGTCAGGAAATACAGATTGTCTGCGGCGCCAGCAATGTACGCGCCGGCATCAAGGTTCCTTTGGCGACAGTGGGCGCGAGCTTGCCGGGTGGCATCGAAATCAAGCAGGCCACGCTGCGTGGCGTCGAGTCCTTCGGCATGCTGTGTTCGGCGCGCGAACTGGGTCTGGCGGAAGAAAGCACCGGTCTGCTGGAATTGCCGACAGAACTGACTGTAGGCCAGGATCTGGTGTCGGCATTGAATCTCGACGATACCATTTTCGAAATCAACCTGACGCCCAATCGTGGTGACTGCATGAGTGTGTTGGGCGTGGCCCGCGAAGTGGCGGCGCAACATCATGAAGCGCTGCAATTGCCGGTAGTGGTCCCGGTTGGCGCCACGCAGACGCAAAGCTTTCCGGTGCGAATTGAATCAACCGGGTGCCGCCAGTTCGTCAGTCGTGTGGTGACTGGTGTGAATCGTGCTGTTAGCTCGCCCTGGTGGCTTCGCGAACGTTTACGTCGTGCTGGAGTACGACCGGTCAATGCGATTGTGGACATCACCAACTACGTCATGCTTGAGCTTGGACAGCCCATGCATGCTTATGACTTGCAAAAGTTGCAGGGCGGCCTGGTTGTGCGGCAGGCGCGGGCTGGCGAACAGGTCACCTTGCTGGACGGTAAGCCGATTACCCTGACGCCGGATGCGCTGGTCATTGCTGATGAGAAACAAGTGTTGGGTCTGGCGGGTGTCATGGGAGGGCTCGACTCAGCCATTTCCGATGACACCAGCAATGTGCTGCTGGAAGTGGCCTGCTTCGATCCGGAGGCCATTGCCGGTCGTGGACGGCGCTATGGTCTGGTAACCGATGCCTCGCAGCGCTTTGAGCGCGGCGTGGATCCGAATCTGCAAGTTCGGGCGATGGAGCGTGCCACGCAACTATTATTGGCCTGTGCAGGAGGAAAAGCAGGACCATTGCAGATAACAGGTGCAGGCACGGAGGTCGTACGTCCGGCCATCCCTCTGCGTCATGCCCGCGTTCTGCGGGTTCTGGGACACGAGATTAGCGTTGCAGAAATCAATCGTATCCTGAGCAGTCTTGGGATGCAGGCACAATATGATGGCGACACGGTTTGGCAGGTTGTACCGCCCAGCTGGCGTTTCGATATTGCCATTGAAGAAGATCTCATCGAAGAGATCGCACGCCTCTACGGCTACGACAACATACCTGCCAAACCGGCGTCCCTACCGCAGATCCTGCAACCGATTACCGAGATCAGGGTTTCGCTTGAGCGTTGTGCCTTGCATCTGGCGGATCGTGGTTATCAGGAAGCCATTACCTATAGCTTCACTGATCCGGCGATCCAGTCGGTCTTGTTTCCGCAGCAACCGACGTTGGCGCTTGCCAACCCGATTTCTGCGGAATTGGGCGTCATGCGGTTATCGCTTTGGCCGGGACTGGTGCAGGCCTTACTGAGCAATCAGCGCCGACAGCAGCCCCGGGTGCGCCTGTTCGAGATGGGACGCAAGTTCTCGGCGGATGGACAACAGGAGAGTCTGGTTATCGCCGGGCTGGCCGCCGGGCTGAGCATGCCTAAACAATGGGGTAGCGCCTCAGCACAGGTAGATTTTTACGATGTGAAAGCAGATATGGAATCATTGCTGTCATTGACCGGCCATGCTCATGATTGCCGCTTCGTGCCGGACCAGCATTGCGCGCTTCATCCCGGACAAGCTGCGCGTATCTGGCATGGTGACCAGCCCATAGGCTGGCTGGGGGCCTTGCATCCAGTGGCCAGCAAGACCCTGGACCTGACTTATCCGGCATTCGTTTTTGAACTAAATGCTAATTCTGCGCTTATCTCTCAAGTTACTGAATATAAGGAAATATCAAAACTTCCATCCGTGCGTCGCGACCTTGCTTTGCTGGTGGATGAATCGATCGCCTATGGCGCTATCGAATCCGTCGTACTGGAAGCAGCAGGAGATTTACTCAAAGAGTTGACCATTTTCGATGTATACCAAGGCGTCGGATTGGAGAAAGGCAAGAAAAGCATAGCCTTAGGCCTAAATTTGCAGGATACTTCGCATACGCTGACTGATGTGGAAATTGATGCGTTGATAACGCATGTGGTTGAGCATCTGGCGCAGCGCCTGGATGCACGACTGAGAGACAGGTAACCATGGCGGCACTGACCAAAGCAGAAATTGCGGAAGCGCTGTTTGATCAATTGGGCCTCAATAAACGTGAAGCGCGTGAGCTGGTCGATCTCTTTTTCGAGGAGATTCGTACGGCGCTGTCCAATGGTGAACAGGTCAAATTGTCCGGTTTCGGCAATTTCGATCTGCGTGACAAGAATCAGCGTCCGGGACGCAATCCCAAAACCGGTGAGCCGATTCCCATCAGTGCCCGTCGGGTAGTCACTTTTCGTCCCGGCCAGAAACTGAAAGCCAGAGTGGAAGCATATGTTGGAACCAGCGAATAACAACGAGTTACCGCCGATTCCTGGCAAACGCTACTTCACCATCGGTGAAGTCAGCGAGTTATGCGCGGTAAAGCCGCATGTGCTGCGGTATTGGGAACAGGAATTCGAACAGCTCAGCCCGGTCAAGCGGCGTGGCAATCGTCGCTATTACCAGCGTCAGGATGTGCTGGTGATTCGGCAGATTCGCAGCCTGCTATACGAGCAGGGCTTCACGATCGGGGGCGCACGCAATCGTCTGGAAGGGGAAGAAGCTCGCGACGATGCCTCGCAGTCACAGCAATTGATCCGTCAGTTGCGTACCGAACTGGAAGACGTGCTGAAAATTCTGCGCCGATAGTTCATAAACTGCTTTGAGGGGCGGATGGCTTCCGCTATGATTCGCGCCCCTCGTGACTGCATGGATGACCAGTCACAGCCGGTCGGGGCGTGGCGCAGCCTGGTAGCGCACTTGCATGGGGTGCAAGGGGTCGGAGGTTCAAATCCTCTCGCCCCGACCAATCTTGAAAATTAGCCGTGACCCTTCAGCCCGGCATTTGTATGGATCCCGTTTGTCGTCAGCTTGGGCGCGTTTGGCTGGCTACGGGTTCGCCGTTTATTTATCAGCCGATTTTTTATTCTTTCATGAAGAGCCACCTGAGTGCGGGTGGCATGTGTTACTGGTGCCCAACGTTTTAACGGTTGCAAGCGCTATTCAGGTCGGTACACTCGGTGGCTTACAGAATTATGTATTAAAACCGCTAGGGGAGAATGACCGTAGTGTCCGACCGCACACCACAAGATGCGTGGGAAGAGGAAGTCCTGGCCACATGGGGGCTGGACGCACCACCATTTTCGGAGCTGGCGGCTGACACTTATTTTTTTCCTGGCGAGCAGTATCTGCGTGCCCTGGATTTCATGCGTCGCGTGTTGTGCTCCCGGGTTTCCGCAGGTGTTTTGACCGGCGAACGGGGCGTCGGCAAGAGCGTACTGGTACGCAGCTTCATTACAGGTCTTGATGACCGGATTCTGGTCGCTCATGTGCAGCGCACGGACATGGCACCACGCCAGTTTCTCTTGGAAGTGTTGCGCCAGTTTGGTGTCGAGCTCGATCAGAATGATCGTACTGACGGCCGGTTATTGCTCGAACGTTATATTACCCATCAGGTCAGCAATGGACGCATTTGCTTGCTGATTGTCGAGAATGCGCAGGGGATGCAGCCGTTGGTGCTGGAAGAACTGCGGCACATTGCCTCGTGGGAAGCGGATGGCATGCGTTTGGTAAAGCTGCTGCTGCTGGGTCAGCCGTTATTGAATCACGTGGTGGATTCACCGCGTCTGGTCAGACTCGTACCCACGGGGGTGCCGCGGGTCTGTATCGCGCCATTGTCAGAAGATCAGCTGTCTGCCTATGTTGCGCATCGCCTGCGAGTGGCCGGATCAAAAGATCCGGATCGGCTTTTGCCCCATACCTTGATGCCGTTGCTGCATCGTCTGTCCCGCGGTGTCCCTGCAATGGTGAACCGGCTGTGCGAACGCTCACTGGCGGTTGCGGTCGTGGAGGGGCAAAACACGGTCAGCGCTCAATCGGTGCTGTCGGCTGCCATGCAGATGGGCATGGATGTTACCTTCGATCAGCCAGCCACTGTGAACGAAGAACAGTGTCCCCCTGATGCCGATGAGGTGTTATTGCTGGTGTCGGTGAGCGGTGGTACGGACAGTGTTGTCGGCATGAATCATGACCGGATGCTGATCGGTCGCAGCGAACTGGCCGATGTGCGTATTGATAGCGCTTTCGTCAGTCGGTATCACGCACTCATCGTGCGCGAACCGGGGCAGGATTTGCTGATTGACCTGGGCAGCACCAATGGCGTTCTGGTCAATTCACGGCGGGTGGTCCGGCATGTATTGCAGCACCGTGATCTCATCCAGATTGGGCCTGCCCGGATCAGCTATCTGAATCCAGCCAGGGCGCCGGCCGTTCCTCTGGATTCTTCCGAAACCATGAGTTTTGCCCGCTCCGGAGCCGCCAACGGCGAACACGCTGTGTTTGCATTTGGTCGCTTCGACGATGCGGGTTAGCAGGGATCGGTTGCAATCACCTCCGGCAGCGCTCTGCGCTTGCCCGCTGCGAATACTGTCAGTACAGTGTCGCGTCCTGCGATCCTGGCTCGCATTGCCCGTTATTAGATGTGTGCTCACCTGCTGGTGTGCCCAACGGTATGGCCGGGATCCCGGATGCAACCATACCAACTCAATGGGACTTATTAGCAGTGGCTCAATCCGCAGTGGCTCAGTCTGTAACGAACCAATCCGAATTGGATCAGCAGTGGCAGGTTCATAAATTCGGTGGCTCGAGTGTCGCCGATGCGCAATGCATGGAGCGCGTCGCGCATATTCTGGAGCAGGACCCGCATCGACGCATGGCGGTGGTGCTGTCGGCGTGCCGTGGCGTTACCGATGCCATGCTCCATCTGGTTGCCGCCGCCGAACGCCAGGAAACGACAATCGATGCACAGCTTGAGGCCGTGCGCCAGCGCCATATCGGCATTGCCGAAACCCTCCTGAATGACCTCGACCGCCAGAACTACATCGCGCTGCTGGATCATGACTGTCAGGATATTGCCAGCATCTTGCATACCGTCAGCCTGATTCGTGCCGCTTCACAGGTGGTGCGCGATCTGGTGGCCGGTTTTGGCGAAATCTGGTCCACCCGTTTGTTTGTGCGCTATCTGCGCAGTCGCGGCAAACGTCCAGGCGTTGTCGAATGGGTTGATGCACGCGACATTGTCAGCGTCGACTGGAACCCGCTGGGTCCTGCAGTACGCTGGGAAGATTCGCGCGCCAATACCGCGAGTGTCATCAAGCATCAGGGGCCGGCCACCCTGATCGTAACCGGCTTTATCGCGCGCGATGCCCACGGCCTGCAGACCACCCTGGGACGCAATGGCAGCGACTTTTCCGGAGCTATTTTCGGCGCGTTGCTCAATGCTTCCGAGATCGTCATCTGGACCGATGTCGATGGCGTGTTGAGCGCCGATCCGCGTCTGGTGCCGGATGCCAAGGTCATCGATTCGTTGTCTTATAACGAAGCCATGGAGCTCGCTTATTTCGGCGCCAAGGTGATCCATCCTCAGACCATGGCGCCGGCTGTGGCGCAGAACATTCCGATCTGGATACGCAATACCTTCGCGCCGCACAAAGCCGGCACCTTGATTTGTGCCAGGCCGGAATCCGAATTGCTGGTCAAAGGCATCACCAGCTTTGACAAGATCGCGCTGGTGAATCTGGAAGGCGCCGGCATGATCGGTGTGCCTGGCACGGCGCATCGTCTGTTCGGCGCATTGCGCGAACATGGCATTTCCGTGATCCTGATTTCACAGGGCAGTTCGGAACATTCAATCTGTTTTGCGATTCCCGAAGCTGAAGCGCACAAGGCAGAGCAGGTTGTGCGCGATGCCTTCCATAGCGAATTGCGTCAGGGTCAGATTCAGCGTGTGGAAGTCACCCATGCCTGCAGCATTCTCGCCGTGGTGGGCGATGGCATGGCCGGTGCGCATGGCGTGGCGGGCAAGGTGTTCAACGCACTGGGCAACGCTGGTGTCAGCGTCAAGGCCATCGCGCAGGGCGCGTCCGAACGCAATATTTCAGTGGTCATCGACGGCAAACAGTCTGCGCGTGCATTGCGTTCCGTGCATTCCAGTTTCTATCTGTCACCCAACACGGTATCCATCGGTGTAATCGGGCCGGGTGTGGTCGGGGGAGCGTTCCTGGATCAACTGGCTTCGCAGGTCAAGCGCCTGGGGCGGAACTTTAACGTGGACCTGCGTGTGCGCGGCATCATGAAATCCGAGCGTATGCAGTTGGCCACAGGCGAGCTGTCGCTGGACAATTGGCGCGATGCGTTGACTCAGCACGGAGCAGGCGGCGAGAAGGCGGATCTCAAGCGATTTGCCGAACACATCCATGCCAGTCATTTACCCCATGCAGTCATTGTGGACTGTTCGGCCAGTGCCGAAGTGGCCAGTCATTATGAGCAATGGCTGGCTGATGGCATTCATGTGGTCACGCCCAACAAGAAGGCCAATAGTGGCGATTACGCCTACTATCAGCGCGTGCAGGCGGCACATCGGGCCGGCGGTTCGCATTATCTTTATGAGGCGACTGTCGGCGCGGGGTTGCCGGTGATTCAAACTCTGCATGACCTGCGCGAAACCGGCGATGAGATTCAACGCATCGAAGGCATTCTGTCCGGCACACTGGCCTACTTGTTCAATGTTTACGATGGCTCACGACCGTTTTCTGAGGTGGTGTTGGAGGCCAAGGCCAAGGGGTATACCGAACCCGATCCGCGCGACGATCTGTCCGGTCTGGATTTCGCACGCAAGGTGGTGATCCTGGGCCGGGAGATGGGCTTGAATCTGGAACTTAAGGATGTGGCGCTGGAAAGCCTGGTACCGGCCGCCCTCAGGGATTGCAGTGTTGAGGAATATCTCAAGCGTTTGCCCGAATTCGATCAACAGATGCAGCAACGTCTGGCAGAGGCACGCAGTCGTAACCAGGTGTTGCGTTACATCGGTTCGGTGGATGCCGCCAGCCGCAAGGCGACCGTGGGTCTGGTGGAACTGCCTCGCCACCATACCTTTGCGAATATTAATCTGACCGATAACGTCGTGCGCTTCAGCACCAGCCGCTACAATCAGAATCCTTTGGTTGTTCAGGGGCCCGGTGCAGGCCCTGAAGTAACGGCAGGTGGCGTTTTCGCCGATCTGTTGCGTGTCTGTGCTTATCTCGGTGCCAAGCTGTAATGACTCACACTAATGTTTCGGCCAACCCTGTCGCCGGTCGCCAAGTAGCCACTGCGTTTGCCCCTGCTAGCGTCGGCAATGTGGCGGTGGGTTTTGATGTACTGGGCTTGAGCGTACAGGCCATCGGCGACCGCGTGACGGCGCGCCGCACCGCGGAACTGGGTGTAAAGATTGCTGCCATCCATGGCGTAGTCCGTGATTTGCCGCTCGATGCCGAACGCAATACAGCCGGTCGCGCGGTAATGAGTATCGTTGAAGATCAGAAACTTGCATACGGTATTGAATTGACGATCGAGAAGGGCATCCCGTTAGGTTCTGGCCTGGGTGGATCAGCCGCTTCCGCCGTTGCGGCCGTGGTAGCCGCCAATGCGTTGCTGGATCAACCTCTCTCACAGCTTGAATTGCTCAAGCATGCTATGCGTGGTGAAGAAGTGGCCAGCGGTTCGGTGCATGTGGATAACATCGCGCCTTCATTATTTGGTGGACTGGTGCTGACCGTGGGCGTGGATAATCCCAACGTGAAGCAGATTCCCATGCCGGCCAATGTGCGCTGCGTGCTGGTGCATCCGCACATGATGTTGTCGACGCGCGAGGCGCGCAAGATTCTCAAACCCACCGTTAGCCTGTCGGATGTGATCTGGCAGACCGCCAATCTGGCGGGCTTTTTGACAGGGTGTTTTACCGGCGATTTACGTTTGATAGGCGAGTCGTTGGAAGACGTGGTCATCGAACCGCAACGTCGCGTGTTGATCCCGGGCTTCGATGCCGTCAAGCAGGCAGCCAAGGATGCGGGCGCCCTGGGGTGTTCGATTTCCGGCGCTGGCCCCACCGTATTCGCCTGGCTGCCTGCCGATAAGGCAACAACAGCTCGTGATGGCATGGTGGCCGCTTTCAGAGCCGCCGGTCTGGGCAGCGATGCCTGGATTTCCCCGCTGGAACCGCAAGGCGCACGACTGGTTGATTAGTTGCTGCATCCAGCCGCATCGTATTCATCTGAAAATTCTCGACGGTTTATCGAATGTTGTTTCATAGCACCCGCAATCCGCAGCATCGCGTCAATTTAAGCGCTGCCATTGCTCAGGGCATGGCGCCCGATGGCGGCCTGTATGTGCCTGAGTCGCTGCCCAAGTTCACTCCTCAGGATTTTGCCGGTCTGAACGAGCTGGCTGACATTGCCACCAAGTTGATTGAACCGTTTGCCGCTGGTGATGCGCTGGCTACCGTGCTGGGAGAGGTGTGTCGCGATGCTTTCAATTTTGCCGCGCCGCTGGTGACGCTGACCGGCACGCCGGGTCCGGCTTCGGTGCTGGAGCTGTTCCACGGCCCAACCGCGGCATTCAAGGATTTCGGCGCGCGCTTTCTGGCAGCCAGCATGGAACGTATCCGCGCCGGTAAAACCCGCAAGCTGAGCATTCTAGTGGCTACCTCTGGCGATACCGGGGGAGCCGTGGCCGCTGCATTTCATCGTCGTCCCTGGGTGGACGTGGCCGTGCTGTACCCCAAGGGTCTGGTGTCGCAGCGTCAGGCCCAGCAACTGGCCTGCTGGGGCGACAATGTCCGTACCTTCAGCGTGCACGGCACCTTCGATGAATGTCAGCGCATGGTGAAAGAGGCATTCATGGATGCGTCGCTGGCGCAGTCGCATGAACTGTCGTCCGCCAACAGCATCAACATCGGTCGTCTCCTGCCGCAGATGGTGTACTACGTACGCAGCGCTCTGGAGGTATGGCGGCGTACCGGCAAGTCGGCCAATTTCATCATCCCCAGCGGCAATCTCGGCAATTCCATGGCCTGCATCTGGGCGCGCGCCATGGGTCTGCCGATTGGCGACGTCATTCTGGCGACTAATGCCAATCGTACCATCGTCGATTTTCTGGACTCGGGCGAATGGCAACCACGGCCCAGCGTGGCAACACTTGCATCGGCGATGGATGTGGGCAATCCCAGCAACATGGAACGCCTGCGCACCCTGTATCCGTTCGATGAAATCCGCAGGCAGGTCCGCGCCGTCAGCGTCAGCGATGAACAGATCCGCGCGCGCATCCAGCACGATGCACAGGCATTGCGGCAGATCTGGTGTCCCCATACCGCCACGGCGGCCGAGGTTTACTGGCATCTCGGCGGGCAGCAACAGACTGCGCACTGGGTGCTGGTCGCGACTGCGCACCCAGCCAAGTTCAACGACATCGTCGAACCGCTGATTGGTCATACGATCCCGATACCGCCGGCCCTGGCCCGGCTGCTGACCTTGCCGCGTCAGGAAACCGAAATTGAACCGCAGTTAGCTGTCTTGCGCGCACAACTCCAAGGAGTTCGCTGATCGTGACCGATGAAGTGCCGATATGGATTTATCCGCTGGCTGGTGTTGCATTACTGACGGCGGTGACGGTGGCTGGTGTGCGCGCCTACCTATCGCGCCGCGCCGAACGTCGCAACCAGGATCGGATTGAATCCATTGCCTACGAAGTATTACGTAACGTGCTGATTCCGAATGGCAATGGAGGTCAGTTGCACTTGAACTATTTGTTGCTGACCGAGCGTGGTCTGCTGATCATCGATCTGTTCGATATTCCCGGCGCCATTTTCGGCGGCGACCAGATGTTTCAGTGGACAGCCATAGGTCGCAAGCTGCGCTTCACCTTTGCCAATCCCCAGCCCATTCTTTACGACCGTATTGCGGCTGTAAAACTGCTGGCCGGCGAGGTGCCCGTGGAAGGGCGCCTGGTTTTCACCCAACGCAGCGAATTTCCCAAGGGCAAACCCAAGTACGTGGTGCGCATCGATCAATTGGGTACGCATTTTCCAATCGTGGATCGCTCACGCGGCAACGTAGCTGCAGCGTTTGCCGATGTCTGGCAAAACATCAAGAAACACGCACAACCCAATCTGCACGATTAAATAATTATTGCCAGCCAAACAGGCGTTGGGCATTGGCGGTGGTTGCGGCAGCCAGCCGTTCAGGAGATTCACCGCGACAGGTTGCCAGTCGCGCAAGCACTGCGGGCAGATACATGGACTCGTTGCGATGCGACCTGGGTTTGGGTTTGAGATCGCGTGGGATCAGATAGGGCGCATCGGTTTCGATCAATAGCCGATCCAGTGGAATATCACGCACTGCCTCCCGTAATGCCGCGCCGCGCCGCTCATCGCAAATCCAGCCGGTGACGCCCACATGCAGCCCCAGTTCCACATAGCGCCGCGCCTGATCGGCGGTGCCGGTAAAACAGTGCGCCACACCACCGCGAAGTTGCGGCAGGTAATCCTGCAGAATGCTGACAAAAGCATCGTGAGCGTCGCGTTCATGCAGAAACACGGGCTTGTTCGTGCTGATCGCCAGTTCCAGCTGCGCACGGAGTACGCGTTCCTGTTGCTCGTGAGTTGAAAAATTGCGGTAGTAATCCAGACCGCATTCACCGACGGCAAGCACCAGTGGATTCGCCAGCAGCGTGCGCAGGGCGGGCAGTCGTTCATCGTTAAAATCTTTGGCATGGTGCGGGTGTATGCCGGCAGTGCTGCGCAATCGATCCGGATATTGTTTTGCCAGATGCAGCGCGGCTTCACTGTGTGGCACATCGCTGCCGGTAATCAACATATGCGTGACACCGACAGCGGCAGCCCGATCCAGTAAGGCCTCACGATCATGAGCAAAACTTTCATGGGTGAGATTAAGTCCAATGTCGATCAACGCAGGCCCGGTTCCCACTATTGCAGAGTCCATACACGGATGAAGTGACCATTGTAATCACAAAGCGCCTGCGTAATGATCAAAGCCGTTTGAGCAGGGGAGCCATTTTTGAAGTTCCGCAATTCCATCAGGCTTGGCGCGATTGCCTGTCTGATCATGTTGTTCATGGGTACGGCCGGCGTTCATGCAGACGAAGCACTGGATGATCTGGCTGGTCGCATTGAATATGCGTTTTACGTGGCCGACAGCCGCAGCCTCATGCAGAGTCTGCAGGCCATGGAAAGCCTTCAGGTTGCAGATGCAGACAGCGAGGCACGTACTGGCTATCTGAACTATGGTCGCTGGAAGCTGGCGCAATTGCTGGCTGTAAACAATCCTGACAAGGCGCAACAATGGGCGCAGGCCTGCATCGAGTCCAAGACAAATGCCAGGAGCGACAGTGCACTTGCCCTGCATCAGGCAATCGTTGCGGCCTGTCTGGCGACACTGGAGCAACTGCGGCCGCTGCGTAGCGTGCTGTATCGGCATGATCGCGAGGTGGCCATCGCCCACGCCCTGCAACTGGGTGGCAAACTGGTTCAAGTGCGGCTCGTTGCGGCCTGGCTCGAGGCAAACCGGCAGAGCGCTGCTCAGACCCATGTGGCCATCAAGCAGGTGGTAGATCAATATAGCGCAACAGATGCGGTAGCCGATTCCCGCAGCCCGGGCTGGGGGTATGCTGAAGCGTGTTATCTGCTGGGCAAAGCCGAACTGGCGCGTGGTGATCTGCTGGCGACACGCGATGCACTGGAGCAGGCATTGGTGCTGGCGCCTGAGTATCGCGATGCGCGGCAGCTGTTACAGTCGCTGAATCTGAAGTGAGCCGACTTATTCGACATCGACATGAGCAGTAATAGATTGTTGACTCAGCCCCACCATACGCAACTGCCGCTGTTTGCCGCACGCGAAACACATGATGCCTGGACCGTGCGCATCAGTGCGCGCGCACGCCGTTTATCCGTGCGCGTTTACCCGGCAGGACGCGTCGAAATTGTCGTGCCGCCGCGTACTCCCGCGCAGCAGGTGCAGCAATTCGTCAGCAGGCACCGGACGTGGATTGATGCGCGGGTGCAGGAATGCATGACCCAGCGCGCCTTGCTGACGGCGCCGACCGAGTTGCTGCTGCCGTCCATTGAACGCTCAGTGCAAGTCGAATATCGGCATGAATCCAGTCTGCCCAGGCTGCGAGTACTGGATTCACACCATTTATTGATTCGTGGCGCAGTCGTCGAACCGGCCCGCTGGTCGCGCCTGTTGAGCAACTGGTTGGTGGCGTTGGCACAGCAGGAACTATTCAAACGGTTGCAGCATCTGGCGCACACTTATGACTTCAGTTTCGAACGGCTCCAGGTTCGCCGACAACGCACGCGCTGGGGCAGTTGTTCCTCATCCGGAACGATCAGTCTGAATGTCTGTTCTTTGTTCCTGCGTCCGGAAGTGTTGCGCTACCTGTTGATTCACGAACTGTGTCACACCCGGCACATGAATCACTCGCGACGTTTCTGGAGTCTCGTGGCTGACTGCGAACCGGGCTTTGCCGAACTCGACAAGGAACTCACCCGGGCATGGCGCCATGTGCCGGTCTGGATGTTCATGGGTCATTGATCCGGTTGCCCTCTGAAATCGAGCGAATTCACCATGTCCAATCCCGAAAACTTTGCACCCCAGGCCGCAGTCGACGTCAGTAACGAACCTGTGCACTGGGATCTGGGCGATTCCAAGAGTTATGGCGAGTACTTGCAACTGGACAAGATACTCAGCGCCCAGCAGCCCAACACCTTTGAACATGATGAAATGCTGTTCATCATCATTCATCAGGCCACCGAACTGTGGATGAAACTGGGCATTCACGAACTGACTGCGGCCATCAAACACATTCAGCGCGATGAACTGGGGCCGGTTGACAAGAGCCTGTCGCGGGTGGCGCGCATCCAGGCGCAACTGACTCAGTCATGGGATGTGCTGGCGACCATGACGCCCATGGATTATTCCGCGTTCCGCAATTCACTGGGCAAGGCATCGGGTTTCCAGTCCTATCAATACCGCATGCTGGAATTCCTGATTGGCAACAAGAACGCCAGCATGATCGAAGTGCACCAGCGCGATACCGAGAATTACCAGCTGCTGCAGCGCACGTTGAACAGTCCCGGCTTGTATGACGAAGCCTTGCGTTTGCTGAGCCGGCGCGGCTTTGGCATTCCTGCCGATTATCTGGATCGTGACTGGTCACAGCCCTATCAGGCCAGCAAGCAGGTGGCGGCTGCGTGGCTGGCGGTGTATCACAACAAGGATGAGCATTGGGATCTGTACGAGCTGGCGGAAAAGCTGCTCGACCTCGATCATAAATTTCAGCTATGGCGTTTCAGTCACATGAAAACGGTCGAGCGCATCATCGGTTACAAGCGCGGCACCGGCGGCACCAGCGGTGTGGCGTACCTGTCCAAGGCGCTGGAACTGCGTTTCTTTCCCGAACTGTGGTCGGTGCGCACCTCGATGTGAGGTGCGGATGAATCGACGATCTTCGAGGCTATAATGCATCAGTCCTCGTGTTTTTCGTGGGTTGCCACTGCACCCTGTTTCCAATAACCGGCAGCCTTGATCCATGTCTTGTCGCAGCCTCGTTCGTCCACCAGGTATTTGCGCAGGCTGCGCGCTACATTCGACTCGCAGGCAATCCATGCGTAGCCTTCACCGCCCGGCAGCGCCAGTTTGCCCAGTGCGGTCTGTAACAAGTCGGGTGTGCCTGCACGATGACCCTGACGATGCACCCAGCTCACATTGACTGCCGCCCTGGATTCCAGCGGTTGATGTTCGCTGGCGTCTTCAACTTCGACGATGACGAAGACTTGCGCGCCAGCCGGCAATTCCTGCAAGCGGCGTGCAACCGCCGGCAGGCCCGCTTCGTCGGCGATCAGCAGGTACCAGTCGAAGTCACCCGTCACAATGAACGAGCCGCGCGGGCCGCCAATACCCAGTGTTTGACCCACTTGTGCCTGTCTTGCCCAGGTGGTTGCCGGTCCTTCGCTATGCAGAACGAATTCGATGTCAAGTTCATTGGCTGCCGCGTCGTAACGGCGCGGTGTGTAGTCGCGCATGATGGGCGTCGGTCCTTGCGCCGCTGCGGGTGAACCCGGCGGTCCCTTGGGCAGGACAGGTTGAGCGCTCCCTGGCGCCGGGAAAAATACTTTCACATGATCGTCTGCAGCTGAACTGATAAAGCCGGCGAGATCGCCAGTGAGGGTAACGCGCACCATGCGCGGCGTAATGCGCGTGACGCGCTTGACCGTGAGCAGGCGTGTGCGGGTTTCATGGCGCACTCTCTGTACGCTGCGGAGGTGGGTGGATTGTGTTTGCATGGCTGATTCCTGATGCTGCTATTTAAAGTTGTTCAATGTTCTGCGTGGCTTGATCCAGCGCGGCGGCAATGGCGCGTGCAACCTCGTTGCTGATCTCACCGTGCTGCAGGCGCAGGCGTAGAGCGAGCTTGAGGTTCTCCATGCCGCGCAGGATCGGTAACGGCAATTCGCCACGATGACCGGGCGGATTTGCCAGACGCCGATTTACTTCATCCAGAGCAACCTGTTGTTCGCCGAGATGCGACTGGCCGTTGGGCGTAATGCTGTAAAGCTTGCGGCTGCCGGTGCTGGTATCGACACTGACATGTCCCAGTTCCTCGAGCAGGGTCAGGGTAGGGTAGACCACCCCTGGACTGGGGCTGTAAGCGCCATGAGTTTTGTCTTCGATGGCCTTGATCAGTTCGTAGCCATGAGCGGGTTTCGTGGCGATCAATTGCAGGAGCAGCAGCCGCAGGCGGCCGTGCTCCAGCAGGCGACCACCGCGACCGCCGTGGCGACCACTGCGCCCTCCCTCATCGGAATGTAAAGAGGAACGCTTCCGTTCATC
>JBFWSR010000022.1:0-48545 GCA_050248275.1 Steroidobacteraceae bacterium
GGGATGGACGTATCTCTGGTGTTCCGGTTGTCACGCCAGTGGCACTGCCGGGTAGCTATATACGGACGGGATAATCGCTGAAAGCATCTAAGCGAGAAGCCCCCCCCAAGATTAGGTTTCCCTGGGAACTCGATTCCCCTAAAGGGCCGTCGAAGACTACGACGTTGATAGGCTGGGTGTGTACATGCAGTAATGCATTGAGCTAACCAGTACTAATTGCCCGTGAGACTTGACCATATAACACCCAATGAACTTGCCCAATTAAATTGGCATGGCTTGTGGTGACGTTACTCTGAATGTGACAGCGTCAAAACGACTCCGAATTGTTGATCCTCGGCTGGGGCTGCAAGCCTCTGTCTTTGGGTCAAACCGGTTTGCCTGGCGGCCATAGCGAGCGGGAACCACCCGATCCCTTTTCGAACTCGGAAGTGAAAACGCTCTGCGCCGATGGTAGTGTGCCCTTTGGGCATGCAAGAGTAGGTCACTGCCAGGCTCTTACATCAAAAACCCCTGTCGAATTATCTCGACAGGGGTTTTGTTTTTGCGTGTTGAAAAAAATGCTACGCTCTGCTTGCGTCACACGTTACTGCAATAGCCTGCACAAGACGGGCCATTACTTTTGATAACAAATTACAACACCAGAAACTTTGCCAGAGAAAAACATGACTTTCACTCAAGGCTGCAGTCGTCTGCGGACATTCTTGGCTTTACTTTTTTTACCGCCTTTTTGTTTTGCGCAAACGACAACGGCGAATGGCGGCGATGTTGCATGGCTGCTTACAGCGACGGCGCTGGTATTGTTCATGACTCTGCCGGGTTTGGCTTTGTTTTATGGTGGACTGGTTCGTTCAAAAAATATCTTGTCGATCATTATCCAATGCTTTGCGATTACTGCAGGCGGTTCCTTGTTGTGGTTGTTGTTTGGATATTCACTGGCGTTTTCTGATGGCGGCAATTGGCAGGGCATGAGCGGTGGCTTGAGCAAGCTCGCCTTGGTTGGCGTGAAGTCAACAGCGCTTGTGGGTACGGTACCCGAGTATCTGTTTTTTATGTTCCAGCTGACCTTCGCGGTGATTGCTCCCGCTTTGGTCATCGGCGGTTTTGCGGAGCGTATCAAGTACAGCGCCGCATTGGGTTTCAGTCTCGCGTGGCTGTTGTTTGTTTATGTTCCTGTTGCGCATTGGGTGTGGGGTGGTGGTTGGCTGGCCAAGCTTGGCGTGATGGATTTCGCTGGCGGCATAGTGGTGCATGTGACTGCTGGTACGGCAGCGCTGGTTGCAGCCTTGTTTCTTGGAAAGCGTCGGGGTTTCCCGCATGTTTCCATGCCTCCGCATAGTTTGCCGTTGACAGCTGCTGGCGCTGGCATGCTGTGGGTGGGTTGGTTCGGATTCAATGGCGGGAGTGCGTTGACCGCAAACAGCTCAGCTGCTTCAGCAATTCTAGCCACACATATGGGCGCCTCTGCGGGAGCAGTAGCATGGATGATTGTTGAATGGTGGCGCTATGGAAAACCTTCAGTGCTGGGTCTATTGACCGGGATGGTTGCTGGATTGGGAACGATCACGCCGGCATCGGGCTTTGTCAACCCGGTAAGTGCGGTACTGATTGGCTGTATCGCAGGTGTGGCGTGCTTCTATGCAACTCAGGTGGTGAAGCGCGTGTTGCATATTGATGATTCCCTTGATGTTTCGCCGGTGCATGGTGTAGGCGGCGTTATTGGCTCATTGCTGACGGGCATATTTGCCTCTTCAACCATGGGGGGCACCGGATTCCCAGTGGCAACTTCAATTACTGAGCAATTGGGCATCCAGCTTCTCGGCGTATTGTCGGTAGCGGCATGGTGCGCTGCCATAACCTGGCTATTGCTGAAATTGCTTGATGTTGGCGTTGGCTTGCGAGTCAGCGACGAAGAGGAAAACGAAGGTCTTGATCTGGCTTCGCATGGTGAACGTGGCTACAGTCCTTAATAAAAAACACCTGTCATTATTAATTAAAGAAAAGGCTGCTGATTCTGAAATCGGCAGCCTTTTTGTTTCCGTCATGCGGGAAGTCGGGAGGATTCCTTATCGGAGACTACCGTGGACTATGTTCTGATCGTCCAACGCATTGAAAATCCGGGAATTTGTAATTTAAAAGGATATTTGTCGATAATGCGAATCGTTCGCATATATGATACGATCCAAGAACGGTAACTGGTTTGTACAGATGGAGTGTCGAGTGACTGCAAAAGCCGAATTTACTTCGGGCATCAAAGGTGAAGTGCAATCCTTGGCGGATTTGCCTAATGGCATTGCTGCAACTGTGGTCAGTATTGATGAGCAAAAGGCAGGTCAGGGAGTGGCAAGACGTTTGGCCGAGATTGGTTTCCTGCCTGGCGAGTCAATCCAGGTTTTGGCTCGTGTGCCTGGCGGAGATCCCATGGCGGTTCGTATCGGTAGTTCGACCTTTGCGTTGCGGCGACATGAGGCTTCTTGCGTGCGCATACATCAAGACGGGATTCTGCGTAAATGAGTACTGCGCTCCATGCCCGTTTGCCAGTGGTTGCTTTGGTTGGTAATCCGAACTGTGGCAAAACTGCGCTATTCAATTTGCTGACGGGCAGTCGGCAGAAAGTGGCCAATTACGCCGGGGTGACTGTTGAGCGCAAGGAAGGTTTATTGGCGACGCCAACCGGCAAACGGGTTCGACTGTTTGATCTGCCGGGTGCATACGGACTGGAGGCGGAAACGCCAGACGAAAAAGTAACCCTGGATGTGATCACCGGCCGTTTTGATCATGAGGATCAACCGGATCTGATTGTATGCGTCGTTGATGCGACAAATCTGCGTCAGCATCTACGCCTGGCGCTGGGTCTCAAGCGTTTTGGTCTGCCAATGATTCTGGCGCTTAACATGAGCGATCTGGCAGAACGTAATGGCCTCAAGCTGAATACAGCGATGCTGGCACAGGAGCTGGGAATTCCTGTTGTGCAAACAGTTGGATTGCGCCGCACTGGCATTAATTCATTGCTCGAACAGTTGGATAGTTTTGCTGTATGCGGCGCTCAGGTGCAGTTGCCACCGGCGGTGGTGACTCCCGAGCAGATCGCGCGCGACCATATGGAAGTGCAGCGACTGTTGCGGTTGTTGGGTGCCGACAGGATTGACTCGCTCAGGATATCTGATCGAATTGATCGCTATGTACTGCATCCGGTGCTGGGGCCGTTGATCCTGTTGTGCTGCCTGTTTTTGGTTTTTCAGGCGGTATTCGCCTGGGCACAGCCATTGATGCAGGGCATTGATACGGTAGTCAGTGCAGTCGGGACATTTCTGCATGCAGCACTGCCTGACAGTCTGCTGCGCAGCCTGCTGGTCGATGGCATTGTTGCCGGCGTGGGCAGCGTGATCATTTTTTTGCCGCAGATTGTCATTCTGTTTTTCTTCATTCTGATTCTGGAAGAATCCGGTTACCTGCCGCGCGCGGCTTTCTTGCTGGATCGTTTGATGGGCAGTGTGGGCCTGTCTGGGCGTTCGTTCATTCCTTTACTGTCCAGTTTTGCCTGTGCTGTACCTGGCATCATGGCGACACGCACCATTCAGGATCCGCGAGATCGTCTGACAACGATCATGATTGCGCCGTTGATGACCTGTTCCGCCCGTCTGCCGGTTTATGCGTTGATCATTGCGGCCTTCGTACCCAGACAGACGCTATGGGGCGGCATTGAATTTCAGGGGCTGGTCTTACTGGGGTTATATGTCGGTGGAATTGTGGTCGCCATGTTGCTGGCTTTACTGCTCAAGCGCACCGCATTTCGTAGTCAGGTCCAAACCTTGATGATGGAGCTGCCGGCGTATCACTTGCCGCTGCTGCGCAATGTGGCTATTGGCTTGTGGCAGCGCATCCAGGTCTTCATGACTCGCGTGGGCACCATCATTCTGGCGTTGATGGTCTTGTTGTGGTTCTTGAGCACCTTTCCGGCGCCGCCGGCAGGCGCAACTGCGCCGGCAATTGAGTACAGCTATGCCGGACGCCTCGGCGCCTTGCTGGCGCAGGTGTTCGCACCTATCGGCTTCAACTGGCAGATTTCCATTGCCCTGATTCCAGGTCTGGCCGCGCGTGAAGTGGCGGTCGGCGCCTTGGGTACTGTGTATGCCTTGTCTGCTGGCGGTGATGATATGCAGTCGGCGCTGGTGCCGCTGATCACACACTCATGGAGTCTGGCTACCGCTCTGTCATTCCTTGTCTGGTACGTGTTTGCACCGCAATGTCTGTCGACGCTGGCCACGGTCAAGCGTGAAACCAACAGCTGGCGTTACCCTTTGCTGATGCTGTGCTACCTGTTTGCGCTTGCCTATCTTGCCTCGTTCATTACCTATCGCGTCACCCTGGCGCTCACTGGAGCATGATCATGTGGCAATTACTTGACGTGTTATTGATTGCTGTCGTGGTTTTGCTCAGTGGGGTCTATGCGATCTATGCGCTGAGCTCGGTACGCATGAAGCGGATACTGTTGTCGCTGCTGGTCCGTTGTTTTGGCGTGCGCGTGTTTGCCGTGTTTTCGCCGCGCATCAGTGGCTGCAGCAACTGTGACAGTGCTGTTGCGCGCCATGCGGAATTCTTGCGGAAGCTGAAGCGGATCAAGTAAACAGTTGCGTTCTTTCAACTGCGGATATGCTTTGAAGTCGGCAGCGTTGATTGATGATGGTCTGGCCAGATTGGCGCCAAGGCTGTGTTACGCTTGAATATTGCAGACGCGGCCGGATTGGGTTTGCTGATAAGCGTTGCCACGAGCGGTATATACCCTTGAATCGCGTGATTGGGTTGTGTTCAGCGTGTCGAGCATGACTTCGACGCGCTTCAGGCGATTGGTAACCAGGGCGCCATTGCGATCATTGAGTGCACGCGTGTGCCGGATGCTCGATGTGTTGTCTTTCCATCGCTGCTGCAAAATACCTTGATGGTCGCACCATTGGATCAATGACAGCAGTCCAGCTTTGTCCGCAGAGCGGCCGGTATTTCGGCAAAGCGACAGGCGTTCTGCATCAATGCGTAACAGATTGTTGATGCAGTCTTCACGCTCGCTGCCAGTGCTTTCCAGTGCCTCAATGTCATTGCTGGTGATCAGCAGATGTTCTTTTTCAAGCAGCGCTTCCAGCGACAGCAATGCATCTGCTTCTTCAGCCAGCAAACGCTTCAGATGATCCCGACAGAGTGTGGCGTCCATATTTTTGTGGTGATGAGTTGATCCGGATGTCCAGGTGGAACATCAATCCAGGGCAGCGAGATCCTGCTCGGAACGCAGCAACTTGTCGGCGATGCGGCCAGAGTCGATCTGATAGCTGCCATCGGCAAGGCGCGCGCTAACCTGCTGTACGCGGGTTTCGTCAATCGCTGGCAGGTCTTGTACTGCCTGTTCCAGGGCGGCCAGTTTGCGTGCCGAATCGGTTATGTGCGTGTCAGCCGTGGAGCTTGCAGTGCCCGTCTGCGTAGAGCTGCCTGAATCACCAGCGCGTTTGACCGTGCGACCAGTGCTGACTGGCACTGGACTACTGTCGAAACCACCAATTTTAGTAGACACGGCGTTCTCCTGATCTGCTCTTGCCGACTATAGCGGCCAATCTGTCGTTAACTTTAGCACCCTCGGGCGATTGCTCCCTCGGCACCCGCTTTCCTGAGCGCGGATTACTCGGCGTGCAGGGCTGATGCTAGAGGTCCACCCGAACCATATTACTGTTATCGACCAGGCCTTCCACGACTTTAGCGGAATTCAGGTTTTTTACCCGGATTCGTGAATTGATGCTGCCGTCGCCCAGGGCGACTGCCTGGCTGCGGACTTCGATACCGGCCATCTTGGCCACCACCGTGACCTGCTGGCCGCGGTGGATCAGTATTTCGGGCTGGAGCATGGCCGGGTTCAATATCGTTCCGGCCGGCAGATCGCGCTTCAGGCGTTTGCCGTCCAGTTCAGCGACAGACCGGAGATTGGTGCTGCCCAGGCCAGGCAGACGCTGAACTCGAATCTCGACATCCTGGGCAGTGACGGCTGCATTACGCGCCAGCGCCTTGTTCAATATCAGCGATGGCGCTTCCGACTCAATGGAGACCGGGACGTAAACCGTCCACTGCGTGCCTTGAGTACAGCGCACGCCGATGGTTACTCGACTGCCGATGCTCGCGCCGCTGGGCAGAAAAGCCTCTAAAGGCGTTGGACAATCGGCCAGCCGTAGCCGGTTGTCCAACTCATCGGTCTTGAAGTACACGTTGCCGCTGTTGTTCGGCAGCACGGTGCGCAGGTGCTGTTCCGCGCTGGTTTGAATGGCCTGCAGGGATTCGAAGCCCGTGGCCTGAACCGGCATGATGGCTGCCGACAGTAAATACAGGAACCAGAAACAGTGTGTACGACGCATGTGACTATCCGCGATAAATGCGTCATGCCAAGCAAGCCTCATGCCACCCGATCTTGAAACCAGTGTCTATGGTGCTTCAGGTAGAAATAGTGTGATTCGCAGCCAATACATGTGTCAGTCAGGCGAGTTTGATCCGGCTGTTGCTATCAATATTTTTCAATTGTTGCCGATCACCGATATGGCAACCAGATAATCAACAGCCTGTACACCGTCCCATGGCGGTTTATTGCCTCTGCGCGGCAAACTTCTGCCGTCCTCGCGCGATCTGCGTCACACCTTTTTCAAGTTAATGGCCGGTTTTGCGGTCAATCGGCCTGTTTTCATGGCTTGGCATGCTGATTGCTTACAGCTTCGTCAGACGGTTTTTTGACGGAGGCTGTTATGCCACTGCCGCTTGATTCATATCTTGGTGTTCATCCGCAGGCGCTCAAGCTGAGCGCGCAGCGTAGTGAAATGCTGGCTGCCAACATGGCCAATGCCGACACGCCCAACTACAAGGCGCGCGACGTCGATTTCAAGAGTGCACTGGCAGCCAGCGGCGGCAACCCCGGCAATCTGCAAATGAAGACAACCGGTGCGACCCATGCTCATCACATTGCACTCGCCCAGAAGGGCGGCGATATGAATACGCCAACCCTGTACCGGGTGCCATTGGCGTCATCACTCGATGGCAACACGGTGGATGTACAGGTCGAGCAGGCCAATTTTGCGCAGAACGCCATTCGCTATCAGGCCAGCCTGTCGTTCCTCAATGCCAAGTTCCGTTCGCTGGTAACAGCCATTACCGGCCAGTAATCCTTCACTGAATTCACTGTTGCAGCCAATGCAACGGAGTCGAACACATGCCTTCATTCAACATCTTCGATATCGCCGGCTCCGGCATGAGCGCGCAGACCGTGCGCCTCAATACCACGGCCAGCAACCTGGCCAATGCCGACAGCGTCAGCAGCAGGCCGGAAGACGCATACAAGGCGCGTCATCCCGTTTTCAAGGCGGTACAGGCAGGCATGGGCAGCAGCGATGTCGGTCAGCAGGTGCAGGTGGCGGGCATTACACACAGCACTGCCGAGGCGCAGGCACGTTATGAACCCGGCAATCCGCTCGCCAATGCGGATGGTTATGTCTATGCATCCAATGTCAATACGGTTGAGGAAATGGTCAACATGATTTCGGCATCGCGTTCCTACCAGAACAATGTCGAAGTCATGAACACGTCCAAGGAATTGATGCTGGCCACGCTCAAACTTGGTCAGTGACCGGTTTTCAGCAACAGCTCAATTCTAATTAACGATACACAGCAAGCAGCAAGGCAGTCATTCATGAACACGGTCAACCCTGCCAGTTCGACTAATGGCGCCCTGGCTCAGGGCGTGGGCAAGTCCATGTCGAGTCTGGGCATCAATGATTTCATTACCCTGATGACCACGCAGTTGAAATATCAGGATCCCACCAACCCCCAGGATTCCACGGCATTTGTGGCGCAGCTGGCGCAGTTTTCTTCGGTGTCGGGCATTCAGGAAATGAATACCTCGATCTCCAGTCTGCTGGATCAGATGCGCAGCTCGCAGGCGGTCAATGCGACTGCACTGGTGGGTCATGGCGTGCTGGTCCAGGCAGATACGGTAGCGCTGGCCGGCGGCAGCCAGTTGTCCGGAGAGATCAATACGCCAACCGGAACCTCGAACATCAACGTGGTGGTCAGTGATGGCAGTGGTCAGGTGGTGCGTCATCTGACGGTGCCCGTCACTACGGGTACTTCAGCCTTTACCTGGGATGGTCTGGACGACGCCGGCAAGCGGGTTGACTCCGGTAACTACAAGCTTACAGCCATTGCCAATGTGTATGGCACCAGCACCTCGGTGGCCACTGCGTTAAACACCAGGGTGGACAGCGTCAGCATCAATCCGACAGACAACAGCCTGGTGCTGAACACCAGCGGTCTCGGTTCAATCAATCTATCCGATGTACGTCGGGTCCTCTAAAGCATTCAAGCAAACAATCTGGAGAACAAGTCATGGCCTTTGGTATAGCACTGAGCGGTATTTCTTCGGCACAGACCGATCTCGACGTGACCGCCAACAACATCGCCAACTCGCAGACCACCGGTTTCAAGGAATCGCGCACCGAGTTCGCGGAATTGTTTTCAACCTCCTTGCAAGGCGTGTCGTCCCTGCAGCCCGGTAACGGCGTGCGTGTTGCGCGCATCGCCCAGCAATTCGGTCAGGGCAACATCCAGACCAGCAGCAACAGCCTGGACATGGCCATCAACGGTTCCGGGTTCTTTGTGGTCAGCGATGCCGGCGCTTTGCAATACACCCGCGCCGGCGCCTTTACCACGGATGCCAACGGCATCGTGGTCAATGCCGCCGGCCAGCGTCTGCAGGTCTATCCGGCGTTGAACAACGGTGCATTCAACACCAGCACCATGGGCGATTTACAGGTGCAGACCACCCAGAATGCTCCTGCGGCAACCACGTCGGCGCAAACTGTTTTCAATCTGCCTGCCAATGCAAACCAGCCGACCTCGGCCACCTTTGACCCTACAGATGCATCCAGCTACAACAACGCGACTTCAGTCACTGTGTATGACTCGTTGGGTGCAGCTCATACAAGCACGTTGTATTTCGTCAAGACAGCCGTGCCCAATCAATGGCAGTCGCGTCTTTATGTCGATGGCACGGCAGTGGGCGGCGCGCAGGCATTGGCATACTCATCTTCCGGCGCCCTGACCACGCCGGCCACCGGGCAGGTCAACTTCGGCACTTATACGCCGACCACCGGCGCCAATGCGTTGAGCATTGATTTCGACTTTTCCAAGACGTCTCAATACGGCAATACCTTTGGCGTGACCAGTGTTTCGCAGAATGGTTACACGACCGGACAACTGACGGGCATCACCGTGGATGCGACCGGCGTAGTGCAGGCGAATTTCACCAATGGCCAGTCCACTTCGCTGGGCCAGGTGGCGCTGGTGAATTTTGCCAACCCGCAGGGCCTGCAGAAGGTGGACGGCACCAACTGGGCGGAAACCTTTGCTTCCGGGCAGCCGGTGCTGGGCGAGTCCGGCGCATCCGGCTTCGGTCAGTTGCAGTCGGGTGCAGTCGAGGCATCCAACGTCGATGTCACCAAACAACTGGTGAACATGATCGTTGCGCAGCGCAACTACCAGGCGAATGCACAGATGATCTCGACGGAAAAGAACATCACGGAAACCATCATCAACATGGCCCGTTAGGTTCACGCGTAACCAGTCCACTCACTGAGCAAAGCATATGGATAGATACCTTTATGTGGCGATGTCCGGCGCGAAGGAAACGCTGCAGGCGCAAACAGCCAACAACCACAACCTCGCCAATGCGAATACGGCTGGTTTCAAGGCGGATCTGTCTGCATTCCAGAGCCGCGCCGTTCAGGGACCGGGCTTTGCTTCGCGGGTGTACTCCACGGAGGCTTCCGTCGGCTGGGACGATACGACCGGCGCCATGACGGCGACCGGGCAGGATCTCGACATCGCCATTCAGGGCTCAGGCTGGTTTGCCGTTCAGGCTGCCGATGGCACCGAGGCTTATACCCGCGCCGGCAATCTCCACGTCGACGCCAGCGGCATCTTGCAGACGGCTACCGGCCGGCCGGTAATGGGCGATGGCGGGCCGATCACAGTGCCCCCCTATAACTCGATCAGCATCGGTCGCGATGGCACGGTTTCCATTGTGCCTGCAGGACAGGCAGCCAGCACCACTGCCTCAGTGGGCCGCATCAAACTGGTCAATCCTCATCCTGCCCAGTTGCGGCGTGGCGATGATGGCTTGTTTCGCAGCGCCACCGGCAGCAATGCCATCAGCGATGCCAGTGTCAGCGTGACTTCAGGCGTGATCGAATCAAGCAATGTCAATGTCGCCGATGCCATGGTGCAAATGATCGAATTGTCGCGACGTTTTGATTTGCAGGTAAAGGCCATGCGCACCGCCGAGGAAGATGCCACGGCCACCGCCAAGTTGCTCAGCATGGGCTGAGCCTGAATAACAGACAGAGAGACTTATCATGAATACCGCACTATGGGCAGCAAAAACCGGTCTGGATGCACAGCAAACGCAGATGGCCGTGGTGTCCAACAACCTTGCCAACGTCAACACCACCGGCTTCAAGAAAGGCCGCGCGGTGTTTGAAGACCTGATGTATCAGAACCTGCGTCAGGTGGGCGCCGCCACTTCGCAGGACACACAGGCGCCTTCAGGTTTGTCGCTGGGCACTGGCGTACGCGTGGTGGCGACCGAAAAGGTCTATACGCAGGGCAGTTTCAATCAGACCGGCAATGCCCTGGATGTGGCCATCTCCGGTCGCGGTTTCTTTCAGGTGGCGCTGCCTGATGGCAGCATGGCCTATACCCGCGATGGCAGCTTTCAGTTGAATTCGCAGGGTCAATTGGTGACTTCCAGCGGTTACGCGGTGCAACCCAGCATCAGCATTCCGCAAGGTGCACAGAGCATCACTATTGCTGCTGACGGTACGGTGAGCGCCACATTGACCGGGCAGTCCGCACCTACTCAGGTGGGCACTTTGCAACTCACCGATTTCGTCAATCCGGCGGGCTTGCAGCCACGCGGCGAAAATTTGTTGATGGAGTCCGGCTCCAGTGGTTCGGCACAGACTTCAACGCCGGGCCTGAGTGGTCTCGGCACCTTGCAGCAAGGTGCAGTGGAGGCGTCCAATGTCAATGTAGTGGAAGAAATGGTCAACATGATTCAGACGCAGCGCGCCTACGAAATGAATACCAAGGCAATTTCGACCACCGACCAGATGTTGCAGTTCATCAGTCAGAACCTGTAGTGCCTGCATCGAACACCGTAACTGGACAATCATTCATGAAAGCCATGTTCATGTCGTCGCATTGGCCGTCTTGTTGTGCCCTTGCCGTGCTGCTGTCCGGATTGGGCGGCTGTGCATTGCGGCAGCCGGATTTTGCGGAATACGCGACCCCCATGCCGGAAGAATCGCCTGACACGCGCGTGGCCAATGGGGCCATTTTTCAGTCAAATCGCGATGTGGCCTTGTTTGAGAATCCGGTGGCGGGTCGCGTGGGCGATATTCTTACCGTGCAGTTGATTGAAAGCACCATCGCTTCCAAGAAATCCAGCACCAGCACCAAGAAAGCGAGCAATGCCAGTCTGGGTGCGGGTACGAGCGTGCTGGGGCGGCCCATTACCGTGGGCGGCAACAATATTCTCAATGCGGGCATCGCCGACAGCAGCGACTTTGCCGGCGAGGGCAACAGTGCACAGAGCAACAGTCTGGCTGGTGATATCACTGTCACGGTCACCAGACGTTATGCCAACGGCAATTTGCTGATCCGTGGTCAGAAGTGGATCACCATCAATCAGGGACGTGAATTTGTGCGGTTGCAGGGCATCGTGCGTGCGGTCGATGTGCAGCCTGACAACACCGTGCCGTCTACCAGGGTGGCCAATGCATCCATTTCATATGGCGGACAAGGGGCACTGGCCGACGCGAATGCCAAAGGCTGGCTGGCGCGCTTCTTCGATTCACCGCTGACGCCGTTTTAATCCCGGTTACAGACAGAACAAGGCAAAAGGTATCAATCGTGTTCACCATTTCATCAAGGGCGTTGCGTTACTTGTTTTGCACGCTGACGATGGTCTGTGCTTTCCCATCCCATGCCGAACGCGTCAAGGATCTGGCCACAGTGGCGGGGGTACGCAGCAACCAGTTGGTGGGTTATGGTCTGGTGGTCGGCCTTAATGGCACGGGCGATCAAACCTCACAGGCGCCATTCACCATTCAAAGCATCCGCAACATGCTGGCCAAGTTTGGCGTGACCATTCCTGCCAACGTGAATCCGCAGTTGAAGAATGTGGCTGCGGTGACGGTGACGGCCGAGCTGCCGCCATTCACCAAGGCGGGCCAGACCGTGGATGTCACGGTGGCTTCCATCGGCAATGCGCAAAGCCTGCGGGGCGGCAGCCTGCTGATGACGCCGCTGCGCGGTATCGACGGCGAGGTCTATGCCATTGCCCAGGGCAATATGGTGGTAGGCGGCTTTGGCGCTTCCGGCAACGATGGTTCCAAAATCACCGTCAATGTGCCGAGTGCGGGTCGCGTTCCCAATGGCGCCTCGGTAGAGCGCGAAGTGCCGAACAGTTTTGCAAGTTCGCCTTACGTCACGCTGAATCTGAATACGCCTGATTTCACCACTTCTTCACGCCTGGCTGAAGGCATCAACAAACTCATGGGTGACGGTACGGCCAACTCACTGGATGCAGTGACCGTGCGTGTCGCTGCGCCCATCGATACCAGTCAGCGCATTTCGTATGTATCCATGCTGGAATCCCTTGAGATTGAGCCGGGTGATGCGCCGGCGCGCGTGATCGTTAATTCACGTACTGGTACGGTGGTCATTGGGTCTCGTGTGAAAGTAAAGGCAGCCGCTGTATCGCATGGCTCCCTGACAGTGACGATTTCAGAGCGCGCCGAGGTCAGTCAACCGAATCCGCTGGCGCGAGGCGATACCGTGACTGTGCCGCGTTCCGATATCAAGGTTGAACAGCCCGAAGCACGCATGTTCCTGTTCAATGAAGGCGTGGATCTCGACACCATCGTGCGTGCAGTGAATCAGGTGGGCGCTGCGCCCGGCGATCTGGTCGCCATACTGGAAGCGCTCAAGCAGGCCGGTGCATTGCGTGCCGAGCTCATCGTTATTTAATTGTGCATTGATAACGAATAGCCAGGCGAACATGACTTCTCCCGCCAACAATGCCAGCTTCTACGCCGACTTCGGTGCGTTGGCGGCGTTGAAGCGCGATGCCAGGACGGACAGCCAGAAAGCATTGCGTGCGGCCGCACAGCAGTTTGAAAGCCTGTTTACCGACATGATGCTCAAGAGCATGCGTGCAGCCAGTATTGGCGATGCCCTGACCGGCAGCGGCGAACTGGACATGTATCAGGGCATGTTTGACCAACAACTGGCAGCGCAGTTGTCCAAGGGTAAGGGATTGGGTCTCGCCGACATGCTGGTGCAGCAACTGATGCGTTCCGGTCTGGTGCCTGCAGACCATGAGGACAAGAACAGGGAGGCATCCGCTACGACTGCCGGCAATGCGACCTCTGTTGTCAATTTGATCCAGACTGTTTTAGCGGCTCAGGCGCGGATGCCGGATGAAGAGTTGCTGGCCGGCATGGAGCGGGAAGACATGACGATGCCGGTTACAACCGAGATGTCTGCCGTCCCGGAACTTGTGTCTGCCGGGATGCAATCGAGCACAGCGTCCACCGAAGCATCCCGTATGAATTGGCCGCCTGCTTCTCCCGAAGAGTTTGTACAAAACCTGTTGCCACATGCCGAAGCAGCGGCCAGGCAACTGGGCGTGGACCCCGCCACGCTGGTGGCGCATGCGGCGCTGGAAACCGGCTGGGGCAAACATGTGCCCGGCGGCGCGGATGGCGGCAGCAGTTTCAATCTGTTCGGCATCAAGGCAATGCCTGCCTGGCAAGGGCAGAGCGTGGCGGCCGCGACGCTGGAGTATGAAGGCGGAGTCGCGGTCAGGCGTGTCGAGCGCTTCAAGGCCTATGACTCGCCAGCGGAATGTTTTGGCGATTACGCCAGATTGCTGGCAGGTGCATCGCGTTATTCAGGCGTTCGCAATAGCGGCAGCAATGCGGCGCGGTTCGCGCAGTCTCTGCAGCAGGGTGGCTATGCGACCGATCCGCAGTACGCCAGCAAATTGCGTGCGGTGACGGTGGCGGTGCGCGCCATTCAGGCAGGTGCGCCTCAAGTTCCTTCAACCCGTGCCGATATCTGAGTCGATGCCTGGGAGAGTGATCGCGGGTGATGGCCGGCCGTATTCAATGAGAGAAATTTATGTCCAGCATGTTATCGACCGGCGTTTCAGGATTGATGGCGTTCCAGACCGCGCTGGATACCACCAGTCACAATATTTCCAATTCGGCGACGCCGGGATACAGCCGGCAGTCCGTTGATCTTGCCGCCGCGCAGCCGCAGTTGAGTGGCGGCAGTTGGGTCGGGTCGGGTGTGAACACCACGACGATAACCCGTGCCTACAACGATCTCGTGGCGACCCAGGTGCGTTCCTCATCGAGTTCGAAGAACCAGTGGGATATGTATGCCTCTCTGGCCGACGAGGTAAACAATCTGTTTGGCGATTCAGCCACCGGCCTGTCGAGCACGCTGCAGGGTTTCTTCAATGCCTTCCAGGGTGTGGCGAACTCGCCCAGTTCCAGTTCCGAGCGTCAGGTACTGTTGTCGCAGGCCCAAACCCTGGTGAATCAATTGCAGAGCTACGATACCAGGCTGAACGATCTGGACAGGCAGGTGAATTCGCAGTTGAGCAGCGAAGCCACGACCATCACCGGGCTGGCGCAAAGCATTGCCCAGTTGAATGCGCAAATCGCGGCAGCCACCGGGCGTGGCGGTAGCCCGCCGAATGACATGCTGGATCAGCGCGATGCGCTGATCGATCAACTGTCCACTCATGTCAATCTCAGTACGGTCAAACAGGCTGACAGTACGGTGAATGTTTTCATCGGCACCGGTCAGGCGCTGGTGGTGGGCGCGACGGCTGCCAGCGTAAGCGCAGTGAATGATCCTTACGATGTGTCGCGCATCAGCCTGGCCATGCAGTCCAATGGCGGCACGACTGATATCACTGCCGCCATCAACGGCGGCACGATTGGCGGCTTGCTAGGTTTCCGGGCTCAGATGCTCGATCCGGCCAGAAGTACGCTCGGACAAACCGCGGTGACATTGAGCAGCCTGATCAATACCCAGCAAAATGCCGGCATGGATTTGCATGGCGCGCTGGGCGCCGACATGTTTGCCGTAGGCGGCGTGGACGTGCTGGCCAACAGCGGCAACGCCGGCAGCGCCGGCGTGTCAGTCGTTCGCAGCAATGTCAGCCAGTTGACGGCCGGCAATTACCTTCTGACCAATACCGGCAGTGGCTGGTCGCTCAAGGACGTGGCAACGGGCGCCAGCGTCGCCATGAGCGGCACCGGCACCGTTGCTGATCCGTTGGTTGCGGCTGGTTTGTCAATTACCTTGAGCGGCAGCGCCGCGGTTGGCGACCGTTTCCTGATCAGGCCAACCAGCGCCGCTGTGGCAGGCATGAATCTGATGTTGAGCGATCCCGGTGACATTGCCGCCGCAGCGCCCATTGTGGCCGGCGCCAGCACCGGCAATACCGGCAACGCCACGATCACGCCGGGCATGGTGGTGGACGCCAGCAATGCGCAGTTGCGCAGTACGGTCACGATCAGGTTTCTCTCGCCGACCACCTATACGACGGATGGCGGCGTCACGACCAATGCCTATACCACTGGCCAGACGATTGCCGTCAACGGTTGGCAGGTCACGATCAAGGGGACGCCGGCGACTGGCGATACCTTTACGGTGAAAGACAATACCGGCGGCATCGGCGACAACCGCAATGCGCTGCTGCTGGCCAATCTGTTGAATAAAGACTACCTGTCCGGCGGCACGATTTCAGTCAACGATCTGGTGGGCCAGTGGGTGGCGGATGTGGGTGTCAAGACCAACCAGGCCCAGGCCAACCTGAATATCCAGAGTTCCTTGTACGACGACAACATCAGCGCGCAACAAAGCGTTTCCGGCGTCAATCTCGATGAAGAAGCCGCCAATCTGGTGCGTTATCAGCAGGCGTACTCGGCGGCGGCGCAGGTGATCTCCACGGCCAACAAACTGTTTGATTCGCTGCTGCAGGCGGTCAGGTAACCAGTCATGCGTATTTCCACTTCAATGATTCATGGCAATGCCATCAACGCCTTGATGAAGCGTCAGACCGAGCTGTCAAAAACGCAGAATGAAGTTGCCACGGGACGGCGTGTGCAGAAACCATCGGACGATCCGGTTGCTGCGGTAAAGATACTGCAGTTGGAGCAGACACAATCCGCCAATACCCAGTTCGGCACCAACATCACTGCCGCCACGACCCGCCTGGAACAGGAAGAGCAGGCACTGGCCGATGGCGAAAGCATTCTGCAGCGGGTTTCCGAACTGGCCGTGCAGGCCAACAGCTCGGCCTTGAGTCAGTCGGATCGACTGTCGATCGCCACCGAGCTGGGCGAACTCAACAAGCAGTTGGCCGATGTGGCCAATCGCAAGGACGCCAATGGTGAATATCTTTTCTCGGGGCTTTCCGCCGGCACTCAGCCGTTTGCGCGCAATGCCAGCAACGTGATCAGTTATGCCGGCGATGCCGGCACGCGCGGCGTTCAGGTGGGCGCCGCCCAATATGTGCAGGACGGCGACTCCGGTCAGTTTGTATTCATGAGCGTGCCGCAGGGCAACGGCACTTTTGTCAGCAGTGCCGCCAATACCAATACGGGTACTGGCGTCATCAGCGGTTCGGTAGTGAATGCGGCTGCATGGGTGCCTGATGACTACACGTTGAGTTTTTCATCCGCCAGCGACTGGCAGGTCACGGATGGCGGCGCCAATGTTGTGGCGAGCGGCAGCAACTATGTCGCCGGCACAGCCATTGCGTTCAACGGCATCCAGGTCTCGGTCACCGGCGCGGCTGCAGCGGGCGACTCCTTCAGCATTGCGCGCAGCCGCAGCGAAGATGTCTTCAAGACCATTGATTCCCTGGTCGCGGCGGTGACTTCCGGGTTGGGCAGCGACGCCAGCAAGGCGCAGTTCCAGAATCGTATCGGCAATGCATTACAACAACTGGATCAGGCGCAGACGCACTTCCTGAATGTGCGCACCAGCGTGGGCGCAAGATTGTCGATGCTGCAGAATGTGGAAACCACACGCCAGGATTCGGCGACGCGGATCGAATCCGCTTTATCGGGCATCCGCGATTCGGATTACGCTGCGGCAATAAGCCGTTTGAGTCAGCAGTCATTGGGATTGCAGGCGGCGCAGCAGTCATACATCAAGATTTCGCAGTTGTCCCTGTTTAATTATCTGTGAGGATGAGCTGAAGGCCGTGGATCAAGCGCGTGAAGCATGAAGGCAGCACACGATTTTCTTCTGCCGGCTACCGTCTGCAGTCCACACTCTTCAAGTCTCCTGCAACTCTTCCGTGATTCGTTCCACAAAATCTGCAGGCTTGATTTTTACCTCTAAAGTTCCTCAGACGGGCTCCGATACAGCCCTTGAACAGCGATCCGGCCAGTGCATGGATCGCGCTGGAACAGCTCCGGACGGGTGTCCGGGGAGCCAGGTAAACCCAGAGGAGCAATTTCCATGTCATTGGTAATCAATACGAATACGGCGTCACTCAACGCTCAACGTAATTTGTCCAAGTCGCAGATGGGTCTGTCCACTGCGATGGAACGTCTGTCATCCGGTCTGCGCATCAACAAGGCGGCCGACGATGCGGCCGGTCTGGCGATCTCGAGCCGCATGACCACCCAGATCAACGGCCTGAATCAGGCTTCGCGTAACGCCAACGACGGCATCTCGCTGGCTTCCACGGCTGAAGGCGCCTTGTCGGAACTGACCGCCAACCTGCAGCGCATCCGCGAACTGGCGGTGCAGGCTGCCAACTCCACGAATTCTTCTTCCGATCGCGCCGCACTCGATCAGGAAGTGCAGCAGCGTCTGCAGGAAATCGACCGTTCTGCCCAGCAGACCGCGTTCAACGGCCAGAAAGTGCTGGATGGCAGCTTCGGTAGCGCCACCTTCCAGGTTGGCGCCAACGTCGGCGAGACCATCACGATCGGTCTGAGCACCTCCATGCGTACCTCCGCGATCGGCAAGACCGCCGACTACGTGGGCACTGCTCAGTATGATTCGACCAAGGCGGTGGGTGCACAGGGCGCCGGTGTAGTCGCCGCTACTGCGCTGGCTTCCGGCGACCTGACCATTGCCATTGGCACAGGCTCGGCTGTTTCCGTCGGCGCTTCTGCTGACCTCAGCTCCGGTACCGGCAACGCCGGCCGTACTGCTGGCAGTGCCTACTCGAAAGTACAGGCCATCAACTCGGCCAGCATTCCGGGTCTGACTGCGACAGCCGATACCACGGTGTCCTTCGACTTCACCAGCATCGCCACGGCAACGGAAACCGGTTATTCGCTATCCATCAACGGCCAGGCAGTCTACAGTGCTTATAACGCTGTGAGTGCGGGTGCCGACCTGACGGGCAGTGCGGTGGCCCAGGCGATCAACACCAATGCGGCTGCCACGGGTGTAACTGCTTCGTTCGACAGCGTGACCAATCGCATGACCTTGAATGCGGCTGATGGCCGTAATATCACTCTGAGTCAGACAAGTGCAGTGACAGTGGGTGCAGGCTTTGGCGCCACGACCGGCAACAACAACACTGCCAATGATGCGCTCACGGCGCTGACGACTGCGACGGGCACGGCCGTATCGAATGTCTACGCTGGTACGATCCGGTTGACCGCCAACGAAACCATCACGCTCGGCGGTGCACACGAAACTTACGTGGGTTACACCGACGGCCAGCAGATGGCTCTGGGCAGCTCGGCGTTGAACAGCTCTTCGGTCACCTCGGTGGCCAATGCCAACACGACCATTACTCGCGTTGACTCGGCGCTGTCCACGGTGAGTGCGCTGCGCAGCACCCTGGGTGCCATCCAGAACCGCTTCCAGTCGGCCATCAACAGCACGGATGCCACCGCTGAAAACCTGACGGCTGCCCGCAGCCGCATCCAGGATGCGGACTTCGCCTCGGAATCGGCGAAGATGACCAGCGCCAACATTCTGCAGCAGGCCGGCGTGTCGGTGTTGGCTCAGGCCAATTCCTCGCAGCAGGCGATCCTCAAGCTGTTGCAGTAATGAAGCAATGAGCCTATGAACCGAGCTTCTTACTCGGTAGCCAGAAGCGGTGATGGTCGCAAGACCCTCATCGCTTTTGGCGTTGATGTTCTTGTCCTGATTAGTCTGGAGTAAGGCCATGACTATTGAAGTCACCGCTTTGGATCGGAATCCGAAAATCCATGAGTCACCGCATACCGCGGCAACTCATGACACAGCCGGCAATGCGCCGACTGCCAGTTCGCCGGCTGCAGCGCCTGCGACGGTCAGCAGCGGCGAGGTAACGGCCGCCATTCAGCAGTTACAGACGGCGATCAATAAAGGGCCGAATCCCGACTTCAAACTCGACTATCTCAGTGGGCTGTCGGTAGTGACAGTGCGTTCGACCATCACCGGTGAAGTGGTTTTTCAGTTGCCTGATACGCGTGCACTGGAGTTGGCGCGCATGATCAAGGATGGTGCTTCAGTTGGCTCATTGGGCCTGCTTAACACCAAAGCATAAACACGTAGAGAATCAACCATGGCAACAACCAGCGGCACTACTTCCACCACATCAAATTCGGGCGGCGCGTTGCAGTCGCTGGGTATCGGTTCGGGGCTGGATATCGCTTCCCTGGTCGATAATCTGACCACCGCGGAAATGAGCGCCCCGAACGCCCGTGTTACGCGTGAGCAGACGGCTGTGACCACGCAGGTGTCGGCCATCGCCACCTTGAAGTCGGGATTATCGACCTTCCAGTCGTCGCTGACTTCGCTGCTGGCCGGTTCGGGATTTTCAGCCCGCAATGTCAGCTCTGCCGATGACAGCGTGCTGACCGCCACGGCGACTTCAGCCGCCGCGCTTGGCAACTATCAAGTGGAAGTGAGGCAGCGCGCGCAGTCGCAGCAGCTCATTTCCGGAAATTTTACCGGCGGTTCCGGTTCGACTGTCGGTACCGGAACCCTGTCGCTATCCAGTGGCGGCAAGAGTTTTTCCGTCACCATCGACAGCAGCAACGCCACGCTGGCCGGCATCCGTGACGCCATCAATTCGGCCAGCGACAACCAGTCCGTCAGCGCAACGCTGGTCTATGGCCAGACTGGCGCGCAACTGGTGCTGACCTCGCTGAAAACCGGCGCCAATGCCGGCGTGACCGTTGAATCAACAGGTGGCGATGGTGGTCTGGCGCAGTTGACCTATGGCATTGGCAACACGACACATTACACTGAAAAACAGGCGGCACAGGATGCCATCGTGCTGGTGTCCGGCGTGGAGCATCATAGCGCCACCAATCAGGTAGACGATGCGATTGATGGCGTGACCCTGAATCTGCTGGACAGCAAACCAGGTACGGATATTTCCCTCAGTATCAGCAATGATAACGAACATGTGGTCAGCCTGGTGCAGTCGTTCATTACTGCCTATAACACCATGCAGGCCAGTCTTGCGCCGCTGGACAGTTATGATTCAGGCACTCAGACAACGGGCCCCCTGTTTGGCGATGCCATGTATACCGGGTTGAAGAGCCAGCTTCGGCACGCCCTGACAGATTCCGTGACGGGAATTTCCGGTTCATATAATTCCCTCGCGGCATTGGGCATTACCGCCGGCATTGATGGTCAGTTGAGCATGAACGAAAGCAAGCTGCGCGCAGCCCTCGGCTCGGACTTCAAGGCGGTCAGCAAGGTTTTTTCCGGAGCCGGTGGCGTGCTGGCCAGAATCAACGGCAAAATCACCACGGCATTGCTCACCGGAGGCGGCGTGGCGACGCGCAGCGCCAGTCTGAAAACCAGACAAACGGGCATCGACAATGAGAAAGCGCTGATTGAATTGCGTACCGCCAAAGTGAAGGAACGCTATCTGGCCAAGTTCAATGCCATGGATTCCTTGCTGGCCAAGATGCAGAACACGGCCACATTCCTCACACAGCAGATGGACGCGCTCAATCGCGCCAGCAAGACCTGATCCAGAAGCTCGTCCGGCTTTCCGGGCGGGCTGTTGGAAAGCTCGTTTTCAACAGCCTATTAAGATTGATCCTGACTGGCCGATAAGCTCATCAAGCAAGCGGCCACTGTTGCAGTGGTCGAAAGTTAGTGGAGCGAGCAGGCAATGGCTGGTTATTCTCAGGCGTCAAGCATTGCGGCCTACAAGAGCGTGGCGACACATGGCGTCGCCTTCGAGGCCGATCCTCATCAACTGATCTGCATGTTGATGGATGGCGCGCTTGATCGTCTGGTCAGCGCCAGAGGTTGTATTGAGCGCGGCGAGATCACGCAGAAGGCGGCTTTGCTGCATCGGGTCGGAGCCATCATTGACGAACTGCGCGTCAGTCTCGATCACTCTGCCGGCGGCGGCATTTCGGCCAATCTCGAGCGACTTTATGAATACATGACGCGACGGGTGTTGCTGGCGAATCTGCAGAACGATGTGGCGGCAATCGATGAAGTTGCGCGTTTGCTTCGAGAGATTCGCAGTGCCTGGGCAGCCATCCCGTCTGCAGCACGTACGCCACGTAAATGATTGACGAATGAATATGTACGACGAACCCACATTTGCGCCACGACCCGTCATGCAGCGGATGACCGGCAGTCTGTTGCAGGCTGCGCTGATCCGGCAGGTCATGGACTGTACCAACGAACTGGTCAATCAGGCGCTGCAGGCCAACTGGACCAGCGTGCTTGACGGCATGGATACGCGCCGGCAGTTGTTGCAGCAGGTGATGGATCTGGATGGCGGGTATCGCAATCCGCAAGTGGCTGCATTGAGCGCCGCCGTGGAAGAATCCGAACGCGCCCTGATGCGCGTGATCGCTCATGCCATTGCCGGTTCGCGACGTCACGGCGCGGCGTTTGCCATGTACCACTAGGATAGAGTCTGCTGGACTGACCCATGTACGAAGGCGTAGACACCGTTGTCCTGTTTGAGGAACTGGCATACGAAGACATGCTGCCGCTTGCCTGGCGGCCTGCCAGCACGCCGCCAGGCGATCTGGTCAAACGCAGTTTTGTCGAACGCAATGTCAAGTTGTTGCAGGCCTGTGCGGCGCTTGAAGAACATGGCCAGCCGGAAAAGCTGGATGAACGCGCACCTTATCATGCGGACATCATTCGCCTCGACATGAAGGTCAATCTGCTGCTGGAACTGGTCGGACAGATATTGATTGCCAGCCGCCCGCGCCCGGATGCGATGCCGGTGCGCTTCAATGCACTGGGCGCAGTGTGGCAGCACAAGGGCGCCATGCCTGAAGACGGCGCGCATGGCGTGCTGGAGCTCTACCTGCGTGAGTGTGTAGTTGAGCCGCTGCGTTTATCGGGCCGGGTGGCAGCCGTCACCGGCGCGGGGCAGATCAAGGTCAAATTCGATAATCCCGGCGAAGCGGTTGCCGATCTCATCGAGAAACTCGCTTTTCGCCGGCATCGCCGCCAGATTGCCGGCGCCAGAAAATAACTCGTCACTCATCTCCGGTCATGCACGACTGTTTTCCGTCGTGACGTTCATCTTGCGGCGAAATTCCCGAGCAGATCTCTGACGTAATCGAGTCAATGAATTGGCTACTCGATCACGTTGTCGATCCCTTCAGGGGGCGTCTCATTTCACTTGGTCAGCATGTCGTCACAATGGCTCCCACGCTGATCCGGTTTGCCATGAGCATGCATGCATGTGTCGGCAACGAGCGCTGGATGGATGCGATGCATGAGGTCGAATCAGATGAAGTCGCTGTACATGAATAGTCATTCCCTGATGCTGCATTGGTTGGCTAAGGGAATGCCGTATCGGGAGTTCGATGATGCGTAAGGCTTTTGCTGAAAATTCGCAAAAAATGCTTAAAACACAGTCGTATGTTGATGATTCGTATTGCATGTGCACTGTCAAAATTGCGACGCTTGATGACAAGTGATGTGCATGACGCTGACTCGATTCGAACAAGATGTAGCGATACATGCCGGCAAATCACTGATGAGAGATTGAATAAAGCGCCGATGGGGAGTGGATAACATGAGCTCAACGCAACAGGCCGTGGTGTATGACTGTGATGCCGAACGTGCATCGCAAGTGGGTTTGTTGTTGAAGCAGCTTGGTTACCAACCCATGGTGATTGATCATTCGGCCCTGGTGCGCACGGTGTTGCAGGCCTCCTCGGGCGAACAGGTATTGATGATTGGCGATGTTTCCGATGCGCCGGACTGGGCGGAACTCGGCACGGTGTTGCGTGGGCCGCTGTGCGATGTGCAGGTGATCAGCTACGGTTCGCCTTATGTGGCCGATGAGTTGGGCGCGGCAACGGGCGCGCAGCGGGTGCTGCGCCTGCGGTTTCCGTTCGATGCCGACAGTCTCGCGGCAGCCCTGCATGTACCGCTGGTGCAGAGTGAACAGGATACCGGTCATGTTTCCATGCCAACCGGCACATCGCCTGCGGTCAGGGAAGTCAACCGCCTGATCAAGCAGGTGGCCGCGCATGGTTCCAGCGTGCTGATCCTGGGCGAGTCGGGCACCGGCAAGGAACTGGTGGCGCATGCCATTCACGATGCCAGCCCGCGTCGCCAGCGGCCGTTTGTCGCCATCAATTGCGGCGCCATTCCTTCTGAATTACTGGAAAGCGAACTGTTCGGCCATGAAAAGGGCTCCTTTACGGGCGCGGTGAGTGCGCGCAAAGGCCGCTTTGAAATTGCCGAAGGCGGTACCTTGTTTCTCGATGAAATCGGCGACATGAGCATGACCATGCAGGTCAAGTTGCTGCGCGTATTGCAGGAACGGGTGTTCGAGCGTGTCGGCAGTCATTCGCCCATTCGTTGCAATGTACGCATCATCGCCGCCACGCATCGCAACCTGGAGGAGTCCATCAGCAAGGGCAGTTTCCGCGAGGATCTGTTCTATCGCCTGAATGTGTTTCCCATCGAGATGCCGCCGCTGCGCGCGCGGGTGGAGGATCTGCCGATGCTGGTGCGGGATTTCGCGGCCATGAATGCCGCCAATGGTCGCGCCCGCATCCAGTTGCAGCCGCGCGTCATGGATGCGCTGATGAACTACAGTTGGCCGGGCAATGTGCGCGAACTGGGCAACCTGATTGAAAGACTGTCCATCCTGTGTCCGCAGGGCCGGGTAGAAGTGAGCGACCTGCCGGCCCGCTATCGTCCGAAGGACTGGACGCCGGATCAGGAGGCCCAGTTGATTTTCGGTTCGCTGCAGTCACCAGTTCAGCAAAGCGATGAACTTCCCGAATCAGCAGCCATGACGGAAGCAACGGCTGCAAGCCATGAAGACGAAGGCGTATTACCGGACGAACAGGCATTGCTGATCATGGCCGGCGATCACGGCAGCGACGGCAGTCTGGCGGAACTGCCGGTTCATGGCCTGGATCTGCGTTCTCATTTATATGACATCGAACGCGCCCTGATTCGTCAGGCGATGGATCGTGCCGGCGGCACGGTGGCGCATGCCGCACGTTTGCTGCAATTGCGGCGCACCACGCTGGTGGAAAAGCTGCGCAAGTTCGAAATGATCGACGATCGAGTAGCGTCGGAAGTTTGACGATCCTCTGTCAGATGCGGGCGTAGACGGTTTTCGGTCACGTCATTCAACAAAGACAGCAACCACAGGCGGCAAGCAATTGCCGCCTGTGCCGTTCTGGCCGCATGAAAAATGGCAGCGGCTTGCCTCGCAATGTGACTGACCACTCAAATCACGGGCAGAGTCCTGCCGGCTGGCAGGCAATTGCCTGTTGCAGGGCATGGAACTTGCTCCTTGTGCTTATCGCGTCAACAGCCCAACCCAATAAAGCATGGCCGGCGTATTACACAGGCGAGAGTACATGGTTACCGAGCAACAAGAATTGAATGATGTTTTACAGAGCGGCGGCCGTGCTGCCGAGTCGTCGCCTGGTTCGATGCTGGCCGACATGCCGGTCGTCGATACCAAATGGCAGCGGCAGTATCACGACCTGGTGGCCTGCGCCGATGCATCGCGCCGCATGGTGGAGCTGGCGCGTCGCGTTGCCGCCAGTGACTGCACGGTATTGATCAGCGGCGAATCGGGCACCGGCAAGGAAGTGCTGGCGCGTTTCATCCATTGCACGTCACCGCGTGCACAACAACCCTTCGTGGCGCTGAACTGCGCCGCGATTCCCGACAACATGCTGGAAGCCATGCTGTTCGGTTACGAGCGTGGTTCCTTTACCGGTGCCCATGCCGCTTATCCCGGCAAGTTTGAACAGGCGCAGCATGGCACGCTGTTGCTGGACGAAATCACCGAAATGCCGCTGGGCCTGCAGGCCAAGCTGTTACGCGTGTTACAGGAGCGTGAAGTGGAACGTCTGGGTTCGCGTCATACCACGGCGCTGGATGTGCGGGTGCTGGCGACGACCAATCGTTCCTTGCGGGCGGAAGTGGCTGCGGGGCGTTTTCGCGAAGACCTGTATTACCGCCTGAATGTGTTCCCCTTGCAGTTGTCGCCGTTGCGTGAACGTCGCGACGATGTGTTGCCGCTGGCCATGCGTCTGCTCAATTCACGCAGCAAGCCCGGTACGCGCATTCCGGCCTTGAGCGCCGATGCGGCGCATCGTCTGCTCACTTACTCATGGCCGGGCAATGTGCGCGAACTGGACAATGTCATGCAGCGCGCGTTGATCCTGGTGAACGATTCAGTGATTGAAGCCGGACACATTCATTTTGAACATGAATTGCAAACTCCCGTCGCACAGGCATCGCTGCGCGTCGATTCCGCCGCGCTGTCCGATTCGCTGGAAAACGCCGAACGCGGTCTGATCCTCGATGCCTTGCGCGCCGGCAATGGCAGTCGTCGCGAAGCGGCCGAACGCCTGGGCATCAGTCAGCGCACCCTGCGTTACAAGCTGGCGCGTCTGCGTGATGCCGGTGTGGATGTACCGGCGGCATGAATACCGATTCGAGTAAGCGGAATTTCCCATGAGCAACATGCAGATCAATTCGGTACTGGCGCAGATTCGTTCCTTGTCGGCGCAGGTCAAACCGGTGCAGCCGCCGAGTGTCGGACACACAGGCGGCGCCAGCCAGGTGGGCGCCAGCAGCTTTGCCGATGTGCTGAAGCAGGGTCTGAGTCAGGTTAACCAGACACAGCAGGGCGCCGATGCCATGGCCACGGCGTTTCAGCGTGGCGCACCGGGCGTGGAACTGGCGGATGTGATGATCGAGATGCAGAAAGCCAGCGTGTCGTTTCGCGCCGTGACTGAAGTGCGCAACCGCATGGTCAGCGCCTATCAGGAAATCATGAACATGCAGATTTAGAAAAGGCTGTGGACTGTGGGCTGTGGGCCGTAGGTAAGAAAGAGAATCCGAGCGAGCTGACTATGTATTACCGATCAATGAATGCTTTTGGTGAAATTTTCAATCAAGGTTGGGACGCTGTGTCCTGGTCATTTTCCGACCCACAGCCCACAGCCCACAGCCCACAGCCTGTCTTCCGGAGTCATGCATGAGTGCAGAAGCCGCAGCCTTGCCCCTGGCAACGCGCAATACCAATGGACTCAAGCCGGTCATGGTGCTGGTGGGTATCGCCGCTGCTGTTGCAGTGGGCGTGGGCGTGATCCTGTGGTCCAAGGAGCCGGACTACACCCTGTTGATGACCAAGGTCGGCAATGACGAAATCGCGCAGATTGCGCAATCGCTGGATTCTTCCGGCATTCCCTACCAGACCGACATGACGACCGGTTCGATCAGCGTGCCGGCAGGCCGTCTGAATGAAGCGCGGCTGAAACTGGCCGGCGCGGGATTGCCTGCCGGCGGTGGCTTTGCCGCACTGTCCAAGGACAGCGGCTTCGGCACCAGCCAGGTGATGGAAACCGCGCGTTATCAATATGCCCTGGAAATAGAACTGGCCAAGACCGTGGCCAACCTGCAGCCGGTGGAAGCGGCGCGCGTGCATCTGGCGATACCCGAGCAGTCGGCCTTCATTCGCGACAAACGGCTGGTGAGTGCGTCGGTGTTCGTCAAGCTGCGCAATGGCCGTCGCCTGGAATCGGAACAGGTCAATGCCATCATCAATCTGGTGGCGTCCAGCATTCCGGGCATGGATTCCAAACATGTCACGGTCATCGATCAGCAGGGCCGTCTGCTGTCATCGCCGGAAGGCGATGACGAGTTCGCCATGCGTGACAAGCAGTATGAGTTCGCGCACCGGCTGGAGGACATGTACACGCAGCGCATCGAACAACTGCTGACGCCGCTGGTGGGCGCGGGCAATGTACGCGCCCAGGTGGTGGCCGATGTGGAATTGTCCGTCACCGAAGAAACGCGCGAACAATACAACCCGCAAAGCCAGGTGGTGCGCAGCGAGCAGACTTCCGAAGAAATGAACCGCAACGGCGGCGGTGCGCAGGGCGTACCGGGCGCGCTGACCAATCAGCCGCCGGCAGGCGGCACGGCGGCTGCGCCCAATGTCGCAACCAACGATACCGCCACGCAGCCCGCCGCTGCGGATCAGGCAGCGGCCAATACCGCCAGGCAAAGCACGCGCAATTATGAAATCGACCGCACGCTGGCTTACACCAAACAATTGCCGGGCCGGCTGAACCGGCTGTCCGTGGCGGTGCTGGTGGACAATCTGCGTACCACAGGCGCCGATGGCAAGGTCACGGAAACGGCATTGACGCAGGACCAGATCGACAACATGACCAAACTGGTTCGCGATGCCGTCGGCTTCGACGAAAAACGCGGCGACAGTGTCAACGTGGTGAATTCTTCCTTCCGTCCCATCGTCGCTGAACAGGCCGGCGAGTTGCAGAGCGTGCCGATCTGGGAACGTCCATGGGCACGCGACATCGCCAAGCTGGTGATTGGTTTGATTGTGTTGCTGGTGTTGATCCTGTCGGTGATCAAGCCGCTGGTGCGCAGTCTGATGACCGCCACGGCCGCGCCGCCCCTGCCACAGGGCATGGTTGCGCAGGCGCCGGTTCTGGAGCAGCAGTCCAGCAGCGGCAGCTCACAGCCGAAGGGTTATGAGCAGCAGGTGGCGGATGCCCGCGCGCTGGTGACGCAGGATCCCGCACGTGTGGCGCAGGTAGTCAAGACCTGGGTGTCCGACAATGAATAAAGAACAGCAGCAAAAGCGCAATGGCGCGGAGAAGGCCGCGATTCTGTTGATGAGTCTGGGCGAGGCCGAAGCGGCGCAGGTGCTCAAGCACATGGGCGCCAAGGCCGTGCAGAAAATCGGCGCCGCCATGGCGCAGATGCAGAACATCTCGCGCGACGAAGTCAGCACGGTGATCAGCGGCTTCACCACCGAGCTGGAAAATCAGACTTCCCTCGGCATCGGCGCCGACGACTATATCCGCAAGGTGCTGGTGGGCGCGCTGGGCGAAGACAAGGCTTCCAACCTGATCGATCGCATCCTGCTAGGCCGCAACAGCAAGGGACTGGAATCGTTGAAATGGATGGATCCGCGCTCGGTGGCGGAAATGATCCGTCTGGAGCATCCACAGATCATCGCCATCGTGCTGGCGTATCTGGACTCTGATCAGTCTGCCGAAGTGCTGTCGCAACTGCCGGAAAACGTACGTCCCGATGTGATGATGCGCATTGCCACCATGGATGGCATTCAGCCTGCGGCCTTGAGCGAACTGGATGATGTGCTGGAAAAACAGTTCTCCGGCAACGCCAACACCGGCAAGACCTCGGCGCTGGGCGGCGCCAAGGTGGCCGCCAATATCCTCAATTTCATCGAAGGCGCCAAGCAGACGGCGGTGATCGAAACCATCAAGAAGACCGATGAGATGCTGGGCGAGCGGATTCAGGATCTGATGTTCGTGTTCGACAATCTCATCGAAGTGGACGATCGCGGCATGCAGGAACTGCTGCGCACCGTACCGTCGGATCGACTGTTGCTGGCCATGAAAGGCGCCGAACCCGAACTGCGCGAGAAGATTTTCAAGAACATGTCGCAACGCGCTGCCGAGACGCTGCGTGAAGACCTGGAGTCGAAAGGTCCGGTCAAGCTCAGCGATGTGGAAGCCGCGCAGAAGGAAATCCTTACCACGGCGCGCAAACTGGCCGAGGCCGGCACCATCGCGCTGGGCGGCGGTAGTGGCGGCGGCGAACAATACGTGTAGCGACTTGAATTCATGATGCATGCGATGAACAACACCAACAACCAGGCTGCCGTCATGTCAGCCGATACGGCCGAAGCCACTGCCGCCTCATCCTGGCTGCCGCCCGCTGTGGATGGTCCGCGCGCCGGCCGACGCCATAAACCCACGCTGGGCGAGCTGGATGACATCGAAAAAATCGCCTGGGATGAAGGCTATGCCAAGGGACATGCCGCCGGTCTCGCGACCGCGGAGAAGGAACTCAGGAAGCGTACCGACGAACTGGACTTGCGCGTCAGGCAATTCGATGCCGTGCTCAAGACGCTGTCCGGACCGTTGCAGCAACTGGATGAGGAGGTCGAGACACAACTGGTGTCGCTGGCTTTCACCATTGCGAAGCATGTAGTCCGGCGCGAATTGCGCGCCGATCCCGGTCAGGTGATCGCCGTGATTCGTGAAACCGTGGGACTGCTGCCGCTGGCGCAACGCAATGTGCGCGTGCATTTGCATCCACTGGATGCGGCCATCGTGCGCGAACGGCTGGCCGAGCCGCAGACGGAGCGCGCCTGGACGCTGGTTGAAGATCCGGTGATGTCGCGTGGTGGCTGTCGGGTCAGTACCGATACTGCGCAGATCGATGCCCGTCTCGAAGTCCGTCTGGCCAATGTGCTGAATCATCTGCTGGGCGATGCCCGCTTGATCGAGCAGCGCGGCCAGTCATTGAGCGATGCCGATGGCAACGACAGTGACAATGACGCAGGGAATGAGGCGCCATGATGTCATCGAACCCGCAAGGCAGTCAGACGCAGCGCAGCCGTCTCTGGTCGGCGCGTCTGGCGCAACAGATACAGAACGTGGGCATGACGCCTGCGCCGGTGGTGGAAGGATGTCTGACACGCATGGTGGGCCTGACGCTGGAAGCCGTGGGTTGTCAGGCCGCCGTGGGCGATCGCTGCGAAGTGCTGACTGGCGACGGCGTCAGCGTCGAAGCCGAGGTGGTCGGCTTTGCCGGCGATCGTTTGTTCCTCATGCCTACCGGCGATATTCATGGCGTCAAGCCCAATGCGCGGGTGATTCCCACACAGCGCGCCGGTGCGGTGGCGGTGGGACCGGAATTGCTGGGTCGGGTCATTGATGGCGCGGGTGAGCCGCTGGATGGCCTGGGCCCCATCAAGTGTCAGGGTCGTACCCGGCTGACCGGTACCGCCATCAATCCATTATCGCGCCAGCCGATTCATGAGCCGCTGGATGTCGGTGTGCGCGCCATCAATTCCCTGCTCACCGTGGGCAAGGGACAACGCATCGGTCTGTTTGCCGGCAGCGGCGTGGGCAAAAGCGTGTTGCTGGGCATGATGGCCCGCTACACCAGCGCCGATGTGATCGTCGTCGGTCTGATTGGCGAGCGCGGCCGTGAAGTGAAGGAATTCGTCGAACGTATTCTGGGTCCTGAAGGCCGCCGACGTGCAGTCGTCGTGGCGACGCCCGCCGACAATCCACCCTTGATGCGCCTGCATGGCGCGTGGCTGTCCACGGCCATTGCCGAATATTTCCGCGATCAGGGCAAGAGCGTGTTGCTCATCATGGATTCGCTGACGCGCTTTGCACAGGCGCAGCGCGAAATTGGTCTGGCCATCGGTGAAGCGCCCGCTACCAAGGGTTATCCGCCTTCGGTATTCGCCATGCTGCCGCATCTGGTGGAACGCGCCGGCAATGGCGCTAAAGGGAAAGGATCGATCACGGCGTTCTATACCGTGCTCACTGAGGGCGACGATCAGCAGGACCCGATTGCCGATGCCTCGCGCGCCATCCTTGACGGCCACATTGTGCTGTCACGGCGCATTGCCGAATCGGGCCATTATCCGGCGATTGATGTGGAAGCTTCCATCAGTCGTGTCATGCACGAAATCATTCCGCAGCAGCATCGCGAAACGGCGCGTCAATTCCGGCAGATGCTGTCGGCCTATCAGCAGAATCGCGATCTGATTGCCATTGGCGCCTATCAGCGCGGCAGCGATCCGCGCATTGATGCCGCGTTGACGCTGTGGCCCGGCATGCAGAAGTTCCTGCAGCAGGATCTGCAGGAACAGGTGAATTTCAACAACAGTGTGGCGGCGCTGGATGCCTTGCTCAAGGAGCAGGGCGCATCCGGGGAGCGTCGCCAGTGATCAAGCAAAGAGCAGTAAATCAACATGAAACGCGCTGACCGGCTTGAGCCGGTACAAAAGATTGTGGACGACACCGAACGACGTCTGGCCGAGCACTATGCCGCCGCCGAACGCCTGTTACAGGTCAGCGAACAGAAGCTGCAGGAACTGAATTCCTATCGCGATGATTACACCCAGGGCTTCGCGCGTCGCGCCGGCGACGGCATGGGGGCGCGCGATCTGGTGGACTATCAGGCTTTCATGGTGCGTCTCAACGAAGCGATCAACCAGCAGTCGCAGGTGGTGCAGCACGCGCGTAACGAATGTGAAGTGCAGCGCAAGCGCTGGCAGGAAGCGGCGCAGCGCGCCAAAGCCCTGGGTCATGTGATTGAAAGCTGGCAACAGGAAGAGCTGCGCGCGAGCAATCGACGCGATCAACGTGAAACCGACGAACGGGCGCAGCGGCGGCGTGCAGCGTCGCATGAGCACTAAAGTTGATGGCGGATTACAGACATCACTTGGCGAGAGAGTTGAGTGACAAGAAGAGGCGGAGATCATGGTAACGGCAAGCGTGGACAATATCGGGGCAATGATTGGACAGGGTGGCGTGACACAGCGTGTCGCAGGCAATCGTGCCAGCGCCGATGGCGACGCCACGGAGTTTGCCCAGCTTCTGGATGGCATGGATGGCGAAGACTCATCTGCCACAGCGGTAACCGTTGCTGGCGCCACACCGGGCCGGGCCGGGCAGACGCATGTACAAGCGGATAACGCCGCAGTAACCAGTGCCGCCGATCAGGCGGCCTTGTCGGCCGGCATGCTGGCGTTGTGTGGCGCGGCGGCGGTACCGACACCGGCGCCCACACCGGTACCGGCATTGATTGCCACAGCATCCGCTGCGGATGAGTCCGGTGTCGATCTGTCCGGCATGGAAGCGACCATGGCTGCTTCCATACCGCTAATAGACCAGCCGTTGCCGAGTCAGGCGCCTGCAGCAACCATTGCCACCGATGTCCAGGGACAAGGAAGCACTGATCAACCCTCAGCGAATGGCAATGCGCTGACAGCCTTCGATCTGTCGTGGCTGCATTCGAATATCAAGGCGACATCCAGTCAGATTGAATCAAGCCCTATCCAATCGAACCCTATCCCATTGAGTCAGGCCGATGCCATCGAGCTGCCGGATCTGCTTAAAGGCAGCAATGCCAGTCCGGAACAGCAAGGCGATATCCAGAAGCTGCTGGTCCAGGCCAATCCCATGATTGCGATGCTGGGTGCGAACCTGCATCGTGAGCGCGTGGCTGCCGATGCGACCGATACCGCGCAGAGTGGCGCACAGATCGACGCCATGAACGCGCTGGGCACGACGCAATTACAGCCCACGCAACTGGCTGGCGATGTCAATGTCATTGATGCCATGCCACGGCATGTGTTGCATGGCCAGGTGGGCAGTCACCAGTGGGCTACCGAACTGGGTCATAAACTCACCCTGCTGGCCAGCAAGGACACGCAGTCCGCCACCCTGTACATGACGCCGGCCGATCTGGGTCCGGTGCAGGTGCGCATCGACCTGCATCAGGATCAGGCCAGTGTCTGGTTTACGGCCGAGCATGCCGACACACGCAGCGCGCTGGAACAATCACTGCCCAGACTGCGCGAGCTGTTTACCGCCCAGGGCATGTCGCTGACCGATGCGGGTGTGTTCGGCGATCGTTCCAGGCAGCAGGCGGATGCCCGCCCGACTGCCAATCAGTTCGCCAGCAGCAAGTATGCTGGCGATGACTCCATGGAAGACACTTCCATGGTGCGCACCATCAGCCTGGGTCTGCTCGATGCCTATGCCTGAGCACAGCGCCGGCTGACACGCACTCGCGAGCCAACGGCCACGGAACGAGTTTGTTTTTGTCCACATCGCGCTGTTTGTTCCAAGAGCATCTGACAAAAGACAATCACCAAGGGCTCAATGAATAAGCCCCTGCCTGTAAACAAGAGCCTTTTGCTGGATGCTCTCTGCGGCTATTGATGGCAGCAACGCTGGCTTTCTTTGCGAATGTTGGCAGTTAGAAAACCTCTGAATTAATGTCATACCCGCGTAGGCGGGTATCCAGCAAAAAACTAATTTCACTGGATTCCCACTTTCGTGGGAATGACGAACGGAGGTTAATCAGTCCTTCCTTAGCAGATAAACAGTCATCTGCATTGTTGTTGCAAGCCATGTTGAGATGAGACGCAGCGCCAAATTTCCGGCACATGTTTTCAGTGTGCGCTGTTTCACACTCATAAAAAACGCCATTTCATAGTCCTGTCAGTGACTTAGCGTAATGCCGCCGGCTGTGGCATGCGCCTTGCTTTTGCAGAGCATGTCGCATGTGGCGACTTAATCAGCAAAGGAACCCTAGTCATGTCAGAAGCAGCAGCACCGGCGGCCCCCGCAGCCGGCGGCAATAACAAGATGATGTTCATCATGATCGGCGCCATGTTCATCCTGTTACTGGGTGGCATGGGTGGCATGTACTTCATGATGAAAGGCAATGCCAAGGGCGTGGACAGCGCCGAAAAGGCCGGCGATGAACATGCCAAGGAAGCCGCTCCCAAGGCGGCTGCCATCTATGTCGGTTTCGAACCGCCGTTTGTGGTCAATTTTCCGGCCGACAGTCCGGTGAAATTCCTGCAGCTCACCGTGCAGATCATGACCCGCGAGCTGGCGGTGGAGCATGAAATCAAAGGCAACGATCCGGCGATTCGCGATGCCTTGCTGACCCTGTTCGGCCAGCAGACCGCTGACAGGCTGGCGACGACCGAAGGCAAGGAGGAATTGCGCGCCAAGGCGCTGGAAGCAGTGCGTGGCGTCATCAAGGCCGAAGGCGGCGAGGCGGACAAGGTCGAAGCCGTCTACTTCACCAGCTTTGTCATGCAGTAGGCCTGGAGCAAAGCAGTGACCAGTCAGGAAATTCTCAACCAAGACGAAATCGATGCCCTGATCCACGGCGTCGATAACGGCGCTGTCAAAACTGAGCAGGACGGCGATCCGGGCGAGGCGCGGCCGTATGACTTTGCCACTCAGGTGCGCATTGTCCGCGGGCGCATGCCGACACTGGAGATGATCAATGAACGTTTCGCCAGACTGTTCCGCATCAGCCTGTTCAACATGCTGCGCCGCTCGCCGGAAATCAGCGTGGCGCCGATACAGATGAACAAGTTTGCCGAGTATGTGCATTCGCTGCATGTGCCCACCAACCTCAACCTGATTACCGTGAAACCTTTGCGCGGCACCGGATTGTTGATTCTTGAGCCGAAGCTGGTGTTCGCCATTGTCGATAATTTCTTCGGTGGCACCGGCCGTCACGCCAAGATCGAGGGACGCGAATTCACCGCCACCGAATATCGCATCATCCACATGATCCTGAAGAACGCCTTCACCGACATGAAGGAAGCCTGGTCGCATGTGTTCAAGCTGGATTTCGAATACCAGAATTCCGAGATCAATCCGCATTTCGCCAATATCGTCAGTCCCACCGAAATCGTGGTGGTCACCAAATTCCATATCGAACTGGATGGCGGCGGCGGCGATCTGCATCTGACCGTGCCGTATTCCATGATCGAACCGCTGCGTGAAGTGCTCGATGCCGGCATGCAGAGCGATCGCGTCGAGCACGACGAACGCTGGCTGCAGTCGATGCGCGAAGAAATCGAGGACGCCGAAGTCGAATTGAGCCTGAATCTCGGCCGTTCGCGCATCACCGTCGGCGAACTCATGAATCTCAAGGCAGGCGATATTCTGCCCACCGACTTCGATGGCAAGGCCGTCATGCTGGTGGAGGAAGTCCCGCTGTTCAAAGGCACTTTTGGCGCCTCGCGCGGCCAGCAGGCCATCAAGCTGGAAAGCCGCATTCAACGTAACCGTCCCAGTCCCATTGATTCACTGACCGCCCGTAGCGCATGAAGGTGTCCCGTTTATGAGTACCAATGAAGAAGCCCTGGTCGCCCAAATGGAAAACTTGCGCGCCGAAGCCATTCTGGAAGGCCGCAATGACAACAAGGACGATGCCCAGAACAAGGACGTCAATCTGGACGTCATTCTTGACGTGCCTGTCACCCTGTCCATGGAGGTTGGCCGCACCCGCATTCCGATCCGCAATCTGCTGCAACTGAATCAGGGTTCGGTGGTGGAGTTGGAGCGCGCCGCCGGCGAACCGCTGGATGTGTACATCAATGGCACGCTGATCGCGCATGGCGAAGTGGTGGTGGTGAACGAAAAGTTCGGCATCCGCCTGACCGATGTCATCAGCCCGCAAGAACGCATTCGCAAGCTGAGATAAATCATGCGCGTGGCATTGCTTCCACTATTCATGTTGCCTGTCGTAAGTCCGGCGCTGGCTCAAAGCCTCGCCGCGACAGCCGGTCAGGCAACGAAGTTTGCCGATCCGGCGACGGCCGTGACCGTGCCCGGTTCGGGTTTTTCCAGCATGGCGCAGGTGACGGTTGCGCTGGTGGTGGTGCTGGCGGTGTTATTCGTTGCTGCCTGGGCCATGCGCAATTTCAAACTGTTCACCCGTTCCGGCCAGACAGCCATTGAAGTGTTGCAGGGAGTCAACCTCGGTCCCAAGGAACGTGCGGTGATGATCAAGGTGCACAACCGTCATTTGCTGCTGGGCGTGGCGCCGGGTTGTGTGAACCTGTTGCTGGAACTGACCGCCGATGAGGTGGCTGCGGACCAGCCCCCGGCTGTTTCATCCGGGCAGCAAGCCGCTGTTGCATCCGAACTGGATACACCGAATTTCAAGGCATTGCTCAAGCGCAGCATGGGGTTGTCATGAATCTGCGCAGAGAATTTTCATGCATGCCGGTCATCGTGGGCATGCTGGCGTGCCTGCTGGCCGGCAGCGATGCGCTGGCGGCCGGCGGGCTGCCCGCCATTACCGTGCAGGGTACGGGGCAAGGTCAGTCTTATTCGCTGACCCTGCAAGTGCTCATCCTGATGACGGCCATCACCTTCCTGCCGGCCATCGTGTTGATGATGACTTCGTTCACCCGCATCGTGATCGTGCTGGCATTGCTGCGTCAGGCCATTGGCGCCGGCACGGCGCCACCCAATCAGGTGCTGGTGGGACTGGCTTTGTTCCTGACCCTGTTTGTCATGGGACCGGTGATTGATCGCATCAACAATGATGCCGTGCAGCCCTACATGGCAGGCACGATGGAAGGCACTCTGGCGCTCGAAAAAGGCATTGCGCCGCTCAAGACCTTCATGCTGGAACAGACGCGCGAAACCGACATCGCCACCTTCGTGCGCATTGCCGGCGAACAGGCTTACGCCACGCCGGAAGAGGTGCCGCTGCGCATCCTGGTGCCGGCCTTCGTCACCAGCGAACTGAAGTCGGCCTTCCAGATCGGCTTCATGATTTTCATTCCGTTCGTGATCATCGATCTGGTGGTGGCCAGCGTGCTGATGTCGATGGGCATGATGATGCTGTCGCCGATGATGATCTCGTTGCCGTTCAAGATCATGTTGTTCGTGCTGGTGGATGGCTGGACGCTGGTGGTCAGCACGCTGGCCTCCAGTTTTTATAGATGAGCTTCGTTATCAATTATTCATTGTCCCTTATCAAATAAAAAAACATGACCCCCGAATCCATCATGTCGATTGCCCGTCACGCCCTGGAGGTGACGCTGCTGCTGTCCATGCCTTTGTTGCTGGCGGCGCTCATCATCGGTCTGGTGGTCGGCATTTTTCAGGCGGCCACGCAGATCAACGAATCCACGCTGTCGTTCATTCCCAAGCTGGTGGGCGTGGCGCTGGCGTTGATGGTGGCGGGGCCGTGGATGTTGCAGGTGATTACCGGCTACACCCGCGAATTGTTCATGAGCATTCCCGGCCTGATGCGCTGAGTGTCCATGATCACGCTCAACGCCAGCACTGTTTCGGAATGGATCAGCCTGTATTTCTGGCCCTTCCTGCGCATCGGCGCCTGTCTGATGGTGGTGCCGGTATTCGGCGCCAAGACCGTGCCGCCACGCGTGCGTCTGGTGCTGGCTGCGGCCCTGACGGTATTGCTGGCGCCGCTGATCAAGTCTCCTGCCGGTCTGGAACTGTTTTCCGGCACGGGTCTGGTGATCGCCGTGCAGCAGATGATCATCGGCGTCGCGCTGGGGTTTGCCACCCAGATCATCTTCGATGCGGTGGTGATGGGCGGACAACTGCTGGCCAACAGCATGGGGCTGTCGTTTGCCATCAACGTGGACCCCTTGCATGGCGCCAGCACGCCGGTGCTGGGCCAGTTTTACATGATCATCGTCACGCTGACCTTTCTGGCGCTGAACGGTCATCTGATCCTGATCGAATCGCTGTTGCAGAGTTTTACGCTGCTGCCAGTCGGCAGCATGGGGCTGGGCAATGACGGCTTGTGGATGTTGGTGAACTTCGGTTCCACGCTGTTTTCCGGCGCATTGATGATTGCCCTGCCGGGTCTGGCGGCGATGTTGATCGTCAACTTCGGCTTCGGCGTGATGAGTCGCGCTGCGCCCACGCTCAATCTGTTTGCAGTGGGCTTTCCGGCGGCGCTGGCGCTGGGCCTGATCATTGTGTTGCTGGGTTTACCGGCCGTGCAAAGCGGATTCATGCGCCTGCTCGGTTCGTTGTGGATGCTGCTGACTGACATGACCGCTGTCGGCGGCAGTACGGCGGGAGTCTGAATCATGGCCGAACATGATGACGCACAGGAACGTACCGAGAGCGCCACGCCGAAACGCGAGGAAGAAGCGCGTCGAAAAGGCCAGGTACCGCGTTCGCGGGATCTGAATTCGGCGGCCGTGACCTTGTTCAGTGGCGCCGCCATTTCGATGTTTGGTGAACGCATGGTGGCGGGATTTGCTGCACTGATGCGCACCGGGCTATCGCCGCGCTTCGCCGCTGACATGAATGCCACGCAGATGCTGACTGCCATGAGCAGCGCAACGCTGTCCGGCTTCATGGCGGTGCTGCCGGTACTGCTGGCGGGGTTCATGGCGGCGCTGCTGGCGCCCATGGCGCTGAGCGGCTGGAATTTCAGTACCGAAGCATTGGCGCCGCAGTTTTCCCGTCTGAATCCCGTCACCGGCATGGGCCGCCTGTTTTCCGTCAATGGCTGGGTGGAACTGGCCAAGTCGCTGCTCAAGTTCGGCGTCGTGGCCGCTGTCGCCGTGATGGTATTGCGAAGCGATGCCAATGCGCTGCTGGCGATGAGCAATGAATCCCTGTCGGGCGCCATGCAGCATGCCGCGCATCTGTGTACGCGCGCATTGCTGATGCTGGCCTGCGGCATGTTGTTCATCGCCGCGGTGGACGTGCCCATCCAGTTATGGCAGCACGCCAGACAATTGAAAATGTCGCGCGAAGAAATCAAGCGGGAAATGAAGGAAAGCGAAGGCTCGCCGGAGGTCAAAGGCAAGATCCGCCGCATGCAGCAGGAAGTGGCGCGTCGCCGCATGATGGCCGAAGTGCCCACTGCCGATGTGGTCATCACCAACCCGACGCACTTTGCCGTGGCGTTGCGTTACGACGAAAATCGCAATCGTGCGCCCATCGTGGTGGCCAAGGGCGCGGATGTCATCGCTGCGCGCATTCGCGAAATCGCCACCGACAACAAAGTCACTATTTTCGAAGCGCCGCCGCTGGCGCGTGTGCTGTATCGCAGCGTCGATCTGAACCAGGAAATTCCTGCCTCGCTGTATACCGCAGTGGCGCAGGTGCTGACCTATGTCTTCCAGTTACGCGCTTTCAGCAAAGGCGCGGCCATGCGGCCTGAACGTCCCGTGATTGAGGTAACCGAATGAACGCCATGACTCAGGTTCAACCCGCAGGGATCAGCATCAAGGATCTCATGCGCAGCGGCATCGGCGTGCCGCTGGGCGTGATGGCAGTGCTGGCCATGGTCATCGTGCCCATGCCGCCGTTCCTGCTGGATGTGCTGTTCACCTTCAACATCGCGTTGTCATTGGTGGTGGTGATGGCAGTGTTCTATGTCGCCCGGCCGCTGGAATTTGGCGTGTTTCCCAGCGTGCTATTGTTGGCCACCTTGTTGCGTCTGGCGTTGAACGTGGCCTCCACCCGCGTGGTGCTGCTGCATGGTCATACCGGCGCGGATGCAGCCGGCAAGGTTATCAAGTCTTTCGGCGAGTTTGTCATCGGCGGCAACTATGCAGTCGGCGTGGTGGTGTTCCTGATCCTGACCATCATCAACTTTGTGGTGGTGACCAAGGGTTCGGGCCGCATCTCCGAAGTGAGCGCGCGTTTCACCCTGGACGCCATGCCCGGCAAGCAGATGGCCATCGACGCCGATCTCAATGCCGGTCTGATTACTCAGGATGATGCGCGCAAGCGTCGTCAGGAAGTGCGTGAAGAAGCCGACTTCTACGGCTCGATGGACGGCGCCAGCAAATTCGTGCGCGGCGACGCCACCGCCGGCATCATGATTCTGGTCATCAACATGCTGGGTGGCGTGGCCATCGGCATGCTGGGGCACGATCTCAATTTCTCCGATGCGGCCAGGACCTATGTGTTGCTGAGCATCGGTGACGGTCTGGTGGCGCAGATTCCGGCGCTGTTGCTGTCCACCGCAGTGGCCATCATTGTGACGCGCATGTCACGTGCCCAGGACATGGGCGGCGAACTGGGCAAGCAGTTGTTCGGCAATCCGCGCGCCTTGATGGTGGCTGCTTCGCTGCTGGGCATCATGGGCATCGTGCCGGGCATGCCCAATGTGGCGTTCCTGCTGGGCGCCGCCCTGTGCGGTTATGCGGCATGGCGCATCAGGAACCGTCAGGCCATGGCGCTGCTCGAAGAAAAGCCCGCACAGCCGCTGCCTGCGCCGGTGGTTGCGCCAGAGAACAAGGAATTGAGCTGGGACGATGTGCAGCCGGTGGACATGATTGGTCTGGAAGTCGGCTATCGCCTGGTGCCGCTGGTCGACAAGACCCAGGGCGGCGATCTGCTGGCACGCATCAAAGGTGTCCGCCGCAAGCTGTCGCAGGAACTGGGCTTCCTCATTCATACCGTCCATATTCGCGACAACCTGGAACTGGCGCCGAATTCCTATCGCATCAATCTGGCCGGTGTGCCCGTGGGCGAAGCCGTGATCTATCCGGAGCGCGAACTGGCCATTAATCCCGGTCGTGTGTTCGGCAAGCTGGCCGGTGTTGAAACGCGCGATCCGGCATTCGGCATGGAAGCGGTGTGGATCGAGCCCACCATGCGCGAACAGGCGCATGCACTGGGTTACACAGTGGTGGATGCCGCCACCGTCATTGCCACGCATCTCAGTCATATCATCCAGCAGCACGCACATGAACTGCTGGGACATGAGGAAGTGCAGAACCTGCTCAACACGCTGGGAAAAATTGCGCCAAAACTTGTCGAAGATCTCATTCCCAGACAGTTGCCGCTGGGCACGGTGGTACGCGTATTGCAACACCTGCTGCAAGAACGAGTTCCAATCAAAAACATGCGCACCATCGTCGAAACTTTGGCGGAACACGCCAGCCGCACCCAGGACCCGCAGGTACTGCAGGGCCTGGTACGCGTGGCATTGGGCCGGCAGATCGTGCAGGACATTGCCGGCATGAACGATGAGCTGCCGGTGATGACGCTGGAGCCGGATCTCGAACAATTGCTGGGCAGCGCCATGTCGGCAGGCGATGCCAACACCGCACTGGCGACGCCGGGACTGGAACCGGGACTGGCGGAGCGTCTGCAACGCCGGCTGTCGGAAACGGCGCAGCGTCAAGAAACCGCCGGCAAGCCAGCTGTGCTGCTGGTGCCACCGCAATTGCGCCCATCACTGGCGCGCTTCCTGCGTTCGGCTGTGCCCAGCCTGCATGTATTGGGCTGGAACGAAATTCCAGACAGCCGCAAGGTGCGATTGATCGGCACCGTCGGTCGGCATTAACCAGCGTCGTAACTCACTCAAGCAGCATTAAAGCAAGCATTCATGAAGATCCGTCGTTATCTCGCCAAAGACATGCGTCAGGCACTGAATCAGGTACGCGATGCGCAGGGACCGGATGCGGTCATCCTGTCGTCGCGGCGTACTGAAGAAGGCGTGGAAGTGGTGGCCGCCGTCGATTTCGACGCCGAGACCATCGTGCAGAACTCCACCATTGCCAGCGAGTATGCCAGTGCGTCGCCGACAGACTTCGCCGGCAGCATGCGGGCCATCAATCAGACGCTGGCTGCCAGTTCACGACAAACGAATAACGTGCGTACCGAGAGCAATGAACTGCCGTCCGGCGATGACGAGCCTGCCGGCGATGTCGGCGTCGAACTGCGCACCCTGCGCCGCATGCTGGAAACGCAGATGGCCGTGCTGGCATGGAATGACCTGACGCGACGCGCGCCTTTGCAGACTGCTTTGTTGAAAGAACTGACGCAATTGGGCTTTGCGCATACGCTGGTCGTCGAAGTGGCGTCACAGATTCCCGCGCGCCTGGAATGGCATGAAGCACAGCGCATGGCGCTGGCGCTGATTGCCAAACGCGTGGCGGTTGACAGCGAACGCTGGCTGGATCAGGGCGGCATGGTGGCCTTTGTCGGTCCGACCGGCGTTGGCAAAAGCACGCTGGTGGCCAAGCTTGCGGCACGCTGGGTGCTGCGTCATGGCCCGCGCGATTTGGTGCTGGTTTCAGCGGACTCAGTGCGCATGGGCGCGCAGGATCAGATGCAGAATCTCGGCCGTCTGCTGGGCGTACCCACTTACACCGTTGATCGCGTCGCCGAGCTCAATGCGATTCTCAACTCGGTAGCCGACAGGCGTCTGGTGCTGATCGACACCGCCGGCTTCAGTCAGCGCGATGCGCGCCTGTCGGCGGAACTGGCCTTGCTGGCCACTTCGCATGCACAGCTCGAAACCTGTCTGGTGGTATCGGCCGGGGCGCAGGCCGGCACGCTGGAAGAAACCTTCCTGCGCTTTGCCGCCGCATCGCCCAAGTCATGCGTGTTCACCAAGGTCGATGAAGCCACCAGCCTGGGCGGTTCCATCTCGGCGCTGACGCGTCATGCCATTCCGCTGGCCTACATCAGTGAAGGCCAGCGCATTCCGGAAGATCTGGCGCCGGCGCGCGCCCATCACATGGTGGCGCGCGCCGTTGAACTGGCGCGGCGCAGCGGCGCGCAGACAGATGAAGAATTACTCACGCTGAGATTTGGAGGAGTGGCGCATGCCCTTGCCTGACCGCACAACAAATAAAACAGAAACCAGGCGCCCGGTGATGCCCGGACCGGTGCAGGTCATTGCCGTCACCGGCGGCAAAGGCGGCGTCGGCAAGACCAGCGTGGCCATCAATCTCGCCACCGCGATGAGCGCCGCCGGCAAGCGCGTGATGTTGCTGGACGGCGATCTGGGTCTGGCCAATGTCGATGTGTTGCTGGGCCTGTCGCCGCGGCACACGCTGGCGCACGTGCTGGATGGCAGTTGCTCGCTGGAAGAAGTGATTATCGAAACGCCGCAGGGGTTTCATGTGGTGCCGGCCGCTTCGGGCGTGGCCAACATGGCCAACATGAGCGCCGCTGAACATCTGAACATCGTGCAGGCGTTCAGCAGTCTGGCGCATCGTCTCGATGTGCTGATCGTCGATACCGCAGCGGGCATCGCTCACGGCGTGCTGCAATTTTCGCAGGCGGCGCAACATGTATTGATCGTGGTGTGCGATGAACCGGCTTCCATCACCGATGCCTATGCGCTGATCAAGGTGCTCAGCCGCCATCACGGCGTGCGCGAGTTTCATGTGCTCAGCAACCTGTGCGGCAAGCCGGGCGACGGCGGCCAGTTGTTCAAGAAACTCGAACGCGTCACCAGCCGCTTTCTGGATGTGGTTCTGGAATATGTCGGTGAAGTGCCGGAAGACCCTTATCTGAAACGCGCGATTCGTGAACAGCGTCCCGTTACTGAAGCCTACCCCGCCAGTCCGGCGGCGCAGGCCTTCAAGAAACTGGCCATCAAGGCCGTTAAGTGGCCCGTACCCCCGGGCCCGCGCGGCAATCTGGAATTTTTTGTCGAACGTCTGGTACGTCGCCATGCAGTGCGGCTTGAGGTGGTGCAATGAGCAGGGTGACAGCATACGAGGCATGCATGCCCGCACAGGATACGGATGCATTGGTGCGACGCCATGCGGAACTGGTGAAGCGCATCGCCTATCACCTTGCGGGACGATTGCCATCGTCGGTGGAAGTGGCCGACCTGATTCAGGCCGGCATGCTCGGTCTGCTGGAAGCGGCGGCGAATTACAGTTCGGATCGCGGCGCGAGTTTTGAAACCTACGCCGGCATCCGCATTCGCGGCGCCATGCTCGATGCCTTGCGCAAGCTCGACTGGGCGCCGCGCTCGGTGCATCGCAAGGCGCGGGCAGCGGCGGCAGCCATCCGCGAGCTGGAAGCGGAGCAGGGCGGCGAAGCCCAGGATGCCGAAGTGGCTTCACGCATGGGCGTGTCGCTGGATGAGTATTACAAGGTCATGCAGGATGCGGCGAGCTGTCGTCTGGTGAGCCTGAATGAAACGGTGGGCGATGACGATTCGCCGCTGATCAAGGCAGCCGACGACAAGGCCGATCCATTTCGCGAGATTGCCGATGCGGATTTCCGCAAGGCGCTGGCGCTGGCCATCGAAGATTTGCCGGAGCGCGAGAAACTGGTGATGTCCCTTTATTACGATGAGGAACTGAACCTGAAGGAAATCGGCGCCGTGCTGAAGGTGACCGAGTCGCGCGTTTGTCAGTTGCATGGTCAGGCGCTGGTGCGTCTGAAAGCGCGGCTGGTGGACTGGCGCGATCGTCGCGATTTTTGCGAATCGCAGGAAGAACCCAAGCGTGGCCGCAGCGCGCCCGCCAAGCGCGCGCCGCGTCAGGTACTGACACGCGCTTGATGCAGTCGCGAGACAGACAGAGTGATTTGACCGGCTGTCATTGCCGGTCAGGAGGAGTGAGAGGATGAGCAAAGATTTACGTTTTCTGGTGGTCGATGACTTTTCGACCATGCGCCGCATCATCAAGAACCTGCTGCACGATCTGGGCTATGCCAACGTGACGGAAGCGGACGATGGCAATACGGCGCTGCCCATCCTGCAGCAGGGCAATATCGACTTTCTGGTCACCGACTGGAATATGCCGGGCATGCCGGGTCTGGAGTTGCTCAAGGCGGTGCGTGCCGATCCCAAACTGGCCAAGATGCCGGTGTTGATGCTGACCGCCGAAGCCAAGCGCGAGCAGATCGTCGAGGCGGCGCAGGCAGGGGTCAATGGCTATGTCATCAAGCCGTTCACTGCGGTGACGCTCAAGGAAAAGCTCGACAAGATTCTGGAAAGCAGGAAGTAAACTCGCCATGGCCAGGAAAAAACAACAAGTCAAAGCCTCGCTGAAAGACCGTTATGCAAATCGTGTATTGAGCCTGTCCTCGGCGCTGGAAGCCGATGATGAGGATGCCTTCATGGCGGAACTCAATTCGATGGTGCGCGAGCGCGACGATGTGCTGTGGACGCAGTTGCGCAAACTCACTTCCGATCTGCACGGCGCGCTGGAACGTTTCCAGCTCGATTCGCGGCTGGTGGATCTGGCGGAAAAGGAAGTGCCGGACGCCAAGCAGCGTCTGGATCATGTGATGAAGATGACCGATGAAGCGGCGCACAAGACCATGGACCTGGTCGAACAGTCCGGCCCGCTGGCGGGACGCATTGCCAGGGAAGCCGCCGAACTGGCCGTGCTCTGGCAGCAGTTCACTACACGCAGCATCGATCCGAATGATTTCCGCAATCTGTTGGGCCGCATGGAAACCTTCCTGCGCAGTGCGCAGACGGATACCGAAACCGTGCGCGCCAATCTGGCTGAAGTGCTCATGACCCAGGGTTATCAGGATCTGTCCGGGCAGATCATCCGTGGCGTGATCAAGCTGGTCACCGAGGTTGAACAGACCCTGGGCGAACTGGTGAAAATGGCCACCCTCGATACCGAACGTCCTGCCGCAGACGCCAACGACAAATATCACGCCACACGCGGCTACGGTCCGGCTGTGCCGGGCGTGGATCATGGCGTGGTGGTCGGCGACCAGACCGATGTGGATGCCTTGCTGTCCAATCTGGGCATGTGAGAGCGTCCAAGAACCGCCAACGAAATGCCCTCGTTTACTGACAGGGCGCGATGAATCGCGCCCCTACGTCCCGACAGACAGGTTTTTGCAGTAGGGGCTCAATTCATTGAGCCCTTTCTCGCAGAACGGCAATCGGCAGCGACCGAAATCCGGTCGCTGAGCGAAGTCGAAGCGTCTCGGTATTTCAATTTCGCCCCTGCCGTCGTCGGCAACAAAATCCGGACGCAAGATTTTCCACTCCCTGCCGTTAAAGCTAGCTGACGGTTGGTTGGAGTTCCATTCTCGATATGCGCAAGCAGTCATTCGACATTCTCAGTGTCGTCGGCCTGGTGCTGGCGTGCGTGTCCCTGATGGTGGGGGCCGTGCTGAAAGGCGCCGGATTGTCTGCACTGCTGTCCTCGGCTGCCTTCATGATCGTGATGGTGGGCACCGTGGCGGCCATCTGTTTACAGACGCCCCTGCACGTCATGTCGCATGCCGTGCGAATCTCGGGTTGGGTGCTGCGACCGCCCGCGTTGCAGGCCGACGAAACCTTGAAACAGTTCATGGAGTGGAGCGGCGTAGCCCGCAAGCAGGGTCTGCTGGGTCTGGAACCCGTGCTCAATGACATTTCCGACGACTTCCTGCGCAAGGGACTGCAGATTCTGGTGGATGGCGGCGAGCCGGAAGAAATCCGCGCTGTCATGGAAGTGGAACTGGAAATTCGCGAGACCGTGGACATGCGCGCCGCCAAGGTCTTCGAGGGCATGGGCATCTATGCGCCGACGCTGGGCATCATCGGCGCGGTGCTCGGCCTGATTGCCGTGATGCAGAACCTGGCCGATCCCAGCAAGCTGGGTCATGGCATTGCTGCCGCATTCACCGCCACCATTTACGGCATCGGTCTGGCCAACCTGCTGTTTCTGCCCATGGCCAACAAGCTCAAGGCGGCCATCCATGCGCAGGCACAGAATCGCGCCATGATCATCGAAGGCCTGATCGGCATTGCCCAGGGCGAGAACCCGCGCACCATCGAAACCAAACTACAGGGATATTTGCACTGAATGAACAATTGATATTTGCAAACTGATAACGCAAGGCGGCTTTTTCTCGCGTTATCAATCAACCATTGTCAATGCTCAATGACTCATCATGGCCCGTAAACACAAACACGAAGATCACGTCAATCACGAAGCCTGGGCGATTCCCTATGGCGACCTGATTACCTTGCTGCTGGCATTCTTCGTGGTGATGTATGCCATCTCCACGGTCAATGAAGGCAAGTACCGCGCAGTATCGGATTCGCTGTCTGCGGCCTTCAAGGGCTCGCCGCGTGCGCTCGATCCGATCCAGGTGGGCGACAAGACACCGACGGCCATTCAGGATGCCAGTCCGCCGCTGGATACGCAGGGCAACCTGATCGGCCAGCATGTCACGATGATGGCCACCGACAAGCGGCTGCAAGAGCCGGGCAACAATCCGGAAACCGATGGCATGTCGCCCATGGACAGAGTGATCGCCAACGTGGAGGCGCGCATGGCGGGTCTCATTCAACAGGGCATGCTCATGGTGCGCCGCAAGAAAAATGGTGTGGAGATCGAGATTCGCACCGACATCCTGTTTCCCAGCGGTTCCGCCACCATGGATCCGCAGGCCACCGCAGTGTTGCAGCAACTGGCGGAGACTCTGAAACCCTTGCCGTATCCGATGCGGGTCGAAGGCCATACCGATAATCGCCCCATCAGCACGGCTGCCTTTCCTTCCAACTGGGAATTGTCGGCAGCGCGCGCCGCCACGGTGGTGCATCTGTTCATGCAGCGTGGCATCGATCCATCGCGACTGGCAGTGATTGGCCTCGGCGAGTTTCGACCAGTGGCGGATAACGACACGGACCAGGGCCGCAACGCCAACCGGCGCGTGATGATCGTGATTCTCAGCAATGGCGAGAATGCCGAAGGCTCCAGTGACACGGTCAACGCAGCAGCGGCCACGGCGACCGCGCAACTTGATATGCCGGGCATTGCGGTTGCTGCGAGTTCGCCCAACTGAGTTGCCCTTATTCCGGTCGCTGAGCGCAGTCGAAGCGCTCTGATCAGCAGACCTGTTTAAAGCCAGTGAAAAGATAAGTCGCCACAATGCTGCAAGAGCACTATTCCCCTGTGACCTGAGTCTCAGCTTCAGTTCGAGTCATGACGTGCTGTTGTAACGTGGCATGGAAGCTGCTCTTTCCTGTGTATTGGAGTGAGGCGTCAGATTCCTGACGCCTGCCAGATATGGGCCATGCCATCCGATTGGCCGCCCGCACAGGAGTTTGTGATGCCTGCATTCAGCATTGAAATCGCATTGATCGCGGCCCGGGCCATTGCCCTGACTATTGCACTGCTGGTGTTCGCCCTGGCGTTCCGCAACTGGCGTCGCAGCGCGGCACGCGATGCGCAACGCCTGTTTGAACAGATGGACCTGATCCGCGGCGAACTGTTGTTGCTGTCCGATCGCATGGATAATCTGGAAACGGCAGCGCCTAAAACGATTGATCGACCCGCGCCACAGGAACCGCGCGCACCAGCCATCGCCAATGCCCCGGCGCCACGCGGATATGAAGTAGCCGCGCGCCTGGCACGTGGCGGCGCCACCTGCGAAGAACTGATCAGCAGCTGCGGCCTGTCACGCCACGAAGCCGAACTGATGCTGCGCCTGCATCAGGCGGAAGCGGCAAGGAACAGAGGGCAAGTGAAAACGGATAATGAACAATCCAAGGCAGGCGAGGAGAGGCGGGCAAGGTTGTCGGTGGTGGGATAGATCAATTTCGGGTACGCATTCCTGATCAGTTAAGCATTGTTTGTGTGGTTCGCGTCAGCCCCTAAGTTCCGGTCAGAGCACATATCCCGATCAGCTAAACTGCGTGTGGAACCGGAACCAGCAGCCGATGCGTTCCGGTCAGAGCACATATCCCGATCAGCTAAACTACTGTTCACTGAACTGATGGAGCAAGAGGCGTTCCGGTCAGAGCACATATCCCGATCAGCTAAACTCTGGGGGAACCTGCCTAATGGGACTGTGTAGTTCCGGTCAGAGCACATATCCCGATCAGCTAAACTTGCCCGCTGCACTCAGAGC
>JBFWSR010000023.1:0-46293 GCA_050248275.1 Steroidobacteraceae bacterium
TGCAAACAGAATGATATGACAGGCTCACCATGACCAAAGGAAATCCGGGACGAACGGAATCAGAAGTATTTGCAAGCCGCGTTAATAACTCTCAATAACCGTATTCGAGAATATTGATTTCCACCAGCACGCCGTCTTCGAAGCGCAACTGCCGCATGAACTTGCGCGAACCGAAGTTGTACACCCAGGTTTCCACCGGTATCAGCACTTCCTGATCGGAGAGCTGGTACGGACGGCCATGCCGCCAGACTGTCGGAACCCTGAGAATGGAACTGTGGCTGATCTGCACCGGCTTGCCGCAGCGGGCTTCCACCGTGGCGGCAATGTCACCCTCATAAACCAGCTTGTTGCCGCAACGCAGCGCCTCGGCCAGGAGCGGGCTGGCGAATAACAATAACAGCAGTGGCAAGCAACGTTTCATGGATGAGAAATTACCCTTATTCGGCTGCAGTTGTAATCACCTGCTGGTATCCGGTGCCAGCACCGTATTTATATCCGACAACTCCCGGCAGTCCTGACATTCCTTTACATACACCGGTTCTTCCCGGACCGCCATTTGTGGCAACCTAGGGAAGATCAATTTTGTAACTGGTCCTGCCTCTTAACCATCAACAACGGCAGTCCAGCGATAGCGCCAGAATACGAGGAAACGAACATGCACAGGCTTTTTCACCGGGCCGCTGTAGCAGCGATATGCATTACCTCTGTACTCGCGATGGGAGCCCGCGCTCAACAGCCGGCGGCAGCGCCGCCTGCGCCAAGCGGCACCACGGGTCTGTTCTACGGTATTCCCATCGACATCACGCAGGCGAAACAGGTTGCGGCGGCGGCGGTTGCGGCAGCAAAGAAACACAATGTAAGCGACACCCTTGTTGTGGCGGTCGTCAATGGCGGCGGGGATATCGTCTATCTGCAAAGGGGGCCTTCCGCCAAGATTGCGGCGGTAGACATCGCTCTGGCAAAGGCGCGTGCGTCAGCCACTTATGGTTTTCCCAGCGCCAAGTTTTATGAGTCATTGAAGAAAAATGACTTCAAAAATTCCTTCGCTTTACCCATGAACGCCAGCATGGGACCCGGCGGCCTGCCCATTGTCGTGAATGGCTACCTCATCGGCGCGATCGGCGTGACAGGCGGATATGACGAAGCGGTTGCTGACGCCGGCAGACGCGCACTCGATCCCTCAGCACCGGAAACTGCCCAGCAACAGGCGACAGCCGAGGAGCAGCAGATTACTTCCGAGCCGGTGTTGTACGGTGTTTCGGTCAGTCTCAATCAGGTGCCGCGCATGCTTGCGGCCGCGGAAGCAGAAGCCAGGAAGCGAAATATTTCCAGCTTCCCGATGGTGGTGGTCGATACCAACGGCGATCTCGTCTATGTGCAAATAGAGATTGGCGGCAGACGTTCGCATCTACAGATTGCCGTGGATAAGGCGCGCACTGCGGCGCGGTATGCCGTGACCAGCCAGTCGCTGGAGGCCAAGCTGCTGGCCGGTGATCTGGCTCAATCCATGGCCTTGCCGGGTGCCGCACCGGAGGGCTGGGGCGGCGTTCCCATCATCGCGCGGGGCCGGCTCATCGGTGGTGTCGCCGTGGCGGGGGTCAGAAATCCCAACGACCATGCGATTGCCTCAGCGGCCGCCGCGGCGCTGGCGGATGACGATCCGCTGGTCGCTCATTAGGCTGACCTGAAGGAAACAGAAGTTCCCTTCTTGTAAGCGGCGATGGACCGCCAGGCGTCAAAGCGCCAGCTATGTGTGGATGGCCGGATTGATGGCAATTTCTGCGCGCCTGCCCGGCTTCTGTGCGGCAACTCTCGGCAGTGCTGGTATTCTTTGTTAATCTCCACCACTAACCGATTGAGTTTTCAGTCGCTTGTTCCACAGCTTTCGGTGCCGTCATGACCGCGCAAACCATTCGTCCCAGTTCCGGCCTTGCCAATGTGAAATATGAAATTCGCGGCAAGCTGGCGCGCCGCGCCCAGGAAATGGAGCGCATGGGCTACGACATCATTTCGCTGAACATCGGCAATCCCGGCGCCTTCGGCTTCCGCACGCCCGAGACCATGCGTCTGGCCATGATCGAGAACCTCAAGGTCAGCGAAGGCTACTGCCACCAGAAGGGCATTTTCCCGGCGCGTGAGGCCGTGGTGATGCTGCAGCAGAGTCGCGGCGTGCGTGGCGTCAGTGTTGAAGAGGTGGTGATCGGCAATGGCGTCAGCGAGCTGATCGACCTGTGCCTGCGCGGCCTGCTCAATACCGACGATGAAGTGCTGGTGCCCAGTCCCGACTATCCGCTGTGGACCGCTGCCGTGAACCTGAATCGCGGCCGCGCCGTGCATTATCCCTGCCGTCCCGAGAACGGCTTTGTGCCCGATCCTAAAGAGATCGAGTCCATGATCACCAGCCGCACTCGCGCCATCGTGGTCATCAATCCCAACAACCCGACCGGCGCGGTATATCCGCGCAAGACTCTGGAAGCCATTGCCGCACTGGCGGAGAAACACCACCTGGTGGTGTTTTCGGACGAGATTTACGACCAGATCCTGTACGGCGATGCGGAGTTCACGCCGATGGCGACCCTGGTGCATGGCGCGCTGTGCGTGACCATGTCAGGGCTGTCGAAGGTGTATCGCGCCTGCGGCTATCGTGTCGGCTGGGCCGTGTTCTCCGGCGACATGGAGCATGGGCGCGATTATCTGAGCGCGGTGGAGCTGTTGTCATCGCTGCGCCTGTGCGCCAACGTGCCGGGCCAGTGGGCGGTGCAGACCGCACTGGGTGGTTATCAAAGTATCAAGGAACTGGTGCGCCCCGGTGGCCGCCTGTTTGAATCGCGCCAGGCGATCGTGGATAACGTCAGCAAGAGCAAATATCTGGACGTGCAGCAATCCAGGGGCGCGATCTACGACTTCGTCAAGATCAGAAGCGACGTGTTGCCGGAGCTGGATGACCAGCAGTTCGCCCTGGACCTGCTGGAGCACAAGCATGTACTGATTGCACCGGGTTCCAGCTTCAATGTGCCGTATCGCAATCACTTCCGTATCACGCACCTGCCGCGTGCGGAAGTCATCAACGATGTGTTTCAGCGCATGGAAGAACTGCTCGACAGCTACGCCAATGGCCGTCAGCCGGTATCGCGGCCGGCGCCGGCGTTGAAAGCGGTTTGATCGTTTAATTAGAACCTATCTCAAAATTCAGGAAATACTATTTCACGTCATGCCCGCGTAGGCGGGCATCCAGTAAGGCACTGTTTTAGCTGGATTACAAACTGCATCGTGCAGTTTGCCCTTCGGGCCATCGGTCAAGACCGATGTACGCTTCGGCATCCTGCCTGCGCAGTCCTGCTTTTGCGGGAATGACAACTCTATAGCTTTCAGTGTTCGTTGCAATTTTGAGATAGGTTCTAATCAGTTGGACGCACAGCTATACGCACTACTCACTGACGGCGCGACGCTGCTCACGGCCAGTCGCCATCTGGCGCATGCGTTGCGGCAGGAATATGCATACACCGCGCAGGCGCATGGCCTGCTGGTGTGGCCCACGCCGCGCATCCTGCCCTGGTCCACGTATCTGCGCACGGCCTGTCAGCAACAGCGTAATCACCAGGATCACAAGCCACCGCCACGTCTGTTGAGCGAATTGCAATCGCTGGCGTTATGGGAACGCATCGTTGCTGAAAGCGACAGCGGCCAGACACTGCTCAATCCCGCCCAGGCGGCGCGCAATGCACAGCGTAGCTGGCAGCGCCTGCATCAGTACCGGATTCCCTTGCGCAAAGCGGCTGCCTATCCGGGCGAAGAGGCGCAGGTCTTCTGTGAATGGGCGCAACAGTTCAGCGCGCACACGGCACAACATCATTGGCTGGATAGCGCCCGCTTTGCCGGTTATCTGCATGATACCCAGTTTCAGCCGGACACGGCATTGGTCGTGTATGGCTTCGATCAGCTCACGCCGGAAATGCAGTATCTGTTGCAGGCATGGCGGGATCGTGGCGCGGTCATTCATATACTGGAACCGGCCAGTCGTCAGGCACGCGCGCAAGTGATTGCCGCCAAGGATGGTCACGACGAATTAAAGCTGGCGGCTCGTTGGGCGAGGCAACAGGTGGAATCCGGCAAGACGCGTGTGGCAGTGGTAGTGCCCAATCTCACCGCACAGGCCGCGCAGGTGCAACGCCGCTTCACTGAAGTGTTCGCGCCGGCGCAACGACGCATTGATCAAACGGCTGTCGCTTGTGCCTTTCGCGTGGTGGCCACGCCCGGCTTGAGCAGTTATCCGCTGGTGCATCACGCGCTGCTGCTGCTGCAATTGATGCAGGGCAGGGCCGATGTGCTGTTGATCGGACAGTTATTGCGTTCGCCGTTCATGGCCGGTTATGAAGCGGAAGCTGCAGCTCGTGCAATGGCCGATGTACAGGCGCGCGACAGCCGCCGCGAGTACTGGAACTGCAACGAACTGGAACGTCTCGCCGCCATCAGCCACTGCCTGCAACTGGCAGGCAGCATGCAGGCCACGGCCAACTATCTGCGCGAACATCAGGGCAGTGCCCTGCCAAGTCAGTGGACGGAACGCTTCACGCAACTGCTCAAGCTCAGTGGCTGGTCGCGTGGCCGCAGTCTGGACAGTAATGAACAACAGACATTGATCAAGTTTCAGCAGGTGCTGGCCGAACTGAGCGCCCTGGATGAACTGCTGGGCAGGATCAATCTGACACGCGCCATTGCCGCCTTGCGCGATGCCTGCCATGCCGAAAATTTTGCGCCGGAAAGTCTGGATCAGGCTGTCACCCTCATCGACGCCGACAGCATTGCCGGGATGCAATTTGATGCGCTCTGGGTGATGGGCCTGCATGCCGGCGATTGGCCGCCGGCGCCGGAGCCCGATCCCTTCCTGCCCATCGAGCTGCAACGCGAATATGGCCTGCCGGAAGCCAGCGCTGAGAGTTGCCTCAGTCTGGCCAGAGGCAAGTTGCAACGTCTGGTGCGGACAGCCGATGCAGTAATACTGAGTTGGCCACAGCATGACGAAGATGCCGAGCTGCGTCCCAGTCCGCTGCTGTCCGCTTATCCGGCGCTGACGCTGGAAGACTTGCCTCAAGCAGGCACGCCTGCTTTGGCGACACAGTTGTTCACACAACGGCCGGACCTAGATGTCTTCACCGATAACTATGCGCCACCTCAAGCGCCCGGTGAAGCCAGAGGCGGTTCACGCATTGTGGAACTGCAAAGCCGTTGCCCATTCCGCGCACAGGCCGAGTTGCGTCTGCATGCCGAAGCCATGCCCAGCGTTTCACCGGCCGTTGAAGCCACCGAACGCGGCACGCTGGTGCATCGCGTGCTGAAAGAGCTGTGGCAGCAACTGAAGGATTCTGCGAATCTGCAAGCGGCCGAAATGACCGCGCTGGTGCATACAGTTCGCGGCATCGCCGAACGCGTGGCGCAGCAGGTCATTCCTGCCAGCACCTTGCATCGACAACGTCTGGTGGCACTGGAAGTGGAACTGTGCGTGCAATGGGTTATGGCCCTGCTGCGGGTTGAAGCCCAGCGCCTGCCATTTCGCGTACATCGCGCCGAGCAGAACGAGTCCTATGAACTGTCCGGCATGCACATCACCATTCAGCTGGATCGCATCGACGAATTGAGCGATGGCGGCATGCTGCTGATCGATTACAAGACCGGCGACAGCAACCATGCCAATGACTGGCTGGATCGCACGCCCGGCCGGCCGCGCAGTCCGCAGTTGCCGCTGTACGCGCTGGCGCATCGTCAGCAACTGGCAGGCATTGCCTTTGCCGTACTGGCGCCGGGCAGGGCCGAATTTCGCGGTCTGGCGGATACCGACAGCATAGCGCCGGGCATTGCCGATTACGCCCAGCAGAAACCCTACAAAAAGCTGCCCGGCATCGACACCTGGGATGACTTGTTGCAACACTGGGAAACCGTACTGAACACACTGGCGCAGCAATACCTGTCGGGCGCTGCTCAGGTCGATCCGCTCAAGAACGAATGCATTTACTGTCATCTGAGCAGTCTGTGCCGCGTGCATGAATTGCTGGAAGCCGTAGATATGGATGCCGAGGAGGAGGGCAGCGATGTCTGAAGTACAAACGCTGACCGACAAGCCGGTACGCGATCGCGCGCTGGACCCTGCGCGTTCCTTCATCGTGCAGGCGCCGGCAGGGTCAGGCAAAACCGAACTGCTCACCCAACGCTATCTGCGCCTGCTGACCACGGTCGAGCAGCCCGAACAGATTCTGGCGATCACTTTCACACGCAAGGCTGCCAGCGAGATGCGCAATCGCATCCTGCAGTCGCTGGCGCGCGCCCGCAGCACTGAACGGCCGGCCAGGGAACACGAAGCACAGAACTGGGATCTGGCGCAGGCAGCACTGCAAGCCGATCGACAACGTGGCTGGCAACTGGAAACACATCCGGCACGACTGCGCATCCAGACCATCGATGCGCTCAACGCCAGTCTGGCGCGACGTCTGCCGGTACTGGCGCGCATGGGCGCGAGCATGGAGATCTCTCAGGATCAATGGCCGATCTATGAAGCCGTGTGCGTGCGTCTGCTGGAACAGTTGGGTGATGGCAGTGCCGATGCCCGACATCTGGAAACCGTGCTGCTGCATCTGGCCAATCGCGTGTCCGACTTCGTGCAGATGCTGTGTGATTTGTTGGCGCGCCGCGATCATTGGCTGCCCTTGTTGATGAGTCATCGTGATGACATCGATCTGCGTGACAGCATTGAAGCCACCTTGCGCGCCGCCATCGAGCATCATCTGCAACGCCTGCATGATGAGTTGCCTGCGGATGTTCATGCCGAACTGGCCGAGCTGGCTGCTTACGGTGCGCGCAATCGTCTGAAGAATGGCGTCAGGGACAGCGATGCTGAACTCCTGTTGGCGTGCAGTGAACTGAACGGGTTGCCGGCGATTGACGCCGATGCGCTGACGGCCTGGCGCGGGCTGGCCATGGTCATCTGCAAGAAGGATGGCGAATTCTACGAATCGCTGACCAAGACCCAGGGCTTTCCCACGGATAACAAGGAAGCCAGGAACCGCATGGTGGCGCTGCTCAATGCGCTGCGTGACATGCCAGGACTCGACTCACTGGTGACGGGGCTGCATCAATTGCCCGCCGCGCAATTCAGCGACAGCCAATGGCAGGTCCTGCAAGCGTTGCTGCAGCTGCTGCCCAGAGCGGTCAGCGAGTTGATGCTGGAATTCCAGTCCATCGGCCAGGTGGACTATGTGGAACTGTCATTGCGTGCGCTGCAAGCACTGGGCACGGTGGAGCAACCCACCGACACCGCACTGGCGCTCGACGCCCGATTGCAGCATGTACTCATCGATGAATTTCAGGACACCTCCATCACGCAGATGTCCTTGTTGCGTTTGTTGACGGCAGGGTGGAGCGAAGGCGATGGCCGCACCGTATTCTGTGTGGGCGATCCCATGCAATCCATCTATCGCTTCCGGCAGGCTGAGGTGGGCCTGTTCCTGGAGATGCAGGCACAGGGTCTGCCGGGCGTCACGGTTGAATCACTGCAACTGCAAACCAATTTCCGTTCCACCCAACCGATTGTCAGTTGGGTGAATGCCACTTTTCCGCAGGTGATGCCTGCGCATGACGATGCGGAGTTGGGCGCAGTGCATTACAGCACGAGTCTGGCGCGTCCCGATGCGGCTATCGAGGGCAACGTGCGCATGCATGCTGCGATTGAACGCAGTCCGCAGCAGGAAGCGCGCCGGATCGGCATGCTGGTGCAGCAGGCATTGAACAGCGACACGCAGCAGAAGATCGCCATTCTGGTCAGCGGCCGCAGTCATGCAGGTCCGATTGCCCGCGAGCTGAAACAGGCGGGTATTGCTTTTAATGCGGTGGATATTGAACGGTTGCAGGATCGTTCACTGGTTCAGGATCTGATCGCGCTGACCCGTGCATTGCTGCATCTGGCTGATCGCACTGCCTGGCTGGCTTGTCTGCGCGCGCCCTGGTGCGGTCTGAGTCTGGCGGACCTGCATGCATTGGTTGCCGATGACCGGGAGAAAACGATTTATAGCCTGTTGCTGGCTGAGGGTATCGCTCATCTCAGCCCTGAAGGCCAGGAACGCATGCAGCGTTTCATCACGGTGATGAATGCCGCGCTCAATGAACGTGCCCGTCATACCCTACGCGATTGGGTGGAGCGCACCTGGCTGGCGCTGAATGGTCCCGCATGCCTGAGCGCTGCGAACGAACTGGACGATGCGGAAGCGTATTTTGCGCGACTGGATGAACTGGAAATCTCCGGCGATCTGGAAGACCTGACGCGTCTGGAAGCACAGCTCAGCAATCTGTTTGCCACATCCGGCAACAATTCGGCGGCGCGTGTCGAGATCATGACCATCCACAAATCCAAGGGCCTGGAGTTCGATGTGGTCATTCTGCCGTCGCTGCATCGCATCGGTGGGCGCGATAGCACGCGCCTGTTGCGCTGGACGCGTTTGACGGGTCTCGATGCCGATGGTCTGGTGCTGGCGCCGCCCGGTGCGCGAGGGGATGATGGTGACGCCATCTATCAATGGGTGGCTGAACTGGAAAAGCAGCGCGCGCAACATGAAAGCGGCCGTTTGCTGTATGTGGCTGCGACCCGCGCCAAACGTGAACTGCACTTGTTCTGCAGTGTGGGGCTGAACAAGGAAGGCGATGCGCCGAAGCTGCCACGCGATGGTTGCCTGTTGCGGCTGCTCTGGCCGCAGGTGGAAGCAGATTTTGTGCGTGCCGTGCACAGCCATATGCCTGTGGAATCGGTCACTGGCAAGCAAGCGCAATCCACCTTGCGTCGTTTGCCGCTGGCCTGGTCTGCACCCGCCGCCGATTCGGGGCTGCCGGGAATCAGCAGCAACAACCTGCTCAATGCCGAGGCACAGCCGGAATTCGATTGGGTAGGCGAGACCAGCCGCCATATCGGTACGGTGGTGCATGCCGAACTGGAACGCCTGGTCAAGCTGACCGTTGAACAAATACAGCAATGGCAGGGCAGTGCTCGCAAATCACAGCTACTACTGCAACTTGCCGAGCTGGGCGTTCCCGAAGCATTGCGCGAATCCGCCTGTGGCCGCGTGATCCAGGCCATCGAACAGATGCTCAGCGATGCAAAAGGCAGATGGATCCTTGGCCTGGGAACGGAACACCGCGACGCCGCTGCGGAAATCGCGCTCACCGGCGTGGTGAATGGCAGCGTGATCAACAGCGTCATCGACCGCAGTTTTGTCGATGAACAGGGCACACGCTGGATCATCGACTTCAAAACCAGCAGTCATGAAGGCGGCGGCCGTGAAACCTTCCTGCAAAGCGAGGTGCAACGCTATCGCCAGCAGATGGAGCGCTATGCCAAACTGATGCGCGCGTGGAAACCGCAGGAGCCGGTCAAGACCGCCCTGTATTTTCCATTGCTGGGCGAGTGGCGTGAGATGTGAACTGCATTGGATGAAGCAGGCTGGGGTGGCATCCCGGCCTACATAAACAGGCGAGAAATAATGAACTCAAACTCGAATCGTGTCCGTGGCGCCAGCAGCCTGGTATTCATTATTGTCATCGCCGTGCTGTTGCTGTCGGCAGCCTGGACCTGGCTGAGCTTGCATTGGTCGTACTCCGACGGCGAACGCGCTGGCGTACTGCAAAAGTTTTCCCGCAAGGGCTGGCTGTGCAAGACCTATGAAGGCGAACTGGCGCAGTACATCGTCAGTGGTGTGGCGCCACAGATATGGAACTTCACGGTGCGCGATGAAAAAGTGGCCGAACAGATGAAAGCCCTGGTGGGCACCAAGGTACAGTTGCATTACACCGAGCATCGCGGCGTACCGACCAGCTGCTTCGGCGATACCGGATACTACGTGGAAGGCTTCACCAAACTGGATGCGCAGGCGATTCCGGGCGGCTGAGGTGTAAAAACCAAACAGGTTCTTATATGTATCTCTTTGATTTAAGGAACCACCGCAAAATAGTGGTACCCGATGTGCCTGCACAGGGCTCTATGTCATGAGACCCGGCAATTTCCCGAACGTACCTGGCAGTAATGGGTGAACAAAAAAAAGCCTTGATTGAACGGTTGTTCGCGGAACACGGAACGGCCCTGAAGGCATTTTTTCGTCGCCGTATCCGGCTGTCTTCGGATGCCTCGGATCTCGCCCAGGAAGTATACGTTCGCATGCTTCGGGTCGGCGACACCGACGCCATCCGCAACCCCGAGCTGTATCTGTATACGGTGGCCAATAACCTGGTAAAGGAACACGCCACCTACGAGATGCGGCGCGTCGCCTGCAAGGATACCGATGATCTCGCCATTCAGGAACAGCTGGCCGAATTGCCGCAATTCGATGGGGACATCGACATCGACATTCGTGGACAGCGGCTTCGCGAAGTGCTTGCGCAATTACCTCCCAAGTGTCGGGCAACCGTCATTCTTCAGTACCGCGACGGACTCAGCTATGAGGATATTGGCGTCCGCCTCGGCATTTCCACGCATATGGTCAAAAAGTATCTTGCCCAGGCGCTTGGTCATTGCAGACGCCGCATGGAGCGCTTGAGATAGTCCTATGCGAGCCATCAATCATCAAGTTCAGTCTGCTGTCGCCCAGGAAGCCGTGGAGTGGTTTGTAAAAAATCGCGACAGTGCGCTTTCGAGGGAAGATCAGGCCGCCTTCGCGGCGTGGCTCAAGGCTTCGCCTTTGCATATCGAGGAATACCTCAAGACGGCCGTCATGTCACAGAACCTGCGTGAGTCGGCTCACCTGCTGGATGAGGATGTCGATGCTTTGCTCGCCGCTGCACGCACCGAAGACAGCAACCGTGTGATATCGCTTTGGAATCCCAACCAGACCGGGGATGCTGGCTCCGGTTTTCGCCGGCGTATCCGCTCAAGACTGGTCGCAGCCCTGGCGACTGCGGCAGTTTTGGCCGCTTTTGGAATGGTCTGGATGGAGCGCGATGGACAACGTTTTGGGCTCCCGAAAGATTTTGCAACGGCTCATGGCGAACAACGATCCTGGGTGCTGCCTGACGGTACCGGCTTGAATCTTAATTCGGATTCGGTTGTAACAGTCCGTTACAGCCGTCGTGAAAGGCTGGTGCAGGTCAGGAAGGGACAGGCGCTTTTTCAGGTTACACACGAAGACCGGCGATGGTTCCGGGTTGTCGCCGGCGAGGCCGGAATAATCGCGATTGGCACCCAATTCGATGTATTTCGCAAGCCCGGCATGACGCAAGTGACTGTGGTGGAAGGGAAGGTGGCGGTGCTTCCCGGCAATGTGCCACTGGAATCTGCACATGATCACGCAACGCTGCCGTCGCAGGCTGTCACAGCAGGGGCAGGTGAACAGGTTCAGGTCAGTGAATATTCACGATCGGTTAAATCGTCCATGGTGAATGTGCAGCAAACGGTGGCATGGGTGCAGCATCAGATCAAATTCGATCAGCAGCCGCTTGGCGAAGTGGCAGAGGAATTCAATCGTTATAGCGCCGTACCCATTGTGATTCAAAGCGATCGATTGCGAGGGCTGCCGATCAGCGGCGTCTTCAGCACTTACGACACGGATTCATTTGTCGCATTCATTGCCAGATTCGACGGCGTCAGGGTTGAGCGAATGGCCGACCGGATTCTCGTGGTGGGCAATTACAACTAGAGCCTGTCTCAATATGACTGCGCGCGGTATCTTGCGTCCCGGCGAGTCAACAAGCGCACGATGCCCACCGGGAGATGAAACGAAAATAATGGTACCCGATCTTCACGTCTGCCTCTCTTAATACATCAAGGCCGCATCAACAGGCCCAGTCAGTCCAAATATGAAAAGCACGGGGGGATGCGTGTGAAACGCGAAATTACGATGCTTTGTGCCGCGCTCAGTCCATGGCTCTGCATGACTGCGCATGCTCAGTCAAATTCCACACCCACTGCAGCCATCACTACTCAACCCCTGGCTCAGGCGCTGGAAGCCTTTGCAAAGCAGACCGGTCTGCAGATCGTATATGTGTCCGGCATGGCGATCGGTGCAACTTCAAAAGGCGCACCTGATGGCCTGTCCCCGCGCGAGACACTGATGTGCCTGCTCAAGGACACGGGCCTGACTTTCGAATTCTTGAATGAGCGCACGGTGCGTATTTTTGCCAGCGCATCAACCGGGCGCTCTGCTGCATTTGCCATCCCGCCCGATGACTCGGCCGGGATGGCATCTCTGGAAACTAAATGCGACCCCCATGACAACGATGAAAAAAACAGGAGAGCTCCCATGGCTAAAAAAAGAGGTTTGGCTGCCCGTATCACCGGCCTGTCTGCAGTGTGCGCTTCCGCGCTTCATGCCGGCAGCGCCTGCGCACAGGATGCGCCAGTGACTGAACGCGCGCTGGAAGAAGTGGTGGTCACGGCCACCCGGCGTGAAGAAAGCATGCAGAAAATTCCGGTGACGGTGACAGCCATTACCGGCGATGTACTCGCAAGCAGCGGCATCCTGGAAACACGTAATCTCACGCAAATCGTTCCCGGATTCATCGGCAGCCGCAATGCAGGCGTGGGACAGCCGGTGATTCGCGGCGTGGGATCGAGCGGCATCTCGCAAACTGATGAATCGAACGTTGCAACCTATATAGACGGTGTTTATCAGCCTGATCCCTATTCCACCATGCTCGAATTGGTTGAAATCCAGCGCGTGGAAGTGCTGCGCGGCCCTCAAGGCACGGTGTTCGGACGCAACGCAACGGGCGGTCTGATCAATGTGATCACGCCCGATCCGCAATTTTCGCCACGTGGAAAATTGGCGATCAGATACGGCAACATGCGCAACAGCGCCAATGACTACGACGTGCGAGGCTACATCACCAATGGCATTACTGATGCCATAGCAGCCGATCTGGCCGTGCTCTACAAGAAGAACGATGCCTACATCAAGGATCTGGTTCGGGGTGGCACCGGTCAGCTGGGTGAGCAGCAAGTCCTGGATGTTCGTACCAAATGGCTGTTTGTACCGCGCGAGGGTGACAAGATCGTACTCACTGCCGAACTGGCCGATCAGGATAGCCATCTCAATGCCAACCAGCTTTTCATGAACGACACGGCTGGCGCTCAATATCCTGGCGTCATTCTGCCGACGGGGCCGTGGCAGTCATCGCTGACAAATGTACCGTACCTGAATTACCGGCGTTATAACCTGGCGCTACAGACGCATTTCGATCTGGGCAGCATGAACCTGGAAACCACCACGGGTTATCTGGATGCCACCGTGCATCAACGTCAGGATTCGGACAGTTCCAACATCAATCTGGGGCTGGCTGGCCCGGACTCGCAGGCTACCAGCTATAACCAGGAAATACGCCTGCTTTCCAATGGCGATGGCTCTTTTGATTGGCTGCTTGGCGCGTATGGATACTATATGCGCAACCCATCTACCATTACCGTCGAGACGGGAACGCCATCGGCTATTACCACCACTGTCTTCGCACCCTATGCAACTGTCGAGTCTTATTCGGCTTTCGCTGAGGGAACCTACGAACTTGCTCCCGACACTGTCTACCTGACTTTAGGTGCGCGCTATACCACAGAAAAGCGACAGTTCCGCACAGCCAGGAACGGCACGCCATGGGCTTTTGGTACTGCAGAGAAGAATTTCGACAAGACTACCTATCGTGCCGCTCTGCGTTACCAATTCGCGCCTAACGCCAATCTCTACGCAAGCTACGGCACCGGTTTCAAGAGCGGCGTTTACAACGCCACGTTATTCACTACCAGTGATGCCACTGATCCTGAAACTATCAACGCAGCGGAAATAGGTCTGAAGGCCGATCCATTACCCGGCCTGCGCACCAATCTTTCGATCTATCATTATGACTATAAAGGATTGCAGGTGACTTCGCGCGCAGTGGGTAGTGGGGTCTATCTTCTGCAGAATGCCGCGAATGCGGCGATTTACGGTGGTGAATTTGAAATCACTACGGCTCCGACACGCAATCTCAACATACAGGGATCAATTGCCTATGCGCACGGAGAGTACAAGGATTTCCCCCTGGCGCAGACTTTCGTTCCGCTGCCTACAGGAGGCAACGCCGTTGTGGCAGCCGATGTATCAGGCAAGCAGATGATCCGTTCGCCTCGTGTCACTTATAACCTGGGTTTTAATTGGTCGCATGACATCGGCAATAACAGCATGACGATTAGTGCCAATGCCTATCGTAGCGGTCGGGTTTATTACGACTTTGCCAACAACTTCTCTCAGAAACCCTACACCATGATCAATGCTGAAATCGCCTATTTGTTTGGTGAGAACTGGCGCCTCAGTCTCTCGGCGACCAATCTGACCAATGCAGCGGTCTTTCAGCAAATCCGTGTTGGGCCATTGTCCGCGGATGGCGTCCTGGAACGACCACGGCGCGTTTCTCTGGGCGCGGAATACAAGTTCTGATATCAGGGAGGCAAGAAATGCCTTGCTGTCCGTGCCAGACATGTCTGTCCGGCACGGATACATGCAGGATGAGAATGGCTATGGACACAAACAGGATGAGATGTGCGGTGCGAGCCTGTAATCTACGACCACGCACAGGCAGATGAACGCAGTTGCCGGTCTCGGGCGAAGCAGAACCTATCTCAAAATGTAGCGAGCGAAGGTAGGTTACGCCGCGACGCAAGATACCGAGCGCAGTAATTTTGAGATAGGTTCTACTTCGCCCGTCAGCAAATATCAGATCAGGCAGCGATCAAGGGGACTTCGTGACAGATGCGGAATTGAAAAGCGGCGGCCTCCCGCCGCATCGGACCACCTTGTCCGAACTGATCGACCGGAGCAAGTTGAGTCCGCTGCAATGGCGCATGCTGCTGCTGTCCGGCCTGATGGTGATGATCGATGGCTTCGATATCCAGGCCATTGCCTTTGTCGCACCCGCGGTGGCTGCCGCTTTCGGCGTATCCAAGGCGGCGCTGGCGGTGGTGATCGGCTCGGGCGTTGTAGGCCTGGCTATCGGCACGTTGGTATTGGGCACTGCGGGAGACCGTTTCGGCCGACGCAGGACAGCGATCTTTGCTTTTGCCTTGGCAGGCGTTGCCTCGGTGGCCTGTTCAATCACTGGCAGCATCGTGCAGTTATCCGTGCTGCGCTTGATCGTCGGCATTGGGCTGGGTGGCGTGATTCCCAATCTGATCGCACTGACGTCCGAGTATGCGCCGCGCCGGATGCAGACCACGCTGGTGACACTGATATACAGCGGCCTGCCGGCTGGCTCGGCGATTGGCGGGGCCATTGCCGGCTTTTTGCTGCCCATCTATGGCTGGCGCGGCATTTTGCTGCTGGGCGGACTTCTACCCCTGTTTCTGTTGTTGTTCGTACGCAGCCTGCCCGAAACCATGAGTCGCGAGGCGGCCACCGAATCCGGTCGTCAACGATTGCTGGCGCTGGCGCGCTGGCTGGAGCCATCGATCAAACAGGAACAACTGCAACTTGCCGACAAGCATTCTGTCACTGCGACCACCGCCAACGTCAAGATTGCCACGCTGTTTCTGCCGCAGTATCGCAGGAATACCTTCGCACTATGGGGCATGTTCTTCGGCTGCTTTTTCATCGTCTATTTTCTGCTGAGCTGGTTGCCCACCATCCTGAGCGATCAGGGTAAACAGATCGCGGCTGCGATCGGCAGTGCGTCGATATTCAATCTGGGCGGCGTGATCGGCGGTATCACCATTGCCCGCTTCGTCGATAAACTGGGACATAAGGTTCTGTTGCTGGTCTTTATCGTCGGACTGTGCACCGTCGCCGCATTGGGGCAGGCTTCCGCTGCGCTGTTCTTGCCAACGGTATTTTTTGCCGGCTGTACCGTGATGGGCAGTCTGTTCTGCATCAACGGCGTAGCCGTGCGCTGTTATCCGACGGCGTGTTCGGCAACCGGACTCGGCTGGGCGCTCGGCATGGGCAGGATCGGCTCGATCACCAGCGTGGCGGCGGGCGGCGCATTGCTGACCATGAAGCTGCCCTTTGAACTGCTGTTCATCATCGTGGCCATGCCCTGTGCCTTGTGCGCGCTATGCGTCGCCATCCTGTCCCCGCAAGCGCAGGGACAGCCGGACGCGCCGCTGCTCGTACACTAGGGTCAAACGGGTCTGGCGGCGAAACAAAACTTTCGTTTCAGGTATGCGACGGGTAAGCACTGGCATCGATGGCTGCACGATAGCCATGCCAGGTGGCATGTCCGATCACCGGAATGATGACGGCCAACCCGAGCATGGCGGTGGCGAAACCGATCAGCAAACCCAACACGATCAGCAGCGCCCATACGAGCATCGCGCGCTTGTTGCGCAAGACGGCATGAATGCTGGAAACCACGGCGGTAATGGCATCGACGCGCTTGTCCATGATCATCGGCAGCGAGAAGGCGCTGGCGGCAAAGGTGATGGCGGCAAACATCGCGCCGACGACCGAACCGATGGCCAGGAAGGGCGCATATTCGCGCCAGTCGGGCGTCCCTTCGTCAGGAAAGAAAATATGGATGCCGGTGGCGGCGCGCGCCCACACCAGAAACACGATCAGCAATACCAGCGCAAACACCATCAGGGTGCTGAAGTCGCGGCGCATCTCGCGAATGGAGATACCGAAGCCAGGCACATGGTTTTCTTCCAGTTCGCGACTGGTTGCATACAGACCGATGGCCAGCACCGGCCCGACAAATACGAAGCCTGACAATAGTACGATCTCGACCCAGTAGCCGCCCTTGGTCAGACCCAGGTAACTCAACGCCAGACTGAGCAGGCTGATGGTGATGCCGATGGACAGGCTGGGTACGGGGGCGCGTTTCAGGTCCTGCCAGCCATGGCGCAGCCAGGTCAGCGGCGCGCCGGGCGGGATAATGCGGCAAGGCGCCACGAACGGCAGGTTTTCCAGATCGGTGTCCTGGTTGTCGTTATCGGTCATGTTTCCCCCCATGTGGAACCTATTTCAAAATTACTGCGCTCGGTATCTTGCGTTCCGGCGGTGCTCGGAATCCTCATGTATTGCCGCATACACTCCGGTTCCTGCGCGCCGGCCCACGATTACGATGTGGGCAACCTACCTTCGCTCGCTACATTTTGAGATAGATTCTAGTTTTTCTGCGATGCTGGCGGCATCGGCGTGATTTTCTTTTCGGAACGGATTCAATCAGATTACAAATACTTCGCCTCTTTGCGGCAGTTTCACCTCGCCTGACAACAGTTTCTTGAAGCTGTACATCACCTGCTCGTCGCCATGCACCAGAAAGGTAGTGTCCGGTTTGATGGCGCGCTGCCAGGCCAGCAGTTCATCGCGGTCGGCATGTGCAGAAAAGCCGTTGATGGTATGTATTCTGGCATGAACCGGAATTTCTTCGCCAAACAGATTGACATACTTGGCGCCATCGATGATGCGGCGTGCCGGCGTGCCGGCAGCCGCATAACCGACGAAAATAATGCTGGCATCACGACGCCATAAATTATGCTTGAGATGATGACGGACACGTCCGCCGGTACACATGCCGGAACCCGCCATGATGACCGCGCCGCCGGACAGGCGATTCAACGCCATCGACTCGCTGGTATCGCGGGTCATGTGCAGGCCGGGCAGGGCGAACAGATCCTGCCCGCCATGCAGCAAGGCCGTGGCCTGCTCGTCGAAACATTCCGGGTGGCGGTTGAAAATTTCCGTGGCGGAAATGGCCATGGGCGAATCGAGAAATACCTGCATGGAACCAGGCAACTTGCCCTGCGCCACGCCTTCGCGCAGATAGAACAGCACTTCCTGCGCGCGTTCCAGCGCGAAAGTCGGAATGATCACATTGCCGCCACGCTGAAAAGTGCTGCCGATGGCCTCATACAGTTCCTGCACCGAAGCGGGCAGGGAGCGATGCACGCGGTCGCCGTAAGTGGTTTCCATCACCACCACATCGGCATGCGGCGGCGGCATGGGATCGCGCAGCAGCGGCCGGCCGCTGTTACCGAGATCGCCTGAATACACGATGCTGCGCGTCCCGCCCTGTTCGTGGCATTCGATACGCACGCTCGCTGAACCGAGGATGTGTCCTGCATCGTGGTAACTGACATTCAAACCCGGCGCCAGCGTCATGTTCTGGCCATACACCGCCTTGCGGCCGAAGTAATCGAAGGTATTCATGGCGTCGAGCATGGTGTATAGCGCCGGTTCGGCATGATTGTCGTTGTTGCGCCGCGAGCGCCGCCGCGTACTGCGCAATGCTTCTTCTTCCTGAAGGTGCGCCGCATCCAGCAGCACGACGCGCGCCAGTTCGCGAGTGGCCGCCGTGGCAATGATCTCGCCCTGGAAACCGCGTTTCACCAGCAGCGGCAGACGCCCGCAGTGATCCAGATGGGCATGGGTGAGCAGCACATAGTCGATGCTGGCCGGATCGAAACCGAAGTCTTCGGCATTATCCTGTGTCAGTTCATGACTACCCTGAAACAGGCCGCAGTCGATCAGGATGCGTTTACCGGCGCATTCCAGCAGATGGCAGGAACCGGTGACATCGCGATCGGCGCCGTGAAATGAAAGTTTCATTGTTGTCGCTCATGATGGGCATGCGGTGATTACCTAAGTGAGTCATCCACCTGCTTTGCTGAAAATGCGGATTGCCCGCTTCCCTGTCAAGTATAGCCTTGCAGCCGAAGGTCAGTCGCTTGCTCAGCACGACCGAAGTCGTGACGCTTCCGGTCATGACCGATATTTCCGATTTTTGATCACTGCGACAATGGAGGCAGATATGAAGCTCACCCCGTGGGAACCCTTCCGTGAACTCGACGACTTGTTCCATCGCTATGCCAATCTGGCGGGACGTTCGTTGCTGCGCTCGGACAATAACTGGAGCCCGACCGCCAATATCAGTGAAACCGACAAGGAATATCTCATCAAGGCCGAATTGCCTGAAGTGAAGAAGGAGGACGTCAAGGTGACATTGGAAAATGGCGTCATCACCATCAGCGGCGATCGCAAACAGGAAAAGGAAGAGAAAAGCGAAAACGAGATACGCGTCGAAAGCATGTACGGCACTTTTTCGCGCAGCTTCGTGCTGCCGGATAATATCGATCCAGGCAATGTGAGCGCGGAATCCAGGGATGGAGTGCTGCGTATCCGCATTCCCAAGACATCGGCGCCCAAAACGAAGTCGATCGCCATCAACGTCAAGTGACACAACACTGCACTGGCTGGCAGCGGCCAGTGCAGCAACACCGGAGGTTACGACCATGATTGATCATTCCCTGATTCCATCCAAGCCAGGTACACGCCGCAGCAGCACGCGCGCCAAACCCGCAAAAGAAAATGCCTCGACTGCCAGTGAGCAGGGCATCCAGGTAGTTGCTGCGCATCTGAGCGTGGCCGAAGTGGCGCATCCGGCGCGCGAACAGTTGATTGCCGAAGCCGCTTACCATCACGCAGAAGCGCGCGGCTTCGAACCCGGGCATGAACTGGAAGACTGGCTGGCGGCGGAGGCGGAAGTGGATGCGCGTCTGTGTGGCGAGGGCCGGTCGTATTGACTGACGGCTGCGCGCATCCTAATGCAGTGGTCAGTATAGAGGCGTGCCGTTGGTCTGGTGCCAGGAAAGGATTCCTTCCCAGATGTCCTTTGCGGTTTCCGCATACCAGAACAGTTCACGATCCTCGGCATCGATGACGCCTTCTTCCACCAGAAAATCAAAGTCCACTGCATGTCGCCAGAATTCTTCGCCAACCAGTACGACCGGTACTGGTTTTATCTTGCGTGTCTGGATCAGCGTGAGCGTTTCGAATAATTCGTCAAAGGTGCCATAGCCGCCGGGAAAGGCCACCAGCGCCCGCGCCCGCAACAGGAAGTGCAGTTTGCGCATGGCGAAATAGTGGAAGCGGAAACACAGCTCCGGCGTGATGTAGGGATTGGGATACTGTTCGTGCGGCAGAGTGATGTTCAGGCCGATGGAACGTGAGCCGACATCAAAGGCGCCGCGATTGGCTGCTTCCATGGCGCCGGGACCGCCGCCGGTCATCACCGTTACGCGACAATCCCCGGGACATGTCCCCGCCGTGCCGATCAGGCGGCCGAGTTCGCGCGCCACCTTGTAGTAAGGACTCTTGGCGAGCAGGCGGCGCGCGACCGCCAGACGGGATTGCAGCGCCTGATTGTCGGGAGCGAGCGCCAGTTGATGCTCCAGTCCGTCCACTTCCAGTTGCGCAGTGACCGGCTCACGCAGTCGCGTGCTGCCAAATACCACGATGGTGTGTTCGACGCCGTGATTCTCCAGGATCAACTCCGGTTTCAGATAGTCGATCTGCAGGCGTACCGTGCGTGTTTCGCCGAGATTGAGAAAATCCACATCATGATCGGCTTCCCGGTAATTGGGATGCGCCAGGATGGCCTGAACGCGACGCGGTGCGTCGGGATCTTCGATGACCGACTTGATGTGCTGCCAGGGAAGCGGTTCCTGACGTCGTTGTGGATGCGGCGGACCGGGAGGTGTATGCGTTTTGCTGGATTCAGTCATAAGATGCGGCAACTTCTTGTTGAACAAGCCTTGTATTCCAGTCGGCAACTGGTGGGGAGACTGTATGCAACCGAAACAATTCCGTGTCAAACCGAATCAGACGATGGATCTGAAGAAATGGCCCACCCGCATCGCGCCGCTCTACGAGTCCAAGGAACATTATATTGAGCTGTTGCAACGGCAGATTGCCGACATGCGTTCGCTGCAGAACACCCTGTACGCAGACAACCGGCAGGCCCTGTTGATCATTTTTCAGGCCATGGATGCCGCCGGCAAGGACAGCGCCATCAAGCATGTGATGTCGGGACTGAATCCGCAGGGCTGTCAGGTTTACAGCTTCAAGCATCCCAGCGCGCAGGAACTCGATCATGATTTCCTGTGGCGCACGACAACCTGCCTGCCGGAGCGCGGCCGCATCGGCATCTTCAATCGTTCCTACTACGAAGAAGTGCTGATCGTACGGGTGCACCCGGAAGTGCTGCAGGCGCAAAATCTGCCGGATGATGGACAGCCCGCCGGACAGATATGGCAGGCGCGTTACGAATCCATCATCAACCTGGAGAAGCATCTGTGCCGCAACGGCACGCGCATCATCAAATTCTTTCTGCATCTCTCCAAAAAAGAGCAACGCCAGCGTTTCCTCGATCGCATCGAACAACCGGAAAAAAACTGGAAGTTCAGTCTGGCCGATCTCAAGGAACGCGCCTGCTGGAAGCAGTACATGCAGGCCTATGCCGCCTGCCTGAGCGCCACCAGCAGCAAGACGGCGCCCTGGTATGTGGTGCCGGCGGACGACAAGGAGAATGCGCGCCTGATCATTGCCGACCTGATCGTCGACACCCTGCGCGACATGAAACTCAAATACCCGAAACTGAGCGCAGCCCAGCAACGGGAATTGCAGCAGGCGAAGAAAATGCTGCAGAAGGAATAAGTTGGCGGCGGGCATCCCCCCGCCGCCAACGACATGCCTCAGAACATGCCGTTATTGTTTTTCGGATTTTCGGGAACGTCCTGGATCACATCCCAGTGCTCGACCACTTTACCATTCTCCATCTTGTAAATATCGACGATGGCGCGGCCGCGGGTATTGGGTTCACGCAACGAATGCACATGCAGGATCACATAGTCGCCATCGACAAACACGTGCTTGATTTCGTTGTGCTGCTGCGGAAATTTTTCCTTGAGCATTTGCGTGATCTGTTTGACAGCCTCGACTCCATCCGGCGCCATGGGATTGTGCTGCACATAGCGATTGCCCAGATACTTGGATGCCGCTTCGAAATCCTTCTGATTGATGAGCGCCTCGTAAAAAGCGATCGCCGCCTGCTTGTTTATCTTTTCCTGCCTGGTCTCGTGAGCCCAGGTTGCTTGAGTGGCGAGCAAAGCCAGCGCAACAACGGCGCTTTGCAATAGACGTGTCATGACTTCATTCCCCTTTTAGTGATATTCAATCAAAGCGTGCCCGCGACCGAAAACGGCCGGCGACCCTGTGCGTCTGGCGTGCCCAGCATCTGCATGGATTGCGCGAGATCGGGCGGCGCGTTGCCACGGGCGGCTACCATGGCATCAAGCTGGTAACTGCGATCGCTGGCGAACTTGAGCGTACCGACGACATCCAGCGCAGCGCCGTTGAGGCTTTGCAGATCGCCGGTCAAGGCATTCTCCGAGGCATTGGCCGTCGGAAACTGCAGACGATAAGCGCCAATGTTGCTGGGCTGCCGTGAGGGGCCGGTGAGATCCAGCAGATCCAGCGTACCCTGCGCCGCCACCGGCCAGGCATGATCGAGTACCAGTTCCTTGAATCTGGCTTGAGCAGTGCCCACCCAGCCGCCGGGCAGGCCGCTGTTGCCCACCAGGGATTGCAAGGGAAGGGAAGCTGACACATCGCTGAGCGTAATGCGGCCGGACCATCCCGTACTGATCCGCGTTTGGGCATGGCCATTGGCTTGAGTGAGTTTGACATCCGCGGCCAGCTTGCCGGTCAGCAACGGCAGGAAACGGATGCGCCATTCGGCATTGCCCAGATTCAACACGCCGGCCTGTAAACCAGTAACTTCTCCGTGCCAGATGCTGCCGCTGGTGCTGCTGGTCTGAATGCCATGCCGCGCCAGCCGGGCGCTGAGCAAACTGGCCGGCAAGGTGACCAGCAGAAACAACAGATAGGCGCCGACACCTGCCAGCAGGTATTTGTTACGAAGATTCCAGTTCATTACAAATGCCATGCTTCAGCCGCCACGAGCCAGCGTCAGATTGGCATTGACCAGCCCCGGCTGTGCGCTGCGATTGATTTCGGCGGCCTTGACGTGAATGCCATAACCTTTTTGTAAACCTCCGAGCCAGACCACCAGCGCATCGAATGGCACGTTTTCAAAGCGCACACGCACGCCGTTGGGACCCTCCGGCGTCTGGCCGGTCAAGGCGTTCGCCACATTGCCGCTGGTGGCGGAATTGGCGATCAACACCACCATCGACTCGCTGCCGCTGCTCGCTGCAGGCATGGTGCTGCTCAGGGCATTCAGCCGCGCGGCGACACTCTGCATCCAGACCAGATCCTGCTGTTTCTGCGTGACGCGCGCGTGACGCTCGTTCACCGCCTTGTAAAGCGGCGCCAGACCCAGCGTGTAAATCGCGGTCAGCAACACCAGCACGGTACCCGCGCCGATGACCAGCCGTTCACGTGGCTGCAGCGCCATGAAGCGCGTCTTGAGTTGTCCCATCTGTTCGTAAAAGCGATTCAAGATGTCAGCGCTCATGTTCAAACTCCCTGGGGCATCTTGAGTTGCAGGCGTCCCTCGATGCGGCTGTCCTTCGGGTTGGCCGACTGGATTTCGGCATTGACACCCTGTGTCTGTGCCTGTTGACGAATCAGTTCCAGCGCATCGACGTTGGGCGCCATGATGCGCAGATCGACACTGTCGTCGCGATAGGAAAGGGCATCCAGTTGCAGATCAGGCGCTTTTCCTACTGCATCTTTCAGCGTACTGAGCCCCAGCATCAGGCCATTGCCACTGCTGCTGGCCTGCAACTGCAACAGACGTGACTCGAAGGCGCGCCGTGCATCGGCGGCCGCCACCGTCGCTGCGCCCGGCAGGCCCATCGAATAGGTTTGCGCAATCTGTTGATCCAGTGTCGCTTCCTGCTTGCGCAGGCGGAACAACTCCATTCCCTTGACCAGCAGATGCGCCGCCGCCAGCGTCACCAGCAAGCCGGCCGCATAACGCCAGGGTTTGAAGCGATTGCCCATGTGCGTGCGCGGCGCATACACGCCTTGCAACAAGTTGATGCCGGTTTGATGCATGCTCTCCCGAGCCAGCAACGGCAGCACGCCATCGGGCAGCAACTTGATCTGCAGACGGTTCATGCGTTCCCGAACCGATTCCAGCGCCGGCTGTTGCGCTTCGTATTCAGCTTCGGCGACATAGATGGTCAGGGGCGTATCGACATCAGCCGGCAAGAGCAGTTGCAGCGCTTCGGACAGCGGCGCCACATCCAGGGTCGTGACGGGTTCGTCATGCGCACGCGCCGAGACGCGTCCTTCATCAATCAACAGCGTCATGCCTTCAGGAGCGACAGGCAACAGACTGGTGTCGATGTACAAGGCATCCGGCTGCACACCGGCATCACGCAACGCAAAAATCCATGCCTGCATGGCGTCATGCGACACCACGATCACCGGCGTACCGGGTCGGGCGGCGCGTTTGCCCACGGCAAAATGCAGCGCATCGACATCGGTGGCCAGTTGATCTTCCAGCGCATAGGGCACGACATGGCTCAGCTTGGTGCCTCCCTTGAGTGGCGGCAATACCGGTTCCAGTTGCAGGGCATCGGCGCCGGACACCAGCACCAGCACCTTCCTGTTCATGGCCAGTGCGGCTGCTTCCTGCAAACTGCCCTGCAACACGGCGCCCAGCCGTGCGCCATGAGTATCGACCAGCAGCCATTGTGCTGCAGGAGCAGAGACCGCAGTACTGCCGGCGGAGTGCAGTGGCGACAACAAACGAATGACGAGTGTTTCTGACATGTTCTTCAAGTAGTACCGAAGCTGCGCTGGATGACGCGGGTCCTGGCTTTGCCGCCTGTACCAGTGCGATTCAGGACACTGTACAGGGCCAATTCCGTAGTTCCAATAGTGACCAGGATATTGGCGCGGAAGTAGCTGGAATTTTCGGCTATCTTGGCGCTGTTCCTTGCCTTGATCTTGGCATACAACGAATCGGCTTCCTGACCCAGCGTGCGATCCAGATCCATGATGGTGGGAAAACAGCCATTGGCGCGCCCCTTGGTCAATGCCTCGCTGTTCCTGCTGTATTCCACCAGCGACGCACTGAGCGAGTCGAGCACGATGCCGCTGGCCGTGCAGACATTCAGATCCGTGCCAATCGGCAATGCCGCAATGTGCGGTTCCAGCTTGCGATAGTCTTCCGTCTTCATGCCCACTTCCGACATCAGCTCGCTGGTGCGCGTGATGGGCATGTTGGGCGTGAGATAAGCCGGCGTCTGCGCGGTATACACCGTGTCCTCGGCGCCGTCAGGAAATTCCGGGTTACTGTCGGCGTCGATCCAGTCCAGGGTGATGGTGGCGTACTTGATGTCGATGCCCAGTAGTTCCAGCAGACGCTGGAATTGCCGCACGCCCTGTTCATTGCGTGTACCGTCAGCATTCAGCAGATTGTTTACATTGAAGCGACCCTGCAGATCATCAAGATGCCCGCGGATTTCGCCAGCGCCGTCATCGACCGGCAATATGATCGGCGTAGCCCAGGGTTCATTGAGCGAATCGGTTTTGGCGTTATCGTCCTGCAGTGTTTCCGCCGCCAGCGCTTCGGCGCCCAGCCCCATTTCATAGGCCTGATCCATCAGCATGACGGTGCTGGTGCGGCGCTGGTCCATATAGCCATCGCTGGCCACGCTCACGGCCAGCATGGTGGCCAGCGCCACGATCAGCACCGCCATGATCAGGGCCACGCCGCGCTGCGATCTGGCGCCGGATGCCATGCGCATCACGATGCCACCTCGATCACGCGTTTGAGTTGACCCCAGTCTTCCAGGGTCAGGGTAATTTCCACGGCCAGTGGCAAACTGCGCGCACGCGCATTGCCCGCACCGCCCGTACTGTCGGCAGGCCAGCCGGTTTGCCATTGACGGTTACGATCCATGAAACGCAGGCTGAAGGCGGTCACTTTATCGATCAGCAACGCCTGTGCCGGCGTATTGCTCAGAGTGCGATCCAGCACTGTCCAGTAATCGCGATACAGCTTGCCATCGACCAGTCGATAGCCGACGCGCTGCAAGGTGGAACGCGACACGCCGGCGGGATTGGTCCAGCCGGCGCGCGTGAGTTCCACGACATACGTGCCAGCGGCATTGAAATACAACGCCGGATTGGTGGTGGTCGCCGTCGCATCCCGCACCGCCCGCGGTTCCAGTTGTGCGAAATCCTGCGCCAGGCGCGTCACTGCACGTTGCACTGCGCGCGCGCGCGCCATGGTCTGCGCAGCGCGTTCGCGTTGCATCAGCAATTCGTTATAACCGCTCATGGCCAGTACGCCGACCACTGCAAAAATCGCAATGGCAATCAACAGCTCCAGCAGTGTGAAACCGGAAACGGATTGCGAATTTCGAGGCGACATCATGGGGTGCCACCCGCAGCACCGCTGGGACTGCTGCTGGCACTGGAGCTGGAAGATGAACCGCCGAAACCATTGCGCGGCTGGTTCGGGTCCCATTCGATGCGACTGCCCACCGAGGCAATGGCCGAACCGTAAAATCCAGAGATACTGGCGATGCTGGCATCTGCATCGGCTGATTTCGGCGCGACCTTGATGTCGATGCGCTGCATGGTGGCGGCATCCGTAGCGCTGATGGTCATGCGCCAATGCCACATGGTGCCTGCCATATCGACATCGCCATCGGAATTCCCGCCGGGAGGTGTGCTCATACCCAGACGCACTTCAGTGAGCTTGTTCATGGCCACCCAGTGCGCAATGGTTTTTTCGCGCAGATAGTTGGCATTGTTAATGGTCTGACTGACGGCCTGAATCACCGCAAGCATGCCCAGACTGATGATGATCAGTGCCGCCAGCACTTCGATCAGGGTGAAGCCGTCATTGTGTGTCCGGCGTTTCATCGCGAGCTGCCGCCGGATTCAATGTTCAGACTGTTATCGGCGCCGCCCAGCAAGCGCCAGCTGAAATCGCTGCCTGCGCGCGCCAGCTGTAACTCGAACGGCAAAATATCGCCGCTGGAAAGAATGGCAATTTGCGGCCGGACGGCTGCATCCATGCTGTTGCCGACGGGGCCGATCGCCATACTGCTGGCGCTGGATGAACTGGACGATGCGCTGGCCAGCAGGGCCTGATTGTCGTGATGGCTTTTCAGCGTGACTTCGCGCGCATCCAGCCACAGGTGGAATTGCAGACCTTCTGGCAGTTTGCGATAAGCAAACGCTTCGTCGTTATCCAGGGATTGCCACTGACCCAGATCATGGCGGTAACGCATGAACGAGTAGCCATCGCTTTCGATCAGCAGTCCCAGGTCGCGCCCCTGCAATTCCGCTTCTTCACGCGCCTGGGTGAGGATGGCGTACAGACGCCTGGCCTGATCTTCAACCTCCGTATCGCGTCCCAGCACGCCCACCGACAGAGTCGCCATGGTGAGAATGATGCCGATGATGACAATCACCACCAGCAGTTCGATGAGCGTGAAGCCGGACTGGGCCTTGGTGCACCTCGCCCTGTCAGGCAGAAGAGGATCGGCATTGGGCAGACTGAGATACATGCAATGCCGACGCTTCTTAAATTTACTGTACGTCCCAGTTACCGATATCCGCATTGATGCCTTCGCCGCCTTCCTGATTGTCGGCGCCCAGGGTGTACAGATCGTATTCCTTGCCATGCGTACCGGGATACACATAGTGATAATCGTTGCCCCAGGGATCCTGGCGCAGATTGTCGATGTAGCCACCGGGTTTCCAGTTGCGGATGGTGGAATCGTTGGGCTGCTGCACCAGCGCCTTCAGGCCCTGTTCGGTGGTGGGATACTTGAAGTTGTCGAGACGGAACAGGTTCAAGGCGGTTTCATAGGCGCGAATGCCCTGTCTGGCCGAGGTGACCTGGGCATCGCCGACGCGGCTGATGATCGAAGGCGCGACCAGGGCCGCAATGATGCCGATGATCACCACGACCACCATGATTTCGATCAGGGTGAAACCGCGGCTATGCTGGCGGGAAACGGATTTGTGCATGGTGTAGGGTTCCGTGACTTCTTATCGATTCGGTTTTCGTGACTTGCAGGTTTGCCGATGGACGCTGTGTGCGCCACTCATGACCGATGGATGATAACAAACAGGTATAACGGGTGAATGACAGCACAAATCACGATTCCGCGCCGCGTCGCCATTGGCTGACGCCTGGTCGGGATCAACATTTCTGGATGGCGCTGCTGTTGCTGGCGGCAGGCATCGTGCTCCTGTCCGCCAGCGGCGAGGCAGGCCGTGAAGCGCTGCGCTATCAGCGCGACGCCATTCTGGAGAGGCACGAATACTGGCGTTTGCTGACCGGGCACCTGGTGCATGGCAGCTGGCAGCATACCTGGCTCAATCTGGCTGGCCTTGGTCTGATCGCCAGTCTGTTCCGTGGCACCTATGCGCCTGTTCATTGGTGCTGGATCGGGTTGTCTAGCGCGCTGTGCATCGACCTCGGGCTGTTGTGGCTGATGCCGCAATTGCAATGGTATGTCGGTCTGTCCGGCGTGCTGCATGGTGGGTTGGCGGCCGGTGCGGTGGCCTGGTGGCGCATGGAAGATGGCCGTCTTGCCGCCGCTTTATCCGCTGTTCTGCTGGGCAAGCTTGTCTGGGAACAGTGGCAGGGCGCCCTGCCGTTGTCAGGCGAGCTGAATGTCATCGTCAATGCACACCTGTATGGCGCAACAGGCGGCTTGCTGGCCGGACTGCTGTTGATGCGGCGCTTACCAGCGCCCGGGCCGGATAATCTCAAGTAGGCGCAAGCGGCAGGCCCGCTATAATTCGCCTCCTTTTTTCGCTCCTTCCCACATTCAGAGGTTGCATGAAGATGGCATTCGCAATGGTGTTTCCCGGACAAGGCTCGCAGTCGCTGGGCATGCTGTCGGCGCTGGCCGGGCAGGAACCCTTGATCAAGGAAACCTTTGCCGAAGCCTCGGACGTGTTGGGCTATGACCTCTGGCAGCTCTGCCAGCAGGGTCCGGAAGAACAACTGGGATCAACCGAAAAAACCCAGCCGGCCATGCTGGCAGCGGGCGTCGCTACCTGGCGCGTCTGGCGCCAGCATGGCGGGCCGATGCCGGCAGCCATGGCCGGCCATAGCCTGGGCGAATACAGCGCGCTGGTCTGCGCCGACGCCATCGAGTTTAAAACCGCGGTCGATCTGGTGCGTTTTCGTGGTCAGGCCATGCAGAGCGCGGTGCCACAGGGACAGGGCGCGATGGCCGCGATCCTGGGTCTGGAAGATGCGGACGTCGTGGCCGCCTGTGCGGAAGCGGCGCAGGGCGAAGTAGTGCAGGCCGCCAATTTCAACTCGCCCGGCCAGATCGTGATCGCCGGCCAGAAAGCAGCGGTGGAACGCGCCATCGAAATTCTCAAAGCCAGAGGCGCCAAGCGTGCGCTGGTATTACCCGTGAGCGTGCCTTCACATACTGCCCTGATGCATCCTGCCGCCGAACAGTTGGCGGAACGCCTGAAGGGCATCGACATCCGCACACCCAATGCTCCGATCTATACGGTGAACATGAATACGCACCGCGATGCCGCCGGCATTCGTGCGGCGCTGTTTGAACAACTGGTCGGGCCGGTACGCTGGACCGATACCGTGCGCACGATCCTGAATCTGGGGGTAAAGACCCTGATCGAGTGCGGTCCGGGCAAGGTGCTGACCGGCCTGAACCGGCGCATCGAGCGCAACAAAGATCTGGCGATGCTGGCGATTGAAGATCCCGCCTCGCTCACCGAAGCCTTGAATGCAGTGAAGGAGTAATCGATGTCCGAACAGCTTTTGTCAGGAGAAGTTGCGCTGGTGACCGGTGCCTCACGCGGCATCGGTCAGGCCATTGCCCACACGCTGGCCAGAGCGGGCGCCACCGTCATTGGCACGGCCACCAGCGAGGCGGGCGCCACCGCCATCGGCCAGTGTTTTGCCGATGCGGGTCTGAAAGGTCGTGGCCTGCTGCTGAATGTGGGCGATCCTGCTTCCGTGGAAACTGCGCTCAAGGACATCGAAGACAAGGAAGGCAATCCCAGCATCCTGATCAACAATGCCGGCATCACGCGCGACAATCTGTTGATGCGCATGAAAAACGAAGACTGGGATGAAATCATCAATGTAAATCTGGGCTCGGTATTTCGCCTGTCCAAGGGCGTACTGCGCGGCATGATGAAGGCGCGCAAGGGACGCATCATTACCATCGCTTCGGTAGTAGGCGTGATGGGCAATGCCGGCCAGGCCAATTACGCCGCTGCCAAGGCCGGCATCATCGGTTTCTCCAAATCGATGGCCCGAGAGGTGGGGTCTCGTGGCATTACCGTCAATGTCGTGGCGCCGGGATTCATTGCCACCGACATGACCGACAAACTGGGCGAAGAGCAGCGTGCCCGCCTGATCGAACAGGTTCCGGTCGGCCGCCTGGGCAATGTTTACGACATCGCCCAGGCCGTGCTGTTCCTGGCCTCGCCGCATGCCAGTTACATTACCGGCGAGACGCTGCACGTCAATGGCGGCATGTACATGATCTAGAGGTGACCGCTGCTGATGGCTAACGCGTTCGCCATCAGGAGTCAAGTCGCTGTTAGCACTTAACTTTTTTAATGGTTGGACACCCGCGTCACTTCACATAGAATACGCGCCCCATGCGGCAGGCGATGGCCATGGCCATCGCTCGCAGGGTTTCATCACAGAGGACTCAGATAATGAGCAGTATCGAACAACAGGTTAAAGCTATCGTCGCCGAGCAGTTGGGCGTTAAAGAAGAAGAAGTCACCAACGACGCCTCTTTCGTCGATGATCTGGGTGCAGACTCGCTCGACACGGTGGAGTTGGTCATGGCGCTGGAAGAGGAATTCGAAACCGAAATTCCTGACGAAGACGCGGAAAAGATCACCACCGTTCAGCAGGCCATCGACTACGTGACCGCACGCCGCGCCAAGGCCTGAGCGCCCGGCTGTGCAGTCGGCCCAGCCACGGACGGCGGGCTTTCACTCTGAAATCCAGATTCCCTCCCTTATGTTGAGGTGACCGCTTGTCCAAGCGACGCGTTGTCATTACGGGCCTTGGTATCGTCTCGCCCGTCGGAAGCACCATTGATTCCGCCTGGACCGCCGTACTGGCCGGTCAAAGCGGCATTGGTCCCATCACCCGTTTTGATGTCAGCGCCTTTCCCGTGCGCTTTGGCGGTGCGGTCAAGGACTTCAATGCCGAGGAGTATCTAGCGCCGAAGGAACTGCGCAAGATCGACCCCTTCATGCACTACGGCTATGCCGCGGGCGCACAGGCATTCAAGGATACCGCTCTGGTCGTGACACCGGAAAATGCGTCGCGTATCGGTGTCGCCATGGGCGCAGGTATTGGCGGCCTGGATACCATTGAAGACAACTACGCCAAGTATCTGGGCAATGCCAGCAGCCCCAAGCGTATTTCGCCGTTTTTCGTGCCGGGCAGCATCATCAACATGATCTCCGGACATCTTTCCATCAATTTCAAGCTGACGGGGCCGAACATTGCCACGGTCACCGCCTGTACGACTTCCACGCATGCCATCGGCATTGCCGCACGCCTGATCCAGTACGGCGATGCAGATGTCATGATCGCCGGCGGGGCTGAAATGGCTACTACGCCGCTGGGTCTGGGTGGTTTCAGTCAGGCCAGGGCACTCTCGCAACGCAATGACGATCCGGCGCGCGCCAGCCGTCCCTGGGACCGCGATCGCGATGGCTTTGTACTGTCGGATGGCGCCGGCGCAGTGGTACTGGAAGAATACGAACACGCCAAGGCGCGTGGCGCACGGATTTATGCAGAATTCGCCGGTTTTGGCATGAGCGGCGATGCCCATCACATCACCACGCCACCGGAAGACGGCGAGGGCGCCCGTCTGGCCATGAGCAATGCCCTGCGCGATGCGGGCATGAATCCCGCCGATGTGCAGTATGTGAATGCCCATGCGACCTCCACCGAGCTCGGCGATCTGGCGGAAACCATGGCCATCAAACGCGCTTTTGGCGAGCACGCCTACAAGCTGGCGGTGAGCTCGACCAAGTCGGTGACGGGTCACCTGCTGGGGGCAGCCGGCGTGGTGGAAGCCATTTTCTCGGTGCTGGCCATTCGCGATCAGGTGGTGCCTGCCACCATCAATCTGGATAACCCCAGCCCGGGATGCGACCTCGACTATGTGCCGCATACGGCGCGGCAGATGCCGGTGAATGTTGCCCTGTCGAACTCCTTCGGTTTCGGCGGCACCAACGGCAGTTTGATTTTCAAGGCCTTGCGCTAGGTTCTGGCCAGGCATCTGACAACACAATGACCAGCAGGGGTCTGCCACTATGCGCCAGTGGTTAGGGCCGTGGCTGTTGCCAGTCAGTGATACATTCCGCGCGTGTTAGCCGCCGATCCCCTCGTTTCTGCCGCTTACTCAGGCGCCTGGCCGCTGGGTAAGCTGACTGCGCAGGATCTGCTGGCCCTGCAAACGCTGAATACCTCACGTTATCCTGTCTTGCTGGAATCCGCTGCCGCCAGTCGGCTGGGGCGTAATCACGACATCCTCATGGCGTTTCCGGGGGAACGTCTGAGCCTGCATGCCGAGCAGGGGCTTGCTGTTCCGCCATCGCTACGGAGCAGCCCGTCCTCCACATTTTTGTCCACCCTGGATCAGTGGTGGCAGCAGTTGCGTGTTGCAGAACAACCGCACCGCCTGCCATTTAACGGTGGCTGGTTTCTTTATCTTGGTTACGAACTGGCGGCACAGATTGAACCTGGCTTGAAGGGCATGCAGCCGGAAGGCCTCACTGCACAGGCGGTGCGCATGCCTGCCGCCATCGTAAGATGCAGCGATACCGGCGAATCCTGGTTCGTGACGGAACCTGAAGCCGAAGCATGCCTGCCGCTGCTACAAGCCGATTTGACCAAGCTGCACACGGCCGTTTCTGAAGCCGACAATTTCCCAGCGCTGGAAATATACGAAGAAGCTGCACACATATTTGTCGAAGCAGTCGAGACAGCACTGCAGCACATTGCCGCCGGTGACATCTACCAGGCCAATCTGTCACGCGGCTGGCAGGCGCAGTTGCAGTCGCGCAGCAGTCCACAGGCGATTTATCGTGCGCTGCGTGCCGCCAACCCGGCGCCATTTGCCGGCCTGGCGCTGCTCGACGATGCACATGCGATTATCAGTTCCTCACCGGAACGCCTGATTGAACTGTGCGGCGGCTGGGCCAGCACGCGTCCCATTGCCGGTACGCGGCCTCGACATGCGGATCCACTGGCTGACCAGGCGTTGGTGAATGAATTGCAGGCGCACCCCAAGGAACGTGCAGAGCACATCATGCTGCTGGATCTGGAGCGCAACGATCTGGGACGTATCTGTATGGGCGGCAGCGTCGAGGTCAACGAATACATGAGCATCGAAAGCTATGCACATGTACATCACATCGTCTCGAACGTCCGTGGCCGCCTGCGTGAATCCGTCACGCCTGGCGAAGTCATCGCCGCGGTCTTTCCTGGCGGCACCATCACCGGCTGCCCCAAGGTGCGTTGTATGGAAATCATCGCCGAACTGGAACACACTGCGCGCGGCGCCTATACCGGTTCCATAGGTTATCTGAATCGCGATGGCAGCATGGATCTGAACATCCTGATTCGCACGCTTGAATTGCAGGGAAACAAGCTGCAGTTCCGCGCCGGCGCCGGTATCGTGGCCGATTCGCTGCCTGAGCGCGAACTGGCTGAAACCCGCGCCAAGGCGCTGGGCTTGTTACGCGCCTTGCAGTCATAAAACCAACAACAGGATCGAGGCATGCAGGCGGCATTACTCAATGGCCAGTTAATCGATGCGACACAGCCGGCGCTGTATCTGAACGAACGTGGCTGGCAGTACGGCGATGGCCTGTTTGAAACCATGCTGCTCAGGAATGGCAGCATCCGTTTCCTGGATGACCATATCGAACGTTTGCAGACCGGATGTGTGCGTCTGGGCATGCCGGCGCTACCGACTGAGCTGATCTTGAAGGAATTGCAGTTACTATGCGGTGCCCGGCAACACGGCGTGATCAAACTGACACTGACTCGTGGACGTGGTGAACGCGGCTATCGTCCATCCATGCCGTTGCAGCCGACACGACTACTGCAACTATTTGCCACACCTGCCATGCAAACGCCATCAGACATCCGGTTGCGCTGGTGTGCAACTCGACTGTCCCGCAACGCCTTGCTGGCGGGCATCAAGCACTGCAATCGTCTCGAGCAGGTCCTGGCGCAGGCAGAATGGTACGAAACGGATATTGCCGAGGGCTTGATGCTGGATACCGAAGGTGAATTGATCAGCGCCACCATGCACAATGTATTTCTGGTGCTCGATGGCGTCCTGGTAACGCCCGATCTGCGCTATAGCGGTGTAGCAGGCATCATGCGCAAAAATGTTCTGCGTCTGGCGAACGCTTTGCAGATTGAAAATGAAACCCGGGCAGTGCGAGCCGAGGAAATTCTGGCGGCGCAGGAAGTATTCATCTGTAATGCCGTGCGTGGTATCCGGCCCGTGATTCAGCTCGAACAGCAATGCTGGCCGATCGGCGATCTCACGCGAGCATTGATGAATACCCTGCAGGAATGAGATGCGCAGCCTGATCAAAACGCTCCTCGTCACCTTGCTGCTGTTGCTGAGCCTGACTACAGCAGCGTCGATCTATGCATGGCGATGGCTGCAGCAACCGGTGACGACAGCGCCGGGCGGCATGTTCGAAGTGATGCGCGGCGCCTCGGTCAGCAGCATTGCAAAACAATTGCAGCAGGCGGGTTGGGTGAAGCATCCGCAGATCTGGTCGCTATGGGCACGCTATCAACGACTCGGCAACAAGATCAAAGCGGGCGAATATGCGCTGACGCCCGGGCTGTCGCCAGACAAGCTGTTGCAATTACTGAGCAGTGGCAATGTCATTCTGCGTAGCCTGACCATTGTCGAAGGCTCCACCTATGCCGACCTCAGACGCGCCTTGCAGCAGCGTCAGGACATCAGACATACGATAGATCAGCTTTCCGATGCCGAGGTAATGCAGCTACTGGGGTTGTCAGGTGTGCATCCCGAAGCGCAGTTCTTTCCGGATACCTATCAGTTCGCCAAAGGCATCAATGACCTGGACATTCTGCGCATGGCGCAACAGCGCATGCAGCGTGAACTTACTACTGCATGGTCGGCGCGCGCTACCGACCTGACCCTCGCCAGCGCCTACGAAGCATTGATCCTGGCGTCCATCATTGAAAAGGAAACCGCGTTACCGAGCGAACGTCCGTTGATTGCCGGGGTGTTTGTCGAACGACTGGCGCGCGGCATGCGCCTGCAAACCGATCCAACCGTAATTTATGGACTGGGTAAAAACTACGATGGCAACGTGCACAAGGCGGACTTGCTGCGCGATACCCCGTATAACACCTATACTCGCAACGGTTTGCCGCCCACGCCCATTTGCCTGCCTGGTGCCGCAGCCTTGCGCGCGGCGGTCAATCCCCAGCGTACAGGCGCAATCTATTTTGTAGCCACCGGCAAGGGCGATGGCAGTCATTATTTTTCACGTGCGCTCAATGAACACAATGCAGCCGTACAACGTTATCTGAACCAGTTGCGCGCGCAATAAACGACCTATGCATCCAGTCAGAACCGGAAAATTCATCACCCTGGAAGGCGGCGAAGGCGTCGGCAAATCCACGCAGCTTGAAGCTGTGCGTACGGAATTGCTCGCTGCCGGCCTGGAAGTGGTGGTTACGCGCGAGCCCGGCGGCACACCGCGCGCCGAACAGATTCGCGACCTGCTGCTGGCACGCGGCCAGGAGACCATGCCGGAATCATGCGAGCTGTTGCTCATGTTCGCGGCGCGCGCCACGCATCTGCATAATCTGATCCTGCCCAGCCTGCAATGCGGCGCGTGGGTACTGTGCGATCGTTTCACCGATGCCAGTTATGCCTACCAGGGTTATGGACGCGGTCTGTCGTTACAGCACATCGCCCATCTGGAACAATGGGTACAAAAGGGACTGCAGCCGGATCTGACGCTCCTGCTGGATGCGCCCGTCGAACTGGCCATGCAACGCGCGCGAGCACGCAACCTGGCTCAGGGACACAGCGAGGGCGATCGCTTTGAAATCGAGCAGAATGAATTTTTTGAACGGGTCCGTCAGGGCTATCACGCCAGGGCTGCCGCCGACCCTGGACGTTTCCGCATGATCGATGCCGGTCAGCCACTGGCGCTGGTCACCGAATCGGTGCGCGTCATCATTCGTCAATTCCTTGCGCAGCCGTCAGCATGAATGACGTCGCCAGCCAGCTTCCACAATACGAGCTACCGTTACCCTGGCAACGGCCGTTATGGCTGCAAATCAATCACAGCTGGAAGACCCATCGCCTGCCTCACGCCATACTGCTGCATGGTGCGGCCGGGCTGGGTAAATTGTTGTTTGCGCAATGGTTGGCCAAGGCCCTGCTGTGTGAAGCGCAAAGTGCGGAACTCCTGCCCTGCGGCTACTGCGCCAGCTGCAAGCTGTACCAGGCGGGTTCGCATCCGGATCTGGTGCTGATCTCTCCCGAGGAAAACAAGCAGCAGATCTCCGTGGATCAGATTCGTGCCGCCAATGAACGGCTGGGCATGACCAGCGCACGCAGCGGCTACCGGCTTGCCATCATCGAGCCGGCTCACCAGATGACCGTGGCGGCTGCCAATGGCCTACTCAAGACACTGGAAGAGCCCGGTCAGCGCAGCCTGATTATTCTGGTGACTGCACAGCCTTCCGCCATGCTGCCCACCATACGCAGCCGCTGTCAGCAGATGGGCATGGCAACGCCATCGACGCAGGCGGCGCAGGACTGGTTGGAACAGCAGATCGGCAAACCTGTCTCGCCCGAGCTACTCGCCTTCGCCTGTGGTGCACCGCTGCGCGCCCTGGAATACACGCAGGGGCGTTTTGATGCCCTGCGTGAATCAATGTCGCCCGGTTTGCAGGCGCTGACTGAGGGGGGAGGCGAGATAACCCAGATGGCGCAGAGCTGGGCGGACGAGCAATTGCCGGAGCGGCTAAGCTGGCTGGATGGCTGGATGACTGTGCGGATTCGCAGGGAAATTCTCAGAACTGCCGATCCAGTCACGCGGGAGTCTTTGCAGAGCGCCGCGCAAGTGTTAAACATAAGCGCATTGTTTCAGGCGCTCGACAGGCTCCGGGAACTGAAGGCGCAATTACGACGTACCGCGTTGCAGCGCGAGCTGGCACTGGAAACCGTGCTGTTGATGATGCAACGTGCCTTGAATACTAGAAACTGACACCAAAAACACCGGCAATGCGGCAACCCAGTAGCAAACCAGGCCTCCTGACCTTGACCATCAAGGACAAGAGCGCGCTTTATCTTGCCTACATGCCCTTTGTGAAAAACGGTGGCCTGTTCATTCCGACCAACAGCAATTACCGCCTGGGCGATGAAGTCTTCATGCTGCTGAACCTGATGGGCGAGGATGAAAAGCTGCCCGTGGCCGGCAAGGTCATCTGGATGACGCCGAAGGGAGCACAGGGCAAACGCACCGCAGGAATCGGCGTGCAATTCAGCGAACAGGATCGCGGCAATACCCAGCGCAAGATCGAGAGTTATCTGGCCGGCGCCCTGGGTGGCGACAAGCCTACTCACACCATGTAAGCGGTAATCGGGCTGTGGCCGTAAGCCTCCCGGACTGCTTACGGCGCTTATCTTCTACTTGGCAAGCGAAAGCATGCCCTGCAAACCGCCGCGCAGTACATAGGTGTGAAAACCACGCTCGGAAAGGATATAGGCCGCGGCTGAACTGCGCCGGCTGGTGTCGCAATACACCACGTAAGGGACGTTGCGATCCAGCGTCTTGAGCTTGATGCGGATGAAGTACAAGGGAATGTTCAGCGCGGCATCTAGATGCTGGTTTTCGAATTCGGAAGGCAGACGTACATCCAGCCATTTGGCTCCCTGCGCCACAAGCTTTTCGGCCTGATACTGGTCGACGTACTCGATCATCGGTTCATTGAGCAGCTGTTTGAAGTCTTCCTTGCCCAGACGCATCAAGGTGCCATCTGTCAGCATGGTGACATTGGCGTTCCGCTTGGCTTCGGAAATCAGCGCTTCTTCACCAAAGGTATCACCCATGCCCAACTCGGCCAGTTTGATGCCGTCCTTGTTCAGCGGCGTCTCGCGGGTCACCTGGCACTTGCCTTTGACGATGACATAGAAATAGTCGCCTTCGTCTCCCTGCTTGATGACGGTTTGCCCCGCACGAAAGTCCACACGCTGCAGGCGCATGAAAATGGCCTGGATGTTGGCGGGTGGCACCTTGTGGAAGGCCTTGGTTTGCAGCAGCGTCGTCATCCAGTCATCCGCCACGTCCAGTGTCTGGCCGGAACTATCCAGTTCGCCGACTTCGTAGGAACCGGTCTGGTCCCAAGTCAGCATCACATCCAGCAAATCGCTGTCGATCGACAGGTATTCGATGCGATCCGAAGCCACCATGGCGGTGTAACGGCGCGGCATGATCGGCGCCAGGGGATTGCGGGCTTCCGGAGTGCCGGCGCGAATGACCGCCACCGTTTCACCATCCTGCAGCAACTCGACAACACCGCTGACCAGATAGATGGTGCGTTTATCGTTGTCGCCCTGCTTGAAGAGGGTGCGGTCCAGTTGCAGGTCGCGCAATGAAGCTTTGCGCGCCAGCGCATTGAGATTTTCAGGTTTGAGACCATCCAGGGGCGAGAAGGATCTCAGGGTGCTGAGCTCGAGTGGTTTGCTCTCCATTGGCTCTCTGGATAATCAAGTGACTCTGTCAATTCCTGCGGAAAAACGGCCGCACTTCAGGTCAAGACCGTTCCGATACAGCGTCGGATGGTAGCACAGCATTTTGCGCCAAGCGGCTCATTTTCCAGTACAAATGTGAACCCGACCGCGATTACAGCAGGCCGCTTTGCCAGCCTGGATCGGGTTTGAAGTGCGCGCCGTATTTCGTTGCCAGTTGCTCCAGCTTGGCGATGATTCTGCTTGCCTCAACCGTGCGCGCATATTGCAGGGGGCCGCCGCGGAATGGGGCAAAGCCGGTGCCAAAAATCACCGCGGCATCCAGCAAGTCACCATCCGCCACCACTTGCTCGCGCAGTACTGCCATCGATTCGTTCACCATTGACAGGATCAGCCGGTCTTCCAAGTCGGCCGGCGCTGCAACGGTCGCAGCAGGCTTGACCGGTTTACCGTCCTGCCATGCATAGAAACCCTGACCTGATTTCTTGCCCAGCTTCTTCTGCTCAACCAAGGTTTGAATAATCCTGGCCTGCGGTCGTGCATAGGCCTGGGCAAGGATGGCACCCACATGCAAGCACACATCCAGCCCCACCACATCGGCCAGTTCAATGGGTCCCATTGGCATGCCGAAATCGGTGGCCACTCGATCCAGCACAGCCAGCGGCACCCCTTCGTCAGCCGCGCGCATGGCTTCATTCAGATAAGGCATCAGGATACGGTTGACCACAAAGCCCGGCGCGCTACGGCACGGTACCGGCAACTTGTCCAGTTGCCGCGCAAAGGCGATGGCGGCCTGCATCACTGCGGGCCTTGTATCGCGCGACTGGATGATTTCCACCAGCGGCATGCGCGCCACCGGATTAAAGAAATGCAGTCCCACAAAGCGCCCCGGATCCTGCAAGCTATCGGACAGGGATTCCAGCACGATACTGGAGGTGTTGCTGGCGAGAATGGCACCTGGCTTCAGCATGGGTTCGATGCGCGCATACAGTTCTTTCTTCGCCGCCACATTTTCAAAAATGGCCTCGATCACTACATCGGCATGCGCGACTTGCTGTGCATCCACATCGGCATGCAGGCGTCCGGCCACGCGGTTGCGTTCCTCGACATCGGTATAGCGCTTCTCAAAAAATGCCTTGGCCCGATCCAGCGCCGGCTGGATATATTCCATGGCCCGATCCTGCAGCGAGACCTGCAAGCCGCGTGTGGCACACCAACTGGCAATGTCGCCACCCATCACGCCGGCGCCGATCACATGCGCATGGCTGGCTTTGCCGGCCGCCTTGTCACCCTGGTTCTTTAGCCGATCCTGCAACAGGAAAACTCGCACCAGATTGCGTGAGGTAGGCGTGCAGAACAGGGCGGCAATTGACTGCGCTTCTGCCTCATAAGCTGCGCCCCCTTGAGCACCATGCTGCTGCCACAAATCAATCACTGCATAGGGGGCAGGGTAGTGCTGCTGTGGAGCGTGCCGTTGCACCTGTTTGCGCATCTTGTCGGCAATGAACGGCCGCAGTAATCCTGTATTCAACAATCTGGCGGTGAATGGTGGCCGTTGTGGCGCAGGGGCAGTCACAGCGAGTTGTTTGGCCGCATTGCGTAGCTCCGCCATGGGCGCCAATTGGTCCACCAAACCGATCTGTCTGGCTTTATCGGCACGAATAGTCTTGCCGGTCAGGATCAAATCCATCGCTGCAACAGGCCCCAGCAGTTTGACGGCGCGTACTGTGCCACCAAATCCCGGGTGGATGCCCAGCTGTACTTCAGGCAAGCCTAGTGTGGTTTTGCCGTCACCGGCAGCAATGCGATATCGACACGCCAGCGCCAGTTCGAGTCCTCCGCCCAAGGCAAAACCGTGGATGGCCGCTACCGTTGGGTAGGGCAGTTGCTCCAGACGATCCAGCACACGTTGACCGGAACGAATCAATTCGTAGGCCTCAGCAGCGGTTGCCAGCCCGGTGAACTCCTTGATGTCAGCCCCTGCGATGAAGCCGCTTGGCTTGGCTGAAACGACCACCACCGCCTTGGGCTGGAGTTTTTCCAGCGTAACGAGTTTGGCATCCAGGTCTGCCATGGCTGCATGCGACAGCGTATTGGCAGAAGCGCCGGGCTTGTCAAATTCCAGCCATGCAATCCGATCATCATCCAGTGTGATCCGCCACATTTCTTCATTCGTGTTTGATGCGTTCATGGTCCTGCCCTGATTGTGAAATGAATGATGATTTATCGATGGTCACTACGGATGCTGAACTCACACACCAACGGCAAATGATCGGAAAAGGTCACCCGGGGTATCTCAAAGCGGGTGACTTCGATCCGGCGGGAGTGCAGGATGAAATCCAGTTCCTTGCGCGGTGTTTGGCTCGGATAGGAAGGTAGACCTTCCCGATTGGCGCTGACGAGACCAGCCGCCTCGCAAAACAGGTAAATTTCGTGGTCGCCCCAGAAGGTATTGAAATCTCCCGCCACAATGACTGGCTTGGTACATTGCTTGACCAGAGTATGCAGGTAACGCAACTGATCATGCCGGTGACGAAACTTGAGTGACAGATGTACCAGAAAAATGGCGCAATCTTCCAGCTCCAGTTCGATGATCAGGCGCTTGATGCCGCTTTCGAAATAGTGAAACCGCTCGCCCTCGACGCGCGGCGCCGCCAGAAATGCATTGGCCTGCTTGCGGACGATGGGCAGCAAGTTGTTGATGGACGACACTCCGTACTTGCACTCATAGATGGAATAATGCCCCAAGGAATCGGCTATGAACTCAGCTTGATTGATCAAGCCGGAGCGGACTGAGCCCGTATCCACCTCGATCAAGCCCACCACGTCCGGGTCGTGCTGTTTGATGAACCGCGTGATCCCGTTCAGCACCCGGCTGTTGCTACGCAGGTAGCCAGCCCCGGGAACAGGTAAATGGAACATGGCACCGGTACCGGTTGCGTAGCGAATGTTGTACAGCAGGAATTTCATGAGTTTGTCAGCCGGGAGTATTTTCAACATATAACCCGGGCTTACAATGCGCACAACTAGCGTTGGACGTGTTTTGTCCGAATTGTGCTGTCAAGGGAGCATCTAATGAGTTCGGTATCGCAGCAAAACCCGGTTCGGGTATTCGTGGCTCATGCTTTTGAACCCAATGACGATTACCGTCGCGTATTTGAATATCTGGAAAGTGCGCGCAATTTCTTTTACCGGAACTGCAGCGTTGCGGAACTGCCGCCGGGACTGGATAAGGATGGTCTGAAACAGGAACTGCGCAAGCAGATCAATCTGGCCGAGGTCGTGGTCATTCCGGCCGCGATGTACAACCAGAACCGCGACTGGGTCGATTTCGAGCTCAACTGCGCCAAGGGATTCGACAAACCCGTGGTGGTCATTAACTTCTTTGGCATGAAAGCCAAGCTGCCGACCCAGCTAGAAGCGCTGGGCGATGAAATCATTGAATGGAACGAACGCGACATCGTCGACGCCATCAAACGCCAGGCGCGTCATGAAGAATCCACACGCTGGGATGTCATCGAGTTCAAGCTGGATTAGGGCAGCACGCTGGAGTGAAGAACCGCTTGAGGAGTTGCTTGAATCCAATTCATAGCTGGCGATGTTTCACTTGACAAACCCAGCCTCTAGGACTAGTATTTCTCCCATCACGGAGATTTACCCATGTCAGTTCTGGACTTCGCTCACTTCCACAATGAAGACGCTGCTTACGAACACGTAGAACGTCTGTTGTGGCCTAACGGCCCGGTATGCCCGCACTGCGCGGCCACTGGCGACAAGATCGGCCGATTGAACGGCAAGACCGCCCGTCCGGGCCTGCGCAAATGCTACAGCTGCCGTAAGCAGTTCACCGTCAAGATCGGCACTATCTTTGAGGACAGCCACGCGCCCTTGCGCCTGTGGTTGCAGGCCATCTACCTGATGTCGTCCAGCAAGAAAGGCATCTCAACCCGCCAGCTTCAGCGCACGCTGGGCGTGGGCATGAAAACGGCTTGGTTCATGGGCCACCGTATCCGTTTGGCGATGGCTCCCGGTGCTGACGCTGGCCCGCTGGGTGGCGAAGGCATGACCGTGGAAGCGGACGAAACCTACCTTGCCAAGTCGCCCAAGACCCGCAAGACAGGCGCAAAACATGCCCGCAACGAGATGAAGGTTCTGAGCCTTGTTGAGCGCGGCGGCAAAATCCGCTCTACGCGCCTGACCCACCGCAATATCGGCAGCCTCGTTGCCAGCAAGGTCCATGAGGACAGCCGCTTGGTCACGGATGGCGCGAACTTCTACAAGTTCACCGGCTTACAGCATGAATTTGTTGACCATTCCAAGTACGAATGGGTCCGCGGCGACGTTCACACCAACGCCGACCCGTACTTGGTTGCTTTTTACACCCAGGATAGTGACGACAACATCATCACCAATGATTACGGACTCTCCCATCCGACGCGTCAAGATCAACATGACTAACTCCTTTACCTGATTTATTAAGCAACCATCACAACGACTTACTACCCTGATTTTTAGCGATCCCAATCAGAGCTTGTTATCCACGATCAGTCGTTGTCTCGAGTCTTACTTGGCGCTCAGCTCACTCAAAACCTTGGTCAGATCCGGTCGGTTTCGATAACTTTCTTCTGCATACTTGTGTGTGATCTTCAGTTGTGGATTGACGATAAAGATCATCGGACGAGCGACGCCATAGGCTTTACTCCCGTCTGCGTACTGCATATCACGGATACCCAGCTTCTCTACGACGATGCCCTTCGGGTCGGCCAGCATGGTGTAGCCAATCGACTGGCTTTGATGGAACGCGGCAATCAGCGGCACTTCATCGTGGCTGATCGACACGACATTGAGTCCGAGTGCCTTGAACTCCGCTAATCGTCCATTCACGTCCACCAACTGGTGCTTGCAGAATGGGCACCAGTCTGCTGACCGTACAAAGAATAGTGCCGCACCATTCTTGCCCACCAAAGTCCGCAAACTCTGTTGTTTCCCTGCTTGATCCTGAAGATTCAACGAGTCGGGAAAAGCATCCCCGACGACAGGGCCTGGGGGCACCCAGGTATCGGCATGCGCGTTGCCAGACTGACCGAGCACGAGCAGCAGGGTTAGCGCAAGGTAGGCTGTGTAGCTGAAGGTTTTTTTCACAAATCACCCACGGTTCAAGTTGGAGCTAACCGTTTAAGTACGTCGCTGAGACAGAAAAAGTTACACGACGGCATCATTCAGGTCGCTGGGGAACCGATCAGGATGCCAAGCTTGGCCTGTGCTTCTTTTGGCATGTCCACCCACGCGGTGACCAGCGCAGTCGACAGCGCCGTATGTGCCTCCGATCGGGGACGCTGGTCAGCCAGCAATCGAATGGCGTTAATCGCAATCTGGCGGGCTCGTGAAGCATTCTGCATGAGGTTTGCCACTGCGGCGTCCGCGGTGACATGGGCTTCGCGCGGATGCCAGCAATCGAAATCGGTCACCATAGCCAGTGTGGCATAGGCCATTTGCGCCTCGCGGGCCAGCTTGGCTTCCGGCATGTTGGTCATGCCGATGACGTGGCCGCCCATAGAGCGATACCAGTGGGATTCCGCCTGACTGGAGAATTGCGGTCCTTCGATGCACACATAGGTGCCGCCGCGATGCAAGCGAATCGGTGCACTCCGGCTGACTTCCTCGACGGCCCGCGCCAACACATCACTCAGTTGATCGCAGACTGGTTTTGCCATCGATACATGTGCCACGGCACCGTTGCCGAAAAAAGTCGCAGCTCGATTCTTGGTCAGGTCGATGAACTGATCCGGTAGCACCATGTCGAGAGGTGCTATGCCCTCGCTCAGCGATCCAACTGCTGACATGGATAGCAGATAACGCACTCCCATCTGTTTCATTGCGTAGATGTTGGCGCGATATGGCACTTCGCCAGGAATCAGCCGATGTCCTCTGCCGTGACGAGCCAGAAATACCACAGGTACTCCTTTTACCCTGCCGCAAACCAACACATCCGACGGCCGTCCATAGGGCGTTTCCACCTGGTGTTCCTGCATTTCCTCAAGCTCGGGCATCTGATAAAGCCCGCTGCCCCCAATGACACCGATTTCTGCTTGAAACATCAGTACACGCTGTTCTGTGATGGATTTAGTCATTTGTCGTTTGTCCGACGAAATTCTTACATCACTGGTCCGTAAGAATATTGGGGTCCAAACCGACCAAAGGAGCAATACATCACTTTGCCGGTACTGATCCCCGATGAAACGATTGATTCTCGCCGGTGGCGGGCATGCTCACCTGCTGGTGCTGCAGCAGCTCACCAAGCATCCGCGCCCTGACCTGGATGTGGTGCTCATCAGCCCGTCACGCTGGCAGTATTATTCTGGAATGTTGCCAGGATGGATCGCTGGCTATTACCGACTGGAAGAATGCAGAGTTGATCTCGTCCCATTGGTCAAAGCAGCAGGCGCGCGCTTTATCATCGAGCCGATCGCCGGCATGAATGCTGATCGGCAATGCGTATGCCCTCCAGACGGACGGCATATCGAGTATGACTGGTTATCGCTCAATGTCGGCAGCGAGTCAGACCTTACGTGGTTATCTGCTCTAGGTAGCCGTCTGTTACCAGTGAAGCCGTGGCCGGAATTTCTGCTTGGCTGGAAAGCCATACTTGAAGCTGCCGGCGCTCATCCCGCCTATCGCCTTCTGGTCATCGGCGGTGGTGCCGCTGGTGTGGAACTGGCCAGTGCGGCACGCACCGTGCTCCGGAAGGTGTCGCCATCGAGCTCGGTTGCACTTATCACCGGCAATAGCGGATTGCTTTCCGACCATGCACCAGGTGTCCAGATAAAAGTTCGACATGCGCTGCAGCGCGCCGACATCAGCGTTATTCCAAACCGTGCCGTCGGTGCAGAGCATGGTGTGCTACTCGATAGCGGCGAGAGGCTGACAGCCGACAAGGTCATTGCCGCGACTGGCGCACGAGCGCCAGTGTGGTTGACGTTATCGGGCCTGCAACTCGATTCAGCGGGATACGTCCAGGTCGATGCGTATCACAGAAGCCACTCTCATCCCACTGTGTACGCAGTGGGAGATGTGGGTTCACGCTCAGACGTACGTCTATCCCGCTCCGGTGTCCACGCGGTTCGCGTGGCGCCTGTGCTTGCGCACAATCTGCTCGCAGCCATCGACGGCGCACCACTGCGGCCGTATCGGCCAAGGCACCGAGTGTTGTACCTGCTCGCCCTTGGCGAACGTCGCGCCGTCGCATCATGGGGTCCGTTGAGCAGCAAAGGAGCGTGGGTGTGGCGGTGGAAGGATTGGATCGACCGGCGCTTTATCCGCCAATTCGCAAATCCAATGCCTCAGGCAGTAAAGTCCGAGGTGGAGACCGAAACATGAAATCCTGGCTACGACTAAGTATCAGCGGCAGAACCCAGCCGTACTGCCAACCGCATATCTACGGCTGGGTCGCATGAAGCGTTTCTGGCAGCTCGCGTTCAATCGAAATATCGTGCTAAACGCAGCGCGAATTTCCTGTGTTGTCGGCACGCTATTGAATATCATCAACCAGGGTGACGAGATATGGCACGGTCGAGTGCGATGGGGATATCTCTTGATGAACTACTTGGTCCCCTATGCTGTAGCCACCTATAGCGCCGTGAAAAATGAAATGGACCGGGGATATAAATGACCGTCACATATCCATCTGGACTCGGTGCGCCAGCGGAGACACCGGCCATTGACTTGCACGACCCTGCCTTTTTGAATGAATTACGCAGCCAAATGCTGAAGTTTGCCATCTTGCA
>JBFWSR010000024.1:0-42332 GCA_050248275.1 Steroidobacteraceae bacterium
CACCCTGCGGAAACTGCCAGCCGCGCCCTCCCGGGCGGCCGCCGACAAATACCTGCCGATCATCGCGGATCAGAATGATCCCGACATTGGCGCGAAACCCTTGTGCATCGATAAAATCAGTCATGGCAATCATCAATTGACAGTGAAAATGATTGTTTCACATGCAGACCTCAGCTCCAACAAAATTGCTCAATCATGTTGCCGCCACAGGACCAGTGATTCGGTCCATACAGCACAGGTAGCCCGAAAGTGCGGCCTGCGCTAAGGTGTTGAATCAATCATTGCAAACACCCATGCCCTTGAAAGCCTCTCCTTCCTTCACACCCGTGCTGTTGAGTTTGAGCCTGTGCAGCTTACTGTCGCTGGGCGTTGCACTGTGTCTGGGCAGCGTGCCATTGGCGGCAGGCGACCTGTGGACCCTCCTGAACAACCGCGACAGCTCCCTGGAACAGGCAGTGCTGCTGAATCTGCGCCTGCCCCGTGCCCTGACCAGCTTTGCGTTGGGCGGTCTGCTGTCGCTGGCCGGCATCTACATGCAGGTTCTGTTGCGCAATCCGCTGGCAGACCCCTACATCATGGGCACCTCGGGCGGTGCGGCAGTTGCAGCGCTGGGCGCCATGCTGCTGGGAATGACCGGCATGGCCATACAGGGCGCGGCGGCATTCGGCGCTTTTGCCGCCATCCTGCTGGTGTTCGCCCTGGCTCATGCTGAAGGCAGCTGGTCGCCCACTCGCCTGCTGCTGACGGGCGTGGTCGTGGCTGCAGGCACCGGCGCCCTGGTCAGCCTGCTGCTGGCGCTGGGCGATGAAGCCAGACTGCGCGGCATGTTGTTCTGGCTGATGGGCGACATCGCCACCTATTCGAGGGTGACGCCACTCTGGACGCTGCTGCTGCTGGCGAGTGGACTGAGTTACTTGCTGGCGCGCCATCTGAACGTGCTGGCGCGCGGCGAACTGCAGGCACAGACGCTCGGCATGAACATCAAACAAATGCGCATCGGCCTGTTTGCCGCCAGCGCGCTGCTGACTGCCGCAGTCGTCACCACCGCCGGCAGCATTGGTTTTGTGGGATTGATTACACCGCATCTGGCGCGCTTGCTGGTGGGGGCAGATCATCGCCGCGTCGCCCCTGCGGCCGTGCTGCTCGGTGGCAGTCTGCTGACACTGGCCGATACCGCAGCACGCACCCTCTTTGCACCGCATCAGCTACCGGTGGGCGCACTCACCGCCCTGATTGGCGTGCCGGTATTTCTGACCTTGATGTACCGCAGAAAAGCCTAGCGATCGCATAACGGTTGTGAGTTGTCAGCACAACGATACCTCGACCCGATTTCTGCCCTGTTGCTTGGCGCGATACAAGGCGGCATCGGCTTCGGTCAGCAATTGCTCGGCAGTCGTGCTGATATCCAGCGGGGCTGCGCTCATTTGCATCAAGGCCACGCCGATGGAAACGCTGAGACGATGTTGCGACCCGTCCGGCAACTGCAAAGGCGTTTCGCACACCGCCAGACGCATGCGTTCAGCCAGGGCACTGACTTGTTCCTGACTTACATCGCGCGCCAGTACGACAAACTCATCGCCGCCAAAACGGGCCGCCGCATCGCTGCCGCGTATCTGATGATTGATGCGTTCCGCCGCTTCGCGCAGCGCCATGTCGCCAACCAGATGACCATGGGTGTCATTGATGGTCTTGAAGTGATCCAGATCGAGCAGCACGCAAGCCATCGTGGAGTGCGCCCGCTGCGCCCGCGACAGTTCTTCTTTGAGGCGCTCGTGCAGATAGCGGCGGTTATGCCAGCCCGTCAGGAAATCGGTCACGCCGCTGCGCACCAGACGCGCACGATTGACGGCATTGTCGATGGCAAACGAGGCAATCACGCCAATGTGCGCCAGAAAGTCCGTGCCCAGATGTCGATTGAAACGCTGCTCGTCCCGGCTGCCGAAACACAGACAGCCACGCAGTTGTTCCTGCTGCCACAGGGGAATCAGAGCCACGCTCTTGATCGCCGCCGGCGTCTTGAACAAGACCTGATGCTTTTCAGCGCGGTAAGGCCCGAGAATCGGCTGCCTGGTCGGCTTGAACTGCTTCGCCAGCATGACGACATCATCAACAAAGATCACGCGTGGAAACTCTTCCAGCTTGATCTGCGCCCCCATCAATAAATGCTGGATCTCATGGTGCGGATCCCACAACACCAGGCTCACCACTTCCAGACCGTAAGATACGGCGAGCCGGTTGCAGATCACTTCGAACAGCTGCGGCAGTTCGCCAGCCTTGAGCAATTCCAGCTCGCGTTGCTGGGTTTTCTTGAGCAGGCGTTCATTGTTGGCGGCCTCGTCCACCAGCGCAGCAATGCGTCTGCGCAGGCGCAGGACCTCGGCTTCGAGATCCCGGGCGGCCATCAGCCGGACCTGACGCGACCCGCCAGGTATTCGCGTCCTTTCAGCATGATTGATTTGAATTCCGCAGCATCATGGGCCTGAACCGTGTTGCACACTTGTTCGACTGCGGCGCGCAATGCCTTGAGCGTCTCCTGACCATATTCGTTGAGATGCTGGATCTCGAAATAAAGTTCGGGGCTTTCCTTGGAAACATTGGTGGCAATGTCGATCTGCGCATCGTAAGTGGTGCTGGACAGCGCAGCGAGATGTCTGGCGTCCTCGCCGCTATTGGCCAGCGCCGTGAAGAAACTGATGTTGAGCGCATGCGACAGGCCCAGTACATAGGCAATCAGGCGATCGTGCTCATCGAGCGACATCACCACCCGTTCGGCCATGGTCGAGGCAAACAGTTCCTGCGCAACGGTCAGCGCGTCGGCATTGCCCATGTCGATGAAGATGACATGACGGCCTGACAACAACTCGGTATCGGGACCGAACATGGGATGCACGGAAGTCACCTTGAGGCCCGCCTCGCGCAACGCAGTGAGGCCTGCACGCAACGGTGTCTTGAGCGACCCCAGATCGAACACCACCCCGCGCGGTTTGCGCGCCGCCAGTCCAGCCAACACCTCGTTGGCGATCTGGATGGGCGTGGCCACCACAATGATGTCCTGCTCCAGGGTATCGTCACGCCAGTCCTTGAGACAGACGAAACCATCCACCGCACCCACCGGGTCGGCCACTATCACGGCATAACCCTGGGCAGCCAGGAAATTGGCAAACCAGCGGCCCATCTTGCCGGCGCCGCCGATCACCAGCGCGGTACGGCCTGAGCCCTGCCCTTTGGCGGCCACCTGCTCGCGTTCCTGCGTGGTCAGCGAACCACGGATCAACAGACGCATCACCGCTTCGCCCAGATCACCGGAGATTCCCTGTTTGGCGGCGTTCTCACGCGCGCGCAGCAGGACTTCACGTTCACGACGGAAATCGCGGGTGGGCAGACCGGCTTCGCGCTTGACGCGCGCAATCTCTATCCCCAGCGCCTGACGCTCGGCGATAATGCCGAGCAACTGCGCATCCAGCGCATTGAGTTTGAGTCGCAGTTCATCCAGATTCATGAATCGCCCGTGGCGTGCCCGCCTGAAAAATATCTTGAGAATAATAGCGAGTTTGTCTTTTTACTTTCTACCGACCAGTTCGACCACTAGCAAGCACTCGCCGAGTCAACACCCCGCATGAGCATCCACCATTCCCTGCCCGAACACCTGCCTCACAACCCGCTGCCGGTGTTTGCCGACTGGTTTGAGTATGCCCGCGCCAATCAGATCCAAAGAAATCCGGATGCCATGACGCTGGCCACCGTGGACCCGGACGGCCGACCCAGCGCGCGCATCGTGCTGTGCAAGCATCTGATCGATACTGATGGCTATGTGGTGTTTTTCACCAACTACCAATCGCGCAAGGGACAGGCATTGACCGCCCATCCTTTCGCTGCGGCAGTATTTCACTGGGATTCGCTGGAGCGGCAGGTCCGTCTGGAAGGCCGCATCCTGCGTTCGCCCGAGACAGAGAGCGATGCGTATTTCCGCAGCCGTCCCCTCACCAGCCAGCTCGGCGCGTGGGCCAGCGAACAAAGCCGGCCACTGAGTTCGCGCACACACCTGGTCGCTGAAGTGGCCAGGTTCAGCGCCAAATTCGCGCTGCAGGCCGTGACCGGACACGTGCCCCGGCCACCGCATTGGGGCGGCTTTCGTTTATGGATCGAACATATCGAATTATGGGTGTCGGGTGCAGGACGCATTCATGACCGCGCCCGCTGGTCGCGCGAACTGACACCCCAGGATGATTTCAGTTTCACAGCGGGCGACTGGCACGGCACGCGCCTCAACCCATAAGCCAAGTCCATGTTCCGCACGCTGCGTATTGCCGTCCTGCTGATCATCCTGGTGTTCGTCGCCCTGAACACCTGGCTGGATCGTTTCTACAGCCACACCTGGCGCGGCCCATTGCAGGTGGCGCTTTACCCGGGCAATGCCGATGGCAGCGCCGTTGCCGACCGTTTCATCACACAACTGGCCGCCGGCGATCTGCAAACGCTGGAAGACTTCTTCAGCCGCGAAGCAGCTCACCATCACTTGCCGCTCGACCATCCACTGCGGTTCACGCTGGCGTCGCCGTTAAACCAGCCGCCGCCGCTGCCGCCCGAACGCGGCGGCCGTCTCGACATCATGATGTGGAGCCTGAAACTACGCTGGTTCACCTGGCGCACGCCGGACCCGGCAGGACCAACGCCGATGATTCGCCTGTTCATGCTGTTTCACGATCCGCAACTATCATCCGTGCTCTCCGACTCGACGGGCCTGGAAAAAGGCCTGGTGGGCATTGCGCACCTATTTGCCGACAGCGGCATGGCGCGCGCCAATCAGGTCATCGTGGCGCATGAACTGCTACATACCCTAGGCGCTACCGACAAATACGATCTGGCCACCAATCAACCGATTTATCCGGATGGTTATGCCGACCCCGAACGGGAGCCGCGCTACCCGCAGGATCGCGCTGAACTCATGGCCGGTCGTATTCCCCTGAGCGCCACCGAAGCCGAACAAGCAGGCTCGCTGCGCGACGTGGTGATCGGCCCGCTCACCGCGCGCGAAATCGGCTGGCTCGCGCCATGAGTCCCGACTTACAAGCAACAGAGCTGAGTTGCACAGCACTGGATATCGCCGTGCAGGAATGCGTGCTGGTGGCGCAGCTCAACTTGCAGTTGCAACCCGGCACGCTCACGGCCGTGCTCGGCCGCAATGGCACCGGCAAGTCGCTGACACTGCACACGCTGGCGGGATTGCGTCCGGCGAAAACAGGTCAGGTGCAACTCGGCGCACGCGAACTACAGCACTATCCGCGCCGCGAACTGGCGCAACACCTGAGCTTCGTGCCGCAGGACATTGACGAGCCCTTTCCGGTCACCGTGCTGGAATGCGCGCTCAGTGGCCGGCATCCGCATATCGACTTCTGGCAGTGGGAAACGGCGCAGGACTATGCGATTGCACGCACCGCACTGGCCGCCGTGGACCTGCAGCACTTCGAACAACGCAACGTCGAAACGCTATCCGGCGGTGAACGCCGTCGTCTGGCCATCGCCACCGCACTGGCGCAACAGCCACAGGTGTTCATCCTCGATGAACCCACCAATCATCTCGATCCGCAGCATCAACTGCAGGTACTGAAGCTGTTGCGCGACAAAGCCGATGCCGGCGCCGCCGTCATCATGAGCCTGCACGACCCGAATCTCGCCGCACGCTTTGCCGATCAAGCCTTGTTGCTGTTCGGCGATGGCCGCTGGCTGCACGGCAACAGCAGCGACATCATCGGCGCGGACACCCTCAGCCAGCTTTACAAGACGACCATGCAGGAATTCACGGCGTTGCAGGGACGTTATTTCGTCAGCGCTTGATCCGGTCATCCGCAACAAGATACCGACGAAGGTCGGGGTACAAGTACAAAAAAGGGCGGAATCCCGCGATTCCGCCCTTGATTCGTCATCGTCAGATCAAAACGCTCAAGCCACTGCCGCAGCCTTGGCCTTGGCGACTTCAGCGATGACTTCGTCCGCCACCTGGCGCGGGACGGGGTCGTAATGCGAGAACTCCATCGTGTACGAGGCGCGACCGCTGGTCATGCCGCGCAGGTGGCCGATGTAGCCAAACATTTCCGACAGCGGCACGGTGGACACCACGGCGATGTTGGTGCCGCGCTCCAGTTGCTCCTGAATCATGCCGCGACGACGATTGATGTCGCCGATCACGTCGCCGAGATAGTCGCCCGGCGTCACCGTTTCCACCTTCATCACCGGCTCAAGCAGAATCGGACCAGCCTTGCGGACTGCTTCGCGGAAACAGGCCTTCGCGGCGATTTCAAAGGTCAATGCGTTGGAGTCCACATCGTGGTAGCTGCCGTCGGTGAGACGCGCGCGGAAATCCACCGTCGGGAAATGCGCCAGCACGCCATCTTCCATCTGCATCTTCAGGCCCTTTTCCACCGCCGGTACGTATTCCTTCGGCACGGAACCACCCACGGTTTCGTCAACAAACTCGAAACCCTGACCGCGCTCCAGCGGCTCGAAGGTGATCCACACTTCGGCGAACTGCCCCGCACCGCCAGTCTGCTTCTTGTGAACATACTGTTCGGACACCGGCTTGGTGAAGGTCTCGCGATAAGCCACCTGTGGCTGCCCCATCACGCCTTCGACGTTGAATTCGGTGCGGATGCGATCCAGCGTCACTTCCAGATGCAGCTCGCCCATGCCGCGCAGAATCGTCTGGCCGGTTTCGCGATCGGTTTCCAGGTGCAGGGATGGATCGGCGCGCACCATCTTGCCCAGCGCCGCGTTGAACTTCTCCTGTTCGGCCTTGACCTTCGACTTCACCGACACACTGATGACGGGTTCCGGGAAACGCATGCGTTCCAGCACCACCGGATTGGCGGAATCGCACAGCGTATCGCCGGTGTCGGTCTCCGCCAGCGAGACCAGCGCAATGATGTCGCCAGCGCGCGCTTCTTCGATGGGGTTGGCTTCCTTGGCGAACATTTCCACCATGCGGCCAATCTTTTCGCGCTTGCCACGGGTGGAGTTCATCACCGAAGCGCCCTTGGTCAACACGCCCGAGTACACGCGCACGAAGGTGAGCGCGCCATAGGCGTCGTTGATGACCTTGAACGCCAGCGCCGAGAACGGCTCGTCGTCGGAACATTTGCGCTCGCCGATGGGCTCGCCATCCGCATCCACGGTCTTGATGGCCGCCACGTCGGTAGGCGCCGGCAGGTAATCGACCACCGCATCCAGCACCTGCTGCACGCCCTTGTTCTTGTATGAAGAACCGCACAACACCGGATTGAACGCCGAAGTGAGCGTGCCCTTGCGCAGGCAGGCGCGCAGCACATCGGCTGATGGCTCGGCGCCGTCGTCCAGGTACTTCTCCATCGCCTCGTCGTCCTGTTCCAGACAGGTATCAACCAGCTCCGTGCGGAACTGGGCGACATCGGCCAGCAGCTTGCGATCGCTGGGCACAGTGATGTTCAGCTTGTCGGCGAGATCGGGCGTCACATCCAGTATCTGCCACTCGGCATCCTTGTCATCCGAACTCCAGACCAGCGCCTTCATCTCGACCAGGTCGATCATGCCCTTGAAGTTGTCTTCCGAACCGATCGGAATCTGGATGGGCAGCGGGCGCGCGCCGAGACGCTTTTTGATCATGTCCACGCAACGCAGGAAATTGGCGCCGCTGCGGTCCATCTTATTGACGTAACAAATGCGCGGCACTTCATAGTTGTCGGCCAGACGCCAGTTGGTTTCCGACTGCGGCTCCACGCCGGCCACACCGTCGAACACCACCACGGCGCCGTCGAGCACGCGCAGGGAACGATTCACCTCGATGGTGAAATCGACGTGTCCGGGAGTGTCGATCACGTTGATCTTCTTGTTGCGCCAGAACGCCGACACGGCGGCGCTCTGAATGGTGATGCCGCGCTTCTGTTCCTGTTCCAGATAGTCGGTGGTCGTCGAGGTCTTCAGATCCTTGGTGTCGTGAATGTCGATGATCGTGTGCTTGCGCCCCGTGTAATAAAGGATGCGCTCGGTCGTCGTCGTCTTACCAGCGTCGACGTGGGCGATGATGCCGATATTGCGGATATCAGAAAGGGGTGTAGTACGGGGCATGACAAGTTTCCAGGACAGTTTTTAAAGACTCAAGTTTACGTTAAGGCAAATCGCCAGCATGGCCACAGTGTCGAGGTGAGGGCAGAATTCGAACCTGCGGCACCGGCAAGAATGTGGTTGAGAGCCCGCCTCAGCGCCGCCTTCGGCTGCCCGGCCCGCTCATGAAGCGCGCGATTCTAGCCGAACTTGGTGAATCTAAAAAACAATTCCGCCCCGCCGGCCGTTGCGGGGCTCCGGCGGATGAACCTAGATGGGGTGAATTCAGACTTTTGCTGCGCGCCGGGGAGTTTTTGCGCCGGATGCTGCGGTTCGGCCTGCCCTGCTGCGGGAATAGGCAGGAAATTATGACGTTGAGGTGACAGGATCGGTGCGGGGCTCTGCGGAAACGGGACTATCGACCCGGAACGGGCGGTTGGGCTGTCCGTTAGCGGCCATTCAAACTACGGGAAACTGACACTCACGCAATACCTAAGAATTGACGGCCTGGCGCTCCTTCCATGAGTCAGCGGGTATATCCAGTGACTTTGGCGTTCTCCGGTTCGAGACTACGCGCTAAATGCACTAATAAGCTTGGTAAACGTAGCGGGCGCTATTTTTGCTGTGCAGAATCGGTTTGGAATGACAATGTAATCTTCCGCAATGAAGTCGCCGTAAACCGTTCGCCCGAATCTATTCATTCCTGACATTTGCATGGTTGACTGCCCTAAGCCTGCCACTCGTGCGGCGACAACAACCAGGCACACACTTGGCAGGGCAAAAACCATTTCCTCCAGCTGTGGAAGAATAGACGCCGGATTTGAAATTCGTCCGGCAAGGTCGTTGTACCAGACATAGATGATATTCGGGAAACCGTCCGGTAATTGCTCGGCTTCCTTTCTAGTTTTGATTTTCAGACGCTTTACATGATCGACTTGCCCGGTCGGACCGCTAAAACTACCCGGGTCAATGGAATGTCGTTCGCACCAAAGGTTAAGAGCGGTTGCTTGATCTGCTGGCGCTATTGCAAGCGTCACTACGTCTGGCATATGAAGCTCTTGGAGTTTTCTATGTTTTTTCACGACCTCGATTGTGTCCGTAATCCTCCGTTTCACTTCTTCAAAATGAGATTCGGAGAGAGTTCTCAATAGCCTTCCAGAAGAGATGACTTGCGGAACATTCATAAACAAGAGATCCGAAAGCTGCCTGTAATGCTCCGATTCCTGTCGCTGGTCATCTGATAGGCCGAGCACGGATACCTCTACAAACAATTTGTCATCGCAAACGACGTTCTTTATTCGTAGGTCCGGAACCTTAATTTTTCCATCCACTTGAACCGGGATGTCAATCGACACAGATAGGTCTACCGCCGCGAGCCGCGAAGCCACCTGAAGTACGCTCATCGCTTCATCATATTTCGTAGGATCAGCAAGTCTGGACAATAACGATTCAAAGCCAGACGAAGCCTCCAGTCGCAGGAGTGAATTAGAAAATAACGTTAGCCAATTCAATACCCATGGCGCGCGGTTCACGCAGAAGCGCCCGAAGTGATGGGATAACTCAAGAACATGCGATGGCAGGTGGCGCGAAAGATGATCAATTGCCCATTCCGCTTGTGACCGCGCGAGCGGAGATAACTCCTCCGACGAACGAGCACGCTCCAACAACTCTTCCCAGCTAAGGTCCGTTTTCATTTGTCTTTATTCAGTCAACTAATTTTTGGGTAATGCAAGGCCGGGAAGGCCTCGGCCAGCCCTAGCGCTCGTAATTTTGTCACATCCCACTAGACACCTGCCGAGCAGCGACGTTATAAATGTCCCAACGGCGTTCCTTTATCGAGGCCGTCGCTCTGCCCGTTCGGTTATTGCTGCCGGGTGCCCAATTAGTTCCTATTCAGGGCGGTTGGGGTTTCACCACCTTCGGAGCAATCATGAGCAAATCCCTATCCAAAATCCGTATTTCCGCCTTCGACCGCCAAAATGGGCGCTGTTGGTATTGTGCCCTTCCAATGTGGACACGCAATCCGTTGGCGTTCGCGACGCAGTACGCGATAACGACGGACCAGGCAAAGCAATTTCAATGTACTGCTGAACACCTGGTCGCGCATCAAGACGGGGGTAAGAACGCTGATACCAATATCGTTGCGGCCTGCCGCTTCTGTAACGGTCACCGGCATCGGAAGAAAAACGCACCCTCGCCCGAAATCCATCGCCTTCGGGTACGACAACGCATGGCGAATAAACGCTGGCATTGTTTAGCCATCCACGAAAGCAAGCTTCACTTCTGAGAAAACCATCACATGTGACATCGGGTGCCGCAGAAGCGGCTTCCGAAGAACTCAGGCTTTGACTTCCGTTTTCAATACGTTCCAGACAACGAATCGATTTACTATTGAAACGGGAATACTCATATGGGCGAGACGGATCAATGGCGAAAAAATCAATTTCAACGGATGCCCTGCTTCATCACAAGGCTTTGACTCCACTGAGCGACCTTGCAACTGCCGAACTCTTGAAAATCCAGCAGCTTGAGGTAAAGGGATTTTCCGAAGCTGAAGTTCGGGCATACGTCATAGACCCCATTGTGCGTCTGCTCGGTTACGCGAAAGGCAGTCGGTTCTCTCCGGAACTCGAAAAGAAACTAGATTTCATCGATAAAGACAAGTTCTTTGACTATCGGCTTTCTCTCTGGTACGGCAATTTCTGGGTCATCGAAGCCAAGAAGCCGCGTTCAAAAAAGCATTTTGGATATTCCGACTTCAAGCAAGCTCTTGAATACGCCATACATCCGGAAATAAATGCTGCCCTTGTTGTCCTTTGCGACGGAAACAAAATCGAGGTATTTGACCGGGAGGTAAGCGTAACCGAGCCGATGCTTCGCGTAGAACGGAAATTTCTAGTTCGGGATTTCGACAAGATTCGACAAATATTGGAACCGTTGCAAATCTGGTTTTTTGAAAAACGCCGCATATCGCGGATGCTTGATAAGGTCTTTGCGCGGGAATTCAACATGGGCCGCATAGAAGAATTTCGAGAGCTGGTTGATCGTCAACTCAATCTTAAGCGATCAGGCATTCTAGAAAATTCCCGGAGAGAGTTCAGCAGCAAGAGTTCAAATGCAGACCTCGTAAATTATTTAAAAGAAGCAGACCTGTCAGATCTCGTTGATATCAATTTCTTTTCGCAGTTCGACGCAATTTCCACACGGACTATGATCAATAGGCTTGTTAGCCTTTGCGAAGCAAACACCTTCCCCGTCTTGTACAAAATATTCCCGGATTATCCACGGGATATAAACCATACTTACAGCGCTCATTCTCTTATGTTTTTGCTCGCTCTTCATGAATCAAAAGCGTCTGTCGGCTGGCTACCGGGATGGCTGTGTGCACAGCCGTCAGAGAACAATGTGACACGCGCTATCGAAAGACTTATAGCACTATGCCTGACTCATTTTAGAGAAGATGGCGCACGAAATATCATTCTTTTGAGTGCGGCATCAATTCGTAGAATTTACAAACTTCTCTGCATCACTCGTACAGAACAGTGGAATATTGCCGAGCTCCAGCACATCTTTTTTAGATATACCGAACCGGAATTTTCCTGGACACAGATTGTTGCATCTCCTGGCCGCCAAATTCTGTTCCAGATTGACGCCGCGACCGTATTCGGGGTAACTCAATTTGTTAAAGGAGCAAAAAGCTCGCGCGGAGAATTTCAGCCTGAAACCGCGAAACTTCGCTTAAGAGATCTCTGGAAATTTGAACGAAAAATCCTGGCCAACACTAACAATTACCGGACGTTGGCTAAAGAGAGAGATCTTGGCGAGCTGCATCCGACAGAACTTGTTGATGTGACCTATGACTTTCTTGGACACTTCACCCTTTGCTTAGTAGATTACTTTCCCGCGTGGAAGGACTATGTCCTCAACAACCATCGGGCGGAAGTTCAAGCAATCGCAGCTCTTGGGTCCTGGAAGGCGAAAGAGTGGCTAGGGCTGAAAGTAGATGAGCAGGTTCCAGGAATGAACACACAAGATATAGCCAATCGCTTCTTTTTTGGAGATACGCAAACCCTTGACGCTCTCATCAAGGGCTACCGGTAATCAGGATGAGAGCACATTCCGGGCGGCATTCAGTCTGAACTCCGACTTTTGGGGCTCCAAGCGGTCGTTCAGGTGACCGCAATCGGGAAAATTGGAGCGGCGGTCCCACTGTCGGCTCCGGGCCGCTCCGGGCCGGAACCAGTCGGCCTGTGACCTGCCAACATACTCTGGCCAGTTTTTAGCCATATCGGTCCAACGCATTTACGAGCGACCAGCCTGCCAACACAACCCTACAACTCAGCCAAGCCGCCGGTAAATCAACGAAGTATTAACCCCGCCAAATGCGAAGTTGTTGTTCATGACGTATTCGCATTGCAGTTCGCGACCGGTGTGCATGATGTAGTCGAGTTCGCCGCAGCGTTCGTCGAGGTTGTCCAGATTCAGGGTCGGGGCGAACCAGCCGCGATTCATCATTTCGATGGCGGCCCAGCTTTCCACTGCGCCGCAGGCGCCCAGCGTGTGGCCGAGATGTCCTTTCAATGTGCTGACGGGCATGCGTTTGCCGAACAGTCGGTGCGTGGCCTGCGATTCGGCGATGTCGCCCTGTTCGGTGGAGGTGGCATGCGCGTTGACATAGCCAATGGCATCCGCAGTGATGCCGGCGTCTTCCAATGCCATACGCATGGCCAGTTCCATGGTGTGCGTATTGGGATGGGTCAGATGATCGCCATCGGAATTGCTGGCGTAGCCGACCAATTCGGCATGAATCTTCGCGCCACGCGCCTTGGCGTGTTCGTATTCTTCCAGCACCAGCGTGCCGGCGCCTTCGCCGATCACCAAGCCATCGCGATCGCGGTCGAACGGCCGTGGCGTGGTGGTGGGCGCATCGTTGCGCAGGCTGGCTGCATACAGCGTATCGAACACCGCCGCTTCGCTGGCGCACAGTTCTTCCGAACCACCGGCCACCATCATCGGGATGCGGCCGTACTTGATGGCTTCGTAGGCATAGCCAATGCTTTGACTGCCGGAGGTGCAGGCGCTGCACGCGGGAATGACGCGGCCTTTCAGGCCGAAGTACACACCGATGTTGGCGCAGGTGGTGTGCGGCATCATGCGCAGATAGGTGGTGGCATTGATGCCGCCGACCACACCCGTGGTCACCATGGAGCTGAACTCCAGCGTCGCTTCGGTGCTGCCGGTGCATGAGCCATAGGCCACGCCCATGGCGCCGGTCTTGATTTCAGGATCGTTAAGCAGTCCGGCATCTGTCAGCGCCACTTCGGTGGCGCGGGTTGCCAGCATGGCCACGCGGCCCATGCTGCGCGTCACCTTGCGGTTGTAATGCGGCGGCAGCTTGAAGTTTTTCACCGGCCCGGCCAGGCGCGTGTTCAGGCCTTCATAGCGCTCCCACTCGGGCATGTAGCACACGCCGCTAATGTTATTGCGCAGGTTGTGCTCGAACTGCGCCCAGCTGTCGCCCAGCGCGGTAATGCAACCCATGCCGGTAACGACCACTCTTCTACCCTTGCTGGAACTGATGCCACTCATCAACACATCCCGCCATTGACTGCGATGACCTGACGCGTGACATAGGCCGCGCCTTCGGACATCAGAAAACTCACCACACTGGCCACTTCTTCCGGCTCGCCAATACGTTTGGCCGGAATCGCATGCATCACTTCATCCATGGGCACATCCGCAATCATGTCGGTGCGGATCAGGCCGGGCGCCACGCAATTGACCGTGATGTTGCGACTGGCCAGCTCGACCGCCAGCGCCTTGGTGGCGCCGATGATACCCGCCTTGGCGGCGCTGTAATTCACCTGACCGCGATTGCCAGTCATGCCCGACACCGAGGACAGCGTGACGATGCGTCCCGGTGCGCGCTTGCGGATCATCGGCATGATCAAGGGATTGAGCACGTTGTAGAAGCTGTCGAGATTGGTGGTCAGCACTTCGTCCCAGTCTTCGCCGGTCAGCGCCGGAAAGGCGCCGTCGCGTGCAATGCCGGCATTGCATACCACGCCGTAATACGCGCCATGCGTTTCGACATCCGCCAGCAAGGCGGCACTGGCGGCAGCGCGATCCGCCACATCGAACTGCAACACACGCGACGCCACGCCCTTGGCGGCAATGGCCGCCGCCGTGTCGTCGGCCAGATGCCGCTGGCCGCGGCAATGCACCACGATGTCGTAGCCATCATCGGCCAGATGCAAGGCAATGGCGCGGCCGATGCCGCGACTCGAACCGGTTACCAGCACGGTTTTAGCCATGCAATTGCTCCTCGATCAACTTGTGGATGTCTGCGGGACGAATGGCCTTGACGTCACCCGACGCCAGTTCAGCACCGGTGGAGGCATTGCGAATGCTGCACTGGAACACCGCCAGATTATCGTCGTCACGCATCAACAGCCGGGCACTGACCAGCAGACGCGCGCCAATGGGAAACACCGGCACCGCTGCTTTATAGGCGCGGGTGCCCAGCAATGCCGGAATACTTGGCTTCATACCGGCCCGCGCCTGATCCAGACCCGAGAACGCGCAGGCGGCCTGCGCCATGTACTCCATGCCCACCCAGGCCGGCACGCCGGTGACGCCATCGCACAGCACGCTGTCGGGACGAATGGTCAACGCCGTGACGATGCTGTCCTCCTGCTGTTCCAGCAGTTCGTCGATCAGCAGCATGCGCCCCTCGTGCGGCAACAACTGCGACATCTGAAATTCCGGCTTGGCTGTCATCATGGTTTTTTACTGACGAACGCAGTTCATTGTGCTGCGCTCTCGAGAGGGATGCTTTCTATATACAGGCTGTAGGGATGATCGAAATGCCGTAACCATACCCGGCCATTCCAGGGATCATCCGCGTAATGTACTTCGGCCAGCAGGTTGCCTGCACGCTGCAGGCGGCGCGTCCCCGCATAAGGTTCGCTGACTTCGCCGCCCGCAGCCTGCCATGCCTGCTGCAGCGCGGGCAAAGGCCAGAAAGCCAGTTGCAGATCGTTGAGCAATTGCCGGGCCTGCAGCGCTTCGGGCACCTGCGGCGCGCGTTCTTCGCTCAGATTCTGGCCGTCATATTTCACCGTGAAGGCGCGCAGGCCCATGCTGGTCAGGCCGATCACCGTCAGTTGCTGTGCATCCACCGTGACCACGCTGCGCAATTTGAAGCTGGCGTCACCGTAGTCGCCGCGCAATATCTGCGTGATCTGCCGCGTCTGTCCCAGACTGGCCGGCGATAACAAAGGCCAACCGGACTCGCTGACGGGCGGCGTGCGCGGCGCGCTGACGCAGCCGGCGAGCACGCCCAGGAGCAAGGCAAGCGGCAATGACTTCACAATGCTGATTTTTCTGAACCGATTTTCTTGGGCTGATTTCACTGGAAAATTTCTCATTAACGTCATGCCCGCGTAGGCGGGCATCCAGTCAAACAATTTTTTACTGGATTCCCGCTTTCGCGGGAATGACAGATAAGAAATTCAACAAACACTCTTCAAGCAACCTTCTGCCGGCACATCTGCGCCAGCGCACGCAGGCGGCGCGATGACTGCGGACCGTTGTAGGGATTGGCAGGGTCCCATACATAACCGGCCAGCACCGAGCAGATCATGCGGTGAATCTTCGGGTCCTTGTTGGGCGCAAAGATCACATCCTGCAACGACAGGTCGTACCAGCCATTCACAAAGGTACGGAAGGTTTCCACGCCAAACATCAGCGCCTCGGCGAACTCCACCTGCCAGTTGACAGTCTCGCCGCGCAACTGTCGGTCAAGCAACTTTGCCGCCATGCTGGCCGACTGCAACGCAATGGTGACGCCCGAAGAAAACACCGGATCGAGGAACTCGGCGGCATTGCCCAGCAATGCGAAGCCGGGGCCATGCAGGGTTTTTACATTGGCCGAATAACCGACGATTTCGCCCACCGGGCGCACTGCATGGGCATCCTTGATCAGTTCCTTGAGCCTGGGTTCATCGGCAATCATCGCCCACAGGCGTTCTTCGTTGCTGCCCTGATAGGTGGCCTGGTGTTCCGGCGTCGCCACGATTCCCAGCGAACTGTTGCCATTGGAAAATGGAATCAGCCACGACCAGACATCGCGATGTGTGGGATTGATGCCGATGCGGATCTTCTGCCGGTCGAATGCGCCCGACACGATGTTGTCCTTGATGTGGCAGAACAGCGCCGTGCGCGGCGGCAGCGACGACGGTTTTTCCAGATCCAGCAGATGCGGCAGGGTGCGGCCGAAACCGCTGGCGTCCAGTACAAAGCGTGGCCGATGCGTCTCGAAATTACCCTGTGCATCCCGGGCAGTGATCAATGGACGATCGCCGCTGGCATCGCAGGCCGTGATCTCCACTTCATAACGTACCTTGGCGCCATAACGCACGGCTTCGTCGATCAGCACCTGATCGAACTCGGCGCGCGGCACCTGGAAGGTGAAGGGATAACCCGCGGTCACTTTATCGACGAAGTTGAATTCCGAATACTGCTCGTCGCAGACAAACGCCGCGCCGTTCTTGAACTGGAAGCCGCGCGCCATGACGGCATCGCTCATGCCGGCTTCCGACAGCAGTTGCAGGCTGTTGGCCAGCAGGCTCTCGCCGATGGAGAAACGCGGAAACACCTGGCGCTCCAGCACCAGCACTTCATAACCCTTCTGCGCCAGCAAGGCGCCAGCGACTGCACCGGATGGACCTGCGCCGATGATGAGTACGTCAGTCATGATAAAACCCCAATGAGGTTGTGGACTTTAGGCTCTGGGCTGAAGGTCGGAAGTATTGCGTTCCCTTCAGCCCACAGGCTACGGTCTACAGCTCTTTTCTTAAAGTCAGACAGCTCAGCATGGCGAACAGCCACGACAAACTGATCGCACACAGCAACGTCAGACCAATGCTGCGAATGAACGGTGTGGCGCTGAACGCCAGCATGCCGAAGGCCAGCAGGGTCGTCACCGCCGACAGGCTGACGCTCAAGACTGCCGTGGGCAGCGCCGTGCGGCCATGCCGCAGGAAAATGCCGTAATCCACGCCCAGCCCCAGCACCAGCCACAACGCCAGCAGCGTGAACAGATTCACCGGCACGCCCAGCCAGCCGAACAATCCCAGTGTCACGCCGCTGGCCAGCGCCGAAGGCAGCAACAGCAACGGCGCTTCACGCCAGCCATACTTGAAACTCAGCAGCGCCATGGCCACGCCATATACCACGCACAATAACCAGGACATGGCCTGACGGTAACTGCGTAATACCTCGGACACCGCCGCCACGCGATCAATCAAATTCACGCGCAACCCACTGTCGCCAAGATGCTGCGACAGCGCACGCAGGGCGGCGACATCCTTGACGCCCGCCAGACTGACAATGCTGGCGCATTGGTCCTGCCCCCGATGCCGGCTCAATGAGCCCAGCCACAAATCACGATACGGACGCGAGGCATCGCTGGCCAGCCATGCATCCACTTGCAAGGGCGTGCTGCCTGCGGCAAAGGCCTGAACACGGGCCGTTGCATCGGCAGGACTGAAACCAAGTTGCAGCAGCAGACCACGCAATGCGCCCTGCTCGTTCAATACGCGCGTCTGCAGCAGCTCATGGGCCAGTGTCTGCTGTGTCAGCGGCGGCAAGGCACGTGACACAGCGGTATACGACTTCAGTTGACCGGAGGCTTTCAATACATCGAGCTGCCGGGTCAGTTGCCATTCGGATTCCAGCACGGCCTGCGCGCTGTTGCCCTGCACCAGGAAATAACGCGATTCGATGCCGGTTTGCAGCAGCGCCGCCGCCCGCTTCTCCGCCGCGATCAATACCGGCGGCGAAGACTGCAAGGCGCGCACATCGTCCTGCAACGCCACTTTATGCAGCCCGGCCAGTGCCGTCAGCAACAGCAATGACGCAATCACAACACGCGACCGCGTCCAGCCACCCGGTTTGAACTGGTGCGCCAGCCATTCGCCCATGCGTGGTCCCCAGGCGGCGCTGCGTGCGGGCACCCGATACAACACCGGATAGGCACACAGCACCGTGACGCAACCTGTCGCGAGGCCGGCCACGCAGAACAGGGCGATTTGCCGCAAACCGGGAAACGGCACCAGCAACAGCACCACATAACCGAGCAGCGTGGTGCTCAGGCCCAGCAGGATGGCGCCGCCGACATGATCGACCGCGGACGCCGGCGTCCAGTCGGCATCGCCGCGAAAGCGGTCGGCAAAAAAGTGGATCGAGTAGTCGATGACGCCACCGATGAGGCTGGAACCAAACACCAGCGCCAGCACATGCACCGTGCCAAACACGAAATGCGTGGCGCACATGCCGGCGACAAACGCCAATGCCATGGTCAGTGCACCCAACGCCAGCGGACGCAGCGCGCTGAACACACCGATCAGCAAGGCCATGACCATTACGGTTTCAATGGTACCGAAGGTCGACAACTCATCGGTGGCGCGCTCGCGCGCAGCAGCGGCATGCGGCATGGTGCCGGACATCACCACCTCCAGCCGCATGGGCGCGATGGCCTGTTGGGCGGCGACGCGCGCTGCGTCAAGCGCCGCCTGCGCCGCTTCCTGCACCTGCGTCGCGAACGGGCTGCCGTTGAGTTCGGTAGTGATCAGTACATAAGTTTGCGGCTTGCCATTGGGCTGCTCGCCCGACACCACCAGCACTTTGCCATCGAGCTGCGCCGCACCCATGCCGGGCAGTTGCTGCATGAAGTAGTCGTTGGCCAGCCCGAGCGGGTCATCGGCAAAACTCACCGCGCGCATCAAACCCGTCGGCGTAAAGGCCGCGCGCAAGGCCTCGTGCTGCAACACTGCCTGCTGTCCGGCCTGTAACAAGTCAATGTGACGTTGCGACAGCAACCAGGTCCGATGCGGTTGATATAAAGCCAGCAGCGATTGATTCAGGCCATCCTGCTCCAGATTCACCTGCGCGAACGCCCCGGAGTCACGCAGCTGTTGTGCGAAAGCCTGCGCCGCTGTTTTGGCCTGTTCGATCTCGGCAGCGCCGACCAGGATCAGCAGCTTGCCCGCCAATGCCTGCGAGAAGCGATCCACCGCTGCGTTGGTCGCTGCATCGCCCTGTTCGCTGGGCAGCAGCGCCAGAATGTCGGTTTCGATCCTGATGTCAGGCAGCACCCGCACGGCAAACACCGCCAGCATGACCAGCATCATTGCCAGCCACAACCGGAAACGAAGCTTGATAGTGCGTGACGAGGTCGGTTTGCTCATGCCCTTGCTATGGCCGCTGTGATGACTTGCCGGGTTATTGTTTGTTGGCAAACAGGGCGCGATCCGCTGCCGACACCTGACTGGCGTATTGCACTTCACTGAATGCAATTTCAGTGCGATCGCCATTGGCATCGCGCAACACCAGGTTTTCCACCTGCGCATTGCCGCTGACCACGGCTTCCTTGAACACCGCGGCAATGGCGCTCACCGTGGGACGCATGCCCACCTGCCAGCGACTGCCCTGCTGCAGGCCCGACAATGCAAACGAGTTTTGCAGCGACGTCACATCCAGCGACAGCAGCGCCAGAAAGATATGCGCCACCACTTTCACTGCCGGCTGTTCGCTGGCGCTCATCTGCAGGGTGGTCCTGCCCTCGTCGCGCTGCGTGATGCCCCTGGCCGTCAACACGAAATCGGAATCGAAGGGCTCACGGGTGTGCCAGTCGATGCCCAGCTCGCGCGCGAACACGAATTCGCCGCGCGAAACCAGGGGCTGCGGAATTTCCTTGAGATACTTGCGATACACGAATTTGCCGCGCATCAACTGCGCGCCACGCAGGGCGGCGGCAGGTTGCGCCAAGGGGCCCTGGAGCAATTGCCCGGCGCTCTGTGGATGATCGAAGACTTCATCGGCGCAAACGGCATCGTAAAAAAACAGACCGCACAGCAAAATGCCGAGATGCCATTTTTTGCAGGGGCGCGATTTATCGCGCCCGATTAATTTCCCGGCCGGGCCGGGCGCTATAAATCGCGCCCCTACGATAGAAGACGTTTGGGCATGACCGCCGCTCATGCCGGATACTCCAGCCCCAATCGCTCGAACAGCACGCGCGGCGACAACAGGCACATCTCGCGCGTGGCGGCATCGACGGCCACCTGCACCGACGTGCCCTTGGCGAGCCGCATGCCCGTGGCCATGTCGCTGATCAGGTAGTCGATCTTCAGACGGTATTCCCATTCCTTCAGCATGGCCCGCACCCGCACCTTCTGGTTGAAATGCAGCGGCTTGATATAACGCATATGCAGGTCGATCACCGGCCAGAGGTAACCCGAAGCGCGCATCTCGTCGTAGTTGTAGTTGAACTGCTCCAGCAATGCGCAACGCGCCTGTTCGAAATATTTGGCGTAGTTGCCGTGCCAGACAATGTTCACCGGGTCCAGATCGTGGAACGGAATCAGCAGCTCGATCTCGGCGCTGCGCAGGGCGGGCTGGGTCATATGCTGTTTCCCGATGAGTCACGCAACAAGCTGCGCAACAGCAGCATCGGCGCGCGCCACAACATGCCGAAGAACATGCGCGTATGCGCCGCACTGATCTGAACATTGTCGCGCCACACCTTGAAGTGACTGACGCCATCGAGCGGATAGGTCACCGGCACCGGCACATTGATGATGCGCACGCCACGCCAGTACAGATGCACCAGGATTTCAATATCGAAACTCATGCGCTTGCCGATACGGCCGATCACGGCATTGCTGGCGCTGCGCCAGATCGCCAGCGTCGGCGCCAGCGGATACACCCGCAAACCGCACATGGAATCGCGGATCTGCAATGACAGGGTATTGATCCACACCCACACATGCGTGGCGTAGCGGCCATACAGCCGCGACCGGGGCACGCTGGCGTCATACACGGCATAGCCGGTAATCATGGCGCGCGGATGCTGCTGCGCCATCTGCAACAGGGTTTTGACATCCTCGACACGATGCTGGCCATCGGCATCGATCTGCGCCGCATGGGTAAAGCCATCGCGCGCTGCGACATCCAGACCGGTCATCACCGCCATGCCCTTGCCCTGATTGGGCTGATAGTTGATCACCCGCAGCCACGTAGCTTCGCTGCGCGCCAGCTCGCTTAGTACGGGTTCGCAACTGGCATCGGAACCATCGTTAACCAGATAGCAGCGCAAGCCCCTCTCCAGCGCCAAAGGCCGCAGCTCATGAATCACCTGCGCAATGCTGCCGGCGTGGTTGTAGAAAGGAATGACGATACACACCCGGAATTCATCCGGCGGCACTGGCTGCTGGCTGGCGTCCGAGGGCATTACTGCGGACTCTCCGCACCAAACCCCATGCGACCGCTGGCGCACACGGCGGCCCCTTCGCGATATTCGAACGACAGCTCGCCTTTGTCGGCGAAGTAACGCAGACGCAACTCCACCTGCGTGCCCGGCAGGATGAAGCGCATGAATTTCATGTTGTTCATGTAACGGAACTGCGGCGGCAGCTCAAAATGGCGCCGCCCGAATTCGACTGCCCAGGTGGTCTGCACCACGCCCGGCAACAAGGGTACTTCGGGAAAATGCCCCACGAACCAGGACAACTCGGGCTGCACGCGCAGATGAATGCTGACCGCAGCATCGTCATGGCGCGCCACTGACAGCACCTGGGGTTCAGTCATCGGCGTGCTCACGATGACAATCGCTCAATGGGTACGAGGCATGCAGGCGACAGCCAGGTTAGAACCCGAATTCTCACTGCTTGGCATTGGCAAGGATGGTCATGACCGCTTCCACCACGTCGTTCACGGTGCGCACGTGCTTGAACTGCAGCGGCTGGATCTTCTGGCCGGTGAATTCCTTCAGCTTCAGCACCAGATCCACGGCGTCGATGCTGTCGATATCCAGATCGGTATACAGGTTCGCCTCGGGCGTGATCTTGTCCGCCTCGATTTCAAACAGTTCAACCAGCGTGTCCCGCAGGTGGGCAAACACTTCTTCGCGCGTCTTTGTCGTCATTAATCAGTCTCTATTGACTGGCCGGTCACTGCTATGGCGACCAGCTCAGATTGTCAGCTTCGACCGCGGCGTAATAGTCGCCAAAAAACCCGGTCAGCCGTCGGGCCGCCAGGGCGCCCGTTTGGCCGCCGGGATTGTAAACGCTTGGGCTCAAAGGCTCACCGACTTTAATGCAGAAATGCGGTCGCGAGCGAGGCACCCGGTGCCAGGGATAGCCCTTGGTGAGGGTGGGTTCGGTGACGGCAATGGTCACCGGCAGGATGGGCGCGCCCGAGGCCAGGGCGATATGCGCCGTGCCGCGCTGCATGCGCAACGGCTGACCCGGCACCGAGCGGGTGCCCTCGGGAAACACCAGCAGGGAGTTGCCGCGCCGCAGGGTCGCGGCGCAATCCTGAACCAGTATTTCGCCGGTGCTGTTGGGAATGTAGGAAGCCCATAGCACCGGCCAGCGCAAAAACGGGTTGCGCCACAGGCCCTGCTTGACGATGCAGTCCACCCGCGGCATCAGGGACACCAGAAACACCACATCGATCAAGGTGGGATGGTTGGCAATCACCAGTTGCCCCGGCGCCCACAGGCGCTCAACATGATGCACCTCATAGCTCAGCAAGCCGAGTGACTTCATCAGCCAGACATAGACCTTGAAGGTCAGCTGCATGCCGCGCTGGATGCGCAGGCGCGCCGCTTCCGGATTGCGCGCGGACAGGCGCAATACCGGAAAGACCGTGATGCTGATGAACAGCGCACCCAATCCAAACACGACAAACACAAAACCGGTGGCCAATATCCGCCATACTCGATCCAGCAACAGACTCTCCCCAGACACAGCGTTCTTCGAATGCAGGGCTGTTTCTGCGGCAAGCATACCCCATGAAAGCGCGCCTCCCGGCAGACTTCAGGACTTTCCACGCGACACGCCACGCGTCGCCGGTTTCCAAGGTTTTCAATTAGTGGCGCTGCCGATAAGATTGCGCGACTTTTTTCCAGGACCCCACGCATGCCCGCCAACGCTTCATTGACTGCCGACGAACTCGCCATGGCGCAACACCTGGTACAAGCCCTGAGCCTGGATGGCGTGGAGCCCGGCAGTATCGCCCCCGAAGCCACCCTGTTCGGCAATCATGCCGACGGCCTGGGTCTGGACTCGATCGACGCCCTGGAAATCGCCCTGATGGTGCAGCAGCACTATGGCGTCGAGCTGCGTTCCGAAGACCAGGAGGCGCGCGCTGCCTTCACTTCCCTGCGCACCCTGACCCGATACGTACTGGAACATCGCAAGCCCAACTGATCACCCTTTCCAGCCCGGTTCCGGCGAACCGGGCGGACAGTGACCCACCATGCCCTGGCTGTTTCTTGCCTATCCACTGCTGGCGCATCTGGCCACGCTGATCCAAAGCGAAACGCTCGCCTGGGTGGCGCTGACGGTGTTTTTCGCCGTGCCGCTGTGGCCACTGCTGCAACGGGGCAAAGCGGGCGCCTGGCTGGGTCTGCTGGCCATCACCGCCGCGCTGTATGCCTGTGCTGCCAGCGGTTTCGCCCGCTATCTGATGTATGTGCCGCCGATCCTGATTCCGCTGTCGGTGCTGTGGGTGTTTGCCCGCAGCCTGCGTCCCGGTCAGATACCGATGGTGACGCGCGTCGCCACCCAGATTCGCGGCGTACTGCCCGCCGAGCTGCAACAGTACACACGCCGCGTCACTCAGGGCTGGGTGCTGCTGCTGATGCTCATGGCGGGCGGTTCGTTGCTGCTGGCGGTGTTCGCCACCCCTGAGTTCTGGTCACTGATGACCAACATCGTGCAATACCTGCTGCTGGGTGCGGTGTTCCTGCTTGAATACCTGTATCGCCGCTGGCGCTTCCGGCATCTGCCGCATGAAACCTTCAGCACCCTGGTCACCGCCTTGTTCAAGACCCGGATGCACTGATGCGGCTGCTCGATCTGCAACAGGGCAGCGACACGCTGGTCTGGCATCAAGGCCGGGCAATCAGCCGCACCGCGTTCGCGCTGGCGGCGCAACAACTGGCGATGCGCCTGCCGCAAGTCAGCCACGTCATCAACCTGTGCAGTGGCCGGCTGAGTTTCATGCTGGGCTTTGCGGCCGCCGCCCTGCGTGGCCAGATGACCCTGCTGCCGCCGAATCAGACGCCCGCCGCGATGCGCAAGCTGCAGGAAACCTATCCGCGCCACCATGTGCTGGAAGATCATTGCCTGGAAGATCTGGATCTGTGTGATGCGGATACATCCATCAATGCTCAGTCCATCGACATTGATGCCGACAGGATCATCGCCACGCTGTTTACCTCGGGCAGCACCGGCCTGCCGCAACCGCAGTCCAAGACCTGGCGCAGTCTGGCGCGCACCGGCGAACTGGACGCGGCGCGCTTTGCCGGAACCAGCCCATTGAATCTGGTGGCCACCGTACCTGCACAGCACATGTTCGGCCTGCAGACCACGGTGCTGCTGCCCTTGATGAGCCGTTGTGCCATCCATGACTCAAAGCCATTTTTTCCGGCCGACATTCGTGCGGCGCTGCTGGCCATACCGGCGTCGCGCGCCCTGATCATCACACCCACTCACTTGCGCGCCTGCGTGGCCAGCAACCTGGATTTGCCGGAACTGCAATTCATCCTGTCGGCCACCGCGCCGCTGTCACTCGAACTGGCGCAACAGGCCGAGCACCGCTGGCATGCGCAGGTGCTGGAAATTTATGGCTCCACTGAAGCCGGCACCATGGCCACCCGACGCCGTACTGCGGGCGACGCCTGGCAATTGATGCCGGATGCGCAACTGCAACCCACAGACAAGGGCACGCTGTTTCATGCACCGCATCGGCCGGAAGCTCTGCTGCTCAGCGATCATGTGGAATTACTGCCCGATCGTCAGTTCCGCCTGCTCGGCCGCGCCGGCGAACAACTCAAGATCGCCGGCAAGCGCGCCTCACTCAGCGAACTGACTCATGCCCTGTTGCGAATTCCCGGCGTCACGGACGGCGTGATATTCATGCCCGACGAGGTGAGCCGTACCGCGGCGCTGGTGGTCACCGAACTCAAACCCGCGCAGATTCTCGATGCGCTGGCCGAGAGCGTCGATCCGGTGTTTCTGCCGCGCCCGCTGCTGATCGTGCCGCAGCTGCCCCGCAATGCCGTGGGCAAACTGACGCAAGCCGCGTTGCAGGCCGCGCTCGCCGGCGCGGGTCACGCACATGAGTGACGCGCATCCCGACAAGCAATGGGCGCAAAAGGAACGTGGCGCACCGTTCATGATGCGTCTGATGCTGTGGCTGTCGTTCAAGCTGGGACGGCGCGGCGTGCGCTGGATCCTGTATCCCACCGTGGCGTATTTCCTGCTGGCGGCGCCGCGTGCAGTGCGTGCATCGCGCCGCTGTCTGCAACGCCTGCTGGGCCGACCCGCCACGCTGCGCGATGTGACCAGACATCTGTTCTACTTTGCTTCGTGTACGCAAGACCGCATCTTCCTGCTGAGCAGGCAGCATCATGAACTGGTGATCGATGCCTTCTGGTCACCGGACATTCCGGCTGTGATAGCCAGATCGCCCGGCTGCCTGCTGCTGGTGGGCCATGTCGGCAGTCGCGAAGCCCTGCGCCTGACACCGCCACCGCCCGCACCGGACGCCAGCAATCTGCAGGATGGCAGGATCGTGATGCGCAATGCCCATCTGCGCGCGCATGAATCGCTGGAAGTCGCGGTATTGCTGGATCGTCAGGTCGGCCGGCAGATGACCGAACTGTTCGAACAGCTCAATCCGCAACTGGCCGCCAATATCATTGACGCTGCCGAACGCGGTCCGGCCCTGGTATTGAAACTGAAAGAAACCCTCCAGTCCGGCCGCATGGTGGGCATTGGCGCCGACCGCGCCAATGTAGATGAACGCGCCGTGGCAGTACAGTTCATGGGCGGCACCGTGCAGTTTCCCGAAGGCCCGTGGACGCTCGCCGCAGCGCTGGGTGTGCCAGTCATTCTGGGCTTCGGCCTGTACTGCGGCGGCAATCGCTATCAGGCGCACTTCGAGCTGTTCAGTGAACGGATCGTGACCGCGCGGCAAACCCGTCAGGCCGACATCCAGGGCCATGCGCAACGTTATGCGCAGCGCATGGAACATTACGCACGCCTGTCGCCGTACAACTGGTTCAACTTCTACGATTACTGGCTGGAAGATCGCCAGCCAGATAGCAACGCCACATCATGAGCGCCTACTGGGAACAGCAACGCGAACGCAGCACCGTGGCCGCCTTGCGGCTGCTGATCTGGTCGAGCCTGTTTTTCGGCCGTTTCATCATTCGTCTGGTGCTGTGGCCGATTGTCGGCTACTTCCTGCTCACCAGTCCCATGGCGGTACGCGCTTCCCGACATGCATTGCCGCGACTGCTGGGACGCGCGCTGCGCTTCGGCGATGTGGCGCAGCATTTCCATCACTTCGCCACATGCGCCATCGACCGGCTGTACCTGCTCAAGGACAAACAGCACAAATTTCATATCGAAGTCTCGCGCCCCGAAGAAGTTGCCCGGCTGGCAGAGCGCGGCGCGGGCTGTCTGTTGCTGGTGGCGCACCTGGGCAGCTTTGAACCGCTGCGCAAGCTGGGCACCACGCAGCGCAAACTGCCGCTGAGCATTCTCATGGATCGCAAACAGGGACAGATGCTGGTCACGCTGCTGGAACGCATCGACCCGGGCTTTGCCATGCAGATCATTGATGCTGCACAGCGCGGTCCGGAACTGGTGCTGCAACTGAAGGACGCACTGCAGGCCGGACGCATGGTATGCATCATGGCCGACCGCGCCCGTGCCGATGAACGCGCGCTGACGGTGGATTTCTGCGGCAGTCCAGCGCGTTTTCCCGAAGGGCCCTGGGCGCTGGCCAGCGCGCTGGGCGTGCCGGTGATCCTCGGCTTCGGGTTGTATCGCGGCGGCCGGCGCTACTCCGCGCATTTCGAACTGTTCAGCGAACGCATCCATGCCACACGACCGCAACGAATCGCGCAATTGCAGGACTGCGCCCAGCGTTATGCGAACCGGCTCGAACATTACGCACGGCTGGCCCCGTACAATTGGTTCAATTTCTACGATTACTGGCAGGACGACCAGTGGCAACGTCCTCAACCGCAAAACAACAATCCCTCCTCCGCAATCCAATGAGCCTGCTGCGCATCAGTCACTACACGCTTAGTTCGGCGCTCGGTCATGGCCGAGCGGCCCACTGGCAGGCATTGCAGTCCGGCCTGAGCGGCCTGCAACAGATGAGCTTCGATGACGCCGACATTCATTGTTATCTGGGCGAAGTGGCTGGTCTGGATCAGGGCTTGCCGTCACGACTCAGTGAGTTCGATTGCCGCAATCATCGCCTGGCCTGGATCGGCCTGCAGCAGGATGGTTTTGTACAGGCAGCCGCACAATTGCGCGAGCGTCATGGCGCGGCACGCATCGGCGTCTTTATCGGCACCAGCACGGCGGGCATTCATTCAGCGGAGCTGGCCTATCGCGAATGGCGCAGCAACAAAATGAGCCATCTGCCCGACTGGTTTGACTATCGGCATACACAGAATCTGTTCTCGGTTGCCGGATTCGTGGCGCAGGCCCTGCAAGTGAACGGCCCGGTGATGACGATCTCCACCGCCTGTTCGTCCAGCGCCAAGGTATTTGCAGCGGCTTATCGCAGCATGCAACTGGGCTTGTGCGATGCCGCCATCGTCGGCGGCGTCGACAGTCTGTGTCTGACCACCCTGTATGGTTTCAACTCGCTGCAACTGGTGTCTGCCGACAAATGCCGGCCTGCCGATGCGCAGCGCAAGGGCATTTCCATTGGTGAAGCGGCCGGCTTTGCCATCGTGGAAAAACCAACGCAGACCACCACCGCAGCGCTGCCCTATGGCCTTCTGGGTTACGGCGAGAGCAGCGATGCGCATCACATGTCGTCGCCCGACCCGCAGGGACGAGGCGCGGCGGCAGCCATGCAACTGGCTTTGCAACGCGCGCAGTTGCAGCCTGCCGACATCGACTACATCAATCTGCATGGCACGGGCACACAGGCCAACGATGCCGCTGAAGATCAGGGCGTGTGCACATTGTTCGGCACGCACACGCCATGCAGTTCCACCAAGGGCTGGACCGGCCATACGCTCGGCGCTGCCGGTATCATGGAAGCCGGCATTGCCTTGCTGTGCATCGAACATGACTTCATGCCGCAGAGTCTGAACACGCAAGTGAAAGACCCGGCACTGCAAGCCAACATCCTGTTGCAGCCACGCCATGCGCCGGCGACGCGCGTGCTGAGCAATTCCTTCGGCTTTGGCGGCAGCAATTGCAGCCTGCTGTTCGGAGCGCTGCCATGAATGTCACGGCTTATATCGAAGCCGTCAGCTGCGCCGCACCCGGTTTGCCGGACTGGCAGAGGGCGCAAGCCGTGCTACGCGGTGAACAGGCCTATGTGGCCAGCGAACTGCCTGTGTATCAGCCTGCCCTGCTGCCGTCGAACGAACGACGCCGCGCCAGTCCCACGGTACGCATGGCGTTTCGCGTTGCCGAGGCCGCCATCAACGGCAGCAGCATTGCCGCATCCGAACTGGCCACGGTATTCACGTCGGCGGATGGCGATCTGAACATCGCACAGCGCATCTGCGCGGCACTGGCGGAAACACAACGTTTCATTTCGCCCACCGATTTCCATAACTCGGTGCACAACGCTGCCGCCGGTTACTGGAGCATTGCCAGTCTCGCCAAAGGCCCCTCCACCGCCATCGCTGCATTCGACGACAGCTTTGCCGTGGGTCTGCTGGAAGCATTGGGCATGGTGCAAGTTGAACAGCAGGCCGCCCTGCTGGTGGCATATGACGTACCTGCACCCGAACCGTTGCATGCCAGACGTCCAGTACAGCATCCAGCAGGCGTCGGTTTGATCCTGACGCCACAACGCACGCCCAACAGCCTCGCCAGACTCCATGCGCAACTGACACACAATGCCATCACCACAATGCAGGATGCTGCACTGGAAGCCTTGCGGCTCAGCAACCCGGCGGCGCGTGCATTACCGCTGCTCTTGCCACTCGCACGGCAACAATCGGGCAGCGCGGCGCTGCAACTGCCAGGCAACAGCATGGCGATACAGCTCGACATGGATGACCCGCGATGAGCTCCGCCATGCATGATCCCAACGTACCCGACTGGGCCAACATACAACTGCCGGACAGCTGGGCGGATCGACTCAAGCTGTGGCGCCCATGGGATCTGCTCAAGCTGCTGCGCCGCGTATTGGCCAAACGCCAGCGCGTGCAACTGCCAGACAACATGCCGGGACAGGAACTGCTGCCGAAGTATTTGTTGCAGGAGTTTCATCACCTGCCCAATGGCAATTATTCCAAACAGCTTACGCACGGTTACATCACCGGCTTCGATCGCATGATGCTCGGCACCATGCGCGCGGCACGCGGCTGTCTGGCACACCACCTGCGTCAGTGCCATAGCGCGCTGGATGTAGGCACGGCGGGCGGCCGCACTGCCGCCGAGCTCAAGGCGCAGGGTATTGCAGAAGTGTGGGGACTCGATCCGTCGCCTTATCTGCTGCAACACGCAGCACGACGCTTTCCACAAGTGAAATTCATACAGGGCACTGCAGAACGGATTCCATTTCCCGATGCACGTTTCGACGGTGTAACGGTCTGCTTTGTGCTGCATGAGCTGCCGCCGAAACAGGTGCTCGCGGCGTTGCATGAATTCGCCCGTGTACTCAGGCCGGGCGGCGTACTGGCAATTTGCGAACCCAGCGCGGAACAACTCAATCGCACTGCATGGCAATTGTGGCGTGCGCACGGCTGGCGCGGCGCGTACTTCCACTGGCTGGCTCGACTGGTGCATGAACCGTTTGTGCGCGCCTGGCATCGCCTCGATCTGGCGGGCGCGCTGGCCGACGCAGGATTCATCTGTACTGCCGATGAAGAACACTTTCCGTCACGCATCGTGCTGGCGCGGCGCACATGAGCGAATCTGCCTTGATCCACATCGGCAATCTCAGCCATCGTTATCCGCAAACTGCCACGCCGGCACTGGATAACATCACGCTGGACATTCCACGCGGCAGCAGCTTTGGCCTGCTGGGACCGAATGGCGCAGGCAAGACCACGCTGCTGTCAATTCTCACCGGCTTGCAGGCGCCGCAATCCGGCAGTGTCCGCATTGCCGGACAGGACATCGCGCAGCATGCAGTTACGATCAAGGCCATGAGCGCCTATGTACCGCAGGACTATGCGTTCTATCTGGCGCTCACTGGCCGCGAGAACTTGCGCTTCTTCGCTGATGTATATGGACTGTCGCACTCACAATGGCTGGAACGTCTGGAATACTGCGCGCAGGTATGCCGGCTGGAAGACTTGCTCGACAAGCGCGCTGCGCAGTATTCCGGTGGCATGAAGCGCCGTCTGAATCTGGCCATTGGCCTGCTGAATGCGCCGCAGATTCTGTATCTGGATGAACCCACCGTGGGCATCGACGCCATGTCACGACAGGTGATTGTCGAAGCCATTCAGGCGCTGCGCAAACAGGGCGTCACCGTGATCTACACCTCGCACTACATGGAAGAAGTCGAAGCCCTCTGCGATGAACTGGCCATCATCAATCATGGCCGTCTGGTCGCGCGCGACACTACCGCCAACCTGTTGCAGCAAGGTCCGCGCAAGACATTGCTGCTGACGTTCAACCGCAAGCCCGACGCTCATGCCCTGCAGGCGCTGCAACTTTGGTCGCCACAGGCCATACACGAACGCCAGTTCGAACTGAGCGTTGGCGATACGCATGAACTGACGAATGTCATGAGCACGTGCCAGCAACAACAACTGCAGATTGAACAGGCGCAGTTCGGCATCAGCAAACTGGAGCGCATTTATCTGTCGCTGCTGCAGGACGAAGCCAACGACAAAGAGCATGCCGCATGACCAGACTGCTGGCATGCATCCGCAAGGAACTGCTGCTGCTCAGCCGCGACCTGCATGGACTGGCGCTGCTGTTCGCCATGCCGCTGGCTTTCGTGCTGATCATGTCGCTGGCGTTGCAGAACCAGTTTGCCGAACGCGCCGGCGGCAGACTCAAAGTGCTGGTGCTGGACGCCGATCAGAGCTTCGCTTCGCGCGCGTTGCTGGATGGCATCGATACCGGCCATGCCTTCGAGTTCATCGTGCCGCAGCGTGTGCCGGATGACGCCACGCTGACGCAACAACTACGACGCGGCGATTACGCCTTTTCCATCCAGATCAATACCGGTTTTGGCCAGCGCCTGTTGAATGCGCCAGCAGACGGCGCTGCAAGCGCAAAAACCGGCTTGATCGACATCGGCGTAGCGCCGGATACCGGCAAGCAGATCGAAACCATTTTTCTCGGTTCAGTGCGCGCGGCGCTGGGTCGCGAACGCATGCGCGCCATGTTGAGTGCGGTGGGCAACGATGCCGACGCACTCGATGCAGCGGCCGCCAGCGAACTGCGTGTTCACTATGCCTATGCCCGGCAAGCTCATCCCAGCGCCGTGCAGCAGAGCGTGCCCGCGTGGCTGGTATTCGGCGCATTCTTCGTGGTGGTGCCGCTGTCCAACACACTGATTCGCGAACGGCAGCAGGGCACGCTGCGTCGCTTGCGCAGCACCAATTTGGGTTCATTGACGCTGTTGCTGGGCAAACTGGCGCCCTACTTCGCCATCAATCAACTGCAGGTACTGCTGATGCTGCTGGCCGGTCGCTATCTGGTGCCGCTGCTGGGCGGTGAAGCACTACAGATCAATGGTTCACTGGCGCTGCTGGCGATCATGGCCGCCACACTGAGCATATGTGCGCTGGGTCTGGCGCTGTTGATAGCGGTCAGCTCCAGCACCACCGAGCAGGCCACGCTGCTGGGCGGCACCGGCAACATCATCCTGGCGGCGCTGGGCGGCATCATGATTCCCAAATTCGTCATGCCGGCGACGATGCAGCACATTGCGCAGTGGTCCCCCATGTCCTGGGGACTGGAAGGCTTTCTCGATGTGCTGCTGCGCAGCGGCGGCCTGCGCGACATCGCACCCGAAGCATCGGGTTTGACCGCACTGGGCCTGGCCGCAATACTGCTGGCCTGGTTCATTCAATCCCGCCGGAACGATTAGGCTTGTTATAAATTTTATGGCGCAACTGGAATTCGATTCGCTCAAGCAAACGCTCAAGGCGCTGATCGTCAAGGAATGCGACAAGGACATCGCACCGGAAAGCATTGGCGACGACGAGCTGTTGATCGGCGGCCCGCTGGAACTGGACTCGCTGGATGCGCTGCAGATCTGCCTGGCGGTGAAGGATCGTTGGGAGGTACGCATCGAAGGCGGCCCGGAATCTCGCAAGGCACTGGCTTCGGTCACGGCGCTGGCGCAGACCATCATTGCTGCCAAATCCTGACCTGATGCGTGGCTGTTATTTTTCGGGGGCGGCGCTGCACACCAGCCTGGGTGTGAATCTCGCCGCCAATCTGGACGCATTGCAACATGCCCCCACCGTGCCCGGTCAGGCCATCGCCCACTATGCCGATCAACAACAGCCGCTGCCTTACAAGCTGCTGGCTGATCGACCCTTGCAAGCCCTGGCAACGCGTCTCGATACCGTGCTCGACAAAGTGATTGAGGATGCCTTCGCGGCCAGCGAGCTGAGCCCGGTCGAACGCCGCCGCACCGGCGTGTTTCTCGGCTCCTCCTCGTTCGATATCTGCGCCACGGAAGATCATTATCGTCAGGCCCTGCTGCACGACCCGCAGGCGCTGGCCATGGCCAACAGCAGCAGTCTGGGCAATCTGGCGGCAAGCATCCGCAAACGCTTCGATCTGCGTGGCCCTGACTACAGCTTCAACACCGCCTGCACGGCCAGCGCCAATGCGCTGGTGTATGCCGATGCCATGATTTGCAATGGTCAATTGGATCACGCATTGGTACTGGGCGTGGAAACCTACAACTCCATTACCGCGCTGGGTTTCAACGGTCTGCAATTATTGACGCCCACGACCATGCGGCCCTTCAGCCCGGAGCGCAATGGTCTGGTGCTGGGTGAAGGTTGTTCGGCTTTGATATTGAGTCATCGCGCACACCGGCAAGATGCTTTTCGCCTCATCGCCAGCGGCAATCTATGCGACACCTACGGCATGTCAGCCGCCAACCCCGATGGTTCGACGGTTGCATTGGTTATTGAACAAGCCTTGCAGCGTGCGAAACTCAAGCCGCAGGACATCGCTGCCATCAAGACGCACGGCACCGCCAGTCTGTCGAACGACGAAGCCGAAGCCGCCGGCATGCGCCGTGTATTTGCACGGATGCCGCCGCTGACTGCGCTCAAGCCCTGGCTGGGGCATACGCTGGGCGCCTGCGGCTTGAATGAATTGTTGTTGTTCTGCGCCGCAGCAGAACAAGGTTTCCTGATTGCCACACCCGGCATCGGTACTGGCGATGAAAGGCTGGGCGTCACCTTGAACCAGCAACGCCGTGCATTGCCACATGGCCACTACATGCTCAATTACTTCGGCTTCGGCGGCAACAACACTTCGCTGATCGTATCGAATCTGCCGGAGCGCGCACGATGAGCCGCTGGCAGATCTATGCAACGGGCGATCACCATCATGTTGTCGGCGATGCGCTGCCGGAACTCAAAGTACTCACGCAGGCCAGTACCGGCAAGGCCTTTCGCCGCATTGGCCGCTTCATTCAATTGGCGCTGATCGGCGCATCACGCTGCGCACAGCCACAAAGCCTGCCGCCAGCTACCGCCGTGTACTTTGCTTCCGGTCGCGGCGATCTGGAATTGATGCTGGAGATCATGACCCAGCTGTACCGCGATGCACAGACGCCCAAGCCGCTGAACTTCGTCAACACCGTCAGCAATGCCGCCTGCTTTTATCTGGCGCAACACCTGGGACTGCAATCGCGCAGCAACTTTGTCTGCAACCGCCACTTCGCGTTTGAAAGCGTGTTGCAACTGGCCGCATTGGATCTGACCCTGGGTACGGTGGACTCGGCATTGATCGGCAGCGTCGATATCGCCACTGTACCGCTGAACGAACATCGCCAACGCCTGGCCTTGCCGCCGGACACGCCCATGGGCGAAGGCAGTCACTGGCTGTGGCTCGGACCCATCAACAGCGAACGTCCGCGATTGGGAGAATTACTGGCCGCACAGCACTTTGCCGACCGCAATGATTTGCTGGCGTGGATCAGGCAACAGAACCTGTCCGGCGAACAATGCGCCATCAGCGCCGGCCAGTTTCTGACACTGGAACATTTTGCACAGCTACGAAACGCCGCTGGCCTCAAAAATATTTTCGACTATCGCCGGCAGCGCGCTTATTACGACAGCCACAGCGGCGCTGCGATCAGCTCATTTCTGGGTGCTGCAACCCAATCCGACATGCTGCTGCATATCAATGCCGATGACGAGCAACGCTACAGCGTGATGCTGGTACGGCGTTAGCAAAGTCCAAGGTAGAGGCAGACACATGGGTCTGCCTCCAGGCGAGAGGAATCTGGCTGGCAGCCAAACACAGGCAATGGCACAGTACCGTCATCTTCAGCCCACACATGGAGTCACCGATGAGCACCAGCCGCAAAGTCATTTTTTTCCATGCCGCACCCAGCCGTTCGAGCGGAGTGCGCGTTCTGCTGGAAGAACTGGGTGCGGAATACGACCTGCATCCGCTCAACCTGAAAGCTGGAGACACACGCAAACCGGAATATCTGGCGATCAATCCCATGGGCAAGGTGCCGGCCATCAAACATGGCGAGGCGCTCATCACCGAACAGGGCGCGATCTACATCTATCTCGCCGATCTGTATCCCGAAGCGGGTCTGACGCCTGCCATTGGCGATCCACTGCGCGGCCCCTACCTGCGGTGGCTGGTGTTTTACGGCTCCAGCTTTGAACCAGCATTGATCGACAAGGCAATGAAACGCGAACCCGCGCCACCTTCAACATCTCCTTATGGCGACTACGATACGGTGATCAAGACGATTACCGACCAACTGGAAAAGGGGCCTTACATTCTCGGCGACAGATTCACTGCCGCCGATGTGTTGTGGGGCACGGCGCTCGCGTGGACCATGATGTTCAAACTGGTGCCCGAGCTGCCGGTCATCAAGGCATATATCGAACGCATCAATGCACGGCCTGCCGTGATCAAGGCACGCGCAGCGGATGCGGAGTTGGCGAAACAGAATGGATGAAGCACGCGGGCTGGGATTGCATCCCGGCTTTCTGCTCACAGATCAGGATGCTGGGTGAGGCACCCCGCCTGCTCAGACTTCCTTCAGCTTCTGCCACACTGCGGCTTCGCGATCTGCCACATCGTTCAGCACAACGCTCAACGCCGGCAGATTCATGGGCTCACGGCCGCGTACCATCTTGGTGGCGCGCAGCGCAAAGCGACGCCATTCGTCGCCGGCATCGGTGAGCTGTTTGGAAGCCTGCGCCAGACGCTCGTCATTCATGAGCTGCGCGGCTTCCTGCAGGAACGAGGCATACAGGAAACGGAATCCCGCGCCGCCGCTGCCGATCTCTTCCTGCATGCGCACGATGTGAGTGAGATACAGCGGCAGGTAATGCTCGCGATCGGGATGCCGCTCAAGCTGCACGATCTTCCTGCCCAGATAGCGAATGCCCTTGATGCCGATCATGGGAAACAACGGCTGCATCATGTACTTGTAGTTGGCGCGGATGGCCGTTGGAATGATGCGCTTGAAATCGATCTCGCGCGGCACCTCAGTCGGGTAGTACATCAGCCCTTTGGCCTGCAAGGCGCCTTTGGCGAAACGCGCCTTGGTCATGGCTTCGCGCGGGCAGCGCGTGGTCATTTCAAACAGCGGATCGCTGACCAGATAATCATCGCCGTCCCGGCCATACACGATCAGGTTGTGCATGTTGAAGTGAAAGCGGAACTGATCGGGCACATACGGCAGCCAGTAAATGCAGGTCTGCAAGCCGACCACACGGCCCTGATCAAGCTGCTCGTCGAGGGCGCGCACGCCCTCCGCCTGTGAACCAAAGGTTTGCCGCGACATGGTAATGCCCAGCCGCTTGTGCATGGCCTTGACGATCGCGCCCGGCCACATGCGATAGGAAATCAGCGGCATGCCGGCCATCTTGATGATGGGTATGTAGGCAAACGCCAGCGCCGACGCCAGACCGAAAGCCATCGGTTCGCTCATCGGCAGACCGTAGTGCGACACCAGACCCGACACCACGCCGCTTTCACAATGGGCCGATTGTTTATGCTGAAAGGGTTTGTGCGGAAAGTCGGTCATCGGTTTGCAATCAACTCGGTCATTCCCGCGCAGGCGGAAATCTAGTGAAATGATTCTGACTGGATTCCCGCCTGCGCGGGAACGACGAGGAAGCCTGTTCTCGCCGCACCTTAAGCATCCGGCGTATCAGGCAGCCGCTGCAACTCCGCCACGCTCATGCCCATGGCGTCGGCATAACGGCTCAGCACCTTGTCGGATAATCTGGCATACACGGCGGGCTTGAAATGCCGACGCACGCGCCAGCGCCACAGGCCGGTGACCATCGCCAGCGTGTCGAAATCCATGCGCTTGCGGTACATGTGATATTCCAGCGCTGAAGTCTGGCCTGCACGTGCGCGCTGCCAGGCCTCGTCGCGCTGGCGATTGATGGCCGATACGGCCAGTTCAGTGGAAAAACTTTCCGCTTCCCAGCCACTGGATTGCACGCCGGTGTAGTGGCCGTTTTCATCCACCGCATACAACAGCTTGCGCAAGCCGCCGTAGGTGGGCGAGGCATCCTGGGGAACGGCTTGCTTCTCCATGCCTATACCACCGTCAGATGCATGAAGCCGGTGGCGAAGCGGCCGCTTTCCGGCACATAGCACAGCAGTCGCTGTCCTGATTGCAGGCGGCCGGAACGCACCAGTTCATCGAGGATGATGTACATGGAGGCCGAGCCCGAGTTGCCCTTGTAAGGCAGATTGGTGAACCAGCGCTCCTGCGGCACATCCACGCCGGCATTGACCATGTGCGCATACACCTTGTCGCGGAAAAATTTCGACGAGTAATGCGGCAGGAAGAAATCGATCTGATCGGCGCGCAGGCCACGCTTCCTGGCCAGGGTTTCCAGCGGTTTCTGCACGGTGTAATACATGACGTATTCGTTGAGCAGTTTCACGTCCTGACGCACCGACATGATGGTGTGACGCTCGCGCTCGGCCGGCGTGAAGCGCGCCCAGCCGGTGACCTTGCCATCGGCATCCTTCACGGCGCCGGCATACATGCACGTTTCCATGGTGCCGGCATAGGAAAAGATGTCGATCCAGTCGATGCGCAGATTCAAACGACCTTCGCGTGGCCTGGGCTGCAACAATAGTGCACCCGCGCCATCGGACAACATCCAGCGCAGGAAGTCGCGATCGAAGGCCAGCTCAGGCCGCGCTTCGAGTTCTGTGGCATCCGATTCCACCTGAAGATTGCGCGCACTCATCATCGCCGATGACAGCTCGGAGCCGGTGGCGATGGCATTGCTGCATTGACCCGACGCCACCGCCATGTAAGCGTATTTCGTCGATGCCAGACCGCTCAGGCACACGCCGGTGGTGGCCACGGCTTCCAATGGTGGCAGGCCCAGTTCGCCATGCACCATCGACGCATGATTGGGCATCAGTTGATCGGCAATCGACGTGCCGCAGGCCAGACATTCAAGCTGGCTGAGATCGAACCCTTCATCACCCAATTGCCTCACTGCTGCCGCAGTCAGGCTGGCATTGCTGTGCGTCGGCTCAAGCGTGACCGGATCGATGCAGTAGTGACGGGTCTGAATGCCATTGCTGCGCAATACGGTGGGACGGGCGCGCGAAGGCTTGTCGCCCAACTGACCCAGAATGCGCTCCATCTGGTCATTGGCAACCGGCGCGTTGGGCAGAAAGGAAGCCGTGCCCGTGATGTAAACCGTTCCACTCATGCTTGATTTCACTCGACTCAACTTATCGGCTGCAAATTCGGATCAACTTCAACTCATTCAGCAGGTTCATTCGCCGGAAGGCGCAGCAAAATGCCGGCGCTGTTCGGCAATACGCTTGCGCGTCAACGGTGATAACAAGGTTTTCAATACAAACACCACCGGCACCACGGTGAGCAACATTGCCACCAGAAAGATGACATACAGCGCCAGCACCAGACGACGCAATGGCGACTCCGGCTTGCCGCAGGCACGCAGCAATGCACCCCACAAGCGGAAACTGCGTTGCACGATCTGCTCGGAACTGATCAGGCCCGGATGAATCACCACCGCGCCCATGCCCCACAACATCGGTCGGGTATCGCCCGCTTCACGTCTGGGAAACTCATCGGCAATGGTTTTGCCGAAACGCGCGGCTTCCTGAATGTCACTCTGCCAGATGCCGGCACGCGGCAGCAGGCCACCGAGATAAGGGCCCTTGTTGCCGCTCAACAGCCACCAGGGCGTGGTCACCACGGTTTTGGCGCCGTGGGTGCGATCTGTGAGCGCGACGTTGTCAAGCAGATGCGCACCGAGCTTCTGCAACTGCGCCTTCACCCGCTCCTGCGCCATCAGCCACATGTTGCGGCAACCAATCACGGTGATCACCGGCTTGCCGCGCAACAGACGTTTGGCCTGCTCGCTGCGCAGAAAGGCCGTGGTGGGCAGGGACGGCGAAATGAACCACACCTGATACGCCAGGATGACCAGATCGAACTCGGCATCGTCATTCAACGGCAAGGGTTCGATCGGGTCGGGGTCGTCGTAGATGCATTCCGGAAAGGTATTGAAGAACTGCCAGAACGACCAGGGAAATGGATACGGCCGTTTGGGCTTGAGGCGCATCACGGTCACGGCGCATTCCGGGGAGGCGCGCAGCGGGGCCACCATGGAATCAACGACCTCACCCAGTTGCCCGGTCTGCGTGTAGTACACCACCAGGATGCGTTTCATACGTGCAATCCTGAGCGCTGCGACGCCTCGTTTGCCTGCGTCCGCACGCTCAGGCGTCCTTCCGCCAGCACTGCGCCATCCTGCCAGCACTTCAAACGCATGGAGGTGGCATCAGCCGGTTCGAACTCGACAGTAAACGGCTGTTCGGGCAACAGCATGCGCAGGAATTTCAGTTTCCTGATGCCCGTGACCTGCACCGCAGGAAACTGCACACGCAAGTCGGCCAGCACCTGACTCAACAGCACCACGCCCGGCACCACCGGCATACCGGGGAAGTGCCCCGGCAGTGAAGGGTGCGTGTTATCAACACATAAGGTACGGCTGGGGGCGGCGGGCATGCGCAATCCATGTAAGCAAGGGACAGCAGTATAAAGGGGGCGGCAGTATAAGTGCCGGCCCGGGTACAATCCATGTTCAGGGCTCTTGCGCCCGGTCTTTTCCCCGTGGCGCGCGTGCCCGCAGATCGAGAATAAATGTTGGAAAAATCGCAGATTGAAGGGCTTTTGCCGCATCAGGGCGCCATGTTCCTGCTGGATCGGGTAGCGCGCTTTGACCGGGACGAAATCGAATGCAGCGCTTCCAGCCATCGTGACCCTCATCACCCCTTGCGGCACCAGGGCTGCCTGCCCGCCCATGTCGCCATCGAATACGCCGCACAGGCAGCAGGCGTGCATGGCGGGCTGCTCAATCGCGCCTTACATCCCGATGCGCCCGCGCAGATGGGTTACCTGGCGGTGATCAGCAATCTGCAGTGGTTTGTGGATCGACTGGATGACCTGCCGGGCAACCTGCAGATCCATGCCCGGCGCACGGCCGTCACCCCAGGCGGCCGTGCCTATCGCGTGCGTATCGAACACCAGTCGCAACCCGTCATGAATGGCGACCTGATCATTGCGCTGGAAACCAGCGGCAAGGATGTGGCTTGAGGAAAGACTGTGGGCCAAAAAAGTCTGAGAATCTTCCTTGATTCTGGCTACAGCCTACGGCCCATAGCCCACAGCCTCAACGACTAGGGATAGCCTGTTTCGTTGGCATCCGGTACGACGGCAATGACGCGGAAGATACCGTTATAGCCGCTCTTCATTGAAAACTCGATGTGGCCCACGCCTTTGTACAAGTACTTCATGCGCTGAATGTCCTTGGCGCCAAAGTTGAACGGCTGGAACTGCTTGCCAGTCATGTAAGTGCTCTGGTTGGTCGGAGGACCCAGCAGATCGTCCACTTCCGCCGAACTCATGCCCTCCTTGACCAGACTGAAATCCACTTTTTTGTTGGACGCGACTGCCGGCTTGGCGGCGGGCGCTGGCTTCGCAGCTGCCGTGCCGCCTCCCTTGCCGCCATCCTTGTAGGCCTCGACATTGACGCTGCCCGGCACGAACGCGTCCGTAGTCCCCTTGGGCAACAGATCCAGCGCCTTGTCACAATGACTGCGCGTCTTGCGGTTGATATCGGCTTTGATCACCGATTCCAGCACTGGCCGGTAGCGGCCATTGCCGGATATGCCCAGTGCCTTGCACAGCCACGCCGCTGCATCGGCGAAATCGCGGCTGAGCAACGTCTTGGCCTGCATGTCCACCAGCACCTGCGCCGCCACATCCAGCACTTCCTGATCCTTGTAGCCGGTATTGAAAATATCCTGAGCCGCATTATTGATGGTGCCGGGGCCGCCGCTGGCCAGCATGGTGGTATAGCGCTGGCCACTTGAATCCAGCGCCCATGCAGTGCTGACCGCACAGGCCAGCACCGCGCAGGCAAAAGACAATAATTTGATTCTCATGACGAGGTTCCTCCGTCTGATTATTAGTGATGCGGTTGATAAAACATTGGCCGTGCAGCCAGATGCACAGCCTACCCATTTACCATGACCAGCTCCACCTTCTTGTTTGGCGGCTTCATGTATCTCTGCCATGATCGGCGGCCACTGTATCCTCATCGCAATCCACATGCCCCTGATCCAGAACCTGTGCCTGCTGCTGATTGCCGCCCATTTGCTGGGCCGGCTCGCCACCCGGTTCGGCCAGCAGGAATTATTGGGACACATGGCGGCCGGCGTGCTGCTCGGGCCTGCCGTCCTTAACTGGGTCAGCGCCGACAGCCTGCTGAATTCCTTTGCCGATCTGGCGGTGCTGTTCGTGGTGATCGCCGCCGGCCTGGAAATGCATCTGCGCGAAGTCACCGAGATGTTCAAGGGGCGCGGCCTGCTGGCCCTGCTGCCCGGCATCGCGCTGCCCGCTGCCGCCGGTTTCGTCCTGGCGCTGTGCTTCAATTTCCACTGGCTGGGCGCCACCGTGGTCGCCCTGTGCGTCTCGGTCACCGCCCTGCCGGTCGCGCTACGGATTCTCAGCAGCTTCGGGCTGCTCGGTACGCGACTGGCGCAATTGACCATTGCCGGCGCGTTGCTGGCCGATGTGCTGGTGCTGCTGAGCCTCGGCATCCTGTCTCCCGGCAACGGCGCCCTGCAACTGTCAGCGGGCTCCCTGCTCGGATTAAGCGCGCTGAAACTGCTGGCGCTGCTGTCACTGCTCGCTCTGGGCGCCTGGTTATGCAAACTCATCTATCGCCAGCGCACCGCGCAACTGCGCCGGCTGGCGGCCGCACAACTGTCGTTTGCCCTGCTGCTGATTCTCGGACTCGCCGCCGCCAGCGACGCGCTGGGACTGCACTTTGCCATCGGCGCATTCCTGGGCGCGCTCATGATCAGCGAATGTCACAGTGAGATGGTCGGCGACAGGGAAGCATCGCATCCGCTGCAACCGCAATTGGAAGGCATGAGCAACATGTTGTTTGCGCCGCTGTTCCTGGCCTGTCAGGGCACGCATTTCACCGCCAGCAGTCTGACGCATCCTGCTTTTGCCGTATCGCTGGTGCTGGTCGCCGTTGCCTCAAAACTGCTGGGCGGTTACTGGGGCGCCCGTGTGTATGGTTTGCCTCGCCATGAAGCGCAGGGCACCGCCATCGTGATGAATGCACGCGGCGTGATGGAAATGGTGGTGGCCAGCATTGCCTATCGCGCCGGGCTGGTGGATCAGGCGCTGTTTTCCACGCTGCTGATTGTCGGCATCGTCACCACGCTACTGACGCCGCTGCTGTTGAAGCGCTGGCAGAAGCAGGAAACAACAAATGGCATGTCTGCGGACAAACCAATAGAGCCATGAATCGTGGCAAGCATGCGTTGGATGGTTCTTGCAAACGGGCGCGTTGAATCGCACCCCCACACCCGAGGGATTTGTTACAGGTAGGGGTGCGGTTCATCGCGCCCGGTTTATTACAAGGAGCATCAATACGGCAAGGCGGCCCCCACTGCATCGAGCAACTTGCC
>JBFWSR010000025.1:0-42271 GCA_050248275.1 Steroidobacteraceae bacterium
ATACTGGTATTGGCTTTGCAATCTTGGATGACGGTTAAAAGCGACATTGCCTATCAGCAACTTGCAGGTGATAATTGATACTGTTAGCTGTTTTTAATCGCGGTGCGCTGAACGGAATAAAATTTGAAATTTCCCTCTTCCCGCTCGCGGAGAAGAGGGGGGCAGAAAGTCACCGCACTCTTACATCATCTTTGCGTTATGTGTTCAGGGTGACACTAGAAAATATCGGACTAAAAATTCAGTCTCGGGGGTTTTATGGTGATGCATAAGTTGATGAAAAAAAGAAAGCCGGGCTTTATTGCTGTAATTTCGATAATTCTTTGCTTGAGTCTCGTCGCCTGTGGAGGAGGGGGTGGTGGTACTACTGCCAGTGTCGCATCTAGTGGCGGAGGCGGTAGTGGGGGAGGAGGGGGTGGGGGGGCGACACCCCCGCTATCGGCAACCTGCGCGGATACCGTTGGTGATTTGTCGTTAACTGCAGGGGTGGCGCGAAATAGTGGCGTGGCGCCGCTGGGTGTCTTTTTTGATGCTACTGCAACTACGCATGCTAATCCGTTAGTCAAGACTTTTCATGATATCCAGTACCAATGGAATTTTGCCGATGCGGGCAGTGGCAATTGGACCAACGGAAGTAGGCTTGGCTCACGTAATACGGCTACCGGGCCGCTTGCGGCTCATGTATTTGAGGCTGCAGGTACTTACAATGTTACCGTCACCGCTTTTGACGGCACGAATACAGCGACTTGTCAGGTTCAGGTTGTGGTTGATGACCCTAATACTTTTTTTGCAAATGCAAATACGGTTTGCTTTACAAATGGGGTTGATCTTACCGGGTGTCCCGGAGGCGGTTCCGTGATCGGGGGTACTAACGATTTTGCGGTGGTTAAGAATGCACTTGCTGCTGGAAAAAGAGTTTTAATGCGACGAGGCGATACTTTTGATGTGGCCTCGGCCCAGAACGTTACTGTAAATGGCCCGTGGATATTAGGTGCGTACGGCGGTGCAGGCGCAAAACCCGTGATTAGAAATACCGGTGGCGCTATAACCATGCTTCAAATTGCGCCTGCAGTAGTTGGATCCGGTGATATGCGGATCATGGATATTAATATTGATGGGCAATCCAATGGTGGTGCTAGGTTTTCAACTGCTGCCTCGAGTGTTAATCAATTGACGTTTCTGAGAGTTGACATCCAAAACATTGGTGCTGGCTTTAGTTTCAATGACACATTAATTTACGACCAGTTTTTCATCGTTGACTCTACCGTAACTAATATTACGAATGGCTATGGTTACTTTGGGCCAGGTCAAAGGTTTGCATTAATGGGGAATCTTTTTGACCAAATCGCAACATTGCACAACGTTCGCTTGCCGACAATTCAAAAAGGCATAATCAGCAATAATCGTAGTAGTAATGCTTTCGGTGACGCTCTTAAAATACATGGTTCTCCGTTTGCAACGACAGGACGATTTACAGAGCAGGTTATTGTTTCTGATAATAAATTTGAAGGAGGGGGGTCTACGTTAACACTTTGGATACAACCGCAAAATCTAACTTCGGACGAACGTATTAGGAACGTGCTGGTAGAGCGCAATTGGTTTACTGCGGGGCCGGGGCAGGCGCAGGCATTTGTCTTGCTCGGGAGTGAGTTTACTGTTAGAAATAACATTATTAATCTGACGGGAGCGTTGAGTCAGCTGGGAATAAGAGTCAACGTGGCGGGACATATTTCTCCGCCACCAGACAATGTGCGAATATTGAACAACACTATTTTTGGCAATAATGTTGCAGGCTTTGCTGCTCTATTTCTCGAGGCAGGTTCAAGCAATGTTACGATAGCTAATAACCTAGCTTATTCTCCCAATTCGACCAATGCTCGGCTACTTGATGATTTGGGGTCTATTGCGCCGCTTATAATTTCTAATTCCTCGAACAGCCAGATTAAAAACGATTCTCCAAGCTTTACTGTTACACCGCCCTCGGCTCCACTAGACTTCAAGCTCACGGCCGGGAGCTATGCGATCGATATTGGCACGGGTTTCCCATCAGTGCGGGTATTTTCAGATTTCTTTGAAATAAATCGACCGATGGGTTTGTCAATCGATATTGGAGCTAGTGAGCAGTAGTATTAACTGCTAGTTGAAGTTTAAAAGTTTAAGCGCTTTAATATATTCGTTGGAATGTGCTTGATAACAAGCATGATGAACCACCAGAAAAATGGATGATAGATTACGACGCGGCCTTTTTTCGCCGCGCGTAATATGGCAGTAGCGCATTTTTCTGGTGAAGACACTAGGAACAATCCATTTATCCCCCAAGTCATTGGGGTATCAATAAATCCAGGCTTTATGAGTGTCACCGTCGCTTGGGCTTTGAAGAGCCGTGCACGCAGCCCCTCGGCATAGGTGGCGAGCCCGGCCTTGGCCGAACCGTAAAGGTAGTTTTTGCGTCGTCCGCGGTCGCCGGCGACCGAGCCAATGATGACTACGCATCCACCCCGCTGGCGCTCGAACTCGGGGGTCAGGCCCTGCAACAGCGCTACCGGACCGGCATAGTTGGTCTCGATCATCCGCGCTAGAAGTACTGGGTCGACGTCCATTGTAACCTGGTCGGGCATGTCGCCGATTGCGACCAGTACATTGAGCGTGGTGTTTGGGATCGTGGCATCGGCAATGCAGGCTGCTCGAGACACGGCATCGGTTGCATCGCAATGGATAACACGGGCCATGGATGCGCCACGTAGTTCGGCATCCCGGGCGCTGGCCTGTAGGTCTTCTGTATCGCGTCCGGCGAGCGTCACTGCTGCGCCACGGGCAGCGGTGATACGGATAAAAGCGCGCGCAATGGCCGACGAGGCGCCCAGGATCAGCCAGTGTTCGTTCATCACCAACCCCCTCTGATGCCGAGGCGACGGGCCATGTCAGACTGCATGCGACCATCTGTGTCGATCTCGGCAAGTACTTCGCGGAACGCCCCAAGGCCGGGATACATGCGTTCCAGGTTACTCGGGTTGAGCGTTGAATCCTTGGCAAGGTAGATTCTGCCACCATGATCGCAGGTAATTCGCTCCAGTGTCGCGATGACCTCGAGCGCCCCCGGGGCGTTCGGAAAATCCAGCGCCAGCGTATAGCCGGGATGTGGAAACGACAGGTAACCCAAGCCAGCACGGCCCATAGCCTTGAGTACGGCTAGAAACGAGGCATTACCTGTTTTACTAATAAAATCAATAAGTTGTAATATCGCTGATCGGCCGCTTTCAAATGGCACCACGCATTGAAATTGGTGGAAACCGCGTCGACCGTAAATTCGGTTCCAGTCATGGATGGCATCCAGCGGGAACAAGAAGGCAGGATAGCTCATGCATTGTTCTGTGCCTCCTGCCGGTATTCGCTGATAATAGGCGGCATTGAAAAGGCGTACAGTCGCTGAATTCAATACGAAATCCGGGAAATCGAAGGGGATTCGTCGTGCCCGAGCCTGTCGCATCTGTAACCCGACGGGCGAGGGAGAAGCTGCCTCAAGGATGCCACGTCCCAGTTGAGGTCCTTTGGCGAGAGCATCAATCCAGCCCACGACATATTCGGCGCGGTCCTGTTCCTCGGCGAAAGCCTCGAGATACTTATCGAGATCACGGATCCGGCGTTTGCGTACCAGAACGGCATTGGAAGGTACCGGTTTTAGGTGTAGGCACAGTCGTTCGATGATGCCGGTGAGTCCAATACCGCCCAAAGTGGACTTGAACAAGGCGGATTGGTCTACCAGAGAGACGCGACGAACCTCCCCTCCTGGTAGCCGCAGGTCGAACCATGCGATATGGTGTCCCAGGCTGCCAGCCTGATGGTGGTTCTTGCCGTGCACGTCATTGGCAATGCCCCCCCCCAATGTTGCAAATCCGGTGCCTGGTGCGACCGGAAGCATGTAGCCCTTGGGCAGGAAGGTAGTAATGACATCGGCAAAGGTCGCGCCGACTTCGACCACCAGTCGGCCGCTGGTTGGGTCGAAGTCGAGGAAACGATCGAGCCTGCGCATCAGGACGGAATGACCATTACTATTGATTGCGGCGTCACCATAGCTGCGGCCAGCGCCATGCGCCAGCAGCGTCTCGCCTGCGGCATCAGACAATATGCCATTGAGATCGGCCAGGCGCTCAGGGCGTGCCACCTGTGCTGTGGCCCGGCATATACGGCCCCAGCCCGTCAGTTCCTTGGTTGCCCAGCGTGGCATCAAGGTTGCTCCATTGTTGTCGGAGCAGATTCTGCTAGTAAGGGTGTCGCAGCACGCAAGGCCGCTGGCATCAGCAGCAGGCCAATTGCGACAGCAAACCAGAAGGTGGTGACTCGGATGATCGCAGTGATCACTAGTGCGATGTCTAGATCCACACCTTGGGTCCTGAGGAGGATCACAATAGCTGCTTCGCTGCTACCCAGCCCGCCGGGCAGCATGCTGATGGCGCCGACGATCAGGCTGAAGGAAAAAATAAATACCGCATTCAGAAATCCAACATCCGCACCAAAGTGTTGCAGCAGCAGGTACAGTGCCGCACCTTCAGCCAGCCAGCCCACTATGGTTGGCAACAGCGTCAGGCCGTAGGTGCGCCAACTGGCCAGTTCAGCCATGGCCCGTAGTGCCCTGCGACCGCGCACAATCAACCGGGCGCGGCGCGGAGCAAGCCGGTAGAGGCTGTCCAGCACGGGCTGAAACCGACGGGGATACAGCACCGGCAGGGAAGCGAGGGCGATCAGCAGGGAGAGCACTGCTCCCTGCCACTGATATTGAGCGAAGCCCGCGATCGAGACCAATGCGATCATCAGCACGGCCCAAGTGTCGATGACACGATCGGCTAGCATGATTGGTAGCGAGCGTTCGTAAGGAATGCCATGCCCTGTTTTGAGAAACCACAACCGGATTGCTTCTCCGGCTTTGCCTGGTGTGGAGGTCAGGGAATAACCGGCAAAGTAATACAGGATGTTCCGAGCCATCGGCACCTGGAGTCCTAGTGTATTGCCCAGTACTACCCACCGCCATGCGCGGACGACATAGTTGAGCAGTGAGAGGCCAAGCAGAGTTGCCACTAGCAACAGTGGCAGCGAAAAAGCCTTGTCGAGCGCATGCTGATCCACATAAAGGTATACCGCGATGGCTACGCTGATATAGATCAGCGCGGTGATGAATAATGCTAGTTTGTGTGTGGATGGAAAAAGCCCTTGGCCCTGATCATGGATATCCGTTGGCGAGTCGTGCCGGGACATGCGGTTATTCAACGGGATTTACCCTCCGCAGCACGCCGAGATTACGCTGCTGATCTTTGACAACGACTTCAAAAGCCGAGATAAATCGCGCACTCTCAGTGCGAGTAGTCCAACTGGTTATGTCAGCCCAATCAGCCAGGTAGTTGATCCTGGAATCGACGACATAGTCGAGGACATGGTCCATCGTGCGGCGCGCGCGTAATGCTTCGGGATTGACTTTGCCATCGAGATTGATTGTTCGATCGTGGAAAAAGCCCAGCGTTCCGGTTTGTATAGCACCCACCCATTGTTCTCTTGGCACATGCGCTTGTACCCATTCGACCACTTGGCGATGTTCGTGACGAGTGCCCCGGGCAAAGTCTGTGACGGCGAAGAGGCCAGCTACGATGGCAAGCAGAATTACGGTACTGGTCAGGATAATGCGCAAGGTTTCGATACGCCGGCACGCCAAGCTGAGTGCCAGGAAAGCGGTGACAATGGTGGTGAGCCACAAGAAAGGTGAAAGTGCAGAGAGATAGCGCGGCAGGAAAAAACCAACGCCGAAGAAAATGCCGTAATAAACCGACATTCCTGCTGTGAAAGCCAAGCCAGCCAGCAGAAATCGCCGGGCCAAGAGGTCATGCCTTGCGACACCAGCCCAGAACCCAAGGGGGGCAGCAACTGCGGCGACCAGCGATGTAAGTATGACTGGAAACGATATCTCCAGAGCACTAGGTACCGGCGCATAAAGAAACACGGCCTCAAACAGATTGGCGGGTATGTGTGGCAGGTTCTGTCCCAGCCGGATGCCGTGAGACTCGGACAATCCGCTGACGGGGACAATTGAACCGAAGAGTTGGTAATTGTTGATTAGCCAAGGGAGCCCAACGGTGATACTGGTTAGTCCGGCGATCAGGCAGTCAGTCAGGCGGTGGTGGGTACCGCCCCCGGCTTTAGTCCCACCGAGCACTAAGTGTGCGAGCAACAGTGCTCCGATGAAAAATACTGCATCGTTGCGTGCCAGAAAGACAATGCCGAGTATGATCCCAAAGGCGAAGCGCTCGCACCAAGACAGTGCTTTGCGTTCGTCGGAGGTGACATGCAGGTAGAACTGCAGCGTAGCCAGTATCGCAAGGTAATACACACCGGTCTCGAGGCCATTCATGCTGTGGTCGATGATCTTGGGCGCTGCGAACCACAGCGCAGCTGTGATCATGGCGATTTCGCGCCCGTATTGTATTTTGGTCAAGACTTTGGCGCTTACGCAGTACAGGCTCCAGGCTGCCGCAGCGGCCACGAGTGTGGAAAATGCAGTCACCAGGACGATGCCGTTGAGTTTTGATCCGTCCGCCAGAAAATGCAGTGTTGCAAACAGAAAGGTGGCAAGCGGTTGCACGCCATTGGTAGGTAAAGTTCCATCTGCGGTTGACATGCCAAGGCCCAGCGCGATGTTTCGCGCCACGGTCTGCATCAGGTAGCCATCTTCGGTCATGAACTGCCAGAACACGCGGCCATCAATATCGAACAGCGGCGAAAGCCGGCCGCCGAATCCGATCAGCAGCAGAATACCGATGGCGACCCGTAGAGTGGGCGTTGCGAGTGCGGGCCAGGTTTTTGTCCGGGTAAGCGCCTTGTCGGCAAATTGATGGAGCATATGTGAAATAACTATTTGAATTTTAAAGTATTTACCAATGTGTCCTAATAGTGCTCAGCTTGGCGAACAACAGAATCAGCGCGGCGCACGCACCTACACCGTATGACCGTGCATCCATCAGCGCAAAAACAACCGGATCATGATCGACCTCATCACGAGCTGCGAGAAACCAGATCCGTGCGATCCAGTAGATCAGCAGTGGGCTGAGCAGCCAAAGGATTTGCGGCGAACGGTAAAGCAGGCTGACCGCGGGGCTGCTGATGTACATGGCGAACACCAACACAGCCATCATGCCTGATGTTACGCCAATGACCCGAACGGTTTCGAGGTCGACGGCAGAATAACCTCTGCCCGGGATGCGGGTCTCCCCCGTGGCACCTCTGAGTTCGATGATGCGTTTCAGAAAAGCAAGACTCAGGAACATGAATAATGAAAACATCAGCAGCCATTCCGAGACCACGATGGCAGTCGCTGCGCCACCGGCCAGTATCCGCAGTGTATAGAGCATGGCCAAGGTTAGCGCATCGATCAGCAGCTTGCGTTTGAGGTAAAGCGAATACCCCAGTGTGATTAATACATAAGCGACGAGGTAAGCACCAAAACCGAAGGGCAGTAATATGTACGACAATACAAAACCGATTATTCCAAGTCCTAATGCGAGACAGAGCCCTGTGCGTATGGATAGTCGACCACTGGCCAAGGGCCGCAGGCGCTTGCGCGGATGCCGGCGGTCGCTGTGCAGGTCGACCAGATCGTTGATCAGGTAGGTTGCCGAGGCCACCAGTCCGAATCCCAGGAACGCAAGTGCGAGGTTAATCCAGGCCTGTAGATTGAATACCAGGTGCGCGCTGAGCAGCGGCACCGCCAGGAGCGCGTTTTTTGCCCATTGGTGCAGGCGCAGGGCACGTGCCAGCAGGTGGACGTCGAAAGGTGGATCCCGGAAAATCTGCCCCAGGTTGCCCTGAGCGGAGACCCGTGCCTGCAGGGTAGCGGAAGGATTTACCAGCAGCGCTTCCCGGGCAGCAGAGAATATCGGTAAATCCTTGATGTGATCTCCAATGTAATCAAAACCGCTCGGCCCATAAGCGGAAGTCAATGCATCACGTTTGGATATGCTCGACAGGTTGACCGCTCCGTCGGTTGCAAATACCCGGATGAACAGGCCGAGGTGGTCCGCGATTGGTTGCGCCCAAAGGTGATGCGTTGCCGTAGCGAGCACAACTGTGCGACCTGCAGCATGTTGGGCGCGCAGGTATTCCAATACTTCCTCGCGCCAGGGCAGTGCCGTAGGATCAATCGGGATGGCTTCGGCGAGTATTGACTTAAATCCCGCTTTACCACGTGATGCCAAGGCGAGAAGGGCGCGGACAAAGACTCCCGGCTTCCGCCAGAGTTGCACTATGCATTCCCAAAGGACGTCGGTACGTATAAGCGTGTCATCCAGATCGACGCACAGGGGCGGGAGCTCAGTTTGCCCGGACATGACCGTATTCCGGGGGGCGGAATCGCGTATAACAGTCATTGCTCTGTATTTGTGGTGCGATGTCGTGGTCTTGCCGGTACATCGGCGATGAAATCCCGAATAGCATCAATCAGGGCACTGGATGCATAGGCTTCAATCGGCTGAGAACCTGTCATCTCGTCAATTTGATCAAGCTTAGACATTAAATCTTCTTCGTTGGCTGCAACTGAAATCGAACTGAATCTACGAAACCGCTCTGCGGTGCCAACCTGATGATCGTTGCGTGTTTCGCGCAGTTCGGCACGCCTGGGCATTATCAGAGCCGGTTTTCCGAGTTGCAGTGCGGTGATTATCGAACCTGTGCCGGCATGAGATACGATAACTTTGGCAGAACTGCATCTGTGCTTGAATTCCTCGATGGTCAGGAACGCGGTAAACTGGATGTACGAGGGCCGGAAGCTGCTGTCTCCAATCTGTGCAAATACGTCATTGCGGCCTCTTTTAAGTGCCCACTGGTCAACGGCGCGTATCAGGCGGTCAAAAGACATTTGAGCGCCAACGGTAACAAAAATCATACGACCGTACCGCGATACAGAGGGCCACCATTCAGGGCCAGGTGTGGCCATTGAGTCAACCACAGGTCTGCATATTTTCCAGCCAGCCTGCCCGACATAGACAACTGATCAACATTGGCAATGCTGTCCAGCCAGATGGTTTTTGCGCCAAAAATCCTGGCCAGGCGTAATGCCAAGAAGCCAGGCATCGCGCCAGTGGAAATGACGATGTCGGGTTTTTCTCGGATTAAAATGAAAAGCATCTGGATTAGGACCTGGAACCATCGAAATTTATTCCAGCGTGTAACATCAGCAATAGTGTAGAAACGTGCCGTGCCGGTCTCTGACTTGTACATCGTATCAACGGTCGCGAAGGCAACGTCATGTCCTTCGAATGCAGGGCCGATTCGCATCAGTTCCGTCCAATGACCGCCGCCGCTGGATACCGCCAGTATTCTCTTCATCGCGTATCCCCGGTGTTGCTTTGTGATGAGCTTGACGTAGCTGGAAGGTGAGATGATCCTAATTTATCGTTTATATCTTGATAGTGTCGTGAGGTTCGGATTTTTTGATGATAATGATCCGCGATACGGCGTTTACCATAAAGAAGCGATAACATCTCGTAGCGCCTGAGGTGTTTTCGAAACTCGTCGTTTTCGAAGCGCGGGAGTTTCGCAAACATTGCTTTGAGATAACCCCAGAGAATTCCCCATCCGCCAATAAAGTAAGGCCTTTCCAGCATCCTGTAGATAGCGACTGCGGTAACAAAATACAGAGACGAACCCATGTAATATTTTCCGAAACCCCAACGGAGGCGGCCCGTCCACAGGTTCTGCTGACTGCTGCCCATCTGTCGCAGATGAATGAACTGAAGGCCGGGCCTATCTGCGGATCGAGCAACCCAGCCCTTCATGCGACACATGTGTCCATCGATCCCGTCCCAACTGACTTGCCTGACAAATCCACCGATATTCCGGAAGGCGGACACCCTGTAAAACTTGGTTTGACCTACTGCATTCTCATCTCCAAGTCGTTCGGAAACAAGCTTTCCGTTTTCTAGCCGGATATAAGGTTTTCCGGAAAAGTTAGCGAGGCAGGGATCTGCTTCCATTTCCTGCATGATCAACTCAAAGTAAGTCGGTGGCAATTCAAGATCAAGGTCGAGCTTGCACAGGTAATCGTAATCATTTGGGTTGATGGTTTCATAACCCGCATAAAACGCTTCGATAACGCCTGGTCCGACAGCGCGTTTTCCGCGGTTGGTCCTGGTTATTATTTGAATCCAGGGATGGCGTTTCGCATACTCGGAAAGAATGTGCGGAGTATCGTCGGTGGATCCATCATCAACAATGACCCATTTTGCTGGCAGGATCGACTGGGCAACGACACTGTCCAGCGTGTGCTGCATGTAATCCGCTTCATCACGGCATGGGGAAATCAGCAGATAGCGACGTGTCATGACGGGTTTGCCGGTATGTTGGAATGTTGAAAAAGGCTAACAAGCTTCTGTGCCTCAATATCTATCGAGTGCCGGCTTAAGACACGACTGTAAGCCGCATCCCCCATATATTGCAATTGGTCTGGCGATTTTCCAAGGCAGTCGATCATTGCATCCACGAGTGCATCAACAGAACCAGCGGGAAATAGCCAACCATTTTCACCCGGCAGTACCAGTTCAGGAATGCCGGATACGTAGGTAGACAGGACGGGACGTCGCAGTGCCATGGCTTCCATGATTACCACCGGCATGCCTTCGGAAAAGCTGGGCAGTACAAGAGCGCGTGCGTTGAGTATGCAGGTTCGTACCTCGTCGCTGCTGAGCCATCCTGTGATTCGGATTTTTTCGTTTAAACCGAGACGGGTGATGTGTTCTTCAATTGCCGGACGCATTTCACCATCACCGGCAAGAACTAGATCAAAAGCGACCCCCTCGCAGAAGAGGCGATACGCAGCATCGATGAGAAGCATTTGTCCTTTTTCGGCGCACAGACGTCCTACGCAGACAAGCCGCGGTGCATCAGGCGGAGGAACGAAACCGATGTCGTGGAACTGCTGTTCCAGTCCGCAATGGATAACATGGATTTTGGACCATAAAGAAGGATCGCTGCGCAGGAAAAGTTGACTCCGCCCGAAAGAGCTGACGCCAACCACGAAAGCGGAGATACGTAACTTTTCAGTGATGCCGCCTGAAACGAGTTCATCCAGACCATGTACCGTGAAACTGTAGGGCGGCCCTCCCAGCATGTGAATGAACATCGCGATTTCGGCTGAATTGCTGCCGAAGTGTGCGTGTAAGTGACTGACCCCCGACTTTTTGAGCCAAGCAAGGATGCGGCACGCCTCGGCGAGATAGGCCAGGTGGAAGGGCAGTGGTCTTTCTGCACGGGTGCCGATGCGTATTGCCATTGCAATGGCACGGACAAAGCGCACAGGTGTTGCTAGCAGAGTGCGCGCCAAGGCCCAGAGAAGGGGGGCAACTCCAGTGTGCAGCACGTAACGGGTTTTCAGCCGTTCTTCCCGGTCAGCGGCATCTGCCAATTCGCTGTCCCAGCCGCGCAGTGCTATGCGCATCACTCGGAAGCCTTGCCGTTCCACGGCATGAATCTCGCGCCGGATGAAGCTGTGGCTGATCTTGGGGTACTCGTTGATGAGATAGGCAATCAGCACGGGCGCGGGTGTATTCGGTGAATTTGAGGTATCCCCAGCCTGAAGATCTGAGGTTGTTTTTCATATTAACATGTTGATTATATTGATATTCTGTACTCCTGTCGCCAGAGTTCAAATACCACTAGTGCGAAGAGACGCTCGCTGTTTGCCATCCCCCTGGCTTGGTCCTTCAGCAGCCTGTTCGTCATACTCCGACTGAACAAAGGCTGCGCAGAGCCCAGTAAGACATCATGGAACAATTTATTCCACGGGCCAGTTTTCAGCCACGAGCCCAAGGGTATCGTGAATCCCTGCTTGCGCTGCCTGTCGAACTCAGGCGGCAGAAGACGGGTTGTGAGTTTTTTTAGCAGAATTTTGCGTTCAGTAGTCGTTGCTTTCAGGCGCGCTGGCACGCTGCGGTAAGAAAACTCGATGATGTTTCGATCAAGCAGCGGGGCGCGGATCTCAAGTGAATTCAACATGCTGGCGCGGTCTACCTTAACAAGGATGTCCTCAGGTAAATAGCAGGCGAAATCCGTTCGGGTGGCGCGTTGTAGCAGGTTGGCATCTCGCGAGGAAAGCTGATGATGAATTGATTCCGCGGTCGGACTCCAGCTGCCAATTGCTGACATCAATGAGCGCCGAGAGGAACGATCAAATCGGGAGGCTGCGAAGAGCGGTAACGAGGTTCTCAAATCGACAGCTAGGGCCTGTAGCCATTTTTTTCCAGAAAAACCCTCAGGTGCAAGGATCGAACCCAAGGTTGCCGCTAACTTGTGTAGGGGCCTGGGGAGATTGCTAAGGTATTTTTCAATCCAAAGCAATCTGTTGTAATGAAGATAACCTCCGAATAGTTCATCTCCCCCGTCTCCGCCCAGTGCAACAGTGCAATGCTGGCGAACCAAACGGCTTAGCAAATACGTGGGTATCATGGATGAGTCTGCAATCGGTTCGTCATATTGTCGGGCCAGGAGGGGGAGAATATCTGCAGTTGATTCCCCGGCCTCTAGTTCCGTGTGATCTGTCTGAAAATGTTTTGCTATTAATCTTGCATGATGTGTTTCGTCGTGCTGGCTGTGACCGGGGAATCGAATCGTGAAGGTCTTGACCGCAGAGGCGACGCGCATAGCCATGGCAGTGATCAGGCTCGAATCCACACCCCCACTGAGCAACACACCGACCGGTACGTCGGCAACAAGTTGGCGGCGAACAGCGCTTTCGAGGAGTGTCTCGAATTCGTCCAGCAACTCTTCCTCGTTTGCAGTTTTGGATAGTTTTTCGTCGTCTGATTCTGGTGGATGCCAGTAACGCCATACTTGTGAATGACCGCTTACTAACTCGAAAATCAGAGCGTGTGATGGGGGGAGTTTGCTGACGCCTTGTAGAATGCATTGTTCACGTGGCACATAACCCATGGCAAGATAACAATCCAGGGCCTTTGTATCTATGCGTCGCGGGAAGTCCGGGTCTGCAAGTAAACCCTTTAGCTCGGAGGCAAATCGTAAGGAATTTTTTGACAGGAAATAAAACAGCGGTTTTTCCCCGGCACGATCACGCGCCATGAATATTCGACGCCGGCTGTTGTCGTAGAGCGCGAACGCAAACATTCCATCGAGGTGATCAAGGCAATTGGTTCCCCACTCGCGGTATGCGGCAAGAATGACCTCAGTATCGCTGTGGGAGTGGAATGAATGTCCCTTTGATGTGAGGTTGTCACGGATCTCGTGGAAATTGTAAATTTCACCATTAAAAACAATGCATAGTTCGCCGCTGATATCCTTCATCGGCTGATGACCCGCAGTGGTTAGATCAATGATGGACAGCCTGCGATGGGCCAGTCCGACACGTGCGTCAGCTGACCACCATTCGCCGGCATCATCCGGGCCGCGGTGAATCATTGCATCGCGCCCAGATAAAATCCATTCTCGGCTGAAAATTGGCGACGTACTTGCGATACCTATGATTCCACACATATATATGAACAGCCAGTGTTAAGATGGGTTTTGGATGGTTGGCAACAGTATAACTACGCGTTACAGGACGTCGTTCTTGTCGAGAATTCAGGCTCGTATTGATCAGAGAAAATCGTCTTAAGTGGTGTTGACCAGAAAATTTATCAAAATAAAATTACAGGCTTCTCACTGTCTATGCCACTGTCACCAGTCTCTAGGAGTGATGATGGGCATTCTAATTCAACAATTTTCTTTGAGACTGACAACTCCCGGATGTCCTTGTTCTTAAAACTCAGCAGACATTTGGTTATTTCAATTTTGTTGTGAGTATTTGCCAGATTATTTAGAAATGTTGATCTTGCAGCATCACAGTGTCGCTATCTGCCCGACAAATTTTCTGTATTACCACTTCATTTTTTGACGAATGCCGTATTTGTGAAATCATTTCCAGAGTAATAGGTAATTGGCAGTTGCGACCATGCTTGAGAGAATCTCTTGATAGCCAAGGGTCTGTCAGAGTTTGCAAATGTGTGAGCGAAAGCTTCGGTATGGAGGCGTCTACTTGTTAGGCCTAAAGGGGGTTAGCCAATTGGTCCAATTGTCGAGAATTTCGAATTCGCAGAGGTGTGGTTTTTTGTTTCCACTGAGTTCCCGCAGCAATGAAACTTGGCGTCCGAGCATCCACAGCAGATTAGTCAGCCACATTCCCGGAACTGAATAAAATTTTGCAAAATAACGGTTACGCGATGCGTAATAGTAGCGGGGGCGGCGTTTACGGGCCGCGGTCAGCGAGCGCACAGGACTGCTTTGTCCCTGCAAGTGGACGACTACGGCACTTGGCCAATTGATGATTTTCCAATTTGCCAGGCGCGCCATTCGGCAATAGTCTTGATCTTCAAAATACATGAAGTAGCCTTCGTCCATCAGGCCTACCTGTTCGATGACTTCCCGCCGGATCAGTACACAGGCGAAACTGGTCCACTCGGCCTCAGAAGGCTCATTTACGACCGGCAGACATGTTTCAGGGATCATCAGGAAACGGGCCAATAATCCGGTTCCGGTCGCAAATGCAAATTCAGACAGAGGTGTCAGGAAGCGGTAGCAGTTTTCGTGCAGTTCACCATTACCCAGCAGCAGTCGTGGGCTAAGCAATCCGGCATCGGGTCGCTGGCGAAAACCTTCAAGCATGGCGTCGATTGCGCCGGGGTGAACCAGGGTATCGCTATTGAGCAGCAGATAGGCATCGGCGTCCGAGGCCTGGATACCAACATTATTCCCCGCTGAAAAACCGCCATTGACTGGGGAGCGTACCAAGCGTACCCATGTGTCCCAACTTTGATCATGGATCGCCCGCTCAATCGTGTCGGCAGAATCGTCTCCCGAAAAATTGTCGACGATCACCACCTCGTCAACGCCTGGCTTGACTTGACCGTCCAGAGTCGCCAGACAGTCCACGACAAGGTTTGCCGTCCTGAAATTGATGATGACAATTGTCAGTCGCTTTCTTGACATAGCTGCTGGAATAGTCATATTATTAATTTTACCTTTCCACTTCACACGTGATGTGGATCAGATGCTTTGTGTTCGATGATGGTACTGCGTCGACCTGTAATTCGCCCCCAGAGAAAACGGCACAGGCCGGCAAATTCTGGAAATTTTCCAAGAACAATGAACGATGCGCGCAGTTGCCTCCCGGTTGCATCCCCGGGCGTCTGTCGCACTATTTTCATCCATAACAACGGGTACCCGATCAAGGGCAGCATGCCGATGGGGAAGGCCATGGCGCTGCAGGCAAGCGAAATGGCTGGCAATCCGCCGCCCCAGAATGCGATAGAAAGCACCTCCCTCAGGCAATGACGTTCCCGGCTGCGGCCGTGCATCCAAGCACCTTCAGCATAGGCATGCCCGGTTCGAGTTGCACGTTTTGACCATTGCAGGAAGGTCGTCATGGCTGCGTCGTGCAGTGCCATGTCGGAATCAAGGCGCCATATTTTCCAACCTCGCCTGCGCAACCGGACGCACAACTCCGATTCTTCACCGGCAATCAGTGCAGGCTGAAAACCGCCGGTCTCCCGGAAGGCGGTAACTCTTGCCATGTGGACTCCTCCGCAGGCGGACACTTCGCCCGCAGGTGCATTCCATTCCATATCGCACAGTCGATTGTAAATCGACGCTTCGGGAAAACGCTCGCGAAGGCGGCCTGAAATGATGGCGATGTCAGGCCGGCGATCAAGCTCGGTAATGGCTTGTTCAAGCCAGTTGGGGCAGATTTCGCAATCACCATCGACAAATTGCAGGTAGCGGATGTCCGGCCATGTTGACAGCAGTTTTTCGGCACCCGCATTTCGTGCCCGGGCGGCCGTAAAAGGCGTGGACATGTCAAGTTCGACCAGTTCTGCGCCAGTTGATCGTGCCAATGCCTGACTGCCATCGGTGGATCCTGAATCCACATACACCAGACACTGATAATGATCTTTGAGCGAGTTGAGGCATTTTTCCAGGCGCTCCCCCTCATTGCGGCCGATCACAACAACCCCGATACTTTGTTGTGCTACGGAATGCGTGGCAACTCGATCCAGCGTGCTTTCGTGATCCGCCACAATCATGACCGACCAAAGAGTGACCGTGAAAGCATTGGGTATGTGCCGCTGGTCCAGTGGCCAAGTAAACTCATTGATGAAGGGGATATCAGTCGACCAAGATTGAATGGATCGATGTCAGGATGAGGCATACCCTCGCTGGTTGCCATGGCCGAGGTGAGCCCCAATTCTGGCAGGCACTTGCGGATTGCAGCGGTTTCCCTGCTGTAAGGGAACGAGAAATGGCGGGGTTGCTCGCTCATCTGGTGCGAGAAATCGGCCATGCTGCGCATGATTTCCTCTACCGCAGCGGTGGTAGGAATTGCGCTCAGATCCAAGTGATCCGCGGTATGAATGCCCAGTTGAAACCCGGGGTATTTGCTGCGCAATTGCCGGGCTTCATCCCAGTTCATCGTGAGACGGGGAGGGCAAGCCGACGGTCTCAACTGTGTCACAACCTGCTGCAAGACATGCGTGCGCTCGGTGTAGCTGCTAGTTAGCAGCCGTTTGCTGATTTCGGCATAGGCGGTATTTATCACGGACGATGAATTCAATCGGTATGTGCCTGTGCCATCGACGACAAGCTGGTCCTGGCTGCGACGAATAAAAGCCGAGTACAAGACATCAGCCCACTGGTTTTCGCCTCGTTCCACATATCCCGTGGCTAGGTACAAAACAGCGGGCAAACCGTATGCCGAAAGCACCGGTGCGGCAGCATGGAGGTTGTCTAGATAACCGTCGTCGAAAGTGATAATCACGGTTCCAGCCGGCGGCGACCTGTTGTTGTCCAGAAGATCGAGTAACTTATCCAAGGATACGACATTGCGTTCTTGAGCGAGAAATCGCATTTGCTGTTCAAATCGACGGATTGACATCCTATTCCCAGGCGCAATCCATTGCCCCATTTCGTCATCGCAAATGCTGTGATACATCAATATGGTCGGTGCCGCCGACGATAGGCGTCTCGCGACGAGGCGATCCATGCCGGAGAGATGCAATGCCGCTTGGGCCATAAGCAGCGCACGCCGGCGTAGTCGAGGAGGCGAGGATTCACCCAGGGGTGGGCTGAGCGTCATGATCGCTCTTTACGCCCAGCGGGCAGGGCTTGCCGCGGCGATCGCCTTCCAGGACCTGCACGTCAACGGTACCCCGAGTTGCCTGCCAAGCACTGCGAGATCATCATCGAATATCGACTCCAAGCGCGCTTTCTGTGCCACACCGATTATCGGGCGCTCCCTGAGTTGGTACCAGGACTTGACCCGATCTCGGATGGATTGCGGAATAAAAGCCCGACGAATCCATTTTGCGGCTGGATTATCAACCAAGGCATCACGGATGACACTCTTCTTCAAGCGATCCTTGGAGGCATTTCGCGGAGCTTCGTCTTCGTGCCAGTGACCCTGACCAGTGCAGCCGAGAAACTGGAAAATTCGCTGAAGCTCATCGGCTGGTTCAGCGATCAAACGCTCGAAGAGCACAGGAAGAATTTTTTCCTTTCCATACGCATCCAGGTATGGGGCAAGCTGCATTGCGTATTTTCCGTAATTGATTAATGCTGGGTATGAGTCAACGGCATGGTCGATGGACTGGGTGATCTTGCGCTCAGACCAGTCATGTATGTAATGGGAAACCAGGCGGTCCATGGGCTGTCGCATGATGTAGATCAGTTTGACATCGGGGAGGTGTAATTTCATGCGTTCGACTGCATGCGGTAAATCCGGCAACTTGGTATAGTTGGTGCTTGATTCGCCGCAGATGAATGCCTTTCCGCGTTGCGAAAAAAGGCTGTGATACCACGCTATTCCGCGCTTATAGATATGATCATCACTGAAAAAGGAAGGCTCGGTAATCTTGTCGGTCATGAAAAAACCGTTCTGCAGCGCAAGTTGTTCATGCAAAGTGGTTGTTGCGCATTTCATTGCGCCAATGATGATGAAATCAGGACCGTTGAATTCATGCATATCTTAGATTTAGCGTAATTTGGTTCTTTGCAAAAAATCTAGGCGATCATGTTCGGGGAGCTAGCATTATTTCTGAATAACACAATTTCATTTTGATATTAGTTTTATCATTAAATACTAACATAGTTAGTTTAGTTGTCATTTCTAGTAATGACAAAAGCAAAGGTAAGAAAATATATCGAGATCAAATATAATTATTACACTATGGAATTCCCTTCAATTTGACATGTGACGTAACTGAAATCGCCATGCACCCCTCAGGTTTTGCAGTTCGATCAGTAATTAAGAATGCATTAGCTAGGATTTTATTTGCAAGCCGCTTGACTTCCCCCTATTGGCGCGGCCGCGGTCGACTTTCAATCGCTACATTCCATCGAGTGCTCCCAAAGGAGGATCGTAATCATTACCCCTATCCAGGATTGGCAGTAACACCGCAAGAGCTGGACACATTATTAAGTTATTTTGTATCCCATTTCGATTGTGGGACTCTAGCAAGCCAGCATGATCGATTAATGAAAAACGATATAACTGATCGGCCATTGCTCGCTTTGACTTTTGACGACGGCCAGTTTGATAACTATAAATATGCACGCCCGCTCCTAGATAAATATTGTTTAAAAGCTTCGTTTTTCATACCTGTTAACGCCCTAGAGCACAATCAGCTTTTATGGCACGACCAGCTTGGTTTTGCGGTGAATACGCTTTGTGAGCAAGAAGAAGTCGGATCAAATCAATTAAAACGCATATTGATCGAAGCCGGACTAAATTTTGATGGCCCACTGCAAGCGCAATATGTGGTTGCTGCGACGAAGAGGCTTACCTTACCAGTTCGACTGCGTTTGGTTGATCAACTTACAGCAGCTGCTGGCACGCTACAAATGCCTGAATATGCGCGACCGATGTCTTTTGCTGAATTGGCACAGCTGGCATCTGAGGGGCACGAAATTGGATCTCATAGCATGACTCATTGCATGATGACTGATTGCAACGATGAAGAATTAACTTACGAGCTCACTGAGTCTCGTTTAAAATTACAAGAGCGTCTGCAAAAATCAAAAATAAGTTCGTTTTGTTATCCTAATGGTAATTTTGATGATCGAACTGTCGCTGCGGTTGTTAGGGCCGGATATTTTAGGGCTGTGACAACGCGTTGGGGGAGTAATATGACTAGCACAAACTGTTTTCAGCTCAATCGATTTGATATTGACGCATATCGAACTTTCGATTCGCTTGGGCAGTTTAACCCCGATCTACTCGCATTTAGAATGAGTGGATTTTATCCTGTGATGATTCGCTGATCGCAGAATCTCGGCTATTTCGAATTTAATGCCAACATGAATCAGGAGCACATTAATTGCATCTACTTTTGCGCATAGTGCATTTAGTGCTTCCATACACACGTCTTGAGTTGCCTGGTTGGGGGTATTTGCTGAGAGTGTTTAATGTTATCGGCGACCAAGGATTAAGATGGGATGGGGCACCGACGAAAGATGTCAAGCTGAAGGAAAGTGGCTATGTTGTTAGTTTGAATCTTGAAAACTGGTCTGAGCGCCTTACCTATTTTTTAGGTCGTTATTATGACCTTGAGTTACAACTGTTGATGAATAAATGTCTTAGGCCAGGCGATCGCTTTATCGATATCGGGGCGAATGTCGGAATGATTTCTTTACATGCGGCATGGTTAGTCGCATCGCGTGGGTTAGTTGAAAGCTTTGAACCAAATCCATCTTGTTGTCAGCGAATTGTTGAGAGTTTATCAAAAAATAAAATCACACAAGTCAAACTTTTCGAAATGGGACTTTCTGATAATGTGGGATCCTTAACGCTCAAAGTTATTACAAAGCATTCGGGAATGGGGACATTTGCGCAACCTGACGAGAAGCAGCAAGAGCTAATATCAGATACATTTGAAGTGCAGGTTCAAACAGGCGATTCCGTTATCCTTAAAAATTCGACCCCTGTGAAGCTAATCAAGATTGATGTTGAGGGATTCGAATATCGCGTTTTAAAGGGGATATCGCAGACTCTAAGTAGATGGTATCCCATCGTTGTTTTAGAGGTCGCAGAAAATTGGCTAAAACGAGCTGGAACTTCCCGGATAGAGGTTTGCGACTATATGAGGCAGTTTGGATATGTCGCATATGGCCCTTCTACACGAAGACGGTATCTAAGACATGAATTAACCTTAACATTAATTCAAGACAAAGATATTGATAATGTTGATTTTAATGATTTTGTATGGGTTCATCCAAAGAGTTTGGGGGCTGGAGATCTCGCGTCGCTTTTCAGCAAAGTGCCATGAGATATTCTATGTACAATTGACAAACAAGTGATATTCAGAAGTGGCCTCGGTTGTTTGAAAAACCTATTCCCGATTTATAAGTGAATCGCCCCCAGTTTGATAGGCACCTTTGAGCCTTAAACTTGAGGCTAGCAGGAGTGGCCTGCTCTCGGATTTTGAACCATTTATAACTGGTGAACGGCCCACTGATGGATGGAATGGTAACGCGATATGAACTCGATCGGTGTCAGGTCTTTCAGGCTCTGGTGCGGACGGAAGTGGTTGTCGCGCCGGCGCTAGATCCTCGATGACGACGCGTGCCTCAATGCGGCTGCAGAACCATTCCAGCGACAGGCACTCGTCAGGAACTTGCCGTTGAAGCTTTCATCGGCACCGTTTTGCCTGGGTTTGCCCGGATCAATCAAGGCGGTATCGATCCGCTGCCGGGCCAGCCAGTCGAGGATAGCGTGGCTGACGAATTCAGATCCATTGTCGGATCGCAGCAATCGAGGTGCGCCATGCTCGAAGCTCAAGCGCGTGAGCACATCGATTATGCGTGCCGAACGGATCAAGCCAGCCACGTCGATGGCGAGGCACCCCCGGGTGAACTCGTCGATGACCGTCAGACACTTGATCTGCTGGTCGTTGGCGAAGGCGTCAAAGACGAATTCGTAGACCCAGACATGGTTCACGCCGATTGGCGGCAAGGGGCGCGGGCGTGAAGCGGCAATGCACCGCCGGGGCCTCCTGCGGGGCAATTGCAGGCCGACCAGACGCCAGAGGCGCTAGGCCCGTTGACGGCTCATGGGGTGTTCTTCACGCCGCAGAAACACGCGAATTCTGCGATAGCCGTAGCGCGGATACTTTGCAGTCAGCCGCCGCATGGCGACCAGGGTTGGTTGATCGCGCGAGGCACGCACGGACCGGTAAGGTAGTACTGAACAGGCAACGCCTATCTGCTCGCAAGCACGTCGCTGCGAATGACCGCGCTCGATGGCGAGTGCTACCTGTTCAAGGCGCGCCAGAGAACTCGCCACTTTTGGCCGTTGATCTCCTTCATTGTCTCGATTTCGAGATCACGCTCGGCAACCAGCATCTTGAGCTTGCCATTCTCAACTGCGCACTATCGCAGTCGATTGATGTTCTCTGGCCCCAGAACGCCAAAGCGCTTCCTCCAGGTTTAAATCGTCTGCTCGCTGACTTTGTGCTTCCTCGCCACTTCAGGAACCAGCGTTTTGTCTGCTTCTCGCAGAATTGCAACCATTATTTGTTCTTCGGTAAATCTGCTCGTCTTCATAGGCTCCTCGCTTGTGGGCAGAAGCCTTTCTCTTCTCTCAAGTTACGATTGGCCCTGACAGCCGGGGCAGGCCAGTGTTATTCGAAGTGGATACACCTCGAATAACGCACAACAAGGCAGAACAGTTGTCATTCATGTAAATCATTCTAATCAAATCGCCCCACCCCTTTTAATTGAAAGAATTCTCAATGTTGAAAAAGTTCTCAGAAAACCAGCATATAAAACAAGCATGTTCATACGACATCTACAAGAACACTAATAATTTCAGTTCGCTCAACGGACTTCGCTGCTTTGCGATCATAGCAGTGATCTGGGCTCACACAGGGATTCACATTGATAGTCTACACACTTTTCAGAAAGGCCATCTTGGAGTGGATTTGTTTTTTGCGATTAGTGGTTATCTCATTACTACACTCTTATTACGTGAGCACGAACAACATGGACAACTCTCACTAACAGCATTCTACCTTCGCAGGTCATTGCGGATCTTTCCTCTTTACTACACTGTAATACTAATTTACGTTTTCGCCGTATATCACTTTGAATCAAGTAGTTCTGCAGGTAGAGATTTTTTTACTAATCTGCCTTACTTTTTAACTTATACATCTAACTGGTTTGTTCCACTTGAAGGGCGAGTAATTTTCTACTTTGCCTGGTCACTAGCCACGGAAGAGCAATTTTATCTGCTTTGGCCGACTGTCGAAAAATTTCTACGCGGGTGGCGGGTAGTGGGTTTTGCCGTTGCAGTACTGATAATAAGAGAGATGACTAGGTTTGCCGTATTAACAGATCAAATCGCCAGAGATCATTTGGCGGTTACGATTATCCTCAGTATTCATCCAGCAATACTGGGGGGTGTAATTTTGGCTCACTTGATGCATAACCGAAATACGTTCAATTTGGTAAAACCCATATTGGGTGCAAATTGGTCATCGCCGTTGCTGCTTGCAAGTTTATTTGCAGCGATTGAATTCTCGTTACCATCTGGATTCGTTTGGGCATTAATGGTCGCCTTGGTTGGTTCAGTCGTCATTCGAGAATCCAACGGACTTTCATATGTTCTGCGTTGGCAACCAATTTCTTTTATCGGCTTAATCAGTTACGGCATGTACCTATTGCACATGCTTAGCTTCCATTTTGCCAAACGAATACTTCTAGCTATAGGCATCGATCAAGACTGGTTTTGGTTCCCTGCCACCATAATTGTGGCAACTTTGGTCGCATCCATTAGCTATTACTATTATGAATCGATTTTCCTACGCATCAAAAATCGCTATTCACGTATTAAGCCTAAACATGGGGCCGTTTCGACGTAATCCTGGAGTGTTCGGAATTCTGTGTGCGAGTCTGGGGGAGGGGCTGACCTGCCCCGGTTGTCAGGGCCAATCGTAACTTGAGAGAAGAGAAAGGCTTCTGCCCACAAGCGAGGAGCCTATGAAGACGAGCAGATTTACCGAAGAACAAATAATGGTTGCAATCCTGCGAGAAGCAGACAAAGCGCTGGTTCCTGAAGTGGCGAGGAAGCACAAAGTCAGCGAGCAGACGATTTAAACCTGGAGGAAGCGCTTTGGCGTTCTGGGGTCAGAGAACATCAAGCGGCTGCGATAGTGCGCAGTTGAGAATGGCAAGGTCAAGAAGCTGGTCGCAGCTCGAACTGTGTGCACAGCTCAGCCATCGTACAGTCTTCCCGCAGGGCGGCTAGGGTAACCTGTGCCTTGAACGCAGGTTAGTGGGTGCGGCGGGTGCGCAGTCCCGATGCCTTCTTATTCATCAAAAACTCCTTATTGCTAGACCGGTCTTGGTCCGGTATTTTCCCCGGAGTTTCTACTTATAGTGCTATTCAAATTTGCGGGACCACTTCTGATATCAAGAAACACCAAATTTAAGATATGCTCACGTGAGATGCAATTATTTTTTTGAATTAAGTATATGGTCTAGAAGCAAAAGTAGCACGCTCCCCCACGAGCGCGAACGATCATAAAATTTGGCTATTTCTTTTGTGCATGCATCTCGGTGTCGCTGGTAAGTGATCGGGTCAGTGGCGAGCTTTTCTACTGCTTCAACAATAGAAAGTGTGTCATCGGCAGGTATCTCAATTACAGCATCCCCCAATACTTCAGCCGCGGGCACAGCGCTACTTACTATGCTAGGTCGGGCGGCAAGCGCTGCCTCCACTGGTACTTTCGCCAAGCCTTCAGGGAATCCAGTGGTGGTGGGTGATACAAGCACGTGCGATCGAAAAATTTGCTCAACTAGGCGAGGTTGATTCAATTGTCCGTGAATTGTTACGATTTTATCAACACCGATTTTCTTCACAAGATTTGATAATTCTTCTGATGCACTTCCATCGCCGCAAATATGCCATCGGATGCGATCTGGAAGCTTATGTTGTAATTCTACAGCAGCTTCAATTAGCAAAAATATTCCTTTATTACGTTCTACGCGGCCACAAAATGTAACATGGAATACCGAGTCGTCAGGTGATGGTTTTGGTGTGAATGTATCATTACGGTATTGAGGCACTTGCCAAATGATGGGACCTTTGGGATGACCATTGGAAATTGTTTCAAGCTGTCGTTTTATTTCAGGTGAGACACATAAGGTTGCATCAATTGCATGCCGCCATGCCCAGCCATCCATTTTATTTTGTAGTTGGCGAACGGGTTTTGGGATCGTATTTCGAGGCCATAGCGTCGTGTGAAGTGAAATAATGACTGGTACACCAAACCAACGCAGGATAATCAAGGCAGGATACACGACGTCAGTAGCGCAAATAAATACATCTGCACGAAATCGTAGTGCCGTGAATACAATTGACAATGTATAGCATAGGTGGCTGAGGTGATAAAAAATTCCGCGAGCCCCCCATTTGTATCGTGGTCTTGATCCAACGGTGATTCCATCTCGACATTCGCGATCAAAGCTGTCGAAATTGCTTTCCGCTAATGCTTTTGCCCCTAGCGCCTTGCATACATCGAAAAACATATGTGAATACGCAATCGCAACGATGCTAGGATCGTGCTGTTCATTGAGGTAACTCCGAAACGTGGCGAGAATATTTCCAGTTCCACCAGCGAAATAGAGTTTAAGCGGACGTATTCTTGGGCGACGCAGGCGATCAAGGGTTTCTTGTGGAATAAGAAAAGTTTGTTCCATAATTTGATTCTGATTTTTGCAATTCGCTGGATCAATGGATTTCCTGCGTGCTTATCGAACTGGAGGCAATTTACTGTGCATTTGAATTAATGTAACCGTAAAGTGCTCACGAGAGTAGATTGATTTGTTCGGAATTTTGATTCAAGTTTTTAAAGAGAACTCAAATCCCTTGAGCTTGAATCTACGATTACATTCGCATATTGTAATTTCCAATTGGCTTTTCCTTAAAGTGTGATCATATCGCTAGCATGTTTAAGGCCAAACCGCTCAGGTAACCGGCTAGCATTGCAGGGAGAACATACAATTCTCGACGAATGTCACTTATTCCAAGTTTTGTATTAAACACAAATATTAGAGGTATGGTTGGCAAAATATGCAATGCTATACCCCAAACAGCTGCCTGAAATCCATAGAAATGATATAGAAGAGGAACCAACAAATAGAGGGAGGCAAGACGAACAACGTTGACGATTGCAAGGTAACGCGGTTCGTTCAGTGCAAGATAGATTTGATGCGAGAGCCCATACCGTACGCCAAAGAGAGATAGTGCAAGTATTTGCAGTATGTTGCCGGCTTCGGAGTAACGTTGATCGTACAGTAAATCAATAACAAATTGACCCGCTGCGAATAGTGATCCTGATATAAAAAGCAATAATAAATCGCTGGGTATTCGCAATCGATAATATATTTCTTGCAGTCTTGATGGGTTATTCCGGGCAACCTCACTTAATGCGGGGAATGACACGCTAGTAAAGAGATTTCCTAATCCATCTTGAATGGAGCCTATTATGAAGGCAGCAATTACATAGAGGCCCAATACATGTGGATCTACAAACCCACCTAATAACAAGCGGTCTCCATTGCTAGCTAGAACTGTAACGGCTGATGATAAAAATATCCATTTTCCGAAATTTCGGATCTCCATAAATGCTTTTTTATCCCATCGAAAGCGATTGGAGTGTCCGTTCATCCATGCATGTGTTAGCGCTGTTGTCGTGAGCGAAGCTATAAGCCCGCCAGCGGCAAGCGCCCAGATTGTTCGGCTAAATGTTCCGAAAATAATCATGACAACAAGACCAATACCTTGTCCTATCAAGGTGATCTGAACCATGCGTTTTTGATCAAATCTTCGCTGAGCAGTTGCCCATTTTGTGGATCGAAATCCGCTGATTACGGCTGAGAATGAGACTACGATAATTACAAATGGTAATTCAGGCACAGCATAGACCGTTCCAGCAGGAATGATTCCAGCAAAGTTGGCGAGGTAAAGCGCGACACTGAGTAGAAAGGCAATCAGCCACAACAGTAAGCCGCGAATAATTTGCACTACCCAAGCTGTGTCTAGGAATGTTGGATCGTCGCCACGGGGGCTCTGAATGATATTCTGGTGGAGTCCAACATCTGAAAGCATGCCGAGGGTCAAAATAACCATCGTTGCTATTGCCATTACACCGAACATATCTGGTACAAGTAGGCGGGTCATGACTAAATTTCCGCCTAGGCGAATAATCATTCCGAGCCCATGTCCTGCAAGGCTCCAGGCACCCGCACGTAGCACCCTTTTCTTGAGAGTTACTGGCTCACCTGACAAAGTAAATTTCACGTGTTTATCTACTGAAGATGAGGGTAGTAGCGACGCGATCCCCAATTTTAGTAGCAGTTTGCATTAGACCGGATTGTGGGTACAGTGGATGCGCCGCCCGATGCCTTCTTCTTCATCAAAAACCCCTTATTGCCAGACCAGTTTTGATCCGGCACTGTGCTTGGAGTTTCCACTTATAGCGTCGCTCAGATTTGCGGGGCTACTTCTGTTCTACCGTGAATCCCCTCTTCATGTCCGACCTCCCAATGCAAAATTAGATCGGACTCCAATATCAGGTGCTACCGTTCTTGGAGTGCACAGAGAAACCACGAACGAGTATGCGCGAGTACGAAACGCCAAGGCCAGCTATTGACCAATAAACTATAGGTATTATTGAAATACTGCTGACAGTGAAGATAATAACCATAATTCCAACAATAGTGGCGAGTAGTGCACGCCCTAATAAGTGTAGTTCATTATCTTTATCAGTAATATTTGTCATTGATTTGTGGATACCCAATACAACAGACAGGAGAAAACCGGCGAATAGTGAAAGGCCGATTAGACCGCTATTGAGTGCAATTGCAACATATGTGTTAACTATGTCAATGAAAGCATCTTGCCCTTGTTTTAATTCGTCCATTAATGGCGAATAAAAATAATCGTAGGCTCCAAATAGCGGATTTTGTAAGATTATCTGGACGGAAATTTCTAGAAGACGTTGACGATAAGTTATTGTACTTTCCTCAACCGTGCCTATGAAAGGTAGGTAAGCTACGATCGTATCGTCGATCGATGTAAAAATAAAAATTGGGAGTAATAGTACGAAAAGCAGCATCGCCTTCGCAATTGATCTCATCGCTCCACCATAGATGCTTAAGACTATCATGATTACTGCTGTCCCCACCCAAGGCCCACGAGACAATGAAGCAACCAGGCCAGTGAATAAGCAGGCCAAACCAATATGCCATACCTGCCGATTTTGAATCTGTTTTTTAAATGATTGGAATAATCCGATGGCAACAGCCATGATATAGCCTAATGCAATCGCATGACCGGTACTACCCTGAGCACGGAACATGTCATCACGTAGTAAGAAATCGGCTTGTTTCCATGGGGTGCCAAGCGCCTCATAAAGTTTTCCGTAGAGAGGCCATGTTCGCCAAAATTCAAGAAAAGCAATCGGTGTTAGTACTATGGCTGCTATGGAAAAACTCATCAACGCATCGCGCCATTCGTCGATATTTTTGAGCGAACGGCTGGCTACATAATAGGGCAGCAATATATCAACAAACTGATAAAAAATACCCGTCCGCATCGTATTGAGAACTGTGCTGGCGGTAAGGATCAAAAAAAATTGCAGGGTGATATAAGCTAAAATTAATTTGTCTGGGAGTGAATTTCCGAGTCGTTCTGTGTCAGGGCGAACCCATAATGACAGAAACGCCGGAAGTAAGATTAACAAAGCAAGCAGACGAGGGTAATTAATAGAAAAAAAATAATTTACAAATCCAAACCCTGAGATGCTTGCGCTCACAGGCGGCACTGCAAGTAGTATGAAATAGTAGAGAGCAAGTTTGTTTGATTCTTGGCGCTCATAAATAAATATCAATATTGATGCCAAAAAAATGTAAATCCAGAAGTTATGTGAAATAAAAACAGCGAGGGTTAAGCCGAGCCACAAGTTGCGTCTGCGATCGAACGCTTGTGCGGAGATTGCCGAATGGCAGGCATGGCGCTTAATAATTATGAATACAGTAATCGCGAGTGCCGCGATTACGGCTAAATTTTTCAAATGGTCTGGCATTTCTTGCCGAGATTGCTTTAGGTGATACGGGGGAAGGCTTGCCGAGTGTGGTTACTGTTGTTTATCTTGTTTTATGATTTCTAGGGGCAGATTTTCTAATTCAATGGCTGGATTGCTCTTAATGAAGCAGTTCAAGCCTCAATTCAGTATGGCCAAGATACCGTCTGACTTATCTATGTCACATATTGTGTGGGGTTGTTTACAGATTTTTAGTGCAGGAAAAGTTGCCTAGGATAGGAAACTCAGGTGCTATGTAACAGATAATATCTGTCAGTCTTGCCGAGGATGTTTTACGCTTTTCCTTTCGGTATTGCTCGTACAAGGATGGCATCAATTAAAATGATAAATATCAGTGCTATAAGAAAAAGCGCTAAACCAGAAAAGCCATGCAAAAAACCTTGGCCTGCGGCATCGCCATAGTGGTAGGTAATTAATATTAATGTAATGACTCGCAAAATATTTGCAAAAAATGCGATTGGCAGCAAGGCTCCGATAATTAAGCAATTGTGTAGCCAGCTATTACGCTGCACAAGGTAAAGATATAGTAAGCCTACTGCAGAAAGGCTAAACATCGAGTTTAGACCTGAGCAAGCATCTGCTACTAGCATCTGATATTGTCCGATGGTAAGCATTACACCGCTTCTGGCGATTGGGTAATTAGCCAAATAGAGTAACTGCTCAGCGGCGGCGGATACATTCTGTTTGAGTGGGCTAGTTACGGCATCTACGAATATTCCGGGAAGTGGTAAAAGATAAGCAATAAAAATTAGCATAAACCACATCGCACGAATTGCACTCCATCCACGCATTGCAAGCAGGGTTCCTGCAAGTATGGGGAGGAGAGCGCCGACTTCAAGAATTCTGATTCCTGCAACACTACCAGCTAGATACAGTATTAGTCCAAATGCGAGTAATGGTATGCCCAACTTGGGCGTAGAGTTATTCGCAGGTGCAAGTAGAGCTGTACGTTTGTCCCAGATAAGCCAAAGGATGATAGCAAGGATTATCGGTCCATGAGCGTAATCATCATCCTGCCAGAGCGTATTTGCGAGTTGATAGAATACAGGTGCATAGAGTACAAGCAGCCCAGCTAGAACTGGTAGCCATTCAAGCACGGTAGCTCGGAGGGAGGGCTGAGCAGTGGCGATAGCGGACATGTTTGATGGGCAGATGGTAGTAATTGGGGTCGGAAGATGGTTTTCGATCAAGTTGCTGATCGTCTATTGTTTTTTTCTTCACGACCATCAAAATCGTTGAGAACTGCGCCAATGACTGTGGCACTGGCATGACTTACTGTGTCAGATATGCCGCGGACTCGCCATATACGAGTGGCGTTTTTCCGTGCTACGATTAACGCGGCACCTGCCCTTACGGCGATAGCTTGGGCATCTGCGAATTCTGATGTGGCTGGAGTGTCAAGCAAGATGACGTCGTACTGTTGTGAAAGCTCGGCCAGCAGTTGTGGAAACAGTGGCCTTGCCAGCAGTTCCAGTGGATTGGGCGGCATAGCGCCAGCTGGCAATACTGACAGGCCCAACAGTCCCGGTATTTGATGGATTAGGGATTCAATGCTCTGTCTGCTCGCAAGAGCAGAGGTAAGACCATTGCGATTATCGATCCCGAACAAACAATGCTGGCACGGGTTGCGCATGTCAGCATCGATCAGCAGGGTTTTCTGTCCCAGTTGAGAGAACGACACTGCGAGATTGGCTGTGATAAAACTGCGGCCGTCGCCGTGTTCTGCGCTGATGATGGCCAGCGCTTTGCGTGCGGGTTCGTTGTCAAACCAGCGCAGCATCAGTTCGCCGCGCAGGGCGCTGAAGGTCTGTCCCTGCGGGCTGAAGGGAGCATAAGCATTGACTATGCTTTCACTGACCGCGCTCTCTCCACGAACCAGGTAAGAGTAATCAAACTGCCGGGCTAGCGCAAAATCGACGTCGGCTTGTGTCAACAGACCCAACTGGATCGCGGCATCACCGAAGCGTATACCCTTTTCACGCTGCAGATGCAGTATGCGTTCGGCGTTCTCCAGCGTCAGCCGTCCCGCATGGATCAGGATGGTTCCGATCGAACGCTCGTTGCGTACCTGCGGCGTGATCCCCGGCGATACGGGGATCACGTTATCCTGATCCGCTGTGGCTTTCATTTAATTGCCAGCAGGAGCGGGCGGCGCCAGAACAGCAGTCGACTGGATTTTCGCGGCTGCCCGATCACTGCCAGCACTGGCAATTGCAGCATTTCTGCCAGATCGTCGGCCGAACGTACGCGCCGGTCCAGCAGTTCCAGCAGGAAAGCTGCAGCTCCACCGAGCGTCAGGCCCAGCAGTACCGTGATCGCCATGTTTTTCTTGAAATTCGGGCTTGAGGGTTCGGCCGGCTCGACAGCAGGGTTGAGCACGGAGACGTTGGTCTGCGTGAGTTGGCTTTCCAGGTTGGTCTGGTTGAAGCGCCGGGTGACGGCGTCATAGGCGGCCTGTGCGGCGTCCACATCCCGCTGCAGTACGGCGAGCTGGTCACGCTCAGTGCGCAGTTGCAGGATTTTTTTCTTCTGTGCCGCAATTGCATTTAGAAGATTGGCTTCGCGGGCCTTGCCGACGGTCGTGCTTGCTGCAAAACCCTGAGTGACTTTGCGCGTTTCCTCCTCGAGTTGTGCCTTGAGCCCGCCGATTTCGGCTTGCATGCGCTGGTACTGCGGATGGGCCTTGCCGAGGTTGGCGGCAGTTTCCTGCAGCCTGGCTTCCTGCCGTGCAATTTCGGATCGCAGGGATTGCACGACCGAGCTTTGCATGACTTCGGGAAGCGCATCCGATCCCGATCTCTGCTTGCTGAGACTCTGCTGGGTCTCGTTTTGCAGCACAGTCAGTTGTGAGGAAAGATCGCGGAGTTTGGACATTTCGGTATCGACTTGGTCATCGCGGATGACAATCCCTTTCTGCTGCTGGAATGCGGACAGCCGTGCCTGGGCCTGTTCCAGGCTTTCGCGTGCCGCCTTGCCTTGTTCGCCGAACCAGCGCGAAGCCTGGCGTGCCGGATCGACCCGTAGTTCGATGTTGGTATCGATATAGACTTGTGCGAAGGCATTGGCGACCAACGCGGCGAACCTGGGATCGCCGGCGCTGAAGCTTAGGTTGATGATGGTGCTCCCGCCGGCGGCCGGTGTGACTTGTAGTCCTCTTTGCAGCAATTCAGCTGCCCATACGTCCAGCTTGCCTTTACCGCCGGCCTCCTGCCATTGCTGTTTCAGGGTCGGATTTTCATCCAGCCTGAGGATGCGCACGACACGCTGTGCCACGCGGTCGCTTTTGATGATCTCACTTTGCGTTGCTACAAATCCAGGACCCAGGGGTAGCAGTTGACCCATCACCGGATCTGGTGATTTGACGTCGAAGACCAGGGTCGTCGTCGTGGTGTAGCGCTTGGGCATTAGCAGGCTGAAGGTGACGCCAGCAGCTATGGTGACGACGATGACCAGCAAGGCCACGAGGTAATGGGCGCACAGTATGCGCAGGATTTGCAGAGGTTTCATAGCAATGTTCTCAGAACAGGCTTTCGCGCACGTGGAACACGTCGTTCGCTTGCACCTGGTCGTTGAGGTCGACGGTGGATGAACTTATGGTGCCGTCGGCGCCGCGGCGGTAGACGCTGAGGTTGCGCTCGGTGCCGCGGGCAGTAAGGCCGCCGCCTTGTACCAGCGCCTGACGTATGGTCATGCCGCGCTCTATGCGGTAGGAGCCTGGGCGCTGCACTTCGCCGTAGATGTAGAACATCGGCTGGCGCTGCACGTAAATCACGTCGCCCCCGGCGACGATAAGGTCGTCCTGCAGGCGGTTATCCAAAAACATGCCGACGATGTCCACTTCCTTGCGGAAAGGTTTTCCCTCGCGGGTACCGGTGACTATGGCAACATCCGCACCGGTCGGTGATATTCCGCCGGCTATGGCCAGCATTTCGGATAATCGGGTGCTGAAGGTTTCCAGCGGGAAGCGCCCCGGCCGTCCGACCTGGCCCAGCACCGAGACCTGGTTGCCGAGGTTGCGGATCAGTTGGATGTTGACCTGTGGTTTCTGGATGAAATTGCCGGCCTGTAGCGCGCTGGCGATGGTCTGCGCGGCGGCGGCGATGGTCAGTCCGCCGATCTTCACCGAACCAATCAGCGGAAAGGTGATGGTGCCGGTCTCCGAGACGCGGGTCTCCAGCGTGAGGTCCGGGTTCTGGAACACCGTGATGCGGATGTTGTCCCCGTCCCCCAGGCGGTAATCTCCGGGTTTGTCCTGTGCCAGGGCACTGCCGCCCAGCGCCGTGGCGAGGATCAGCAGCAGGGTGGTCAGCCAACGATGTAGCGCCATGCTGTTCCTCCTTTCGCGTTATTTGAGGCCGCGAATGCCTTTGTCTATGGTGCCTTGGGGCACTTCGATTGCTTTCGGTTTCGAGTCCTTGCCGTCGGCTTTGGCGTGGGCTTCGGCTTCGCGCCTCGCCTTGGACAGGGCGTCTGCACGGGCGTCGGCTTCGGCTTTTTCCTGGGCCCGGATCTCGGCTTTGCGTTTCGCTTCGAGCTCCAGCTGTTCCTTGGTCCGGGCTTCGGCCTGTGCCCGTGCTTCGGCTTCGGCCTTCGCTTTTTCAGCGGCTGCCGCGGCGCCGCCGGTGAATTCGCCGACATATTCGATGTTCGCCGCGGCCTTCAGGCGCTTGATTTCGGCAGCCACGACATCGCTGGCGCCGCGGTTGAACAGGTACTGCTGGATGCGCGGGGTCGCCATGGCCTCGGTGACCGGCGCTGGCTTGCTAGCTGCGACGCGGAAGACGTAGAGCCGCTTGTTGACTTCCATCGCGCGCATCTCGCCGTCTTTCATTTTCTGCAGCCGTGGCAGGATGTCCAGCGGCAGCGATTCCGCCGCGCGCACACCACGGTTCGGCGCGAACTTGAAGTCCTGTTCCTTGAGCCAGTTGGCCACTTCCTGCATCGAGCGGGACTTGGCGACTTGCGCCTGCAGCTTTTCGGCCAGTCCATCCCGCGGTTCGACCACCAGTTCTTCGATATTGAAAATGCGCCGCTGCGCAAACAGTTCGGGGTGATCCTCGTAGTATTTTTTGACTTCGTCCTGCGACGGCTTCGGCTGCTTGGCAGCCACAGTTTCCATGTAGGCGCGGGCGAGGATTTCGTCGCGGGCGGCCTCCAGCGCCTGCACCACGTTGGGCTTGCGGTCGAGCTTCTGCTCGATGGCCTGCTGCTTGGCGAGTTGTTGCTCGATGAGCCGGTTGAGGATCTCGTACTTGGCCTGGGTGGCCGCCTCGGGCGGGATATTGCGGTTGCGAGCCAGCAGGCTGTTGATCTGGTGCACGGTGATTTCTTCGGCATTGACGCGAGCGGCGACCTGGGTAGCAGGCTTGTCTTTGGCGCCTTTCTGGGCATCGTCCTTGTTGCCACAGCCGACGAGGGTCGCGGCCAGCAGCAGCGCGAGAGGGGTAAACGGAGAGCGAATGGTCATGGGTGGTTTCTGATTCCGGGCACGGGGTAGTTCCGTGAACCTGACAGTGGTTGAGGGAGGAAGTTCAAGGCCTATGATTCTAAACCACGCTAAGGCCTTCACCAATAGGACCTTTCTAATGCGCCAGCCGGGCTGCACCCGGCTTCAAAAAGCCAATGCTGCGCCGATGCGGCTGACTGTTGTTTCATAGCTGGCTAACGCGCTGTTCGAGGTTCGGCGCTGGTGCTCGATGCTGACAGTGAGGGTCAGAGTGCGGGTGGCAGACCAGTCGAGGCCGACGGCACTGATGCTAGTGGTGTCGCGACGCGGGCCGCCCGGGGTGGTCACGAGGACGTCCCGGTCCGTGCTTTTCTGGTAGCTCAGGCGCAGGAAAGTGCTGGTTTTGTTGCTGATGCGCCAGCCGGGTGACAGCGACAGGGTTTCATCGAAGCGGTGTCCTGCTGTCGGGTCCTGCAGCGGGGAGGTTTTTTGGGCGGCCGTAAGGCTCAGGTTCAGCTTGTCGCCCGAGTTCCAAGCATAGCCCAGGCTGCTCGATTGTCCCGAAAAATTGCGCCGTGTCGGGTCTTCGTTGTTGCGTTTGAGCTGGCCCAGACGCACGTTCAGCGTGGACGCGGCGCTCAGCTTCCAGTCCACGCTGAATTCGCTGAGTTCTTCGGTGTAGTCGTTGCTGAGCGTTCCCGGCAGGGGGTTGACGTACTCGCCGTCCGTGGTCTGCTGGCGCAGGGTCAGCGCATTGCCTGCACGGGTCAGGTACTTGATGCCGAGGCTGGCGTTGGTGGATTGGAAGTCCGGGGTGCGGCTCTGCGAATTCTGCTCACTTTTCTGGTCCGACTGCGAAACGCCCGCCAGCAGGTGCCAGTTGCCGGATACCCAGGCGTCGATATCGAAGGCCTGGTTCTGGGTGGCGCGCACATTGCGCCCGCTACCGCCGCCCACGGTGTCTTCGAAGGGCGCGAGGCTCTCTGCACGGGAGGCGCTTAGCTTGCCGCTGTAGCGCGTGCCCAGCCGCCAGTTCCAGGCGCCGCTATAGTTGATGGCATCGAAATCAAACCGCTTGAACGTTTCATAGCGGGTTGCTGTTTGCGTGACGTCAAACTGGAATTGCTGCTGGGCAATGGCTTTGTTCAGGCGCAAGCCGACATGGGAGCTGGTGAATGTTTCGGATTGCGCGACTGGCCGGCGGAACAGGTTGGAATCACGGGTCACCGTGCTCCCGGCCTGCACAGTCAGGTCCTTCAGCAGGGAGTCCATGGCTGGTCCGATTGTGCCTTTGTCCGTGTTGCCCTGGGCTGCTGCGGGGGCGGCGGCCAGTGCAATGATGAGCGACAGCGCCAGTCTTGGCAGCAGGGCAGGCGGGGTGGATTTCACCGTAGCAGTTGCAATCGGCTGCGATACAGTGGTGGCATGTCCGGGGCAGGCCGGTTTAGAATGCGCTGCTGACCCGTGGTTATCCATTTTGTTGCGCCGCAGAATAATAGCAAGAGTTTGATTTTATTGAATAATATGTCGTCCGTCCGGCTTTAAGCCCGGTCGGCAGGGAGCGCGTCGCTGTGGTTTTGACATGCACGACTGAGCGTAATATCGCCTTTATTTCAAGGCATTATAACTACTTCTTCACACCCCGATTCAATGGGGATGAAGAACACCATGATCAGTCGTCACAACTGTTTGTCTCCGAAATAAAACACTGACCATGGCTCAGCGCGCACCCCCCGTTACCTTTCGCAAGGCAGCCCGCATCCCCGTCGGGCGCGACCAGTTGCTCGATACGATTGAACTGCTGGTCGATCCTCTGGCGCTCACGATATCGCTGTGGGCGCTGACGGTGCTGTTCGAGGGCTACCTGGCGCCGCGCTACGTGATCCTGTCGCTGATCGTGTTTTCCCTGACTTTTCCCGGCGCGACCCACCTCAACGGCAGCCTGTGGCGCCTGTTGCGGATGGTGGTGCTGAGCTGGCTGGTGATGGGCGGGTTGATGTTCGTTTTCGCCTATGCCAGCGGCTACATCCGCTACTTCAACCTGGAGTTGCTGATGACCTGGTTCTGGGTTGCGCCCTCGAGCCAGATCGGGGCCCATCTCCTGCTGCGCCTGGTGGCGCCGCATATCCTCAACCTGCAGGGGGAACGCCGGCGTGCCATCGTCGCCGGCATGAACGCGCAGGGCATAGAACTCGCCCGCCGCCTCGGCGCCGATCCCTATTCGCGCTTCCGCGTGATGGGTTTTTTCGACGATCGCGCAACTTCGCGAGTCATCGACAGCCACGAATTCTCGATGCTCGGCAGGATTGCCGACCTGCCGGCCTATGCACGGGACAACAAGGTCGATCACATCTACATCTCCCTGCCGATGGCGTCGCAGCCGCGCATCCTGACCCTGCTCGACGAACTGCGCGACACCACGGCATCCATCTATTTCGTCCCCGATATTTTTGTCACCGACCTGATCCAGGGGCGCATGGATTCGGTCAGCGGCTTGCCGGTGGTGGCGGTCTGCGAGACACCGTTCACCGGACTGAACGGCCTGGTCAAGCGCGGCAGCGACATCGTGCTGTCGCTGCTGATCCTGGTGCTGACATTGCCGCTGCTGCTGGTGATCGCGCTGGCGGTCAAGCTGAGCTCACCGGGTCCGGTGATTTTCAGGCAACGCCGCTACGGATTGGATGGCCGGGAGATCATCGTCTACAAGTTCCGCTCGATGACCGTGACCGAGGATGGCGCCACCATCCGCCAGGCGAGCAAGGACGATGCCCGCGTCACGCCTGTAGGACGGTTCCTGCGCAAGACATCGCTGGACGAGTTCCCGCAGTTTTTCAACGTGTTGCAGGGACGTATGAGCATCGTCGGCCCGCGGCCCCATGCGGTGGCGCACAACGAGATGTACCGCAAGCTGATCAAGGGCTACATGTTGCGGCACAAGGTCAAACCGGGAATTACCGGCTGGGCCCAGGTCAACGGCTTCCGCGGGGAGACCGAGGCGCTGGAGAAAATGAGCGGGCGGATCGAGTACGATCTCGACTACCTGCGCAACTGGTCGCTGCGGCTTGACCTGTATATCATCGCCAAAACGGCCTGGGTGATATTCATGCAGAAAGAAGCCTATTAGGATTGCCGGGCAAAAGCTTTAACGTAAAGGCGCTTAACGCAAAGGCGCAAAGGAAAAAGAAAGGCGCAAAGAAGAGCAATAGAATGGCAACAAGAACGGGGTTCGGGTTTCCTTTGCGTCTTTCAGTTAACTTTGCGTCTTTGCGTTAGGGTTTCGGGGTTTTGCTGAGCAAAAGCTTTAACGCAAAGGCGCTAAGGGAAAAGAGAGGCGCAGAGAAGGACAAAAAATGGAAGGAAAGCAGTAGTCAAAGTGTTCAGGTGTTCTTTGCGTTGGAGTTTCGGGGGTTTGTAAGGCAACAGCTTTAACGCAAAGGCGCAAAGGAAAGAGAGAGGCGCAAAGAAGGGCAACAAGAACGACGTACGGGTTTCCTTTGCGTCTTTCAGTTAACTTTGCGTCTTTGCGTTAGGGTTTTTGTGGTTTGCCGGACAAAGGCTTTAACGCAAAGACGCAAAGGAAGAAGAGAGGCGCAAAGAAAGGCAAGAAGAACGGCAGCAAGAACTGGGTTCGGGTTTCCTTTGCGTCTTTCAGTTAACTTTGCGTCTTTGCGTTAGGGTTTCTTGGTTTTGTGCGATTCACTGCTGTCGATGGCTAATCCATTTCTCAAGGCGGTTTTTATGACTCTGAACAGTATCACTGCGACGGGAGTGCAGCCCAAGCCGGTATCGGCTGCCAAGCTGCTGAGCATGGAAGTACGGACCGAGACCGATGCGCGGCTGCTGGTGTTTCTGCGCTGCGTACTGGCGTTCTCCGCGTTTGCCATAGTCGCGGCGCCGTCGGAACGTGCAACGCTGACCGCCTGGACGCTGGGGCCCCTGGCGTTGTACTGCCTCTACAGCCTGCTGGTGACCTATGTCTGGTACCGGCGCGACTGGGTGGTGATGCCGCGGCTGCTGCACTGGATCGATGTGCTGTTCTACGCCTATCTGATCGCGGTTTCTGGCAGCACCGACAGTTTCTTTTTCATGTTCTTTTTCTATCCCATACTGGTTTCGTCCTTTTCCTGGGGATTCCGGGAGGGGGTAATGGTGACCCTGGTGTCCACGGTCATGTACGCCACATTCGGCTTGGCCGAGGGGCCGTCCGAATTCAGCCGGGTGCTGATTCCCGCGAGCGGGCTGCTGCTGTTCGGCTACGTGATCTCCTACCTGGGTGTGTATGAACACCTGCTGCGCAGCCGCCTGGCGCTGCTGAAGGAGATCAACAATCCGTGGAATCCGCGCTTCGGTACCGATCACGTCAATGCGGCCAATCTCGACGCATTGCGCAGGTTCTACGGCGCGACCTCCAGCGTGCTGATCCTGCGCCGGCGCCACTCGATGGGACACCACGTGATGTACACGGCCACCGCCGATAAACCCGCGCGCAATGAAAAGCCCAAGGATGTTTCCTCGAAGGCCGCCGAGGCCCTGTTGCGGCTGCCGGATACGCTGGGGGCGTACTACCATGATCCCGAAGGGCCCTGGTGGGTGCGTTTCCGCGGGTATTCGGCCTACGATTTTGAGCTGGGCGCCAAGACCGGTTCGTTCCAGAAGGAGTGCGCCGAATGGCTGAACCTGCTGGAGGCACAGGCCTTCGTCACCGTGCCGTTCAACCATGACGGCACCACCGGCCGGCTGTTCCTGACCTCGAACAACGGCTGGTTCACGCAAGCCGACATCGATTTCCTCGCACAGGCTGCCGACAGCATGGCAACGGTGATCGAGAACATGTACCTGATCGAGGAACTGATCGCGGGGGCTGCCGAAAGCGAACGCCTTGCCATGTCACGCGATCTGCACGACACGACGATCCAGCCTTACATCGGACTGAAGCTGGCGCTGGAGGGTTTGTACCGCTGGGCCGACACAAAGAATCCGCTGACGCCCTATATCGCCGACCTGATCGAGATGGCGGACAGCACCATCCACGACCTGCGCAACTATGCGGCCACGCTCAAGGACAATTCGCCGATGGCCAGCGAATTCCTGATCGATGCGATCACCAAGCAGACGGAACGGTTGCGCCGCTTCTACGGCATTGATGTGGATCTGAAGAGCGAGATATCCAGCGAACTGAAGGGCAGGATGGCTGCGGAGGTTTTCCAGATCGTTGCCGAGGGGCTGAGCAACGTGTTGCGGCATACGTCGGCCAAGACAGCCTTCGTCAACCTGCAGTGCGGCAAATCGGAGCTGGTGCTCGAAATCGGCAACGAGGCCGAGGGGTCGGTCAAGGCCTTCCTGCCGCGCACGATCAGCGAGCGCGCGAAGGCCATGGGCGGCAAGGTGAGCGTTGAGCAGCGCCCTGATCGGAACACCGTGGTGCACGTCACCGTGCCCATGGAAAGCGGGATCGCGGCATGACCGTGGAGCATCCTTCCATCCGGGTGTTCATGATCGATGACCACCGCAGCATCCTCTGGGGACTGGAGCGCCTGATCGAAAGCGGTCAGCCCGCGATGAAGGTTGTCGGCACCGCCGAGAATGTCTCTGCGGCGCTCGGCATGCTCGACAAGGTGCAGCCTGACGTGATCCTGCTTGACATCGATCTCGGCACCGAGAACGGCATAGACGGCATACCCAAACTGACAGCGAAAACGAACGCGAGGATCCTGGTGCTGACCGGGGTGCGTGACAGGGCGGCGCATGACAGGGCGGTGTTGGCTGGCGCCTGCGGCGTGGTGGAAAAGGAGTCTCCTGCGGAAACGATACTCACCGCGATCAGCAAGGTGCACGACGGCCAGGTTTGGCTCGACCGGGCAGCGACCGGGCGCATCTTCGTCGAGTTCTCCCGCGAGAACGCCGGTCAGGCCACGGATCCGGAGCGGATGAAAATCGCGACGCTGACGGTGCGCGAGAGGGAAATCGTTGCCATCACTGCGGGCAATGCCGGTGCCACGGCGAAGACCATCGCGCGCATCCTGTTCATCAGCGAACATACCCTGCGTAACCACCTGACTTCGATCTACAACAAGCTGGGTGTGGCCAACCGGCTGGAGCTCTTCGCCTACGCCCACAAGTACGGCCTGACCAAAAATACGGCGTCCACGACCTGAGCGTCGTCCGTCGCTGCACGGATGCCTGCGCCTGGTGCGACAGGTATCGATAAATCCCTGAATTCTCATGATGTTCCGTTTCCTGCGGAATCCGGACGGCTGAAGGTTTGTTGCCGCGGTCCGGGAGCAGCATCGCCCTGCCCTGTGGATAACTTTTACGGGTAGTAAAAACCGGCTATGCCAATACAGTTGAATATGCCTGCACAAAACAGGAGTTTTTGCACAGGCATTGCCATGCTTAGCGGCGTATTTTCCGTGAACAAATTAACGAACTGGCGGGCGCCATGGCCAACAGGCGGCAGGAAGAACGTGTTCAGGCGGCGTTGCCCGTGTTCTTCGAAACCGTGTCCGGTGTGACCCAGGATGTGAGTGCTTCCGGCATGTTTCTCGAGCTGAACGGTGTGCATGCAGGAGCATTCGAGGTTGGCAGGGCTGTGAACTTCAAGGTCGAGTTTGAATCCCCGACCGGAAAGATGACGCTGGGATGTTTGGGTGAAGTCGTCTGGACGGAAGTGCGGGAATTCTCCACGCGCATCGGGCTGCGCATCATCGATTCTTCGATGGGCATGCTCAGGGATTCGGGCTCGGGAGAAAATATTCTGGCTGCAATGCCTTCGGCTTAATCAAAATGAAACAGGGGCAATGCATGATGAGTCTGCGGTCGGCATCGGATTGGAGAGTTTGTGAATAGTAGATATATCCCATGCGGCCGGGGACTTTGTTCCCATGCAAATCAGGATGGTTGTTTTATGGACGGTTTTGACATGAAGTAGGAAAGTATGGGCACTGAAACAGTATTGGTTTTGTGGCTCGCGGCAGGTGGCAATGGTTCAGGTTCTTGTTCTTGGGGGTTTCAAGTAATTTCGTTTTAATTGTTTTTAAGGAGATAACATGAATAAGTTCAAACGATTTCTTGCGGCAGGTTTGCTTGCACTGGGCTTTACTTTTGCCGGCTCGGTGTATGCAGCGGTTTCTGTGACGGCGGCTGACCTGAACGGAACTAGCCTTCTTCCTGGTCAGGATGGCTCAATAGGTGCGCCGTTTGATTTTGGCGCGCTCGATGATTCATTCAAGACGCTGTCCGTGCAGTTGAGCGGCAATGCAGGGGATTCCTTCGAGCACTATGCAAACTTCACAGCGGATGGTGATTTTGGATCGATAGTTGCACTGGTCGTCAATTCGATAACCGGCAACCCGTTCATTAATAACCTGACCGTGGAAATTTGGGATGGTGTTCATGCGAACGGCTTCAATCTGCTTGCGGTTATCGGTGGCCAGAACCCGCCGGGCACGATTCAAACCTTCGCACTGCAGCCCGCGGTTTACGGCAACCAGTATCACCTGGACATTTCCGGTACCTTGGCAAGCGGTGCCACCCAGGGACAGTACGACATTTCACTGGCCGTACCGGAACCCGAGATCTACGCGATGATGGCAGCCGGCCTGGGCCTGATGGGCTTCGTGGCACGTCGCCGCAAGCGTGACGGGACCGTGGTCTGATCGGGTAGCAGCGTTCTTGTGCACAATGCTCCCGCCCGATCCGTCGCGCGGGAGCATTGTCACTTTTGCAGCCCTGATTCAATGAAACCGAAATCTGGTTTAACTAATTTGCCACAGGTGATGATATGCGCCCTGCTCTGAGAAATGCTGTTGCGGCTGTAATGCTGTCGGCCTCGATGTTTGTCGCCCCGGCGTTTGCCGCACAGGCTGTTTTTGATTTCGCCAACCTCAAGACCGGACCTGTGGGCTTTCTGCCGGGCGGTACGGCCGGCACTGATTATTACGCCTGTACCGGTGGCGACCTTTGCAGCTCGGACGTCGGTAGCGGCGTGCTTGGCGGCAGCATGTTTTACGAATCAGTCGCCGGCACGACAGACGTACTGGTCGATGTATACGGTTACTACAATAATGGGGTTGCCACCGTCGTCCAGGATCACGAGAACAGCTACAACGGCTTGTTGTCAGGCTCGACCGCGAATGGCGCTGGATTGGGTGTCTATCACAAGGTGAATCCTACGGACAACAGTGATGACAACATAACGGCCGGTGAGATGCTGCTGCTGAGTTTTGACCAGGTCGTCACGATGGATTCCGTCGGCTTGCGCTCCGAAGGTCACAACACGACCGGATGGGGTGCCAATACCGGTTTTGAATACAGCACCGATGGCTCAACCTGGATTTCGCAGGCGTTTCCTTACAGCACTGGCCTGTTTGCGATCAACCTGACCAGCCAGGATTTCTATTTCCGTTACGCCTCGGGTGATGGCATCAGTCCGGATCAGTTCTACATCAGTTCCGTGACGGTGACTCCGGTTCCGGAACCTGAGATCTACGCAATGATGGCCGCCGGCCTGGGCTTGATGGGGTTTGTCGCGCGCCGCCGCAAAAAGCTGGAAGCCTGATATCAGCCCGGGCGCCGTGAAATACCGCACAAACCTCTTCAGAAAAACAGGTTCTGACCATATGAATAGGGAGGGTTTGCTCAGGTTGCAAGC
>JBFWSR010000026.1:0-40495 GCA_050248275.1 Steroidobacteraceae bacterium
AACCACTAGCCATCGAACCCCCAATACGCGGTGGTCGCGTTACGCTGGTCTGGCCGGTCAGGATAGCTCCGGAATCAACGTAAGCACGTTACCCGTGTCGAACCAAGCATCAAGGTTTGCCTAGCAGAGGTCGCCCATTGCCTTGCGTGTCTCATGGGTTGCACTGCCGACATGAGGCAACAGAACCACATTCTCCATCGAGAAGAACTCCACCGGGATATTGGGTTCGTTGGCAAACACATCCAGTCCGGCTGCTTTGATGGCTCCGGTTTTCAATGCTGCAATCAATGCAGCCTCGTCAATGATTGAACCGCGGGCAATGTTGATGAGCGTACCTTTCCTGCCAAGTGCAGCCAGTACCTCAACATCCACAAGGTTTTTAGTCTGGGCACCGCCAGGTACCGCAACAACCAGGAAATCGCTTTCCGTTGCAAGCACCTTCAAGTCGGAAACGTAACGATAGGGCGCCGACTGCCGGTTGCGCCCCATGTACGAGACCTCCATCCCCATGGCAGTTACCCGCTTCGCAATGGCTTTGCCGATACGGCCCAATCCCAGAATACCGACGCGCTTGCCCGCAAGTTTGGTGGTCAGTTCCGGACCATGCTTTCCCCATTCACCAGCATGAACAAAACGATTGAGACGCACCAGACCTCGTCCTGTCATCAATATAAGCGCAACGGCAATATCAGCAACATCATCAGTCAACACATCGGGGGTGTTCGTCACTCTGATCTGGCGTTGCCGACAGTATTCAATCGGCACGCCATCGTAGCCAACGCCAAACACCGATATGATTTCCAGTTTTGGGAGCGATTCCAGCAGCGATACCGGCATGACTGTCACCGCTCCCTGCACCAGCCCCCTGATGTTTGCGCCTTCGGCCGTCAATAATCCGGGCTTGTCGCCAGCGGAATAATAGTCATGGCAGCGGTAGCCGGTTTGCAACGGTTCATGAAGAAAAGATGGCAGTGGACTGGCGATGAGGATGTCAGGTTGATACATGAGCCTTCCGATTTACTTCTGTCTTGATGAGTCAAAAGCATATGTGGGAGTGACCTGAAACGGATCGCCATCTCCATGACTGACGAATTTTTTTATTGTAGCAAAATATGCCCTCCTGAATTCCTCCGAAAATGGGGCTGCTTCTCCGGGAAAGTCCTGATCTTCCCCGTTTCACCTTTGAGGTTCATGGTTTGCCACTAACGGGGATCGAATCTTTATTTTCAGCAGGCCGTTGAAAATCTTGTTTTCAACAGCCTGCTTTGAGCCAGATGATGACTCATATTGAAATCAGAAACTTTTCAAGCTCATGATTTTATTAGCAAGCAAAAATCACGCTTTTTGCGATGCGACGTCGAAAAAGTGCAGAACAGTACTTTTCAACAAGTTGTCAGGAATAGCCGCCAGGCAAAAGCCCAGCGAGTTTGTTCAAGCCCCGAACACCCAATCCGCCGTCGGAGTGGATGATGTTGCCGGTGACCGCCAGGGATTTGTTGGCCGCCGCAAGATATACATAGGCCCATGCGTGATCATCAGCCTCGGGACATATCTGAAGTGGACATGTTGCTTCGATTGATTCTTTCAGGTCTGGCGTATCCATGAGCCTCAGCTTGTCGTGACCGAGCGCCTTCAGTCCGCGCAACATCGTCCGCGTACCGCCGGGCGCAACGCCATTCACGCGAATAGTGGGGGCAAGCTCATAGGCAAACTGCTTAACCAGTCCGCGAACGGCAAATTTGGACGCGGTGTACAACGGCCCACCCCCACCTGCATAGAAAGCGGAGTTCGACAGGGTAAAGATAATGTTACCCCTGCTCTTGAGAAGCGGCTCGACAGCGGCGCGAACCGCCAGCAGATTGCCTTTCACATTGACAGAGAATAATTCATCGAAAGCAGAATCGATCGCATCGTCAGGCAAATCAAGAACACCCGTGAATCGATCCCAGACACCTGCCATGCAGATCAAAGTGTCAATGCTGCCGAATTTGTCCAACGCCTCGGCGACCGCTCGCTTGTTATCAGACATAGAGGTCACGTTGCCGCATGTTACATGGCAAGCCGCACCCAGATCCTGCCGCAATGCCTGCGCTTTCGCCTCATCGATCTCCAGCACCGCCACGCGTGCTCCTTCATTAACAAAGCGGTTTACTACGGCGCGGCCGATTCCAGAACCGCCGCCAGTAATGAGCGCCACCTGTCCGTCAAGCCAACCCATGTCTTGTCCCCGTCTTGTGTTTCCAGATTTTGCTGGCTGCGGCTAGCAGAGTTTGCAGCCGCAGCATTGCGCTTTGTCTATCTTAAAATGCCTCGTTCTCGATCACTGGAACTTGGTTCGCAGGGTGGCATACCATGTCCTCGGCGCGTTATAGGATGCCTGGATCAGGCCGCTGCCGGCTGAATGATCCAGGCCAGTGACGATATAACGCTTATCGGAAAGGTTATTGCCACCAACGATAAATGCATATTTGTCCCCGGGAGACAGGTACTGAATGGATGCATTGAGCATGTCGATGGTCGGACGTCGTAACAACACTGTGTTCTGACTGTCGTTGTACATCGCCGAAGTATGCGTCCAATCGACCAGGAAACGCAGCGTGGCTGCATTGGCCAGGCCAATGTCATATTGCGGACTGACATTGACTTTGAGCTTGGGCGTCTTGGGTAATTTGGCGTCAAGCGTCAACAATGAAGGCGTACCGACCGGATCGCTCGGTCCCGCGACGGCATTGAGACTCGTGTAGTAGGCGTCCATATAGCCGATGGAACCATTAAGCGTAAGCCCCACACCGATGCGGGCGTTCGCTTCCAGTTCGACACCACGGATTTTCGCATCGCCGGCATTTTTGATGGTCGGCGAAGTGCCTTGCTGGAAGTTAAGCTGGATACCCTCGTACTTGGTATAAAAACCGGCAAGGTTCATTCGCAGACGGTTGTTGAGCCAGATTGACTTTATGCCAATCTCAAAAGTTTGTGCTTTCTCCGGGCCGAATTCGGCGAGGTGCGCGTCTGGAATCGGGTTCGTCACCCGCGTGGTCCAGCCGCCGGACTTGAAACCCTTCGACCACGAAACATAGCTCATCAGATCGTCGGTGAAATGGTATTCGCTGCCAACAGTCGGCGTGAACACGCTGAAGTCCTGCTTGTTGACCCCAGGCGGGAACATCCGCAGCGGCTGACTGGGGTCCGGAAAACCAAGCAACGCTGCATTTGTCGCCGACACCGGATACAGACCTGACATCTTGTAAAAGAATGCATTGAGATCCGTATTGGCTCCTTCGTACTTCTTATCCTCGATGGAATAACGGGCGCCCAACGTAACGCCCAATTTGTCAGTCACCTTATAGTTGACGTGAGCGAACGCAGCATAAGCCGTCGTGTCGAGATTATTGTGTCCGAATACCTGAATGACCGGCATGATGACGTAGTCATTGATAAAGCCGCCTTCCTTGAAGTAGTAAAGGCCGCCTACATAGTTGAGCCGGGTGTCAAATGCGTTACCAATCAACTGCAATTCCTGGGAAAACTGATGCTGACCTTCCTTGAAGGTAGGCTCAAAGATATGCAGCGGCGAACCATCGCCATCCTGAGCAGCTTTCCAGTTGAGTTCGCGATAGGCGGTGATCGACTTGAGTGTGAGGTCATCCGTTAGCGCCCAGTCGAGCGTCAGGCCCACACCTTGTGAGTCAAGCGTTGAGAAACTGGCGCTGGTGCCGTAACTGGTATCGATATCGCCGGTATTGGCGATTGCCAGACTGTAGGGCGTATTGAGACTGGACAATGCAGGACCCGCTGTCACGAAGCCGCCCGGCGCTGGCGCAGTAACCGGCCCCACCGGACCGCAAATGGGCGCTCCCGCCGGAATCCCGCCCGTCACACAGCCGTTGTAAATTCCTGCAAGGGCGAACGGACTGTTTTCATAGGTTTTCAGCACGGTGGTGGGCGTCGCCGACTGGTCTTCATGAGTCCAGTCAGCCGTCAGAGTTGCCTTCAAGGCATCCATGGCTTTCCAGAGAAATTTGGCGCGGATGACATGCTGATTCATTCCACCCAAAGTGGAGCCATTGATTGCATAACCGGATTTATTGAAATTCTCATCGGGAACCGTCACGCCGACGCCGCCCGGATAGGGAATTCGTTTTTGATAACCATCACGTTGCTGGGACGTGACAGTGATAGTCGACAGCAGGCTGTCGCTGAAAGGCACATCGACCGTCGCCGCAATATCCTGACGCTTGTAACTGCCGCCAGTGACCTGCCCCTGAAAGGCAAATTCGTCACGCGGTGTGCGCGTCACCACGCTGATCGCGCCACCGATGGTATTGCGGCCGAACAGGGTACCTTGTGGTCCTTTCAGCACTTCGACGCGTTCGACATCGAGCAGATTCTGATTGGCGCCAACCGTGCGCGCGAAAAACACGCCATCGACGTAGACGCCAACGCCGGGATCGAGGTTCATGGCGAAATCATCCTGACCGATGCCACGGATCGACGCCGACAGCACCGAAGTTGATGATGAAAACGGCGAACCGGCATCCAGATTGACGTTCGGTACGAAATTACCCAGCGCCTGCAAATCGCCAACTGACTTGTCCTGCAGCGATTGCGCACTGAATGCGGTAATCGCGATGGGCACATCTTGAATGTTTTCGGAACGCTTCTCAGCGGTCACCACTACTTCTTCAAGTTGCGCAGTGGCGGAGGCTGTGGCTGTGGGTGGCTGCTCGGCACGAAAAGAGCGCGACTGGGACACAGCCGACGACTGCGTTGATGAACTTGTCTGCGCCGGCGTGTTGTTCTGCGCCAGGATGATGGTGCGGCCATCGTCTGCTTGAACCTTGAGATTAGTATCCCTGATCAACAGGTTCAGCGCCTGTCTTGCATCCATGTCCCCCTCGACAGCATTGGTCTTCTTGTTCGCCACCACCTCGGATGAAGCCATGATTTGCAGGCCGGCCTGCCTGGCAAACTCCGGAATCCCGGTGGCTGCAGGCTGCTCGGCTATCTGGAACGGCTCGGCATGTGCAGTGCTGCAAACGGTAAATGCCTGTAACGCGCCGCCTGCAGCGAGAATGGCGAAATAGTTCTTCCCAATGATCATGGTGTTTCCCCCGGGCTGATTTGTATTGACATCCCCAGAAGAAAGATGATCGGTCAGGAACTTTCCGCCGGAAAGTCGCGCATTTTTTTCTCTGCTCGTGATTGCCGGATCCGGATGCGTGAATCTTCCACGATGACCTCGGCGTTGAACGTATGGGCGACTGAATTGGCAAATGCCATCGGATCATTACAGTCAAACCATCCCACCACGGTTTCATTGGCAATATCCGCATCGACAGCGATCTTGATCCTGTTATAACGGTTGAATTCCGCAGCCGCAGCAAGCAGCGTATCGCCATTCAAGCTGATATTGCCGCCCTGCCATGCCTGACGACGCATCAACGCATCCGCAGAAAGCTGTCTGACCGTGATGGTACCGTCCGCCATGACGCTGGCATCCGCACCCGCTTGAAAGTGCAGTCGCTTTGCCTGACTGGAAATTTCCACGATTCCTTCCGTCACCAGAACATCGATCTGGCCAGCGCGTCGTCGCACCGAAAACGCCGTGCCCACCGCCTTGACCGTGGCGAACTCGGCGGCAACGATGAAAGGCCGTGTCTGGTCCTTGGCCACATGAAACCAGCCTTCGCCGGACTCCAGTTCTATCAGGCGCTCGTGTTGTTTGAATCGGGTTGCAATGCGGCTCGCCGTATTCAGCACCACAACCGAGCCATCCTGAAGCGGCAACCGCTTGACCTCTCCGACTTCGGTTTTGAAAAATTCTTTTGGGGCGCGCAGGGAATACAGAAAACCGGTGACTCCCAATAACGTGGCAGCAGCCGCAGCGACGCCACCCCCAAGCATCAGGCGCCGTTGCCTGGAGACAGGTTCAAAGGTGCCGGATGCGCCAACCGACAGGGGAGCGACTGCCCGATTGATCAAGCGCATGGCCGCGCGGGCGCGAATATAGGCGCCACGCCGTCGAGGGTCCGCATCCAGCCATTGTTCCAGTTGCGCCTGATCGTCTGAAGTGGCATTACCGCGATCCATGATCGCCGCCCACTCAGTGGCCTTCTGCTCGATCTCGGCACTGGTCTCGCGCTTGGTCACCTTAGCTGCTTCCGCCTTATTGCCCCGTAATCCTCGTCCAACCCCCGCTCTGTAATATTTTTAAGGATTGCCCTCAGTCCGTAAGCCACTTCCTTCTCGACAACATTCTCCGTTACTCCCAGACGCCGGGCCGTGTCGCGCTGCGACAGCCCTTCGATCTTGCGCAAGATCAGCACATTACGGCAGCGCTCCGGCAACTTGTCGATCATGCTTCTGACCAGCGACAGCAACTGGCCGTCACTCACCTGCCGTTCAGAAGAGGGCTCCATATCTAAGATGGACAATGAGGAAATTTCCGCCACGCTTTCAATCCGGACAATGCGCTCACGACGCAGCCGCTCACGAATGATGTTTTTCACAGTCACAAACAAATAGGCGCGTCCTGAACCGATATGGTTAATGCGTTCAAGGGCCGCTAATCTGCAATAGGCCTCCTGAATCACATCGTCTTCATCTGCACGGGAAATCCTGGATCGGCGCAACCAATGCCTGACGTCGGCTTCATGAGGCAGGACATGATCGGCAATCCAGTCGATGACATCATTTGACATGAGTATCCACCCCCGGAAACATATTTCTTATATCGACCACGTCTGCTGTTCCAAGCCGGGATCGCCACCTCTTCACGGCAGAGGAACGAGATAGCAAGAAAATCAGGTCAGGAGCAGCGAATACCCCTGCTTCCATCGATTCAAATCATAATCCCTCAAGCCGTGAGGGTACAATGCCTGCAACCTCTGTCATGGCTTCTTTTCAAGATGTTCAACAACCAGCTTGACCTGCCCTCTGCCGAAAACCGCTTCAATGCTGGCTTTCCGGAATACGCACCACCAGCCCTTCCAGGACTTCGGTCACCTTGATCTGACAGGACAGTCGCGAATTTTCCTGTACGTTCTCGACGTATTCGATCAACGTACTTTCTTGATCGGAACGGGGAGACAAAGCCGGCATCCACTTCGGATCGACATAAACATGACAGGTGGCGCACGCGCAGGCACCCATGCATTCCGCATCGATGCCAGGTATGTTGTTCTTGACGGCGCCTTCCATCACGGAGCGGCCAACGGGGACCTCAACCTGATGTTCGATGCCACTGGATTCAATATAGGTAATCTTGACCATTCATCAGCCTCGGTCGATCTCAAATTGCCACTTGCTTCATGGGAATCGAGGTATCTGCCAGCTTGTCGCGCGAAATTGGCTTGCGTTGCAGTATCAATTGTTTGCCAGCCATGAACTCAGCCGGCGCATTGACCGCCTCCACTGCCACAATGCGATCGCCCTTCAGATGAAACAAGGCGAACTTCGCGTCCTCGGTCCGTCCGCGCAACAGCGTTTCATCCGTATCGAAGGGAATGCCGGCAATCTGTAATTTGAGATCATATTGATCCGACCAGAACCAGGGCACTTCGGGCGGCGGGGCCGGTCGTCCCAGCAGACTGGCCACCGCCTGTTTGGCCTGTTCCATGGCATTGGGTACGCTTTCCAGACGCATCATGCGGTGATCGCTCAAGGGCAATGGACGCCATGCCACATCGCCGATGGCATAGATGGCCGGATCGGCAGTCCGGGACGCAGCATCGACCACTACGCCATTCTCGCAGGGCAACCCGCACTCACGCGCCAGCTCATCGTTGGCAACGGCGCCTACACCGACCAGCGCAACATCACAGGAAATAAGCCGGCCATCCGCCATCTGCACGCTTTTGACCTGTCCTGCCGCATCGCCGATAAAAGCCCGTACATTGGCGTCGAGAATGAACTCCACACCGCGCGCCGCGTGATATGCCTGCATGAATGAGGAAAGCAAGGCACTGGCCACGCGCGACAGCACCCTGGCTTCACGATCCAGCACGACGACTTCTGCGCCCGATTCGCGCGCAACGGCCGCCGCCTCCAGTCCAATATAGCCACCGCCGATCGCGCACAGTCTCTTGCCCTGGCACAGGACGGTTTTCAGCTTATTTGCGTCGGCCACATTCCGCATTTCATAAATGCCGGCCAGATCACCGCCGGGAATCGGCAACTTGCGGGCGCGCGAGCCGGTAGCGAGGATCAAGGCATCGTAAGCCAGGCGCGTTCCATCTGTCAGTGTGACAACACGGACCTCCCGGTCGATGGCCTGTACGCGAACGCCAAGCCGAAGCTCAATGTTTTGTTCCTTATAAAATTCGTCCGGTCGCAGCTTCAAACCTTCTATATCGACCTCACCCTTCAAATAGGCCTTGGAAAGAGGTGGTCGATGGTAAGGCGCATACATCTCGTCACCGAGCAGGACAACTTCGCCCGTATAACCGCCCTGACGCAGCAACGCCGCTGCATTACCGCCTGCATGGCCACTGCCGACGATGATGATTTTTGCCGGGATTGAATCTGTCATGGCGTAATAGTGTTTCCTACTGAAATTTTTCCGCCATCCGCAGCGGCAGGCCAGGCATCAAGAACGGCATTCTTATCAACCTTAAGCGCCTGCGCATAAATGGCAAGTCGCAGAGAACGCCACTTGCCAATGCCTGCTGCAGCATATTCCAGACAACGTTCCCCTTGCCTCTGGACAGAGCCCATCAGAAGAAGAACGCAAAGTTATTGGTGGGGATCGTTGTATGGTCGACCAGCACCTCTCTGCGGAGGATTTTCATTTCGCCGGATACCTGACGCAGCGTATCGTGCCGTTCTGCCGAAAGAAGATCAAAGTTCGGCGACTCGCCCCGGGAACGGAACACAAGCACATTCGACTTCACTTCGACCTGGAAATCATCTGGCGAATTGCCTATTTTGGTTTTATTGCCGAGACGGATGTTGGTAATGAAATGCCGCAGCCTGGTCGGAGGATTCTCGGACCATGCCGCAGTAGACTTGAGTCTGTTTACCCGCATTCTTAACGCCGGAAAATCATCGTCCTGGAGCGAGGTATTTTCATCAAAACCAGAACCGTCTTCCAGCATGCGCGTCAATCGTACAGGAACGATATAGTGAATTGCCTCGTCAATGAATAACGCCAACCATTCCTTGAGCTTCTTGTCGTCGAGAAACTCCGCTTCCAGGTTGAGAAAATTGCGGACATAACAGTGGAGATCGTTGTCATATTTCATTAGTTCTAGCATGGCCTCATCTCCTCTCAGATATTTCCGCTCATATATTGCAACCAGCGCCGGTGCCAGCCGCGTTGAGGAAATTCGTTGTACCCGCTGCCATAGGCATCGCCCGGGCCCGGCCAGTCCTTGAGAGGCTTTAATGTGGTATGTCCCATCTGGAAATTAAAATTCAGTTTGCGAGCCAACTGGCCTTTCATCGCGTGATGCACGCTCTGCCAGATTTCCGCATCATCCTGCTCGAAAGTGCCGGAAATGCCGAAAGTCCGGAGATAGGCCTTATGGGTTTCCTCCTTGTACGCTTCCGGCAAATCCTTGTCCCGCAAATGCCATGACCAGATTTCAATCTTTCCATAACCGGCAGGCTGCCAGAGGCGGAAAGTAATCATCGATACCGGGGGACTGACATCATCCTTGGCCGGCATGATATTCAGGAAAGAAAAATTTGGGAAAACCGTCGCATGAAAAAAATTGGTCTTCTTCATGACAGCCAGTTGTCCTGCGGATAACCGCTCCTTTGCCTGATCGACCACTTCGGGCGGCAAACCGAAATACGGCGGCAATGCTATTCCGGGAGGCGCCCCCGTCATGCCGCATCCGTGGCCATTGCCCATGTCGATCAATTCGCCGTACATGGCGAAGAACGGGTCGGGCGGCAACAATCCGATTTCGACAATCGACTGGTGGGCAGTGCACGTATGGTACGAATCCCCGACGAAGTTGTCGGCCGGTTGCTTCCAGTCTCCTTCAACGATCCACCGCTGAGGCGGACCTACCACCTCCAGACCGCCTTTGGTACGGTTGGTCATGATCTCGAGATACCACTTCATGTTGCCCAGGTAGTCCTCAAGGGGCATCGCATCCGGGTCAAGACAGCCAAAGATCAGGCCCTGGAAGATGCCCAGTTTGGGAATTTCCAGCATTCCCCATTTGCTCTTGTCGACAGCATCTCCATACGCTTCTTTTTCGCATGGAATTCCGATGAGTTTGCCGGTATTGGAGAAAGTCCAGCCATGGTAGGGACAACGGAAGGTTTTGGAATTACCCTTTTCGGCGCGACAGAGTTGTACGCCGCGATGCGTGCATGCGTTGAGAAATGCACGGATGACATCATCTGCGCCGCGAACCAGCACCAAGGCATCTTCCGCGATATTCCTCAACACGTAATCGCCCTTGTTGGGGATTTCGGTTACGTGGGCCAGATAGAACCAGGCTTTGCCGAACACGCGCTCGCGCTCGACCTCATATACCTCACGGTCATTAAAGACCTTGCCTGGATAAATGCCGTTTTTGATTCCTTCGGTTCCGCGCTGAATAAGCTCCGCGACCCGTGGATATCTTGTCAATAAGGAATCGCTTGCTGCTGGACTGTCAATACCCATCGACTTCTCCCACATCTTTCATTCAGTGTTGGCAACTCTTGTCACTAATGATGGTTACGAGCTACTTGAGAACCGGTTCGCGGCTGATCACGATAGTCATAATGCTTCCCCCAGGAGATACCGGGCGGACCGTTTCGTGGCATCTCCATGGGTAAGGATGATCGGTCACGGACTTTCCGCCGGAAAAGCGCGGATTTTTCTTCTCCGGACAGACAGTCGCTTTATCTTTCCTGAATCACCATGACGAAATTGATCAGCTTGCTGCACATGAATGGCCCTTCGACAGCCGCCAGGAAGCCATATCGCCCGGAGCATCTTTAAGGAGTCATTTCGAGAAGATGGCGTCATGCGGTAGGTACAAAACACGTCTTGTATACCTGCAACAGGCATTCACCATTCAGCCATTCAGAGGTGTCGTGAGCGCGAGCTTTTAGCTGAAACAATTACCGTTTCGTCAAACTTTGAGGTGGGCCATGGATATCCAGCAAGCAATCTATTCACGACGAGCTGTGCGGGAATTCACCGCAGAGTCAGTGGACAAGTCGATAATCCGCCGCCTGATCAATGCCGCCATCCAGGCGCCCAGCGCCGTCAATGAACAGCCCTGGTTGTTTGCCGTTGTTCAGGATCAGAGTGTGCTTGCCCGAATTTCAGACGAATCCAAGGCTTGCATGCTGCGAACACCGCCAGCGAACGTCACTTCGCATCCTCATCTTCAGGAGCTGTTGAACGATGCCAACTTCAATATTTTCCACCACGCACCCGCGCTTATCCTGATTTCAAGCACCAGCGATGATCAATGGGCTGTAGAGAATTGCTCGCTCGCTGCGGAAAATCTGATGCTGGCGGCCTGCGCTGAAGGCCTGGGTACGTGCTGGATCGGTTTCGCACAAATGTGGCTTGGCACGCCGGAGGGCAAAGCGCTGCTGGGTTTACCGGAACATGCACTGCCCGTGGCGCCTATTATTGTCGGTCACCCGAAGTCCCCACCGCCGCCAGTTCCCAGGAATGAACCGCACATCCAGTGGATCGGACATTAAATGACGAACGGTTCAAGCGACAGTAATGTCGTTCTATACCGCGGCAAACACTTCCGCCTGTAGATGCTCGCTGATGGCTCGTTCGTCCTGATGCACCAGGTCCTTGTGGACTTGGAGGACCACCGTCTTCATGAGCGATTTGGGCATGACCTCGCGAAGCTGTCCCAGGAACGACGGCTCGGCCATCAGCACCAGCCGGTCAAAGCTGGCGACATGCTGCGCCTTTTCCAGCTCCTTGACGATGCGATGCGCAAACACCTCAGCCTCATGCTGCAGAGGATTGCGTTCGCCTCCGGTTGCATGATGGGCCACCGCACCGCGCCGCCCGCCACTGGAAGCATGATCGTATACACGGCCGGGACGATCCGACTTGAAGTCGCGATCATGCAAATGCGCCTGTGGATCAGTCAGTTGCCCCACCAACTGCAATTGTGAATTGGCATGCTGCGCCTCATAAAAACGCGCCTCGCCCCGGTCGGCCACTACAATTCGTACACGCATGGCAATCTTCCTCGTTTAAAAAACCGCTTTCACTCAGGCCTCTCAAGTACCTTTTTACAAGTCAGGAAGATATTGCGACAAACCGCAGCCTGATCCTGTCAACGATCGCCTGCAAATCATCCTTCGCGGTATTGGCCTGCACTGCATGCCGGCTCTCCTCATCGCTCAACGGTTGCATGACCTGCAACTGTTGCGCCAGCACCGTCTGGTCAGCATCGGATGGATCGGCACGCCGGGCCTGACGCATGGCAATGCGCTGCGCCAGCACTGCCGGTTCGGCCATGCAAGAGATAATCAGATATGGCACCCGCATGCGCATCGCAAGCTCGTCAAACAGATGACGTTCGCCGGCCTGCAGGAAAGCAGCATCGACAATCACGCTGATGCCGCCTTGCAGACAGGCTTCGGCGCAATCCAGCAGATAAGCATAGGTGCGATTGGTAAATTCGGCGCTGTAGATGCCCTTGCCAAAAACTTCATGGTTCTGCGCCAATGGATCGATGCCGGCCAGCCGCTTGCGTTCCACATCGGAGCGAATCCGCAATGCCGGCAGCTCACCGACCAGTCGTTCGCTCAACCATGATTTTCCGGAACCGGAAGGTCCATGCATGATCAGCAACGCCGACGTCGGCCGGTCAATAAATTTCAGCGCCGTATGCAACCGTTGCCGCAGGCGCTGCAGCATTGACTGATGTTGCGCCGGCATCTGCCGTGCGCCCAGGGCATCCACCATGGCGCGCACCGAAGCACGATAAACCGCGTAAAAAGACAATAACCGCACACCGTCATAATCGCCGCTGCTTTCCAGATAACGGCTGAGAAACGCATAGGCCAGATCCGGGCGGTCATGCCCGATCAGATCCATCACCAGAAAGGCAACGTCGTTTATCACGTCGATCCAGCGCAACTGTGGATCAAACTCCAGACAATCAAAAGGCGTCAGCAAATCCTGCCAGCGCACGATATTGCGTGTATGCAGATCGCCATGACATTCGCGAACCCGCCCGGCCTGCTTGCGTTGTTCAAATACCGCCGCAAGCTGATACACACTGTCATGAGTCCAGTCGCTGAGCCTTTTCAATTCCGGCATGAGCGCGGCTTCGGCGGTAAATTCCAGCAGGCGCTTGAGATTGCTCAATACCACCGCCTGTATTTGCGCCGCGCTGCCATATTCACTGTGAGACGCCGCCGAATCGGCATGTTGATGAAACTTCGCAATGGCAGTGGCCAGATCCAGCAGTTCCGGCGTGGTCACTTCGTGATGCGCCAACAGATTGTGCAGTTCCTGCGAACTGTCGAATTGACGCATGCGCACCGCATATTCAATGACGTCACCCGTTCCGCCAAAACGCAGCCTGCCCGCCGAATCGCACACGATGGCCACCACCTCAAGATACAGGTCGGGCGCGAGACGACGATTCAGCCGCAATTCCAGTTCACAGAGTTCACGCCGGCGCTGCAGCGTGCTGGCATCCATGAATCCCAGATTGAGCGGCTTTTTGATTTTGTAGGCGAACTCGCCCGTCAGAATGATCCGCGAAATATGCGTTTCGCGAATCTCGAGTTGTTTGACCGGGTGCGGAAAGACGTCCGGCGCTTGCAACGACTTGCTGCTGAACGCAAGGTCTTGCACACATTTGCAGTCATCGTTCATGAACAGTGCCCTCACTGCTGAACATGCTGCATCGGAGCGCAGCTACGTATCGGGATTGTCCGCAACATGCCTGCGGAAGCATCTCATCGCAGCAGCAACTCACGGACAGAGACGCGTCGCCTGCGACTATACATCTCAGTGATGATCAGGCCTTGCCAGGCAACACCTGCAACTGCACCCGCTTCTCGCGAATGAAGTTGAGCGCCACCAGCACTACCACCACACCGGAAGTAAAGATCACGCCCGGCGTACCGATGTAGCCCACCAGCCAGCCTGCCACGCCCACCCCGGCCGACTGGCCGAGAAAGTAGCTGAAGGCAAATGCCGATACCGCAGCGCCACGGCGCTCGGGCGCCATTTGCGTGGCATTGGTCTGCAGCGTGTTGTGCAGCATGTAGAAACCCAGCCCCATCGCGAAACACGCGGGGACCACGAACCACACACCGGGCGCCAGCGCAACGATGAGCAAAGCGCCCATCATGATGCCGGAACCCCAGCGCGCCAGACCCATTTCGCCCAGACGCGGCACCAGCCGGCGCGATGCGCCGGCAAACAGCAAGCCACCGAAACCGAACAACATGACGATGGCGCCGGCCGCCGTCATCGATACCTTCAGCGCGTGATGCAGATGCGATGCGAAGAAGGCAAACGCGCCAAACACCAGCGCGCCTTCAAGAAAGACCGTCATGATCACCACGCGCGCCCAGCGCTGCGCGAACACCAGCGACAACTCACGCCACATATGCTGCAGGGCATGCCCTTCACCATGCCTGGTAGCCAGCGCATGCGCCGGTAAACGACGGCGCACGCTGAACAGCAGCAATGCGCTGACCAGATACAGACCCGAAATGATGAAAAACGGCACATGCCTGCCGAAATAATCGGACGACAGGCCACCCAGCAATTGCCCGCCGGACACACCGAGAATCTGACCGATGAGAAAGCGCGCCAACACCGGCTGGCGGCGCTCGTAAGGCACCACATCGCCAATCCATGCCATGGCCAGCGGGATAACGGCTGCCGTCGTACCGCCGGCAATCGCGCGCGCCACCAGCAACAGCGAAAGCCCGGGTGACAGCGCGCAGAGCAATGCCGCCACACTGCTGGCCACACAGGCCCAGGCGATCACCAGATACTTGCCGTAGCGGTCGCCAATGGGTCCGAACAGCAACTGGCACAGGGCATAGCCGATGGTGAAGGAGGTAATTGCCCACGACACCGCACCCAGCCCAAGATTGAAGTCACTCGCCAGACGCGGCAGCAAGGCATCCGTAATGCGATGCGATAACGCACTGACAAAGGCGGCCATCGACAACGCCGTTACCGCGATGGCAGTAATACCGGCTGAATCGTCATGGCGATCATGGACTGTCACGAATGAAGCTTCCCGAAATACATAAAGCGTTCAGTATAAACGGAAAACACGCACAGCCATTTGCCCGACTGCAATGGTAGGGGCCGACCCGTGTGTCGGCCCGCTCGGTCTGCTGGTTGCCAGTCATGGCGAGCATCAGCGGGCGAACACATAGGTTCGCCCCTACGCAAGATAGCCGCTTAGCCCAATTTGACCATCACATGCCGCACGCAGGTGTAGTCTTCCAGTGCGTACATGGACAGATCCTTGCCATAACCGGAACGCTTCATGCCGCCATGTGGCATTTCACTGACCAGCATGAAGTGGGTATTGATCCAGGTACAGCCGTATTGCAGGCGCGCCGCCACCTGCATGGCCTTGCTGACATCCTGCGTCCATACCGATGACGCCAGACCGTAATCGGAATCGTTGGCCCAAGCAATCGCCTGCTCCGCATCCTTGAAACGCGTAACCGACACCACGGGCCCGAACACTTCCTTGCGCACGATCTCATCGCTTTGCCTGGCGCCGGCAATGATCGTGGGCTCGAAGAAAAAACCGGCGCCACTGCGTACCTTGCCACCGGCAGTCACCTCGATGTACTGCTTGTCGGCCGCGCGTTCAACAAAACCGGCGACCCGCTCGCGTTGTCTGGCGCTGATCAAGGGGCCCATCTCCACGCCCTGCTCGTGCTGCCTGCCGACCTTGATGCTGGCGACCGCAGCGCTCAGGTCCGCCACCAGCTTGTCATAAATTTTGGGGCCGGCGTAGATGCGACAGGCCGCGGTGCAATCCTGACCGGCGTTGTAAAAGCCAAAGGTGCGCACGCCATTCACCACTGCTTCCAGATCGGCATCGTCAAACACGATCACCGGCGCCTTGCCACCCAGTTCAAGATGCGTGCGTTTGGCGCCTTTGGCCGCTGCGAGCAATACCTTCTCGCCGGTAGTCACATCGCCGGTCAACGAAATCATGTTGACCTGTGGCTGTGCGATCAGGTTCGCACCCACGGTTGCGCCATGTCCGTAGACGATGTTCACCACGCCAGGTGGAAATACCTCTGCAAGCAGCGTCGCCAGCTTGAAAGTCGTCAGCGGCGTTTGTTCGGAAGGCTTGAGCACCACCGTATTGCCTGCCGCCAGCGCAGGCGACAACTTCCACGCCGCCATCATCAAGGGATAGTTCCACGGCGCAATGGAAGCCACTACGCCAATGGGATCGCGACGAATCATGCTGGTGAAACCGGGCAGGTATTCGCCCGCCACCGAACCATGCTGCACGCGCGCCGCGCCGGCAAAGAAACGAAATACATCGGCAATCGCCGGTATCTCGTCATTGAGCACCGCGCTGTAAGGCTTGCCGCAGTTCTGCGATTCCAGTTTCGCATAAGTCTCGGCCTCGGCTTCGATACGATCCGCCACCTTGAGCAGCATGGCAGCGCGATCCTTGGGCACAGTCATGGACCAGGAGGCAAACGCCTTGCCGGCAGCCGCCACGGCGCTGGCAATCTGTTCGGTCGATGCCTCCGCGATGGAAACGATGAGTTTGCCGCTGGCTGGATCGAGCACTTGATGCTTTGTGCCTTTACCACTGACGAACTTACCATCGATCAGCATCTTGGTATCCATGCAAACCTCGCCTTAAGCCCGCGACTCGGCGGGTCTTGTCAGGTAATAAGCCAACAGGATCGGTATTAACGTCACCGCCATGACGATCACCGCCACCACATTGGTGATGGGCCGTTCGCGCGGACGGAACAACTCGCTGAAAAACCAGATGGGCAGCGTCTGCTCATGGCCCGCCGTAAACAAGGTCACGATGATCTCGTCGAACGACAGGGCAAACGCCAGCATGCCGCCGGCGAGTAAAGCAGAAGCCACCTGCGGCAACACCACAAAGCGGAAGGTCTGCCAGCTGTCCGCGCCCAGATCCATCGACGCTTCGCTCCAGCTGCGCGGCAGACGCCGCAATCTGGCAATGACGTTGTTGTAGACGATCACCACACAGAACGTCAGATGACCGGCCACAATGGTCCAGAAATTGGGATTGATGCCTGCCGCCTTGATAGCCGACAGCAGCGCCAGGCCAGTGACAATACCCGGCAAGGCAATCGGCAATACCAGCAACACGGTAATGCCTTCCTTGCCCCAGAAGCGGCTGCGCGCCATGGCCAAAGCGGTGAAGGTGCCGAGCACGATGGCAAACAAGGTGGCCAGACTCGCGACCGACAGCGATAAACGCATGGCTGCCCAGATGTCGCTGCGTGCGAAGGCCGCACTGAACCAATGCCAGGTCAGCCCCGGCGGCGGAAATTCATAAGTGCGATCGGCCGTGGTGAACGCATACAGCAGGATCACCAGCACCGGCAGATGCATGAATGCCAGGCCGAGATAGGCGGCGATGCGTGCTGCGCGCGACGGACGGTTCCATGCCTGTCTGCTAGAGCGCATCGAAGGCTCCTGCACGTTTGGCCAACGACAGATACATCATGATGAGCACAATCGGCACCACGGAAAACGCGGCCGCCAGCGGAATGTTGCCGGCCGTGCCCTGCTGTTGATACACCATCATGCCGATGAAATAACCCGGCGCGCCCACCACGCTGGGAATGATGTAATCGCCCAGCGTCAGTGAGAAAGTAAAGATCGAGCCGGCCGCCAGGCCCGGCAAAGCCAGCGGCACAATGACATTGCGAAAGGTCTGAGCGGGGCGTGCGCCCAGATCTGCCGATGCCTGCAGCATGGATTCCGGCACGCGTTCCAGCGCAGCCGCCAGCGGCAGGATCATGTACGGCAACCACATGTAGACGAACACGATGAACATGCCGAGATAAGAAGACGACAGCGACGGGCCACCGACACCGGGCAGGCGCAGCATTGCATCCAGCATGCCCTGCAGGCCTACCGCATCGAACAGCCAGCTCAACACACCCTGCCTGGCCAGAATCAGGCGCCAGGCATATACCTTGACCAGATAGCTGGTCCACATGGGCAGCATGACGCCTACATAGAAAATCGCCTTGGTGTGCGGCGTGGTGTAGCGCACCATGTAATTGGCAATGGGAAAGGCAATCACTGCACAGGCGATGGTCACGGCAATGGCCATCAGCACGGTGCGCACGATGATGTCGGTGTTTGCCGGCTGGGTGATGACCTGCCTGTAGGTGGCCCAGGTGGGTTCATAAACAATCTTGGCGGTAAATTCGTCGATGGCATAGATGCTCTGCATCAGCAGCGAAAACAACGAGCCCAGATATACCGTGCCGAACCATAACAAGGGCGGCACCAGCAACAGCAGCAGCTGCGCGGCAGGTCGTCGATACAGAAACATGGAGCACTGTCGCAACAGGCTGTGCGATGCAGTGCCGGACAGGTGACGCACATTGCTGCTCATGGCGCGCCTCAGTCGCCTGCCAACGGCACGGCATCAGTCCGTGACCAGGCCAGTTGCACGCGCGTGCCCGGATTCATGATACGCACACCCGGCGCATCGTTCAGTGTGGCCGCAAACACTTCACCGCTGTCCAGACTCACCTGCCAGCGATTCAGCGCACCGTGATATTGCACATCCAGCACCGTGCCCGTGCAACGCATGAAATTCTCGGGCGGCCGTTCATCCATGCTCAACAACTGCACATGTTCGGCGCGCACGGCAAACGGCTGGGCGGCACCACTCAGTCGTTGCGCCAGCGCTCCCTCCGCCACATTGGCGCTGCCGACGAAACGTGCGACGAATGTCGTATTGGGCTGCGTGTACAAGATGCGCGGTGCGGCCAGTTGTTCGATGTGCCCCTTGTTGAACACGGCAACCCGATCCGCCATGGACAGTGCTTCGCCCTGATCATGAGTGACAAACACGAAGGTGATGCCCAGACGCCGCTGCAGATGCTTCAGCTCCACCTGCATTTCTTCGCGCAGCTTGAGATCGAGTGCACCCAATGGCTCGTCCAGCAACAGCACTCGCGGTTGATTGATCAGCGCGCGCGCCAGCGCGATGCGCTGTCGCTGGCCGCCGGATAACTGCGCGGGCCGGCGCTGCGCCATATCGGCGAGTTTGACCAGCTCCAGCATTTCCATGGCACGCCGCGTTTGTTCGGCACGCGCCACCTTGCGCACCCGCAGGCTGTAGGCCACGTTATCCAGCACCGTCATGTGCGGAAACAGCGCGTAATCCTGGAACACGGTATTGACATCGCGCTCATAAGGCGGCTGTGCAGTGACATCCTGGCCATCGAGCAACACCTGACCGCTGTCGGGCGACTCGAAGCCGGCGATCAGCCGCAGGCAGGTGGTCTTGCCCGAACCCGATGGTCCCAGCATCGCAAAGAATTCGCCGGCTTCAATCGTGAGGGATACCTGATCCACCGCACGAACCTGATCGTAGATTCGGGATACTTGTTTGAATTCGATAGCGCTGGTCATGATCCGGTTTGATGTCCAGCCATTTGATGTCCAGCCAATGGCGTTGCTTTTATTGCGTCCAGCCCATCTCTTGCATCGCTGTCATGTTGCAGGTCGGACTGAAGCCCGACCTGCAACCAATATTACTCAGCGTCCACCCATGACCGCCACATAGTCTGTGGACCAGCGGCTGTAAGGTACGCACTGATTGCCTTGCGAAGCACAACTGGCTTCCGGCGTGCGCCAGAAGTGAATCTTGTCGAAGTTGTCGATGCCGTTGGTCTTGCAGCCTTCAGGACCGAGCAATTCATTGCCGGTGCAGGCGGTCGGCACTACAGGCACCGAACCGAACCATGCAGCGACATCGCCCTGCACTTTCGGACTGATCGACCACTCCAGCCACTTGTAGGCACAGTTGGGATGCCTGGCCTGTGCATGCAGCATGGTGGTATCGGCCCAACCGGTTGCGCCTTCGGCAGGCACCGTGCTGGCTATCGGCTGCTTGTTGGCTACGAGTGTGTTGACCTGGAATGGCCACGAGCCTGACAACACCACGCCTTCATTGGTGAAGTCCTGCACCTGCACATTGGCATCGTGCCAATAGCGTTGCACCAGAGGATGCTGGCCGCGCAGCAATTCCAGAGCCGCAGCATACTGCGCTTCGTTCAGCTCATAAGGGTCCTTGATGCCCAGCTCCGGCCTGGCCGTCGCCAGATACAAAGCGGCATCGGCGATATAAATCGGTCCGTCGTAAGCCTGTACGCGTCCCTTGTTGCTCTTTTTATCGGGCAGTTTCTGTTCCTTGAACAACACCGACCAGGAAGTGGGCGCCGTCTTGAACACCTTGGTGTTGTACATCAACACATTCGGACCCCATTGATAGGGAACGCCGTAATGTTTGCCGTCAACGAAATGCCAGGCGGCTTCTTTCAAGCGTGGATCGATGCTGGCGTAAGATGGCACTTTGCTGATATCGACCGGCTGCACGGTATTGCCGCGCACCAGTCGCAGCGAGGCGTCGCCCGACGCCGTAACCAGATCGTAGCCACCCTGCGTCATCAGCGAGACCATCTCATCCGAGGTGCCGGCGGTTTTCACATTGACCTTGCAACCCGTATCGCTTTCAAACTTCGTGACCCAGTCATAGGCCTTGTCGGTGTCGCCGCGCTCGATGTAACCGGGCCAGGCAACGATATCGACCTGCCCTTCCAAAGCAGTGGAAACTGCAGGCACGGCTGGCGGTTCCTGTTTCCTGGCGCAGGCGGCCAGTGCGATGGCCATGGAGGCGAGAAAGATCACTCGGTGATCAAAGGTGATGGAACACTTCATGACGTCACTCCCAATTAATTCGTTTAGCTGGTGATCGCCCGCAGTCCCCATAAACAGACTCTGCATGGGGACTCAATACATGTCCGGTACCGATCATACGCGCAAGTCCGGGACATTGGCTCCGTATATACAAGTATTGTTTCGCGCCATTGCTGCTTCATATTGTCGCTGCTCCATGTTGGGTCAGACGCACGCTGCCTGCGTTCCGCCAGCAAGACTATCGCTCTCGTAAAGGTAATTTATCCGAGGTGATTCATGAGCCTTACCAGCGAACTGACCGCACGGCGCAATCGTGCCATCCCTCGCGGTCTGGCCACGGCCACGCCCTTTTTCATCGACCGGGCATGCAATGCCGAAGTGTGGGATGTCGATGGTCGCCGGCTGATCGATTTCGCAGCGGGCATTGCTGTGCTCAACACCGGCCATAGTCATCCGCGCATCGTGGCCGCCGTGCAGCGCCAGATGGATCACTATGCCCACACTGCCATACAGGTCATCGCGTACGAGCCTTACATTGCACTGGCAGAAAAACTGAATGCGCTGGCGCCCGTCGCCCAACCGGCCAAAACCCTGTTCTTCTCCACCGGCGCGGAAGCCGTGGAAAACGCCATCAAGATTGCACGCTGCGCCACGGGCCGTTCGGCAGTCATCGCCTTCGGCGGCGCCTTCCATGGACGCACCCTGCTCACTCTGTCACTGACCGGTAAAACCCTGCCTTACAAGGATGGTTTCGGCCCGATGGTGCCTGAAGTCTTCCGCATCCCGTTTCCAGTGCCGCATTTTGGCGTTCGGGTCGAGGACAGCCTGCATGCCCTGCAGGCGTTGTTTAAAAATGACATCGCAGCCCACCGCGTCGCGGCCATCATCGTCGAGCCGGTTCAGGGCGAAGGCGGTTTTCATCCCGCGCCTGCCGAATTGCTGACGGGCCTGCGCCAGGTCTGCGACGAACACGGCATCCTGCTGATCGCCGACGAAATCCAGGCCGGTTTCGGCCGCACCGGCAAGATGTTTGCCATCGAGCATGCCGGCGTGCAGCCGGACATCGTGACCATGGCGAAATCACTGGCGGGCGGCATGCCGCTGTCCGCTGTCACCGGACGGGCCGCCATCATGGATGCGCCGCTACCCGGTGGCCTGGGTGGCACCTATGCCGGTTCACCGCCGGCCTGTGCAGCGGCGCTCGAAGTCTTGGCCATCATGGAAGATGAAAAGCTGCTGGAACGCGCCGTCACATTGGGCCAGCACACGCGACAACGCCTGCTGGCCATGGCCAGGCGCACCGATCTGCTGCCCGTTGGTCACATCCGTGGCCGCGGCTCGATGCTGGGCTTTGATCTGTTGCAGGCGCATGGTTCCGATCAGGTTGCTGTCGGTAAGGCCGCTGAAATCACCAAGCGTGCGCATGCACGCGGCCTCATCCTGCTCAGTTGCGGCACGTACTCGGAAAGCATCCGGCTGCTGTATCCACTGACCATCCAGACCGAAGTGCTGGATGAAGGACTGACATTGCTGGAGTCGGCCTTGACGCCCGACTGAGTAAACGCACGGTCTGCTTGCCGTTTTCACCCGCACGATGGCCTGCTATCGGCGCAGCGCTCCGTTACACTTGCGTTTCTTCCGAAAGCCGGTTGCTGACGATAAAACATGACCCAACGCGAGCAAATGCAGTACGACTATCTGATAGTCGGCGCCGGTCCGGCGGGACTGGCCTGTGCGATCCGTCTGAAACAACTCCAACCCGACGCCAGCATTTGCGTACTGGAAAAAGCTGCCAGCCTCGGCGCCCATTCCATTTCCGGCGCGGTGCTGGAACCCGGACCGCTCGAATCGTTGCTGCCAGGCTGGCGACAGCAGTATTCCGGCATGGCCATTCCAGCGGGACGCGATGAATTCCATTTTCTGACGCATGACAAGTCTTATCGACTGCCGCTGCCGCCGCCGATGCGCAATCACGGCAATGTCATTGTGTCGCTGTCGCAACTGAGCGCATGGCTGGGCGAACAGGCCGAAGCGCTGGGCGTGGAAATTTTTCCCGGTTTTGCCGCTGCGCTGCCGTTGTTCGACGCACAGGGGGCGGTTGCCGGTGTGCAGGTGGGGGACATGGGATTGAACAAGGATGGCCGTGAAGGACCGAACTTCACGCCGGGCATCGAGATTCTCGCCAACACCACCCTCCTTGCCGAAGGCGCGCGCGGTTCGGTAAGCAAGGTGCTGATCAAGCACTACCAACTCGATGCCGGCAAATCGCCGCCAACCTTTGGCCTGGGGTTCAAGGAGCTATGGCAGTTGCCCGCAGGTCGCGTTGAAGCAGGACTGATTCAACACAGTTCGGGCTGGCCGCTGGACCAGGGCACGTATGGCGGCAGTTTCCTGTATCACCTCGATCAGGATCGTGTGTACATCGGCTTCGTCGTCGGGCTCGATTATCAGGACCCGCGCTTCTCGCCTTTCGAAGCCTTTCAACAATTCAAGCATCATCCGTCGATCAAATCCCTCCTGGAAGGCGGCGAAATCATCGCGGCTGGCGCACGCACCATCGCGGCCGGCGGCTGGCAATCGCTGCCGCAACTCGACATGCCGGGCGCGCTGTTGATCGGCGATGCCGGCGGCACCTTGAATGTGCCCAAGATCAAGGGCATCCATCAGGCGATTCGTTCGGGCATGTGTGCCGCCGAACATCTGGTTGAAGCAGGTAAAGCCGAGGGCTTCGATGCCCGCTGGCGCGCTTCCGCAGGCGGCAAGGAATTATTCAAGGTCCGCAACATCAAACCCGGCTTCAAACGCGGCTTCTGGTGGGGCCTGGTCAATGGCGCGCTGGAAACCTTCACGGGCGGCCGCACGCCATGGACATTGCAAAATCGATTGGACGCAACCCAGCTCAAGAAACTGGACGAATACCACAGCCCCGAACGTCGCTGGGTCAGCCGCACACTGCCGCCACGCGATCGCGCCGCCTCGATCTATTTCGCCGGCAATACGCATGAAGAATCGCAACCGGTGCATCTGAAAGTAACTGACACGCATCTCTGTGCCACTCAATGCGCAAGCGAATATGGCAATCCCTGCGAACGCTTCTGCCCGGCTGGCGTATACGAGATGGTGGCCGATGCGTCAGGCAGGAAACAATTGCGCATCAATGCCGCCAACTGCGTGCACTGCAAGGCCTGCGACATCAAGGACCCTTACGGCATCATCACCTGGACTGCGCCTGAAGGCGGTTCCGGTCCCAACTATCAAGATCTGTGATTGAGCCGCATGCCTGGCGCCACCCATCCACATCTACAGACGCACACCTTGTTGCAGGCGCGTCAGATCCATTCGCTGCTCGCGCACTATGAAAGCGAACTGGCGCGTCTGGGTTATCAGACGGATGCCACGCAGCGGCATGCAGTGAAACAACTGGACGATCTGCGCCAGCGCCTGCTGCAGGTCATGCAACCCAGGACCTTCTGGCAGAAATTGCTGTCGCCGCGCAACGAGGCAGTGACGCTGGAGAAAGGACTGTATTTCTGGGGCGGCGTCGGTCGCGGCAAGACCTGGCTGATGGATCTGTTCTTTCACAGCCTGCCCTTCAAGCAGAAACAGCGCAGCCACTTTCATCGTTTCATGCAGTTTGTGCATGATGAATTGAAACGTCATCGCGACCGTGCCGATCCGCTGGATCTGATTGCGCAGCAGATTGCGCACAAGACGCGCGTACTGTGCTTCGATGAACTGTATGTCTCGGACATCGCCGACGCCATGCTGCTCGGCAATCTGTTCCGCAGCCTGTTCGATCGCGGCGTCACGCTGGTGGCCACCTCCAATTGTGCGCCGGACGAACTGTATAAAGACGGTCTGCAGCGCGTACGTTTTCTGCCGGCCATCAAGCTGATCAAGGAAAACACGCTGGTGTTGAATGTCGATGGCGGCATCGACTATCGGCTGCGGCATCTGGAACATGCACGTACCTGGTTCGATCAGCGGCAGGGCGATGCTGCGGAGGAAATGCTGGAACTGTTCACTCACCTGGCGGAAAGCGGCGGCGCCGAACATGGCACGCTGGAACTGAATCATCGCAAGCTCAAGGTGAAACGCCTCACCGACGAAGCGCTGTGGTTCGACTTCAAGGAACTGTGCGACGGCCCGCGCGGCTCCGCCGACTACATCGAACTGGCGCGCTGCTATCACTCGATCTTTATTTCCGGCATGCCGCAGTTGACCGCTGCCACGGATAATCAGGCACGACGCTTCATCAACATGGTGGACGAATTCTATGATCGTGGCGTCAAGCTGTTCGTCGCCGCCGCCACGTCTCCTGAAGAAATCTATCAAGGCACGCAACTGGGTTTCGAGTTCCGCCGTTGCCTGAGCCGGCTGACCGAGATGCAGTCCAAGGAATATCTTGCCTTGCCGCACAAGCCTTGAGTGAATACGCTTGTGTACCCCGATCAAACTGGCGCGATGATTCGCGCCCCTACGACAGAATGGCAATTCAAGCGTAGGGGCTCAATTCATTGAGCCCGCCCAACAGCCATCAACCGGAGAATCCCATGTCAACCATTTCCATGTATCACGCATCAGCGCCAGTTTTCACCCGCCTGCTCAAGAACCTGAGCGCCATTCTCGACAAGGCCGTGGCGCATGCCGATGCCAAAAAGATCGAGCACAACACTCTGCTCACTGCCCGTCTGGCGCCGGACATGCTGCACTTCACCAAGCAAGTGCAGATAGCCACCGATCACGCCAAAGGCTGCATCGCGCGCCTGGCCGGCATCGAAGTACCCAAGTACGAAGACAACGAAGCCAGCTTTGCCGACCTCAAGGCACGCCTCGCCAGGACCATTGCGTTCATCGAAACCATTCAGCCGGAACAACTCAACGGCACGGAAGACAAGGACATCACGTTGCAGCTCGGCCCCAGAACCGTCGAGTTCAAAGGCATTGATTACCTGCTGAACAATGCGACCATGAACACGTACTTCCATGTCACCACCGCCTACGCCATCCTGCGCCACAACGGCGTGGAACTCGGCAAGCGGGATTTCATCGGCTGATTTTGAGTAGATGTAGTGGGCGTTCGGTTGGACGCCCACCGACAATGCCTCTTGTTGTAATCAGTCAATCAAATGGTAGAAAGTGGCATATCGCCAGGAGCGAACATTGGATTGAAGGCGCGGTCTACTTGTAAGCTGACGTTGAGCGTCAGCTGAAATCCAGTATTTTCTCTGCTGGCCAGATGCTGGGATTGCATCCCAGCCTACCGTCCTACTTGGACACGACCTCGGTGACAGGCTTGCCAGTTTGTGTGTCCTCAATCCAGACAGAGGACTTCTCCTTCTTGAGCTCTCCCTTCACAAGATACTGCCGGTCCGCTTCCGGCGAGAAATCGACCGTGCCTTCTACCGAGAAAAAGGTTCCTGCCAACTGACTTGCCATGGCGTGTATAGGCGCCCCAGTAGCGTGACTGCCACGAAGTGTGACTTTCATGGGTCTGGCCTGTATCGTCCGCGCCGGATAGATGGCAGTTAGAGAGGCTCCGCGACCATAGCTTGCTGACGCACTAACTGTGAACGCATTGGGAACCCGGTTACCATCAATGGCGACAAGAGCAAACATCTGCGCCTTGGTGCCATCTTCGGAAAAGCCCGAGTCTTTCACCGATGCGGTTGGACCGGAATAATCTTTTGGCACAGGCTGGTAGGTCGCACATGCGCCCAAGCCTACAGCCAAAGCAAACGACACAAAAAGCTTCTTCATCCTTCCTTTCCTCCCTTGATGATGGTGAACGTTGGTGCTTGAGCGAAATCCGATATGAGGGTTTATAAACCATCTGTATCTTGTGGCCGCGATTCCTATTAATTAATGCTGATGATCATACTCATCAAGCTGACCGACTATTGTCTTTGTCCATTTCAATGCTTCTTCTTCGGAATATACAAATCCGTGAGCGTGCCTTCGAAGGCTTCAGCCGAGAACGCCACGGTTTCGGCAAGCGTCGGATGGGCGTGAATGGTGGCACCGATGTCGGCGGCGTCGCAGCCCATCTCGATGGCCAGGGCAATTTCGGCAATCAGTTCGCCGGCGTTGGTGCCGACTACGCCGCCGCCGATGACGCGATGGGTTTCCTTGTCGAACAGCAGTTTGGTCATGCCTTCGTCACGACCCAGCGCCAGTGAACGGCCGCTGGCGGCCCAGGGGAAGCTGGCTTTTTCGTAGGCGATGCCTTTGGCCCTGGCTTCGGTTTCGGTCAGGCCCACCCAGGCGATTTCCGGATCGGTATAGGCCACGGCGGGAATGACGCGAGCATCGAAGTAACGTTTTTCGCCGAAGGCCACTTCGGCGGCCAGCTTGCCTTCATGCGTGGCTTTGTGCGCCAGCATCGGTTGTCCCACAATGTCGCCGATGGCGAAGATATGCGGCACGTTGGTGCGTTGCTGTTTATCGACGGGAATGAAGCCGCGCTCGTTGACGACCACGCCGGCCGCTTCAACATTGATCTTCTTGCCATTGGGCGCACGGCCCACGGCCAGCAATACCCTGTCGTAAATCTGTGGCTCGATGGCCTGCTCTCCTTCGAACGTAACGCGAATGCCTTCCTTGAGTGCTTCGATCTTGGTGACCCTAGTCTTGACCATGATTTTTTCGTAGCGTTTGCCGATGCGTTTTTCCAGCGGCTTGACCAGATCGCGGTCGCAGCCAGTGACCAGGCCCTCCATCAATTCAACCACGCTGACCTTCACGCCCAGCGCTGCATACACCGTGGCCATTTCCAGGCCGATGATGCCGCCGCCCACCACCAGCATGCGCTTGGGCATATTGAGTTCGAGTGCGCCGGTGGAGTCGATGATGCGTGGATCGTCGGGATAACCCGGCAGCTTCACTGGTTCGGAACCGGCGGCAATGATGCAATGCTTGAAACTGACGCGACGCTTTTCCGTGCCGTTGGTGACTTCCAGTTCATGCGGCGAGACAAACTGGCCGACGCCGCGAATCACTGCCACCTTGCGTTGTTTGGCTAGGCCGGTGAGCCCGCTGGTGAGCTTGCCGATCACGCTGTCTTTCCAGCCGCGCAGCTTGTCGATGTCGATCCTGGGCTTGCCGAAAGTGATGCCGTGTTCGGCCATCTCCTGCGCTTCGTCGATCACTTTCGCCGCATGCAGCAAGGCCTTGGAGGGAATGCAGCCGACATTGAGACACACGCCACCCAGGGTGGGCCAGCGTTCGATCAACGCGACTTTCATGCCGAGATCGGCAGCGCGAAATGCAGCCGTGTAGCCGCCGGGGCCGGCGCCCAGCACCACCATTTCAAAATCATAATTGCCGGATGCAGCTGCCTCGCTAACGGGAGCGGTAACAGGCGCCGCAGTGGGAACAGGTACAGCAACAGATGCAGGCGTGGGTGTCGCAACCTTGGCTTCAGAACTTGCCGCAGCGCTGACACTTTCAACGCTCAATACCAGCGCGCCCTTGGAGATGCGATCGCCTTTCTTGACGGCAATGGATTTGATCACGCCTGCGACAGGGCTGGGCACATCCATGGTGGCTTTTTCGGTTTCGATGGTGATCAGGGCGGTATCGACTTCGATGCGATCGCCCACTTTCACCAGCACGTCGATGACTTCAACGTCTTTGAAATCACCAATGTCAGGAACCAGAACATCTTGCTTGGCCATGAGGAAATCCAGCAGCAGAAAGGTGAGAAGCAGGCGGGCGCTACAGCGCCCGCACACGCGAAGGTAAAAAAATCAAGGCACCGCTTGCAGCAACAGCTTCACATCCGCCAATTGCCTGGCGAGATAGGTCGTGAAGCGCGCGCCCAAGGCACCGTCGATGACGCGATGATCGTAGGCCAGCGTGAACGGCAGGATCAGGCGTGCATCGAAGCCATTGGTCCTGGCGTTGTACACCGGTTTCATGGAGGACTTGGACACACCGAGAATGGCAACTTCCGGCGCATTGATGATCGGTGTGAAGGCTGTACCGCCAATGCCACCCAGGCTGGAAATGGTGAAGCAGCCGCCCTGCATCTCGGCGCCGCTGAGCTTGCCGTCGCGTGATTTCTCGGACAGCGTGGCCAGATCAGTGGCGAGTTCGTAGATGTCCTTCTGATCGGCATTGCGGATTACCGGCACTACCAGACCATTGGGCGTATCGGCGGCAAAGCCGATATGCACATATTTCTTGAACACCTGATTCTGACCGGCGGCATCCAGCGATGAGTTGAATGCCGGGAATTCCTGCAAGGCGCGCGCAACTGCACGGATGATGAAAGCCAGCGGCGTAAGCTTGATGCCGCGCGTTGCGGCTTCATCCTTGAGACTCTGACGGGTGGCTTCCATCTCAGTGATGTCGGCTTCATCCATCTGCCAGACATGCGGCACATTGACCCAGCTGGCATGCAGACGCGGACCGGAAATTTTCTGGATGCGGCCCAGCGGTTTGACTTCCACCGCACCGAACCGGGCGAAATCCACTTCGGGCACTTTGGGCAAAGCCGCACCGCTTGCACCACCACCCGCCAATGCCTGCTTGACCCACGACTTCACATCGTCCGAAGTGATGCGTCCCTTGACGGCGCTGCCTTTGACGCGTGACAGGTCCACACCCAGCTCGCGCGCCAGACGGCGCACTGAAGGACTGGCGTGGGCCCTGGCAAAACCGGCTTCATTGATGGGCGGCAAGGCGGCAGCGACGGATGTCGTCACCGCTGCTGCAACAGGCGTCGCGATGGGCGCAGACGCGGCAGCCACGGGTGCGGTCGCTTCGGCCGCTTTAGTCTTGGGTGCCGCCGTTGTAACCGCTGCAGAACCCGTGACTTCAAGTTTCAGAATCAAAGCGCCCTTGGCAATGCGGTCGCCTTTCTTGACCGCCACGGACTTGACCACACCGGCCGCCGTGCTCGGCACATCCATGGTGGCTTTTTCGGTTTCCAGCGTGACCAACCCGGTATCGACTTCGATGCGATCGCCGGCTTTCACCAGCACGTCGATCACTTCAACCTCCTTGAAGTCGCCGATGTCCGGCACTGTGATGTCCTGCTCGCTGACCGTGCTGGCGACTGGGGCAGCCTCAACGGGTGCGGGCGCCACTTCTGGTTTGGCGACAGCAGGCGCTGCAGCAACCGGAGCTGGAACCGCAGCGGTTGCAGTTTCCAGGCTGAGAATCACGCTGCCTTTGGAAACGTGATCGCCTTTCTTGATGGCAATGGATTGCACCACACCGGCCGCCGTGCTCGGCACATCCATGGTGGCTTTTTCGGTTTCGATGGTGATCAGGGGCGTGTCGATGTCGATACGATCGCCGGCTTTCACCAGCACTTCGATCACTTCGACCTCCTTGAAGTCGCCAATATCAGGAACGTGTATGTCTTGGGCCATGACTGTTCAACTGTGGAATCTTGTTAGGGTCATTCAGCAAGCGCGCAGCCGTGGTAATGATCCGCTGCGCCCTTGCATGTCCTTGCGCTGTCTCAGAGCGAGGCCGGATTAGGTTTGTCTGCATCAATGTGCTTGGCGATGTAGGCCTGCGCGATCTTCTTGTCGAGCTGCCCTTCATCCGCCAGCGCCTTGAGTGCAGCGGCCACCACATAGTGTTTGTCGACTTCGAAGTGACGGCGCAATGCAGCGCGGCCATCCGAGCGACCGTAACCATCGGTGCCCAACACCACATAGCGCCCTGGCACCCACTGACGGATCTGATCGGCCACCACTTTCATGTAGTCGGTGGAGGCGATGAACGGTCCAGAGGCCTTGGCCAGGGTCTGCGACACATAAGTCTCTCGCGGCTTTTTGTCAGGATGCAGCATGTTCCAACGCTCCGCATCCAGCGCTTCGCGGCGCAACTCGGAGAAGCTGGTGACGCTGTACACATCGGCGCTGATCTTGAATTCGCTTTCCAGAATGGCGGCGGCGGCTTCCACTTCGCGCAGGATGGTGCCGGAACCCATGAGCGTGACTTTCTGCTTGGACTTACCGCCCTGAGTGAGTCGGTACATGCCCTTGAGAATGCCCTGTTCCACTCCCTGCGGCAGCGCCGGATGCGTGTAGTTTTCGTTCATGCAGGTCAGGTAGTAGAAGATGTTTTCCCGTTCCTGATACATGCGCCGCAGGCCGTCATGAATGATGACCGCCAGTTCATAGGCATAGGTCGGGTCATAGGCCACGCAGTTCGGAATGGTTGAGGCCGCCAGCAGGCTGTGCCCGTCCTGATGCTGCAAGCCTTCGCCGGCCAGTGTGGTGCGACCCGCGGTGCCGCCGATCAGGAAGCCGCGTGCCTGCATGTCGCCTGCGGCCCACAGATAATCGCCGACACGCTGGAAACCGAACATCGAGTAATAGATGTAGAACGGCACCATGTTCACGCCATGATTGGCATAGGCAGTACCGGCGGCGATCCACGAAGAAACCGCGCCGCCTTCGTTGATGCCTTCTTCGAGAATCTGGCCTTTCAAATCTTCCTTGTAGTACATCAATTGCTCGGCATCCTGAGGCGTATAGAGCTGGCCCTTGGAAGAATAAATGCCGACCTGACGGAACAGGCCTTCCATGCCGAAGGTGCGTGCCTCGTCGGGCACGATGGGCACGATGTACCTGCCGATTTCCTTGTCCTTGAGCAACATCTGCAGGATGCGCACGAAGGCCATGGTGGTCGAATTGTCGCGATCACCGGTGCTTTGCAGCAGGGTGTCGAATGCCGACAGTTCCGGTACTTTGAGCGGCGGCGCCACATCGCGGCGCCTGGGCAGATAACCGCCCAGCTTGGTGCGACGCTCGTGGAGATACTTCATCTCCATGCTGTCTTCCGGCAGCCGCTGGAACGGCGCGTTGAGAATCTGTTCGTCGGTGATGTCGATGCCGATGCGATCACGCACTTCCTTCAGCGCCTGATCGTCGAGTTTCTTCTGCTGGTGGGTGATGTTCTGGCTCTCGCCATAGCGTCCCATCATGAAACCCTTGACGGTCTTGGCGAGAATCACTGTGGGCTGACCCTTGTGGTTCATTGCCGCGTTGTAGGCGTTCCAGACCTTCTGCGGATCGTGACCGCCACGGTTCAAGTGCCAGATGTCGTCATCGGACATGTTGGCGACCATCTCTTTCAGCTCGGGATACTTGCCGAAGAAATGTTCGCGGGTGTAAGCACCGCCCTTGGCCTTGAAGTTCTGATACTCGCCATCGACGCATTCTTCCATCACGCGCCGTAACAGACCCTTGGTATCCCGGGACAGCAACGGATCCCAGCGCGAACCCCACACCACCTTGATGACGTTCCAGCCGGCGCCCAGAAAAGCCGCTTCGAGCTCTTGAATAATCTTGCCGTTGCCGCGCACCGGACCGTCCAGACGCTGCAAGTTGCAATTGATAACGAACACCAGATTATCCAGACCTTCGCGCACCGGCAGGGTCAATGCACCCATGGACTCGGGTTCGTCCATTTCGCCATCCCCCAGGAAGGCCCACACCTTGCGGTCGGTGGTCGGCACGATGCCGCGATTTTCCAGGTAACGCTGAAAACGGGCCTGATAGATCGCCATCATGGGGCCGAGGCCCATCGACACGGTGGGAAATTGCCAGAAGTCCGGCATCAACTTGGGATGTGGGTAGGAACTGAGACCTTTCTTGCTCTGTACTTCCTTGCGGAAATACTTCAGGTTCTCTTCAGTCAGGCGGCCTTCCATGAAAGCTCGCGAGTAGATGCCCGGCGAGGCATGACCTTGCACAAATACCATATCACCGGGGTGTTGCTCGGAAGCAGCACGCCAGAAGTGATTGAAACCCACTTCATACAGCGTGGCTGCCGAGGCGTAAGTGGCGATGTGACCACCGTACTCGGAACTTTCGCGGTTGGCTTTGACCACCGTGGCCAGTGCATTCCAGCGAATATAGGCTTCGATGCGACGTTCCAGCGCGCGGTCACCGGGGTATGGCTTCTCCTGTCCGACGGCAATGCTGTTTACATAAGCCGTATTGGGCTTGAAGGGCAGATAGGCGCCCGAGCGCCGGGTCTGATCAACGAGTTGTTCCAGAAGATAGTGAGCTCGTTCCGCTCCGTGAACTTTGATCACCGCATCCATCGATTCCAGCCATTCCTGGGTTTCTTGCGGATCAATATCTTGGAATTTCGCTTTGTCCGTCATCTGGCTATAACTCGTCACGGTGTTGGGCAGGGTATTGCGCGGGCAGGTATCATCGTGATTTGCTTGGAAGTGGTCAAGAAACGATGGTTGCTCTCCTGCCGCCTGAAAACGCGCCAAAAATTAGTTACATAGATGCACCCATGTCGGCACGTACCCTGGCCGAGCACGACCTGAATCTGGTCATCGCCAACGACAAAGCACGGAAAACACTGCTGAGGCAGCATCCACGCGCTCCCGAACTGCTTTTGCAACATCAGCAACTCGAGAAAACCTCGTCGCCCTTGATATTGCATTTGAGTGCCCAGAAAGGCTCCGCAGCCGTTTTATTAATTTTTGTCAAGGAAAATATTAATCCATATGAGCAACTACAAACGGGGGCAAAACTATGGAAAGAGGCCATCAGGCACCAGGCCGCCCGAATCGTCCTGAGTACCCTGGGATTTGCCAAACCCGAATCGCAGTCACTGCTCAATGCCCTGCTGTCGGCGGTGCTGGCCGGCAGTGCCACGCTACCCAGCTACAAGCGCAAGCCCGCTGCACTCTCTCTGAAAGCCATCACCGTCCAGCAAGGCGGCCCCGCCGAGGTGTATGCCGATACGCTGGCCACGCAGGCCGGCAATCATCTGGCGCGCTGGCTGACCAGCCTGCCGCCGAACGAATTGGACTGCGGCAGTTATCGACGCGCCTTGCAGCAGCTCGCCAGACGCGAAGGCTGGCGGTCTGAATTCCTGAATTTATCCGCCCTCAGGAAACATCAGGCAGGCGCCTTTCTCGCCGTGGCGCGCGCCAATGCCCATCACAACGCCGGCATCATGCGTGTTAACTATCACGCCAAAGCGAGCAAAAACAAAAAGCGCCGCAAACTGTGCCTGATCGGCAAGGGTATTTGCTTTGATACCGGTGGCATCAATCTGAAATCGCACAAGGGCATGTATGACATGCATACCGACATGCAGGGCTCGGCCGTGGCAGTGGGCACCTTGCTGGCCCTGTCGCAACTCAAGGTTCCTTTCGACGTCGAATGCTGGCTGGCGCTGACTGAAAATGAAATCGGCCCGACTGCCTATCGTCCGCAGGAAGTGATTACCGCCGCCAACAGCACTACCATTCAAGTCGTGCACAGCGATGCCGAAGGCCGCATGGCGCTGGCCGATACGCTGACGCTGGCGGCCAGACATCAACCCGATCTGATGATCGACTTCGCCACCTTGACCGGCGCCTGCGTAGCCGCCTTGACCGAACGCATGAGCGGCGCTTTCAGCAATCGCCCCGAATTACGCACTGCTATCGAAACTGCCGGTCGTGATAGCGGTGAACGTGTGTGGAGCTTTCCCATGGACAGCGACTTCGACAGCGAGCTCGACAGCCCGATTGCCGACATCATGCAATGCACGATGGATAACAAGGGCGATCACATTCTCGCCGCACGCTTTCTGAATCGCTTCGTACCCGATACCGTGCCATGGATACATATCGACCTTTCCTCCGCGAGCAAAACAGGGGGCCTGGCGCATATTCCGACCGAGATCACCGGCTTTGGCGTACGCTGGGCCGTGGAATTCGTTACCCGGCATGCATTCCATTGATTTCAATTTTATGAACCAGGAGGCCGACCGGCCGGTCGGCCCTGCCAAGACATGAGCAATCCCCAGACCCTGACACTGCGCCGACCCGATGACTTCCATGTGCACCTGCGCGATGGCGACCATCTTGCTGCGGCGCTGTCCTTTACGGCGCGGCAGTTTGCCCGCGCCGTGATCATGCCCAATCTCAAGCCACCCGTGACCACGGTGGAACTCGCAGATCAGTACCGTCAACGCATCCTGAAAGCGTTACCCGATACGCATCGCTTCCAGCCCCTGATGACGCTGTATCTCACCAATGACACCCGACCCGATGAAATCCGCAAGGCGAAGGCAAGCGGCTTCCTCGTCGGCTGCAAGCTATATCCCGCCGGCGCAACCACGCATTCCGATGCGGGCGTCACTGCGATTGAACACATTTATCCGGCGTTGGAAGCGATGCAGGAAGTGGGCCTGGTGCTGCAAGTCCATGGTGAAGTCACGCATGGCGATGTCGATGTATTCGATCGCGAAACTGTCTTCATCGAACAGGTACTGACGCCGCTCGCGGAGCGCTTCCCGACACTGAAGATCGTGTTTGAACATGTCACTACGCGCACCGCCGTGCAGTTCGTGCAACAGGCCCGTGCCGGCATCGCCGCCACCATCACGCCACAACATTTGCTGCACAATCGCAATGCCATCTTTCAGGGCGGCATTCGCCCCCACTATTACTGCCTGCCCATCCTCAAGCGCGAGGCAGACCGTCAGGCGTTGCTGGCCGCAGCTACCAGCGACAATTCGCGTTTTTTCCTCGGTACCGACAGCGCACCGCACGCGCAACACACCAAGGAAAATGACTGTGGTTGCGCCGGCATGTTCTCGGCACACGCCGCGCTGGAGATGTATGCCGAAGCCTTTGAACAGGCCGGCAGACTGGATCGTCTGGAAGCCTTCGCTTCAGAACGCGGCGCGGATTTTTATGGCCTGCCGCGCAACACCACGAATGTCGTGCTGGAACGCGTCAACTGGACGCCGCCGGCGCGCTATGAATATGGCAAGGATCACCTGGTGCCGATGCGCGCCGGGGAAACATTGCACTGGCGTTTTCGCGATGCGCCACAGGGCGATGAGTAATGGGCATGAGTAGCGACAAGAAAACCAAATCAGCCATCGCGCAACGTTTCCGCGGCTTCCTGCCCGTCGTCATCGACGTTGAAACCGGCGGCTTCAATCCCAATACCGATGCACTGCTGGAAATCGCCGGCGTGTTGATTGAAATGCAGGAAGACGGCTTGCTGAAACGCGGCGAAACCTGGCGCTATCACGTACAGCCTTTTCCAGGCGCCAACATGGAAGCAGCATCCTTGGCCGTGAATGGCATCGATCCGTTTCATCCCCTGCGCCCGGCGTTGCCGGAGAAAGAAGCCATGACCCGCCTGCTTGGTGATATTCGCCGCGCCGTCAAGGACACCGGCTGCAATCGCGCCGTGCTGGTGGGACACAACGCCTACTTCGATCTTAACTTCCTGAATGCGGCAGTCTTGCGCTGCGACATCAAGCGCAATCCGTTTCATCCCTTTTCGAATTTCGATACCGCCACCCTGGGCGGCGTGGCCTTTGGCCAGACCGTGCTTGCCAAAATCGCTGTCGCCGCTGGCATGGAGTGGGATTCCAACGAAGCCCACTCGGCCGCCTACGATGCCGAACGCACTGCCGATCTGTTCTGCATGATTTGCAACCGCTTCAAGGATGTTTACGAAGCGTCGCTGCCGGTGGAGTAGCGGCGGGTTTCAAATCCGCCGCTACCCCATTAATGATTCGCTTCGCTGATTACTTTCTGCAATTCGCCGTTTTTGTACATCTCGACAATGATGTCGCAACCGCCGACCAGTTCGCCATTGACGTACAACTGCGGGTAGGTGGGCCAGTTGGAATATTGTTTCAACGCATCGCGCAGTTCGGGATCTTCAAGAATATTCACCGATTCGAACCGGGCGCCCACCGCGTTCAGCGCACGCACAGATGTTGCCGAAAAACCGCACTGCGGAAAATCCGGAGTGCCTTTCATGTACAGCAGCACCGGATGACCGGACAACTGCGCCTTGATACGTTCAATCACATCCACGGAAATCACCTCAGGATAAATACAACGAGTCGCACATGTTTATGCGTCTGATCGTGGGTCTGGTTGAATTATGGGGAGCCCTTCCCTATTCTTCAAACGCTTTACAAGCATCGTGCATAACGAAACACCATAAGCCGCCGTCATCCCGAACCCGAAAGCCCGTCTAGGGCTTTGTTTTTATGAGCAATCAACGCACCGCACTCGCCAGCAACTATCTCGACGCCACCGTTCCCGGTCTCAAGGAACAGGTGGCGTTTGCGCTGGCAGAGGACATTGGCAGCGGCGATCTGACCGCCTCGCTGGTACCCGGCAACACCCGCGCTCACGCCACGGTCATCACCCGCGAAGAAGCCGTGATTTGCGGTACAGCCTGGCTCGACGAAGTATTCCGGCAATTGGACACGTCCATCCAGATAACCTGGCACTGCATCGATGGGCAGCGCATGAAACCCAATGCCCTGCTATGCGAATTGACCGGCCCTGCACGCACCCTGCTCACCGGCGAACGGACTGCGCTCAATTTCCTGCAAACCCTGTCAGGTACGGCGACCATCACGCGTCGTTATGTCGATGCCATTGCCAATACCGGCTGCCGTATTCTGGATACGCGCAAAACCCTGCCGGGTCTGCGCCGTGCGCAAAAATACGCCGTGCTTTGCGGCGGCGGCACCAATCATCGCATTGGTTTGTTCGACGCCGTTCTGGTCAAGGAAAACCACATCATCGCCGCAGGCTCGATTGCCGCCGCGGTTGAGCAGGCACGCGCCACGGCCGGCGAACGCATGGTGGAAATCGAAGTCGAAAACCTGGATGAACTGGAACAGGCGCTGCACACCGACATTGATCGCATCCTGCTCGATAACTTCACCCTCGATGACCTGATACGCGCGGTGAAAGTCAAAATACAGCGCAAGGGTTATCACGTGCAACTGGAAGCCTCGGGTAATGTATCGCTGGAAACCATCCGCAACATCGCCATGACCGGCGTGGACTTTGTCAGCGTGGGCGGACTGACCAAGCACGTCCAGGCCATTGATCTGTCTATGCGCTTCACCTTCAGCGAGCAGCAATAAATGAAAAGGGCGTGATTGATAACAATCACGCCCTGATTCAACAGCAGCATGGCGGACTTAATTCAGGCCGCCGCCTGCATCAAGCCTTCTGCAATTTCGCGGCAGCGGCTTCGTAGTTCGCCAGGTTGCTCAGGAAATTGTCGGTGAAATCCGGACGGCGGTTGCGGAAATCCACGTAGTAGGCATGTTCCCACACATCCAGCACCAGCAGCACCTTGCCTTCGCCAGTGGCCAGCGGCGTGCCAGCATTCGACGTCTTGGTCACTTTCAGTTTGCCGTCATTGCCCAGCACCAGCCAGGCCCAGCCGGAACCGAACTGACCCAGCGCTGCGGTCTTGAAGGTTTCCTTGAACTTGTCGACGCTGCCGAAATCTTCGACCAGTTTCTTTTCCAGGACGCCGGGAATGCCGCCACCATTCGGCGACAGGGATTCCCAGAACACATTGTGATTCCACACCTGACCGGCGTTGTTGAACACGCCGACCAGATCGTCCTTGCCATGGGACAGCTTCACCAGTTCTTCCAGCGACTTGCCCTTGAGGGCATCGTTCTTCTCGACCAGACCATTCAGATTCACCACATAGGTGTTGTGGTGCTTGCCGTGATGCAGCTCCAGGGTTTCCTGGCACATGCCGCGCGCCGCCAATGCATTAACCGCAAAAGGCAAGGTAGGTAGTGTAAAGCTCATAGCTGATTCTCCTGATAGTGAGCTCGAACCGAACTCGATATGAAACCAGTTTGCTCAAGAGACATGAGTTGCTTGAGCCGAGGGTGGATATTCGCCGCTTTCGAATATGCTGCCATACCCGCCACAATGACCGGACAACCATAACAGTCGCCTGCAAGGCAGGCAATAACTCAGAAATTACCGCACCATAACCAGACGGAATTTTGACCCGGCAATCAGGTATCCGCTGAAGTCGATGCGCTGAACCGGGCTGGGCGATGGCTGCCCGCCTAAGTCAGGGGACCTTTGGAGGTAACGCGTTCATCGCCGTGTATTTTGAGCACGCGCTGCGGCATGGATACGCCATAGCCCTGTGCGTAATCGACCCCCAGGCTGCGCAGCATGTCGATGATTTCCTGATTCTCGGCAAACTCGGCGATGGTCCGCTTGCCGGTGAGATGACCGATCTCGTTGATGGAGCGCACCATCTCGCGGTCGATCGGGTCATGCAACAATTCCTTCACGAAGCTGCCGTCGATCTTGAGAAAATCCACCGGAAAGTGCTTGAGGTAACCGAACGACGACAGGCCGGTGCCGAAATCATCCAGCGCAAAGCAGCAACCCAGTTCCTTCAGGGCCTGAATGAAACGGTTGGCCTGCGAGAAGCTGGCCACTGCGGCGGTTTCGGTAATCTCGAAACAGATCTTCGAACCGTCGATGCCGCTGCGATGGAACTGGTCAATCACGAACGGCAGGAACTTGTCGTCACCCAGGCTCTGCCCGGACAGATTGATGGAGCACATGGCCAGCTTTTCGCGCTCGTCCGCTTCCGACACCAGCCAGCGCAATGCGTTCTCGATCACCCAGCGGTCGATGGCAGGCGTGATGTTGTAGCGCTCGGCAGCGGCAATGAACTGGTCTGGGGCGATGATCTTGCCCTGCTCGTCACGCATACGCAGCAGCAACTCATAATGCAGTCCTGTCTCGTTACGTTGCAGGGGCAGAATCATCTGCCGGAAAATTTCAAAGCGACCTTCTTCCAGTGCATTGTTGATACGCGCCGCCCACTGCATCTCGCGACGGCGGCGCATCAGATCCAGGTCGTTTTCCTGGAAGCTGTAGATGCGATTGCGCCCTGCTTCCTTGGCCGCGGCGCAGGCGGCATCCGCCGCCGACAGGATGGCGGCAACGTCGTCATTGTCCGCAGTGATCGGCACCACGCCAATGCTGGCGCCCATGCGGAAGGTGCGTTCTTCCCAGTTAAAACGGTAATTGCGCACGGCTTCGCGCAACGATTCAGCCATGTGCATGGCTTCGTCCATGCTGCAGGCTTCCAGCAGGATGCCAAATTCGTCGCCACCCAGTCGCGACACCGTATCTCGCCAGCGAACCTTGGACTTGAGCAGCGCCCCCACCTGTCCCAGCAAGGCATCGCCGGCATTGTGTCCACAGTTGTCGTTGACGATCTTGAACTGATCGAGGTCGAGATGACAGATGGCGTAGGACGCTTCGCGGGCGCGGGCGCTTTTCAGCGCATGATCGAGTCGCGATTCGAATTCACGACGATTCACCAGACCGGTGAGAATGTCGTGACTGGCGTGATACGACAACTTTCGATTGAGTTCGCGGCTCTCGCTGACATCGTGGAACACCAGCACGCCGCCAGACACCGAACCGGCGCCATCGCGTATGGGCGAAGCGCAACTTTCAATATACAGCTCGTTGCCATCGCGACGGATGAGCAAGGTAGGACGCACCGACTTGATGGAATGGGCGCGCCGGATGGCCACTGCCAGCGGGTTTTCCAGTGGCTCGCAGGTTTCTTCGTGAAAGCCGCGAAACACTTCGTCGATGGTGCGGCCCATGGCATCTTCAAGACGCCAGCCGGTCAATGACTCGGCCACCGGATTCAGATATTCGACCTGACCATGCGCATCGGTGGTGATGACGCCGTCACCAATGGACTGCAATGTGATCTGCGCCGATTCCTTCTCGCGGAACAGCGCCTCTTCGTAGAGCTTGTTTTCGGTAATGTCCAGTTCCACGCC
>JBFWSR010000027.1:0-36445 GCA_050248275.1 Steroidobacteraceae bacterium
TGAAAGCCGCGAAACACTTCGTCGATGGTGCGGCCCATGGCATCTTCAATACGCCAGCCGGTCAATGACTCGGCCACCGGATTCAGATATTCGACCTGACCATGCGCATCGGTGGTGATGACGCCGTCACCAATGGACTGCAAGGTGATCTGCGCCGATTCCTTCTCGCGGAACAGCGCCTCTTCGTAGAGCTTGTTTTCGGTAATGTCCAGTTCCACGCCCACCAGACGCTGCAGTTTGCCGCTGGCGTCGGTCAGCGCCTTGGCGCGCGCCGTCACCCAGCGCCATTCGCCGCTGCGATGCCGGACTCGATGGGTACTTTCGAAATAGGCGGCCTGCCCGGCCAGATGTTCGCGCAGCAGGCGCTCCACCGGCTCGTTGTCGTCAGGATGCACGAACTGACGCCAGTCCTTGATGTCGATCAGCTCGTCATCGCTGTAGCCGAGCATGGCTTTCCAGCGCGGCGACAGATACAGGGTATTGCGTTCGAAATCGAAATCCCACAGACCATCGTGGGCACTCTGCATGGCCAGATCATTACGCAGTTGCAGGTAAGCGAACTCATTGCGCATGCGCCAGCGTTCCAGACCTGCCGCATGGCTGGCGGACAGCAGTTTGAGCAGCAGGTGCGCTTCCACATCCCAACCGGCACGCGGATGCGTGGCGCAAACGGCGATGAAGCCGACAGCGCGGCCTTGCAACCATACGCCGGCGAGCAAGGCGGAACTGACCTGCATGGCTGCAAAGCGCATCACCAGCTCAGCATGCATCGAATGCTGACCATGATTGCCGGCTGTGCTGCGCAATTCCAGCAGACGTTGCGCATCCAGACGCTCCAGCAACGCCATACGCGCCGGAATGGCCTCGCCCAGCAATACTTCGGGATTGCATCCCGCATACACGCTGCTGGCGGTCAGCACTTTGGTGATATGCGTGCGGACATCATCGAACAGGGCAATGAATGCCGCATCGGCATGCAACAGCTCCCGCAGGTTTTGCAGACAGGTGCGCAATGCGGCGTCATCACCGTGCAATTCCGGGGTCTGCAACTCGACGGCCAGCTTGGTCAACATGGGATCAATGACCGCCTGCGCTGCCGGCAACGGTCCACCTGACAACAGCCGTGACATATCGACATGACCGCCCGTCGCAGGCGATTCTTGCAGCGTCGAAGCGGTTGTCGATTTACCGGTGAGTTTGCCTGTCATCTCTGCCGTCCGAGCCACACTGCCCTGGCTGCAAGCATGACGACCGTATTCAAGCGTCCCTAACGCCGGTCATCAGACTCGTGCCCACTCAAGGCGCGTCAAATGGCTCGATCCCCGAATACCTGTTGTATTGATTGTCTAATCGCCATGCCGATCGGAGCCTTGCTGCATTGTTGCATAACAATGATCGCGCAAGCTACTGATCTGATAAGACAAGCTAATGCGCTGCAATCGGCGGGCTGTAAACCAGCGCTGCCTGCAGATGGCCGCGCTGCACGCACGCGGGATCAACGCCCGCACTGACCAGGAACCAGGCCTCATCGCTGCCATCCTGCAAGGGTTGCAGCGTGCTACGCGCAAAACAACGCTGTCGTACCGGTTCCTTGACCAGCAACATCCGTCCGTTTTTTGCCGCAAACCAGGCCGCTGCGTCATCCGCCTCCTGCTCCCATTCCCGCCAGCGGGAATGGCCAAAGTTGACGATGGGCCGGTGCGCCATCAGCAGATGTTCTTCACTGTATGCCACCCACCCCAGTTCGGGCGTTGCAGCGGTCAATGCCTCCACCTGACGCACGAATGCTTCGCTGGAACGTATCGAGTTCATGGCCGGACTGATCCACAACCCCACGACGGACAAGACGATGATCAACGTGCCCAACCAGGCAACTGCCGCATGCCTGACGCGGGTCAATGCGCATAACAATGCCCCCAGCAAGCCGATGCAGAGCAACGGACCGGGCGGATCAATGCCATACAAATCCAGCGTTTTGGCGCGCATGCCGGGCGTCAGTAATGAATAACCGGCGAGCAGCAAACACACCACGGCAATGAATACCGCCAGTCCGAACAACACGCGCCGCACGCCGGCACGCAGCCATGACTGCGCCAGATATGGCGCCAGCGCCAGACAGAATGCAGGCAGCGCCGGCAGTATATAAACCCCGCGTTTGCCAGTGCTAAAACTGAAGAACAGCAGCACCAGCAGCGCCCAGCCCAGCAACAAGGCAATGCGCAGATCGTGCGCGCGCCAGGCATCGCGCCAGCGTGGAATGATCCAGAGGGACAGTGCCGATGCCGGCAGCCACAATGGCGGAATCACTTCCGTGACGAAATACCAGAATGGCTTTACATGAATCCAGGAACTGGCGTAGCGATGAATGGTTTGCTTGAACAGAATTTCATCGCGATAGGCGGCCAATTGTTGGCTGGTTATCGACACAATGATCATAGGTACGAACCAGACGCAGATGGCTGCCAGCATGGCCACCGGTCCGAGCGCCCAGCGCCATGCGCTTTGTCCACTGTGCAGCAACCTCGGCCGCGGCGCCCAGCGTGCATCGCGCAACAGGAAATAGGGAATCAACACCAGCAGCGGCAAAAAGCCCACGCCCTTGGTGATGATGCCGAAACCGGCTGCAGCGCAACCCAGGTAATACCAGCGCCAGTTCGGCCCCAGCAGCAGATGCCGCAGCAATCCGTACAGACCCAGCACGATCCAGAAGCACGAAGTGGCATCGATCTGCGCCTGACGACCCTGCCACACGAACTGCACCGTACCCAGCAACAGCAGGCTGGCCGCCAGACCGGCTTCGCGATGCCACAGGCGCCGCCCCAGGTCATAGACCAGCGCCACGCTGGCCAATGACGCCAGCAGGGAGGGCAGCAGAAAGGCAATGCGCAAGGAACCGGTCAGCTTGTAGACGCTGGCCATCATCCAGAAAAACAGCGGTGGTTTGTCGGCATAGGGATCGCCGCCAATCATCGGGATCAGCCACTGGCCGCTCAGCACCATGTCGCGCGCCACCAGGGCAAAACGCGGCTCATCCGCCGGCCAGGGATCGCGCAGACCGATGCCAATACCCATCAGCAGCAGGCCGAGACCTAATAACCAGTAAAGATCCAGGCGTATGTCCTGAGGTGAATTCCCGCCTGGACGCCACATACGCTGGCACCAGCGATCCAGCACTGTTCCCGAAGTCATGATTGCCCGGCCATCGCGCGCTGTGTGCGACGATGCAGATACAGGTTGTAAAGCGCCACGGCAAACGGAAACAGATTGGAAAGAACGCCCACCGAGTCGTTCTTGCCGAACACGAAATACGACAGCAGCAGCACGCTGCCGGTGATGCTCATGTACCAGAACAGGGCCGGCATGACCGGACGGCCATGCCGGCGCGAAGCAATCAACTGCACGAACCAGCGCCCGGCGAACAACGCCACACCGAGATAGCCCACCAGCTTCCAGGGTGTAATCAATACACCGAAACAATTACACAGTTCACTATTCACTGGTATGAGCTCGCTGACTGGTAAGACTTATTCTTCAGACACCGTGGTATGCACTGCAATGCGCCGCTTGATCAGCCACATCACGCCGAACAGATCGACAATGCCAACCCACAGACGATTATTCAGTCCATATTTTGAAGTGCCGCGCAGGCGCGAACGATGCGCCACGGGCACCGAAATCACCCGCCTGCCCGCGCGCTGCACCAGCGCCGGCAGAAAGCGATGCATGTGATTGAAATGCGGCAGTTCCAGGAACAACTGCCGTTCGAACAGCTTGATGCCGCAGCCGGTATCGGGCGTGCCGTCATGCAGCATGCGCCCGCGCACGCCATTGGCGATGCGCGAGGACAAGCGTCGCAGCCAGGTATCGCGGCGCGTCGTGCGGTTACCCATGATGAGTTTCAATTGGCCATCGCTGTTCTGGCTTTGCAGCGCAATCAGCAGACTGGGAATGTCGGCCGGATCGTTCTGACCATCGCCATCCAGCGTGGCAATCCATGGCGCTCTGGCGGCGCGCACGCCGGTACGCACGCCCGCACTTTGACCGCTGCGCTGCGAATGCCTGAGCAGACGGATCTGCGGCACGGCTTCGACACGCACTTTCAGCACTTCAGCCGCGGTGGCATCCGTGCTGCCATCGTCAATGAACAGTACTTCAAAACTGACCCGGCCATTCAGCGCAGCATGGATCTCGCGCGCCAGCGGCGCCACATTCTCGGCTTCATTGCACACCGGAATCACCACCGACAATTGCACGGCGGGTGCTGGTTCGGACGACAAACCGGGAGTGACGCTCACTGGCAAGAGTTCCTGCAATGGTGGAAAGAGACAAAAACCGGGGGCGAAGTATAGCGGAGGCGCTTCTGCCCCGTTTTGTCAGCCCTCAGATGCGTTGATCGAGCGCCGCGCGCGCCTGGTGGTAGGTATCGTGCAGACGCCTGGCCATCGCAGCCTGCATGGCTTCCGTCTCGGCTGGCGTGGCCCTGCGTGGCGGCACAAACGCTTCGCCCACCGCAATGACAATGCGCGAAAAAGGAAACGGCAATACAAATTTGTCCCAGGTACCCAGCACCCTGGCTGGCTTCGCCGCGTAGGCCAGTGGCACCACCGGCACACTGCATAATTGCGCCACTGTCAGTGCGCCACCCTTGAATTCAAAACGCGGACCGCGTGGTCCATCCGGCGTAATGAGCGGTGACAACTTGTCGCCCTTGATTTGCTTGTACAGCGCGCGCACCGCCTGCGGGCCCGTATAGGTGCCCGAGCCACGAATGACTTCGCCACCATACACCCGCGCCAGCATGCTGGGCGCTTCACCGTCCAGCGAAGGACTGATGAGAAAGCCGATGCGCATCCCCTTGACCCGTCGCGCCGCCAGATAACGCGCGCACAGCAACAGATGCTGATGCCAGCATACCGGCACGACTGCACCATGCTCGGTAATCAGATCCTGCAAATGTTGCTCACCGACAATACGGATGCGCCCGCTACGCCACAGCAATTCCAGCCACAGCACCGTCAACGCCACGGCGCAGCGATAACCCAGTAACCGCCAGAAAGTCATCTGACGGCTGGAACGGCTCTTTTTGCCGGCAGCACTGCTCCTGCCAGAGTCAACAGGGTCTTGTCTGGGAATGGTGTGATCGGACCGTTCAGTCATGCTGAAAACATATTTTTGGACTGGAAGCGCCAGGCAGGATCGGACAAATCTTAGGAATAACTGTATAGAGTAATAAATGCCGGCGGCAGGATCAAAATCAATTGGCCTTCCCAGCTAGGATGGCCTCATCCAGCAAGCGCAATACTTGACTGTTTACCATCTTAATGCCGGGCATCAGAACCATCAAAACTGGAAATAGATGAATGGTAATGTGACACCCTGCTGTGCGGACAGATAAGAACACAAAATGACGGCCAGTAATCCGGCACGCAGCACATACCCCACCCCTGCAGATTTGGCGATCCAGTGTCGCAGCGGGTAAGAGCGCCGATGCCCCCATTCAACCAGGAGCAGGCCGGCAATCATTACCCATAATACCGATGCATCCATGATATTGGGACGCAAGACGGCCTTTCCTGCCGTCCATGAAAAAATACGCATCATAATTTGCCAAGCAGCAGGCAGGGACTCGGCGCGGAACAATATCCAGCCTATGCAAACCAATGCAAACATGGCGCTTGTCGTCAGCAATATCCGCAAGGGAGCAGGCAGCCGCCACTTGCCGATCAGTCTCCGTTCATTCATGGATTCTACTGCATACAAATACAATGCGATTATCAGCCCCCAATACAATCCGAACATGATGAAGGTCCAGTTGGCGCCGTGCCAGAAACCGATCAGCCCCATCGCAACAATGTGCGCCTTGTACTTACTCGCCCATCCTCCAAGCCGCATGTAACGCATTGCCATCGGGAAATAGAGATAGTCCTGGAACCACTGCGACAAGCTGATATGCCAGCGCCGCCAGAATTCGACAGGCGTCCTAGATATGTAGGGATAGTCGAAATTGCGGACCAACTCGAAACCCATGGTCCGCGCCACGCCCCTGGCAATGTCGGTATATCCTGAAAAGTCACAGTAGATCTGGAATGCAAAAAATACCACCGCCGCCAAGACTGTAGATCCAGAGTAAACATCCGGCTGCAGGAATACCAGATCAACATAGGGAGCAAGATTGTCCGCAATCACCACCTTCTTGAACAACCCCCACGCCATCAGCAGTAAACCGGATTCGAACGCTGCGACATTCCACTGCCTATCGTGGCGGAATTGCGGCAGCATGTGCCCGGCGCGCTCAATTGGACCTGCGACCAGTTGCGGAAAAAATGCCACGTAAAGCGCGTACTCATGCAGATCATGGGTAGCCGCGATCTTGCGTCGATATACGTCGACGACATATCCCATGCTCTGAAAAGTATAGAAAGAGATTCCTACTGGGAGCAGCACCTCAAACACAGGCACGCTGCCGACCCGAAAACCCAGCGTCTCGAATATGGCCACGGTTTCCTGCAGAAAAAAACCGAGATACTTGAAAGTGATGAGCACTCCCAGGTTGCTTATCAGGCTCAACAACAGCCAGAACCGTTTCTGCTGCTGGCGTGCACTCGATTCGATCCGCATTGCACACCAATAATCGATCGCCGTACTGACAGCCAGCAACAGCAGGAATTTCCAGCTCCACATGCCGTAGAACACGTAACTCGTGGCCAGTAGCAGCAAATTTTGTTGACGGCGCTCACGCAACAACCAATAAAAGGTGCAGACCAGCGTAAAAAAAACGACGAATATAGGGGTATTAAACAGCATATGGTGCCAAGCCGGTCAGCCGGCCGGTGCTTCTTCCAGCAGATCACGGAGCCGGCCCAAAAATTTCGCTGCCTGGATCCCGTCAGTCATTCGATGATCAAAGCTCAACACCAGATAGCGATAGCCACTGCCAGGGCGTTCTGCACATATGCCGAGAATCGCTGACTGACGCTGATTGAGCACCGGCACAAAATAATTCACGTCATAAACGGACAAGTCGGTCACGGTAAATGTACCGCCTGTCAGATCGCCGATCTCCAGTTCGTCGCGCATGTATTTCAGAGACAGTTCGCGCACCGTCGCAACGATTTCCCTTTGCGACAAATGATCGGCCTGATGCACCACCGGCACACGCAGAGAGCCTCCAATGTTGATGGCGAACCCGATCGAAACGGACCGAAAGCGCCAGGCACGGTTGCGGGCATAAAAACCATTGAGTTCCGGAAATTCGACCAACAGCCGGGCAACGCAATGAATCACCATCTCGAGCATGCTTACAGTTCTGACTGTAGCGCCAAGCCGCTTCAACCGTTCATTCGTCTTTGCCACCGAAACCGCCATCGCCACCGTACTCGGTACGGCTTGGCGATAGACTTCGGTCAATGTCTGGACTTCAATGATTTTTGCCGGAGACTGGTCCAGCAGCTCCTCGTCGTCAGTCCCACAATCATTCGCACCGTTGCTTCGCTCACGCAGCGCACGCTCGACATCCTCGGTCATGACGCGATCAAGATCGGCAAAGTCCGACAAACTCAAGCCGTTCTGATTCATCAGACGCAATGCCTTGCGGCTCACCTTTGCGGATGGCTCCTGCTGCGTCACCTTACCCACCCTTCCGATTTCGGGCAGGCGCTCCGGACGGTGCTGTTGCTCGCCGATCCAGGCAATGATGCTACCGACATCGACGATGCTATGAGGTTCACGGTCGAAAAACACATGACCCGCACAGGGCGCATGTACATCGAAAGCCGATTTACTGGTCTCGAGCGTCACCAGCAACTGACCTTCATCAACGCGACTGCCGGCATCCGCATGCCAGCCGACCAGTACGGCTGTATCGTCGTTGGGATTCATTTGCGGCACGATGACCGGAGTCAAGTCACTCATCGAACAACTCCACGCACGTATCAAAAATATCCATCTCACCCGGCAACACATGCTGCTCCAGAGCCGGAGCACTTGGAATCGGCGTCGATAACGCGGCAATGCGGCGGCAATGGAGGCGATTGCGGCCCCGGTACGCAACACTCACCGCGGCAATCACCTCGCTGCCAAGATCGAACTCCGCCGCACCTTCCTCGACCACCAGCAACTTGCCGGTCCGGGATGTCGATTCCAGTGCCAGCGTCGGATCGAATGGCGATACCTGCAGCGGTAGAATAAGGTCTACAAAGATTTCTTCTTCAATCGCCAATCGCTCAACGACCTTTTCCGCGAGCACTCCCATTCGACCGAAAACGACCATTGTGAGATCAGCTTCAACTGCCGGTCTCAGCCATGTTTCCGGAAACTTCCCTGACGTCTCGAACAACCGATACCCCGTTGGCAGAGCCGCATCACCGCGCGTCCGGTACAGCAGCTTATTCTCGATAATCAGCAGAGGATGCTGGAATTGGCGCAGCGTTTCATACACCGATGCCACACGCGTACGCTGATGGAAAACCAGCACGGTCATTCCTGGAATGCCGAGGAAATGTTTTTCCAGACTCTGACTGTGTGTGGGGCCATAACCGCGACCGCCCCCCATGGGCGTGCGCAGCACCAACGGATTGGTGACACGACGGTTGTACATGTCATGAAATTTCGCCGCATGATTCAGAATCTGGTCGAAGCACAATGTCAGAAAATCGCCAAACATGATTTCCACCACAGCGCGCCTGCCCCCCAGGCTCACACCATTACCGAGACCGACTATGGCCGCTTCACTGATGGGAGTATTGAATACGCGATCAGGAAAAAGATCCGATAATCCCCGCGTCACCTTGAACGCACCACCGTATGGCGAACGAATATCCTCGCCCAGCAAGATCACCGTGTTGTCGTCCCTTAGCCAAGCCTGCAGGGCGCGATTGATTGCCTCCAACTGTGTATTCGCGTCACACTCATCAACCTCACGTACAGTCAGTTGGCTCTGCACCGTCTGTTTGTCTCTCCGTAATTCATGATGCGGCTGTTCTTCCTGCTCCGCCCGACGGATCGCAACATGCACACGCCTGCGGATGACTGCCAGCGCGGAATTTTCGGCATGACTTTCAGTCTCCAGCAACATGTTGACTGGATCGCGATGTGCATAGCGGGCAATCTCTTCCTGATCACGGTCATCATCACCCTTGGAATGTGCTGCAAGACGGTAGGTATCTACGCGCACGAACGCCGGTGCACATTGCCCTCTGACGTAATTCGCCGCTTGATGCAGCGTTGTCGCCAACGCCTGATGATTCCAGGTATCGCCATGAAATGTTTTCATGCCGAACGCCCCGGCACGCGCGCAGATATCACCTGCCAGGGTCTCGGCCTGCGAGGTCGATTGCGCATACATGTTGTTTTCCAACATGATCAACAATGGCAAACGCCATTTGACGGCGATATTGAAGGTCTCGTACACCACGCCTTCACCCAGCGTGCCGTCGCCAATACACACCGCAACGATTCCCTGCCTCCCGTCCATCTTTTTTGCGAGAGCCAGCCCCGCAGATACCGGCACAATTCCACCCTGGATACCATTGCTGAAAAAACCTTCGCCACACAGATGCTGGCTGCCGCCGATCCCGGCACATACACCAGTGCGCTTGCCCATGACTTCAGCCAACAGTCCTTCGACATCATCAGTCCATGCCACATAATGCCCATGACAGCGGTGATTAGAAAAAATAAGGTCGCGCGTGCGATCTAGGCTGTCCGCCAGTGCTACTGCCGACATTTCCTGTCCGATGCAAGTATGCGTAGTGCCAGCCAGCTTGCCCGCGGAAAACAACTTGAGTAGTTCCTCCTCCACGACACGCACCAGGTAACCCCGGTAGATTGCGCGCATCGGCATCACTGTAATCTCTGTTGAATCCGTTCGATCACCAGCGGAATGCTGGTCATATCGGTGGCGTCGGCACCATCGAAACGCACCCCGAATTCCCTTTCCAGCGCTATGATGAACTCGACATGTTTCAGGGAGGTCCAATGCGATGCATCCCTGCGATCCAGCATCGGGTCAAACGCCAGCGACTTGCCGAACACACCGGTAAAGACTTGCTGCAGCTTGGCTATGATTTTTTCATCTGTCATGACGGCTCCTGGATTGCAATAGCTATGGATGGCAGATCAAGTTTTTTCCTGCGCAGTTCCTCCACGATATATCTACCAAGTAATGCATGACCTGCGGCGTTCGGATGGTTGGCCTTGTTCATTGCGAACAAACTCGGACCATCCACTTGTGCAAGAAACAATGCCGCGCCATCAATGGCTTCAATACCCAACCGGTTGACTATGTCCATCACCAGATGATGCCGCATGGATTCTTTCCGCTCTCCCATGGTCTCCGCATAAGAAGGCATCACCGCGACCACCAGCCGCCCTCCCCACGAATCCACAGTGGCGTTCGCCAATCGCAAGCTTTGCTCGAACAGTGCCGTGTCGGGACCGGGTGGTGGGCGCTGCCATCGCCGGGTCATGTCCAGACGCGCACGCACCTGACCCAAAGCGTAAAGCCTGGAAAAACGCTGCGACTCGGCCCGTTGAAGCTCTTGCCTGAGCTCGTGATCGGAGGTTGCCTGAATGCCCAGAGACAGAGTGCGGACCGCAGCATCCACTTCCGCCTGACGATACAGGAGATTCTGGGAAAATGCCGGATCCAGATACCGGCGCAATACTGGATCGCTTCCTTCATCACCCGACGTCACCGCCAGACCGGGATTAACCACCCATAACACCAACGGCGGCTTAAGTGGCTCCACATACTCGCGCACGCTACCCAGTTGCGACAGGGACAGCGTATAGGCAAGGGCAAAATTCGCGGTCCTGGGAAAAACACCGCGCACGACATCGACAAAACTCTCGCCTGGTGCCACGCAATGACCAAGCACATGCGATTCACCAACAATGGCAACATCGATCTGACCGGAGGCCACCAGACCGGATGGATTATTGAATCCAAATTCATCCGTCCCATAGACAAGATATTGACCGTCTTCGTTACATTCAACTATCTGGGCATTGCTGGCGTGCGACAGTGGATAAAATCCCTCAGGCAGGCGTTTACGTACCTGCGGCATGCCCGGCCAGCTGCGGCTGACTCCCGGCAATGCATCTATACCTTGCTCACGAAGATCCGCAACAACCTCGGAAACGGTTCTCGGGTCAAACCGGACTCCCAGTTTGCGCGCCGTCTGCTGCCGCTCCAGATATCTTCCTGCAACGACATTGTCCGTCCATGTTGCGGGCGCTTCATTGATCACCCATGCCTCCACCAGTAACAACACCAGGACAAGCAGAAACAACTCCCTGACAAGGTGTTTGATGGTGGCTACGCGCCCCCGTAATGCAAGGTAAACACAGACGCTGGCCACACTCACACCGCCGGCAATGACTGCGAACAGGCCAACCATCTGGAGGCTACGCTGCCAATAATCGGCCATATGCACCATCCAGGCGACACTTCCGAGCGCAATCATCATCAGCAGCAATCGGTTGACAAGTTCCACATTGATACGCGGCATTGAAGCCAGCATATTGACCGCTCTTTTCATATCAGATTTACCCGACGACCATGAATGAAATGAAGGCGTGAATATCAACTCCGCGATATGACATGAATTGAATGGAATCACCGGCCAAGAATAGCCCGTGAATGTGAGAAAGACATTTCACTACAATTTCGCATGACCCAACCATGCAATATCAATATATTGAATATATTGCGCGGTCAGACAACCCGGAAGGCAGAGCCTCGCGTCCAAGGGCATGCAATATCATGCATAAGATGGAATGTATCGACGTAGACGGACATAGCGTTGCATCCATCATGCCGATACCTGCAGTACTAATTCTGCATGGCGAAACAAACAGCAATCGCTTCATGCACAAATAATGTGCATAGAAAATAATTCATGTATCACTGTATTGCAAGAATCCACCCATTCGCAACACAACGCATGGCAATTATCGGCTACAGCCAAGTGACCCTAACGTTCTACTCCACATCCAGGCGTTCGACCTTGCGCCAGCCGCGCGGCAACACGCCACCACGTTGCGCACGTTCGCCACGATACTCTTTCAGTTCGGCAAACTTCAGCGTCATCTTGCGCTCGCCAGACCACAGCAACAGGCTCTGACCTGGCGCGACCACCGCCATGCTCACCATGAACTCATCGCGCTTTTCAAAACGCCTGGTATCGATGCCGAAGATCTTGTTGCCCTTGCCCCTGGCCAGTTCCGGCAATTCTTTCACCGGGAACGCCAGCAATTTGCCATCGTTATTCACTGCACAGAGCAGCGCATCTTCCTGTGCCGGCACTGCCACCGGCTGTAGAACATTCGCGCCTTCCGGCACGGCCAGCACCGCCTTGCCGGCGCGATTGCGCGAATACAGTTCTTCGGTCCTGATGATGAAGCCATAACCGGCATCGGTGGCCAGCACCCAGCGATCATTGGCTTCGCCCATCATCACGCCGGCGAAGGTGGCGCCATCCGGCGGATCGATGCGTCCCGAGAGCGGTTCGCCATGACCGCGCGCTGCCGGCAGGGTATGCGCCAGTATGCTGTAGGTGCGGCCGGTGCTGTCCAGGAATACCGCCTGCTGTGTGCTGCGGCCTTTGGCCACCGCCTTGAATTCATCGCCGGTCTTGTAACCCAGCGCACGCGGATCGATGTCATGACCCTTGGCGGCACGCGCCCAGCCACGCGCCGACAACACCACGGTCACTGGCTCGCTGGCCACCAGTTCGGTCTCGTCGATGGCCTGTGCCGCAGCTCGCTCGATGATTTTGGTACGGCGCTTGTCGCCGAACTCCTCAGCCACCGATTGCAACTCTTCCTTGATCAACTGTTTGAGTCTGGCGTCGCTGCCCAGCAGCTTTTCCAGTTCATCGCGTTCACGCGCCAGTTCGTCCTGCTCGCCGCGAATCTTCATTTCTTCGAGCCTGGCCAGATGACGCAGCTTGGTCTCAAGAATCGCTTCGGCCTGGATTTCAGTCAGTCCAAAGCGCGCCATCAAGGCTGGCTTGGGTTCGTCTTCACTGCGAATGATGCGAATGACTTCATCGAGATTGAGATAAGCAATCAACAGGCCGTCGAGGATGTGGAGACGCGCCGTCACCTTCTCCAGACGCCAGTTCAGACGCCGCTTGACCGTGGTGGTACGGAAGCTCAACCATTCAACCAGCATGCTCTTCAGGTCCATCACGCGCGGACGGCCATCCAGGCCGATTACGTTCAGATTGACACGATAACTGCGTTCCAGATCGGTGGTGGCAAACAGATGCGCCATCAACGGCTCAATCTCCACACGGTTCGAGCGCGGTGTGATGACAATGCGTGTGGGACATTCGTGATCGGACTCATCGCGAATGTCGGTAACCATCGGCAGCTTTTTGGCATTGATCTGCGCGGCTATCTGCTCCTGCACCTTGGAGCCCGACACCAGATATGGCAGCTGCGTGATGACGATGTCGCCATCCTCGATTTCATACACCGCCCGCGCCTTGAAGGTGCCATTGCCGGTTTCGTAAATGGCCTTGAGATCGCTGCGCGGCGTAACAATCTCAGCGCCGGTTGGCATATCCGGGCCTTGAACATGACGACACAACTCGCGCACCGACACTTCCGGTTCATCCAGCAAGCGGATGCAGGCTGTCACCACTTCACGCAGGTTGTGCGGCGGAATATCGGTCGCCATGCCAACTGCAATACCGGTCGTACCGTTCAGCAACAGATTCGGCACGCGCGCCGGCAGCAACGCCGGTTCGTCCAGGGTGCCGTCGAAATTCGGCGTCCAGTCCACCGTGCCCTGCCCCAGCTCCGACAACAGCAACGATGAATATTTTGTGAGCTTGGACTCGGTGTAACGCATCGCCGCAAAGGACTTGGGATCGTCCGGCGAGCCGAAGTTGCCCTGGCCATCCACCAGCGGATAGCGATACGAGAATGGCTGCGCCATCAGCACCATGGCTTCATAACAGGCCGAGTCGCCATGCGGATGGAACTTGCCGATCACATCGCCGATGGTGCGCGCCGATTTCTTGGGCTTGGCGCTGGCCGACAGACCCAGCTCGCTCATTGCATAAATGATGCGTTGCTGTATTGGTCTCAGTCCATCGTTTATATGTGGCAGGGCGCGATCCAGAATCACGTACATCGAATAGTCGAGATATGCCCTCTCGGTGAACGTGCGCAGCGGCTGGCGTTCAATGCCTTCGAAGTTCAGAGTGGGTTGTGTGGGAGACATGATTGAGACTCGTCGAATTCGGTTTTATGTAGGGCGTGATTCATCACCCTTCGGACGGACGCAATGAATTGCGCCCCTACAAAACAGGTGCGTCGATTTATATCTGCGCCAGATTGCCTTTGTCTTCCAGCCATTCGCGGCGATCGCCCGCACGCTTCTTGGCCAGCAGCATGTCCAGCATCTGGTCGGTGTCATCCGCCGCTTCGACGGTGAGCTGCACCAGACGCCGCGTTTCCGGCGCCATGGTGGTCTCACGCAATTGCAGCGGGTTCATCTCGCCCAGTCCCTTGAAGCGCATCACCGTGGGTTTGGCGCGCGGATTCTCGGCGGCAATGCGATCCAGGATGCCCTGCTTCTCGGCTTCATCGAGCGCGTAATACACCTGCTTGCCCACATCGACGCGGAACAAGGGTGGCATCGCGACATGCACATGGCCCGCCAATACCAAAGGCCGGAAGTGACGCAGGAACAGCGCACACAACAGGGTGGCAATGTGCAGGCCATCCGAGTCGGCATCGGCCAGGATGCACACCTTGTGATAACGCAGCCCGTCCATCTTGTCGGAGCCGGGATCAACGCCCAGCGCCACGGCAATGTCATGCACTTCTTGGGATTGCAGCACCTGCCCCGATTCGACTTCCCAAGTGTTGAGAATCTTGCCGCGCAGTGGCATCACGGCCTGGAATTCACGATCGCGCGCCTGCTTGGCCGAGCCACCGGCGGAATCGCCTTCCACCAGAAACAACTCGCCGCGTTCTGGATCCTGCGCCGTGCAATCGGAGAGTTTGCCGGGCAGGGCCGGACCGCTGACCGAACGCTTGCGCGCCACGATCTTGGAAGCCTTCAATCGTGCCTGCGCCGATTCGATGGCCAGTTGCGCAATGCGCTCGCCGGAATCGGGATGCTGATTCAGCCACAGCGCGAGCTGGTCTTTCACCACACCGGCGACAAATGCCGCGGCTTCGCGCGATGACAGACGTTCCTTGGTCTGACCGGCGAACTGCGGTTCCTTCATCCTGGTGGACAGCACGAAACTCACGCCATCCCAGACATCCTCGGGCGCAAGCTTGATGCCGCGCGGCAGCAGATTGCGGAATTCGCAGAACTCACGCAGTGCGTCAGTCAGTCCCAAACGCAAACCATTCACATGCGTGCCGCCCTGCGGCGTCGGGATCAGATTGACATAGCTTTCTTCGATGCGCTCGCCATCATCCACGCGCCAGGCCAGCGCCCATTCGGCGCCTTCCTGCTGACCGACGATCTTGCCGGTGAACATTTCCGGCGGCAGCCATTCGCCATTGCCCAGACTCTCCAGCAGGTATTGGCTCACGCCGCCGGTGTATTGCCACTCTTCCGTCTCGCCAGTGGCTTCATTGGTGAAGAGAATATGCAGGCCGGCGCACATCACCGCCTTGGCGCGCAGCACATGGCGGAGTTTGGGAATGGCAAAGGTTGGCGTTTCAAAATACTTGGGATCGGGCCAGAAGCGCAGCGTAGTGCCGGTATTGTTCTTGCCGACATCGCCCACCACTTCCAGCCTGGACTTTAGACGGCCATCGGCAAAGCTGATGTTGTATTCCTTGCCGCCGCGCCGCACCCAGCATTCCAGATGTTTGGACAAGGCATTGACCACCGACACGCCCACGCCATGCAGGCCGCCGGAGAACTCGTAGTTCCTGTCGGAAAACTTGCCGCCCGCATGCAGGCGCGTCAGGATCAATTCGACGCCGCTGACCTTCTCGATGGGATGAATGTCCACCGGCATGCCACGGCCATCGTCCACCACTTCCAGCGAACCGTCCTTGTAAGCCGTGACCTGGATGCGTTTGGCATGACCGGCCAGCGCCTCGTCCACCGAGTTGTCGATGACCTCATGCGCCAGATGATTGGGGCGGCTGGTATCGGTATACATGCCCGGGCGACGCCGCACCGGGTCCAGACCACTCAGAACTTCAATATCGGCAGCGTTATAAGACTGGGCCATTGCAGGTAGGGAATCCGCTAGAGAAAAAGCGCGCGGATTCTACCATTGAGCAGTGGCGCCGTAGGGACGAACCTTTGTATGCGCCGGCACCAAGCGACAAACAAGACCTAACTGCAAACAAACCGGTCCGCAGCTACAGCAAATCCTTCACCAAAGACTCTCTCACCAGTGCTGGCACTGGACCCAGTGCGTGCCCATAGGCGGGATGATCAATGCCCATGCGCAAGCCCGCGCCTGCCTTGGCGGACTTGACCATGGCGGCAGTCAACTCGAAGCGCAGGAAGTGCACGGAAGAAGTCTTGTCATCGTTGCTGCGCTCCATGTCTTCATCGGCGATGGCCAGGACTCGCGGTTGATCATCCACCTGCACCCAGCACGCATCTTCGATGCCTTTCATACGCGCCAGCGCGGCACGACGTTCATCCACATCTGTGAACTCGATCAGGAAGGTCGCTTTCCAGTTGCTGCCGTCGGGAATCAGCGGGTTGTAGGCATTCAGTTCATCGGCAATGCCTTCTTCCTCGAAGATGCGCTCCACGCGCAGCATTTCCTGCACCTGATACTGGATGGTCATGCGATCTTCAAAGATCCAGGTGACGTTGGGCCCGATCTGTACGGTACGACGTTGCTTGTGCGCCATCACTTCGCCGCGAAAGCTGCTGCGAATGCGGGCGTACTGCTCAAGCGTGTACAGATCGGAGGGTTGCAGTTTGTTGTGCATCATCAACACTCCACCTGGTGAAACGCTGCAACTTCGCTCAGCGACCGGCATTCAGCAGTCGGTTCAAATGCCATAGGCCTTGCGCAGCAGCTTAAGCGGATGCGTCGGTTCAGGTGCTGACTCAGGCAAGCCGGAATGAATCTGATGTCCCGCCATGGGACAATCACTGGAATAGTAATCGGCAGCAGCGCTCTCGACCTTGCCGAACACCGGCCGACCGATTTTCATGGAAACATCGCGAAACTCGCGCTTCACACCATAAGTGCCGTTGTGACCCGAACAGCGTTCGATGACCAGCACGTCAGTGTCGGGCACCAGCTTCAACACATCGCGGGTCTTCAGGCCGATGTTCTGCACGCGCAGGTGGCAGGGCACGTGATAACTCACCTTGCCCAGCCTGCCGGAGAAATCCGTGCGCAGCAGACCCTGCTTATGGCGCAGCCAGAGATACTCGAACGGATCGAACATTGCCGCCCTGACGCGCTGCACCTGTGCATCGTCCGGAAACAGCAACGGCAACTCCTGTTTGAACATCAGGGTACAGGAAGGAATGGGCGTGACGATGTCATAGCCCTGCTCCACCAGCCGGAGCAAGGAGGGAATGTTGATGTCCTTGAGTTGCTGGATGGACGGCAGATCGCCCAGCTCCAGCTTGGGCATGCCGCAACAGGCCTCGAGCTGCGCCAGCACCACGGGAATGCCGTTGTGTTCGAACACGGCGCATAAATCCTCACCCAACTCCGGTTCATTGCGATTGCCATAGCAAGTGGCGAACAACATCACCTTGCCGGTGGTGTCGAAGGCAGGTTTGACCTGCATCTCCGGCGCAACGCGCTTTGCATGCCGCTTGCGATAGGTGTTGCTGTGATATTCGGGAATCGGCGCCTCGGGATGCACACCCAGGGTCTGGTCCAGCAGCTTGCGCCCGAGCTGGCTGCGATTCACGGCATTGACCACTTCGGACACCACCGGAATGCCGGCAATGTTGCCGACCGCCTGGGTGGCGCTCAGTATCCTGTCGCGCAGACGTACATCGCCGCGCTGAAATTTGACGGCCTTGGCGCGCAGCATCAAATGTGGAAAGTCGAGATTCCAGGGATGCGGCGGCACATACGGACACTTGGTCATGTAGCACATGTCGCACAGATAGCAGTGATCGACCACCTGCCAGTACACCTTGCGATCTACGGCATTGAGTTCGCCGTTACTGGATTCATCAATGGCGTCGAACAAGGTGGGAAAGGCATTGCACAGACTGAAACAGCGACGGCAGCCGTGACAGATGTCGAAAACCCGTTCCAGCTCCTTGAACAACGAGGCTTCATCGTAAAAGTCCTTGTCCTGCCAGGCGACCGGATGACGGGTCGGCACTTCGAGACTGCCTTCGCGGCTGCCATTGGGAATCTTGTGATCGGACACGCCGCCTCCGGGTTTCAGCCAATCCCGTAGAGGCTGGTTTCACACCAGCCTTGCTGCTGTTTCAGGAGGGCGGGTTTGAAACCCGCCCCCCACGAACAACGAACCCAACCCTTACAGGTTATCCAGCGCCTTCTGGAAACGGTTGGCGTGCGAGCGCTCGGCCTTGGCCAGGGTCTCGAACCAGTCGGCGATTTCGGCAAAGCCTTCTTCGCGCGCCTGCTTGGCCATGCCCGGATACATATCGGTGTACTCGTGCGTTTCACCGGCGATGGCCGCCTTCAGGTTCAAGGACGTATCACCAATAGGAAGCCCCGTGGCGGGATCGCCGACGGCCTCCAGATATTCCAGATGTCCGTGCGCATGCCCGGTTTCCCCTTCAGCAGTGGAACGGAATACCGCCGACACATCGTTAAAACCTTCCACATCTGCCTTGGCGGCGAAGTACAGGTAACGACGATTCGCCTGCGATTCACCGGCAAACGCCTCTTTGAGGTTGCCCTCGGTCTTGCTGCCTTTCAAGTTTGCCATACAGATACCCTCCTAATAATTGTCAGAGAGAACGACGATCCCGAAGTACTCGGCCTCGGATTTCTTGCTGTTTGGACGGCTGGTCCGACTCTAGGAGCCGACTTTAGTTAAGTCAACGAGGATTTATCTATCGCAGCTTATAGAAAACCCCTATGAATTGGCGGAGCTGGTGAATCCAGCGATGTGCACACCAACCTCCGGAAAACAGGCCCAAGCGGAGATCGCGCAACTGCACCGAGTTATCACGCTCAAATCCGCCTGCTTCCTGACAGACAACGCTCACAGGAATTGTTTGACGGCGCGCATCCGCTCTCACAAACTTGCCGCCCGCCAATAACCGGCCTGATCAGTGGGCTTGATACCGGGCTCGAGACATGACCAAAAAGACCGCCGCCAAAACGCCTGATTTCGAAAAATCGCTGGCCGAGCTGGAACAGATCGTCGAACGCATGGAACAAGGCGAGTTGTCGCTGGACGAGTCGCTCAAGCAGTTCGAACGTGGCATCGCCTTGACGCGCAGTTGCCAGACGGCGTTGCAACAGGCCGAGCAGAAGGTGGAAATCCTGCTGCGCAAGAGCGGCAACGATGACGCCGCAGCAGCCGAGCCATTCACTACCGATGATGATGACGAAGCCTGAAGTGCCGCCAACCTTTGCTGATTGCCTGCTGCGCTGGCAGGCGGATACTGAAGCCGCACTGGCGCATTATCTGCCCGAGAGTTCCGCCAGCCCGACCCGCCTGCATGAAGCCATGCGCTACAGCGTACTGGGCGGCGGCAAGCGGGTGCGTCCGGCGCTGGTCTATGCCACCGCCGCCGCCCTGGGACTGAGTCAGACATCGGTGACCGCCGCTGCGTGCGCCGTGGAAATGATCCACGTCTATTCTTTAATACACGATGACCTGCCGGCCATGGACGACGACAACTTGCGTCGCGGCCGCCCCACCTGTCACAAGGCTTTCGACGAAGCCACGGCCATTCTGGCCGGCGACGCCCTGCAGGTGCTGGCATTTGAGCTGTTGGCCACCGATCAGACCCTGCCTGCCGATCCTGCCATCCGTCTGCAACTGGTACGGATACTGGCCCAAGCCAGCGGCACAGCCGGCATGGCAGGTGGACAGGCACTGGATCTGGCCGCCGAAGGGCAGATTCTCGATCTGGCTGCGCTCACGGACATTCATGCCCGCAAGACCGGCGCCCTGATTCGCGCCAGCGTGTTCTTGGCAGCAGCCTGTCAGCCTGGACTGAATGGCGATGATCTGGCAGCGCTGGATCGTTACGCCGGGTGTGTCGGTCTGGCTTTTCAGATTCAGGATGATCTACTCGATATCGAGGGCGATCCTGTTCTGCTGGGCAAGTCCACCGGCGCCGACCTGGCGAATCAGAAGTACACCTACCCCGCAATCGTCGGCATTGAAGCCGCACATGCCAAAGTCGCCGAGCTGCATCGCGATGCGCTGGCAACCCTGGCCCACTTCGGCCCGCAAGCCCGGCACCTGCGCGACCTGACCAGCTGGCTGGTGCTGCGGCAGCACTAGTTGGCTTTCTAGTACACTGCCCTCCTAATGAATCAAACTTCTGTGCCGCTACTGCCCGCCATCAATGCGCCTGCCGACCTGCGCCGCTTGTCGGTCGGACAGCTCAAATCTCTGGCAGCCGAATTACGCCAGTTTCTCATCGAAACCGTCAGTCAGCGCGGCGGACACTTTGCCGCCGGGCTGGGCACGGTCGAGCTGACCATTGCCCTGCATTACGTGTTCAACACGCCTGAAGACCGGCTGGTCTGGGATGTAGGTCATCAGGCCTATCCGCACAAGGTGCTGACCGGCCGCCGGGAGCAGTTGCACACCATCAAGCACAAGGACGGACTGGCGCCCTTCCCCACCCGCAGCGAGAGTTCATACGACACCTTCGGCGTGGGTCATTCCAGCACCTCCATCAGCGCCGCACTGGGCATGGCCATCGCCGCCCGGCAAACCAGCAGTCCGCGACGCGCCGTGGCGGTGATTGGCGATGGCGCCATCACGGCGGGGATGGCCTTCGAAGCGCTGAATCATGCCGGCGCGCTGGACACCGATCTGCTGGTGGTGCTCAACGACAACGACATGTCGATCTCCGAGAACGTCGGCGCCTTCTCGAATTACTTCGCGCGCGTGCTGTCCGGCAAGCTGTATGCCCACCTACGCGAAGGCAGCAAAAAGATACTGCGGCGCGTCCCCCCCATGTGGGAACTGGCGCGCCGCTCCGAAGAACACATGAAGGGCATGATCCTGCCCGGCACCATCTTCGAAGAAATGGGCTTCAACTACATCGGACCAATTGATGGCCATGATGTGGAGTCGCTGGTAACCACGCTGCGCAATCTGCATGACATGAAAGGCCCGCAGTTCCTGCATGTGGTCACCCGCAAGGGCAAGGGTTATGCACCCGCCGAGGCCGATCCGATCAAGTGGCATGGTCCCGGCCCGTTCGACCCCAAGAGCGGCGTGATCTTCAAGGAAAAGGCCAGCGGCCCCAGTTATTCGCAAGTGTTCGGCGACTGGTTATGCGACATGGCCGCAACCGATCCGCGCGTAGTGGGCATCACCCCGGCCATGCGCGAAGGCTCCGGACTGGTTGAGTATTCGCAGCGCTTCCCCGACCGTTATTTCGATGTGGCGATTGCCGAACAACATGCCGTGACGTTTGCGGCTGGTCTGGCCTGCGATGGCATCAGGCCCGTCGTGGCCATTTATTCCAGTTTCCTGCAGCGCGCTTACGATCAATTGATTCACGATGTGGCGTTGCAGAATCTGCCAGTCACATTCGCTCTGGATCGTGCCGGCCTGGTCGGTGGCGATGGCGCCACCCATCAGGGCAGTTTCGATCTGAGTTTCCTGCGCTGCATTCCCAACATGACCGTGATGGCGCCGGCCGATGAAAATGAATGCCGGCAAATGCTCTATACCGCCGTGCAACTGGGCAGTCCCGCCGCCGTCCGTTACCCGCGCGGACCCGGGCCCGGCGTACCGATCGAACGCGAGATGACAGCGCTGCCGATCGGCAAGGCGCAGGTCCTGCGCGAAGGCCACAGCGGGCTGTGCATTCTGGCCTGGGGTCCCATGGTTGGTTTTTGCGCAGCCGTCGCCGAACAACTGGATGCCACTCTGGTCAACATGCGCTTCGTCAAACCGCTGGATCAGGAACTGATGCTGAAACTGGCGGCACGCCATCAGGCATTCATTACGGTGGAAGAAAACACCGTGAGCGGCGGCGCCGGCAGCGCAGTGGCCGAACTGCTGAACCAGCAGGGCATCACCCTGTCGATGTTGCATCTGGGCATTCCTGACCGCTTCATAGAACATGGCTCGCGCCAGGATTGCCTGCTGGCAGCCGGCCTTGATATTCCATCCATCACCACCACCATCAGCCAATGGTGGCCCGCTCCGGCGCGTGCTGCGGGCGGCTGACGACCAAAGAGTTCCCCATGACAACCGTACCCCCGAAGACCTCGAACATCGAGGATGTGCAAAGCCGTGCCGATACGCGCCAACTCCCGATCAACAAGGTCGGCATCAAGGATGTATCGCATCCGGTGCGCATCAAGGATCGTTCCGGCAGCGAACAGCACACCATCGCCAACTTCAACATGTACGTCGCCCTGCCGCACAATTTCAAGGGCACGCACATGTCGCGCTTCGTGGAGATCCTGCACAGGCACGAACGCGAGATTTCAGTGGAATCTTTCGGCGTAATGCTTAAGGAAATGACCAGGTATCTGAATGCGGAAGCCGGTCACATCGAGATGAGCTTTCCGTTTTTCGTGATGAAAAAGGCGCCGATGAGCGGCGTGGAGAGCCTGATGAGCTATCAGGCCTCGTTGATCGGCGAGTACAGTCACGGCAAGACGCAGCAGTGGCTCAAGGTGGTCGTCGCGGCCACCAGCCTGTGCCCCTGTTCCAAAGCCATCTCCGACTACGGCGCGCACAACCAGCGTTCACACATCACGCTGACCGCACGCGTCAATAAACACATGTGGCTGGAAGAACTGATTGATATCGCCGAGCAGGAGGCCTCGTGCGAGGTCTACGGCATTCTCAAGCGCGCCGACGAAAAGTACGTGACCGAACGCGCCTATGACAACCCCAAGTTCGTTGAAGACATCGTGCGTGATCTGGCCGTGCGCATGAACAATGAACCGCGCATCCGCGCCTACACCGTCGAAACCGAGAACTTCGAATCCATTCACAATCACTCGGCCTATGCCCTGATCGAGAATGACAAGGATCAAATCGCGTAGGGGCTGGTTTCAAACCTGCCCCTATGTATCTCTCACACGCATGACGGTCCGGTGGCACCAGGATTCATCTCGCTCTGCACTTCTTCCGGATCGATGCCTTGCGCCAGCAATGCCTGCCTGACAAGGTGAATGTCTGACAACACTTTCTCCACGCGGTCACCGTAATCGTATTGATTGACCTCGATGGCTTTGGGCATGTAGCAGAACGCGATCTTCAGTGCATACAGACAGTCCTCGCCCGATTTATCGCTCATATGCCCTCCATCGGTACCACTTCAGAAAGAACGCCCCAGGAATAAATAAAATGCAGTCTTGCGGTGATCATCAATGCCGCCTGCCAGATACAGCGGACCCAGTGGCGTATCAGCGCCGAAGAACAGACTGCCATCGTGACGCAGACTGCTGAAACTGGCATCGCTGCGTTTGTTCCAGACATTACCCGCTTCAATGGAAATACCGGCATACGCGGGCAGATCCAGCACACCGGCGCCACCATGGCCAATCTGCCGGTAGTACACCAGACGCGCAATACCATAGTGCGGTCCGGAAATGGAACCCGTCGTCAGTCCCGACAGATTGAGAAAACCGCCCAGCGTGAAGTAATCATGCGTGACCGTATCCTCGGTCAGATTTGAGCCGACATCCGTAGACAGAATCACGGTATAGCGGCCGAAGGTCCTGGCCATTTGCCACTCGGCCGATACTTTGTTGGTATTTTGATCGGCTCCGAGATCGGTTCGCTCTGCGTTCCATTGCAAACTGAATTCCTGTCCATGTCTGGGAAAAAAAACATTGTCAAAGGTATCGTAGGATATGCGCACGACATAACCGCCAATGTCATAGCGTTCGGTCGGCAAGGCAGGATCTCCGATCAGTACATGGGTTGAACCCGCACCACGCTGCAGACCCACACGCACTTCGCCCCAATTCGACAATTCACGTCCAAAGTCAAAACTCGCCAACGCATTGCGCACGCGATACTCGGCAATGGTCTTGTCGTCGCTTAGCAGCGGCACGTTACGCACTCCATACTCCAGACGCGGGGCGACAAAATAACGCTGCTTCCAGGAAAGAGGTTGATAAAATTCCGTGGCAAAGCGCGCCCGGTCACCGATCTGCGCATCGGTCAGCCATTCAGCGCCGAGCGGATTGAGATCGGTCATGATCAATCGCGCCGCCAGGTTGTAACGGCTGTTGCCTGCAAAGTCATCTTCCAGATTGATGCCGACGCGCACGTAGTCCGGCCCCCAGCTCTTGGGTTTGAGGTGAAACTCCAACCCTGTCTGCTCATCCTGGTTGACCAGCTCGTAATCGATGGTCTCGAACAGGTCGAGTGAATACAGGGAGGCCAGATCGTCATTGATGCGCGCCCGATCAAGCGGCTGCCCCTGCAAGTCGCCAACCACCGAGTCGACCGCGGCGGCATAGCGCGCCGAAGCGGCATCCGTTCGAATGAAGTCGATATGCGGCGTCTGCAACAGAGCGGGTGCGCGCGCCGCCAGATACTGTTGATAGGCAGGCTTATCGACAGACAAGGCCTGAAGTCGCTCCTTCATGGCACGCGCCGCCGTTTCACCGGCCATCAGCGCTCGTGGCACACGCGAAAAGTCCGCCGAACTCATCGTGCCCAATTGAGGATCGATGATGATGTCGCTGGCGGACAAATTGGCGCGTTTTTCCAGTGTACGGCTGCGCACCATGATGGCCGCAGCCTGATTGGTGACTGCCAATGGCGAAGTCAACTCATCGCGCCCATACAACGGGAAGCTGACATCCACCACGATCAGCACATCGACATTCATCTGGCGGGCGACGTCGGTCGGCAGATTGTTGACCAGGCCGCCATCCACCAGCAAATGTCCGTCCCGCTCCACCGGCGTAAAGACGCCGGGCGCCGACATGCTGGCGCGCATGGCGCTCACCAGATCGCCTGAGTTCATGATCACCTCCCCTCCGGATTCCAGGTCGGTGGCAATGGCGCGAAATGGTGTGGGCAATTGATCGAAATCGTCGATGCCTGCTACCGGCAGCGTGGCGCCGCGCAAGATCTGGGTTTGCTTCTGTCCCTGCACCAGCCCGGTGGGCAACTCAAATCCATCTTTGGAAACACCCAGCGAGTAACGCACCAGGAAATTGCGATCATCCTGCTTGCGCCGAAAGCCCAGCGCAGTGCGCGGCGGCCGATCGCGAAATGCATCCTGCCAGTCGAGAGATTTCACCAGACTTTCGATTTCGGCCGGCGTCATGCCAGAGGCATACAGACCACCAACCAATGCCCCCATACTGGTGCCCGCGACTGCATCAATGGGCACATGCAATTCTTCCAGCACCTTGAGTACGCCGACATGCGCAATGCCGCGCGCGCCGCCGCCGCTCAATACCAGACCGATACGCGGGCGCACATCGTCTGTATCGTCAGCAAAGGCGCTGTTGCATGTGATTGCTCCGAGCACCATGAACAGGAGCGTCAACAGACACGCTTGCCCCGAGACAAAGCGGAAACCGTGCTGAGCGTGTTGTGGTTCTATGAGCTGACGTGGCATGCGCGCACCGGGGATGACTGGCGCGCATGGTATACGAAGTGGCAGGCATTGCAGGAGTGCTGCCCCGATGCTCGGGCAAGACTCAGGTCATTGGTGTCCGTGTTTCCCGAATTGGGCCGGCATGCGACCGGCCCATAAAAACCAACGATCAAAGCGGGTTGCTGACCGTGTGATTGACGATCGGATTAAATGCAATCCAGTTGTCTATGCCTGCGGAATTCAGCACCGAATTCGGGAAATGGCTGGCGTCCCCGAAGAGATTTTGTTCACCGTGCAGCGCCATGTAATTGAGCAGCACCATGTCCACCAGGGAGACCACCGAGTTAGCCCCCGGGCTGCCGGAAGTTTCCACGTCGCCCGATGCACGGAAGTAACCCAGTTGCTGACGACGCGCTGCCGGTATGCTGCCACCTCCGGTATATATCTGCGGCCGGCCCGCAGGCCTGAGCACCAGGAAAAATGAGGCGGCGGTGGACTGATTGTCGCCGGTCCACTGACCCTTGCCGCGCCCACCGGTCGAGTTGTCGATCATGCCGTTGGAATTCAGCGAACCATCGCTGAACACATACAGCATCAGCGGCTTGCCGGTACGCGCCGCATATTCCAGACAGGCGCCCATGCACACGCCGGCGCGGAAATCGCGCGCCTCACCAGTGGCGCGGTCACCGGTATGGTAGTCGAAGCCACCCATGGTGATGGTGCCCGCACCGGCCATGCCATCGACCACCAGCTTCATCACTGCCGCCGTCTTGCCGAATTCACCATCGGCACTGATACCGCCCAGTGGTTGAAAAATAGCGCTGATATTGGTGTCCTTGGTGGGGTCGACGGTATCCGCACTGAAGTCGGCCAACGATGCTGCCTTCACATAGCCGCAATCCACCTGCTGCTTCAACGCCGCATCGGTGGGCAGCTTGGTATCTACGGCCGCCAGCTTGTCACGGCTGATGCGTTCGATGGATTCCATCACTTTCACCGTATCGGCAGGATCGGGGAACATCTTGGCTAGATCGCCGGTATCCACCAGACCACGCGCATCGGAAGGACGATCCACCTTGGTAGGACGCACGGTGGGATCCATCAGCATGGCAGGCGCCATGGAATTGCCGCCCGAATCCGAGCTTTGCGAGCCGATCAGACTCAGCAGTTGACCACGCGCACCCGCCCTGGCAATGCCATACATGGGGTTGTGCGGATTGTTGCCCGTATCGTTTTCGGAACGCGCCGGAATGACCGCGCCACTCACCATGGCGCGCGTGGCAGTGCTGGTGGTCATCAACATGCCACGCAGGAAGGCGCTGTCACTGTGGAATGCCAGACCAAACTGTGTATCGATGAATGTACCGGTAGAACTGTTGGGCAACATGTTGCCCGGCAGCCCCAGCTTGGAGTAACCAGCGGTGGACAACACATCGAGTTGACCATTCTGATTACCCACCAACACGTTGGAGCCGGCAATGTTGGCGCCACCGGCCAGATCAAAACAAATAAATGGAATCTTGCCCGCGCCTAACTGAATGTTGCAGATGTTGTTGCGCCAGACATCAGGCGACAGGGTCGCAGCGGTTGCCGACCGTGGGTTCAGCGCCATGCCCAACATGGCTGGCGCCACAACGGTCGCGCCACCAGTCAAAAAACCCTGCGCAATAAAGTCGCGTCGGGATACCGGCCGTTTGTGATCGGCGTGACGCAGTGGTTCATTCAGTCCCAGCGCTTTCGGGGCTTGCTTGCGAATGATCATGGTGTGTCTCTCGTAAGTGCTGTGACGGGTTATTGAATGGTGGTGACGCCGCTGGCCAGCACTGCCGTACAGGCAGCCTTGACGACAATCGGTGTGCGACTGGGCGCACAGACGCCGCCCGGCACACACAAGTCGTCCATCAGACTGTTGAGCTCGGCGCTCACGTTGGCGCTGACGGGCTGGGTGCTCAGGCCCGTGCTGAGTGTCCTGGCGACCAGCGGATCAATGACCATGTTGCGCTCGGTGGCATTGCCCAGTGTCGCCGTACTGAAATTGAATCCCGGGAAGAATGCCGTACGCAATGTGGCGTCATCCACCAACGCGCTGCAATACGAACTGCCCAACTGCGCGATACCGATCTGGTGTGCGCTCAGGAAACCTTCCATGCTTTCCACTGTCGGCAGTTGCTGTTTAACCAGGTTATAAGTTGTCTTCACCGTCGTATTGGTGCGTGGCACGCCGGTAATCTTCGACATCGTGGCGTCGATTTCCTCGAATACACGGTAACCCACATCCGACACTGCCGCCTTATCCGCCGGCGTGGCCGTACTGAGCACCGTGGTATCGGAGTAAGCACGCGCATGCGAACCGATTTGCTCGAAGGTCAGGAAAAACAGGTCCGAATCGGGTCCTTTTTCCAGGGCGATGACGGTGCCGATGTTCGACAGCAACTGGCCGGTACCCGCCTTGTAGTTGGCATTCGACACGGTTACATCCAGAGGTATGTAAGCCTGACCCACTTTGGCTTCGGCGCCGTTGATGCCGATACGGATGCCCTTGATCTGGAACGAACCAGGCTGGGCGTTCGGGTCGAGACTGATGAACGTGGGTTTGTTGAACAGGTACGCATAGCTGTCGTACTGACTGACTTCGAACATCACATAGCTCTGCGCCACATTGGTCAGCGAGCTGACATTGAACAGCACGAAGTACCGCTCGCCCACGCCGGCGGCGAAGTTCTGCTGTATCTGATCCAGCGTCAAGGCGCGGTCGTGGATTTCGACAAACTTGATCAAGCCGGTCCACTGGCGGGTGCCGGAAGTTTCGTTGCCTAGGACGAAGGCGAAAGTATCGTCCCAGTTGCTCAGACCACCACCACCCAGTGAATCGCTGTCGCCGGTAAAAACACCATTGACATAGATCTTGCGGCCGTTGACCGGATCGTACGTCATCACGACATGCTGCAACGAAGCCTGCGCATCACGATCGCCGGCATTGGTGATCAGTACGCGTTCGCCGTTGGCGTCGCTCTTGTCGCTGCGCGCATAGCCTTCGTATTGGTAGCCATGCTGACCCAGCGTAAAGTTGCGCGAAGCATTACCACCCGAGTAACTGACGATGTTGGCGTCTTCCTGGGCCACATTGGCCGGCGCCACCCAGGCTTCAATGGTGTATTCACCCGATGCCTTGATGCGATCCGACAACTTCTTGCTCGCATTGGTCGTGGCCTGCGCCTTACCACCGGCCGCCACGCTCAAGCCCCAACCGCCAGACCAGGCCACCGCCCCGGAAAGATTCAAATTAGCAGCCGGATCGACGCCGCTGGTGTCGTTCGCCACCGAACCTGTGCCTTCCTTGAAGAAATAGCGGGCAATCATGTGACTCTCGTACCGATTGCCACCGGACGCGACCGTACCGTCGTACATGGTCAAGGCTTTCGATACCACCAGCGTGGGGTCAATCACTGAGGCCGAGATACCCCCGACAAAATTGTTGATGGCAGTGAGCATGGCGGCAGCACTAGCCGCGCAACCCACGTTCCAGCAATTGTGTGACTCATCGCGCAGGCGCACCACGAATCGCGACAATGACGGCGTGTCCAGATTGATCTTGGCGTGCGCTTCCGAGTAAGCCTCGTTGACATCGCTGCTGGCGAAGTAAGGCTTTTGCGGCGTCGCGGCGCTGGAGGTATGGCAACCCGAGCAGTACTGCGTCAACAGGGGATAGACCGTGTTCTGAAATCCAGTGGCGGCTGCAGGGAAGGTTTTGGTCGCACCCACATCCTTGTCCACCGGCGCCACCAACTGGATCTGGGTTCCGGTGCCGCTATTGCCCGATGCGCTGGCCCAGTTGCGTATCCAGGTGGTCAGGATGTCCGCACAAGCCTGAGGACTGCTGGTCCAGCAGTTATGGCCGCCGGCGACCTTGGTCACCATGCGTGATTGATCAGGCTGCGCCAGATTCACCACTTGCAATGCCGCTTGATAAGCCGCATTGACATCGTCGCGACGCGCAAAACTGGGGGACTGGCCATTCTCCATGTGACAACCGCCGCAACGCGATGTGACGGCGATGTTTACCCATAGTTCGTTCTTGAAAGCCTGCACATCAGCCGACTCCGGGGCCGGGCCGGCATAGTTGATCGATGCGATGGATACATTGGCGGTGGTATCGGCGTTCTTTTCGGTGCTGGCGCCGCCGCTGCAAGCGGCCAAACCTGCCAGAACCGACAGAACAGCAGCTTGTTTGATCCAGGCTGTGGCGGTACGGAATGCGTTACGCATGCGGCCATCCTCAAATTGGTGACTCGATTGACGCGAAGTGTTCATGTTTGCTGGCGCCGGTTGGTTAAGCACTTAGTCACCCATGCAGTAAACCGCCGCTTCGGCGAATACTTCACGCATGCTGTAGTTGTTGGATTTAAAGGAGGCGGTGATCTGTGCAACCTGGCTGCGATCGGCGCTGTTGCTTGGTTCACGGAAGCACACTGCCTTGAATGCCTTCTCTACCTGGCACTGTGCAAAGGCATCGCTGTTGCCCAGTTCCTGGCCAAGGGTCTTGGCACCGATGCCAGAGCCAGTCAGCGAACTGCTGAAACCCAATGCGCGGTTAGGGCCCGCACGCCAACGATTGTCCCAGTGATCGTCCGGCGTTACATAGCCCGGCTTGAAGTTGTCGATGTTGATGCCGTATTTCTGTTGCACGGCGCCCCCGGTATAAACCAGACGACCTGCTGTCTCGTCGAAGTTGTAATAAGCAAAAGCCTGCGTCATGGGATCCATGCCGCTATGGCAACCGACGCAACCGTTGAGGAACAGCCGGCTGTCGCCACCCGGGCTGCGGCTCACATCCTGACGAATGCGATCCGGCGGGCGACTGGTGTCCTGCACCTGTTCCAGGTCCTTGCACAAGTGATTCAGCAAGGTGAAGCGAAACATGGCGCGATTGGTGCCTGCGATAAAGAACGCCTGTGCTGCGGCGCGGGTGGTGATCACGCCTGCGGTCGCCGCGGCGGGCAAGCCGGTGACGGCCGACTGGTTCTGAGATACCAGCGTAGTGCGCAGGTCAATGTCATTGTCTTCCAGATACTGGTAATGATTGTTATTGGTGGTCGAGTAAGCCGGCGCGCCAGAAACATTGGCGGTGTAAATAGTATCGGCCGACAGCAGCGTGTTGAACGGCACGTCATCGCGCACCATGCCGATGACCGTGGCTGTGTAGTCATTCAGGGGCGCAAACACGGTGCGATCGCGATTGGTCCAAGGCGTGGCGAAGTTTTTCAGCGTCACGCTGTAGAAGCCCTTCGATTCAGGATTGTTCTTGTCAATCGCCAGACGCGCCGCGCCGAGGCCATCCAGGGCCGCCATCTGCGCCAGCAACGCATCCGAAGGAGGCGTGCCAGTCAGGCGATCATGAATGCGTTTGGCCTGATCGCGGGTGATGGCCTGTGCCGGATGCTGCCAGCCAGCACCGATCAGGCCGATAACCATTATGGTCAGCAGCGTGCCAAACCGCTTGCCAGGTACAGTCTGGTTTGGCCTGGCTTGCGTTTGCAAACAGAGAGCGTTGGACGTAACCATTGGCTGCGTAACTCCCATCGAGATATTCATTCTTGAGCCCTTGATAACAAGCTGAGTCAGCAATGAGCCGAAACGGCTTTCTTACTCATCCAACTGACTGGACTGGCTGGCAATATACGTAGCTTCACCATCGGCATTTAACTGTCTGGCCGGCACTACGTCGCGCACGGGAGACAACTGTGAGACTCATATGCACTCAGTAGTCTTGCCACGCCTTTTGCACGGTCAGACAGCCTGCACTCGATATGACAGTAGCCCGATACGACGATGGCAAGAGCGTAATGCTGTGACCCACGTCATATATGCTCAGTACATCCCGCTGCGGCCAGCAGTGCTGTATTGAGATGGAACCGCAATTAAATGCTCTGCTTCTGTGAAATCGTTAACGGCCTGGAACAGTTGCCATGCCGATGATGCATCGACTTACCGAGTTATGTAGCCATCAACCGTGCACATCCGCCAAAAAACCATGGAATTCACTGCGAGGATTTCGCAATGACACGCTTGATGAGATTGCGCGCCCTGTTGCATCCGCACCATTTGCTGCTGACTGTCTGCTGCCTGACGCTGACTGCCTGCAGCAGCGGCGGCAATAACGACAAGATTCGCATCGGTTCCGGACAAACCGCCAATTCTGGCACCACCGGCAGCATTGATTTTCCGATTTTCTATGTGAAACGCATCACGCCCGACATGACCCAGGCAGACGATGACGCCCGCCGGGTACGCATCTTCTCCACCAATGCCGACCTGTACATGCGCGACCGCGCCTCGCCCAGCGCCGCCGAACATAACATCACTGCCAGGGTGCATCCGGCCAACGAGCTGTGGGATGTAAAAGATGTCGATGTATCCGCCGACGGCAGCAAAGTGATCTTCGCCATGCGCGGGCCATTGACTGATAATCAGGACGATAAAGACCCGCCAAGCTGGAACATCTGGGAGTACCTCATTGGCTCCGATACCCTGCACCGTGTGATCAGCTCGGATGTGATTGCCGAAGAAGGCCAGGATGTATCGCCGCACTATCTCCCGGATGGCCACATCCTGTTTGCCTCGACCCGTCAGTACCAATCCAAAGCCGTGCTGCTGGATGAAAACAAGCAGCAGTTCGAAGCACAGGACGAAGATCGCCGCGAATCCGCATTTGTCCTGCACGTCATGGACGCGACTGGCGGCAACATCCAGCAGGTCAGCTTCAACCAGAGCCATGACCTCGACCCCACCGTATTGTTGGATGGCCGCATCCTGTTCAGCCGCTGGGACCATGCCAACGGCCGTAACGGCATACATTTCTATACCAGCAATCCTGATGGCACCAATACACAACTGCTGTATGGCTCGGCCAGCCACGCCACCATTGCCGATACCGATGTGAGCGGCGCCATCACTTATCCGACGGTGCAGTTCACCAAGGCACGCGAGATGCGCGATGGTCGCATCCTCAGCCTGATCCGACCCTTCAATGGCACGGAATACGGCGGCGATCTGTACATCATCGACACCAGGAACTACGTGGAAAACAATCAGGCAGCCACCGCCGGCAACGGCGCTGGCGGACCTGCTGCCACCAAGGCCACACCCAATAACGTGCGCATGTTGAGCGTACCCTCCATCGGTGGCCGCTTCGTATCTGCGGCGCCATTGTGGGATGGCACCGACCGGTTGCTGGTGTCCTGGACCCAATGTCGCGTCATCGATCCTACTACCAGCGCCATCGTCAATTGCACCAGCACACGATTGGCGGACCCTGCGTTCGTCAGCGCACCGCCCGTGTATAGCGTGTGGGTGTTCAATCCCAACGACGGCACACAGCAACCGATTGTGCCGCCTGTTGAAGGTGTCATGGTCACGGATGTGGCCGTTGCCCAGCCACGCACTGCGCCCACATTTTTACCAGTGAGCCTGAACGGCAATCCCAATCTTAACCAGTCCTTCAAGGGCGAAGGCGTAGGCGTACTCGACATCCGCAGCGTGTACGACTTCGATGGCGCAGAAGCCGCCACCGGGACGGGTTGCAGCATTGCGAGCAATGCCAATCCTACCAATCCCTGCTATTTAAACCGTCCCGCCCGCTTCCTGCGCATCGAGAAAGCCGTGTCGCTGCCCGATCGGGATATTCGCGATATCGATAACTCAGCGTTTGGCGCCACCAACTTCATGCGCGAAATTCTGGGCTATGTCCCCATCGAGCCCGACGGCTCGGTACGCACCAAGGTGCCGGGCAATGTGGCCTTCCAGATTTCAGTGGTCGATGCGGAGGGCAGACGCGTCGCCGCATTCCCGCGCCACAATGCCTGGCTGACCATTCGTCCCGGCGAAACCATGCAATGCACCGGCTGTCATGCCAATTCTACTAACGTGCCTGCGGGACAAAGCGGCCGCTCGCATGGCCGCAGCGGTTCATTCGCCTCTGTTTATCCGGGCGCTGTCAGCAACGGCATCGCTTTTACCAGCGCCAACCTGAATTTCACGGCCAATAATGCCGGAGATACCATGGCGCAAGCGCGCGCGATATGGAGCTGCGCCAATGAGCAGTGCGCCTCGATGACGCCCAGCGTCAATGTGAGTTTCGCAGATGTCTGGCCAGTGGGCACCCCCGATTCCAAAGTAGTCCCTACACCCCCGACGATACGAGCTGGCGACTTTGCGCTGCGGTATGCAGGCACGGGTGGTTTAACCACTAAAGTCCCCACCGGCAGCACCTGCTTGACGGTGTGGTCGAATACCTGCCGCATCACCATCAATTATCTGGAGCACATCCAGCCAATCTGGGAGCGTCCGTTGGGCTTTGATGCCAACAACGATATGGCGATCGACGCCAAAGACAATTGCCTGGCCTGCCATAGCAAGACCGATGCGGCCAATGCCACGCGCGTGCCTGCAGGAGACCTGGATCTGAGCACCGATGCTTCCGACGACAACAATCTGCGTGTCACGTCCTATCAAGAGCTGCTATTTCAAGACAATGGGCAGATACTCGTTGGCGCTGCGGTACAGGATGACTGCATTCTTTTGGTGACCGATCCGGTTACCATGGTACAGACCTGCGCCCAATTTCGAACTGTCAGTCCCTCATTGATTGCCCGCAACGCCCGCGGCTCGCGTTTCTTCAGCAAATTTGCAACCGGCGGCTCCCATGCCGGTTACCTGAGTCCGGGCGAACTGCGACTCATCTCCGAGTGGGTGGACATTGGCGCGCAGTACTATAACGATCCGTTCAAGGCGCCGGAGAATTGATGCGTTGTCTGTACCTGTCATTACTGATGCTTTGCAGCGCCATCGCATTCGGCAAGAACGTCTACCGGGAAGTCGTGGTCGCCGATCCTTATCTGGAAATGCATACCGGCCCCGGCAAGGGCTATCCGGTTTTTTTTGTGGTGGGTCGTGACGACAGGATACAGGTCATCAAGGAACGTACCGGCTGGTATCTGGTACGCGAACGACAGGGACGCGAAGGCTGGGTCAACGAACAGCAACTGCTGGCCACCCTGGAAAATGACGGCAGCGCCATCAAGCTGGATGTGCCAACACTGGCCAACCTGTCCACCCGCCGCTTTGAAGGCGCCTTGATGCTGGGCGATTTTGGCGGCGCCAGCCTGATTTCGCTCGCCGGCAGTTACGGCCTGACCGATCACCTGTCGGTGGGACTGACCCTGAACCATGCGCTGGGCAACATCAGTAATGCCGAATTCGCCACCCTTGATGTGACCCATACCATGTTCCCGGAATGGCGCATCAGTCCTTATTTGTCGCTGGGGACGGGAGTGATCCACACTTCACCGCATACCACGCAGGTGCAGAATGTGGACAGCACCGACCAGCTCAGTTTTGTCGGTGTGGGTGTGCGCATGTATGTCAGCCGTCGCTTCATGGCGCGCGCCGAGTACCACAACAACTACACCTACACCAGCCGTAACGAAAACGAGGACACTCCGGAATGGAAAGCAGGCTTCGCCTTTTTCTTCTGATGCCCCTGCTGGCCTTGGCCAGTAGCGGTTGCGCTTTGTTTGGCCGCGATGCCGCGCCGGACAGCGAGCCCAGTTCAGCAGCGGTGGTGACATCGGCTACCGGCCCTACCACGACCACGGTCACCGAACCAGTCATCGATCCCAAGATCGAACGCCGCAGGATCAAGACCCCCGCCATCGACAGTGAAAATTTTGAACTAGGTCTGTATGGCGGCATTCTCGGCATTGAAGATTTCGGCAGCCACGCTGTGGTGGGCGCACGTCTGGCCTATCACGTCACCGAAGGATTTTTTCTGGAAGGCTCCTACGCACAGAGCAAAGCCGGCGCTTCCAGCGCTGAATCCCTCGGCTTTTTCCAGTTGCTGAGCGATGCAGACCGCAAGTATTCCTACTACGCGCTGTCCGCAGGCTGGAACGCGCTGCCCGGTGAAGTATTCGTCGGCGAGAACCGCGCCTATAACACCGCCCTGTACTTGATCGCAGGCGTGGGCTCAACCAGCTTTGCCGGCGACAACCGCTTTACCGTCAATGGCGGATTTGGCTATCGCATTCTCCTCACCGACTGGCTGGCCACGCATCTTGATGTCCGGGATTACCTGTACGACACCGATCTGCTGGGCAAGAAAAAAGTCGTCAACAACCTCGAAGCAACGCTTGGACTCACGTTTTTCTTCTAGGCAATCACATCCACCCTTCTTCAGGCTTGAAGTAACCTCATGAACACATCCCTGCATCAGTTCTTGAAGACCAGTATCTGCTCACTGCTGATCGGCACGGCCTGTCTGACCGCCGCCCATGCTTCCACCAGCAGTAGTGCAGCCGCACCCGTTTTCAGTCTGCCCGGCAAAGCCGGCGAAGCCATCGACCTGACCAAATTGAAGGGCCAGGTGGTCATGCTGAATTTCTGGGCGTCCTGGTGCGGCCCATGCCGTACTGAAATGCCCTTGATGGACCAGATCTACAAGAAATACAGCGCCGCAGGCTTCACCCTGCTCGGCGTCAATGTCGATACCGATTCCACCGATGCACAAAAATTCCTGTCGCAGGTGCCGGTCAGTTTTCCGATCGCCTTTGACCGCGACAACAAGGTCAGCAAGCTGTACGAAGTGAGCGCCATGCCCAGCACGGTTTTCATCGACCGCAAGGGCAATGTGCGCGCGCTGCATCGTGGTTACAAGCCAGGCGATGAAGCCGAGAATCTGAGCCAGATTCGCGCACTGATCAA
>JBFWSR010000028.1:0-35990 GCA_050248275.1 Steroidobacteraceae bacterium
AGACACGCAAGGCAATGGGCGACCTCTGCTAGGCAAACCTTGATGCTTGGTTCGACACGGGTAACGTGCTTACGTTGATTCCGGAGCTATCCTGACCGGCCAGACCAGCGTAACGCGACCACCGCGAAATGGCGGTTCGATGTCAATTGTTAAGATTCTTGTGGAAATGAAAATGAGAGCAGTCTGGTCCGGTATCATCATTGACATCTTGGATGGCTGAAGTAGATTGAAAAATTCCCAATACTAAAGTTCCAACTCTTGGGTTTGACTTGTCTTCTGGCATTGTCAAGGGCGGATTGGCGAGAATTGCGGAGGGGATTAAGGTGTTTTACAAGCTGGAACCAGGCTTCATGTTTGATCGCAAGTTGATCCACGGTTTTTTGCTGATGATTGCAATGTTGTCCGTTGTGAATGCCGCACATGCGCGACCCGACTTTACCGGCAAATGGGAAAACGCCGAATGGTCATTCGATATGCGCACGGATGTCTATGCCACCGAGGCTGACTACACACCTGAAGCGTGGGCCAATCTTCAGGACTATTTTCAGAACTGGGACTATAAAGGAGTTGATGACCCGGCCAAGTTTTGTGTCAATTATGGTATGCCACGCATGATGGGTACGGCCCGTGATTACATTGTTGATATCAACCAGACTGCCTCACGCATTACGGTAATCGTGGAATACATGGACAATTTCCGGATCATTCACATGGATAAGGCTGCCGTACCTGATAGCGTGTCTCCGTCCAACAACGGCTATTCAATAGGGCGTTGGGAGGGGGATACCCTGGTGATAGAAACGACTGCGCTGAAAGCGCGGAATCCGGTAGGGAAATTTCAGCGCAGTGCCGAGGCGCGCATCACCGAGCGTTGGTCGCTCGGCAAGGATGCAAAATTTGGCAAGGTGTTGAACATCGACTCAGTCGTTGATGATCCAAAGGTGTTTCGTCATCCATTCAAGTTGCGGCAAAAATACAAGCTGGCTCCGGCCGGAGCCGCGCTCAATGAATACGGTTGTGCCGATACTTTGTGGGATGATCATGTTGAACGGGTGCGTGCAGAACGGGCGGCTCAAAAACAGGGTGGCGCTGGGCATTGAAGATTGTTCCAGGGCTGTTACTGTCTGAACATGTTTGACGAGTGCCTGGATGTGAGGTTTGTGGGTAATTTAATCGCGACGCCCCCGACCCTTCATGACTGGGAAAATCTCTACACCTGACCTGTTTCCGTTCGTTTGATTGTGTATCACATTTAGAATCGAGAGCATCTATGAAAATGAATTGTTGGAAATCAGTTCGGGGTCGATTGCTGCTATCGGCGCTGATTTCATCGACACTTGCTTTGGCAGTTCCGTCATACGGCAAGCCTGGTGCTGCAGGCAAGACGTTCGTCTCCCCCAAGATTGGTGAAGCTTACGGCAAGGCAATTGCTTCCTTGCCTGACTGGAATGGCTACTGGCTTATGACAGGCGGCCATACGGAACGTGCTCGAGTAATGTTTGACGCCGATAATGTCTATGAACCGGAAGATCCGGCTGGTGAAATCGGCGGACTGGATTTCGGACCCAGGACGGGTACCTATAACACCAAGATTCCTTACAAACCTGAATATAAAAAACAGTATGAAGAATTGGTCCAAATGGCGCTGGAAGGCAAAAACGTGGATCCGGTGGGTGCATGCATGCAGCCACATGGCATGCCTCGGCAGATGGGTGGCATACCTGCTGCGCCGGAGATTCTCATTACACCTGAAATGGTCCTGATGAGCTGGAGCCCGATGGGTGCGCAGCGTCGTATTTATACGGACGGACGTCCCCATCCTGCTCCGGGAATCATTCCCCCGGAATATATGGGGCATTCCATCGGGCATTGGGAGGGCGATACGCTGGTGGTCGATACCGTAAATATCCTGGCTGGAATGTACGATCAGTCTGGGGCTCCATTTAGTGATCAGATTCATCTGACAGAGCGTATTCGCCTTGTGGAAAAGGATTTGCTCGAAAATCAGATGACGATCGAGGATCCGGTCATGCTGGAACGTCCATGGCAAGTTACCAGGAAGTATCGCCGTGCCAATCCCCGTTATCCGAATTTCTTTCTGGAATATTGTCCACCGGGAACGGCTGTGGATATGAGCAAGGGTTATCAGGAAGTGGTGTTGCCGTCTGAACTGGAGCAGAGGCAGAAGGCTGCCAAACCTTAGTTTCAGCCGTGGTCGTGCGAGCCCCGTCCAAAGCATGGTAGTGACTGGGTTCGTATGACGTGTTTGCCTGACTAAGAGTAAATTCCGGGATTGCCAAAGGTGAGGGTGAGGAGACTCATCAGCTCATGGATGCATACCATCCATGATGGTTTCACTGAAAGACTGAACCATCCTTCTGGTAGTTCAATGGATGGTCACTTCCATAAGATATTGATGATATCGTGGTATTTGCAGTCCGGATGCCATCATTATTCAATGAGATTGTCGTGGAAGAAGAACTGAAAAAAGCAGCGCTTGATTATCACCGCTACCCGGTTCCCGGGAAGATTTCGCTGACTTCCACCAAGGCGCTGGCCAATCAGCGGGATCTTTCGCTGGCTTATTCACCCGGTGTTGCCTACGCGAGTCTGGCGATCAAGGAGGATCCACTGGAAGCAGCCAACCTGACTGCACGCGCCAATCTGGTGGCGGTCATTACCAACGGCACGGCGGTGCTCGGGCTTGGCAATATCGGTGCGCTGGCGGGCAAGCCAGTCATGGAAGGCAAGGGCTGTTTGTTCAAGAAATTTGCCGGCATCGACGTATTCGACATTGAAGTGAACGAGAACGACCCTGACAAACTGGTCGACATCGTTGCTGCATTGGAGCCCACTTTCGGCGGCATCAATCTGGAAGATATTAAGGCGCCGGAATGTTTTTACGTGGAGCGCAAGCTTCGCGAGCGCATGAAGGTGCCGGTATTTCACGATGATCAGCATGGCACGGCCATCATTGTTGCAGCTGCAGTGCTCAATGGCCTGAAAGTGGTGGGCAAGGAGATCGGCAACGTAAAAGTGGCTGCCTCAGGCGCAGGTGCTGCGGCCATTGCCTGCATGGATCTGCTGGTGGCGCTGGGGGCTGACAAGCGCAATATATTTGTTGCCGACAGCACCGGGGTACTCTATGAAGGCCGGCCCAACACCACCGACGCAGATAAATTGCGCTATTCGCAACAAACCGATGCGCGCACGCTGGCTGATATTGTGGCCGGCGCAGACATCTTCCTGGGCCTGTCCGGACCGGGCGTGCTCAAGCCGGAAATGATCATCCCAATGGCCGATAAACCATTGATACTGGCGCTTGCCAATCCCGAACCGGAGATCCGTCCGGAGCTGGCCAAACAGGCGCGCCCGGATTGCATTGTGTGTACCGGTCGTTCTGATTATCCCAATCAGGTAAACAATTCCTTATGTTTCCCGTTCATCTTTCGTGGCGCGCTGGATGTCGGCGCCACGACCATCAATGACGCGATGAAGCTGGCATGTGTCCACGCCATCGCCGAGCTGGCGCGTGCCGAGCAGTCCGATGTGGTCACTGCCGCCTATGGCAGCGATAGCGCCAGCTTCGGCCCTGAATCACTCATCCCCCGCGCCTTCGATCCGCGCCTGATCACACGCATCGCGCCGGCGGTCGCCAAGGCGGCGATGGATAGTGGTGTGGCGACGCGGCCCATCCAGGATATGGGGGCTTACGTCAATCGACTGACGCAGTTCGTGTATCAATCGGCGTCAGTCATGCGACCAGTATTTTCAGCAGCGCAGCGCAAGCCGAAGCGTGTAGTGTATGCCGAAGGCGAAAATCCGCGTGTCCTGCAGGCCGCCCAGGTGGCGGTCGATGAAGGACTGGCTTATCCGATTCTGGTCGGACGTACGGAGCTGATCAAGGAGCGTATCCAGAAACTGGGTTTGCGCCTGCAGATCGGAAAGAATTGCGAAGGCGTCAATATCAATAACGATCCACGTTTCCGCGATTGCTGGAGCGAGTACTACGAACTGGTCAAGCGCAAGGGAGTATCGCGCCTGCAGGCCATGGAACAGATGCGCAGCCGCACCACTTTAATCAGCAGTATTCTGGTGCACCGCGGCGATGCCGATGCCATGCTGTGTGGCACGGTCGGTGATTATCGTCATCATCTGAAGTATGTCGATTACGTCATTGGCAAGCGGGAAGGGGCCAGTATTTTTGCTGCAATGCAGATGTTGATCCTGCCTGAGCGGCAACTGTTCTTCTGCGATACGCACGTCAATGTCGATCCAAGCGCTGCCGAGATTGCGGAAATGACCCTGCAGGCTGCCGAACAAGTAAGACGTTTTGGCATTACGCCCAGTGTGGCGTTGTTGTCGCATTCCAGTTTCGGCAGCTCTCATGCGCCTTCTGCACAGAAGATGCGTGATGCGCTGGAACTGATTGTGGCTCGTGCGCCTGCCCTGGAGGTGGAAGGGGAGATGCGTGCGGATTCGGCGCTGTCGAAGAGCGTTCGTGACAACGATTTCCCGGACTCGAGGCTGAAGCACGATGCCAACCTGCTGATCTTTCCCAATGTGGATGCGGCAAACATTACCTACAATACCTTGCGCGCCGCGAATGGAAATGGCGTCACTGTGGGCGGAATCCTTCTGGGCGCGGCCAAGCCAGTGCATATCATGACGCCTTCATCGACTGTGCGGCGCATTCTGGACATGACTGCATTTGTGGTTGCGGAGGCAGGCGCGCCGCGGTCGATGCTGAATTACAGTTGAAATTACGCGTCAATCGGCATGTTTGAACGGCACGCCCTACCACATGGTGTTGCCGTTCACTGAAGCAGGCGCTACTTCCTGGTGCATGTCCCAGTGTTCGACAATTTTGCCGTTTTTGATTCGAAACAAATCGGTCCCCACCGCTGCTTTCTTGTCATCTGTAGCTTCTGAGTGACGATGTATCAGTACCAGATCGCCTTCAGTCAGAATGCGCGCCACGGTGGATTTTGCCCGGGGCCTGGCCGAAGCCTGCTCCAGAAATGCAATCGTTTCATCAGCGCCATTGCCAATGACAGGGCTGTGTTGACGGTAATCGGTAGTGCTATAGGTTTCGAATGCAGCCCGGACCTTTCCTGGTCCTAATGCAGACAGATATGCCTTGACTACGGCCAGCGAATCGACCCCCTGTGCAGTTTTATCGACGGGACCGCAACTGGGCATGTCTATGCTGTTGCGCCACTGTTTGGCCGAGGCATAGTCGGCCCCCTTGCCGCACCACAGGGTATTGCCATTGATGGGTTGGGCCGGCACCGATTGGATTACGTCCCAGTGTTCGACAATCCTGCCATTCGCCACGCGCCAGAAATCCATGACGTCCAATCCTGGATCGTTCGGGTCCATGAATACGTGATGATGAACCGCAAATAGATCGCCGTCGATAATGATGTGATCTAGAACATGGGCCCACTGTCCAGAAGGTGGATATTTTCCGGGCTCTTTCAGCTTGCGGACGGATAAAAAGTCGACATTAGCTTTAAGGCCATTAGGCATTTCTGGATTGTGCTCAATCAAATCAGGGGCGACAAAATCACGAATGCTCCGCGCTTTGTCTCTCTCTACGTAGAAAGCCTGAATGAATTGCCGCGCTATTTCCCTTGCCGGGCGCTCAATGGTTTGGGTCATGCCGGTTTCGCTGTGTATGCATAACGCGAGAACCAGTGGCATTACCAGGATTTTGGCGTTGATCATTTGTCATTGTCCTTATCAGGTGCTTTATTTGTAGCGAACACTTTGGCCACATAAATTTCGGCCACCATGCCGGTGCTAGCCTCCTGGCATGAAGGCTGTTTTGTTTGCAATGAAGAAATCTCTTAATGACTGCGGCTCTCTCCCAGTGAGATGTTTAATGGCATCGCTGGTTATATCGAATTTTCCGGCACGTATGCTGGATTCGGTGGCGATACTGCCCGGTACCCATGCTTCCGGCGTCCCGCGAGCAATCAATGCCTTTGCAAACTCTTCCTCCGACAAGTGCACCACCTCAATTTTCTTGCCAAACACTTCGCTGACAATGGCAGCAATCTCGGCAGTGGTCAGACGTTCCAATCCGGTGATGTCATGGCGTTTGTTTTCAGTAGTTTCGCAAGCAAGCGCCGCCGCCGCAGCGCGCGCGATGTCCGCGCGGGACACGTATGGCATGCGACCTTCGCCTGCACAAGTAAACCATTTTCCTGAAGCCAGCACTGCTGGCAGCGATCTGAAGAAATTGTCTGCATACCAGCAGTTTCGAAGAATGGTGAAACCAACGCCGCTTTTTTCGATGGCTTGCTCGGTTCCGTAGTGATCGGCTGCGATGGCCATCCGTGAAGGGGGTTCTGGATTCGGCATGGAGGTGTAGACGATATGTTTGACGCCCGCCTTTGCTGCGGCATCAACGGCTGCTTTGTGTTGTTGCAGGCGTTTGCCAGGAACGAAGATTGCGTCAGTAGAAACAATTAGAATTCGTTCAATGTTTGTGAATGCAACGTCGAGCGTGCCGGGGTCATCGAAATCGACTTTGCGAGATTGTGCGCCTTTCGCGACGAGCTCAGCGAGTTTGTCGGGATCACGACTGGCAGCGACTATGTTCCTGGCACCGGCTTCGAGCAGTAGTTCCACGACGCGTCGCCCCAAATGGCCGCTAGCGCCGGTAACCAGAAGAGAAGACTGTAAGCGTTCATACATGATGGAGTTCTTTGCTGTAGTTGGACAGCGTCAGTCAGGCGCCATGACTTTGAGCACACTATAGCCAGTTTTGAATTTAGGTCATCTGCTGGCGCCCAATCAATCTATTGCGGCGATATCTCCTTGCAGAGTGGGTAGTACGATAATGGGGTATTTGACATTACCGCCAACCAATCATGAACTCTTGTCAAATCTTTACATTAAATCGACGCTTTTTCCCCATGTTTCATGGGCTGGTATCAAGTTGTCTGTATTGACAGGGTTATGCAAAAGTGAAATTGTTCCGGTTGCAAAAAAGGCTCTGAATCAATTTGTCGGATATGCCTTTTTATTTTATTGATTGAATATTGTTTGTTTGCATTGTTGATGCCGTATCAGAACAATCGTCTGACGGGTCTGATGGGGGAAACAGTTATGTCGGTGCATTCCGTTGAAAAACTGCTCTGGGATATATGCAATGCGCCTGAATGTTATGAAGCGTATCGTATCGATCCTGAGAAGATGATTGCGAGCTATCGACTCGATGACGAAGAAAAACAGATGGTTCGCCATCTCAAGGTTCGCGCGCTTACAGACTACAACGTCAATCCGATGTTGATCATGATGACCTGGAATGCCGTCATTGGTGCCGACAAGATTGGAGAGTATCTCGCAAAATTGAATGCTCCTCTTCAATCGATGGAGGCATAGCAATTAATGGTTTTTGCAATCAATCTGAAAATTGGTTTTTAGTGATTACGAATTCTTGTTTGCTTCAGTTACATCATAGATGCGCCGTTTTAAAAATTGGCTTTTGGAATTATTTCCAAAAAATTAATTAACATGCCTTGATAGGGCGGATATTCGACATTGGCTGCATCATTCTAATGGTCTTTATGCCGATTCCAGGTTGAACAAAGCTGTTGAAAATGAGTGTACTAATTGTTAATGTGGTTCACGAGTTAATGAGGCGGCATTCAGTCACGACGAATCATGACGATTCTTGACGTCTGTGAAACGCTGACGGTGAACCAAAGTGAATAGGGAAGCTCTATACACGACAACAGGACAATGTCTGGGTTTGAAGTGACAACAAAATTGTGGGGTATCGATACTATGAAACGCGTAGTAATAGTTCTGGCAAGTCTTTTCGTTTCCATTTCTGCATTTGCGCATCATAGCGGCGCCATGTTTGACAGAGCAAAGACTGTAAAGCTGGAAGGTACAGTCAAGGAGTTTCTCTTTACCAACCCCCATACATGGCTGCGTCTCGATGTGATGGATAAGGACGGTAACGTTGAGGTTTGGGATATTGAGGCATCGGCTCCTGTTCGCATGGTGAAATGGGGCCTCTCGCCGCAAACAATCCATACCGGAGACAAGGTGACAGTAAACATGCATCCAATGATTGATGGCCGCAAGGCGGGTGCTTTTGTTGACATCATCCTGGCTGATGGGAAGTTTATTACTACCAATGCCGATGTAAATTCATACGCTAAATAGTAAGGATGAGCAGCGATGCATGATGTCTTGCCTGGCTGCTTGATACAGGATTCATCGTCTGGATGTAAATGTTGCCTCTCGAAATGTAGGGCGTTGGTGAAATGAACTTTGGCAAATTAACTCTCTCTAGGCTGTTAACGCTGGTTCTTGTTTCATCAACTGTGGCGTTTTCTGCTCATGGAAAAGTTGCAGCCAAGGAAGCCAAGAGCAGCTTCATGTCACCAAAAATAGGTTCTGAGTATGGCCGGGCAATTGCTTTCTTGCCGGATTGGAATGGCTACTGGCTCATGACGGGCGGTCCATCGGAGCGGGCTCGAGTGATGTTCGATCCTGACAACGTTTATGAGCCGCCAGACCCGGCAGGCGAGATAGGCGGGCTGGACTTTGGGCCCAGAGCGGGCACCTACGACACCAATATTCCTTACAAGCCCGAGTATAAAAAACAATACAAGGAATTGGTCCAGATGGCCCTGGAAGGCAAGAGTGTGGACCCGCTGGGGGCCTGTACCCAGCCTCATGGCATGCCAAGGCAAATGAGCGGCATTCCCATGGCTCCAGAGATACTCATTACACCTAACATGGTGCTCATGAGTTGGAGTTATCTGGGGGCGCAGCGCCGGATTTATACCGATGGGCGGCCTCATCCTGAGGTCGGGACAATTCCTGCGGAATATATGGGCCATTCCATCGGGCATTGGGCAGGCGACACCTTGGTGGTTGATACGGTGAACATGCTTGCCGGCATGTACGACATGTCAGGAGCTCCATTCAGTGACCAGATTCATGTGGTGGAGCGTATTCGCCTGGTGGAAAAAGATTTGTTGGAAAATCAGATAACCATCGAAGATCCGGTCATGCTGGAACGTCCATGGCATGTGGTAAGAAAATATCGCCGGGCAAATCCCCGTTATCCAAATTTTGTTCTGGAGTACTGCCTTCCAGGAACGGCGGTGGACATGAGCAAAGGCTACCAGGAAGTGGTGTTGCCATCGGAACTGGAGAAACAGAGAGCATCAAAGCCCTAGGCGGTGAATTTTGTCAAAGTCAGGCAAGTTTGGCGGCGGCTTCCCTGGAGCTGTATCTGGTAAAGAGTAATTTGATATGGGGAGAGAGCTGTTCTGTCTGTTTTTTCTTGAAACGTACTTATGCACCCTTGGCATCAAGTAAGTTGCGTTTGTGTACTTAAGTATAAAAACTGCCGGCAATGATTCTTTTTGTTTTGTGTGTGCTTTCAATTACTAAATAATATTGGCGAGCCAAAATTGGCCTTATTGAGGAGTCTGGTATGACTACTAATGATCTTCCGTATACGGGGAAAGAGTATCTCGATAGCCTGGATGATGGACGTGAGGTGTGGATTTACGGTGAGCGCGTGAAGAATGTGGCCACGCATCCTGCTTTCCGGAACTCAGCACGGATGATCGCCAGACTCTATGATTCATTGCACGATCCGGCGCAGTCTGAAATATTGACTGTTCCCATGGAAAATGGAGTGGGGCGTACTCACCGCTATTTCCAGCCTCCCCATAACGTGGCAGAACAGGTTGCTGCACGCGATGCGATTGCCCATTGGTCGCGCATGAGTTATGGATGGATCGGTCGTACCCCTGATTACAAAGCTGCGTGGGTGGCTACATTGGCTGCCGCCAGTCATCTTTACGGTGAATATGAACAAAACGCCAAGCGTTGGTATGACTTGGCCCGCAAGAAGATACCGTTCATCAATCACTCGATTGTGAACCCGCCGGTGGATCGTCATATCCCCACCGGCGCTTCGGATGTGTTCATTCAAGTAGTCAAGGAAACCGACAAGGGCATCATCGTGAGCGGCGCCAAAGTGGTGGCGACGACCGCCGCGCTGACGCAGTTTACGTTCGTGGCGCACTACAATGTCGCGATCAAGGACAAGAAATATTCGCCCATTTTCATTGCCCATTTCGGCACGCCCGGCGTCAAACTCATCAGCCGCAATTCTTATGAGTTTCAGGCCGCCACGACCGCTAGCCCCTTCGACGCCCCGCTGTCGAGCCGCATGGACGAAAACGATGCCATCCTTGTTTTCGACAATGCGCTGATTCCCTGGGAAGACGTGCTGATGTACGACGTCGAATCGGCGAATGGCTTTGTGACCCAGACCGGGTTCATGAGCCGTGCATTGCTGCAGGCATGTACAAGATTGGCCGTGAAGCTGGATTTCATCTCGGGCCTGTTCCTCAAGGCCGTCGAGATCACCGGCACCAAGGACTACCGCGGCGTACAGGCAGCGGTCGGTGAAGTCATTGGCCTGCGTCACACCATGTGGGCGCTGTCCGATGCCATGGCTCACTCGGCCGAACCGTGGGGGAAATATGTACTGCCAAACTTCGAAGCATCGCTGGCCTTCCGCATGCTGGCGGGGGATTCTTCTTCCCGCGTACTTAACCTGATCCAGAAGCATGTGGCGGGTGCGCTCATCTATCTGCCGTCCAATGCACGTGATTTCCAGAATCCGGTACTGCGTCCATATCTTGACAAATATGTTCGTGGCTCCAACGGCATCGGTGCCGAAGAGCGCGTCAAGACGCTGAAATTGCTCTGGGATGCGGTCAATTCCGAATTTGCCTCGCGTCATGAACTGTATGAACTTAATTACTCAGGCAGCAACGAGCAGACTCGTGTCGATCCATACGCGATTGGCAATATCACGGGCCGCAATGCACAGATGAGGGCCTTCGCTGAAGAGTGCATGGCGGAATACGATCTGAATGGCTGGACGGTGCCTGATCTGATCAATCCCGACGACGTCAGCGCATTCAATCGCCGCTAACCGGATAATCTCAAGCCCTGAGCGCAGCACTAAAGACTCTCAATCCAGAGTGTTCGAAGTGCTGTGCCTGGGGATTGATTGGGGCGTAGTCCGAGTATATCGCTGACTGTGTGTCTTTAAGAATGGATGTCAGGCTTGGTTTATTTAAGATTAATGATGGCTTTTTATAGCCGTTCGATGGTGACTGTCATCGCCTCTTGATGAGACTCGAAATATATAACAGGGAGCATGGGAATTCCGTGTCTGATGACCGGGGACGGGCATATTTGGTCTGTTTCTCTTTTGGATAACATCAATTCCTGCCACCATTTACTGATTGCTCCATTATTTATCCGGAGTGTTCGTCAAAATCTGCGGCTTGTTTTAATGGTGTGGAATGAACGAAGCCAAGTATTTGTGATAATCAATATCAATAATGGACGCGCCAGTTGACCTTGGATTCTTCAGTAAAGCATAAATATCACAGTCCACGGCTTTGGTTGTTCATCGAAACCTGTTCGCAATTCAGCGGTATTTATCGTACTTGTTTCCCCGATTTTATTGCAGAGCCTTACTTGAAGGCGACTGACAGTTATTGAGTGACTGTTGTAAGCGTAGGTAAATAGCGTTGTGGATTTGATTAGCTATGATGATCTGTGTACTTTTGCAAAAAAGCTCGATTTTTCATTGTGATTGATGCATTTAAAAGCAAAATAACTGGATTGCTGCATTGCTTGATCTGTGGAATTCGTCCGTAAGGGGATTTTGATGAAACGTAAATTGCCAGCTTTTGGCGGTGCTGTGTTCGCCGTCTCGTATTTACTGATACTGGCTTTCGGTGCATCAGCAGGTGTTCCTGCTCAGGTGGATAGTGACCGGATGCGCGCGGCGGCCAAGGAGCCTGCTCAATGGATGTCGTTTGGTCGAACCTATGATGAACAGCGTTTCTCCCCGCTGAATCAACTCAATACACAAACAGTCAAGAAACTGGGTCTGGCCTGGTATGCGGATCTGAACACTTTTCGTGGCGTGGAGGCGACACCTCTATTTGTAGATGGCGTGCTCTACAACATATCTGCGTGGAACATTACGACGGCATATAACGCTGAAACTGGCGCAGTGCTCTGGACCTATGATCCCAAAGTGCTTCCTGAGGCTGGGCGCAAGGCTTGTTGCGATATCGTCAGCAGAGGGCTTGCTGTCTGGAAAGGCAAAGTAATCATTGCGACTCTGGATGGCCGATTGATTGCGCTGAACGCAGCTAACGGCAAGGAGATATGGACAGTGAATACCTTTGAGGGCGAGGGCGGTTGGCCCTATACCATTACCGGTGCGCCGCGGGTATTTGATGGCAGGGTCGTAATCGGCAATGCGGGGGCCGAGCTGGGCGTGCGTGGCTTTGTTACGGCCTATGATGCAGAAACCGGCAAGCAGCTTTGGCGTTTTTATACGGTTCCTGGCGATCCCAGCAAGGGGTTCGAAAGCAAGGCGATGGAAATGGCCGCCAAGACCTGGACTGGCGAGTGGTGGAAATTTGGCGGCGGTGGCACGGCTTGGGACAGCATCGTGTATGACCAGAAATTGAAGCTGGTTTATATCGGCGTGGGTAACGGCTCGCCCTGGGTGCATAAATACCGTAGTCCAAGTGGTGGCGATAATCTGTTCCTCAGCTCGATTGTCGCTGTGAATGCCGAGACCGGCGAATATGTCTGGCATTATCAAGAGACCCCAGGCGAACAATTCGATTACACCGCTACGCAACCGATGATGCTGGCCGATTTGAAAATTGGCGGTCGCTTACGTCAGGTAATCATGCAGGCGCCGAAAAATGGCTTTTTCTATATGCTGGATCGCAAGACAGGCGAACTGATTTCCGCCACGCCATTTGTCAAAACTACTTGGGCTACTCATGTAGATATGAAAACCGGTCGGCCAGTCGAAACTCCTGAGGCCCGCTATGGTGAAAAACCAGTCCTGCTCTCACCCAGTCCAGGCGGTGCGCATAATTTTAATCCGATTTCCTACAGTCCCAAGACGGGGCTGGTCTATCTTTCCGTTTCGCAAAATTTTGGCACCTTCGCGGCTGATCCTAACTGGGACATTACCAAAGGCGGCACTGGAGAAGCTTTTTCCGGCTATGATGAGCTGCGTCAGCAACAAGCAAAATATGCTGATGAACATGAAAAGTCATGGTTGTCCGCCTGGGATCCTGTGAAGGGTCGCGAAGTCTGGCGGGTGCCTTATGCGCAGGATGGTTCTGGCGGTACGCTCGCTACTGCTGGAAATCTTGTTTTTCAAGGGACCATCAACAAAACGCTGGCCGCATATGCTGCAGATACCGGCGAGAAACTATGGGAAGGCGAGGCCCAATCGGTGCCGATTGCGGGGCCCATCACTTACGAGATGAATGGTGTGCAGTATGTCGCCGTCAATGCGGGATGGGGTGGCGGTCGTGCCCATTTTCAGACCAATTCATTCCAGAAGTTACAGGTAGCGTCGGCGCGACTCGTGGTATTCAAACTTGGCGGAAAAGCGAAATTGCCGGTCATGGAGGCCAAGGATCTGGCTCCACCCGTGCCACCCCTTGCAATGAATGTAGATCCGGTTCTGCTCGCGCGTGGCGGGAGCCTGTTCGCCGCCAATTGTGCCTTGTGTCATGGCGTGGCGGCGCGCGGAGGAATCAAGGATTTACGCTTCATGACGCCTGAAACGCATGGACAGTTTCTGGATATTGTTATCGGTGGCGCCCGACAAAAGGCAGGCATGGCCAGCTTTGCGGACAAGCTGACAAAAGAAGATGCGGAAGCGATTCATGCTTATCTTATCGCACGTGCCAATGAAGATTGGGGGCAGCAGAGCCACTAGAACCTCATGGCATTCGAAGTCTGAATCACAGTCCCCAGGTCAATGACCGGATATTGGGCCAATATTCGGTCACGCCGACTGGAAACTTCAGACACTTCCAGTCGCGGGCCATCTGTACCGACGGGCAGGCTTGCTGCTGGCTGTTTCTTTTACAGCGATCCAGACCACAATGGATACGTGGTCCCGTTCCTGACTGAAGTAACTCGCAGTCAGATGATTGTCATCAACGTGTCCTGGCAGTTGTCACGGAACATACAACTGCAGGGATCAGTCCCGAACGACTTCCAGCAGCTCACCTAAATCTTTTTTGGAGAATAGCCGGATGTCATCGAACTGATGATTCTTGATCTTGCGCACCCAGTCAGGATCGCTGATCAAACTCCGTCCCACCGCAATCAAATCGAACTCGTTATTGGTGAAGCGGCGCATCAACTCCCGCAACGATGGTTCGCCGGCAAACTTGGCTTCGGCCGTACCGACCAGACTTTCCATCACGTCCACGGTCAGCCCGACGCTGCCGACGGCGATGACGGGGGCATCCGTCAGGGCCTTGGTCCAACCAGCGAGGCCCAGATTCGAGTCTGGCCACTCGGGTGTGTAAAACCGTCGGGTCGAAGGATGGAAAATATCGACGCCAGCCGATCTCATGACTTTAAGGAAGGCCTGCAGTTCTGCGGGAGTGTCAGCGATCTTCGCCTCATAGTCGGGCTCCTTCCATTGGGAGAAACGAAAGGAAATGATGAACTGAGGCCCAAGCGCTGCCCGAATCGCGGTGACGATTTCTGCCGGGAACCGCGCGCGCGATGGCAGGTCGTTGCCGCCATATTCATCTTGCCGGAGATTCGTTTCCGCCCAGAGAAATTCGTCTATAAAGAAACCGTGACAACCGTGCAATTCGATCCCATCGGCCCCCGCAAGCTGAGCCACCCGCGCCGCCTCGACAAAGGCCTCGCCTATCTCGGCCAGCTGCTCACGGGTGGCGGCAAGGCCGTTGCTCTTGCCCGCCTTGAACAGACCTGAGGGACTCAGGGCAGGCACCAGCAATTTCCCCAAACTCTGGCTATCCGATCGCATCGCGCCCGGATGGCTGATCTGGATGAGCATCTTGCCGCCTGCACCATGCACTGCATCAACACACCGGGCCCAACCTCCCAGAGTGGACTGGTTGAGCCTTGGGAAACGCGGTTCAACGAATGAAGAATAGTGGTCGATGGTGCAGCCTTCACCGATGACAAGACCTACTCCCCCTTCTACGCGACGCCGGTAATACTCGGCCATTTGCGGTGGAGGTTGACCATTCTCGCAGTTTCCCCGTTGCATGCCGGGCATGACGAACCGATTGGACAGCTGCAGGCCAGCGACAGAGACAGGCGAAAATAAGCCTGATAGGTCGAGAGATACTGATTCGGCAGCGTTCAGGGCATCGTCAGTGTTGGTCTGCTCTGTCATTTGTCCTTCTCTGTGTAATTTGAGGTGAGGCCGGTTGGGTGGCAGCAGCTGCACTAAACATGGGTCTGATGGTAGTCGCTGGTTAAACGCGCCAACTGATGCGTGAGAATCAATTTGGCTGGACTCGTCGGTGAACACGAGGGAGTCGTGGAGGATAGGAAGTGGGTGATGGGGTTCCAAGGCTTGATTCTGTTTCATGCATGATGCTTTTCACTGCCACGGCTGTGAGCTCCGAGTCTCGACAGGCCATCTGGTAATGGCCATCACGTAGCGTGTGAAAAATTGTCTTGCCAAGTGATGTATACTGATTATCATAATACGACTATGATGTTCGCTAGGCAAGGCGAGCACTGATCGTGCGATGTTGAGTTGCTAATAATTACTCATATGGGGGAGAAAGCGATGACTTATCATCTCGATTCTATTAAGCCGGCAATAGCGTTGGTGACCTCTGGACTTATGTCCCGGACATGCACCGCAGCACTGGCCGGGCAGCTTTTGCTTTCGACCGTTGGCTTTCAAACTGCCGTTGCGGCAGAAACAGATGGAACTTCCGCGGCGAACACTTTGGAAGAAATTGTCGTAACAGCGCAGTTCCGTAATCAGAACGTCCAGGATACGCCGCTTGCCATCACTGCCGTCAATGCGGCGATGATTCAGGATCGTGGTTTCCAGAATGTCGCGGACTTGACCGGCGCAGCGCCGAATGTCAATTTCGCGCCGGCGGCCGGCTTCCAGCAGGGGGCTTTCTTATACATTCGCGGCATCGGTCAGGCGGATTCGGGTCCGGTGTTCGAGCCGGGCGTCGGCATCTACATTGATGACGTCTATTTTGGCAGCATCGCCGGTTCCAACTTTAATCTGCTCGATTTGCAGCGCGTTGAAATATTGCGCGGACCTCAAGGAACACTGGCTGGCGCCAACTCTATTGGCGGTTCCGTCAAGCTCTTTACGGTAAAACCACATGATGGCGGCAGTGACTATCTGGAGGCAGGTTACGGTTCCAACCGGACCTATCTGCTGCGTGGTGCGACGGATCTCACGCTCGTCAAAGATCAGTTATTCCTGCGTGTCGCAGGCGGATTCAAGTCTGACAAAGGCTATATTGATCTGGTGGATTTCACCTGTGCAAACCCGAGCCCGACTGTGTCGGGGACGCTGCCCCGGAGTTCCAACAATGTCGGCAATTGCAAAACTGGTGATGCAGGCGGCTCCACCGCAAAAAGTCTACGCACCGCCTTGCGGTGGCTTCCCAGTGACGATCTTGAAGTCAATCTGAGCGCGGACACCGACAGCAGCTCCGTCAATGCAGCGCCGCAAATTTTACACGCATTCAATCAGGCGAACGTTGATCCCATATTTCAAGCGCAGCAGCAAACGAACTATGGCGTTCAATTTGATGGCAGGTTTCTGCCGCCATCCGGAAAGTATATTTCCTACGCAACCTATACCAACGGTGCCGGGCAGGCTGTGAACCCGGAAAGCAAGACTGACAATTATGGCTTCACCGGTACTGTCGATTATAAATTTTCTGATACGTTGAATTTGAAATCCATTACCTCATGGCGCAAGTCACAGTCCACCGGTGTCCAGGATGCAGATCAATCGCTACTCGGGGCGGATTTGGGCGTTTACAATTATGACTCCAAACAATTTACTCAGGAATTGCGCTTGAACGGCTCTGCCTGGAATAACCTTGTCGACTGGACAGTCGGTGGTTTTTATTATCACAACAAGACGGATCTCACTGGCCATGTCAACAATTATTCGGCGTTGACGTTCTTTGGCGGTCTGAACTTCCTGGTCGATGACACTGTGTCTTCCGACAAGACGGCCGGCTTTGTGAATGTCACCTTGCATCCGACAGAGAGACTGAACGTCACGGGCGGTTATCGTTATACATCGTCTACCAAGGATTATGCTTTCGGCCGTGTCGATCCGACGCCGCCGAGCATCGTGACCATTTTTGGTCTTGACCAATTAGGCGCCGCACCCACCCAGAAGACCAAAAAGTCTGACGTTCGTCTTGCGGTTGATTATCGCTGGACCCGGAATTTCATGACGTATGCGCAGTTTGCGACCGGCTTCAAGGATGGCGGCATCAACCCCACGCCGCTCACACCCAGTCAGGCCGTGCCGTTTGATGCGGAGACCTTGAAGTCGTATGAAGTCGGTTTCAAGAGCGACTTCTTTGATCGGCGCATGCGTTTCAATGTGGCAGGGTTCATCAGCAAGTATAAAGATTTGCAATTACAGGCGGTCGGCAAGGATTTGTCTGGTTTGACGGCGACACTAACGGTCAATACCGGACAGGCGACGATCAAGGGCGTGGAAGCTGAGCTGGAAGTGCGGCCGGTTGACAGGTTGCTGCTGACTGCATCGGGTAGCTATATCGATTTCAAATATGATGATCTGGGGGCTGCAGCTGGGGTCAACGCCGGACCGTGCATTACCTGTACAAATATTTACACGCCCAAAAATACGGCCTATCTGTCAGCACAGTACGACTTTAATCTGGGAGCCGCAGGCACGTTGACGCCGCGTATCAGTGATGAATATCGTGGCGGCGTGCAGACGGAACTGAATAACGATCCGAGGGTGGCGATTCCGAGCTACTGGCTGGCGAACGCCCGGTTGACTTGGAAGCCGTCGGATAGCGAATGGGAAGCATCTCTTGCTGTCAGCAATCTATTCGACAAGTTCTACTATACATACGTGCACAGTACGATCAACCAGAATGGCTTTGCCCAAGCCACGCCCGGGCGGCCTCGTGAACTGATGCTGACGATACGTAAAATGTTCTGATCGTCAAATTTTTTGAATGAAGAAACAGAAGGTCGCTCCGTCAGGGGCGACCTTCTGTTGTTGGAAGACATTAACGAGGCCTGGTTGGGATGCAATTCTTCGGGAGCGTTGATCATTTAACCTCTTTATCTTTATGGGGGAGAGTCATGAATAAAGGCCTTTGGGGATTTATCACGAAAATAACCGTTGTCATGGCGCTGTTGCCGGCAGTGACGGTCGCACAAGATCTTGATGAGGCCGTAGTCACGGCCCAGGCACATGTCTTTGGCCCAAAAGACATCGACGGTCAGAGTATCGCGGGCATTCCTGCTTCTCATATTCGATGGTTGCTGGATCGGGAAGCAGTGCGCGATGTGTTGACCCGCTACACGCGTGGTCTTGATCGGCATGATGCGATCCTGATAGCCAGCGCCTTCTGGCCCGATGCACAAATCAATTATGGCAACACTTTTTCAGGTCTCAGGGACAAGTTCGTGGCCTGGTCCATCGCCGACGATAAGGAACGATTTATCGCCCACACGCATAACGTCACCAATCAGACCATCGATTTTGATGGCAATATCGCTCATGTTGAAACCTATCTGATAGGAATAGAGCAGCGTCGCAGCAGGGAAGTGCAGGTGCTTGCCGGCCGGTACATTGATCGTTTAGAACGGCGCGATGGGGAATGGCGGATCTCAGTACGTGAGTTTGTGCTGGATACCATGGGTCTTGCCGATGGTTCTGGATTTGAACCAGGAAAGTCATGTCGTGGAGCATGCGGCGTTATGGATCGTAACGATCTTTCCTATGCGCGTCCGTTGAAGCGTCGCGTACTGCCGAAACCGGATCAGGGCAGCTTAATACCAAAGTGACTTTGATCTTGTTTGTTTCCGTGCCAAAACAGAAGAGGGACGTTTCGCTGCGAAAAGAAGCATGGATGTGCTATTTCTACTGGTAATGCTTTTTGCATGTCTGTCCAGACATCAAATTTGCTCAAACAGAGTGCCAATAAAAATGAGATTTAAGAGGCTTGGCGTAGATGGATTGCAGATGCTGGTCATCAGCTTATTGCTTGTGACTGTCGCTGTTGAAGGTAAGTCAAATGCTGAAAGCGCCATGACCCTGCCTGGAATCGGTTTGGAATATGGCAAGACGATTTCTGTCCTGCCGGATTGGAATGGCTATTGGTTGATGGCCGGGGATAAAACGGGCTGGGCGTATATCATGTTCGATAGCGACAATGTCTACGAACCGCCAGATCCCGCTGGCGAAATAGGTGGCGTGGATTTTGGACCCAGGCCTGGCACCTACAACACCAAGATTCCTTACAAACCTGAATATAAAAAGTTATATGAAGACCGTATTCAAATGGCCATGCAGGGCAGGAGCGTCGATCCTGTGGGTGGCTGCATGCAGCCTCATGGCATGCCCAGGCAAATGAGCGGCATTCCTTTAGCGCCAGAAATACTCATAACGCCTGCCATGGTGCTCATGAGCTGGACCCATATGGGGGCGCAACGGCGCATTTACACAGATGGACGCTCACATCCTGCGTCAGGGGAAATTGCGCCGGATTTCATGGGGCATTCTGTCGGTCATTGGGAAGGTGATACTCTGGTAATAGATACCGTTAATATACTTGCCGGTATATACGATCAGTCGGGCGCACCATTTAGCGATCAGGTTCACGTCATGGAGAGAATTCGGCTGGTGAAAAAGGATACGCTTGAAAATCAAATAACCGTTGAAGATCCGATTATGCTGGAACATCCATGGCAAGTGACCAAACATTATCTGCGCGCGGAGCCGCGCTATCAGGATTTTGTGCAGGCATATTGTCCGCCAGGCACGGCGGTTGACATGAGCAAGGGCTATCAGGAACTGGTTTTACCATCGGAACTTGAGCAGAAAAAACAGATGCTGGAGCCAAATGCTATCAGGCATTGACCGTGGGGCTTGCGCTGTGAAGGGTTTTCATAGTTCTATGTTCGGCAAGCTTTAATTGCTAAAGGAAAGGAAAGTGGCGTCACGTATAAAAAAAGTAGTCGCAAGAAATACAAAAAGAGGTGTGAAAGACTCCTCCGGGCGAGTGCAGGGCCCGGCTTCATTGGAAAACGTTATCTACAACAAACCAGGATATCTCATACGGCGGATGCATCAGATTGCAGTCTCGATTTTTCTCGATGAAACTAAAGAGTTTGATTTGACTCCCTTGCAGTACGGCATGTTAGCCACGGTGCGTGCATATCCTGGAGTCGATCAAAGTACCTTGGGGAAAAGCATGGGCCTGGACAGAACTACGGTGGTGGGGATTGTCGATCGTTTGGAGCGGAAAGGGTGGCTGCTTCGCCGTACTGTGGCTACGGATCGACGAGTGCGGCAACTATATGTAACTCCCGCCGGGTTGCAGCATCTCACGGATATCCGCTCAGTCACCGACGCCGCTCAGCAGCGTATGCTGGAACCGCTCAGCGAAAAAGAGCGGGCGCAATTCGTCAAATATCTGGTCAAGATTCTTGCTCACCATAATGATGATGCTCGAGTTCCCGTCAAGGATGTCATGCGACATGCGCATGTTAATCGCTAGCCAGAAAACTCAGTCTGGCATGACGGGCATGAATCTGACAAAGTATATTGGCCTTGGGCCGAATGCTGTTCAAGCGGCTGATCGCATACTTGATGGTTGTCGATCAAGGAAATGGTCTGGCCATCCACCATTAAAAACAGTATACTGAATATCATAATACATTAAAATAAACGGTATTCATCATCCAAACCGGAGCTGTTTTTTCGTTAATAATTGTTGCGATTTATAAGCATGCGGCTTTTGTCGGCTGCGTCTTATGGCTTTGCAAGCTGGACTGGATGAGAATTGTGATGCGCTAACTAAATATGTTCAGGCTGCAGTTTACAGAGGTCAAAAATGAAACTTTGCAGATTCAATCATTCCAGAATTGGGCTTGTCGAACGTGACATTGTTTATGACATTACTGAATTGTTTAACCTGATGCCTCAATGGCCCCTGCCTCAGGGTGACTGGATTATTAGTCAGATTACGCCGTTGCTACCCGTCATCAAGGAGCGCGGCCATGCCATGCCTGCCATTTCATTGGCCAGTGTCCGTCTGGAAAGCCCCGTGGCTAATCCCGGCAAAATAATCGGTGCGCCGATCAACTACAAAGCCCATATTGACGAAGCCAATGCGGCTCGAGAAATCAATTATGGCAAGCAGTTTACGACGATCGAGCAGTTCGGCCTGTTTATCAAGGCCAGTTCTTCTCTTATCGGCCCATCTGATAGTGTCCAGCTGCGCTTTCCCGACCGAAGGTCGGACCATGAAGTGGAATTGTCCGTGATTATCGGTCGTGAGGCACGTATGGTCAAAGCAGCGGAAGCTTTGGACTATGTATTGGGCTATTCCATTGGTCTGGATATGACGGTGCGCGGACCGGAGTTTCCGGGCTTTCGCAAATCCGTAGACAGTTATTCCGTTTTAGGCCCATGGATCGTAACCGGGGACGAAGTCGGTGAGCCTGACAGGCTGGATCTGGCTATCAAGGTTAATGGCGAAGTTCGGCAACGTTCAAATACGTCTTATCTCCTGATGAAGGTCCGGGAGCTTATTGCTTATGCCTCACGCTTTTACACGTTATATCCTGGCGATGTCATCATGACCGGCACGCCGGAAGGGGTTTCGCAAGTGATGCCGGGCGACATCATGGAGGCGGAAGTCGAGCGTATTGGAACCATGCGGATCGGCATTGCTTCAGAATGGGCTGTGGAATGAGATGGTGTCAGGAGATGAGCCACAGGTTTTAACGCTATGAGCTTGGGGTTGTGTCGCGAGCCAAAATAACCTCAATTTATCATTCAGAAACAGGGGAAATGAACAATGACAAATTCGTCGCAGCTGCCGATTTTGGTGAGTGGTGCTTCGGGTCAACTTGGACGTCTGGTTCTATCCGAGTTGCTGGATGCAAGGCGGATCCCGCCTGACCAGATCATTGCTACCACGCGCACGCCCGAGCTGCTGTCGGACTTTGCCCGGCGAGGCGTCATCGTACGCAAGGCAGATTTCGATCAACCGGATTCACTCCCCAAAGCGTTTGCAGGCGCCAAGCGCATGTTGATCATCAGCACGACGCCAGAACACGATGGCACTTCTCGCGCGCAAAAACAGATCGCTGCAATCAAGGCAGGGGTTGATGCTGGTGTTGAACACATCATCTATACCTCTGTAGCAAATGCGGAGGCCAATGAGCCTTGTTTCTGGCATCGAGAGCACTATGAAACCGAGCTGGCGCTGATTGACAGTGGTGTCAACTGGACGATCTTGCGCAATTGGGATTACCCAAACTGGCATTTGGAGCAGGACTGGAGCCAGGCGCTGAAGACGGGTGAATATTGGACTGCAAGAGGCGCGGGTCGCGCCAATCACATCACTCGTGAAGATTGCGCACGCGCTGCGGCTGGCGCGCTTCTGTCCGATATTTCTGCGAACCGTCGTTTCGATGTCACTGGTCCAGAATCGTTGACGGCTGAAGAGATCATGTCACTCTTGACAGAGTTTACGGGGAAAAAAATCAAGATTGTGCACTGCACACGTGAAGAACTGGAGACGCGTTATCTTTCTCTGGGCATAGACGCGCATTTCATTCCATTTCTGGTTGGCTATACGCTTGGCACAAGGCATGGTCATTACGACGGGATCACCAACGCCTTTGAACAGCTTTGCGGCAAGCAGCCGACAACTTTGCGGGAATGGCTTATGGCCAACGCGGAGGGCGTTATGAATGTGCAGGAAACCAAAGTGCACACATCTTAACAATCTCTATATGAATCTTAACAATCGGAGGCATGATCCCATCTACGGCTTTCATGCTGTTCTTAAAGGGCTTTGTCGAGCGCTGAAAATTTCTTGCAATATAAGTAAGTATGCGCATAATCGCAAAGAATCACCGTGGGACATGACGGTGATTTCGATCAAGACAAGATAGTGATACTCACAATCAAAAGTGAGCTGCAGCCAAACCAAACAAATAGGGGAGAACGGCATGACTTGTCATTTTAATTCTGTTGAACCGATCAGATCATTGGGAGCTTTCAGATTTGTATCCGGGGCGCTCACTGCGGCGTTGGCGGGTCAGCTCCTGCTTTCCACTGCGAATGCAGCGACAGCTGAAGATAGCGCTGCCAGTGGTGGCTTGGAAGAAATTGTAGTTACTGCGCAATTCAGAGCGGAAAATGTGCAGGATACGCCCATTGCCATCACCGCGATGGATGCGGCGACGCTTGAACGCCGGGGCATTGAGAGCGTGACCGACATGGCTGCTTCAGCGCCGAACGTACAGTTGAAAGAAAGCTATGGTATCTATTCCGGCACCACGGCTTATATCCGCGGTATCGGTCAGTTCGATTCGCAAATCGCCATCGAGCCCGGTGTGGCCATCTATCTTGACGATGTCTATCACGCCACCATGGTGGGTTCCAATTACAGCCTGCTGGATCTGGATCGCGTTGAAATACTCCGTGGCCCACAGGGAACCTTGGCGGGTGCGAACTCCATTGGCGGTGCAATCAAAATGTACCAGAAGAAGCCGACCGGTAAAGGGGACGGCTATGCCGAAGTGGGTTATGGCGAAAATGACAGCTATATCCTGAAGGGTGCTTTTGACACCGCGTTGGTCGATAACCGGTTGTTCCTGCGAATTTCCGGCGGTCACCGCTCCATGGGCGGTTATATCGACAGGGTTGATTATGTTTGCGAAAATCCAAGTCGTTCTGGCAATTTGCCGCGCCAGGTAAATCAGGCTAACAATTGCAAAATCGGCGAAGCAGGCGGCTTCAACACCACCACGGCCCGTGCGGCCTTGCGCTGGTTGCCCACCGATAATCTGGAAGTCAATCTCACCGCTGACAGCATGAATACCAAGCAGGATGCACCGCCCATGGTGCTGGCTGCGCTCAATATCACACCTCAAACCCTTGGCTTCTTTAATGCTGAGCAAACGTTGCTGCATGGTGTCCAGTTTGACTCGCGATTCATGCTGCCCTATGGCTCCTATAAGACTTATGCGACTTATACCGATCTGGATCGCAGCCGTAACACATTTAGCCCCAACAGTTATTCCAAAAATAATGGTTTCGGACTAACGCTGGATTACAAGCTGACTGATAACCTGAATCTGACGTCCATTAGTGCTTATCGCCAGACTAAGGCCTACGGCGCGAATGACACCGACGGCAGTCCATTGAGCGTGGGCAATGAAGCCTACTACTGGGATATTGAAACCTTTACGCAGGAGCTGCGCCTGAACGGCAAGCTCGGTCCGGTGGACTGGACCGTAGGCGGATATTATCTTACCTCCCATCAAAATCTTGATGGTTTCGTGAACGCCCAAGGGGTTCGCGCACCCATCCCGCCTCTTGCTGCGCTGTATCCCTTTGGCACGGACATTCTGTACTTCATCACGGATGACAGAGCGGTGCGTGACAAGCAATCGCTGTTTGCCAATGCGACCTATCACATCATCGATGATCTCAATCTGACCGTGGGTCTGCGTTATTCCAATAACACGTTCAACTACAATCAGCGCCGTGTTGATCCCCAGGGCTTTGATCCGCTTATTCCGACGCCAACTCCCAAGCCGCAGTACGCATTGCCGAACTTGGGCAAGGCTCCTGAACAGGGCACCGAGCGATTGGATTACCGCGTAGCGCTGGACTACAAGTTGACTGATGACGTGATGGTGTATGGACAGGTTGCCACCGGTTTCAAAGATGGTGGTATCAACCCGACGGCTACCAGCAAGGCGACGCAGACTCCCTTTAACGAGGAAAAGCTGAAGGCCTATGAGCTGGGCGTCAAGAGCAAGTATTTCGATAATACTTTGCGTCTGAACGCAGCGGCGTTCTACAGCGACTACACTGATCTGCAATTGCGCATTTCCTTCCCCGATGGCACTTCTCCTACCACGAATGTAGGCCACGCGATCATTAGAGGGCTTGAGCTCGAGACGGAGTGGGCGCCTACCAGGGCGTGGCTGTTGAGCGCAAACGGCAGCTATATCAATTTCGAATATGGAAATCTGGGCGGGGCGCAGAATATTTCGGGTGGCCCCTGCCAGAGCTGCACCAACATCTATACGCCGAAGTACACCGGTTATCTGGCCGCTCAGTACGCATTTGATTTGGGCTCCAGCGGCACTATTACTCCCCAACTCAATGGTGAGTATCAGTCAAAGCTATACACGGATGCGGTTAACCGTCCGGCAGGTGCGATTGAGGCCCGTTGGTTGGCCAACGCGCGTATATCCTGGGACTCGGCGGATGGCAACTGGAAAACCACGCTGGCTATCAACAACCTGTTTGACAAGTATTACTACACCCAGATGCGCAATGGTCTGAATAACCAGGGCTTTGCTTCGGCTGCCGTGGGTAGACCGCGTGAAGCGATGCTGACGGTACGCAAGTCCTTTTAATACAATGTTAAGAGTGCAGGGATAATCAGTTGGTCATCTGACCGGTTGATGAGAGAAGCCGGGTCACGAAGTGGCCCGGCTTGTTGAAAAGCAATTTAATCTCGAAGTCTTTTAAGTTATTTACTTAACCGGAACCGTTCCAATCAGAGCGGTTCCGGTTTTTTTATTGCTGGTTAAGTTTTGTGATGGCCGGCGCGGTGAATGAGCAGATCGTTTAAGATCAACGCCTAAAATCAAAAACCAAAGATCGAAGCTGGCAGGCAGCCTTTGTAGGCTGTCCGCGTGTGCTGCTGTCGTATCATTATTCGGAGGGACTTTCTCATGCGCATAGGTCGAAGAAAATTCATCAGTGGCACCACCATGCTGGTTTCCAGTGCATTGACGGCGAGAACCGCAGGTGCAGCAACAGATGCGGTGACACCGGGTGACGTGCAGAAACAGCCAACTACTGTCAGTCCATTCGTGGAAACCCGAGGCGGACGTAGCGCCAGTCCGGCGGTGGAAACTGAAGCACTTGCCGCTCATTGCATCAACGTCAAATATTCGGATCTGGACGCAACCACGTTACGCAAAGCCAAACACCGTGTCCTCGATTTGATCGGATGCGTGATTGGTGGCGCGGCAGATCCCAGCAACGCCGCGTTGGTTGATGTGGTCCGTAGCGAAGCGGGACCCGCAGAGGCATCAGTGATCGGCTATCCCTTGAAAGCCTCTGCGAGTCAAGCTGCGATGATCAACGCGACGCTGGCGCGCTCGTATGATTTTGAAGTGATGACGGTGACCGTCGGCAACAAATATGTTGGTTCACACAATTCACCGACCACCAGCATGACGGCGCTGGCACTCAGTGAGCGAGGTAACCTGTCGGGTAAGGATTTCATCACGGCGTTGGTTGTGGGCGATGATATTGCATCGCGTATGCTTGCTTCATCCGGCCTGGATTTTGCCCTGGGCTGGGATGGCGCCGCGATTTATCCCGCCATTCCGGCTGCCGCCATCGCTTCTCGATTGCTGGGTCTGTCGGCGCAGCAGGCACAGGATGCATTTGGCCTTACGCTGAACACTGTTTGTGGAACCAATCAGCACGACTGGGATAGTTCGACCGATTGGAAATTCCAGCAGGGTCATGCTGCGCGCAATGCCATTTTTGCGGCGCAACTGGCCAAACGTGGCTGGGTGGGAGTGGGCGATGCCCTGCTTTCCGGGTATGGATTCTATGGACAGTTTACCAGCGGTATAAAGCATCCCGAAATATTGACGGCCAATCTGGGCAAGGAGTTTTATGGCGAGGAGTATTTCAAACCCTATCCGTCTTGTGCCGCGTCCCATACCAGCATCGAATGTGCGCTGGCCATGCGCGACAACAACAAACTGTCGCCCGCGCAGATCGAGCGTGTGATTGTTCGTTTGCCGCCACCGTCAATGACGAGCACCCTGGCGGAACCTTTCAGTCCGCGGCGCTACATGCATTGCCAAGCCAATTTTAGTATCCACTTCCAGGTTGCCAATGCGTTACTACGAGGAATCTTGCGTCAGGAACACTACGCTGAAGAATCCTATCAAGATCCAGAGCTGGTCGCCTTGCTGAAAAAAGTGTCATTGACCGCCATGCCGGAAGGCAAGCCCGGCATTGAAATAGAAGTGTTGACCAAGAGTGGGAAAACATTGCTTGAACGCAATGCAGGTACGCCCAGTCGGCATCCCAGTGTCCATCCCAGCAGTTACGAAGAAATCGTGGCCAAGTTCCGACAACAAGTGGCATTCTCTGGGTTTGTGACCAAAAAGACAGCCGATGAAATTATTCAACGCGTCGATGAAATTGATCGAGAAGAGAACATGGCCGATTTCGTGAAAGTCCTCACGCGTACCTATCGAGCAGTTTGAGGATACGGTGATCGGTTTTTGGTACGGCTGAAAGGTAGAGGGAAGAATACCCATGCGCTCAACCAAGCATTACTTGGGGATACTGGGATCATTCGTGGCAATGATTTTTGCCAGTTCCCCGGTACTGGCCTCGGATAATCTCAGCGAGATTGACAAGATAGTCATTCAAAGCAAGTGCACTGATTTGCTCATGAACTATGGCGATGCTTTGGATAGGGAAGACTTGGAGCTTTTGTTGTCGTTGTTTACTGAGCAAGGTGTGTGGGCAGCGGAAGGAGATCTTCGTTTTGAAGGCAAGGATTTTATCCGGGAGTTCTGGAGTTCGAGATGGAGCCATCAACCCGGCGGAACTGGTGGCACCAGAGTGGATGCCGGTTCCCGGGTGGTGCATCATGATGTCACCAGCACCCGTTTTAGCGTCGTCGATGACGATATGGCTCTTGGAAGGGGGTTTGTCGCTTTGTACATTTATGATGCAAAAGACGCCAAAAAAAATATCTCGCTCGCACCGCGGATGCTTGTGTCCTATAAACTGCAATGCGTCCGTACTGACGGAGGCTGGCGTTTCCAGGAAATGATTCTTTCCCCGGCAATGGATGCCGCATGGACGGGAGTGCCCAATAATAATTACTGGCGCGAACGTATTCGAGAACGCAGTCAGGGGGCGCCTGCGCCATAAGGAAGAAGTGCAGGCGCGTCTTCTTTTATTCGTTCTCTATTTCAGAAGCATATGCTGATTTCGGATATGCATGGTTGGGGTTAACGAGTTGATTTCTTGCCGGGTACCATTCGCACGATCAGCCCTTTGGTCCTGAGTTCAAGCGCCAGGTAGAGGTCGCCTTCAGGACCGGCAGTGATGGCGCGTACCCGTCCGAGATCTTTGAAAAGCAATTCCCGCACCTTGACCTGCTCGCCATCCAGTACCACCCGGAACAGTTCTTCCTGTATGAGTGAGCCAATGAACAGATTGTGTTTCCACTTGGGGAATTCCTTCCCTTCATAAAAAGCAATATGCGATACGCCGATTGACGGTGTCCAGTTGATCACGGGCTGTTCCATGCCTTCATGTTTGATTTCGGTAGTGAAGGCAAGGCCGTCATACCGGGTGCCATAGCTGATCACCGGCCAGCCATAATTATGGCCGCGACGAATCAGGTTCAACTCATCGCCGCCACGCGGGCCATGTTCAGTGGACCATAGCCACCCGGTGGAGGGATCGAAGGCCAGTCCTTGCGGGTTGCGGTGGCCATAACTCCAGATGGCGCCCATTGCCCCGGGCGTGCCGGCAAATGGATTGTCTGCCGGAATACGACCATCGTCATGGAAGCGCAGGATTTTGCCCAACGGACTTTTCAGATCCTGCGGCGGCGTCTTGAGTAACTGTTCCTGGGTATAGGGTTCGCTGCCACTGGCTGCATTGATGCCAGCTTCACTGGCTGTGGTCAGGTACATGTAGCCTTTGCCATCAAAGACGAGGCGCCCGGTATCGGTGTTCAGCGGCAGCCGCAACAGCGTTTCGGCATCCACCCAGGCATTGTCCCGCAAGTGTCCGCGCAACACGGTTATTTCCGTAAATCCTTTGCCATCCGCATCATGGGCGAGGTCTCCGCACACCAGATAAATCCAGCCGTTATGTTTGTAGTCCGGGTGTACTGCGACATCCATCAAGGCGCGCTTGAACGGATCCTGAGGTTTGCCGTGAGGGGTGCCTTTGACGGGTTCGGGTACGAGCCGGCCATTCTCGATGACGCGCAATCCGCCCTGATCCTCGGTGACCAGCAGACGACCATCAGGAAGGAAGGCAAGACCGAAGGGCTTGGCCGTTTCAGCGAGGATCTCCAGATGAAAGTCATGTAATTCGCTATTGAAAACGCCTGTCAGAATTTTGTGCTTTTGTTGCTCGTCCAGTTCTGCGAGATGTTCGGGGGAATTTTCGAAACGCTGTGTTTTGATGAAACTGACAAGATTCTGAATATCGTCCTCCGACAACAGCCCACTCCAGCCTGGCATCCCTTTTTCTGGATAGCCTTGACGGATGCTGTGGGCGACGTTTTCATCCTCGGTCCCGTGGATATATTTTGATGCCAGTAAAGAAGGGCCCTGGGTACCCTGGAGTCGTGTGCCATGGCATGCGGCACAGGTGGTCGAGTAAATTTTGGCTGCGGTACGTTGGGGGGGCGATTCAGCGTGGGCCTGGAGCAAGAGGCTCGACATCAAGCCCATGGAAAAGACGTGCAACAAACGATTCATTGTTCGAGCCTGTTGTTAGCTTTTTGGTTAAAAAATCAATTAGCGAGATTCTCGAAGTGCTGCCCCGGCAGCAGCCCGAGCCTGCACGGCATTGCGGTCACTGCCATTTTTGGACATTGCGCGCTCATGTCCGGCTATTGAGGATGTTTGATCCCTGTCTCCGGCAATCTGCCGCTGTCGACATAGCCTTGATCTGACGGAAATTTATATGTGGCACATCTATGTAGTACAAGGGGGTTATTGTCACCTCTGGAATTCAGAGTGCCAAAGATGGGTGCGAATCTGTGTTAATTTTTATCAAGCAAAATTCTGAAAGCGGTTACTTTCTGCGATGCAGCTGTAAGGCTGTCTTTATCCTCTCATTGTAGGCATCTCATTATCATTGGTATATAATTTTGCGCATATCAGTGAACGATCCCATGCGAGCTGTGATCGCGATCTTGTCTTAAGCTGACAGGCATTTGGTAGATCAGAAGGCTTCCGCAGAGATGGTTATGTGTATTTTGCTTGTCACCAACTGATTGCCAGTCTCAGGATCCGGATTGGCAGATATTTGGGACGACCAGTAACACTAGGGCTGTGGTTCATGTGGCCATCAATGGCGATAGCCAGAGAAGCGCAAACTGGTTAAAGGCGAAGTCTCGTAAAGCGATGTTCATGAAGGAACGCCGCTGGTTACAACGACATCATGATGACGATTGTTAATATCCACTAGCTTAAGCTAATTTATTATTTACATTGGGGTGATGAACATGAGCGGCACCGAGGTGAAGGCAGGGCTTCTTTCTGATGTGATGCGTGGTGCGTTGTATGTGGGCGAATTCCTGCCTGCTGCACACACAGTAGACGTCACTGAAAAGGCCACCGGCAAAGTTCTGTTTCTGGGCGGTCTTGCCAGCAAGGAAGATGTGGCCAAGGCAGCGAAAATCGCCAAGGCAGCGCAGGTCGCATGGGCGGCACAGTCGCCCCTGGCGCGTGGCGATGTACTCAGACGCTTTGCTGCATTGTGTGAAGAACATGCCAAGGAAATCGGCGAGTGGATTATCCGTGAAACCGGCTCCATTCCCCCGAAAGCACCGTTTGAAGTGATGACCAGCGCGCGCGAGGCAATCGAAGTTGCCGGTTATACCGGCCAGCCCACTGGCTTTATCCTGCCCAGCGCACATCCACGTCCCAGCTATGCGCGCCGGGTTCCATTGGGTGTGGTGGGCGCCATTACTCCATGGAATTCACCGTTCGTCCTCGCGGCGCGTACTGCCTTGCCGGCGTTGGCCATGGGCAATGCCGTGGTGTTGAAGCCCGATGTGCAGACACCGGTGTCGGGCGGCTATCTGATCGCCAAGCTGTTTGAACTGGCGGGTGTTCCCAAAGGCGTGTTCTGTGTTGTGCCTGGCGACGCCACGGCAGGCGAGGCACTGACGCTGGACCCGAATGTTCATATGATTTCGTTTACCGGCTCCACTGCCAGTGGCAAAAAGGTGGCTGTTGCCGCTGCTGCCACGCTGAAAAAAGTGGCGCTGGAACTGGGTGGCAACAATGCCGCCATCATTTTCGAAGATGCCGATATTGAACGGGTGGTATCTGCCACCTCATTTGGTTCCTTTTTCCATCAGGGCCAGATCTGTTTCACCACGGGTCGTCACGTGGTGCATGAAAGCATTGCTGACCGCTATGCCCAGGCATTGGCCGAGCATGCGCGGCGTCTGGTAGTGGGCAATCCCTACACGGATCAAGTGCATCTCGGGCCCATCATCAATGAAAAACAAGCCGCGCGCGCTGAGAAAATTCTGACTGATACCGTGGCCGTTGGCGGCAAGGTAACAGCCGGTGGCCATCGGAAGGGGTTGTATTTCGAGCCCACCGTGGTGACCGGGGTAGATCGTTCCATGCCGCTGTTCCGCGAGGAGACCTTCGGTCCCGTAGCGCCCATTATTACTTTCAAGACGGAAGCAGAGGCCATTGAACTGGCCAACGACACGGAGTACGGCTTGGTGGCCTCCATCTATACGGCAGACCAGGTCAGAGCCTTGCGGGTGGCCGAGCAGATTCGCACGGGCATCATTCATATCAATGACCAGACCGTCAATCATGAGGTCTTTGGTCCGATTGGCGGCATGGGCGCGTCCGGCAACGGTGCCCGTTCGGGCGGTCCTTCTGCCATGGACGAATACAGTCAGTGGCAATGGGTCACAGTCAATTCAAAGGTTCCTGCCTATCCGTTCTGATACTCGCCGGCAAGTGAATCCGAATGGTAGATGGAGTCTTGGTCTTGGCTGACTTTTGCTGAAACCACATCCTGGAACGAGAGGTCAACCCTGTTGGTTGACCTCTTTCTCAGCAATGTGGGTTGAGCTTTGTTTTGACTTCATTGATCGTTCTTATTCAATCCAATGACTATTCGCTTGCTGATAGTGAACGACGTGATTTCATGAAGTCATGGCTGGATAAGAGTGCTTACGGACCTCTGATGTCTCGATAAGGTTGCTGGTCATCAGTTCATGGCGGGTAGGTTTCTCTGAAGGAACTGTTGTTTGGTCGTTTTAATTCCATGGTGCAGATCATGCCCAAGCCCGTCACAATTGATTTCTATCTCGATTTTATGAGTCCTTTCGGCTATCTCGCCCGGGCTGCCTTGCTGCGTATAGCAACAAAATATGGTGCGGATATAGCGTATCACCCCGTCAATCTGGTGCGGCTGAAACGAGCTGCCGGCAACACCGGGCCATCCAATCGTGAGATTCCACCGAAAATCGCATATCTCACCGAAGACTTGCAACGCTGGGCGAAGCGCTATGGCATCCAGATGGCGCGTGAGCTAGCTGGCCCGGATTCATCACGACTGAATAAAGGATTCTTTTTCGCCCGGGATAAAAATCAGGCCACAGATTATGTGCGCCATGCATGGGATTGCGTCTGGCGCGATGGTCTTGACCCCGGCTTGACGACCACCGTTTCGGAAGCGGCCAGGCGGATGCAATGGAATGTGGATGATTTCCTGGCGTTTGTTGAAAGCGAGACCGCGCAGCAACAATATGAAGCGGAGAATATTGCTGCCATTCAGCGTGGCGTATTTGGCATCCCTACTTTTGTGATTGGCGATCAGATGTGGTGGGGTAATGATCGGCTCGATTTCCTTGAGGAATATCTGGCAGCGACTGTCTGAAGGGCGCAAAGCGCCCCAGACTGAAGCGCTGCTGTTTGAGTGGCGTCTGCAGTGAATGAATGATGGGGCGAGCGAAAGAATAATTCTCGTGTTTTTCTTGAGTTAGTTGGTATGCTTGACGTTGCCCCTGAGGCGACAACGATAATCAACAGCCTTAAATTAAATAAAGTCTTTTAATAAAACAGCCAGAGCCACGAAGAAGGGTTTGCCAGTTCATTCCAGTGGCCGGGTACTACTAATAATCTGTGGAGGATAGCCTGATGAGCGTAGTCAACGAAATCGAGCAGAGTCAGGTCGGACAAAACTGGAGTCCGTCGTACGAATGGAAGATTGTGTTGCTGCTCACCTGCGGCTTCGGTCTGGTCGGTCTGGACCGGCAAATCATTGCGCCGTTGTTTCCGTCGATGATGAAGGATCTGAACCTGACATATCAGGATCTGGGCAATCTCATCGGCATTTTGGGCATCACCTGGGGATTGTTTTCAATCGTTGCCGGCGGTTTGTCGGATAAACTCGGTCGCCGTGCGCTGATCGTGCCGGCGGTGCTGGGCTTCTCACTGATGGCCGGTTTCGCCGGTATGGCTGGCGGCATCACCGCTCTGCTGGTACTGCGTGCCTGCATGGGCGTGTTTGAGGGTGCGTACACTCCCACCAGTTTTGCCACCATTGCAGAGGGCTCCAAGCCGTCACGCCTGGGTTTGAATCAGGGCATCGAGCAAAGCGCCTTTCCGCTGATCGGCCTGGGACTGGGTCCCATCATCGCCACGCAACTGCTGCTGGTTGTGCCGTCCTGGCGCTGGGTGTTTGCAGTGGTGGCGCTGCCCGGTCTTATCCTTGGCATTGCCTTGTGGTTCGTCATCAAGGAACCCAAGAAATTCCAGGCCACTCCCACGCAACAGGAGCGCCCCAAGATTCCACTGCGTCAGCTGTTCAAGCATCGCAATGTGCCGTTAGGTATGTTCGCGTTGTTTTGCAACATGAGCGGCGTGTTCGTCATTGGTGCGATGATCCCGGTGTATCTCACCGACTACATCAAGCTCAGCAACCAGCAGATGGGCTTTGTCGCCAGCGCCATTGGCTTTGGCGGCTTCCTCGGTCAGGTGGTGCTGCCGGGCCTGTCCGACGTGTTGGGGCGCAAGACTGTGCTGCTGCTGTCATTTATTGGCGCGGCCGTATTCATTTCTCTGTTCGCCAATGCCGGCCAGTCGAATCTGACGGTGCTGTTCATTCTGCTGTTCATGACCTGTTTCTTCTGTTTCGCCAATCTCGGCATCATCACTGGCCCAATTGCGGTAGAAGCGGCTCCGGTAGGCGCCATCGCCACGGTGGCGGGCATCATCATCGGCGCCGGTGAGGTGTTTGGTGGTGGCGTCGTGCCTGCCATCGCCGGGGGCATTGCTCAGAAGTTCGGGCTGCAACACACCCTGACAGTAGCGCTGGTGGGTTTCATCGGCGGATTGCTGACCACCTTGTTCCTCAAGGAAACCGCGCCCTGCAAGGTAAGCACTCAGGATTCACCGACCATCACTAATCCCATTGTCTAGCATGCTGGCATTCACTGCCTCAGACCGAAAAAAGGGCGTTTTCCAGCCGGAAAATGCCCCTTTTATAACGTTGAAGGGCGGCAAAGATCGGCGGGGCCTTAACCTGCATCCGGCTGCAGCGCAGGTGCCGCCAGCCGGAATGCATCCAGTTTGGCGCAGGCGGCATCAATGGCGCTGATTTTGGGCCATTGGGCCAAGTTCACCTTGAAACGGCGTGCGCTCTCAACTTGTGGCACGAGATAGACATCGGCCAATGTAGGTGAGCTGCCAAAACAGAAATCACCGCGTCGCGTATCTGCTGTCAGCAGTGCTTCAATGGCGTCGAAGCCCGCGCTGATCCATGTGCCGCACCATGCATTGATTGCCGCTTCATCGCAGTGTAACTGGTGACGCAGGTATTCAAGAATGCGACGGTTGTTGATCGGATGAATATCGCAGCCGACGATGGCTGCGAGTGCCCGTACACGTGCCCGGTCATCCGGGTCGGACGGCAGTAGTGGGGGGGCAGGGTGACGTTCTTCCAGCCATTCGATAATGGCGGGCGACTGGATCAGCGTCTTGCCATTGTGCATTAACGCGGGTACCAGACCTTGTGGATTAAGCGCTTTGAACTCGGCAGAGAGGTGTTGCTCGGTACGCAGATCCACCGGCACATACTCGCATTCCAGTCCTTTCAGTCGCAGAGCAATGCGCAATCGGTGTGAAGTGCCGCTACGGAAAAAATTGTATAACTTCATCAATACTGCCCAATTTGTGATCGTTCTATTCAATACTAAATGCAGCGCTATCGAGCTTGTAGCGTTTTATTTATTGTTAGGCACATTTTACTCGATGTCATGGATGCTATAAACTCACGCAGTTTATTGACAATAATAGACATTTTTTGACATTTGCTCACAAACCGGCCCTCGCTATGGGTGATGCTGAATAGATAAGCACAGACTGCAATGGACAAGACCAAACTCGCGAAAATCGATCTTGAAGCCTTTCCCGGTTATCAGATTCGCCGCATGCAGCAGATTGCTGTAGCGATTTTTCTGCAGGAAACCGGGCCATTCGGTATCACGCCAGTGCAATACGCTGCATTGCATACTGTCAACAATACACCCGGTATCGATCAGCGTACCTTGGCGCGCACCATCGGCTTTGATACTTCGACCATCGCCGGGGTGATTGATCGGCTTGAGTCGCGTGCCCTGATGTTACGCAGCGTCTCACCGCAGGATCGACGTGCGCGCTTGCTCACGCTGACTGCCGAGGGGCGGGCCTTGCTTGATGACATTGTGCCGTCGATATTGCGTATCCAGGACCGGATACTCAACGCACTGCCAAAAAGGGAGCGGGCGGAATTCATGCGCATGCTGGGTGTGCTGGTGACCGCCAACAACGAATTAAGTCGTGCTCCCACCGATAATGCATCATGATCAGGCGGCTTGAAATGCTATAAGAGCCATATAAGAACAAAGGGCAATAGCATGTCTTTCCACAGGCGGTTTGCCCGGGTTGGTTTCTCCCTATATAGTAAGTTCGCTCATGACCACCCGCGTTGATTGTGCTGCGTGATCGCGACCAGGGTCTAACAACATCCATCGTTG
>JBFWSR010000029.1:0-26935 GCA_050248275.1 Steroidobacteraceae bacterium
GTTTTGAATTGCATGCATTACGGTGCAGGCAAAAAGAAAAAGCTTGTTCTGAACTGAATTTTGACTTGCCTTCACTGGATTTTCTATATAAGTTACGCAGGGTTTAGGCACCATCGAATGACGTTGATTAGTTCCTCCATTCCTAGGGGCATTACTCGACACTCGGACGACAGAAGATATGCATAGATGCTGTCAGCCAGAAGGTAATTTGTAAGGTGCTGGTTTAAGTAGTCGGGTACGGGGCTTAAAGACTCCCGGAATACGAATTCAGGCGGGGACCGCATGGCCTTAACGGCAACAGCAGGATCAGACTCGAAACGCGTCCTAATCGTTGGCATCGTGATTGCTATGCACGCGGCTGGCTATTACGTCATCGAAAGTGGTCTCTCCCGCGCCATCATCGAACTGGTGGCGCCTCCGGTGGAAACCAAGATTATTGAAGAGAATAAACCGCCTGAAGATCTGCCGCCGCCGCCGCCGCCGCCGGATATTGTGGAGCCCCCTCCATTCATTCCGCCTCCTGATATTCCCATTCAAATTCAGACGCAAGCCACGAATGCTATTACGGCCGTGACTAATGAACGGCCTGTTGCGCCACCGCCGCCGCCGAAGCCTGCTCCCGTGGCTGAAGTGCCTGTGACCAAGGCTGGTTTCGATCCGAAGCGTCCCATTCGTTCAAATGAGGATTACTATCCTTCGGCTTCCATTCGAGCGGGAGAGGAAGGTGTAACCACTGTTGATATTTATGTTGCTGCAGATGGCAAGGTGACCGATGCTCGGGTCAAGACCTCAAGCGGGTTTGAAAGACTGGACGAGGCTACGCTCAAGTATGTCAAGACGTGGCGCATGAAGCCGGCTACTCGTGGTGGTGTTCCTGAGGGGTCTTGGGTAACCGTGCCGGTGCGCTGGAAGATCGTGGGAAGATAAGATTTTATTGGTTCTTAAAATAAAATTTAAAGTGTTTTTAAGTTTTCGAGAAATTCTAATTTTTAGAGGGTGTTAGTTCCATGGAACCCAATACTGCAGTAGTAGACAATCCTTATGGCCTGAGTGCGATGTTGCACACCGGTGGTCCGGTTACCATAGGCGTGTTCTCCATTCTGGTGATCATGTCGGCCGTATCTTGGTTCATCATGTTCACCAAGTGGCTGGACCAGCGTAAGTTGGCTGGTCAGCAAAAAGAAGTGCAGAAAAGCTTCTGGAACGCCAGCTCACTGCGCGAGGGCGCTAATGCCCTGAAAGGCAAGGATCATGCCTACAAAATGATCGTCGAAAATGGCCTGCGCGCTACCGAACATCATGATGGCCGGCTGACCGACCAGATTCCTCTGCATGAATGGGTCACCATCTCGCTGCAACGTTCCCAGGAACAGATCAATAGCAACCTGTCGAAAGGCCTGTCTTTCCTGGCTACCGTCGGCTCGACCTCGCCATTCGTAGGTCTGTTCGGTACCGTCTGGGGCATTCTGAACGCATTGACCACGATTGGTACTTCCGGTGATGCCAGCATCAGCAAGGTTGCCGGCCCTGTAGGTGAGGCGCTGATCATGACGGCAATCGGTCTGGCGGTGGCGGTGCCTGCTGTGTTGGGCTACAACTGGCTACTGGGTGGTAACAAGAAACTGATGGAGCAGGTTCGTTATTTCACGGCCGATCTGCACGCTTTCCTGGTGAGTGGCGCGCGAGTTAACTCAGGTGGTTCGGCTGCTGCTACCGCACCACGTGCCAAGTAATTGGGCTGGGTTAACCGGGAGACAGAATCATGGGCATGAATGTAGGTGGCGGTAGCGGTGAAGATGAAGTGATGTCCAATATCAACACCACGCCTCTGGTGGATGTGATGTTGGTGTTGCTTATCATTTTCCTGATCACCATTCCGGTCATTACCCAGACCATCAAGATGGAACTTCCGGATACTGTCAACCAAGCATCCATTGATAAACCTGATGACATTACCATCGCAGTAGACAAGCAGGGGCAGATCTACTGGAACGTCAAGCCCATCACTCAGGAGGAATTGCTTGACCGTCTTAAAGTAGAAGCGGTGAAAGTGCCACAGCCGGAAGTGCATGTTCGTGGTGATCGTGACGTGCGGTTCGAGTATGTGGGCAGAGTCATGGTAATGTGTCAGCGTAGCGGTATCGTACGAGTGGGGTTCATTTCGCAACCCAAGACAGGCGATGCGGCGGCTTCCTGAGATCGTTGTCCAAAGAGTTGGCAGCAATCAACAACCTTGTTGATGGAGATATAGATAATGGGTATGAACGTAGGGTCATCCGGCAGTGATGAACCCATGATGGATGTAAACACGACGCCGTTGATCGACGTCATGTTGGTATTGCTGGTCATGTTCATTATCACCATTCCACCGATGAAGCATGCCACCAAGCTGGATTTGCCTCAGGCAACGCCGCCCAACGCACCTACTACACCGCCGGAAGTAATCAATCTGGTTATCGATTTCGATGGCAAATTGTATTGGAACGGCGAAGAAAAGACCTTGGCTCAAGTCGAGGATTATTTCAAGGTCGAATCCGCCAAGGATCCCCAGCCGGAATTGCATATACGCCCTGACAAGTGGGTGAAGTATGATGCCGTTGCCAAGGTGCTTGCGGCCGCGCAACGCGGTCGTATGGACAAGCTGGGCGTTGTAGGCATGGATCAATTTATGTGATGTTTTCGCGTCTGGAGCCAGTCTGTTCCGGGCGCTTGTCTTTGGTTCGATAAACCAAGCTGGTTTATCCCCCTTCAGAGTTGTGTCTATGAAGAATATTCGTGCAATCCTTACCGTTGTCGGCATGAATCTGGCCGTGTTTAATGCGGCAGCTTTGTTACCCGTTGTGCAGGCGATCGCTGCTGAAGAACAAAAGGTAAGCGCCAAGGTTGGCAAGCCGTTGCAGGAAGCATTGGCTGCCGGCCAAGCCAAACAGTGGGACCAAGCTCTGACAAAGTTGCGCGAAGCAGACGCTGTCGGTGAAAAAAGCGCTTATGACCAGTTCAAGATAAACCAGATTTATGCCTGGTTATATACCTCTCAGAAAAAATACGGCGAAGCTGCCGCCGTTTATGAGAAGTTGCTGGATAGCGGATTCATTTCGTCTGCCGAGTCGGATCAGTACATCAAGCAGATCGCCCAGATGTATTTGCAGACCAAGAACAATACCAAGGCAATGGAATATCTCCAGCGCTGGCTGAAAGGACACCCGGGCGACAACGACATGACCGCCGTTCTTGGTCAGCTGCAATATCAGTCGGGGCAGACGAAGCAGGCATTGGATACCTTTGCCGGCTTGGTGAACTCTGCTGAGAAAGCAGGTCAAAAACCCAAGGAAGACTGGCTCAAACTGATGTACCGGATTTCCTATCAGGCCAGTGGCAGTTCAACTGTGCTGGATAAAACGACATTGGGTATTGTCGATAAGTTGCTGCGTTACTACCCCAACGAGACTTACTGGACGGCGATGCTTGCGGGGCTGAGGGGGCAGCAGGGATCCGATGCCTACCAGTTTCAAGTGGATCGCTTGAGAGTGGCGGTAGGCATTCTCAAAGAACCCAATGAGTTTGTTGAGATGGCGCAACTGGCAAGATCCCTCGGCTATGCTGGTGAAGCCCTGAGTGTCATGGAAGCGGGTTATGCCAAGGGCATTCTTGGTTCTGGTCCCGGCAAGGAGCGTGAAGATCGCCTGCGAGATTCCGTTAAAAAGCTGGCGGATGCGGACGTTGCTGCTTTGCCCAGTCTGGACAAGAAAGCCCGTGCTGCGGCCAGCGGTCAGGACGATGCCATCCTCGGTGAAACTTATATGGGTATTGGTCAATATCCTCAGGCGATCGAGGCATTGGAGCGCGGTCTGAAGAAGGGTGGCATCAAGAACCCTGATCAGGCGCAAATTGCACTGGGTATTGCTTACCTGCGCAGCAACCAGGTAGATAAAGCCAGAACGGCTTTCAAGGCAGTAGATGGCGACAGCGATCTGGGGCGCATTGCCCGCCTGTGGTTGCTGCACGCAGCTTCCAAATAATCAGATATTGGATTGATTTGACAACAACGCCCTACTGGTAAAACCGGTGGGGCGTTTGTTTTATTCGGGCTCGTTCTCCCGGCCATGCACATGGAGTGCTATGCTTTTGTTGGATGGTTTGGATAGTCTGGATTGTTAGTTTGGTACCATTATGTCTACCTTCCAGCTTCGTATTCTTATTGCGAGTCGCCGTGAGCAGTTTTAAGGGCATCCGGATTGTTACCCAGGGCGGTGTTCGTCCCGTCAATCTGAAAAGTGGTGAGAAGTATCAGACCCCACTGGGATTTTCTGCGATCAAGGATGGCATCAAGGCCAGTACAGCTACGAGCACTTTTGTCCCAGGCCGCAAGCCGCAATGGTTACGTGCGCCCATGCCGGCGGGTGGCGGTTTCAATGCCGTGCGCGAAGTAGTGCATGAACACCGGTTGGCCACTGTGTGCGAAGAAGCCAAATGTCCCAATATCGGTGAATGCTGGAATGCCGGTACGGCTACCATCATGCTGATGGGTGCAGTGTGTACCCGGACCTGCCGCTTCTGTTCTGTGGACACCGGCAATCCAAAAGGCTGGCTGGATGCCAAGGAACCTAGCAACAGCGCGCGTACCGTACAGCTGATGAAGCTGAAGTACGTGGTGTTGACTTCGGTCAACCGCGATGACCTGCCAGATGGTGGCGCGGCGCATTTTGCAGCCTGTGTTCATGCCATCAAGCAAGTCAATTCCGCCACTGCGGTGGAAGCATTGACACCGGATTTCCAGGGCAACATGCGTGATGTGGAGATGGTAGTGGCTAGCGGGCTGGAAGTATTCGCACAGAATATCGAGACGGTACGTCGTCTGACGCATCCGGTGCGCGATCCTCGAGCGGGTTATGAGCAGACGCTGGCAGTACTCGCACATGCCAAGCAGCATCGTCCTTCGGTATTGACCAAGAGCAGTCTGATGCTGGGACTGGGCGAAACAGATGAGGAAATCATGCAGACCATGGACGACTTGCGGACTGCCGGCGTGGATATTCTCACCCTGGGACAGTATCTGCGTCCCACGCCGAATCATCTGGAAATTCAGCGGTGGGTGACGCCGGAAGAGTTTACCCAGTATCGCGACTGGGCGCTGGCCAGAGGCTTTCTGGAATGTGTGTCGGGGCCGCTGGTCCGTTCCAGCTATCGTGCCGAACGGGCACTGGAGCGCAACAACGCCGGCTTGAATCTCTAAGCCTTCGCCATGCCAGCAGACCCACCGCGTGCGCCACTGCTCAACTATCTGGGGAAGGTTTCCTATGAGCCTGTCTGGCGTGCAATGCAGCGTTTTACTGACGAGCGTGATGCCGACGAGCGCGACCAGATATGGTTCCTCGAACATCCGCCGGTGTTCACGCTCGGTTTGAACGGCAAGCCGGAACATGTACTGGCTGCTGGCGATATTCCGGTCGTGCAGATTGATCGTGGTGGTCAGGTGACTTATCACGGTCCGGGACAACTGGTGGTGTATCCCTTGATCGATCTCCGGCGTCACAAACTGGGGGTGCGCGATCTGGTCATGGCGCTGGAAAATGCAGTGATTGATACTGCGTCCACCTGGGGCGTAGCGGCTGCTGCGAAACGCGATGCGCCCGGCGTGTATGTTGATGGCCGCAAGCTCGCCAGCATCGGGTTACGTATCCGCCGTGGCTGCACCTATCACGGTCTGGCTTTCAACGTGGCGATGGATCTGGAGCCATTCCAGCGCATCAATCCCTGTGGCTATCAAGGCTTGCAGGTGGTGGACCTTGCAACGTTGGGTGTACAGCAGACACCGGCTCAGGTCGCACAAGTACTGGCGCCGAGGTTGCTGGCCGCGCTGGGTTTGCCGCCACAGCCGGATTGGTCAGCCGATTCTTTCTGATTTGCTGCAGTAATCCTGCAGTTGACATGTCGTCTGCGAAGTGGACGAGACATCAATCTACAGCGCCACCAGCACGCGTTCGCAGGAAGTCAGTTCCATATAAAGCGCATCAAGTTGTGCCTTGCTGCTGGCTTGTACGATGCATGTGATCCCGACATAAGTGCCGTCACGGCTGGGGCGTTCTTCGATCTGGTTGACGGCGATCGGCCCCATGTGTTTCTGAACGATGCCGAGCACCACGCTGCGGAAATCGTCGGTATTGCGTCCCATGACTTTCAGGGGAAAGTCATGAGGAAACTTCATCAAGGTGTCGTCACTCATCGCACTTATTCAAACCACAGCCTGATGCTGTCGATCATGCGACCAAAAAAACCGGCTTCGGTGACATCTGCCTGTGGATACAGGGGATAGCTACCCAGTTCCTTGCCTGCCAGCGTCAGCTTGAGTTTGCCCACCGCGGTATCGCGCTTCAGTGGTGCAACCAGCGCTGCAGGTAACTCCACGCTGGCCTGCACGTCAGCAGCACGACCGCGTTGCAAGGTCAACTGCACATCGGAATTGGGACCGACGGCGACGCTATCGATCACGCCCTTGCGTACTTTGGCGGATTGCAGCACCTGATTGGCGGCATACATGCGCTTGGTTTCATAGAAGCTGAAGCCATAGTTGAGCAGCGCAGACGTGCCTTCTTCCCGTGCCTTGATGGACGGCGTGCCCATGACCACCGTAATCAGACGCATGTCGCTGCGTTTTGCCGAGGTCACCAGACAGTAACCGGCATTTTCGGTATGCCCGGTTTTCAAACCATCCACGGTTGGGTCGCGCCTCAGCAAACCGTTGCGATTGTGCTGTGTGATGCCATTGTAAGTGAACTCCTTTTCCGAAAAGAAGTGATAGTACTCGGGGAAGTCACGCACCAGCGCTTGTGCCAGCAAGGACATGTCGCGTGGTGTGGTGTAGTCAAGCGGTGAGGGCAGGCCGGTGGCATTGCCAAAACTGCTGCCGCTCATGCCCAGGCGCTGGGCATACTGACGCATGAGTTGCGCGAAAGTGTCCTCGTTGCCGGCGATATGTTCGGCCAGTGCGATACTGGCATCGTTGCCCGATTGCACGATCATGCCTTGAATCAACACTTCAACCGGCACCTGGCTGCCAATGGGCAGAAAGCTGGTCGAACCATCAGAGCCAGCGCCGCCTTCGCGCCACGCATGTTCGCTGATGGTCACCATGTCGGTGAGTTTCAACTTGCCGATACGCAGGGCATCGAACACGATGTAACTGGTCATCAGCTTGGTCAGGCTGGCGGGTTCCAGGCGAGCGCCGCTGTTGTTTTCTGCCAGTACCTGACCGCTGGCTGCGTCCATGATGATGTAACCACGCGCATCAACGGCGGGTGCTGGCGGGATGGGCATGCCTGCGGGCAATACAGCCGGCGTTGCGCCTGCGGTGGCTGTTGGCAGCGACTCCAGGGGCGATTTGCTGAAGGATTCCAGCGGCGAGCCGCTGCTGCTGGTGGAAGCGGCACTGCTGGCGCTGTTGACGGCGGCGGGCGACTCGGATTTCTTGCAGGCAGCCAGCGTCAGCATTATGCAGCCCAACACACCTGTCCACTTCAGTTTCGTCATTACGCAATCGCTCCAGAATTGAAGAACACAAAATAAAAGCTGTGTCCTGCATGATTTAATGAGTGCTAGTTTAACAGCGTGTCCGGGCAATCCAATGCCAGCGATCAGTCCAGGGCCAGATGTGCATCGGCAATGCCAAGGGCTTTCAGTTGCGCCACGGCGCGATCGAAACTGGGTACATCGGCAATCGGTCCGATGCGTACCCGGTACAGACTGCGGCCGCCGATCATGTCGCTGCGTACAAATGCCTGTGTATAGCCGCTGTTACGCAATTGAATAACCAGTTTGTCGGCATTGCTGGCGGTGCCGAAAGCGCCGGCCTGAATGAAAAGCGTCTTGATGGCATCATTGCCGGTGACAGCGTTGTGTTCCGGCGTGAGCGCGCGCACTTCCACCAGCGCTGTGCCGGCACGCAGCATGTCCAGCTTGGCGGCTGCGGTATAGGACAGATCAATGATGCGTCCTTCCTTGAACGGACCGCGATCATTCACGCGCAGGATGACGGTCTTGCCGTTGCCCAGATTGGTCACCTGTACGAAGCAGGGTAGCGGCAGGGTCTTGTGCGCAGCCGTCATGCCATACATGTCATAGGGCTCGCCATTTGAAGTGTATTCCTGATGAAAGCCCGGGCCATACCAGGAAGCGACACCCCGTTCGACATAGCCGACTGCGGTCTGTTTGACAAAGTAACGTTGTCCCATCACTTCGTAGAAAGCAGGGTTGCCGCGCTTTGACAGCGGTTCGACGCGCGGCACGGCATCGGGGATGGACAGCACATCCGCAGGAAGCGGTTTCGCGGCAGGCGTGCTGACAGTGGGTTGTGGCGGTGTGCTGGTACAGGCTTGCAACAACAGCGCCAGGCTGCTTAGCAGGGTAAGAGAACGCGATGGCAGTGGCCAGCGGAAGAGGCTGTGCATGGCTCAGTTTCCTGCGAGACGCGAGGCGCCGGTAATCGCCTGTCCCAGGTCATAAACAGTGTTGGCGTACAACGGACTGCGGTTGTAGCGTGTGATGACGTAAAAATTGTTGAAGCCAACGCGATAGATCGGGCCATCCTTGCCCTGCAGACTCAGCAATACGGCAGGCGCTGTTTCCGGCAGCGTGGTGGTGAATTTTACGCCCTTGGCGCGCAGTGATTGCACGGTTTCATTGAGAGTGACATCGCCCAGCGTGAAGGCGCTGGTGTCCATGCTGGTGAGCACGGCATCGGTCACCACGGGCTCGCCGCTGCGCCAGCCATGCTGTTTCAGATAATTGGCAATGCTGGCCAGGACGTCATCCCAGTTGTTCCACAGATCCACTTTACCGTCGCCATTGCCGTCCACGGCAAACTCGCGATAACTATGCGGCATGAACTGGGGTGGGCCCATGGCGCCGGCATAGGAACCGAGCAGTGCATCGGCAGGCAGTTGTTGTTCGCGACTCATCAGGAGAAACTGCTCGAGTTCATAACGAAAGAATTCGGCGCGTGGCGCATAGTCGAACCCCAGCGTGACGAGCGCATCCAGCACGCGATAGCGGCCGGTGACTTCACCATAGAAAGTTTCCACGCCGAGAATGCCGAGGATTTCCGCGACTGGCGCGTCATCTCCGGCCAGTTTGTTCAGTGTGGCCTGATGCTCCTGCTGGAAGCTTCTGCCTTTGTTGATGCGCTTTTCCCCCAGAAAGCGTTCGCGATACTCGAACCATGACAGGGCTTTTTCCGCCGGTTTGCCGATGGCATCCAGGATGGCCTGCTTGGTTTCTGCGCCGCGCAGCATGGCGGTCAATTGCGCGCGGTCGAACTGGTGCGTGCTGACCATGTTGTCGATGAAACTGCGCACTTCAGGACGCGCGACATCAAGTGCCTGTGCCTGTGTGGCCAGCAACATGCCCAGAATCATGACGACACAATGACGGAGTAACGCGTGTTGGGGCATCGGGCCTTTCCTATCTTTCGATCCAGCAGTGGTCCACATCTAGCGTCCTACCAGGCGACGTTTGGCATTGACCGCCATCATGATGCCGAAACCGGCCATCAAGGTCACCATTGAAGTGCCGCCGAAACTGATCAACGGCAATGGCACGCCCACTACCGGCAACAGGCCGGTGACCATGCCGGCGTTGACGAAGACATAGACGGCAAAGGTCAGACCGAGGCTGCCGGCAATCGTTCGTGCGAAGGTATCTTGTGCTGTAGTGGCCATGAACAGGCAGCGACTGATCACGAACAGATACAACAGCAGTACAGTGCTCAAACCGATCAGGCCCCATTCCTCGCCGATCACCGCAAAGATGAAGTCGGTGGAGCGTTCCGGCAGGTATTCCAGTTGTGCCTGGCTGCCGTTGAGATAACCCTTGCCGAAGATGCCGCCGGAGCCAATGGCAATCTGCGACTGGATGATGTGATATCCCGAGCCCAGGGGGTCGGTTTGCGGGTCGATGAAAGTCATCACACGCTGTCGCTGGTAATCGTGCAGCAGATATGTCCAGGCAATCCACACGGTGGGAATCAATGCGCCAATCACTCCCAGGATGTAGCGCTTTTGCAAACCGGTCAGCAGCAAGGCCATCGCGCCTGCGGCGCCCACCAACAAAGCCGTGCCGAGGTCGGGTTGTTCAGCAATGATGCCCACCGGAATCACGATGGCGAGCACCAGCACGATGATGGTGATGAACGATGGCGGCAGGGGACGGTCCTGCACATACCAGGCGCAGAATAATGGCACGGCGATCTTCATGATTTCGGAAGGTTGAAAGCGGATGAAGCCCAGGTTCAGCCAGCGTTGTGCACCCAATGAAATTTCGCCTTTCACCATGACGGCCAGCAGCAGGATCAATCCCAGACCGTATAACCAGGGCGCACTCACACGCAGCAGACGCGGCGGCAGCTGTGCAATGATCAGCATCACTATCAATGCCAGTGCAAACTTCATGGCTTGGCTGCCCACCACTACCCAACTCGATCCCGAGGCGCTGTAAAGCACGACCAGACTGACCACTGCCAACAAACCGATGCCAGTCAGCAGCGGGCCATCCAGTTGCAAGGCAGACAACACCCGGGCAGTCCAGGTGAAGGTGCGTTGTGCGCGATTGGTCTCCAGTTCCATAAGCTACTCGTCCACGCCTGCTGCAGCATGTTGTACTTCCAGTTTGGCTTTGCGTCTGGCTTCCTGTTCAGCCAGCTGCTCCGGTGACAACAGCATGAAGTCGAACAAACGGCGCGCAATCGGCGCCGCTACCGTGCCGCCGTGGCCACCGTTTTCCACCACAATGGCGATGGCCAATCGGGGTTGCTCGACGGGTGCGAAAGCGATGAACAGCGCATGGTCTTTCAGGCGTTTGCTCAGTTGCGCTGCATTGTACTTTTGACCCCTGGCCAGACTGAAAGCCTGCGCGGTACCGGTTTTCGCCGCCACGGTATAGGGCGCACCAGAGAAGGCCACGACGGCAGTGCCACCGGGCTTGACCACTTCCTGCATGCCATGGATGACGACGTCCCAATTGCCGGGATCATTGCTCTTGGCCTCTGCCAGAGACACCGGGGCAATTTCGCGTTTGTCGCCGGTCACGGCATTGCGCACGGCATACACCAGGCGCGGCTTGAAGCGTTTGCCATGCATCGCAATTGCTGCCGTGGCGTGTGCGAGTTGCATGGGGGTGATGGTGAGAAAACCCTGACCGATTCCTACGTTGATGGTATCGCCGGGGTACCAGGTCTGCATGGCCTTGTTCTTGAATGCCTGGCGCCGCCATGCGGTGGACGGCAGCGTGGCTTTCTTTTCGCCGTCGATATCGATGCCGGTCGTTTCGCCAAAACCATAGCTGGACAGATAATCGTGGATACGGTCGATGCCCAGCGAATTGGCAAGGCCGTAGAAGTAAACGTCACAGGAAGTCTTGATGGCCTTGATCATGTTGACGCTGCCATGCCCTCTCTTCTGCCAGTCCATCCAGGGACGATTCACGCCGGGAAGTCGGAAATAGCCGGGACAGAATTTGGTGTCTTCGGGCGCCACGACGTTGTAGTAGAGGCCGGCCATGGCCATGAAGGGCTTGATGGTCGAGCCTGATGGATACACGCCCTTGAGCGCGCGATCGTACATGGGTTGTTCGGGGTTTTCGTAAAGATCCTGATACTGGGCGCGCGACAGGCCGCGACCGAACAGGGACGGATCAAAGCCGGGCGTGCTGACGAAAGCCAGGACATCGCCATTGTTCGGATCGATGGCCACCACTGCTGCACGTTCTTCGTGCAGCATCTCTTCCGCCGCATGTTGCAGGCGTTCATCAATGGTCAAATACAAATCACTGCCCGCGATGGCTTCCTTGCGCTGTAACTCGACCTTGCGTGCGCCCAACTGCTCGATGCGGCGACCCTGGGCATTGACCACCAGTTGTTGATAGCCGGCCTTGCCATGCAGTTCCAGCTCATAGCTTTTTTCCACACCGGCTTTGCCTACCAGGGTGGTGCCGGCATATTCATCGCCATCCAGCGTCTTCTGGTCGGCTTCGCTGATGATGCCGACATAACCAAGAGCGTGAACGCCGCTGGCGCCCAATGGATAGTGGCGCGACAAACGCGGCTTGATTTCCACGCCGGGAAAATCCTGCTGTCGTACTGCAAATCGCGCCAGCTCCTCCTCGTTGAGCGACAGCTTGACCGGCACGGCTTCGAAACTGCGCCGCCGTTTGATATCACGCTTCAGATTACTGATGTTGTCGTGGTCCAGCAGATTCAGGGCGGCCAGCCGTTGCAGCGTACTGTCCAGGTCGGGCACCTGTTCGCGCGTCAGCTCGAGTTGATAGGACGGTGAGTTCAACGCCAGCGGCACGCCGGCGCGATCGAAGATCAGACCACGACTGGGGGGCAGCGGTTCGATGCGCACGCGATTGCCCCGTGCCTGTTCGGCGAAATAGTCGTAGCGTACGATCTGCAGCCACACCAGACGTGCGATCAGCGCAAAGATGCCAATGGCGATCAGCGTGGCTGCCACGAACGCACGCTGCGTGAACATGCGTTGTTCGCCGTAATGATCCTTGATGCGTGACCGGCGCTGCATTCGGAGCCCTAACGAATGCGGCGATTACTGGTATCGAGCACCGCGACGATGATCGGCCACAGCAAGGCACCCACCAGCGCCGGTAACCAGCGTATCCAGGAGGCAATGGCAGTGCCCACGATGCCGTCGATCCAGAAGAGCAGGAAGTGATACAGCGCCACCAGCATCAATACCACGAAGGTCTGGTGCAGCACTGGAAACACGCGGATGCGTAACTGGAAATGCTGGGCGGCGGCGGCCACGATGACGAATGCCAGCGCATGCTGGCCGATCAGCGTGCCGATCAGCGCATCGAGCACCAGGCCGCACAACCAGGCATAGGTCAGCCCTGCCAGCATGGGGGCATTCAATGACCAATAGATCACCAGCAACAACAGCCAGTCGGGCCGGCCGAAATTGAGCAGTTGCGGTAACGGCACAATGGTGAGCAGCAGCGCAATCGCCGAAGTCAGCAATATTCGCAGAAAACCGATGCGGCCATTCATGCTGTCAGACTCATGGTGTCGGGGCCGTCGTGCCCGTTACTGGCTCGCTGCCGGTAGCCGGTTGACGGGCAGGCATGGGCTTGCTGGCGGCTTCGAGTTGTTCGGGGGTGACCGGCGCCGCATTGGGCGTGGCTATCGGCGCAATCGCCGGTTCGACGGCGGGTGGCTGATACCAGATCAACACCACTTCGTAATCACTGTCCAGCCTGGCAACGGGTTTGGCCTCGACCGTGGCGAAAGTTTCCGTGGGATTGCGTTCGACCCGCGTGACCGTTGCGACCGGATAACCCGCCGGGAACACACCGCCCAGTCCCGATGCTATCAAGAGATCGCCGATCTTGATGTCGGCTTCGCCGGTCAGGAAGGGCAGGTTGAGCTTGTTCAGATTGCCGGTGCCTTCGGCGATGGTGCGCAGGCCGCTGCGGTTCACCCGCACCGGGATGGCATGTTCCGGATCGGAAATCAGGATGGCTTCCGCAGTGTGACGGCCCACCTGGGTGATCTGTCCGAACACGCCGTGCGCATCGAGAATGGGCTGACCCTTGAACACGCCGTCTTGCTGCCCCTTGTTGAGCAGTACGCGATGCCGCAAAGGATCGAGATCGACCCGCATGATTTGCGCTACCAGCCGCCGTTTGGCCACATCGTTGGCGGCATCGCCCAGCTCGCGCAGGCGCCGGTTTTCTTCCGTGAGCGCCGCCAGTTTTTGCAGGCTGACCTGGGCGTCGCGCAACGCTTTGCTCAAACGGGTGTTTTCCGCGCGTAACTGATCGCGGTCGGCAACGCTTTCGTTCATCCAGCGTGAGGCGCGGAATGGCGCATCCACCAGCCATTGCAAGGGATAAACGCCAGCCGACATGGCGCTGCGCAGTTGCTGCAGATAACCGTAGCGTTGATCGGCCACCATCAAGCCGACGCTCAGGACGATGAGCACCAGCGACCGCGCGACCAGCGAAGGGCCGCGGCCGATAATCGGACGGGTGTCGGAGCCGAAGCTTGCCACTGTAGATATGGTGCTGTGAGTGCGGGAACGGTTAGTGTTATCGACAGCCTGACCTCGTTCCACTGATCAGGCTGCTGCCTTGCCCTTGCAAGGCATGACAGGTGCGAGCCTGTTATTCCAGATTGAACAGCTGCGGGCCGTGCTCGTCGATCAGTTCCAGCATGCGGCCACCGCCACGAGCGACGCAGGTGAGTGGATCTTCGGCGACCACCACCGGCAGGCCGGTTTCTTCCATCAGCAGCTTGTCGATGTCGCGCAGCAGGGCGCCACCGCCGGTGAGCACGATGCCGCGTTCGGCCACGTCGGCGCCCAGCTCCGGCGGCGTCTGCTCCAGCGCCACCTTGACTGCGCCGACGATGCCGGACAACGGTTCCTGCAGGGCTTCGAGGATTTCATTGGAATTCAGCGTGAAACTGCGCGGCACGCCTTCGGACAGGTTGCGGCCCTTGACGGAAATTTCGCGTACCTGCTGGCCGGGATAGGCCGAGCCGATTTCGATCTTGATGCGTTCGGCGGTGGCGTCGCCGATCAGGATGCCGTAATTGCGGCGCACATAGTTGATGATGGCTTCGTCAAAACGGTCGCCGCCGATGCGCACCGAGGAGGCATAGACGATGCCGTTCAGGGAAATCACCGCGACTTCCGAGGTGCCGCCACCGATGTCCAGCACCATGGAGCCGCGTGCTTCGTGCACCGGCAGCCCGGCGCCCACGGCGGCGGCCATGGGTTCCTCGATCAGGCGCACCCAGCGGGCGCCGGCACCCTCGGCCGATTCCTGAATGGCGCGACGTTCCACCTGGGTCGAGCCGTAAGGCACGCACACCAGCACGCGCGGGCTGGGGCGGATCAGGCGATTGCCGTGCACCTTGCCGATGAAGTACTTGAGCATTTCTTCGGTGATGGTGAAGTCGGCGATCACGCCGTCCTTCATGGGACGAATGGCGGTGATATGGCCGGGCGTGCGGCCCAGCATGTTTTTGGCTTCCGCACCGACGGCTTCGATTTTCTTGCCACCACGACCAGGTTCTTCACGAATGGCGACCACCGACGGTTCGTTCAGCACGATGCCGCGGCCACGCACGTAAATCAGCGTATTGGCAGTACCCAGATCGATCGAGAGGTCATTTGAAAAATAACCCCGGAGATTCTTGAACATGTTTGATATTACGGGGAAGTGGAAGGTAAAAATTGTGCGCTACTCTATGAGTTAAACTGCACTATTTCAATGCTGATTTCAAAGCATTGTCAGCAGCTTGTGTCTGTCGCCATGCAGCGGCAGTCAGCGCCGTGCGCATGCGCATCGTCGGGTCAGTGCGCCGTGCCGCCATGAGCGACATTCAAGTGGCCGCCGTGTATCATTCACGCCCATTTTGCGGCGGAGAAAAATGCCGCATTCCTGCAGTGAAACCCCCAATCTCAACACCGGGGACCAGAGGCGAGCCCACGACTTATGAGCTTAACCCGTAACGATGTCGAAGCCATTGCGCATCTGGCGCGCCTGGCCATCACCGAGGATGAAGCGTCGGTGTATGCCGGCAGCCTGTCCAGCATCCTCAATTTTGTCGAGCAGCTGAGTGCCGCCGACGTGGCCAGAGTCGAGCCGATGGCGCATCCCCTGGCCGATCAGGTGCAGCGTCTGCGTCCCGATGAAGTCACTGCGACCGACGAACATGAGAAATTTCAGCGCAATGCCGGCAAGGTGGAAGCCGGTCTGTATCTGGTGCCCAAGGTGATCGAGTAATCGACCGTTCCTTCAAGATCAATGTAACGATTAACAGGCAATCATGACTGATTTGCATACTCAAACCCTGGTCGAGCTGGCCGCAGGCCTGAAAGCCAGGCGTTTTTCCAGTGTTGAGCTGACCCGGCATTTCCTCAAGCGCATCGAGCAATTCAACGGCGAGCTCAATGCCTACATTACAGTGACGCCCGAACTGGCTCTGAGCCAGGCCGCCGCGGCCGATGTGCAACTGGCGGCAGGCAAGGGCGGCCCGCTCACCGGCTTGCCGCTGGCGCACAAGGATATTTTCTGTACCGATGGCGTGCTGACCACCTGCGCCTCGAAGATGCTGTCCAATTTTGTCGCCCCCTACGATGCCACCGTGGTGACGCGCATGAAGCGCGATGGCATCGTCATGCTGGGCAAGACCAATATGGATGAGTTCGCCATGGGCTCGTCCAACGAAACCAGTTACTACGGCCCGGTGAAAAATCCCTGGAATCTGGCCAAGGTGCCCGGCGGTTCCTCGGGTGGTTCGGCAGCAGCCGTGGCCGCGCGTCTGGCGCCGGCGGCCACCGGCACCGATACCGGCGGTTCGATTCGCCAGCCGGCGGCGCTGACCTCGCTGACGGGCATCAAGCCAACTTATGGCCGGGTGTCGCGTTACGGCATGATCGCCTTCGCATCGAGCCTGGATCAAGGCGGCGTGATGTGTCTGAGCGCTGCCGATGCCGCGCTGCTGCTGCAATCCATATCCGGCTTCGACGCGCAAGACTCCACCAGCGTCGATGTGCCGGTGCCGGACTACAGCGCCACGCTCACTCAGCCGCTCAAGGGGTTGAAGATTGGTGTGGTGAAAGAGTTTTTCGGGTTTGACGACCCGAGTGACTGCGGCAGACTTGAACGCGATGCGTTGGCCGTATACGAAGAACTGGGCGCGCAACTGGTGGAAGTGAGTCTGCCGAACCTGCCGCTGTCCGTGCCTACTTATTATGTGGTCGCGCCTGCCGAATGCTCTTCCAACCTGTCGCGCTTCGATGGCGTGCGCTTCGGTTATCGCTGTGACAACCCGCGCGATCTGATGGATCTGTACACGCGTTCGCGCGGCGAAGGGTTTGGCAGCGAAGTGAAGCGTCGCATCATGACCGGCACCTATGTGCTGTCCGCGGGTTATTACGATGCCTATTATCTGCGCGCCCAGAAGATCCGGCGGCTGATCACCGACGATTTCACCCGCGCGTTCCAGCAGGTCGATGTGTTGATGGGGCCCACCTCACCGACGCCCGCCTTCGATATCGGCGCCAAGATGGACGATCCGGTCACCATGTACCTGAATGACATCTACACCATCGGCGCCAACCTGGCGGGGTTGCCGGCCATGTCGATCCCCTGCGGCTTCCTTGGCGGCCTGCCGGTGGGTTTGCAGATCATCGGTGGTCATTTTGCCGAGGCCAGGCTGCTCAATGTCGCGCACATGTATCAGCAGGCCACAGACTGGCACCGGCGTATGCCTGAGCGCTACGCGTAACAATAGAACATGCAGAGTGATGCTATGACTTGGGAAACCGTCATCGGTCTTGAAATCCACGCGCAGCTGGCTACAAAGAGCAAGATATTCTCGGGCTCGGCCACGGCCTTCGGTGCAGAGCCGAATACCCAGGCCAATCTGGTGGATCTGGGCTATCCCGGTGTGCTGCCGGTATTGAATCAGGGCGCGGTGAAGATGGCTGTGAAATTCGGCCTGTCCGTGGGCGCCACGATCGCGCCGCGCTCGGTGTTTGCCCGCAAGAATTATTTCTATCCCGATCTGCCCAAGGGCTATCAGATCAGCCAGTACGAATTACCGATTGTCGAGCACGGCAAGATGGACATTCTGCTGGAAGACGGCAGCACCAAGACGATTGGCATTACTCGCGCGCATCTGGAAGAAGATGCCGGCAAGTCGCTGCATGAAGATTTTCATGGTTACACCGGTATCGACCTGAATCGCGCCGGCACACCACTGATTGAAATCGTTTCCGAACCTGACATGCGTTCGGCCAGGGAAGCGATTGCCTATCTCAAGAAGATTCACACCCTGGTGCGTTATCTGGAGATCTGCGACGGCAACATGCAGGAAGGTTCGTTCCGTTGCGACGCCAATGTGTCGGTGCGCAAGCAGGGCGAGGAAAAATTCGGCACCCGCTGCGAAATCAAGAATCTCAATTCGTTCCGCTTCATTGAAAAAGCCATCAACTATGAAGTGGCGCGGCAGATCGAACTGATCGAAAGCGGCGGCAAGGTGCGACAGGAAACCCGTCTGTTCGATCCTGACAAGGGCGAGACGCGCGCACTGCGTTCCAAGGAAGAAGCCAACGACTATCGCTATTTTCCCGATCCCGATCTGTTGCCGGTGGTGCTCGATCAAGCGTTCATTGATGGCATTCGGGCGACGCTGCCGGAATTGCCGGATGAAAAAGCAGCGCGATTGATCAAGGACTATGAGTTGTCGGCCTATGACGCTGGCGTGCTGACCGCCTCGCGCGAAATGGCGGACTTTTACGAAACGGTGACCAGGCATCTGAGCGGCGATGCCAAACGCAATGCCAAGCTGGCTGCCAACTGGGTCATGGGCGATCTGTCGGGTGCACTGAACAAGGATGGGCTGGAAATCACCGGTAGCAAGGTGAGCGCAGAGGCATTTGCAGTCCTGCTGACGCGCATCAACGACGAGACCATTTCCGGCAAGCTGGCCAAGGAAGTGTTTGAAGCCATGTGGCTGGAAGGCAAGGGCGCCGATGACATCATCGAGGCCAGGGGGCTCAAGCAGATCACCGATACCAGCGCCATCGAGAAAGTGATTGACGAAGTCATGGCCGCCAATCCCAAGCAACTGGCGGATTACCGCTCCGGCAAGGACAAGCTGTTCGGTTTCTTCGTCGGCCAGGTGATGAAGATCACGGCGGGCAAGGCCAATCCGGCGCAGGTCAACGACCTGCTCAAACAGAAGCTGGCAGGATGACTGTAGGGGGCGGTTTCAAACCGACCCGTCTTTGATCCGGTTGGTTAATTGAGGCGGGCGGGTTTGAAACCCGCCCCTACGCAAAATATTTATGCACGACACCGATTGCCTGCATCGCTTCGATTTCGAGCAATTGCCGATACGCGGCCTGCTGATTCATCTCGATGCCGCCTGGCGCGCCTTGCTGGAACATCGCGACTATCCGCCGGTGATTCGCGATACTCTGGGCGAAGCAGTAGTGGCTTCGGCCTTGCTGGCGGCCACTATCAAGTTCGATGGTCAATTGACGCTGCAGATGCAGGGCGACGGCCCGATGCATTTGTTGCTGGCGCAATGCACGGCCGGTCTGGGTGTGCGGGCGTTGGCCCGCTATCGCAACGATGTGCAGGATCTGAGTGCGAATATCCAGCAACTGGCAGGCGCCGGTAATCTCACTGTCACCATCGAAAGCGAAGACATGAAGCAACGCTATCAGGGCATTGTGCCGGTCGATGGTGCACACATTGCGCAATGTCTGGAACTCTATTTCGCACAGTCCGAACAACTGCCTACCCGTCTGTGGCTGTACGCCGATGAACAAGGCGTGGCCGGCATGCTGTTGCAACGATTGCCCACGCCGCAATGGCTGGATGACAGCGCCAGTGATACCGATGAGTCCGAGCGGTTCCGGCAGCAGCAGGCGCAACTGGATGATGCCTGGCGGCGTGTGCAATTGATTGCGGATACGCTCAAGCCCGAAGAGTTGCGTGGCTTGGCTGATCGGGAAATCCTGCGGCGGCTGTTCAATGAAGACGATCTGCGCCTGTTCGATTCGACGCCGGTGTTTTTCAAATGCCGCTGCTCGCGTGAACGGGTGAGTGGCATGCTGCAATCGCTGGGTGTTGCCGAAGTGCAGAGCGTACTGGCCGAGCAGGGCCAGGTGGAAGTGCACTGCGACTTCTGCAATCGCGGTTATATTTTCGATGCTGTCGATGTGGCGCAGTTGTTCAATGGTCCGTTAGGCAGCGGTATTGATCGACGCCGGCATTGAAACCCAGGCGGTCTCATTTCAGGTAGTCTTCGGGTTCCCTCTGCATAATGGTAGGCAGTATGCGCCACTGCCTCTTCAGACCGGCAGGGCTGTCGGAAAGCGGTGTCCGGAAAATCTGGTCTCACATCGTGAAAACACGGTGAAACTGTTCGTCCGACCGTGACGGCAGCCACGTCATGCCCTAGGCTCTGCGTCTTCTCCATCGTTTGCTCGAGACCCTGGCGTTGCGTATTCAGCACAAACTTTTCGCCGCTCTGCTCGGCACCAGCATGATGCTGGTAGCCGCAGTCATGCTGCTGGTGCAGTGGAGCTTCAGGAGTGGCATGGTCGATTATCTGAACGATCGCCACCGCGAGCGCGGCGAACGGATCGCCGCACTGCTGGCGGAGCAGTACCGGCAGTTTGGCAGTTGGGCGCCATTTGCACAGGAGCCGAGTCTGTTGCCCGACAGCATTGTCGACGCACTTGAAGAGTCTGGATTGCCCGGACCGAGGCACGGCAAGCATCGTCAGGAGATTGAGTCACCGCGTCAGATGCTGCTGCGCCTGCAGTTGCTCGATGCTCAGCAGCAGGTCGTATCCGGTCGCCGCCCTGGCCCCGAACATGCCCTCGTGCCCATTCGGGTCAATGGCAGCACTGTTGGCTGGCTGATGGTGCCGCAGCAGCGTGAGGTCCTGAACGGCTTCGAAAACAAGTTCCTGCAACAACAACGCCTGAAGCTGCTTGCCATCGGCGGCACGGCCATCGCTGTGGCGGCGTTGATCGCACTGTTTCTCGCCCGTCATCTGGTGGGGCCGATCCGCACGCTGAAGCGAGGCGCCCACGCGCTAACGCAGGGCCATTACAGCATCGACAACGAATTGCAGTTGTCGATCCAGCGCAGCGATGAGTTCGGCGAGCTGGCGCGCGACTTTAACGAGCTGGCGCGCACGCTGGCCGCCAACGACAGCGGTCGTAAACGCTGGCTGGCAGACATCTCGCACGAGTTGCGCACGCCGCTGGCGATTCTGCGCGGCGAGATCGAGGCGATGCTGGACGGCGTACGACCGATCAACCGCGATAATTTGCAGTCAGTACAGCAGGAGGTGACGCACCTGACACGCTTGATCGACGATCTGCACTCGTTGACCACCGCCGATATCGGCGGGCTGCAGTATCGCAAGACCCGATGCGATGTCGCTGAAGTGTGGCGCGAGGTGTGCGAAGCGCACTCGCAGCCGTTTGCCGCAGCCGGGCTGGCGCTGCGCTGTGATATTCCGCCGGGCGACATGATGCTTTACGGCGATGAGGGCCGCTTGCGGCAACTGCTCGATAATCTGCTCGATAACAGCCGTAAATACACCGCCGTCGGCGGTCTGGTGCAGGTGACACTGCGCAGGCAGACCGACAATGTCTGTCTGACCGTGGAGGATAGTGCGCCGGGCGTGCCGACCGAATCGCTGCCAAAGCTGTTCGACCATCTCTACCGTGTCGAGAATTCGCGTAATCGCGGCTCCGGCGGCTCCGGGCTGGGACTCGCCATTTGTCAGCGCATCGTCATCGCGCACGGCGGCGCCATCACCGCGGCCGCATCGGCGCTTGGTGGTCTGCGTATCGAAGTTTTGCTGCCGGACAACGGATGAGCACATGCCCTCCACCATTCTGATTGTCGAAGATGAACCGAAGCTCGCGCGCCTGCTGGCCGACTATCTGCATCAGGCCGGGTACGCCACCTATCAGATCGGCAACGGTAGTGAAGTAGTAGCGTGGGTGCGCGAACATGCCCCCGACCTGATCCTGCTCGACTTGATGCTGCCGGGCTGCGATGGTCTGACGATCTGCCGCGAATTGCGCAGCTTTTCGCAGGTGCCGGTGATCATGGTGACGGCACGAGTTGAAGAAGTGGATCGGCTGCTTGGACTCGAACTCGGTGCCGACGACTACATCTGCAAGCCGTACAGTCCGCGCGAGGTGGTGTCGCGCGTGAAGGCGGTGCTGCGCCGGACCTGCGCCGGTATGGTGCAACCGCTGTCGGGCTTCACTCTCGATGAACATCGGCTGGAGATGCGTTTCGAGGGAGCAACGGCTGTGCTGACGGCGGTGGAATTCCAGTTGCTGAAGCGTCTGGCAAGTGAACCTGGACGGATATTTTCACGTGACCACCTGATGGCAGGCATGTATCGGGACCACCGCGTCGTTAGTGATCGCACCATCGACAGCCATATCAAGAAGCTGCGCAAGAAACTGGCCGAGGCGTGGCCGCAGACCGAGTTCATCCAGTCGGTCTATGGCGCGGGTTACCGCTTCGAGCTAACGAATCCCTGATCGACCGGCGCAATGCAGGGTGGCCCGGTCCGGCGCCACAATCTGCTGGATCGTTGCCGTTTGTTTCCATATTTGTTGCACGAGCGGCCACTACTCTGAGCCTGTACCTCACGCTACCGCGCTGCGGGGCCCATTACCATCATTACCATCCAGAGGATGTCACGATGAAACTGAAATACATGATTATCGTTGCTGGCCTGAGTACCGTCATCGCCGCTGGCAGCGCCTTTGCTTTTTCCGGCACTGAGCGCAGTGCCGACCCGGCCAAGCGCGCAGAATATTTGCAGAAGCGCCTGCAACTGAGTACGGAACAGCAGCAGAAGGTGCAGCAGTTGTTCGAGAAGAGCGAACAACAGCGTGGCGCGCTGGAAAGGAAATACACCATTGCCGACCGCGCTAAGTTCCGCGATGAGGTGCGCACGCTGTATGACACGCAGAAGCAGGAATTAGAGGCGTTGCTGACGCCGGCCCAGCGAGAGGCCATGTTGGCGCAGAAGGAACGCCATGGCATGCATGGCAAGCGCGACCGTGGAGATTGGAGCCGTAGTGATCGTGGCCCGCGCGGCGAGCCGATGCCGAAGGCAGAGAAATCCGTCGAATGAAGGGTAAAACCGGGTGCACGACCCGCATGCACTTCAGCCCGATGGACTTTTCAGCAAGGCTGGCCACATGGGACCATGCAAGCGAGGGAGCTTCACTGACTTGCGTTGCGCCATGTCGATATATATGGGGCAAAACAGCAAGCCGGGATCACCAGTGACGAAAGTGGCAGGTCATGCCACGCTACGTGCCGGACGCACTGTCTCGGGTAGTGCATGCAACATGTGGCTTGCCACCTGTATCATCGCATGCATCGATGTCCTGCACCGATGGCACATGGCACGAATGATTATTCCACCCCGATCCCGGTTTGCTTGCATTAAATTAAATTACCTGAACTGCCTGCCTTGATTGGCGGTCACAATACCCCAATCAAATGACTGTACTTCCGCTCTGATGTTTGTCCGTGAGTCTTGTCGAAAACAACATGAACACCCTCTCTCGCCCCCGCCGCTATGGCATCTGGATTCTGGTGGTGCTGGCTATTGCCGGCGGCGCCTATTACTGGACCAGACAGGCCCAAAAAATTGAGGCCATTACACTGGAAAAGTCCGTGGTCAATCGCGGCAATCTGGTCGAGTCGATTTCTTCCACCGGCACCTTGTCGGCGCTGGAAGAAGTCACAGTGGGCAGTCAGGTATCCGGCATCATCACCAAGGTGCTGGTGGATTTTAATGACGACGTGAAAGCAGGCCAGTTGCTGGCGCTGGTTGATCCACAGACTCTGCAAGCGCAGGTGGATGTATCCCGGGCCACGCTGGCGCAACGTCAGATTGCCTATGACGAGGCGCTGCGTCAGCTTGAAGAGGGTCGGCGCCTGTATGAACAAAAGTACATTGCCGACCGCGACCTGCGCACGCTGGAAGTGGCAGTACGCACTACCAAGGCGCAACTGGAGTCCGCGACCGTGGATTTCAACAAACAGACAGTACAATTGAAATACGCCGAAATCCGTTCGCCCATTGATGGCGTGGTGATGACCCGCAGCGTCGATCCCGGCAATACCGTGCAGGCCAGTCTGCAAGCGCCCACTTTGTTTGTGGTGGCTTCCGATCTGACCAAAATGAAAATCCTGGCCAATGTCGATGAAACCCAGATTGCCGCCATCAAGGAAGGCATGAAAGCGCGTTTCACCGTATCCGGCATTCCCAGCAAAACCTTCAATGCTTCGGTGCGGCAGGTGCGTTTGAAATCAACCGTTACCAATAATGTGGTGACTTACACAGTGGTGCTGGACGCCGAGAATCCCGACAAGCTGCTGTTTCCCGGGATGACGGCGACGATTGACTTCATCCAGTCCAGCTTTGAAAACAAGTTACTGGTCCCCAATGCTGCGTTGCGTATCGTGGTGCCCGATGCAATGCGCGTCGCAGCCGATCAGCAAAGTGAGAAATCCCCTGCGAAAGATCGTCAACGTCCTGCGGGGGCGAATACTGTACCGAACGACGCCCGACAACGCGGTGCGGTTTGGAAGGTCAATGCCGAAGGCAGGGCCTATCGTGTGCCAGTACGTATTCTGGGTGGTGACTTGATCAACACCGCAGTTGAACCGATCAAGACCGATACGTTGCAGGAGGGCGATGAGGTGGTGATTCGCGTGGTGCAACCCAATGCGGCGGTTGCTGCCGGCAGTAGCCAGAGTCGCTCTGTGTTGCCCATGGCCGGCGGGCGTCCCCCACGTTAAGTGTGGCTATGAAATATGTCTGAGGTATTCAAAAGTACGGGTGAGGCGGGCATGCCCTTGCTGCGTGTGCGCGGTCTGACCAAGGTGTATCACCTGGGCGAGGATTTCTGGGCGCTGCGCGGCGTGGACATCGACATTAACGAAGGCGAGCTGGTGTCGATTATTGGCCAGTCCGGTTCCGGCAAGTCCACGCTGCTGAATATCCTCGGTTGTCTGGATAGCCCCACCAGCGGCGACTACTGGCTGGCGGGGCACCACATCAACAGCATGAGTGCCGATGATCTGGCTGCGGTGCGTAACCAGATTCTGGGTTTCATCTTCCAGAGCTTTCATCTGCTGCCGCGTCTCACCGCACTGGAAAACGTGATGCTGCCGCTGGGCTATGACCATTCGCACAAACATCCCGACATGCGCAAGGCAGCCGCCGAAGCCTTGCAGCGTACCGGACTGGGCGACAAGCTGAACAACAAACCAACACAGATGTCAGGTGGCCAGCAGCAACGTGTGGCCATTGCCAGGGCGCTGGTCAATCAGCCATCGCTGCTGATGGCCGATGAACCCACCGGCAATCTGGACAGCAATACAGCCCGGGAAATTCTTGCTCTATTCACGGAACTCAATCGTCAAGGTACGACCGTGATGATCATTACTCATGATCCTTCAATTGCCGCCAGCACCAACCGCCGCATCGAAATCAAGGATGGCCGCATCATTGGCGATACCAGGGTGGAGCATCCTGGAGTCGCCGCATGACCTATCTGTTGGTGCTTAAAACGGCCATTCAGAGCATTCGTTTGAACTGGCTGCGCACTTTGCTGACTCTGCTGGGCATTGTCATCGGCGTCGGTTCGGTCATCGCCATGACGGCGGTGGGGCAGGGTGCGCAGCAATCAGTCATGAAACGCATTTCGGCATTGGGCAGCAATCTGCTGATTGTCAGTTCTTCATCGCGCAGTTTTGGCGGCGTCAGTCTGGGCAGTGGTTCCGGCAGTCCTTTGACCGTTACCGATATGGATTATCTGCGCAGGAACCTGACGGCTGCCCGCGCCCTGACGCCTGTGGTCAATGCCAGCGGCCAGTTGATCTTCGGCAGCGCCAACTATCAAAGCAGTGTGCAGGGCGTGAGCGTCGAATATTTTGAAGTCCGTAATCGTGAAATCGATGCGGGAACGATGTTTACCGAGGCTCAGTTACAAAGTCGCGCTACCGTGGCGGTGGTGGGCCAGACTGTGATTAGCGAATTGTTTGCCGGTGAAGATCCCATCGGTCAGCAAATCCGCATCGGCCGGATTCCTTTCACCGTGATCGGTACGCTTAAACCAGTGGGCGCCAGCTTCGGCGGCGACCAGGATGATGTGGTGGTCGTGCCCTATACCACTGTGCAGGCGCGCTTGTCCGGATCGACCGATATCAATCAGCTATGGATCGAAGCACTGGATCAGGACAGCATGGAACTGCTGCAGAATGAAGTCACCCAGGGCCTGCGCACAGTGCACCGACTGGCGGCCGGTGCCGAAGACGATTTCAGAATCCGAAATCAGGCCGAAATGATCAGTCTGGTCTCGGCATCCACGGAAACTTTTACCTTGCTGCTCGGCGCCATCGCCGGCATCAGTCTGCTGGTGGGCGGCATCGGCATCATGAACATGATGCTGGTGGCCGTAACCGAACGCACCAAGGAAATCGGCCTGCGTATTGCCGTGGGCGCACGCGGCAGCGACATCATGTTGCAGTTTCTGGCCGAATCGGTGCTGATCTGTCTGATGGGTGGGTTTTTGGGAATGGGCTTTGGCATTGGCAGCGCCTATGTTCTGCAACATGGTTTTAACGTCGATACGGTTTTGTCCGGCGACACCATGCTCGTTGCAGTCGGTTTCGCCGCTTTTGTTGGCGTAGCCTTCGGCCTGTATCCTGCCTACCGTGCTTCCCGGCTCGACCCGATTGAAGCCTTGCGTTATGGGTGATTTATTTCCGTTGGAAATACTCTAAAACAGACGCGATCCATGATCACTTCAATGTCATAAGGAAGGGTAAAATGGCAAACATCCTGATAAGCGGTGCGAATGGCAAGTTAGGTCGCCTAGTAGTTCAGTTTTTGTTGGAAGCCAAAGCTGGCAATATCATTGCTGGCACTCGCAATCCTGACAATATTGCCGATTTGGTGGCAAAAGGCGCCACTGCCCGGGTCGTTGATTTCGATGATGAGGCTGGTCTGGCCGAAGCCTTCAAAGACATTGATCGGCTGTTGATCATTTCCACCGATGCCATACATGTAAAAGGGTTGCGCCTTAAACAACATCAGAATGCAGTAAAAGCGGCCAAGGAGGCGGGGGTGAGTTTTGTTGCTTATACCTCGATGCCGCGTCCTGATACGGGCTCGCTCATCCCGTTCGCACCGGATCATTTTGGAACTGAACAGGCCATCAAGCAACGCGGCATGAAATACGCGATTCTGCGTGATGCCTGGTATATGGATTCATTGCCGCTCTTCATAACGGGTCCGTTGAAGACCGGGAAATGGCTCACCACTGCGGGGGAA
>JBFWSR010000030.1:0-23183 GCA_050248275.1 Steroidobacteraceae bacterium
GTATTGCTGGTATCCACCGGCTGCTCATGGCAAGAATTTAAGATTGTGGGGCACCTCTAAAGCGGCACCCTGACCTATTGGCTGGTTGAAGATAGCCTACAGAAAGTGTATACACTTTGTCTAGGTGCATAGTGGGTATATATGTGCGGAAAAATCGTCAATGCGATACGGATAATTTTCGGTATCCATATGGCTCTCAGCGGGCTTAACTGGTGGGTAAAGATCACGCTATACCCCAGTATCGTTGATTTCATCGATAAGCCTCCGCCACACGATGTATTGGGCGCGCTGGTAGCGACGGGTTTTATGTTCCACATCGTGAAGGCCACGGAATTGTTCTGCGGATTGGCGCTTCTTTTCAATGTTTATGTGCCACTGGTACTGGTACTGGTACTGTTAATGCCTATTACTGTATCGGCATTTCTGACCGACGTATTTGTTGATAACCATCTACGTGGCATGGTCGTCGGTATCAGCGCCATGCTCAATAATACATTTCTATTATTCTCATATTTCAGTCGTTACCGATCAATGATGTCCGTGAGGGTTAAGCCGGACCCATGGTGAGATGAGGAAGGAAAAAAAGCATGCGGCATTTTATCATGTCCATTTTTGCAGCTGTTACGCTGTTCATTGGCGCGATCGGTTTGGTGTGGTTTTTAACGCTAATGCTTTACTACTTTGCGGGATGGACCTATACGTTCAATCCCGTTATTCGGTAGCCTATCGGCGCCGGTTTCTGTACGGCCATGTCTTCTAATCATCTTGAAGAAGAACGTATCTCCGGGTGACAGCGTGATTCATACTTGGGCACTGAGACAGAGAGCTCCTGTCGGTTCTCTGAGTACCTGATGATGTGCTCATAAAAGCCAGATGCTCTAGATATCGGGATTGACTCAATGCTTGACAGCATTGAATGATTGGCATATATGTATGCAAAAGAGTATTCATTATCATTATGCTCTTTACGGATATTTACGGTGAGCACGTTGGAGTAATGACTCTAACTCCTTAAATCATAATTACCACGGGGGATACTTGAAATGAAAAACAATATGTTTGGCTCTTTGCATCAGGGAGTTTATGGCGCTGGCATTTCGGTTCTGGCATTAGCGTCTTGTGACAACGCTTTCGCGGCAGATACCGGTGTTTCGCTGGAAGAAATAGTTGTCACTGCACAGCGCTACGAAACTTCACTGCAAAAGACACCGGTTTCGGTGGTTGCAGTGACCGGTGATCAATTGGCCTCCATGGGTTTGGATAGCCTTCAGGGCTCCGAAGCTTTTCTTCCCAATGTTAGTATTGGTACGGGATTGGGTACCGGCACAGCCACAGCTAATTTTGCCATTCGCGGCATCGGTGGTTCGGCGTCGGGCTTTATTACCGGGGACAATGGTGTCGGCGTCTATGTGGACGATATTCTGTATCCCCATGCCAACGGCGCTTTTTTGGACATGATTGACGTTGATCGAGTGGAAGTGCTGCGTGGTCCGCAAGGTACTTTGTTTGGGCGTAATACCGCCGGTGGCGCCATTCGTTATGTATCAAAATTACCGAACAATGACCAAGGCGGCAAAATCAAAGCGACCATCGGGACTTACAACCGTCGCGACCTAACCGCTACCCTTAATATACCGTTGTCCGACACGGTGTCTACCCGCATGACGTTTGCGAAAAAAGATCGCGACGGCTATATATATCGCTTAATTGATGGGCAGAGCACCGGTGATGAGCATGTGTCCGCGGTGCGCGGACAACTCCGTTGGCAGCCCACTGACAAATTGGATGTGAATTTCTCGGCGGACAGTACGCGTACCCATAATCAAGGTACGCCTGGCACTATTTCCCATTATGAGCCCACTGATCTAGATCCAACATTGCTATTCAGCGCAACCCCTAGCGCCGGAGTTCTGGCGTTGCGTGCGCTTACGCCTGCCAGCGTGGTTTCGAATTGGTCGCCCGCTAACCGTGCGATTCTTGACACGTATGAAACTACGGATCGCTACACGGTCTATGGCGGCGACCCGGAGAGGACTGAATTTTCGGCCACCGGTTTCGCCGCGTCGGTTCAATATAAATTGGCAGACAGCCTGACGTTCAAATCCTTGTCCGGGTACAATAAATCCGAACAGTACGTATTGCAGGATTGGGATCATACGCCGATTGTCCTTCAAGCAAGCGCGGCACAGATCAATTCGGAATATTTCACACAAGAATTTCAGCTTTTCGGTCGGTCTTTTGCTGATCGTCTGACATGGCTCACTGGTGTGTTCTACTATCACGACATTTCGTCGGATTACAGGCTGCGCCGCGGATCACGCGATCCTATTGTTGATAACCCAGAGAACAAGGATCAAACCACCCAAAGTTATGCAATTTTTGGGCAGGGTACATTCAAATTTACTGACATATTCAGCGCCACGGCCGGGCTGCGCTGGAGCCATGATGATAAGGATTTATTTGTGTTGCGAGGGGGGCGCGGTACTGCGGCTGCTTCCGACAGTTGGGGGAGTGTTACGCCGAAAGTAGGTTTGGAGCAACAATGGACACCAGACTTTATGACCTATGTCTCGGCTGCTAAAGGGTTCAAAGCCGGTGGTTTTGTCGATGTGCTCTCTGGCAATCCAGCGGTTCTAAATAATGGCGTTTACTCCTTTTTACCAGAAAATCTGTGGACCTATGAGGGTGGATTCCGTTCGGAATTTATGGATCGGCGTATTCGTCTGAATGGCACTGTCTTTTATACGGATTATAAAGATATCCAAGTACAGCAATCTATAACGGTTCCGGTTGTTGCCGTCATCACTTCTAATTTGGGTATTGCAACTGTAAAAGGTGTTGAGTTGGAAGCGGTGGTGGCAGTCACCAATAATCTGACCTTGAAAGCTAACTACGGCTATCTTGACGCGAAATATGATGACAGCATTACTGCCCTTACTCAGGGTAGATTTAACCCCTCTGTGCCATTCCTGAGAACCCCGAAAACATCATATACAGTGGCAGCGACCTATATACAGCCACTTGCAGACCAAGCTAAGTTAACTGCGGACCTCAGTTGGGGCTGGAAAGACGATCAGTACAGTGCTTCACAGCCCAATAACGCCGTTTTAATGCCGGCCTATGGCTTGCTGAACGGTCGTCTGGAATACGACTCAGGCGAGAACTGGAGTGTTGCTGTGTTTGGCACTAACCTGCTTAATGAGTATTACATTCTTGGCGGTATCGATGCCGCAGGCCCGTCGACCACGTATACCGGTACTACCGTTGGTCATGATGCCGTGTTCGGTTTCGGCAATCTGGATGTGGGCCGCCCACGTGAGGCGGGAGTCGAGTTTGCTTATAAGTTCTGATTACACTTCTGATCTGTAAGTCTGGATGGGGAAACTTGTTTCCCCATCTTTTTTTCTAACATGATGTCGTTACACCGAATTTTCATCCTGCGTGAGGGCGGTTAATTACAATCTTTATGCGAGTTTGTTCCCAATCCTGAGCAACCATTACGCATAAGTAATGTCATCTATTGGAAACCGGGTTTTAATAAGGTTTGAACTTCAAGTTCATTTATGCGCCCAAAATATAGCGTCGTAAACTTAAGGTTTAACTGTGATAAAAGGTAGTGATAAGCGTATTTCTCAATATCCAGTTAACTCTATTTTCATCGACCGTTGGTCTCCACGTGCAATGTCGGGTGCGACCGTAACCAAAGAGGAGTTGCATATACTGTTTGAAGCTGCTCGATGGGCGGCTTCAGCCAACAACGTACAGCCTTGGCGAATTCTCTATGCCCGTCGCGACACGCCGTACTGGCCCATCTACCTGAATCTTTTGTTCGAGGGCAATCGAACTTGGGCGCGGTGTTCTGGTGCTTTGTTACTATTCGTCTCGCATACTTTCAATGAAGCGTTGGGCAAACCGTCTGTGTCTCATTCATTCGATACCGGCGCCGCATGGCAGAACCTGGCCTTGCAAGGTTTTCAGTCCGGTCTGGTGGTTCACGGTATGGGTGGCTTTGATCGTGAACAGGCTCGTGAGCTGCTGAAAATTCCCGGGCAATACCATATCGAAATGATGGTGGCCGTAGGCCGGCCAGGCGCCACCGACCACCTGCCGGAACGTCTCAGAGTTCGTGAAAGCCCGAGTGATCGACGTTTGCTGGCGCAAACGGTACATGAAGGAGTGTTTGGACTTTAGGCCATTTGGTTGCTGCTGCATGCATATCGCAGAATTTCTTCCTGGTTGATCGCAATCCTTAACAGGCGCTAGTCCAAGCTATAAGTCTGGTCTGAAAAATTCAGGGTGATATTGATGCGCCCTTCGTTCAGACACCATTGATGTAGCGTGTAAGTACGCAATCCATTCTTGTGCATCGGATCGGAATCTGCGATGCGTCGCGCTTCTTCCTCGCTGTCCGCGCGAATGAGGATAAGTCCGAAGCCTGCCAGTTTCCCGTCTGGATCCGCCAGAGGACCGGCGCCGAACAGAATCCCTTTTTTTTCGAGTTCGATCTGATGATTCAGATGGGCGGCAATGTTTTTTTTGACTTCTTCCGCAGAGGAATGGGTTCGTGTAAGAATTGCCCATAGCCTTTTCTTCAACATTTTGTCGGTCAGAGCTCGCTGCTCTTCAGGGAATTCGGGACGCATAAGGGTTCCTCTGTATCTTGTAAGCAAGGACTCGCTTTTATTGGGGTGGGTCTTCGGTTTAGGAAAGTGGCTGCAAGACGTTACCTCTAGGCGTGATTGAACAAGCATCACCGTTATTCATTTAAACCCATTGGGCTTCGGCAGGTTCAAGCCTTGGCAAACGAAGTCATCAGACAGAGGCCAAGTAGCAGGGCAATCAACCCAAAGAAGCCCTGCGGGCCGCCATGCTCCAGCGACATCACGCCACTGTACGAACTCAGTACTGCTCCCAGCCGACCAAATGCCGCGGCAGAGCCCACGCCTGTACCACGAATGTTTGCCGGATAGAGCGTGGCGGCCAAGGTGTAAAGACTGTTGTGGATGCCGGCAGTGAAAAAGCCTACAGATAACACGAACAAAAACACGCCAATTGGTGGCAGCGCGTCGCGACCGATCAGCAGCGTCAATGCGACAGACATGAAAACCCCACTCGCGCACAAGATGGTATGGGCGATCCGGTAGCCCAGACGATCAACCAGTACGCCACTTGTGATCGATCCGATGACACTACCAAAGCTGAACAGGGTTACTCCGCTACTCGCAGCGAAGCAGCCACAGCTCATCGAGGTCCGCACTGTGGGTACCCAGCAGGACATCGAATGAGTCGCCATCAGACAGGTAACAAACCCTCCCCATAGCAACAGGGTGTTCAGCCCACGTCCTGCCATAAACAAGGTGACAAAAGGGATTTTGTTTTGCGTGGCGATCTGTGTAGTCACGGTGGTGCCAGCGGGAATTTCAGCGCCAAATTTTGCCAGCAATTTACGTAATAGCTCATCATCGTCCGAACGACGAATTAGTGAGCTGGGTGATTCGGGAATTTTCGCTATAAAAACCCCAGCCAGTAATAAGGGCAGCAGGCCTGCCGCCGCGAACATTGCCCGCCATCCTAAGGTAGGCAGCAGCGTTGCGCCTATCAATCCAGCGAGCATGCCGCCGATGGGCAAAAATACCATGGTAAAAGCAATGGCTTTGCCTCGGTGCCGCTTTGGCGTGATTTCGACAATCATCGCGGCACCATTACAAGTCGCGCCACCAATGCCAATACCGTCGAGCAGACGAAAAAACATCAATGATGGAATACCTTCCGTTAGCATACAGGCCAGTGTCATGGCGCCAAACAACATGACGCTGGCGATCAGCCCGCGACGGCGTCCAAAGCGGTCGCCGATCATGCCACCGACTACCAGGCCAGTCGCGATGCCAATGAAGTTTGCGGCCGCGACCGGTGCGAAATCCGATTTGGCACCACCCCAATCCGCGATCAATGCCGGTAGTGTGACGCCCAGCGATTGGTTGGCAAGCCCATCCACGGCAAAAACTAGTGCCAGCAAGCCTAAAATCTGCTTCTGGTACCTGCTCCATGCACCTTCGTCAATGATCTGGACAAGGTCGATTGTCTTATCTGTTTTTTCTTGCATTTCATTCCTAATTCGTCATTGCATCTGTTTCAAGTTGGGTTCTATTTTGCAGCGCTAATTCAGCATTTATGTTTATGTGCTTAATACGCCATGCATGGTGCGCAAAAGTTTTTGCAGAAATTTGGTTCCAGCGGCACATTCTTCGTCCGTCAAGCCAGAGATGAGTCTGGCTTCAACCTCGGCAACTACTGCCATTGCCTGCTCAATCAGTACTCTCCCTTGTTCGGTGAGTTGAATTAGCGTGCCCCGTCCGTCAGTCGCGTGAGCCACTCGACTGACCAACCCACGGCGCTGTAGCCGATTAATCACCCCGGTGAGACCGCCCGAAGTAACCGGCACATAACGGGGGCTGATTTCAGAAGGGCTTCGGCGAAAAGGCGGGCCGCTGCGACGCAGGCCCGCCAACAGGCGGAATTCGGTATCCAGCAGTGAAAAACGCTCAAACACCGCATTTCTTGCCGTTCTGATTGCTGTTTCGATTCTTAAAATACGAGAAGTTATTTCTTTTGCCGCCAGATTATGGCTCGGCAATACTGCACCCCATTCCGCAACTAGCACATCGACCGCCGAGTCGCCGTGAGGATTGAATGTTTTCATCGAGATGGTGCTTTTCTGCCCTTGCGATACAGCTTTTGTTTTTAACGAATTTTTCATGGCTGCGGTTTTACGAATTGATCTCATGGTCTATGTTCCAGAAATGATTCGGTAGAATTTGTCATGAGATAACATGCAGTTTGGAGGGTTATTTTGTCGAGCGATTTCTTTGTGTTGCCAACATCATAATTGGTCCTTACTGCTGAGCAAAAATCCACCAGATTGTGCAATTAATTAAATATGAGTGCATGACAACCTCTCAATACCATGGTCGGGGCGGCTTGAACAAATTCTTAAAATATTGTGGTGATCATCACTGCCTGTATCGTATCGACTTTCGATATTCTTGATCATGTCAGTGACCATGATCTGCTGTGTTGGTAACATTGCCATTCTCTGCGGCAGAATTGCCAGCTTGCTCCTCGGCAATCATCTTGGCGAGCATCCGCCGTGCAGAGACTGGTGCGGCGTCAGTGGCCAGTAGAATTGGCCGCAACTCATTAATGTCGCTGACCTTGCCCATCCGGCGTTGGACAAATTCAATCATCCGTTCGTCCTGCTGTCGGAAGGCACGATCAAACATGTCCAGCAACGCTTTGTCCACTTCCTGGTCGTGGAGCCGCCGGTTACGACCGTTGATGAAGAAATAGTGCGAGGTAAATTCGGTTTCTGGAGAGATGGCATGCAATTGGGGAATCAGCGCACCATCCTCTTCCGGGGTGTCTTGTTCCCAGGTTCCTGCATCAAAATCCAGTAGTGCGGGCGGATGCCAGGTCATATGGGTCTTGGTGTTGACTGGCGTATCTTCACCAAAGCCGAATAGCGCTTTGGTCGGCCTGGGAGCAGGTAAACCGACGCGTATGCGGTGGTTATAGATGGAGCGTTCGCGACGCTCCAGTTTGACCGTGGTTGCTGCCAGCGCTTGTTCCGGCGTAACGCCCTTGCTGGCGAATTCGGGATGGATGTAAGGGGCGTGACTGAGATCAAGCAAATTGTCGACAATAAGCTGGTAGTTGCCTTCGACATGTAGGTAGCCTTTTACGATGCTGAAGCGGTTTGGTTGTTCAAGAAAGGAAATTTTGGGAAGCGCATTCTGGTTAGCGCGTTCCGGATCGCCGGGCCAGAACCAGATTAGTCCGTATTTTTCCATTACCGGATAGGATGGGACACGTGCTGTCTTGAGCGAACCACCTTCTTTCATGTGCGGGTTGTGTGAGCAGAAACCTTTTGTGTTGAAACGCAGACCGTGGTAAGGACATTGAATTTCGTCACCGGCTATTTTGCCTTCCGACAGCGGTGCAAATCTGTGTGGACAGCGATCGGCCAGGATCGCCGGGTTGCCGTCAGTCTTGCGGAAGAGAACAAGTTCCTTATCTAGCAGCGTCCGGGCAAATGGCTGGTTGTCAACTTCATCGGCAAAAGCTATCGCATACCAGGTATTCTTTAAATAAGTGGTCATGGATTTGTCTGGGTTTTAAAGATGACGAAATTGAAGGAAATTACCGAAATCGATGATTAACGCTGTGCTCATGCAGATAATTAAGCTGTTATCTGCGGGCTGATATCCAAGCTGATCGGTGATATCACCGTCACCACGAAACGAAAGACGGCGACTGGTCATGAGTGACCGGCCTAGCGGCGTTGCGAATCATGCCAAAGCAGTAACCTCATTGTAATCATGAAATAGCTTGAAATATCTTTCTAGTAAGATATCATTAAGGGGTCGTGGGGGCAATTGGATTTAAGCGCAAGCATTTCAGCCTTGGCGCATTCATGTCGGCTGACCAACATAATGACTAAAGAGGAAAATTATGACGAGCGAGTCAGTGCAGGCTATGCGGTCAGTGTGGTATCAACGGAGTGTAGCCGTCGTACGATTGATGCTTGCTGTTCAGTTTTTGCTCAATGGCATTAATTGGTATTACAAAATTCTTCCTTTTCCTAGCATCCTGGATGACCACACAGGCCCGGCGAAGGATCCAATCGTGGGAGGCATGATTGCCAGTGGCTGGGCCTTTAGTTTCGCCAAAAGCATAGAAATCCTGACCGGACTTTCCCTGCTGTTTAATCTCTACATACCGTTGATGTTGGTGGTCTCCCTGCCGGTGGCAGTGATGACTTTCCTAGTGGATGCCGACATCCTTAATGTCGTGCTCGGATGGTTTCAAGGAACAGTGCCGTTCAAAATGATGCTGGCCAGTGTTCTGGACATGATTTTCTTCGGCGGCGTAATCCTGCTGATGCAGAGCTATCTCATGCTGTCTTATCTCGAACACTATCGCCCAATGCTAGTTCGCAAGGTTGGCGCGAATAGGCTGTTAAGTGGGGCTGAATCGAATTTTCTCCGTATCGATAATAGACTCATCGTTGTCTTTGGCACTCTTGCTCTGGGCTTTGGAATGCTTCAAACCCTATGGATGGTTGGAATGGTTGACCAATGGGCAATTCCCTGGAGTAGCCTCAAGATCATGAGATATCCATAATGAATATACGTGTTTTTTCCTGGTTCTTTTTGGGAGCGGCAGCGCTCACATTCCCTGTGCTCAATGGCATCACAGCGCAACGGGCTGCGGTACAGGCGACTGCTCCCATCGCTGTTTTCAGCACACACAGGGTGGAAGGGACCCGGAACGTGTATGTGTTTCGCTATGACCACCACCAGGCAATGTTCATCGTCACGGGCCAGGGCGTCATTGCAACGGACCCTATTGGTTATGGTGAGCCGGATGCAGTCACAACCTATCTGAGCGAAATCCGGAAAATCACTAATGAGCCAATTAAATATGTGATCTACAGTCACCATCATCTGGATCACATCTCCGGTGGCAAGTCTTTCAAAGACGCTGGCGCCATCTTCGTTGCCCAGACGAACGCCAAGCGACGGCTGGAACGCATTCAGGATCCGTACACTGTCATCCCCGATGAAACCGTGGATGACTTTCGAACGATCCGACTGGGCGATACTGTGCTTGAGCTTAGCTACGTAGGCCCGAACCATTCGGACAGTTCGCTCGTCATGCGTCTCCCCAAGGAGAAGATCATCTTTGTTGCAGATGTCATTCCGGTCGGAGTGCTGGTGGGTCAGGCCTTTTATGACGCATATCCGCTAGGCTGGGAGGAGTCGCTCAAAAAGGTTCTGGCTATGGATTGGGATCGTATGATTCCAGGTCACCCGCCGCCAGGCGGTCGTTATTTCAACGGTTCGGCTGTGGTTGACTGGGCCGATCAGAAGGCATTCTTGGGAACCAGGCATGACGCCATAGCGACCTTGGAATTTCTGCAATACGTCTCCAATGAGGTGAAGAAGCCTGCGCAGGACGGTGAGTGTTGGGGCGGAGTGGAACGTGATATCAAGCTTGATCGGTATGCCCAATGGCCCGGGTATCCGGATTTTGTCCCGGCCGTGTTGCGCATGTACTGCAAGTTGTGGGGACGGGGAACCGAATGAGCGAGGAACCTTCAAATGTTTGGACCGCTTTGACTGACAGCCATGGCTTTAGAACGTGCCATGTTGATACGAATCATGAGTATTCTTGAACTACCTTACGAGCACCGTATCCAAGTAGACGGTACAGTGATCCCGATGAACCTGGTAGCAAAAACTGGCTTCCGAACGTTTGCAGATTGCAATTTAGGAAATTAGTCGAGGTATCGAACATGACGAAATCCGTGACCCAAAAAATCTCTCTGCGTGTGGATGGTCAAATCCATGAAATCGAGGTCGATCCTAATCAGCCACTGCTTTATGCACTACGCGATGACCTGCGGATGTCCAGCCCACATTTTGGATGCGGTCTGGCGCAATGTGGCGCCTGCACTGTACATGTCGATGGTGAGCCGGTGCGTTCCTGTGTGACGCCTGTGGTGGCTATGCAAGGGCGTGAAATCACTACCATCGTGGGTCTTGGCACCAGGGAAAAGCCTCACCCGATCCAAACTGCCTATATTGAGGAAGGCGTGCCGCAATGCGGCTACTGCATCAGTGGGTGGATGCTGACGGCTGCAGCTTTCCTGAAAAAGAACAAGAATCCCAGCGAGGCTCAAATCCGTGCAGCCTTGACCGGAATCAAATGCCGTTGCGGCACACATATGGCCATTATCCGCGCCGTCAAGCGCGCCGCTAAAATGGTGGGTTAAAGACATGAACATGGACTCAATTTCGCTTAAGCGTCGCACCCTATTGCAGAGTGCAGGCGCGCTCATCCTTGCGGTGAAATTCGGTGATCTGTCTGAAGCGATGGCTCAGGTTGGAGATTCAACCGGCGCTCTCGGCAAGCCACCTCTGATCCCTACCGAACTCGATTCCTGGATTGCATTGGCGCCTGATGGCACCGTGACACTTTTTTTTGGAAAAGTCGACATGGGGCAGGGCGTAAATGTGGCGATCGCGCAGATTGTGGCAGATGAGCTTGATGTGGATATTGCATGCATTTCGGTTGTGATGGGTGACAACTTTCTCAGCTGCAATCAGGGCGGTGCATCGGGTGCTGGTGGAGTTTCAAGAGGGGGGAAGGCTTTTCGGGTGGCCGCTGCAGAAGTACGCAGTATATTACTGGCGCGCGCCTCTGAAAAATTCGATGCGCCCGTTGATCGTCTTATCGTTGCTGATGGCGTCATATCAGTGGTGAACGATCCCTCCAAACGTGTCGCCTATGCAGCGTTGCTATCGGACGGCTTTTTTCGCGAACAGATTGGCTGGAACAAACAAGATGGGCTTTTCCTTGAGCTGAAGGGGACTGCTAAACCTAAAACACCTGATCAATATAAAGTGGTCGGCAAGTCTATTCCACGCGCAGATGTCGAAGGCAAGGTTTTTGGAACCCGCCCTTACGTCACCGATATTCGTGTGGAAGGCATGCTGCATGGCCGCATGATCCGCCCATCTGCCGCCGGCGCCGTGCCCTTGAATGTGGACGAAACCAGCATCCAGGATTTTGCTGCTCGTGTAGTGCGTAAGGGTAATTTGATTGGTGTGGTGGCGGAAAAGGAATGGAACGCTGTTCAAGCTGCGAAGGCATTAAAGGTGACTTGGTCGGAGGTACCTGATGCTTTCCCAAATCAAGGAAGCCTCTATGATGTCCTGCGCAAGGCACCTGCGACGCTACGGAAGGTTCCCACTGACAAAGGTAATATTGAAGATGTCTTTTCCAAAGCCGCTCATGTGATGGAAGCGGAGTATGAGTGGCCGTTTCAAAGTCATGCTTGCATGGGCGGAGCCTGCGCAGTGGTTGATGTGCGCTCTGACGGCGCAACCGTGTGGACTGGTACGCAAAAGCCGCATTTCGCGGCTCAGGGTGTTGCCGGTATTACTGGCCTTAAACCTGAAAACGTACACGCGATATGGGTGGAGGGGCCGGGGTCTTACGGACGCAACGATGCAGGGGATGCCTCGCACGATGCTGCAGTGTTGAGCCAGGTGGTTGGTCGTCCGGTGCGCGTACAATACATGCGCAATGAAGGAACGGGTTGGGACCCGAAGGCTCCTCCCTCGGTAACTCGCATGCGTGCCGGACTGGATGTGGATGGCAAGGTCATTGCCTGGGATGTGCAAATCAAGGGTCTCAACAAAGTTGATGTGAGTTACAGTGAAGCCGAACCCGGCGATACGCTGGCCGGGCAACTGCTTGGTTTCCCGCGTACGACACTGGATTTTATAGCTTTCAGTATACCGGAGGAAGATTATCAATTTGCAAATAAGCGCCTTGCATGGGAAGTGGCGGCACCGTTCCTTTACACCGCTTCGCCGTTGCGTACCGCGCATATGCGCGATCCGGCTGGTCCACAAAACCATTTCGCCAGCGAGTCTTTCGTCGATGAAGTGGCCGCTGCTGTTCGTATCGATCCGGTGCAGTTCCGCCTTTCTTACCTAACTGAATTACGCGATATTGCCGTCATCAAGGCGGTGGTCGAGCGCGCCGGATGGAAGGTTGGTCCGACGGGTGCACGCCGCGGACGCAAGGGAGAATGGGTAACAGGGAGTGGCTTCGCTTATTGCAGACGTGATGGGTCTTTGCTGGCGATGATTGCAGATGTTGAAGTGAACGGTCGCACAGGAGAGTTGCGCGTCCCACGGATCGTCGTTGCACACGATTGCGGCCTTATTATCAATCCAGGAACGCTAAAAAATGTCATCGAAGGTGGCGTCCTGCAAGGCTTGAGTCGCACGATTCACGAAGAGGTCCATTTTTCGAAACGTGCAGTAACCAGTGTCGACTGGATTTCCTACCCGATCCTTGATATCAGTGAAGCACCTACTGTAGTTGATGTCGTGCTGATCGACCGGCCCGATGTGCCATCAAGTGGCTCGGGGGAAAGTGGAGTACGAATTGTGGCGGCAGCAGTAAACAATGCGTTTTTTGAAGCGACGGGAAAACGCATCCGCCGCGCCCCGCTTAACGCCGAGCGCATTCGTCAGGCATTGGCCTGATAGCAGCTTGGGTTGGGTGCCATCTGCAAACAATACGTACGTGCCTTGGCCGGCAACAGTCATGGCCAGGGAATTTGACTGGATATGGGTCAGGTGATGCAACGACAGTTTCATTATGTCCGTACGTGGCCGCTGACCTCCATGCCGGCACGGGGCGAAAGTTGTAGCAGTGCAATTGCTGCGCATAAACCGATTGCTGCCATCGTCATCAATGTAAACCGGTAATCGTCCAGCCCGATTGCGGCACCTGCGCCATGCGCCCAAGCTCCGAGATGGAGCAACAGCACTGATAGTGAAATGGAGAACGTGTTTATCACCTGCTGTGTCATATTCACGAGTATGTTGGCGGACGTGATATTGCTTTCCTCCAATTCCGAGAAGGCAAGCGTCGTAATGCCGGTGAACAGCATGGAACGCGCCAGACCGCCGATAGCGAGCACGATGCACATGGTGGCAATTGCAGTGTTGACAGGCTGGAAGGTGGCGCAAGCAAAAATCGTGACGGCTCCAGTTAAACCGCTCACAACCAGCATGGTGCGGAAGCCAAAGCGCTTGAAACCATGCCGGCTGATCGGTTTGAAGGCCAGGTCGCCGGCATTGAACGCAAACAGCATGGCGCCTGCGGCGAAGGGGGTCATGCCGAACTCCACCTGAAACATCAGCGGTAGAAGAAACAACAATGCCCGCAAAGGCAATCTCGCGAATGCGCCGCCGGCAATGGTCGCGATACGAAATGTGGCGCAACCCAGCGGTGCCAGCGACAGGATAGGGCGTCGGTGACTGCGCAAATGACGCACCGCAACTACAGACGCATAGATGCCCGGGATCAGCAACATGATAGCTGTCCATGAACTATCTGGAACGGAGAGTTGATCAATGCCCGTCAACAGCGTCAGCAAGGAGCCGCTCACCAGCAGCCAGCCACGTAAGTCAAGTTGACGCTGTACTTCGCTACGAAGATTTGGGATCAAACGCCAGGCAACAAACATCGCGGGAACGGCAACCGGAAGATTCAGCAGAAAAATATATGGCCAGGAAAAATAAGTGACGATAAATCCACCCAGCGGTGGGCCAAAAGTTGGAGCAAGCAGCATCGGCATGGTGGCGATTGACATGGCCCTGAGCAACTCGCTTTTGGGAGTAGACCGCAGCAATACAAGCCTACCGACAGGCGTCATCAGCGATGCACCGGCGCCCTGAACCACACGCGCTAATATGAAAGGCCAGTAGGACTTGCTCATTGCACACAGCAACGATGTGAACGAAAATATTCCGATTGCCAGAATGAAGATATTGCGAGTTCCGAACCGTTCGGCAATCCATCCGGTCGCCGGCAATAGGGCTACAAAAGCAATCAAGTAGGCCGATATGCTAACGCTTAGACGGACGGGCGGTACGCTGAAATCCGATGCCATCTGTGGCAGTGCCGTAGCCAGCACTGCACCATCCAGTTGAGCCATGAACATGGTGCTGGCAACAACCAGGGCTATGGCCCGTACATGTGAGGAAGCGACGGCTTTCATTGCGTCCAAAACATAACGCAGAACATTCCCGGAAGATTGTTGACGCGAGAGCGTGAGTACCCGTCTGGCGTTGCTCGCGGGTTAACCGCTATGGGCCTCGGTGGTGAACTGCCTATTTCGATAAACGACGCGGTCGAATCGTTGGGAGCATCCTGGAAAGAACATCGTCATGCCTAGCATAGTGATGATAAAGAGCTGCCGAGGCATGGATAAAAATCAGTACCCAAATGACAAAAGCTCCCATTTTGTGATGGATCCAATCTAATGGGGCTTCAAATTGTTCCCATGTTAATCCAAGTCGCTCTGTTACCAGCCAATGATAGAGCGCTGTGTCCGGGAATTTTGGTATGTCGAAAAAGCCAAGTGGGGCATGCAGGCCAAGATATCCAGTTGCTGGCATGAGGATCATGAAGGCATAGAGCACATAGTGCATCGCTTTGGCGGCGACATGTTCTATGGGTGGGCCAGGAGCAAAGACGGGAGGGGGCGCAACACGATGCCAGACAAGACGCAAAATGGCGATTAAACCAACCAGCAATCCAGCAAAAGTATGATAGCGAATGGCGGTAATATTCTCGGGTTCGCCACGATGGGTGAACCATATGCGGTAATAAACAGCTACATATAACACGACAAAAAGAGCAGCAGTGATCCAGTGAAACGCAATCGCCAGCTTGTTGTAACGCAGGAATTCTTGAGAATGCAGGTTGGGCTGGCTCATTGCAGAACTCTTTATAGCTGCCTTCTTCTATTGAAGAAGATAGGTGTTTCTTTTGTTAATTTCAATATGATTTGCATGGACGTAAGAAGATGTCATTTTTGTAAAAAACCAGAAACGATTTGGATGATTCTTCGTCTACTCGAATGTATAGGTTCCATCGGAGAAATTGACAGTGAGCTTTATCTGACCCTCGTTGATTGTCCATTCATGCAACGTATAGGCGCGCACTTTGGCAATGTGCATCGGATCGCTGTCGGCGATCTTCTGCGCAGCTTCATATGATGCGGCTCGAATGACGATCATTCCGTATTCACGTTCACCCTTGGCGTTGCGTACCCCTCCCGCCGCAAACATAACACCTTGCTTTTCCAGTTGGATCTGATGCTCGATGTGCGCGCGGCCAACTTCTTGGGTAAATACTGCGCCGGGCACGTCATGAGTCTCGATAACCCATAATTTCATCTTGAGCATTTTGTTCCAAACCGCTGCCGAGACAGCAGACCGTGCTGCGTGCTGTGACATGTCTTGTGCGTTTGCCCGCGGAGTGAATGAAAATAGTGCGACTACAACCAGTAATGCGGCTGTGATTGATATGCCAACTGTTAGCTTGTTCATAATGTATGTATTTCATCCTGATCAAAGCAAATAAACCTAGAGGCACTGCGTTAAAACGTAAAAGTTAGTTAACATTGTATATTAAATAGTATATTTATATAATATACTAAATTACATCCAAATGTACTTTAAAGTTTTGTCGGGCTTGCTATCAGCCGGCCCCACATTTGGTTTTTGATAGTGCATCGGGTTACTTGCAGATAACGTATACAACGCAATTTCATGTATGTCGTGATCAGCGGGCTGTTTTGATGGATGGTTGTATCAGAGATGCGGGAAAAACGGACGCCAGTACTTTTTAAGCATAAACCGAGCAAGAGACAACATCTCGATTACAGAAAGAAATCTGGATTCCTGTGGTCATGGCCGCCGTCAATTATTGTCTGAACCTTAACGAGGGGAAATTCCATGCGTTTTCTTTCTCTTCCTATTGCTTTCGTGTTTGGTTTTGCGTTGTATCCATCTCTGCCCGTTGTGGCGGCAGATTTGGGTAAGGTGGATAAATTTGTCATTGCTCAGGAGTGTGAGGCAGTCCTGCTTGCGTACGGCGAACGCATGGACAATGGCGATAAAGATGACGCGGCAGCGCTATTTACTGAAGACGCGGACTTTTTAGTTCGTGGCAAGCCTCTAAAGGGCAGGGACGCCATACGCGCAGCGTTCGCGAACCAACACAATCCAAACGATCCAACTGTTACCCAGCATATTTTTACAAATATACGAGTCGAAGTGGTGGATCGTGATCATTGCAAGCTAAAAGCCTATGAAGTCATATATCGTTATGATCCAACGAATCCGGAGAAGAATACTTCCTTGGCACCGACACTGATAGGCAAGTTGGACGATGAGTTCGTGCGTATGAAAGATAATTGGCGCTATGCGAAAAGGCACCTGACTGCGGTGACTCTTGCTAAACCCACGGATCCTCAATAGGCAATAGGTGTTCATCCGCGCCGCACAAAGTGCGCGTCGCTCACTCAACCCACAGCTCGTCATGTGGCGTACCAGTTCACGTCTGGCCGGTGTGTGCGCTCACCGCTTTTTTCGTAACGCTTTCCACGCTATCTCGATTTCCAGCATTGACTCGACGAGCAACTTCTTCAGCCGGGCTTTCTCCGTCTCCAGCTCCTTCAGCCCCTTGGCTTCAAGATACTGACGTTGTCCCCGTTTTGTAGGGCAGGGTTAGATTGGAGTAAGTTGGGCTTTGAGGTCCTCGGTCATACAGGAGGGGACGATGAAGCGATCAAGGTTCACCGAAGAACAAATCACCTACGCTCTGCGTCAGGTGGAGGCCGGTACGCCGGTGGAAGACATGTGCCGACACATGGGGTGTAGCTAGGGCCAATTTCTATCTCTGGAAGAAGCGCTACGGCAGCATGGGTGTCTCGGAGCTGTGCGAGCTGCAGCAATTGCGTGATGAGAATGCCCGGCTCAAGCGGCTGGTGGCTGACCTGACCCTGGACAAGTACATCCTCGGATAGATTGTCCGAAAAAAGATTGAAGCCGACACGGCGACGGCATATGGTACGGTGGATTCACGAACGATTCCATTCGACTCTAATTACTAGTGCTACTCAATATAGGGGACGTCACTGCAAAGTCTATCTTCATGCATGATTTGATAGGGAGATTTTCAACAGCCTGTTAGACATTGAACAGAATGCAGCTTGAGATCGCTTTTTTGCAGCGACTACTTGTTTGAGCGCATTGTTTTATAACTGTTGATTTGTCGTCGGCTGGTTTCAGTCGACATCACTGTTGTATTAATAGCCGATTACGGTCGCCCCGCAGTAATTCGGGTTGTATAGACTCTACCCTCGGTGGTGTGCAGCCAGCTATCGCCAACTTGTCTGCCGCCGACGAAAGGATGGCAGCGAGACTGTGCTGGGTCGCCGCCATATGGCCATAAACACACCCTATCGGTGTCTTGCAGAGACCACATATTCCATGTATCTCCACCTGTGCCCTTGAGTAGCACGGAGTGATCTCGATTGAAATATATTTTACGTTCAAAGTTGTCTGGCCCGGACACCACATAGCTATTATCGTAATAACCTCTCATTGGGTCGTTTGCCGGTGCAGGGGTATTAAATGCGTCGCCGGCGATCAGCTCCTGATGATGCGAAACGTCGTCCGGCGCCATGGTCCAGGAATCCCCAGGATTTTTCCTGCCCGCCGCGAGTCGATGGCAATGCTCCGGCTGGTCACGCGGCGGTTTGGTCTGCTGGTCGCAGAACTCACCCTTTTCGTTGATACGCCACACACCTTCAGTAAGACCGCTAGGCCGCTCCATTATGAACCTGTGATCGGGATAGTGGTGTGCGCGATAGACGACGCCTGTCCGGCTATAGACGAGAAGTGTATTGCCGAAGTATGAAGTTATCGCCTCGTCCGCTTCGCTCCCTTGTGCAGGCATGGTTAATATCAGCAGAGCAAAAAGCATCCAGGCCATCTTGAGCATTGTGTTACTTCCTCAGTTTAGGCTTCTAGTTCTATTGTTTATATTGGGTATTCACGGGAATGGTGGAGATTTCTATATCGCCTGCCTTATTGGTGATGCATACATGCTTGATCCAGTTGTCGTCGGCGAGTGGAAAATCGTTGCGGCTGTGAGCGCTCCGGGTTTCTTCGCGAGCCAGCTTGGACTGAGCGACCATCTCCGCCGCCAATACCAGATTGGCAGCTTCCAGAGCAGCAAAAATGTCGGTATTGGAAAGTCGTAATGAGGTTTCCTTCCTGAGTTTTTGCAATTTATCGATAGCCTGTTGCAGCATCCCTTTGTTGGTGACCACGCTGGCTTGTTCCCACATGATGTTCTGGACCGTCCGGATAAATTCTGCAGGGTCTTGATCACCGCCTATGTGGGCGAGTCGGTTTTGCTCTTTCTCAATTTGCGTCTGGTCTGGGCTGATTAGCGAGCTATCTTTTGCCAACGCTGCCGCGCTCCTACCAGCTATGCCACCAAACACCTGGGTTTCAGGAAAGCCATGGCCTTGCATTCGGTCACCACCCTGGAGACCCCCGGCTGACTCACCGGCTGCAAAAAGACCGGGAACTGCCGTGGTGGCATTCGTATCAATTCGTGCACCGCCCATGAGACGTTGGTACTGCAGGACGATTTCCACTATCTGGCCAGTGGCGTACTTGTGTCCCATGGGCGCGCGCGACCTTGCAACTTGATTTTCTTCAACTTTCCACACGATGGGCCCACGTCCTTCCAGTACTTCGTTATAAAGGGCTCGGACCATCATGGCGCGCGGAGCTTTTTCCAAGGCTACGGGGTCATATCTCTCCATATACCGTTCACCCAGGGAATTAAGATAGTGAGCATTGTATATGGGCCCCGCAGGCGGTGAATCCCGGAACTGGGTGAATTCCATATCGACGATGGGTGCACCGGCATGAAACGCCAAATTGAAGGAATCTCCAGTCGTACGATATTTGTAGAGCTCAATCCCATCGGCAAGACAGGGGTACATCCGGTTAGCGCCACCGGCAGCTAAAACCACGGCCTTGGCTCTAAAAACAATATGCTCGCCCTTGTTGTTGATGCCATATGCGCCGACGACACGATCATCTTTTTTGAGTAGCCGGGTTATCATGACACCTTCACAGAAGTTGACACATTGCTTCTCGGCTTCGGCACGTAACATGGTGATCACATTGGAATGTTCATGCCCGACACCCTTGGCCTGAAGGGTGCGCTTTATTGAATGTCCGGCGCGCTGGGCGATAAACCAACTATTATCCGGGTTGCTGATCCACTTGATGCCGATGGCTTCCAGCTCCCTTGCCATATTCGGTCCTTGGCGAATAACTTCCATCACGAGGTTCTGATCACAGATACCTCCTGATGCCTTAATCCAATCTTGAAGATATAATTCATCACTGTCTTCATCAGTGACCTTGGCGCTGAAACCTACCAAGGCTCGGGGACTTGAGCCACTTTCACTCACAACCCCCTTATCGACAAGCAGGGTTTTAACTCCTGCCTTTGCAGCCTCAATTGCTGCGCGAGTAGCAGCTGAACCCCCACCTATAACAAGTACGTCCGTATCAATATTTTTCATGAGTTATTTAACCTTGGATAATTCTTGGAACTGTCATATGCATATACATTTAGAGTGTTACTAACTGCCGGTTCTCTGTATCTGGCTCTCGTCGCTGCTTGTTTGCTCAGGATCAGCTACAAAAATGAATTTGAATTCAAATTCACTGATTTCCTCAACAGCCTCCATCCGCTGCTTACAGAAAAAGCAAACCAAGCTTTGTCCCGGCACCAAGTAATCTCCGGTACGACAGCCACTTTCTTTGCCGCAACTCGGGCATTTGAACGTATACCCTGGCAATGGGCCACAGTGGCCACCGCCACAGCAGTAATCAGGAATAAGTGCAAGGATGAAGGGGACATTATTATTCATGAGAAAACCTTAAACGGACGCCAGCAGACTTGAGCAGATAGTAATTGACCTCGCGAAACTAATCTTTTTGATATCTTACCAGTAAGAAATATCTTTTGCAAGCAATAAAAGCCCAATTCCGGTCTTGGAGTGACCCCGTGCGACTGGCCATCAGGTCATAAAAACCAAGTCACCCGCTAAGCGAGTTGAGATTTGAATTCGTTGGGTGAGCGGTGTCCGAGCGCCAAGTGAAATCGCTTCAATGAACTATGGCAACCGAGGGTCACCTCTGAGGACGTTTCATAGCCAGCCATGTAGAACGACCTTGAGCGTTTTCATGACGCTCGCGGTTTGGGCATTGTGGTACCGATTGCCGGGTGATCTCATCGAGACTCGAAGTCCCGCGCTTCCTGCGCTGCCCTGCGGCATGTCTCACTGGCGTACTGGCAGCCACGGTCGGTATGGTGCAGCCTTAGTCGTAGTTGCCTTTTCTGTTTAGGGTAGTGCGAAAACGTAAATGGTATTATGTCCTTCGATGTATTTAATACCAGCCCGGCGGGCAAGATGACCGCTAAGAAAAGTGTCTCCAGTCATCACCAGCACATATTGTTTCCCTTTTACAGCATAGGTGATTGTGCTGACGACAACCGGCCCACCGAGGATAGACTCCCACAGTGGCTTTCCAGTCTCGGCATCAAATGCGCGGAAGCGACGGTTCAGGTCGCCGTGGAAAATAAGATTGCCCGCGGTTGCCAGAACCGCGCCGCTGTCGGGCGCGAAATTTTCGCCAATTCGCAATATCTCCCCCGTTGCCAAGTTGACCTTGGCAATGGCTGCAAATTTGTTTGGGTCCGATCCCACACGCGGTACCGCAACGCGCTTTTCCGGGCCCTGAGGTCCACCCGCTGTCATGTCGAGACAATTGTCCACGTAGGGAACATAAAGCGAATTCGTCTTGGGACTATAGGCGCTGGGCCAGAAGCTCGTGGTGTTGTAGAAACAGACAACATGATGATCACCGGGCTTTTTCATCACCAGATCGTAATTGGTGTGAACTTTGCCTGTTTTCACGTCGATATCTGAAATCAGGAAATTCGGTGAGTCGTAAGGAAATGGCGTGGCCCACAGAAATTCGCCATTGGCTCGGTCGAGCGCGAAAATACCGCCGCCTTCACCAACATTGACGACAATGTCGCGGACCTCGCCCTTCTTGATGTCAGGATTGATCCATTTGACGAACTTCGGATCGGGCGAAACCGCAGTACGAAGCAGTACACGGTCCTCATTATAATCTTCGTCCCAATCATCGCCTGCGAGATGTTGGTAATACCATTTGAGCTTGCCGGTATCTGCATCGAGCGCCAGGCTGGAATTGCTGTAAAGCTCGACCGGTGACACGTTTCCCACGCCATCGGGGCTGCCATAACGGTCTAGGCGCGTGTACGGTACTGGATTGGCCAGCCCCCAATAAATTAGATTACGCTTCGGGTCATAGGAGCCGGGCAGTCCCCACGGTGACACCGTTACTTTAGAAAGGTCCGTATTACCCCAAGTCTCACTTCCGGGCTCGCCCGGTTTCGGCACAGCGTTGAATCTCCACACCTCTTTGCCAGTGAGTGCATCATGGGCCGAGATAAAGCATTCTTTCGCCAGCTTGTTCTGGATGCAGGCGCGCCCGGTAACGATTTTATTGCCTATTGGTATTGCGCCGGAAGTATGTGCGCCGTCGCCCGCCTTGGTCTGCCAGCGCACCGCGCCGGTGCGCGCATCCAAACCGACCAACATCCCATCTGGCGCCGGGAAGACGAGAATATCCTGATAAAGCGATAAGCTCTTTGCCCGCGCGGTAGCACTGAACTGGGGAGTGGTGCGGTAACGATATTCCCAGATAAGTTCGCCGTTGGTGCCATCGATCGCCTGCACAATGGCGCCGGGCACAATGGTATAAATCACCCCCCGATAAACTAGGGGGACGGTTTCATTGGTGCCCGAAGAGCCGATCCCGCGCGACCATGCCATTCGCAGTTGCCCGACATTCTTGGTATCAATCTGCTTCAGCGGGCTGTATCGCTGCGAATCATAGGTACGATTGATCATGAGCCAGTCGCTGGGATCTGGATCAAGCAGCATCTTTTCGGTAACGGGAACGAAGTCCTGCACCACCCCGTTCTCAAGAGCCTTTTCTGCCGAGTCATCCGTGAGCGGGGGAAAATGACTGGTGAGATAGGTAGCCGCGAGATCCACATCTCCTTCGGGAATCGAGAACCCGATCATGCGGTGAATGATCGAGGTCCACCCGTCCTTGGAAAGACCGGAGCCGACGATGGGAGTTAACTCATGGCACCTGAAACAATTTTTGACAACCACCTCTTTGCCTGGACCGTCGGCAAGCTTCGCGGCAAGGGCGGCAAGCCCTGCTGCATCGGTGGGTGGCGCCGGCTGTGCAACCACATAAGTGGCGATGGAGAGTAGCAAGGTTACAGAAATTATGTGTTTCATCAACATGTTGTTTTTACCGCGTTCTTCATTATGTGGGCGCTGTGGTGGCGCAACTCTTTGTCTTAATTTGTTTTTCCGCTAATTTGATCTGCCGCGTTATCAACGTCGGCTGTAGACCTGTTTGCAGGTATCGTAAAGCACGGCCGACTGTTCTGCTGACGTCAGCTCGGCCACCGCCGATTTCGCCAGAGCCAGCAGTTCGGCATAGCTGCCTGGCGATTGCGCCACATCCGACCCCCACATGACGCGCTCGGCGCCGAACGCTTGCACCACGCGCTTGATGACCGGTGCTGCGGACAGG
>JBFWSR010000031.1:0-22376 GCA_050248275.1 Steroidobacteraceae bacterium
GTCAGGCTTGGTGTCTGTTTCATCTGTTGGCGCTTCCTCTAGGCTGCTTGTTTTTTTTTTGTTTCGGGCTCTTATCTTATGGGGCAATGGGAGGTTGGTTGTTTTTGAGAGCGAAATCCTTCAGGGTATTCGAAGGCGGCAGTGTTGCTGACTGGAATCGATGGAATGCGGACGGGCGCAGGGAGTATTTCCAGGGCAAGCGGCGGACCAACATTGGTGCGCTCGAGAAGGGTTTTGTTGCTGATCGTTATCTTGAGGCCTATCCCGATATCAAGGCGGCGAACAAACGCGGCGGCGAAGAGTGGGCGTTCAAGCATTTTTTGCAGGCCGGATTATTCGAGATATTCGCTGGTCGTCGGGAAGACCGGATCGGGCTTCGAGCATTGGGCAATCCTGCCGTGTTCGTATCACGACGTGTAGCAGACGGATTTCTGAACCTGTTTGGTTTGCCGTGCCCTGTTGGTACTGAAAACCCCGGATTGCAGATCGTAGGCGGAGAGGGGCAGCTAGGCGCGGTGCAAGCATTTAATCTGGGCATTGTAGCTTCACGCTCTCAGATGCCCGAGTTTCCTTGCTGGATTTATGGCGCATTCGTCTCACCGGTACAGGTATTTGGGATTTTGGTATCAGGTTCTGACAAAGGACGATATTTTGAAGATCTGATTGTCTCGAACGGCTATGCGGGTATTGGTGGATCGGCAGTTGAGATTTTCGATGCAAGTGTTGCGAACTGGATCATGACATCCAAGATTACTACTGCATATGGCGCGACGATTCCTGAGATTTTGGAAGATCTTTTTGGAGAAGAAGCACAACGACAAAAAATCAACGCTGAACACGTGAAAGTGACCAATAACAACAGTATTCACTTTATCGGGTGGTGTCTCGACAATGTGGAGGCTTTTGAAAAGCTAACGATTCTGGCCAATGACAATCCGGTGATTTTCAAGCCTGAACAATTATTGCGATACCCGCGAACTGATTTGCTGGAAACTGCTGGTAATTTGCTCGATAACGTTTATGAAGCTGGGCTGGTTGGATTGTCGAGCTACCCGGGATCACCCAGAAGCGACTTGAGCTGTTTGGTTATGTTGACGTCGAAAACACTGGTGTCGTGGGGGATCTATCCGATCCAATATATGAATGTCTCACCAAAGGCTGCGTTGAAAACCTTGGTTTCTACGCTACCGGTCCCGAGTTCAAAAGCCTTGGCGAGATTTTTCCAAGGTGGTGCCGGGAAAGTACTCCGAGGTTATCTAAGCAAAAATGAGCATCAACCAGTGGCGTATATGCTGGATTCCCATGGTGAATTGCCGGCGGAACCGGAAGTCAGCGTGATTATTCCGCTCTACGGGCGGATGGATTTTATTAAATTTCAGATTGCCAATTTTGCGGAAGACAGCGAGTTTTCAAAAGTCGATTTGATCTATGTCGTGGACGACCCAAAAAATAGCGAATTGGCGAGACAGTTGGCTGATTTTTCCTGGGATGTATTTAGGATGCCATTTCGTGTCGTATATCTAAGTGAAAACCAGGGCTATGGTGGTGCAAACAATGCAGGTGCCCAGATCGCGCGTGGGCAAAAGCTGGTTTTTCTGAACAGTGATGTAATTCCAAAAACGCGCGGTTGGCTTGGCAAATTAACGGAATCATTGAACGATCCTGCCAATGGAATTGTCGGCGCGCGCTTGTTATTCCATGATGAAACCATTCAGCATGACGGAATGAGCTATTCTCGCGATCGGCATCTTGGACTCGACGGGTTCGTCCAATGTGTTCACCAAGGGAAAGGCATCGCGCCTCAAAGCAATGGAGAGGGCGTGTTTCCTGTTGATGCAACGACGGGGGCCTGCATGGCAATTTCGAAGTCGGATTTCATGAGAGTTGGCGGGTTTTCCCCCGACTATTTCATAGGGGACTATGAAGACTCGGATCTTTGCTTGAAGATTCGGGCGCTCGGGAAAAAGATCGTTATCAACCGCGGCTGCATTCTTTACCATCTGGAGCGCCAGTCATTGCCATTTGAACCGGCGGCACGTATTTCTTCAATCCTTAATGTGCAGACACATCAGGAGAAATGGGCGTCAGTGTTGCAGTCCGAGGGTCTGATCAAATGAGGGCACAATGAAGGTTCTAATAATTGCCCATGGACACCCGACCATTAATGTGGGCGGGGGCGAAAAAGCCGCTTATATCCTGTTCAATCGATTCAGGGTAACGCCGGGAGTACAGGCTTATTTTCTGGGTAGAGCCGAGGAAATTTCGGAAAAGAACTGGACACATATATCGGCGTATCCCGGAAAGAGAAACGAGTATTTTCTCCATACTTCAATGGCCGACTATTTCAACATGTCGTCGGTCAGGCCGGAGAAGGTTGCCGCTTTTACGGAATTTTTGCAGGCAATTAATCCGGATGTAATTCATTTCCATCATTACATTCATCTTGGCATTGAGTTGATTCAGGTCGCGCGGAGTGTTTGTCCCGATGCGAAAGTTGCCATCACGCTGCACGAATATATTGCGCTGTGTAATCGGGATGGGCAAATGATCAAAACGGGAGGGGACAAGCTTTGTTATGAAAGTAATCCGCTCGATTGCTCAATGTGCTTCCCCAAAAAGTCCCCTGGCGATTTCTTCCTGCGCGAGAATTACATAAAACTATTCCTGAAAAAAGCCGATGCTTTTGTCGTGCCTTCAAGATTTTTGATGCAACGTTACGTGAATTGGGGATTACCTGAGGATCGGATGGTATTCATCCCTTATGGTGCCGAGTTGGAATTGTTGAAACCCAAATCGGAAACACCCCTGAGCAATGATGAACGCTGTAATGTGTTTGGCTTTTTTGGGCAAATAAACAATTACAAAGGGGTTGATGTACTTGTCTCGGCAGTCGAACACATGTCCAAGGCGGAACGTAAACAAATTCAAGTCGAAATATTCGGCAATTTGTCCGCAGGCCTCAGTCCGGAACGCCGCGAATATATCGAGTCAGCCTTCAAGAAATATTCATCGACGATTCGGTTCAATGGCCCTTATCAGTCTGTTGATATGGCACGTCTGATCCGGCGGGTCGACTGGGTTGTGACGCCATCCATTTGGTGGGAAAACGCCCCGCTTGTTATTGACGAAGCATTTGCTTCCAGAAAGCCAGTGCTTTGCTCCAACATCGGCGGGATGGCAGAAAAAGTGCGTGATGGTATTGACGGTGTTCACTTCGACGTAGGAAACCATCGCGCGCTTGCACGGAAAATGCTGGAACTCGCCAAAGACTCGGCGTTTTATCAAACTCTGAAGAGCAATATCGCACCACCTTATGATGTGTCCGTTATTGCTGACCGTCATATCAAACTCTACGGGGCAATCCGAAGCAAAGACATCAAGTTGTCCGATCTAAGTATGGACGGTCAAAGCGATTACGCGAAAGTTTCAAAAAATCATACCGAGCGTCCTCAGGCATTGACGCAAGATTTATAACCCGCATTTTAAAGGCACAAACCAATTCCTAATGAACGTCACTATCGCGGATAGCCATCTTCAGGAGTTACGATCGATTGGATTGATCGGCCCCGAGTTTTTTACCGACATTGATGATCGGGACGAGATATATGCTTTTTTGACCAAACATCCTGCGTGCAAGGATCGGCCAGTCGCAGCCTATTTCGAGAGCGGACGAAACGCTTTTTTAAGCCTCGTCAGGGTAATGCACGATTTGGGGCGGAGTGTATCGACAACAAATCGAATGCTCGAATTTGCATGCGGATACGGTCGCGTAACTCGACATATAGTTCGCACATTGCCTTCTTCGCGGCTTGCGGTCTCAGATATTGTCGCGGAGGCAGTCGATTTTCAGCGTGCGACATTCAATGTAAGTGGATTCGTTTCGCACGAAGATCCCGGGCAATGTCAGATCCCTGAAAAATACGACGTTATATTTGTTGCGTCGCTGTTTAGTCATCTCCCCTTGACACTTTGGCATCAGTGGCTGCGCAAACTTCATGGCGCATTGGCGCCTGACGGACTGCTGGTATTCAGCGTACATGGACCAAATTGCGTTCCGTCAGGTCATGCCATTGGTGAAGACGGCTTTCTCTATTTCAAAAGCAGCGAAAGTGCACTTCTGGACGTAAACATTTATGGAACAACTTACGTAACTAGGGAATTTGTTGAGCGGAGCATCGTGGATATTTCTGGACGCAAATCGCTCGCGGTATATGAGAGGGGTATCTGGAATTATCAAGATGTCTATGTCGTTGGAAACTCTTCCCGCGAGGAAAATCGGATGCTCGCTACCGGACGTTAGGTAAGGCACACACTCGACCATATAAATTTACCTCAATTGAAGTTGAGATTCGAGGCGGAATACGGGCCTAGTAAGGCCCGCATTACCCGTGACGAAGATTATTTATCAACTATGTCCATAAAAAAAACAGTCTTTCACGGCTATATTGACTATCTTGACGATTACTTTGTCCGCGGCTGGGCGGTTGCCAATTTGAACAACGAACCGGCTTCGGTTCGTGTCGCGCTGACCATAGATGGCGAAATCAAAAGTGTCGCTGAAGCCAGCAATTACCGGATCGATCTGGATAAGCCCGCGTGTCTTCTCGGAAAGGTGGGATTTGAATTCAGAAATCCCGTTGGAAGTGCCGTCGAGTTTCTGAAACGATGTGACGTGCACGTGCTGGACGAATCGAGAGTTCTCAAATTCAAGTTACAACGGTTCTCCAGATCGAAAATCTCTGCAAACAAACAGACAGTTCGCATTCCTTTGACTAATGAATCGGCCAAGAAATTTGGTCATTTGTTCATAGTTGGGGCGCCTCGATCGGGCACAAGTGCGCTGCATCAAGTGCTGACTAAGTGCACGGGGTGGATGTCTTTCAATGAAGGCCACTTGCTTTCTCTGGCGCATCAAATTGAAGAAACTGTCGACAAATATAGAAAGCAAGCGCACATCATCGACACGATGGCAATACATGTTGCGCCAGATTCATATTGGCAAAGTTCGTTGGTTGCGTATTTTCGAGAAATGTATACCCAGCTTTATGGAACGAGGGATTGGATAGATAAAACACCAGGGCCGCAAATGATTGCCCATGTGCAATTTGCCTTGAAGTGCTGGCCAGATGCAAGATTTATTTTTATGAAGCGGCGTGGAATTGAAAATATTCGATCAGGATTAAGCAAGTTTTCACATTTATCATTTGAAGCGCTATGTGATGATTGGGCGCTATGTTTAGAGCGATGGTCTGAAATCAGAGGGAAAATTAATGGATCTTTTATAGAGATTGATCAATATGACATGCTGACCTTGCCGGGCGAGGTTGGAAAATCAGTAGCTTCTTTCCTTGGATTGTCAGATGCTCAGCGGCAACAATTCGTGGAGTTGATACAGACGTATTTCCCTGAACGCACATCAGGTAACAAAAATTCGACTGCCTGCGCACTAGATGATACTGGTTGGGCATCTCACCATAAGGATTATTTCAGAAGGCGCTGTGGCCCGATGATGAGGGCTTATGGTTACAGCATGAATCATGGATATTACCAACAGCCAGAGAAGTGATTTTCTTGGAAGACCTACATATCCGAATAAGGGGTTTCATCGATGGATATCGTTCCCCGGCGCTACTTACTGGTTGGGCATTTGACGATCATCATTCGGCATTAGTCGTTCGCGCATTTTATGGTGACCAACTATTAGGTGAGACTGATGTCGGTGCTTATAGGCCAGATTTAGGACCGAAGGGCAGTGGTAATGTCGGCTTCATGTTGGAAATGGGCCCCGAATTTGACATGAACGCCTTTTTGAGTGGCTGTATCCAAGTGCGCGTATTTGACAAACAGAGTCACAAACAGCTTGCAACCCTTCCGATTTATTCAGCATTGGCAGAACGACTTAATCGGGAATATCGAGAACGGCAATTGCATATCCGTTCACGCCCAATTTTTGTTATTGCGTTGCAGCGGTCAGGCACAAATTTGTTAAGGCGGGCACTTGAAAGCACCAAACAGCTGATTGATTGTGATGAGGTATTTCATCATGAATTCCTCAATCAATGGTCATTTTGGACTTTCAAAAATGAATTCATAAAGACGCATCCAATAATTGTCCCTACGGATCAGGAGATGGCCGGGTTGTGGGATGCGTTTGTAAATCATACTGCGGCGAAATGCCAAACCCTTCACGGAGCGGCGCTGATTGACATCAAGATCAATTCACTACATTCGTTAAATCCGGTTTGGCAAAATCCGCTGGAAATGCCTTTTTTACTTCGCCAGCTGTGCGAGAAGCAGGAGCGAATCATTCACTTGGTTCGAGACAACTTCCTGGATTTGTACGTTAGTCAGCTGGTTGCGGTGCAGGTTGGCAAATTTGTGGTACCGGCAGGGAATGCTTTGTCAGTAAATCAATTCACGGTTGATGTAAGAAAAGCGCTTGATTTTATAAGACGTCGAGATGAGGAATTAAAACTGGCTTCGCGCTGGATGACGGAAGCGGAGTCTCGTGGTGCTGTGGTGCTGAAATTGAACTATCGCGACCTTGTCTCAGACTCGGGTACTCTGGATCTGCAGATAACACGCGCAATCGAAACCCGTTTTGGTTTTCCACGGGGTAGCCTGGAAGATGCCTGCCTCGCAACTAGCAAGATGACACCTCCAATTACCCAAATCATTACGAACTTTAATTCTGAAGTCGTACCAGCACTCAATGAGGCCGGATATGGACTTTTGGTGTCAGAGGATTCGTAGCGCCACGCCACTCAGCGGCAGCATCCGCTTCGTGCTGATCTTCCTAGCTGCTCTTGCAAGCCCGGCAGCCCAAGCGTTATGTACTGGCGCTGTTGATGATCGATCTTCCGTTTGTGCTACGGAAACCATAACGCTGGAAGCACTCATTGCGCGGACTAACCCCGGCGCTTGCCAGCGGATATCACCCAAGGCATTGGTTTGTTCGCGTCGCGTAGCCGTCGATGCGCTCAAAAACACAGCCGTATCGGGGGAAGGTATTGCATTGTTATTTCTGGATCCGCGGCAGGGCAAAGGCGGACTGGTATTCACGAATGCGACGAATATTGCGGTTTCCAACTTTTCGATCGCCTGGGATGGCCAGGTTGATGGAAAAGGACCCGAAACCGGATACCGGAGAATATTTTCATTCGGCACGGTGGAATCGTGTATAGGTGCATCAGCCAGAATTCGCGTCGATATGCCAGACGACGGTTTGGCTCCTGTGGAAGCTATTTCCATCTGGAATGATCAAGAGGGGTGGCCATGGCGGCGTCGCGCATCAAATGCACCGGTTGAGCGATATTTTCATGGGAATCGTGCACTGAAAATCAGTGATGGCGCTACAGCATGCACTCATGAACTGGTGCCGTTCACCGGGCAACGATTGCTGCTGAGGCACTATGCTTACGCCAATAATGCGCTGATCTGCCGCAATTGCGAGGGGGCGCTGATTAAGGAGGTGTCGGTCCACTCTGCGCCGGGAATGGCATTCCTGTTCTGGGGTGGCAAAGATATTGCGTTGATCCGGAACAAGGTCGCACCTGCATGTGCCCCGGCATGTGCAAAGGCCTATCCATCGGCCGCGTCGGATGCGTCCCATTTCGGGGCTGTCGCAGGCTCGATAATTGTCGCAGAAAACGACTTTTCGATGCAGGGTGATGATTCGGTCAACATCACCAGTTGGGCTTACCCCGGCAATGTGCGGCCTTCGGGTGAGGAGGGCGCATACGATATCCAGATCGATCAGCGGATGAAAAACCGTTTCTGGGTGTTGTCGGCGGGTCAGGCGGTGAAAATCATGGATCTGGGTTTCAAGGAGATTGGCCGGGGCCAAACAACATCAGTGTCTCCGGAGACCATGACGGTCCGGCTGAAAACCGACGCTAAATTACTGGAGACGGTTGTTCTGGTGCCGCTGGACCGTATCGCTTCCGAAGTAAACATCGTCCGGAATCGGTTTCACAGCCATCGTGCCCGAGGCATACTTGCGCAGACAGGGCGTATCAGGATCGAAAATAACGAAATTTCGCTGGTGACGATGGCAGCAATAATGATCGGCGCCGATACGGACTATTGGTTTGAAGGTCCCGGAGCAGAGTCGGTGTTGATCAAGGGGAATCGCATTCGTCAAGTCAACGCGGCTCCCTACAGCAAGGAATACCCGTCCGCAATCAGCGCCGGGTTTGTCGTTGATCGCAATTACAAACAAAGTATCGGGAACCCGATCGGCCCCATCACAATCGAGGGTAACGAGATTTCCGAGGTTTATTCCAATCCGGAAAGAGTTATCAATTTTGGTGCCGGGCTTTGTTGCAACAGAAACTAGGCTGATTACAGTAATGACAGAACAAAGCAGCACCATCAGCACGCTGGATGAAATGATGGATGAGGCCATTCGCCTGCGTGTTGCGCCGAATCTGGATCGTGTCGAGGTGACTGGTTATGGCGAGGTCATGGCACGCAAGGACCAGCTCCCTGCAGAGCTTCCTGATATCACGTCCTTGCGGGATTTTGGCGGTTGTTATCTGGTCCATGGCCGTTATTTGCTGCATGCGACCCGTGTCCGACGTTTGGCGTATGCCTGCATGGTCGATACCAATGTATTGCCGGAGTTTGTCGCTGCGGCTGAGGCAGTCAAGGCGGATCTGCCCGGCACGGAAGTTGAGTGGGTGCAGGCAGATTTTCGCAATCCTGCACTGTATCCCGGATTGAAAGAAACCGATGCGGCACTGCTCTACGAAGTGATCCTCCACCAGGAGAATTACATTGAGGTTTTGCGCAACGTCTGCGGGAAAACCCGCCGCTATATTTGCATCGCGCAACCTTGCCTCAGGGAGGAATTTTTCCCGTTACCCGCTAGTGCCACCATGCTGCAGTTCTGGGATGAACCGCTGAAGGATCTGCTGCGGCAGGGGAGTTTTTGGCCCAAAGAAGTACGTGTCGAACGTTTCACGACAGCACATTGGATGTGGGGACAGACTGCTTCCCATCTCATTGCGGTGATGCAGGGCTTTGGCTGGCGCCTGCGAGAGGGCGAGATTATCGACAATGTCTGCGGCCCGGCTTGGGAATATCCGATGCTGGTGTTCGAGCGGGAATAGCGTTGTTGCGGTGGCAAACGATAATAATGATGAAGAGGCAGGCAGGGAATGAAGATCACAATAGTCGGTACGGGGTACGTCGGGCTGGTTACGGGAACCTGCCTGTCGGAGATGGGGAACGATGTTCTTTGCCTGGATGTTGATGCTGCAAAAATTCGTACGCTGAACGAAGGCGGACTGCCGATTTTCGAACCTGGTCTGCAGGAGATGGTCAGCCGCAATATCGCGGCCGGTCGGCTGAATTTCACGACGGATGTCGAAAAAGCAGTCATCCACGGGACGCTCCAGTTCATTGCGGTGGGCACTCCGCCGGATGAAGATGGCTCGGCAGACTTGCAGTACGTGTTGGCTGCCGCCCGCGCCGTTGGCCGGCACATGACGGATTACAAGGTGGTGATCGACAAATCCACGGTGCCTGTGGGTACTTCAGACAAGGTTAGGGCGGTGATTGCGGAAGAACTGGCGGCGCGCGGCGCAAGTATGCCGTTTGCGGTGGTTTCCAATCCGGAATTCCTCAAGGAAGGTGCTGCGGTGCAGGATTTCATGCGACCTGACCGGATTGTGGTGGGCGCAGACGATGAGCGCGCAATTGCTTTGATGCGCTCGTTGTATGCCCCCTACATCCGCAATCACGACCGTTTGCTGGTCATGGATGTCCGGTCGGCGGAATTGACCAAATATGCAGCCAACGCCATGCTCGCGACGCGGATCAGTTTCATGAACGACGTTGCAAACCTTGCCGAGCGCATCGGTGCAAATATCGAGTCAGTCCGTGCAGGCATCGGCTCGGACAGCCGGATCGGTTATTCCTTTCTGTATGCCGGTTGTGGTTACGGCGGCTCGTGTTTTCCCAAGGATGTCAAAGCACTGGTTCGCAGTTCATCTGAAGCTGGCCATCAACTGAAGATCCTGGAGGCTGTCGAGGCAGTCAATCTGCAGCAGAAGCGGGTGTTGCCGGCCAAGGTGTTTCGCCGGTTTGGTAACAATCTGCAGGGCAGGCGGTTTGCGCTGTGGGGTCTGGCCTTCAAGCCCAACACCGATGACATGCGCGAGGCGAGCAGCCGCCAGTTAATCGCCGAACTGCTCGCAGCGGGTGCAACAGTGCGTGCTTATGACCCGGTTGCGATGCGCGAGGCGCAGCGTCTATATGCCGATGACGCGAGGGTGGAGTTTGCGGAATCGCTGTTGGCGGCGTGCAGTGGCGCCGATGCGCTGATCATCGTGACCGAGTGGCAGGAGTTTCGCAGCCCGGATTTTGAGACGATCCGGCGGGCATTGATCAATCCGGTTATTTTTGACGGCCGGAATTTGTATGAGCCGAAGTTTGTTGGTGAAAGCGGGTTTGAATATTATTCGATCGGCCGTTCTGACGTAACCTGGAAAATCAATTGAAAACAAGATCTTACAGTGTAAAAAAGCGGGTGATGGTAACCGGGGGCGCCGGATTTCTCGGTTCTCATCTGTGCGAACGGTTGCTCAACGATGGCTGTGATGTGCTGTGTGTCGACAATTTTTTCACCGGCACCCGCGACAACATCGCGCACCTGCTGTCGAATCCGCACTTTGAAGTCATGCGTCACGACATCACTTTTTCTCTGTACGTGGAGGTTGACGAGATTTACAATCTGGCTTGTCCCGCATCACCGGTGCATTACCAGTTCGATCCGGTGCAGACCACCAAGACCAGTGTGCTCGGCTCCATCAACATGCTCGGGCTGGCCAAACGCTGTAAGGCCAAAATCATGCAGGCTTCGACCAGTGAGGTATACGGGGACCCCACTGTTCATCCGCAACCCGAATCCTATTGGGGCAATGTCAATCCGATAGGCTTCAGAAGCTGCTACGACGAAGGCAAACGCTGCGCCGAAACACTGTTTTTTGATTATCGGCGGCAGCACAGGATGGACATCAAGGTAGCGCGGATATTCAACACCTATGGCCCGCGCATGCATCCCAACGACGGCCGCGTAGTGTCCAATTTTATTGTCCAGGCGCTGCAGAACAAGCCGCTGACGGTCTACGGGGATGGCAAGCAGACCCGCAGTTTTTGCTACGTCGATGATCTGGTTGATGGGTTTGTCCGGTTGATGGCAACCCCGAATGATTTCACGGGACCTGTGAATCTCGGCAATCCGGCTGAATACACGATGATCGAACTGGCTACGATGGTGAAAGATCTGACAGGGAGTTCGTCACCCATCGAATTCCACCCGTTGCCACAGGATGATCCGAAACAGCGGCAGCCGGATATCAGCCTGGCCCGGTCTGGGCTGGGCTGGGCGCCGGTGGTGCCGGTCGCAGACGGTTTGCGCAAGACGGTGGAATACTTCTGCTCAAGGTTCGGCTCATGAAGGTGTTGGTGACCGGTGGTGCCGGGTATATCGGCAGCCATACTTGCAAGGCGCTGGCTTTGGCGGGTCATGAACCGGTGGTTTATGACAACCTGAGCGAGGGATACCGCTGGGCGGTGAAATGGGGGCCGCTAGTAGAAGGTGATATCGCCGACCAGAAGCGCCTGGAGTCCGTCATGCGCGATCACCGGATCGAAGCCGTGGTGCACTTTGCCGCGAACGCCTATGTCGGGGAGTCGATGCAAAACCCGATGAAGTATTTTTCAAACAATGTCGCCGGCACGGTTCGGTTGCTGGATGCCATGCTGAATTGTGGTGTCGGCACCATCGTATTTTCTTCAACCTGCACGGTTTACGGAGAGCCGGAAGCAGTCCCTATTGACGAATCCACGCCCCTGAAGCCGGTCAATCCCTACGGCGAATCCAAGCTGATGATCGAAAAGAAACTGGGCTGGCTGGGGAAGCTGAAAGGGCTGCGGTGGATCGCTTTGCGTTATTTCAATGCTGCAGGCGCGGATCCCGATGGTGAAATCGGCGAAGCCCATGACCCTGAAACCCATCTCATACCGCTGGTCTTGAGAGCGGCCACGCCGGGCGAATTCACGCTCCAGGTGTTCGGCACCGACTATGCGACACCGGATGGCACGGCGGTGCGTGACTATATCCATGTCCAGGATCTTGCCGCGGCACATGTGCTGGCCTTGCGTGCGTTGCAGGGCGCGGCGGTCAATGACGTATTTAATCTGGGCACGGGCAAGGGCGCTTCGGTGTCGGAAATCATCGACACGGTAGAAAAAGTGACTGGTGCCAAAGTGCGGTATCAGACGGGGGCGCGCCGGGCAGGAGATCCCCAGGCACTGGTCGCCAATCCCGCCAAGGCCAACGAAAAGCTGGGGTGGCGTGCTTCGCGCAGCACACTGGACGTGATCATTTCCGATGCCTGGGCCTGGCATTGCAGGCAGCAAACGCAGCCGGCTGGCTGAGAGCCTCGCTGAATGCGGATGTTTCTGGACACTGGGAAGCGGGTTTTGGCGGAACTGGGCGGCGTTTATGGAATGTTGCGCCGTTTTATCCACAAAAAATTTCTGCAAGATCCGACAGAAACCCATTTTTCGATACCCCGGGCTACCCCCGATTTTTTTCGACGATTACCGATATTCTCCGGTGAAATTTACCATCGGCTGAATCCGGACTTGTCCCGTAACGTCGATCCTTACTGGCATGTATCGAGTTATGGCATTTTTGAGGGGCGACCGATGTTTTCTGTCGAGGGTGTTCAGGCGGCGCTGACTGCTGCGGAGGCCCGAGATGGCGGCAGGGCGCCATTCCGGGGGGTGACGGGATTGTCAGGGGTCCGATTCACTGTCTTGGTCAGTTCCCTTGGCAATTTTTTCATGCGTGAACTCGCGGAAAGGTTTGCATCCGATTTGCACAGCGCGGGTGCCGATGTTGAACTCGCGGATGAGAAATGCGGTGCCCGCGCACTTCGGGGCCGCACTGTCGTGGTGGTCGCACCCCATGAGTTTTTCCTGCTGGGCAAAGGCGGGCGGCGCTGGCAGCAGCGCTTGGGACAATTTGAGTTTTACGCATTTAATACCGAGCAGCCGCAGACGCAGTGGTTCAATCAGTGCTTCAAGTATCTGTTGTTGGCCAAAGGCATCGTTGATCTCAGCCCGGACAGCGCAAATATGTTCAGGCGTTCGGGGCTCAAGTCCAGTGCTTACTTGCCAGCTGCGGAATCCAGAGGCACGGCGTACGCGAAGTTCCTTCCTGCAGAACATCCCCTGCTTCGGGGATATCCTGACCTTCTGCAAGTAGAGCGGGGGCACGATATTTTTGCGGCACAACGCCCGGTTGATATCAGTTTTCTGGGCGGACCCAGTGCCAGGCGCGAGCGTTTTTTTGCGGAATCGGCCCGATTATTGTCGAGCCGGCGATGTGTTATCGATTACCGCAAGCATCTCAGTGCGCCAATCCTGTGGAGTCACGAGAACCGACATGAAATGGGTTTGGGGCATTTCCTTGCCAGGCACTCAAAGATCTACCTTAATGTGCACCGGGAGGATTTCGGATTCTTTGAAATTCACCGGATGGTCATGCAGGGCATGGCGAATGGCGCGGCGGTGGTAACGGACAACTGTCTGTCTCATCCGGATTTCATTGCCGGAACACATTACTTGCAAGAGGAACTGAATAAAATTCCTGCGCTGCTGGAATGGCTGCTGGGCAGCCCTGAGGGACAGCAAAGGCTCAGGCAGGTATCGCTGGCGGGCCACCAAGCCTACATGCAGAAATGTTCGTCGGATCGAACGGGGGACATGCTTGCCCAGTTTTTTGCGGCAAATGCGGCATGAACACGGCTGCTTACGACACGCTCTTTGAATATGCGTACCCCGCAGACATTCATGCGGCGCAGCGGGTCAGTGTGGTGATCCCTTTGTACAATTACCAGAACCGGATTGAAGGCTGCCTGGAGTCGGTTGCTGGGCAAACCCATCCGAATGTCGAAGTTGTCGTGGTCGAAGATTTTTCCACCGACCAATCGGCAATGAAGGCCGTGAAATGTTTAAGAGGGCTAAAGGGGCGGGTTGCTGCCGCAAAAGTGGTGTCGCACCGTAAAAACGAAGGGCTTGCCACCGCAAGAAATACCGGGTTCGCTATCGCAGGTTCGGAGCTGGTTTTTGCGCTGGATGCCGACAACGAAATATATCCTCGTGCACTGGAGCGTTTGGTCGAGGCAATTCAATCCGCGCAGGCACATGTGGCGTACTCGCAGCTGGAGTTTTTCGATGAAGAGGTCGGTCTCGGCCTTGCCGCTGTCTGGGATCCGGCACATTTTGCAATTGGGAATTACGTGGATGCGATGGCACTTGTCAGGAAGTCTGCGTGGGCCACGGTGGGCGGCTACAGCAAGATGGAAGTGATGGGCTGGGAGGACTACGATTTCTGGTGCAAATTTGTCGAGAAAAAGCTGTTTGGGGTCTATGTGCCGGAGTTGCTTTGTCGCTATAGGGTGCACGGCCGTTCGATGCTGCGCTCGGAGAGCAACCCGAAAATAGAGAGGCTGCACGAAGACATGAAGCGCAGGCATCCATGGCTTCGCATCGTTTAAAGCGGGCGGGATTGCCTTACCCGGACTGGGTTGCCGGATTCGATACATTGGCGGAATCCGATATCCGCCGGATCAGATCCCGCATCGCCAGCTTGGCGGTAGGTCTCCGGTTTCATGTTGTTCTGGAAGCCACAGGTGCAGGTGATCTCGCAGCCGGTGCAACGCTCGCTTCATTGCAGGCACAGCTGTACCGTGAGTTTGATTGCACGGTGCTGGATGATATGGATCCCGGCTGTCTGGTGGTGTTTAATGCCGGACTGAAAGTCGCCGTCGGCAGTACTTGGGTCATGCGCCTGCGCGCAGGGGATGTTTTGCCGCCGCATGCGCTGTATTGGTTTGCTGCCGTATTGACGAACCAGCCAGAGGCTACTGTCATCTATGCGGACGACGACATGCTTGATGCTTCCGACCAACGTTCTGCGCCACGCTTCAAGCCGGACTGGTCGCTCACGCATTTCCGTGCCTGCAACTATGTGGGTGATGCCGTTGCGATCCGCGGAGATGCGCTGGCCGCGACAGGTGGGCTGGATGTGGAGGCGTGTCGCCATGGTTTTTATGAGAAATTACTACAAGTTATTGATTTTAAAGAAGAAAATGTAATTCACTTGCCGGCAGTGCTACTGCATCGGGGATTGCGGAGTTCTGCGGATGACAACCTGCCTGCGCTGGCAGCATGGGAAATGGCGGCACTGCGCCGGCATTTGTCGCGGCGAAACGTGGCGGCGGAAGTGCTGCTCGGGTTAGCCGGGTGCCGGCGTGTACTTCACCAACTGCCGGAGCCACCGCCGCTGGTCAGCATCATTGTGCCGACACGCGATGCGGCGGACCTGCTGCGCCGCTGCGTGAACAGTGTACTCGGCAAGACTACGTATCCTCAGTTCGAGATTCTGGTAGTCGATAACCAGAGCAGTGAGCCGCAGGCCTTGACCTGCCTGCGCGAGCTGGCTGCGCATCCGGCCGTGCGGGTATTGCGCTACGATCGGCCATTCAATTTTTCGGCGATCAATAATTTCGCCGCCCGGGAAGCGCGGGGCGGGGTGCTGTGTTTGCTGAACAACGATACCGAGGTGATTTCGCCGGACTGGCTGGACGAGATGGTCGGCCACTTGCTGCAGCCGGGGGTGGGGGTGGTGGGCGCCAAGCTCTATTACCCGGATGGCCGGGTGCAGCATGCCGGGGATACCGTCGGCCCCGGGGGGTGTGCCAATCACCTGCACTCGGGGATTGCCCGGGAGGATCCGGGTTATTGCAATCGCGCGGTTGTCGCACAGGAACTGTCGGCGGTGACAGCGGCGTGCCTGGTTACGCGACGTGACCTGTTTATCGGGTTGGGGGGGCTGGATGCGCGCTGGCTGAAAGTGGCTTTTAACGATGTGGATTACTGCCTGCGGGTGCGCGCGGCCGGCCATCAGGTGGTGTGGACGCCGCATGCCGAGCTTTATCACCACGAGTCGGTGTCGCGGGGCAGGAATGACACCTGGAGCAAGAAACTGAGGTCGGAATTTGAAGTGATGGTCATGCGCCGCCGCTGGGGGCGGGTGATGCGCAACGATCCCTTTTATAATCCCAACCTCAATTACCGCCGGCCAGACTTTACGCCGGGGCGCATGCTGCGGGTGAAAAAACCCTGGTTGTAGTTTATGGTCCCGAGCCGGGTTTTCGGCGGGTTCAGTGGCGGAAATAACCATCACGATTGCCGCAATCCTGCGGTGATATTCAGGGGGAAGTGTTGAGCCTGTTGTCTTTGTTTCGGCCGCAAGCGCGCTACACGCGGGACTGGTCGGGTAGCGTTGCGGTACTCGCCCCCGGGCCATTGCCGACGGTGGATTATTACCTGACGCCGAGGCTGCGTGTATTGCCGGCGGGGACCTTGCGGCGGTTCGATTCCCTTGTGCCCGATGCGGCCGCAGATCAACTGCCGGAAGGCACTTTCGTGGTGATTGTGCGCCACGCCGAACCGGCATGGCTCAGATTGCTCGCCCGCCACCGCGCGCGCTGGAGCGGCGTGGCGTTCCTGATGGATGACGATATTCCCGCGGCCTGGTCCTGTGCTGAATTGCCGCTGGCTTACCGGTTATGGACCTCCAGCCGTTATTGGCGCAGCAAGGGATTGCTGGCTGCCGTCTGCGACCGGATCTGGGTATCCAATGCGCGGCTGCAGGCGGCTTATCCGGATGTGCTGTCGCGCGTGCTGCCGCCGATGGAACCCTTCGGTGCGGGTGTGCCGGCACCCCGTGGCACACGGCGCTGGGCCTATCTGGGTACGCATACCCACCGGCGCGAGATCGACTGGCTGCTGCCGGTGGTCGCTGCGGTGCAGGCGCGATCGGCGCTTTACGGGTTCGAACTGTTCGGTGATGCACGTATCGCGCGGCAGTTCTCGCGGGTGCCCCGGGTGCGGGTGCGGGAGCCGAGACCATGGCCGGAATTCGTGCACTACTGCAGTTCGGCTCAGCTCGCGGTCGGTGTTGCTCCGTTGCTGCCGGGGCATTTCAATGCGATGCGCACGCATGTAAAGCAGTTCGACATCACGCGTTGTGGCGCAGCCGGCGTGTTTACCCTGGCCGAACCCTATGCACCTGCGCTTGATGGTGTGGCGGGGGCCTTGCTGCAGAACGAGCCGGCGGCGTGGATCGAGGCCATAGTTGCCCTTCTGGACGATGATGACCGGCGCATCGCTTGCCATGCGCGGGCGGCAGCGTGGGTGGCGCAGGCCGGGCACGAGGTTGATCTGCCGGCGCTGCTGCGGGAGCGCGTGGCCTGATGAGTGCGCGCTCGTTTCTGTTTTTGCAGGGCTGCACCAGCTTTTTTTTCGGCAGGCTTGCGGACCGCCTGCGCAGTCGCGGCCATGCGGTGTCGCGGATCAACTTCAACGCCGGCGACGCGGTGTACTGGGGCGCGCGCCCTGCGTGGAATTTCCGTGACGGTCTTGCCGCGTTGCCGGAATTCATGGCGGAAAAATTCCGCGCCGGCAACATTACTGACGTGGTGATGCTCGGCGATACGCGGCCCGTGCATGTGCCGGCATTGGCGATCGCTGCCCGCTGTGGTGTACGGGTGCACGTCTATGAAGAGGGCTATTTCCGGCCGAGCTGGCTCACGCTGGAGCGCGGCGGCATCAACGGCTACACGCGGCTGCCTCGCGATCCGGCCTGGTACCGTACGGCTGCAACGCGCCTGCCGGAAGCCGGCGCCGGCGTGCACGTGCCGAATCCGGTGAGTCTGCTGGCATGGCACGAGGCCTGTTATCACTTGCCGAATCTGGCCAATCCGCTGCTCTATCCGGGTTATCGCACCCACCGGCCGCAGGTGTCCGCCGTCGAGTTTGCCGGTTGGGGGCGGCGGTTTGCAGTGTTGCCCTTGCATCAGCGTCGCGACGCCGCCTGCATTGCCCGCCTGGCCGGAGGGCGCGAGCCGTTTTACGTGTTCCCGCTGCAACTCGACAGCGACAGCCAGATCGCGGTGCATTCGCCGTTCGATCGTATCTCGGATGCGCTGTGGCAGGTAGTACAGTCTTTTGCCCAGCATGCGCCGGGCGATACTCGACTGGTCATCAAGAATCATCCGCTGGATACCGGGTTTGGACATTTTGGGCGCCGGGTCAGGCGCCTCGCCGGGCATTTCCATATCGCCGGGCGGGTGGACTACCTGGAGACCGGCCACCTGCCGGCGCTGCTGGAACATGCGCGTGGCATGGTGACGATCAACAGCACGGCCGGCACGGCGGCACTGGCGCTGGGTTGTCCGACGCTCGCCCTGGGCAAAGCAGTGTACGATCTGCCGGGGTTGACCTTCCAGGGACCGCTGGATGCGTTCTGGCGCGAAGCATCGCCGCCGGATGCAGCGCTGTTCCGCGCATTCCGCAACGTGGTGATGTACACGACCCAGGTCAACGGCGGTTTTTACACCCGCCAGGGCATGGAACTCGCGGTGGAAAACAGCATGCGCCTGCTCGAGCCGGAACGTTCGCTGCTGGAGGAGCTGACATGAGCAAAGCCCGCAATCCGGAGTCGGTGCTGATTACCGGGGCCACCGGCGGCCTCGGCGGTGCGCTGGCGCAAGCCTATGCCGCACCCGGCACGACGCTGATACTCCAGGGGCGCAATACCGTGCGCCTTGCCGAACTGGCCTCTGCGTGCACGGGGCGCGGGGCGCGGGTGCTGACGCACGCACTCGACTTGCGTAATCGCGTGGCGCTGACAGCGTGGTTGCGCGAATTGTGTGCGCAGCAGTCTGTGGACCTGCTGATCGTCAATGCCGGCGTCAACACCCATGTCGGGCCCGACGGGTCAGCCGAGCCGTGGGCCGAGGCCGAGGCGCTGATCGAGGTCAATGTGCTGGCTGCAATGGCGACCGTCGACGCGGTCCTGCCATCGATGCGTGCCCGCGGCAAGGGTCAGATCGCGCTGATCAGTTCGCTGGCGGGTTATGTGGGCCTGCCGCAGGTGCCGAGTTATTCGGCGAGCAAGGCGGCACTGAAAACTTACGGCGAGGCACTGCGCGGCCGGCTTGCCCCCGAAGGCATCCGGGTCAATGTGGTGATGCCGGGTTACGTCGCATCGCCGATGGCGAAGGCGATGCCGGGGCCGAAGCCGTTCCTGTGGCCGGCCGAGCGTGCGGCGCAGGCGATCCGGCGCGGGCTGGCGGCGGATCGCGCCCGGATCAGTTTTCCGTTTCCGCTGAATCTGGGCACCTGGTGGCTGTCGACATTGCCGCCCGCGCTGGCCCAGCGCATCCTGCGCTGGATGGGCTACGGTGGATGAACTGTTGCGTACGGCGGTGTTGCTGCCGGTGTGCGCAGGCGCACTGCTGAGTTTCGTGATCGAGCAGGGCCTGCGACCGCCCCCCCGGTTATGGGGGCGTCCGTTGCGCGCGTATGCGGCGCATCTTGGGGTGTGGATCATTGCTTTTGCGGCGGTGATGGCCCTCACGCAGCGGCCGTGGTTTTCGGCGCTGCTGGTGCTTGCCGAACTGGTGTTTGTGGTGCTGGTGAGCAATGCCAAACGGCATTCGCTGCGCGAGCCGTTCGTGTTTGCCGATCTCGAGTACTTCATCGATGCGCTGCGCCATCCACGCCTGTTCCTGCCCTATCTCGGGGCGGGACGCGCGCTGCTGACGCTGGCGGTGTTCGGTCTGGTGCTGTATCTCGGTTTTGAGTTCGAATCCGCGTTGCCGGCGCGTATCGGTTATGCGGGGTTTTCAGCGTTGATCGCAGCACTGCTCGCGACGGGCGCCGCACTGCTGTGGCTGGGTACGCCGCGGCCGCTGGACATGACTTTCGATGCCGACACGGATCTGCATCGCTGCGGGCTGCCGGCGTATTTCTGGTATTACGCGCTGGCGGAGCGCGTGCCCGTGGACGTGGCCGCGCAATCGCCGTTCAGGGCGGTGCGCGCGATTCCGCCGGTGGAACGGCTGCCGCACCTGGTGGTGGTGCAGAGTGAGTCCTTTTTCGACGTGCGCCGCCTGTATCCGCACATACAGCCGGGATTGCTGGCGCGGTTCGACATGATGCGGCAGGCGGGGTTGCAGCACGGGCTGCTGGAGGTGCCGGCATGGGGCGGCAATACCACGCGCTCGGAGTTTGCTTTCCTGTCGGGGCTCGGCGTGGCACAGCTGGGCGTGCATCGCTTCAATCCGCATCGCAAACTGGCGCGGCAGCCGCTGCCGACGCTGGCTTCGTTCCTGAAATGTGCGGGTTACGCCACGGTGTGCCTGCATCCTTACCCGGTGGAATTCAATTCACGCGATATCGTGTATCCCGCGCTGGGTTTCGACCGTTTCATCGATGTCGCCGGGTTTGCCGGTGCCGAACGGGTCGGTCCCTATGTCAGCGATGCCGAGGTGGCTCAGCGGGTGTGCGCGCTTCTGGAGACGGCGACGCAGCCCCTGCTGGTGTTCGTGATCACCATGGAAAACCATGGCCCTCTGCATCTGGAGCGGCCGGCGCCGGGCGATGCCGAAAGGCTGTACACGGCGCCGCCGCCTGCAGGGTTTGACGCATTGACGGTTTATCTGCGGCACTTGGCCAATGCCGACCGCATGATCGGCACGCTGGGCGGCTGCCTCACGGGCCTGTCGCGCGAGGCATTGCTGTGCTGGTACGGCGACCATGTGCCGATCCTGCCCGGGGTTTACCGGGACACCGGTTTTGCCGACGGCCGCACGGATTATTTCATCTGGCGCAGCGGCGCGGCGGCGCACGCCGTGGCACGGACGGATCGCCGCATCGAGGAACTCGGGGGATTGCTGCTCGATTGCGCGGGGTTTGCTCCGTCATGAGGGTCGCCGATCGCCATGGCCCTGTCCGGCCAACCGCTCATTTTTCCGGTGTTGTTCCGGGTGGATTCCTGCCGATGTCCGCGCGGCCTGCGTGGCGGAGGCGCTGCCGGTGACGCAGGTTCGCAAGCGCCGCGTGTTCTATATCAGCGGTTTCGACCCGCGCGGGGTCGCCGCCTATCACCGCCTGTTTGCGGAGGAATCGCGCAAGCAGGCCGGCTGGCACGGCCTCACGGTGGAGGTGGGCGAACGGCGGCGCGCCGATGCGCTGTCCAGCGTATGGCGCGCCGGGCGGCCGGAAGCGGAAGGTGCGGCCGAGACCACTTTCGAGTTTCTGCACTGGGACGATATCGTCCGCGAGCGCTGGCAACCCGGTTACCGCGGACTCTACCGGCTCGCGCTGCGGGTGTACTGGAACGGCATCTTCACCACCGGCCTGCTGGCCAGGGTGTTCCGCGTGTCGAAGTGGCCCGCGGTGACCGGACTGGCGCCGGCGCTGGGCCTGTTCGGCATGCCGGTGCTCGCCGTGCTCGCGGCCTGGGCAACCTTCGCCGTGGCGGAAACGGTGTTCGCGCAGCAGGCATGGGCCGCGCCCGCGGCTGCCGCGGCGGCATTTGCGCTGGTCGCGGGGGCCGGGCTGTGGCTTGAACGCGCATTTGCACTGGGCTGGCTGCTGCGCACCTATGCCTTCGTGCTGGACTACGGGCTGGGTCGGATGCCCGAACTCGATGCGCGCCTGGATCTTTTTGCGCAGCGGATCGCGCGTTATGTGGAGATGGCCGATGATGACGAAATCGTCGTGGTCGGCCACAGCGTCGGCGCCAACCTCGCGGTGTCGGTGCTGGCGCGCGCAGCCGCCATCAATCCCGATCTGTGGCGCCGGTATCGCCCGGTGGGTTTGCTGACCCTCGGGGGCACCGTGCCGATGCTGGGACTGATGCCGACGGCAGGAACGTTTCGCGATGAACTGTCCCTGCTGGCGGCCAGCCGTGAGCTGCATTGGGTGGATATGTCGGCCTTCGAGGATGCTGCGTCATTTCCGCTAGTCAATCCGCTCGCTGCCTCGGGAATCACCACGGTCGGGGATGCAGGAGAACGCCCCCGGGTGCTGTCAGCAGAATTCCGCGCGAGGCTGACATCCCGGACCTATTACCGGGCGGTATGGAACCTGTTCAGGATGCATTTCCAGTACCTGATGGCAAGCGAACTCGAGTTGCCTGACGATTATCTTGCGATCACCACCGGAAAACGGGTTTTCCGCGAGCGGTTCGGCGGTGATCCCGGAGCCGGGCCGGATGACGATGACCGTGAAGGACGTAAGGCGTAATTCAGAGGCGTGCGATTTCTTCCTTCAGCGCATCGACGGTTTCGAGCAGCTGTTCCTCGGTGTGATCGCAGTTGATGAAAAACCGCAGCCGCGCCGTCTGTTCCGGGACGGCGGGGTAGAGGATGGGCTGCACGTGTATGCCGCGTTCGAAAAGAGCCGCTGACAGCCGGACCGCGCTGACCGAGCTGCCGGCG
>JBFWSR010000032.1:0-19954 GCA_050248275.1 Steroidobacteraceae bacterium
AAGTAGCATTGTTCGACGCATTGCCAAGGTAGTACTCATTCACACCCGCAGGCAGCACCGGCTTGGCCGACACTTTTGCTATGCCACCACCGGCAGTGTTTTTTGCAGTGTTGGCGACCGATACAGTAATGGATTGATTGAGCTGGCCAAGCTCTTTCAAGGTCATCGGGCCACGCAGGTAGGACAAAGCCCAACGGGTACGCAGCAGCACCGGTTCGTCCTCATGCACATTGCGCATCAGGAATACACGCTGACTCAAGTTGGCAAGCAAGGTTTCGATGCGCGCCTTGTCCAGACCTTCACCGGCACTGCTGAGCAGCCCTTCCACCACACGCGCCTTGTCGCGCTCGGTCTGCAAGCGGCCGATAAACCAGGTGCCGGCATTGGATAAACCCTTGTAATCCAGATCCACCGGATTCTGCGTGGCCAGCACCACACCCAAACCGAAGGCGCGCGCCTGCTTCATCAAAGTAAGCAGCGGCAGCTTGGACGGCGGCATGGCGCTGGGCGGGAAGTAACCAAAGATTTCATCCATGTACACCAGCGCACGCAGCGATGACGTACCCGATTGCCGCCGCATCCAGGCCACCACTTCATTGAGCAGCAGCGTCACCACGAACATGCGTTCGGCATCGTTGAGATGCGCGATGGAAATGACGCTGATGCGCGGCTTGCCGGCTTCATTGAACAACAGCCGCTGCACATCCATGGGCTCGCCTTCCAGCCACGCGGAAAAGCCCGGCGCGGCCAGCAGATTATTGATGGACATGGCCAGACCCAGTCGATCCCTGGCCGGGAAGAAAGTCTCCAGATCGAATACGCCCACCTTGTCTAACGGCGGCTTCTGAATCTGGCCAATCAATGCAGCGAGATCCAGATCCTCACCTTTGCGCCAGGCCACATCCAGCAAGCTCGACAGCAGAATGTGTTCGCGACTCTTGAGTGGATCGGCCTCGATGCCCAACAAACCCAGCAAGCCACCGGCTGCACCGCTGATGCGTTCCTTCAACGCGGTGGAATCCGCCAGCAGGCCGGCATCCGGCGCGGCAAACGAGCGCAACACCGACAGCGGCCGGCCCGAACTGCTGCCCGGCGTGTACACCGCCACTTCGGCGGCATCACGCAGACGCGCAATGCGCTCGCCATCCTGCTGCCAATCGGCCAAGCCTTTTTTCCAGGTTTCGGCGGTGGCGGCGGCAAATTCTTCCGGCGACTGTCCCTTGCGCTTGGCTTCACCGGCATCCACCCATGGCAGGAAATCTTCGGTGCGCAACTGCGGGAACTGCAGGGCCAGATTGGCAATGTCGCCCTTGGGGTCGATGGCGATCACCGGCACGCCATCAATCGCTGCTTCTTCCAGCAGGCTCAGACACAGGCCGGTCTTGCCGCTGCCGGTCATGCCCACGCACACCGCATGCGTGGTCAGGTCACGGGCGTCGTACATCACCAGCTCGTCGGTATCCTTGCCGTTGCTGTCATCCACCTTGCGGCCCAGATAAAAGGCACCCAGTTTTTCGTAGGCAGGCAGGCTCATTGCAATGTCCCTGTTACAGGTTGAACGGTAAAACTTTCACTGGTTCACAATAACGTTCGCAAGCCTGCTCAGCAACGTCATGTCACTGATCAAGGCTCGCTAACGACGTGGCAAAAACACCTCGGCCAGCATGCAGCGGACGCTGCCGCCACCCAGCCGTTCGATGGTTGGAATCGGCGCCGTCACCAACGGACCGGCCAGCCGCTGCAACTGTTCCCGCTGCCAGGCAGTCAGTGACTCGAAAGCATTCTGGGACATCGCAATGCACAGGCCATCCTGCCCGGTTTGCAGCTCCAGCATGTTGCCCGCGAACTGCCGCATCTGCGCCATGGTGATTTCAATGACTTCATGACCGCTGCTGCGCAGCGCATGCAATACCGCCGCCTGCTCGTGCGCCGCAATAGCCTCGGTACACAGCACCGCAAAACGTGTACCGATGCACATCAGCACATTCGTGTGATAAATCGGCACGCCATCGGCATCCGTTGCATCGAAGGTCACCAGCTCGTAATCCAGACGCTGGGCAAACTCGCCCAGCACGTCCAGATCGGTACGCGGCGAGAGGCAGGCATAGGCCATGCGATGCACCCGATCCAGCACCAGGCTGCCCGTGCCTTCCAGAAACTTTTCATCGGCTTCATGTCCGGTCAGGTCGATGGTCTGCTGAATGCGCAAGCCTTGAGCGCTCAGATGTTGCAGCACATCCATGCGTCGCTCCAGACGGCGGTTGACCGCCAGCATCGGATACAGCACCACCGTGCCATCGGCATGAAAGCTCACCCAGTTGTTGGGAAAAATGGCATCGGGCGTAGGCGGCTCGGGCGTGTCATCCAGCACATGCACCTGCACGCCCACTGTACGCAGCTTGTCCACCAGACCGTCAAATTCCAGCAGCGCCTGTGCTTGCACCAGGTCAGTGGCTTGTGGTTCGGCCAGCTGCTGAAAGCGATTGGATGTCGCCGTCTGCACATTGCCCGCAAAACGCACGGGGCGGATCATCAACACGCGATCGGTGGATTGTGCTTCGCTCATATTTCCGCTCGCTTGTGTAGGGGCAGACCTATGTGTCTGCCCTTCTTGATAACGGGCAGACACATAGGTCTGCCCCTACACTGTCTCGGCACGCGTCAGGCCACGCAGTTGTTCCAGCAGTGCATCAACAGACTGATCAGCCGGCAATCGCATCAGCATTTTCCCGGTGGGCGACAACAACAGAAATTCATTGCTGTGATCCATGGTGTAACCACCCGGCAGACTGTCATCACGGTGTTCCACAGCCAGCACGCCAAAACCCTGCTCGGCCAGTTGAAGCGCTTCCATCGTTCCCGTCAGGCCAATGATGCGCTCGGAAAAATGCGCCAGGTAATCGGCCAGTTGCCCGGGCGAGTCGCGTGCCGGGTCCACCGTGACAAACACCGGTTGAATGCGCTGTGCATCCGCATCCAGTTGCTGCAGAGCCAGCGTCAGATTGTACAAGGCGGTTGGGCAGGCATCGGGACAGGAAGTGAATCCGAAATACAGCACGGCGTAATGACCCTGCAATTGGCCGGCATCAAAACGCCCGCCTTGCTGATTGACCAGATCGGTGAGCGTATCGGTCGCAGAGTTCACATCACTTTGAACAGGCTGCCCGGATGGCGAGCGCAGCGTGCCCACAAACAACGCCACACCCACGCCCAGCCCCAGCAGCATGACCAGCACCAGCCTGAACAACGCCCGACGTCCGGCAGCCCGGTTGACCGACTGACTGGTCGGACGCATGGCCATCAGTGCTGATGCTCCATGCTGTCACTCATGTTCATCCCGGCGTGATCCATCTTTGAGTGATCCATTTTGGAATGATCCATGGCATCGGTCGCGCCGGCCGCCCCGGCGCTGACCTTGAAATTGGCGGTCATCTCGCAACCATTTGCATCCTTGATCTTCACGGCCACGGCATCGCCGCTGCGTAAACCCGGCTTGGGATTGATCAGCATGAAGTGCTTGCCGCCCGGCGCAAACTCCACTTGTTCACCGGGCGCAATCTCCAGCTTGTCGATGGCGCGCATTTTGGCCATGCCGTTTTCGGTCAGGCTTTCATGCAGCTCCACCCGGGCGAATGCGGCCGATTGCGCACTCATCACCGACACAGGTTTGCTGCCGGCATTGCGCAGCACTGCATAACCTGCCAGCGCTGTCGCATTGCTGGGCGCTTCGCGAATCCAGGCAGAGTCCACTTTCAGATCACAGGCCCTTGCCGGCAGGGCCATGGCAGTCAGCAACGGCACAATAAACAGGGACTTTTTCATGAGCATTTCTCCTGCTAAATAAATAACCTTACAGCCATCTTACGCCATCGCAGCGGCACACACAGCTCGTCATGGAAGACTCCGACCGATCTGTCCTTCACCATTACTCCACATTCGTGATAACAGCGGAGCATGCAGCTGATGACAGCATCAATGGCAAGTGCCGGTACCCGGCAATATTTCCTGCATGACGGCTAACGGACCTCGACCATTCCCAACATTCTGTCCTTTTTGAATACAAGCTTGCGCCGCAGCCGACGCCACCCGATCACCACGCCGGTAAGACTCATGGCGAATCCGCCGATGCTGCCAAGGACCAGCAACCCATCCCAGACAGGACGATGCTGCAGCAACGGCAACCAGTCCCAACTGTGCAGGAACGCGAACAACACTCGATCAACCCGTCGATACGAATCGGAAATGCCGACCACTTGTGCCGTGTACGGATCGAGATGCACCCAGGTGTGATGCTCGTCATCGAACTTGAGACGCAACACCGGCAGATGCTTTTCTACATGGCCGGTCATGGTGTGTGGCGCACGGCCGTAGTAATGGAAATCGTACTGAGTGACTATCTGCTGCTCGACTATCCTGACGCCAGGCAGCAGACGCGCCCCCGTCACCGCCAGCGAATCCATTGGCAACATGGCCAATGGCGGCTCCGCTGCGGAGGGCGATATCAATCTCGTTTGTCCCGTCGCGTCGGTTGCCAGTAGAAAGCCGGTGCCAGCAAACATGCGCCATTCGATTTCCCGTGCCTGAAATCCTTCAGCGCGCAGGCGTTCGCACTGTGCGCGTATGTCGACAGCAAACCGCGCCGGCTCGATCTTGCCGCCCGAGTACGCTTCCAGCGCCAGTGGCTGACGCCCGGAATCGAACAGCTTCCATGGATTCATCGACATCATGCCGCTGAAGATCCAGGTGACCGCCAGTGCGCCGAACACCAGACCGGCAAGGTGATGCCAGCGCATGAATGACTCGCGATAGGGCGAGTGCGATGCATTCTTGTAACGGCCAGTGAACCGCCAGCGCAGCACACCAACCACCAGGCCGGTCACCGCCAGGATGGTCGCGATCAATGATGTGTAGATGACAATGTTGCTCCATTGCCGATCGACAATGCCGCCGCGAAACGGATACAGCCAGTGAATCCACGCACCTACCCAGTTCCAGGCACGCTCGGTGCGCGTGGCGTCGCGCACCACTTCTCCGGTACTCGACGAAATGTACAGCAGTGTTGCGTTGTCATCCTCGACCTGCACACGATGCAGCGGGCGATGGCCATCCAGCGCCTTTGAGTGCGTCCACGCATCCTCGTCAACCTGATCGAGATAATGCACTGCGCCTTTTGCCAATGCGGCGGCCGCCGTAACAGCCGCCGCCTGCGATACCGAATTGATGCGTTGCCCGCTGCGCGCATCGACGGCCACGTAACGTCCCTTGCCATAGGAAAAAATGTAACGCGGTGAGTCGGCCACTGTCGTCAGGCGCGCTTCTTTCGGCGCGCCTTCCTGACCGGTCGCCGCCAGGGCAGCCTTCATCTCGATGATAGGGTCATGCATCCATAGCGCCGGCAATCTGACGAGACGTTCCGCTGTCGACAGCTTCGGATAGCCGACATACATCATGACGACGCCCGAAAAGAACCACATGGCCATGAACAGGCACAGCACAATGCCCAGCCAGCGATGCGTCAGGTAGAGGTAGCGCTTCATGGTCATACCCTAGAAGGTGGCTCGCAATTCGAGCTCGAACGTGCGCGGCGCGCCGAGATAGAACATCGGTGTGCCTGTCACGGATGCTGCGTAAACGGTGTCGGCAAGGTTGCGGGCACGCGCCGTTACTAGCCATTTATCACTGGCCTGATAGCTGGCGAACGCGCCGAACAAGGTGTAAGCGCCATCGCTGATAGTGTTTGCAGTGTTGCCAAAGCGAGCACCCACGTACCGCGCATCGACACCAGCTCGCCACTTGGCTGTGAAGTCGTAGGCGGCCCACAGATTGGCCACCCACTTCGGCGTGTTGCCCGGGACATTGCCTGCACGGGACACACCGACACCGCTAACGTTCTCGATGAAGTCATCGTAGTGCGCATCGGTGTATGCCACATTGCCTTGCAGACTGAGCACCTTAGCGATACGCACAGATGCCGCAACTTCAGCACCACGCGAAGACTGCTGCCCCACCGGAATGGTCGTACCGGGATTGTTGGCATCCGCAATGGCGAGGTTCTTGCGTACGATGCGATACACCGCAGCCGTCAGTGCACCACGGCCATCCAGTACATCCCACTTGGTACCCAATTCAATCTGCCTACCAGTAGTCAGATCGAAGTCGCGTACCTGACTGAAGTTGGCAGTAGTCAGAATGCCGGCCGGCGGATCAGCGGCGGTGCTGTATTGCAGATAGACATTCGATGTCGGTGAAAATTCGAACACCAACCCCGCACGCCCCGTCACCGGCTTGTAGGTGCGCTTGAAGTAAGAAGGATCGGTTGCCGTCACTACTCGTCGGTTGGTGACCTCCAGATCGATCTGTTCGTAACGCAAGCCGGTCACCAAGGACAATGCATCGGTGAACTTGGTGCGATTCTCGGCAAATACCGCTGTGGTCGTGACCTTGTTGTTCCGGTCAGGCGTGAATCCGGGCACCATGCCGGGAATACTGAAGAATGATTCCGTGACGAAATTGACCGGATTTACCGTACTGACAGTCAACGTCAGAGAACGTGGAAAACGGGTTTGTCTGTTGACGCTGTAATCGAGGCCAGTCGACCAGTCGGATTGCAGCCCCGCAATATGACCAGCATGAGTGAACTCAACGCGATCACCATTCAGGTCCTGATCGTGACGCTGCAACAACGGCGACGAGCGCACCACTGAGGTGTTGGTAGCGTCATAACGATAGACCTCAACATTGCGATAGTCGCGCAGTGCGTCGTAGTGATAAAGCGTATTGCGCAGCTCGGTATGTTCACCCAGACGATACTCAAGCAGCGAACGTGCCCAGCGTACGTCCTGCTGATAGATACCGTCACTAGTGTTGTAGTTCTTGAAGCGCGTGGCTTCGTTGATGCGGCCATCACCGGTGGTGGGATTGAGCAGTGGCGTGCCCCAGTAGGGACGATCCACATCTTCTTTCTGAAACTCCAGTGCCAGTGTGTGCGACAGATCGGGCGTGATGTCGATCAACCATGAAGCAGCGGCAGTCCACGACTCACGCTTGTTGCCATCCACATAGCCGTCGGAGCCGGCCCGATTGACATCGGCGCGCACGTAGTTCTTCACACCCGTGTCATCACCACCGATGCGCTGATTGATGCCGAACGACAATTGGGTTGTGGCGTACGAGCCGATGCTGGCGCGGCCCTGAATAAAATCACCGTCGCGGGTTGCCTGCTTGGTGATGTAGTTGATCGACCCACCCACCGCACCTGCGCCATACAGGTAAGTCGATGGGCCACCGACTACTTCGACGCGATCATAGATCCAGCTATCCACCGGGCGCGCCGCAATCGCGTCGTACTGCACAGTGATGCCGTTGAACAACTGCGTCAGCGAGCTGGCGCCAAAGCCACGATACGACACCGAGCCGGCCGAGCCCGGCGGCGATGCGGCGGTCATGCCCGGCACGCTCTTCAGAATTTCCTGCGTATCGTATGCACCACGTTGCTCGATAGTTTCTCTATCGACCACCACCACTGTCGCTGGTGTCTCGCGTGGCGTCAGCCCAAGACGCGAACCGGTAGCTGTCGGCTCATCCAGCGCGAGGGTATCGGCCGGTGTGTTTTCCTCCACCGTGATCTTGGAGAAGGCGACGGCCTTGTCGCTTTCCGCAGCATGCGCTGCTGCCGACAAGATGAAGAAAATGGCTGCAGCCAGTTTGCTGTTGGGCACAGCAGTCGATATACGTACGTTCATTAGGACTCTCAACTGGTCAAAAGTATTGGTTGTCGAATTCAGAAGGCATTTGTATCCGGCGTTGATTTCTGCCCTTGCATCAGCGTTTGTTGAGCACAAACTCAAAGGTCTGCGTCGCCGTCGATTGCACTGCCTGGTTGTCCCGCATGGCCGGACGACACCGCCAGGCGCGCACCGTCGCTATACCGGCCGCATCCAGTCGGGGCGAGCCGCTGCTCTTGAGAACGTCCACGTCACGCACCACGCCCGTCTCATCGAGCAATACATGCAGCGTGACTTCGCCCTGCTCGCGCAGGCGCTTCGATTGCGCGGGATAAGACGGCGCACTGCGCTCCGGGCACATCAACGCAAGCTCGGTGCCGGACTCGGCGATCACAGGCATGAAACCGCCACCCGTTGCAACACTGGAAAAAGCCGTGGTTGTAACGGGAGATGCTTCGGTAATGGCCTCAACATGCAAGGCAAGCGTCGGCGCGGTGGGAACCGGTATGTCCGGACGGACAACCGTTGAGTGCGATGACTCTGATGGCAATTCGACTGGCTGTTCCGCCTGCCACTCCTGATTGATCAAGGCAACGACAACCGGTGACGTCTCGTGACTGACGACAATGGGCGCCAGACGAAACAACGCAAACGCCAGCAGGTGCATCAGCACGACTGCGACTATGGCGATTGGCCGCGACGCACCCGACGTCAGCGATCCAGTCTCGAAAACTGAATCGCAACGCACGTCGGACTGCAGCGGCTGCGCAGATGAATGGTCGATCAGAGCTGACAACGGCTCAAACTCCCAAAGCAATGCAGGACGACGGGCTTACGTCATCCGGACAGAAACAAACGCAATTGCTTAGGAGAGTGCGGGTGGGCCGCGTGCGAGATCGAAACGCGGCGGACCTGACGCGTGATTGGGCAGGTCGGCAGGTGGATATATTTCCGCAGAAGGAAAGAAAGCAATGACCACACTGCTACTTGTATCAAGCAGTGGCGCAGCCGCCGCATGTGCAAACGGACAGGACAAATCCGACTGCGAGGCACGGTCGCTGCCGGCATCGTCGTGAGCCGCCGCCTGCGGCAGACTGACGCCCGCCATACAGAACACAATCTGGAATTTGCCGTCACGCGCCTGCGCCATGAACCCCACGGGCATGAGCGCGCGCGCCACCAGCAACGGCAGCAGCCACCAGACCCAAGTTTGTATGCGGCGGGATGACATGATCAACATCAGCCAGACAATGACGGCCGGCAATGTAGCTCGAACGCGAACCCTGCGCCAGTCGTGCCTTCCACTTCTACGACCGCAGCACGCTCATTGAGCTGTGCTAAACGGACGTAGTAAGCTGTTGCCATGATCTTTGAGGACGCCGCCATGCCTGCACTCATCAAATTGCTTTTGCGCCACGCCCTGACGGGCTTTGCATTGGCTGTCGTCTTTGTGCAAGTGTTGATTGCCAATGATGTCACGGGACTTGGCACGCTGGTCGCGAAATCGGAGATTGGCGATCTGGCCGTGTTTGTATTGACTGCATTCATGGGACTCACTTTCGCCAGCGTGCAAATGGGTATCGCCGTCATGCTTGCGAGCAGGGAAGACGATGAAGATGGCGACCGGGGATCATTCGTCGCTGCGCTCGGTGATTGGTTCCTGAAACCAGTGCGCGTCATCAAGAACGAGCGCCGTCGATAGGCATTTTTCCACAACGCCGGCCCGGATCGGCCGGACATTGTCGTGTTTGTTGTTTTTCCTGACCGCATGTATTCAGCGAAAGCTGGCGCTCAGCTTCAACCACAGGGTACGGCCCGGTTCATTAACGCGCGTGGTCTGTGTGTAACCCGACACCATCGAACCGGATTTGCTCAGGTGCTCCGCATAGATCTTGTCGAAAAAGTTATCTATACCGGCGGACACCAGCACCGCATCCGTGGCGCGCCAGGCCGTGTTGAGCGAGAACACGCCGAAGCCTGCGGTTTCACCCAGATCCTGACCGACGATATTGCCTTGATTGAGCTCGTAACGGTGCTGTGCCGCCACGCCACGCAGCAACGCACCCATGCTCCATGCCTGATGGGTGTAATCAAACCCGAAACGTGCTTCCAGCGGCGCCAGCTGCGCCAGTGGCTTGTCGTCGGTCTGATTGTCACCATAGGTATAAGCCAGCGTGCCAGTCAACTTTAGGCCTTCGGTCACCTGATAAACCGCATCGGCTTCCATGCCAAAGGTGCGTGCATCGACATTGCGTGTGATCGTGGCAATACGCATGCCCTTGGCATAATTAGACTGGATCAGGATGTAATCCTGGATGTCGCTGTAAAACACGGAGGTCGAAAACGCCAGCCGCTTGCTCTTGTAGACCACGCCCACATCAAGCTGTGTGGTCTTTTCCGGTCTGGTGTTGAAGGCGCTGAGACTGCCTGCGCTTTCCTTGCTGCCGGAAATGAGTTCCCAGTAATCGGGAAAGCGTTCGACATGCCCCACACCGGCATAGAACGTCGTCTTGGTGAAATCGCGCTCATAGCGGGCAAAACCGCTGGTCAAGGTATCGCTGCGTTCGGCGTGGGCCGTGGGATTGGGCATGATCATCATGCCCATCATCAGACTGAGGGTGGAACGCTCATCGCGCGCCTGCCAGCGATCAACACGCGCACCGGCAATCGCACGCTGACCAGCGGCTACAGGCATGGTGACTTCACCGAATGCACCCGAGTTACGGAACCAGGCATCCCTGGTGCGCGCCATGGCCTGATAAGGCATGACGTCCTGATTCATGGTGGAACGATCGCGATGCCGGTTTTCCTGGGTATCGATACCCAGCGTGGCATGCAATTGACTGGCATCTCCCAGATCAACCGCAATCCGGCCACCCGTGGTGCGCCGGTCAGGATTGCTCACCGAACGACCCGGCATCATCATGCTCGGTACGAAGGGACGCAGGCTATAGTTATCCATCACATGATCAATGTAGTTGTAATAGGCCTGCACATCGACGCCACTCAACATGCCCGCCATGTTCTTGCGCTGGAAATGCAAGCCGATGTTGTCGCGCGCAAATTCAGCGCCATCCATCGCACGATCGGCATAAGCCGCTTCGCCATCGCTTTGCGCAAGATTGAGCTCCAGGCTGGTGCTGTCATCGGGCGTCCAGGCCGCTGTGGCATTGGCGCTCCAGCGTGCATAGCCGGAATGCACTTCATTGCCATGGCCATCGCTGTAGTCATGCGACTGAGCACGGGTGCCGGTCAAACGGCCATAGGCCAGCGGCATGCCGAAAGTGACATCAGCCACCAGATCATTGCGGTCTGCACTGCCCGCCAGCGCGCTGCCATAACCACGCATGCCGGGTTGCTGAAAGCGTTTTTCGCTGCGTTCAAACAATACCGTCGCCGCCGAATTGCCCGGTCCATGCAACACCGTCTGCGGACCTTTCACAATCACAATGCGATCATAGGCATCGGGAAACACATAAGCCGTTGGTGGGTCCATGCGGAAGCCGCAACCACCGAGAATCTGCTCGCCATCCAGCAGCATGTTGATGCGTGACGCCGCCATGCCACGGAATACCGGATCGCCATCCGTACCGCCTTTGCGAATCACCGAAAAACCCGGCACGGTCTTCAGATAGTCAGCGCCATCATTGGCGGGCAAGGGCTGACGTGGCGACCTGGGATTCGCCTCTACCATCAAGGGCGATTCCATGCGGGTGGCGGTGATGATCACCGATTGCAGCACATCCTCTTCCGTACCATAACCATCAGCAGCGTGAGCCGTAACAGCAGTCATCGCCATACACAATGACAATTTCTTGAATGAACAACCATTGATTTTCATGTTGCAGACCCGTTTCGGCATGCTGAGAAACACACGCAGCGAATCAGGTTGGACAGTTATCTGAAAACCGTCCGATCCGGGCAGCAGCTACCGAAAGACTGCACCGACGCCACTGATCGCCGCCACAAAACTCGTGCAAGGCAGAGCTTTGCAAACGAAAACTGGATCAGATAAGCGCGGGTGGACCGCGAGCGCGGTCGAGACGGGGCGGACCTGACGCATGAGTGGGCAGGTCGGCAGGCGGAAGCATTTCCGCAGTGGGCAAGAAAGCGATGGCTGCACTGCCACTTAAATCAGGCAACGGCACCGCCGCTGCCTGAGCGAACAGACAGGAGGAGTTTGCATGCGACGCATCATGATTGCCGCCAGCATCATCATGAGCCACCGCCAGCGGCAGGCTGACGCCCGTCGTACAGAACACAATCTGGAATTTGCCTTCATGCGCCTGCGCCATGAAACCCACAGGCACGAGCGAGCGCGCCACCAGCAACGGCAGCAGCCACCAGACCCAGGTTTGCAGACGGCGGGAAGACACGGTGAGCAAAGACCAGCAAAGTTACCGCATGGCAACGGGCGCGCAGTCTACTGAATCAACCACGTGCTGGCCACAGGACTTCCCGAGCCGAGCCCGGTTCGCTATTGAACCGGTGCTGTGTCAGCGGAGCCAACAGATGAAGAGGCGGTGGTTGAGGATTCGGCCGGAGGTTCAACAGTAATGTAATAGGGTTGATCGGGACCCAGACTTGGCGGTGGTTGCGGAGCGTTCAACTCCGGGCTCCACAACGCCAGAATGCGGTGCATGACCCGCACGCTGAAGTCGATGCCCACCAACAACAAGGTGACTGTCAGCAACACCAGCAGTCCCACCGTGAGCTTGCGTCGCAGCGATGGCCTGGGCTGATTCTGTTCGGCTTGAATCCTTGCCAGCGCCCGCTCGCGGATAGCGCGCTGCAGCGCTGTGGGCGCGGCCTCCTCGGGAGCATGGTCAGCGCCCTTGTCGGAGGCCGGATCAGAATTGACATCAATAGGCATGGGTTCCCGTCGGATATTGACGCAGCAGCAGGATGGGCTGCGCATGGTAGCCGAGGCGATCATTGCTCGCGAGCCCGTCATTACAACTGCGATTAGTAGTCGCAGTTGCGACAAATTCGACAATTTGTCAGACATTACTCAGTTGTCCACAGCATCGCGACTGACGGCTTTGCCGGTCACATGGGTATGGTCAGGCAGCAAGTCTTTGATTTTCGTTATATATAAAACTATATTTCGATAATCGCCCTCATCTGGCATCTGGATTGCAGAGTAACCCTCAATCAGACACCCCGCCATTCACGACAGACGCGAGCATATGAATTCAGTGCCGAGCGAATTAAACGACACACGGTCAGCGTCACGACCCGGCGCGCTGTCCAGCTTTGGCAGCGGCGCGGTCATTGGTGCCCTGGGCGGTTTGATCGGTCTCGGCGGCGCTGAATTCAGGCTGCCCTTGCTGATCGGGCTGTTTGGCTTCGGCGCACTGGAAGCCGTGATCCTGAACAAAGCGATGAGCCTGATAGTGGTTGCCTCGGCTTTACCGTTCCGCACCGCCAGTATTCCATTGGCAAGCCTGCTGGAACATTGGGATGTGATTGCAACTTTGTTATCCGGCAGCATCGCCGGCGCATGGTTCGGCGCGGGATGGGCCACTCAACTCAAATCGCAGACGCTGTATCGTCTGATTGCCCTGCTGCTGGCAGGCATGGCTGTGATATTGCTTTGGGAACACGACACCCAAGCGAGTCACGCAGCACTACTGCATGGCTGGCAACTGCGATTGGCGGGCATGATCGCGGGCGTGGGCATTGGCATCGTGGCCGCTTTGTTAGGCGTAGCCGGCGGTGAATTGCTCATTCCCACTTTGGTATTGTTATTCGGCATCGACCTGAAACTCGCTGGCAGTCTCTCATTGGCAGTGAGCCTGCCCACCATGCTTACCGGCTTTGCGCGTTATAGCCGCGATCAAAGCTTTACAGTGATTCGCAGTCAGATTCGTTTCATCATAATCATGGGCATGGGGTCGCTGGCCGGCAGTTTTCTCGGCAGCCGCTTGCTGGGCATAGTGCCTACCGGGGTATTGCTTCCATTGCTGGCAGGCATCCTGGTTCTCTCCGCCATCAAGATATGGCGTCATAGCTGAATCCCGGAAACACACTCATGACCACCGCACGCAAAGCCAAGCCAAAACCCAAAACGAAACCACGACCGCTCGCCGTGAGCGGCGGCCTGTGGCTGGACCGCAAGGGCCACAGCTTCCTGGGCGGCAGGCGCATTGCGCTGCTGGAAAGCATCGAGCAGCATGGCTCGATCACGCATGCCGCCAAGGCCATCGACTTGAGTTACAAGGCGGCCTGGGATGCGGTCGATGCCATGAACAATCTGGCGGAAAAACCGCTGGTGATCCGCGCCACCGGCGGTTCGCATGGCGGCGGCACGCAGCTCACCGACTATGGCCGGCAGGTAGTGAAGCTGTATCGCAAACTGGAGACCGGTCACCAGAAAGTGCTGGCGCGCATGGAAGCAGAAATCCACGACACCGAGAAACTCAACGATCTACTGAGAGCCATAGCCATGAAAACCAGTGCTCGCAATCAACTGCGCGGCGCAGTGAAAACCATGAGGAAAGGCGCGGTGAATGCCGATGTGATATTGGATCTGGGCGATGGTCTGGAGATTTTCGCCAACATCACCAATGAGGCTGTGACAGAACTGGGCCTGAAAAAAGGCCGCGAAGCGATCGCCCTGATCAAATCCAGCTTCGTGCTGTTATCGGCCGATCTCAATCCACGCATCAGCGCCCGCAACCGTCTTCCTGGCACGATCACCACCATCATTCCCGGCGCTGTCAACAGCGAAATCAAACTGCAACTCGCTGGTGGACGCACGCTGGTGGCCATCATCACCGACGACGGACTGCAAGAGCTGGGCCTGAAAGTGGGCAGCGCTTGCTGCGCCGTGATCAAGGCTTCGCAGGTGCTGATTGCGGTCAACGATTAACAATCCAACCCTTAATCAAGAACTGCAATCATGCCCGATTGGTTATTGCTCACTGACACCGAACTGCAAGCGCTGCGCTTGAGCCTGAGCGTGTCATTGCGCAGCGTGCTGTTCAGCCTGCCCGTGGCCATTGCCGCTGCCTGGCTGCTGACCCGCCGTCGCTTCGTGGGACGCATGCTGCTGGATTCGTTGGTGCATCTGCCGCTGGTGCTGCCGCCGGTGGTCACCGGTTATCTGTTGCTGCTGTTGTTCGGCATGCGTGGTCCCGTTGGACGCTGGCTGGCTGAAAGTTTTGATATTCGCCTGGTATTCACCAGCACCGGCGCGGCGCTGGCCACGGCCGTCATGTCGTTTCCATTGATGGTGCGCGCAATACGCATTGCACTGGAAAATGTCGATCGCGGTCTGGAAGATGCCGCACGCACGCTTGGCGCCGGCGCGTGGGATCGCTTCTTCACCATCACCCTGCCCTTGATGGCGCCCGGTGTGCTGGCAGGCGCCATCACTGCATTCGCGGCCGGTCTGGGCGAATTCGGCGCAGTCATTACCTTTGTCGGCAATGTGCCGGGCGAGACCCGCACCTTGCCGCTGGCGCTGTACAGTGCCTTGCAGACCCCGAATGGCGATGCGCTGGCAGCACGACTGGCCGGCATTTCATTCGTGCTGGGCCTGAGCGGTCTGCTGCTTTCCGAATGGCTGGCGCGCAGCCTGCGTCGTTATCTCGGACGATGACCATGCTGCACATTCAATTCAGCAAGCAACAGGGCGCGTTCAAACTTGATTTGAACATCAACACGGACTCCAGCGGCGTCATCGCCCTGTTCGGTCATTCCGGCTGCGGCAAGAGCACGACAATCAATCTCATGGCCGGCTTGTTGCAGCCGGACAGCGGTCGTCTGCAACTGGGTGACGAAGTACTGTTCGATTCGAGCCAGGGCATCAGCATCGCCAGCGAACAACGCCGCATCGGTTATGTATTTCAGGACGCACGTTTATTTCCGCACTACACCGTCGTTGGCAACCTGCGTTATGGCCTGCAACGCACTCGTGGCCGGACACAAGACATCGGCTTTGATGCCGTGGTCGAACTGCTGGGCATCGGTCATCTGTTGCAGCGCCGTTCGTTCCAGTTGTCAGGCGGAGAGAAGCAACGTGTGGCGCTGGGTCGCGCCCTGCTGGCGCAGCCCCGTCTGTTGTTGCTGGACGAACCACTGGCCTCGCTGGATCAGGCGCGCCGCGAGGAAGTACTGCCCTATCTGGAACGGGTGCGCGATCAACTCGGCATTCCCATGGTGTACGTCAGTCACCAGTTTGAAGAAGTATTGCAACTGGCTACGCACGTGGTGCTGATGGATCAAGGGCGCGTGCTCGCTCAAGGCAATCTGCCCGACATCAGCCTGCGGCCGGAATTGCGCGCCCTGATCGGCGCCGAAGCCATCGGCACGGTGGTGGAAGGCCAGGTGCGCAGTATCGACGAAGCAGGCGGCCTGGCGCAGATCGACGTCGGGCACGGCCAGCTCAGTGTCGATGCTTCGGGCTTGCAGGCAGGCCAACAGGTACGCCTGCAACTGCTGGCGCGCGACCTGATCCTGGCATTGCAACCACCCCATGGTCTGAGCGTACGCAACAAACTGTTGGGTGTGATCATGCACATCGCGCCCGACGAACATCATTCCATCCTGGTCGGCATCGATGTCGGTGGCGTACACCTGATTGCACGCGTGACCACTGCGGCGGCCCAGGAACTGCGACTACAGATCGGCCTGTCGCTATGGGTATTGGTCAAGGCCGTCACCCTGCGCGGCCACCTCTATCACGGCGCCGCCTCAACCGGATGAATCAACAACTAATCCTGCAAACAACGCAGCCCTGTCTGTCGTTATATACATTAGTTTATTTCGAAACATGCCTGCAACCATCGTACTGGAGGTCTCATGAAACTTTACAAGCACTTTGCCGGACTGCTGCTGACATTACTGTCCTGCACACAACTGCCTGCAGCCGAACCGGCCAAACCCGAACTGCTGGTATACGCGGCCGCTTCGCTCACCAACGTACTGGAGGCAGTGGGCCGTAGCTATCAAAACGAGACCGGCCAGGCGGTGAAATTCTCCTTCGCCGCCAGCTCGACGCTGGCGCGGCAACTTGAAGCCGGCGCCAGAGCCGATGTGTTTTTCACGGCCGATACAGACTGGATGGACTACGCACAAAGCCGGGGGCTCATTAACGCCGACAGCCGCCGCAATCTGCTGGGCAATCGTCTGGCGCTGATTGCGCCGGCCGACAGCAAGGTGCAACTCAGGATCGCGCCGAATTTCGCGTTGGCCGCTGTGCTGGACAACAGTCGTCTGTCGATGGGCGACCCCGACTCGGTTCCGGCCGGCAAGTACGGACGCTCCGCGCTCACTGCGCTCGGCGTATGGAGCAGCGTTGTCGACAAGCTGGTGCTGGGCGATTCGGTGCGCACTGCGCTGGCCTTTGTAGATCGCGGTGAAGCGCCGCTGGGCATCGTCTATGAAACCGATGCACTGATCGATAACAAGGTGCGCATCGTCGATTTCTTTCCGGCCAGCACGCATGCCCCCATTGTTTATCCCGTTGCGCTCACCAGTCATGCCAGTGCCGGTGCGGACCAATTTGTCGCGTTTCTGCACACTGCCAACAGCCAGGCGACATTCAGGAAGTACGGCTTCTCGATACTGCCTTAAACAAGACCCGGCTTTAAGCAAACCAGAAACGCGTCAACTACACGAGCACATATGGATTACCCATCATGAACAAGACACCTTTTACCATCGCCAGTGCGGTCCTTCTGACAGGCCCATGTATTACCGCCCATGCGGACAGCCCGGATGCAGAAATCGGCAAACTGCAACAGGCTATCGAACAACAACAAGTGCAGCTCGACGCCCAACAACAGCAGTTGCAGAACCTGCTACAGGCCGGACTCAGTTCACAGGATGAGCCACGCTGGTCGATGGCATACGGTCGGCCAACACTCAGTTCCGGCGATGGCCGATCCACGCTCGCGATACGCGCCCTCGTGCAAGCCGACTCGGCGCATTACTCACAAGATGCGGCAGGGCCATTGGCAACCGACTATCGTCGCGGCTCAACAGGCACCACTACGCCCAATCGCGAAAACAATTCGGCGCGCGATCTGAGCGATGGCACTTACTTTCGTCGTGGCCGACTGGGCATTGAAGGCACCCTCAACCGCGACTTCAATTACAACCTGACTTTGGAACTGGGCGGCAGTGGCAGCGAAGGCGCCGGCAAGATCACCAACGCCTGGGTGAGCTACACCGGCTTCGCTCCATTCACCATTCAAATGGGCGCTTTTGCGCCGATTGCAGGACTGGACGACAGCATCGCGCCGGAAGACGCCTTGTTCATCGAAAAAGCGGCGCCTGCCGAAATTGCGCGATCACTGGGCGGCGCGGACGGACGCACCGCACTGGCCATGCGCGGCAGCGGCGCACGGTGGATGGGTTCACTGGCCTTGACCGGTCGCACCGTCGCGGATGCCGAAGTGTATGACGCACAGAATGCCGTCGTGGCGCGCATTGCGGGACTGGCAGTCACTTCAACCGACTACCACCTGCACCTGGGCGCATCGGGCACGTATGTGTTGCATCCGGCCAATGCCATCGATTCTGCCAGTGCGATAGATTTGTCCAGCGCCCGCTACGTGCTGCGCTTTCGCAATCAACCGGAACTGCGCGCGGACAGCACGCGCCTGATCGACACCGGCAACATCGACGCCACGCATGCTTATGCAGCCGGCGCCGAACTGGCCGGCAATTGGCGCAACTGGTTTTTCCAGGGCGAACATTTCTGGTATGGCATCGAACGTCGGCTATCGACACTGAGCAATCCAGCCTTCAGTGGTTACTATCTGGAAGGAAGCTGGATGATCACCGGCGAGAGCCGGCGCTACAACATGACCAACGGCTCGTACCAGAATCCACGGCCGTTTGTGAATGTCAGTTCGCGCGGCGGCTGGGGCGCGTGGGAACTGGCGCTGCGTTATAGCCACACGGACATGAACTATCACGAAGGCATTGCCGGCGCAGCGACGCCTGCAGATGGCGTGCGCGGTGGCGTGCAGAACATTCTGACCACCGGCGTGAACTGGTATCTGAATCCCAATCTGAAACTGGTGTTCAACTATCTGCACATCGACGTGGATCGCCTGAATCCCTCGACGACTGCATTCGGCTCGGCCAGCTCTTATCCACAAGCCGCGCCTGCCGGATCGTCACCGCCCGTGGGCGTGCAGATTGGCCAGACCCTCAATGCTTATGCATTACGGGTGCAATACAGTTTGTAGCAATGACAGCCAGGAACGGCTCGACACACGCTGATCTATGTACGCAAATCCTCGGCAATACCCCTGGCTTCATTCTTTTTCGCATCGGGCATCATGATGGCGGTGATCAACGCAACGGCAGCAAGCGCAGTCACATACCAGTAGAACATCGGTTCCCTGCCTTGCTGCTTGAACCACAAGGCGACCGCTTCGGCCGTGCCGCCGAACAGGGCATTGCCAATGGCGTATGACACGCCCACACCCAGAGCGCGCACATGCATTGGAAAAAGTTCGGCCTTGATCAAGCCGCTGATCGAAGTGTAGAAGCTGATCATGGCCAGGGCGAGCACAATCAGCATGAATGCCATGAGCGGGTCTTGCACGGAACCCAGTGTCGTCAGCAATGGCACGGTGCCGAGCATCACCAGTGCAGCGAAGGCAAGCATGTTGTTGCGCCGGCCGATTCGGTCGGACAGCGCGCCGAACAAGGGCTGCATCAGCATGAAAACAATCAGTGCTGCCGTCATCACACGGCTGGCGGTCTCCGCCGCCATCCCTGCCGTATTGACCAGATATTTCTGCATGTAAGTGGTGTAGGTGTAAAACGCCAGCGAGCCGCCGGCAGTAAAACCGATCACGGCCCACAGGGCACGCCGATGTTTCAGCAGTTCGGTAAAGGTGCCGGATTCCTTCCTGACACGCACCTCGGCGCTTGCCGTTTCATGCAGTCCGCTGCGCAGATACAAGGCGACCCATGCCGCCAGCGCGCCGATGAAGAATGGAATGCGCCAGCCCCATGCTCTGATCTCGTCGGCCGTCATTAAACCTTGCAGCGCCAGCAACACCAGCAGGGCCAACAACTGTCCGCCGATCAACGTCACATACTGGAACGAGGCGAGAAAGCCCCGATGCCGCGCTAACAGGCTGTTGAAAATTGAGCTGTCATTGCTGTCGATGTAATTTCGAGCTGCATTTTGCAGTGCATTTCGGGTTGCATCGGTGTCAGCTCGTGCATTTCGATCGATTCAAGCCGCTGGCTCTCCA
>JBFWSR010000033.1:0-16143 GCA_050248275.1 Steroidobacteraceae bacterium
CTGGGGCTGTAAGCGCCATGAGTATTGTCTTCGATGGCCTTGATCAGTTCGTAGCCATGAGCGGGTTACGTGGCGATCAATTGCAGGAGCAGCAGCCGCAGGCGGCCGTGCTCCAGCAGGCGACCACCGCGACCGCCGTGGCGACCACTGCGCCCTCCCTCATCGGAATGTAAAGAGGAACGCTTCCGTTCATCCGGGTCCAGCAGGTCATATGGCATTGCAGGGTTAAAAGGTTTGTGGCGATGCATGGCGACCCAAATAAGATATATCTAAATAAAAACAGATATATCTTATTTAGGTCGATTCAGGCAAGCACAATTTATGACGCGGCTATATCTGCTGGGGTGAGTACAGGCAGTTCATAAGGCAGTGGCATGACTTCCAGCGGAATATGACTGTTGTCCAATGTCAGGAGCGAGGTGAGATGCGCCAGGCTGATGACCGTCAGCAGTTCGCAATCTTGTCAGTGGCAGCGCCATCATCATCGCCTCACCGGCAGTTCGCCAATGGCCAATACCCGGGCACCGGCGATGGGCGCCTGAATGCGGGCCCACAGGCGGAACATGCAGCGGTTTGATCGGGCCGCGATAATGAGGCGGGTAATGATTTCCCGTTCTGTGTGTAACAACCCTTCTTGAAACTGATGCTCCAGTAGGCCCAGATTCAACACTTGCGGCAACCCGGCGCGAATTCCCTCCAGCAACCATTGCTACTGCATGTCTGGATTCAAAGGTTGTGTTTAATACATCAGGAAAGAGCAAGACGAAGATTGGCAGTAAAGTCAAATCAGAAAATAAAGGTGTTTTAAGCGTGATGATGCATGGATTGCCGTTTCATTGCATTTTCAAGCGGGGGGCTTTCTGGCAGACTATGCGGCCATGCAGCAACCGCCAACAATAATTGCCGGATCAACCATTGAGTCATCCGTCGATGCGCAGGTTCAAAGAAACCCGGCAACGGCAGCCACGACGCACTGGCAGGTCGACAAGAAGCTCGAGCAATCGTCCGACGGACCAGTAGAAGTGGGCGGCCGTGATGGCCCTGAACCCACCCGTTTCGGAGATTGGGAAAAAGCCGGTCGCTGTATCGATTTCTGAAAGTGTTTCGTGGGCCGGCGGCGGTCGGTCTCCTGTAGTCGTGCGCATGGCTGTCGGAGCTCCCGAATGGTCATGCCCAGTTTAGGGTGAGGAAAATCGTATGGCGCAACAAGAACGGCCCTTGTCACCGTTCATGCATTATCGCTGGCAGTACAGTAACGGGCTGTCGATTCTGCATCGTCTTTCCGGTGTGTTCATGTCGGCGGGATTTACCCTGCTGGTGTACTGGCTGGTCGCGCTCGCCTCCGGCAGCGAAACCTACGACGGTGCATTGCGTTGCTTCGCTTCACCCTTGACCAAACTGGCGTTGTTTGGCTGGTTGCTCGCATTCTTCTATCACTTGCTGAACGGCATCCGGCATCTGGGTTGGGATATGGGCTATGGTTTCGAACGCGCTGTGGCCCGCAAGACCGGTACGCTGGTCATGGTCAGTGCAGTGATTCTGACGGTACTTACCTGGCTGTGCATTACAGCGCGCATTACCGCCACCGCTTCTGCAGTAGCGACGGGAGGCGTGCTATGAGTCTGCGCAGTCCTCTGGGAAAAGTATTGGGCATGGGCGCGGCCAAGGAAGGTTCTGCTCATTGGTGGTCGCAGCGTGTCTCTGCAGTGGGCCTGGCGCTGCTGGCACCCTGGTTCCTGCTGTCACTGATTTCACTGGGCGATTTGAGTTATATCCACGCAGTTGGCTGGATTGCCGCACCGGTGAATACGGTGCTGTTAAGTCTGTTGATAGTGACTCTGGCTTATCACGCGCAATTGGGGTTGCAGGTGATCGTTGAAGACTACGCGGCACATCACAAGACGATCAGGGTGATAGCCATGCTGATCATCAACTTCGGATTGCTGCTGTTGAGCGTACTCGGTGTCTTCTCCGTGTTGCGCATTGCGTTCATGAATGTATCGGGCCAGGTTTGACGGGGAAGAGCTGATGAGTGTTTATCAATTCGTGGATCACAGCTATGACGTGGTGGTAGTCGGCGCCGGGGGCGCCGGACTGCGCGCCACTTTCGGACTGGCCAATTCCGGTTTGTCGGTTGCCTGTGTGACCAAGGTGTTCCCCACCCGCAGCCATACGGTGGCAGCACAAGGCGGCATTTCCGCTGCCTTGGGCAACATGGGCGAAGACGACTGGCGCTGGCACATGTACGACACCGTCAAGGGTTCGGACTGGCTGGGCGATCAGGACGCCATCGAGTTCATGTGCAAGGAAGCGCCACAGGCCATTCTTGAACTGGAGCATTACGGTCTGCCGTTCTCGCGTACCGAAGCCGGCAAGATTTATCAGCGGCCGTTCGGCGGCATGACCACCCACTATGGCAAGGGTACGGCGCAGCGCACCTGTGCGGCAGCGGACCGCACCGGCCACGCCATGCTGCATACGCTGTATCAACAGGCGTTGAAGCACGAGGCCCAGTTCTTCATCGAATATTTCGCCGTGGATCTGATCATGGAAAACGGCGAATGTCGCGGCGTGGTGGCCATCGACATGGCCAATGGCACGATTCATCGCTTCCGCGCCCACATGGTGGTGCTGGCCACCGGTGGTTATGGCCGCGCCTATTTTTCCTGTACTTCTGCCCACACTTGTACGGGCGACGGCGGCGGTATGGTGCTGCGCGCCGGCCTGCCGATGCAGGACATGGAATTCGTGCAATTCCATCCCACCGGCATTTACGGCTCGGGTTGCCTGATTACCGAAGGCGCGCGCGGCGAGGGCGGTATCCTGCGCAACTCGCAGGGCGAAGCCTTCATGGAACGCTATGCACCCACCGCCAAGAACCTGGCTTCGCGCGATGTGGTGAGTCGCGCCATGACCATCGAAATCCGCGAAGGGCGGGGCGTGGGTCAGCACAAGGATCACATCTTCCTGCATCTGGAACATCTGGGGGCGGACATCCTGCAGGAGCGTCTGCCGGGCATTTCCGAAACGGCGAAGATTTTTGCCGGCGTGGATGTCACCAAGCAGCCGATTCCAGTGCTGCCGACCGTGCACTACAACATGGGCGGTATCCCGACCAACATTCACGGCGAAGTGGTCACGATTCGCAATGGCAATCCCGACACCGTGGTGCCTGGCCTGATGGCAGTGGGCGAAGCGGCCTGTGTTTCAGTGCATGGCGCCAATCGTCTGGGTTCCAACTCATTGCTGGATCTGGTGGTGTTTGGCCGTGAAGCCGCGCGCCACTGCGCCGAGATCGTCAAGCCCGGCAAGCGTCACAAACCGTTGCCGGCCGATGCCGGTGATCTGGCGATCAGCCGCATTGACCGTTATCGCAATGCCAAAGGCAGTCTCAAGACCGCTGAAGTGCGCCTGAACATGCAACGCGTGATGCAGAACCATGCTGCCGTGTTCCGCACCGGCGAATCGCTGCTGGAAGGCGTGGAGAAACTCGACAAGGTCATCGCTTCCTTTGCTGACGTGGGGGTAAGCGATCGCGGGCTGGTCTGGAACACCGATCTGGTGGAAACGCTGGAACTCGACAACCTGTTATGCCAGGCGGCGGCCACGATCAATTCGGCGTTCAACCGTAAGGAAAGCCGTGGCGCACATGCCCGTGAAGACTTCCCGAATCGTGATGACGAGAACTGGATGAAACACTCGCTGGCGTATGTGGATGCCCACGGCAAGGTCGCTCTCGACTATCGTCCGGTGCACCTGTACACACTGACCAATGATGTGGAAGTCGTGCCGCCCAAGGCGCGCGTTTACTGAATCGGTTGCGAATCACGATAGAACTGACAGAGATACAGACAGGTAACAGCGATGGCTCAACTCCGCTTACCCGAAAACTCGGTGGTAAATCCCAATGGCAAGGAGCACAAGGCTCCGGCTGGCGCCAAGAATGTGCGCAAATTCCGCATCTATCGCTTCGATCCCGAATCGAAGGACAAACCACGTATCGACACCTATGAAGTCGATATGGGCAGTTGTGGTCCAATGGTGCTGGACGCGCTGATCAAGATCAAAAACGAAATCGACCCGACGCTGACCTTCCGTCGTTCCTGTCGCGAGGGCATCTGCGGTTCCTGCGCCATGAACATCGACGGCGTGAATACTTTGGCATGCATCAAGGCCAATGACGAGATCAAGGGCGATGTAAAGATTTATCCGCTGCCGCACATGCCGGTGGTCAAGGATCTGGTGCCTGACCTGACCAACTTCTATGCGCAGTATGCGTCGGTGAAACCTTGGCTGCAGACCCGCACGCCGGCGCCGCCGGATCAGGAACGTCTGCAATCCAAGGAAGACCAGGAAAAAATTGATCGGCCTTCCGCCTGCATCCTGTGCGCCTGCTGTTCGACGGCCTGCCCGAGTTACTGGTGGAACAGCGACCGCTATCTGGGACCGGCAGCACTGCTGGCAGCTTATCGCTGGATTATTGATACCCGCGACGAAGCCACCGGCGAACGTCTGGATGCGCTGGAAGATCCGTTCCGTCTGTATCGCTGTCATACCATCATGAACTGCACCGAGGCGTGTCCCAAGGATCTGAATCCAGCGCGCGCCATTGCCGAGATCAAGCGAAAAATTGCCGAGCGCCGGCACTAGACAAGTGCATGACCTGCGCTCGACAGGATAGAGCCATGACGCAAGCAGTTCCGGAGACGGCTCGTTTGTCGCGTCTGCGCTGGCACTGCCGGCGAGGCATGCGTGAACTGGATGTGCTGCTGACACGCTATTTCGAGCAGGACTATCCACGGGCCAGTACCCGGCAGCAACAGGCATTTGAAGCGCTGCTGGATATGCAGGATCCAGTAATACTGTCTTATCTCATTGGCGCACAGATACCGGATCGTCAGGACATTGCGGATGTCATCCAGCAGCTCACCCGTTCTGGCGCTTGACTTGTCACAGTTGCGTTTGCGGCTGCTGCCAGCCGGATTGCTGCTGGCATCGGGTATGGTGTTGCCGTGGGTAACTGATCTCACGGCTACCTCTCGGGTGTTACTGCTGATCGCCAGTACCTGCCTGTCCCTGCTGGCCGCCCGGCAGTCTGGATACGGTCGTCCGGGGAGGCGTTTGACGGCATTGAGCTGGCAGCAAAATCACATGTGGCGTTTGCAGTTTGCGGCTGGCGAACCGGCATACGCCCGTCTACTGCCATCTTCCTGGCTAAACCCGTGGTTGCTGTGTCTCAGATTGTGCGATGAATCCGGGCGAACGTATCAAGTGATGCTGTGGCGTAATGAATTGTCGGCACCGGCCTGGCAGCAGTGGCAACGGCGTTTACGACTTGAAGCGGGGCAGGCAACGGCCCTGCCAGCAAGTTGACTGCATGAATTACTGCAAGATTGCTGCGGGCATCCGCCATTCAGTACGACTTAGTACGGCATTTTTTGTTACTTTTACTCAGCTAACCAGCAACCACCCGAACTTTGCCAGGAATGCGATGTCTACCGCTCAGTTTACTCTGCCGCGTTCCTGCCGACGCGTAGCCTCCCCACGAGGTTGCAGTGTATGGGCATGAATGTGGAGGATAACGACGCCAAGCTGGTGGAGATGGTGCAACGGGGTGACCGTGCAGCTTTCGATGTCTTGGTGCGTAAGTATCAACACAAGGTGATCAAACTGGTGACGCGCTATGTACGCGACCCGGTGGAAGCAGAGGACATTGCCCAGGAAGCCTTCATCAAGGCGTACCGTGCCTTGCCTACTTTCCGGGGCGAAAGCGCGTTCTATACTTGGCTATATCGCATCGCTGCAAATACTGCCAAGAATGTGCTGGTATCGAGTCGCCGTCGTCTGGTTGACTATAATCTGGACCTGCAGGATCCGGACGACTATGCGGCACAGGTTTTGTTGAAGGATAGTGATACCCCGGAAGGCCTGCTGCTGACAGAGGAAATCCGCAAGACGGTGACCGAAGCCATGCAGCATTTGCCCGATGATCTGCGCGAAGCGATCACGCTGCGCGAACTGGAAGGCCTGTCCTATGAAGAAATTGCCGAAGTGATGGAGTGCCCCGTAGGCACGGTGCGATCAAGGATTTTTCGTGCCCGCGAAGCAATCGACAAGAAGCTGCGGCCCCTGGTGGATAAATGAGGTACGGCAGCATGAACAGTTGGTTTCAGGGTGGAAGGGGCGATGATGTCGGGCCGCGCACTGCGGCTTCGGATGTCAGAACCGTGTATCAGGCAGGAGCCTGCTTGTTAGCGAGAGCGTCAAGTCATGACTGATTCAATGCGACCGAATGAAACCCTGCACTCTCAGTTATCGGCCTTTGTCGATGATGAGCTTCCGGCAGCAGAAACCGATCTATTTGTGCGGCGTCTGGCCAGGGATGCCGATCTGAAGCAGGCAATGAGCCGTTATCAACTGATGGGTGAAGTGTTACGCGCACCAATGGTGAAAACTCAACTGTCGTGCGATTTCTCCACCCGTATTACCGCTGCGCTTGATCGGGAAGACGGGGCAGTCGCGGTACCTGCTGCCGCTGCGCCAAAACTGCCGGTTGGTCGTTGGCTCAAACCTGCAGCCGGTTTAGCAGTCGCAGCCAGCGTGGCGTGGGTGGCCGTGCTGGCCGTGCGCCCACAACCCGCAACGTTGAATGCCGAAAACCTGTCCGCAGAAGAAATACTGCAGCCTGTGGAGGTGACGGCACAGAAAATGGTTGCAGCAAACAGCTATGTGGTGCCGGCGGTTTCCGATGCGCCATCGGCGCCGATCCCGGCGACCCGTTTGACCAATTATGTGGTCGCGCACAGCGAATTTTCTTCGCCGTTGGGGCGCCGCAACATGATGACCGGTTTGCTGGCCAGCGAGCAGGCGGTATCGTACGAACAACCGGTTGAAGCTGATTTGGTATCCGGACGTTGATGACGATGAATCTCGGCCTTAGAACCTGCGTCGTCGTTGCTTGTTTGCTGACGGGTATTGCTGCAGCTCATGGCGAGGAGCATCTGGATGCACGCTCATGGCTGGAACGCATGTCGCAGGCGCTGGTGGAGCGCAATTATGATGGACGTTTCATTCATTCCACAGAGATGCAGTCCGAGACATTGCGCATCGTACATCGCAATGTAGGCGGCAAGATCACAGAACGCCTGGTGTCCCTCGACGGCAGTGGTCGGGAATACATCCGCACCAATTCCGAAGTGACGTATTACATGCCGGACAGACATGCGGTACTGGTGGAAAGGCGTGCCGATAGCGATGCGCTGCTGAGCTTGATACCGGAATACCGGCCAGGACTGGAAGCCTATTACGACATCGGTACTGGACCCATCATGAAGGTACTGGAGCGCAAGGCGCAATTGGTGCTGGTGCAACCGCGTGACGAATTTCGCTATGGCTATCGCCTGTGGCTGGATACTGAAACCGCCATGCCGCTGAAATCGCAGTTGTTTGATCGCCATGGCAGGATCATCGAACAGGTTGCATTTGCCGAGCTGGCCGTGCGTGATCACGTCATGGATCGAGATTTGTCGCCCACGGTCAATACCGCCGGCTTCGACTGGATTCGGCATGAAGTTCATCACCGTACCATCGCCCAGGAAGTGGTTGGCTGGTACGTGCGTAATCTGCCGCCCGGTTTCAAGCTGAAACTGACCCGTCTGCAACCGGAAATGGATTCCAATGCTGTTGCCCGGCATCTGGTGTATTCCGATGGCTTGGCGACTGTCTCGATGTTTATTTCACCTGCTTCCGGCAGCGATGCCTGTTCTCCCGGTTTACAGAAAATGGGCGCTGCACATGCGGTTTGCACCGATCTACAGGGATACCAGATTACCGCGGTAGGCGAGGTGCCGGCGCTGACGGTAAAAAACATGATTTCGTCGCTGGTCCGGGAGCCGGATGTTGCCCGCAAATAGCGGCGCGAGTCTGAATACAGCGAAGCGCTTGTCAATGGTCCCGGCTAATCCTGCAAATCAGTTGACCGACTGGCTGGTGCTATCGCGCCCCGATTGCAGCCTGTGCGAGGAAATGCTGGCCGAGCTGTGTGAATTGTTCGGTGAACGGGCAGCCCGGATCCGGGTGCAGGACATCAGTGGCGATGCGCTTCTCGAGAGTCGTTATGGGCGACGTGTGCCGGTTCTGTTGATCGATGGGGACTTTGTGTGCGCCTATCGTCTGGACCGCGCCCGACTGGCTTCTTATCTGGTTGATTGAGGCGGTGACCGCTAACATCGCTTTTCCCGGCGGCTTCAGCCATCTCCGATATAATCCGCAGCCTTTGTAGCCACTGCCTGCCTTCAGCCTGTGACGACAGGCCGCCGAGAACAACGTTTCCATGAAGCTAATCCGTAATTTTTCCATTATCGCTCACGTCGATCACGGCAAATCCACTCTCGCAGACCGCTTCATTCAGTATTGTGGTGGGCTGGATGCGCGTGAGATGGAAAATCAGGTGCTGGACTCCATGGACCTGGAGCGCGAACGCGGCATTACCATCAAGGCGCAAAGCGTGATGCTCAAGTACCGGGCCCGGGATGGACAGGTTTATCAGCTGAACATGATCGATACGCCGGGACATGTGGATTTCTCCTATGAAGTGTCCCGTTCGCTGGCGGCTTGCGATGGCGCCTTGCTGGTGGTGGACGCCGCCCAGGGTGTGGAGGCACAGAGCGTCGCCAATTGCTATACGGCGCTGGAACAGGGACTGGAAGTCGTGCCCGTCATCAACAAGATCGACCTGCCCTCGGCCGATCCGGAACGCGTCATCAAAGAAATCGAGGAAATCATCGGCATTGAAGCCGAGGATGCGGTGCGGGTCAGCGCCAAGACCGGACTGGGCGTACCGGATCTGCTGGAGGAATTGGTCCGGCGCATTCCGCCACCCAAGGGTGACCCGGAGGCGCCACTGCAGGCGCTGATCATTGATTCGTGGTTCGACAGTTACGTTGGCGTGGTCTCCCTGGTGAGGGTGATGAACGGTTCGATGAAAGTAGGCGAGAAGATTCGCGTCTGGTCCACCGGGCGCGCCCATCAGATAGACAAGCTCGGGCGGTTTACTCCCAAATCACTGGCATGCAATGAGCTGGCGACGGGTGAGGTGGGTTTCGTGATTGCGGGCATCAAGGAGATCAACGGGGCACCCGTGGGTGACACCATTACCCAGGAATCGCGTCTGTGTGCGGCGCCGCTGGAAGGTTTCAAACAGATTCAGCCGCGGGTATTCGCCGGCCTGTTCACGGTGCGCTCCGATGATTACGAGGCGTTCCGCGATGCCCTGGCCAAGCTGAAGCTCAACGATTCGGCCCTGCATTACGAACCGGAAGTGTCCACCGCGCTGGGCTTCGGTTTCCGCTGCGGCTTTCTCGGCTTGCTGCATATGGACATCGTGCAGGAACGTCTGGAGCGTGAATACAATCTCGACCTGATCACCAGCGCACCTACGGTGGTGTACGAAGTGCTGCTCACCAATGGCGAGACCATCTTTGTGGACAATCCGGCCAAATTGCCGCCGAGCAATGAAACGGCCGAGTTGCGTGAGCCGATCATCACCGCCAACATCCTGGTGCCACCCGAACATGTGGGCGCGGTGCTGAAACTGTGTAATGACAAGCGCGGCCGGCAGAAAAAGATGCTGTATCTGGGCAACCAGGTGTCGCTGCAATACGAATTGCCGATGGCCGACGTGGTGCTGGATTTCTTTGACCGGCTGAAGTCGGTCAGTCGCGGTTACGCTTCATTCGACTATGAATTCAGCCATTTCGAGCCGGCGCCCATGGTCAAACTGGATATCCTGATCAATGGCGACAAGGTGGATGCACTGTCCATCATCGTGCACCGTGACATGGCCTACCAGCGCGGCCGCGAACTGGTGGACAAGATGCAGGAGCTGATTCCGCGGCAGATGTTCGAAGTGGCGGTGCAGGCGGCCATTGGCGCCCACATTGTTGCGCGCGCCAGTGTCAAAGCCTTGCGCAAGAATGTGCTGGCCAAATGTTATGGCGGCGATATCAGCCGCAAACGCAAGTTGCTGGAGAAGCAGAAAGAAGGCAAAAAGCGCATGAAGCAGGTGGGCTCGGTGGAAATTCCACAGGAAGCATTCCTCGCCGTATTGCAAGTCGGTCGGGACAAGAACTGACCAATTCAGGCTGGTCGTCAGACTGGCGGACCATTACTTTGGAACTGGATACGATGACTTACGATTTTTCATTCTGGCTGCTGTTGCTCACCACGATTTCCGGCGTTGTCTGGGCCGTGGATTCGCTGCTGTTCAAAAAAGCGCGCCTGCGGCAACAGGCTGCCAGCGCGACTCCGGTGACGACTGAAGGGCAGAGGGCGGCTCCTGCGCCGCAGGCTCATCCGGTGCTGGTCGAATATGCGCGCTCGTTTTTTCCGGTTCTGGGTCTGGTGCTGGTGGTGCGCTCCTTCATCTTTGAGCCATTCCGCATTCCTTCGGATTCGATGATGCCGACTTTGCTGGCAGGCGACTTCATCTTCGTCAGCAAGTCTGCTTACGATTTGCGCATGCCGGTCTTCAATTTCAAATTGCTTGAAACCGGCGATCCGCAGCGCGGCGATGTGGTGGTATTCAAGCTGCCTGCCGATCCTTCGATCAACTACATCAAACGCCTGATCGGCTTGCCGGGCGATCATGTCACGGTGATCAATGATCAGGTATTCATCAATGGTCAGCCGCTCAAAACGGAGCTGGGCGGCTTTTATAACGACCACGGTTATCTGAATGCACAGCTGGCCGAGGAAACGCTCGGAAAGGTCCAGCATCAGGTGATGTACCTGCCGGGCAGTTTTCCCAAGGATTTTGATGCCATCGTACCGGCTGGACATTACTATTTTATGGGCGACAATCGCGACAACAGTCAGGATAGCCGCTTTCCGCAGGTGGGCTTTGTGCCCGAGCAAAACCTGGTGGGTCGCGCCAAATTCATCTGGTTTCACTGGAAGTTTACCGAACTGCCGATTTTCAGCCGCATTGGCACGCGCATTCATTGATGACGACGCCAGTACTGCTGCTGTGACAATTCTTGGCTTGAGCAATAAAAACCGGGAGCTGATATGAATGATTTCAAGACACGCGATCGGCAACGTGGCGCGACTGCACTGGGAATGCTGACCATTCTGATCATTCTTGGTCTGGGGTTGTATGCCCTGATTCGTCTGGTCCCCGTATATCTGGAATACTTCGAAATCACGCGTGCCATGGAGGGCATCAGCAAGGAAACCTCGGCGGCAGACACCAGTCCGGACAAGATACGCACTGGTCTGAACAGGCGCTGGAATATCGAAGACATCAAGACGCTGGATTACAAAGACATCCAGATACGGAAAGTGGGCTCCACCTATGAAATGACCGCCGAGTATCGTGCCGAAGTCCCTTTCATCGGCAATGTGTCCCTGGTGGCCGACTTCTACAAGACAGTGACGGTCGATTAGTGGCCGCTAGCGGATTTGATGCGTGAAAACACTTGAGCAATGGCTGCAGGATACTTTCGGCTATGCCTGCCGCGATCTGACGTTGTTTGAGACAGCGCTCACGCATCGCAGCGCCGGCAATCCACATAACGAACGTCTGGAATATCTGGGCGATGCCGTGCTCAACTGCGTGACGGCGAGTTTGTTATACAAGACTTTCAGCAGCGCGCCGGAAGGCGAGTTGTCCCGTTACCGGGCTACGCTGGTAAGCGGCGAGTCATTGGCGGCCATCGCCGTGCAGATCGATATTGGCGAACGCCTGCGACTGGGTGCCGGCGAGTTGAAGTCCGGCGGTTTTCGGCGCAAATCCATCCTGGCCGATGCGTTTGAGGCATTGCTGGGGGCCATTTACCTGGACGGTGGTTTTCCGGCTGCAGTTGCGGTGATTGAACGAATGTTTGCGCAGCGCTTGCCGCAGCTACCCAATGCAGCGCAATTGAAAGACCCCAAAACCAGGTTGCAGGAAACTGTGCAGTCGCGAAATGTACCATTGCCCGAGTACAGCATCGAGGCCATTACCGGCGAGGCGCACGCACAACATTTCGCCATGCGTTGCGAGATACCCACCCTGGGTCTGCGGGCCACGGGCGAGGGCAGCAGCCGTCGTATAGCCGAGCAGGTGGCGGCGCAACAAGTCTTTGAGCAATTGATCCGGCTCTGGACCAAATGAAGTCGGCGCAATCGCACACAAATTCCATGATCTTTGACAGTTGTTACAGGTTGTAATGAATCATCCCGAATCAGAATTTCCAGTCGCTCCGCCTGCCGATCCAGTCGTCTCTGCATCGGAACCTGAAGATCAGGCGCGCGAGCATCACGCATTGGAAAAGCCGGTGCCGGAAAACTATCGCTGCGGTTTTGCCGCCATTGTCGGTCGTCCCAATGTGGGCAAATCAACACTGCTCAATGCCTTGCTCAAACGCAAGGTCAGTATCGTTTCACCCAAACCGCAGACCACCCGGCATCGCATTCTTGGCATTCTGACTGGTGCTGATGCGCAAATTGTCTTCGTGGACACGCCGGGCATTCATGTCAGCGAACGACGCATGATGAACCGCTACATGAATCGTTCGGCGCTGGCTTCGCTGGCTGATGCCGATGTGAATCTGTTTCTGGTGGAAGCGCTCAGATGGACCGAAGAGGACCAGCATGTGCTGGATAACATCAAACAAAGCGGTCGTCCTCTTATTCTGCTGGTCAGCAAGGTGGACAAAGTGCAGCCCAAGGAACGGCTGATGCCGTTTATGGCGGAAATTGCCCGCAAGGCCGATTTCGCTGAAATCGTACCCATCTCAAGCATGAAGCACATTAATCTCGAGCAACTGCCGGCACTGATTACCAAACATCTGCCACTGTCACCGCCGCATTTCCCGGAAGAGCAGGTCACTGATCGCAGCGACCGTTTCCAGACAGCAGAAATCATCCGCGAAAAGCTCACCTGGCGGCTGCGAGATGAACTGCCCTATGGCTTGACGGTGGAAATCGAACGTTTCGAGTTTGACAGCGACAGTGGCAAATTGCTGATCAACGCCGTGATCTGGGTGGAACGCACCGGCCAGAAAGCCATTGTTATTGGCGACAAGGGCGAAGGCCTGAAGAATGTGGGACGCGCAGCGCGTCTGGAGCTGCAGAAACTGCTGGGCACTCCCGTACATCTGGAGCTGTGGGTGAAAGTGAAGGAGAACTGGTCGGACAGTGCAGCTGCCCTGCGGCAATTTGGCTACGAATCTGATTGATTGCCAGCTGTAATGATCCATAGCGCCACACAACGCATACAGCTACAACCTGCTTATGTGCTGCACCAGCGCCCCTATCGGGATACCAGCCGTATACTTGATTTGTTTACCCGTGATCATGGTCGTCTGACCATATTTGCGCGTGGCGTGCGCGACAATAAATCCGGCATGGCGGCCGCGCTGCAGGCATTCCAGCCGATACTGGTTTCATGGTCAGGCAAGGGTGAAGCAGGGCAGTTGAATGCCGCAGAACTGGCTGGTGAACCCAGCAACCTGCCTGCTGCCCGTTTGCTCAGCGGCTTTTATCTCAATGAATTGTTGCTCAAGCTGCTGCATCTGCACGATCCGCAATCGGACATTTTCGATCTGTACCACGCCACCATCCAGAGTCTGAAAACGGAGAGTGATGAACTGTTGGCGCTGCGTCTGTTCGAGAAGCGCTTGCTGCAGGCGCTGGGCTTTGGTCTATTGCTGGAACATGAAGCCGGGACCGGACAGGCGATCAGACCGGAAGCATGTTATCGCTATGTGCTGGAACTCGGTCCCATACCGGTGATCGCTGCCGTCAATGCAGCCCGAGGCGTGTATGACGGCGCCTGCTTGCTGGCGCTTGCGAATGAAGCCTTTACTGATGCTCAGCAGAAATCCGACGCACGTTACTTATTGCGTGCGGCTCTCGATCATGTGCTGGATGGCCGGCGTTTACAGAGTCGTGCGATACTTGGCGAGCTGCGACTGTTGCAGTCGGGCAAACCGTAATCCGTATTTGTTTCTGAAATGGATCCAAAACAATTTCCATGTCGAATACCACTTCCATTCGCCAGAACATCAGTCTGGGCATCAATGTAGATCATATGGCTACGCTGCGGCAGGTACGCGGCACGACCTATCCTGATCCTCTGTTGGCCGCGTTGCTGGCAGAGCAGGCGGGCGCAGACAGCATCACTGTTCATTTGCGCGAAGATCGTCGCCACATTCAGGATCGCGATGTACACATCATGCGTGACGCCTTGCAGACACGCATGAATCTGGAGATGGCCTGTACCGATGCCATGGTGACGCTGGCTGAACATGTCAAACCGCAAGATGTGTGCCTGGTGCCGGAGAAACGTGACGAACTGACAACCGAAGGTGGTTTGAACGTGCTGGAAAACTTCGCCGTCATCCAGGCAGCAACAAAACGCCTGATGGCAGCAGGCGTACGAGTTTCTTTGTTCATCGATCCCAATCCCGCGCAACTTGATGCCGCCGTCAGGCTCGGCGCACCCGTGATCGAATTGCATACCGGCGCCTATGCACATACTCATGGCGCGACACAGACACGCGAACTGGTGCGTTTACAACAAGCGGCACGTCACGCTGCCGATCTGGGTTTGATCGTCAACGCCGGACATGGCTTGCATTATCATAACGTGCAGGCTATTGCATCCATTCCCGAAATAGTCGAACTCAACATTGGTCACGCCATCGTCGCTCGCGCCGTGTTCGATGGTCTGGCCGTGGCTGTACGTGAAATGAAGCGAATGATGATCGAGGCGCGGAGTCTGCTGTGATCCACGGCATCGGCACCGATATCGTCAAGCTCGAACGTTTCGAGGAAATGCACCATCGCCACGGTGATCGGCTGGTAAAACATCTGCTATTACCGGCCGAACAGGTGCTATTTGCGAACAGCAAACGACCGGCACGATTCCTGGCCATGCATTGGGCAGCCAAAGAGGCTATCGTCAAGGCCATGGGAACCGGCTTTGCGGAGGGCATGTGGATACGCGATGCTGGCTATGTACCCAATCAGGCTGGCAAACCGGAAATCGTCTGGTCGGAGCAAGGGCAAACTGTCTGCAAGCAATTGGGTATTGGCGCCGGGCATCTGACACTGACGGATGAAGCGGGCCTGATTATCGCCGTTGCAGTATTAATGACAGCGCTGGAATAAGTAACAAACACCCATTGTCTTGTTCAGCGCTGGCCGCCGCTTTTCTTCATGTATTCGATGCCCTGACTCATGATGTCATGCCAGGCCTGAGCAACTTTCCCATTAAATCGAGAATCGGTTTCAGCCACGGTCTTGATCAGGCAATCCAGCCAAAGATCAAACAAAAAGGCAGGGATCTGACGCTGCTGATGTTCGCTTGCAACATGGCGCAAATAAATCTCCGCAGCGCCATTGTCCTGCGAAGCCAGCATTACCATGTGTAACGACGCCTGCAGCATGCGTTCCTGACGTTGCATGTCGGTTCCGGAAAAAAACCGGGGAACTTCCGGGGTTGAATCGAAAAAGTACATATAGAAACGATGAATGAATTGTGGATCGCATTGGCAGCGACGCAAACTATCCTGAAATAGCTCCACTGTGCTCTCATGTGCAGTCATTTGGCAGGACTCGCAAGCGAATGAGCGTACGGAAAAAAGGTAGCGCTCATATCTCGAAGATCATCAATAACCATGTCAGAAGTTATCGAGAATCCGCCCGGGTTCTTAAGTCTGCCAGCCCTCAGCGTCGCCAGCGGCAGCCAGACCAGCTTGGCTAGCGCGCTTTATAATACATAATATACATTATGCGAAGCTATGAGGCGATGTTCTACTTCGCAAACCCAAACACAAAATCTAGTTGGCTTGGGGTCTGCCTGCCCTAATTAGGGCTTGGTTTTAGCTGGGGATACTGGGGCCGGTTTCTGCGGCGCTATGCGCTTCAGGGTGCGCTCGAAGGCTTCTGGCGATTCATCCGCACCCATCTCGCGCGCAGTCTTTTTGAACAGCTCGGACTGCTGCTCTGGTGTCATGCGTGGTGTTTTGGGTGCTTGCTTCATAGGTGGAGTCTAATCCTGTGGAATGCGCCGCTTCAATTGCATCAAGGGGTATCTCGCAATCTGAGGGTCGGCCGGGATTCATGTAAAAAGACCCAGAATCGCGGCTAACCTAC
>JBFWSR010000034.1:0-15795 GCA_050248275.1 Steroidobacteraceae bacterium
GCAGGCCGCACTTTCGGGCTACCTGTGCTGTATGGACCGAATCACTGGTCCTGTGGCGGCAACATGATTGAGCAAGTTTGTTGGAGCTGAGGTCTGCATGTGAAACAATCATTTTCACTGTCAATTGATGATTGCCATGACTGATTTTATCGATGCACAAGGTTTTCGCGCCAATGTCGGGATCATTCTGATCCGCGATGATCGTCAGGTATTTGTCGGCGGCCGCCCGGGAGGTCGCGGCTGGCAGTTTCCGCAGGGTGGCATGGGTCCGGACGAAACGCCCGAACAAGCCTTGTTTCGGGAGTTGAAGGAAGAGGTGGGACTGGAAGCGCAGGATGTGGAGGTGCTCGCCAGCACCCGAAACTGGTTGCGTTATCGTCTTCCCACTCAGTATCAGCGTCATGACGGCAAGACCCACTGCATCGGGCAGAAGCAACGCTGGTTCATGTTGCGCTTTACCGGCAGCGAGGATCGTTTCCGGTTCGATACCACGACCCAGCCGGAATTCGATCGCTGGCGTTGGGCGGATTACTGGTCGCCGGTGCGGGATGTGATCTTTTTCAAGCGCGCCGTTTATGTGCGTGCTCTGGAAGAGCTGGGCCAGCGCGCCTTCAATGATGGCCCGCCACCCCTGCCGGATTGGTGGCAGGACGAAAAAAACCTGCGTGCTCTGGCGCGTCGCCGCGCCTTGCGTAACCCGGTCGAAGCCTGATGTTTGCAGCAGAGCAACTGCTCTGCCGATTGGGCGCAGCGGCCGATCAGAATGGCTTGACCACGGCCAGCACCACGATGGCGATCAATAACAGGCTGGGTGCTTCGTTGAACCAGCGATACCAGCGTTGCGAATGCGGGTTGCGATCCGCAGCAAAGGCGCGTACCAGTTGCCGGCACCACAGGTGGTAGCCGATCAGCAGCAATACCAGTGTCAGTTTTGCGTGCACCCAGCCCATGTGCAGATAGCCCGGCGCAGCCATGAGCATCAGGATGCCGAACAACGTTGCCAGCGATGCGCCCATGCTCATGAGGATGTACAGCCGTCGTTCCATCACCTTGAAGCGTTCGATGCCCGGCGCATCGGTCGCGACTGCGTGATACACGAACAGGCGTGGCAGGTAGAACAAGCCTGCGAACCAGGTCACAACAAACACTACGTGAAAGGCTTTGAGCCACAATAAATGCGCAGCAAGACTGGACATTGTTAACTCACTGGATGAAGGTGTGGATGGCTGCCTGTCGGGAGGTGGCGACTGGGCTCGTCATTGTAGGCGATGTGGTGCAATGCCGCTGCCTTGTGGCGATAAGCAATGATCACTGTCAGCAGACACCAAGAATGGCCAGGTTCGCTCCTTTGCATACCGGACAGTTCATCATCAGACCGCGCGTGCTGCGCCGGCGGCGTACGCTGCTGGCAGGGCTGTTGTTGCTGGTCGTACTGGTGACTTACTCGGCCTATGAGCTGGGACGGATGCGAGGCGGCTACAGCGTGATCAGCAGTCAGCGCGAGCGCTTCGCGCAAAACATGCGTATCAGTTCCTTGCAGGGCGAACTGAACCAGTTGCGGCGTGAACTGGGCAATGTGCGGTTGGATCGCAAAGTCGATCAGCAATCATCCGATTCCATGCGGCAGTCTTTTGCCGATCTGCAGGCGACCATTCAGCGCCAGCAGGAAGAACTGACGCTCTACAAGGCCATTGTGACGCCCGATGGCGGGGCGCCTACGGAGCCGCAGGTGCAACGTTTTGAAGTGCAGCCCGACACGGTCGCCAATCGTTACCGTCTGCAACTGGTGTTGATACAGCCCATGCAGGCCAGCGGCAATGCACAGGGAACGGTACAACTGCAGGTCAGCGGCACCCGTCAGGGCCAACCGCTGAGTCTTGCGTTGCCGGATGTGGCGGTGGACAAGAAGGACACGCCACTCAGGTTTTCATATCGCTACTTCCAGACCCTGGAGCAACTGGTGGAATTGCCTGCCGATTTTCAGCCGCTTACCGTGCAGGTTGAAATGCATGCCGCGCAACATGCCGTGCAGCATCAGGAGTTTGCCTGGCAGTTGCGCACTCCATGAATGTTTCCAGCTATTGATCCGGACGGGCCACATGTTCAGACGACGTCAAAAAAATCCCAAATCGTTGCGTATCGACACGCTGATAGGCGTGGGCACCCGTGTGGTCGGCGACGTGCATTTTACCGGTGGGCTGCATGTGGATGGCGCCATCCAGGGCAATGTCGAATCCCTGCCGGATGTTGCCGCCACCTTGAGCGTCAGCGACAGCGGTCTGGTGGAAGGCTCGGTGCAGGCGCCTAATGTCGTCCTGAACGGCGCCGTGAATGGCGACATCCGCGCCAGCGAACGCGTCGAGCTGGGCGCAACCGCGAAAGTATCCGGCAATGTTTACTATGGCCTGATTGAAATGGCGATGGGAGCCCAGATAAACGGCAAGTTGATCCATCAATTGCCAGAATCTGCCGCTACTTCGGAGCCAGCCGCGAAGGATGCCGCCGCTGTTCCGGTCAGGACAAACGCTCCTGACACCAAATTGGGCTACACTGGCGCCACTGACTGAGGTTTGAAGGTGCTGCCATGGCTGCTGAAATGAACGATGCCGGTTTACCGCCATCCCTGCTGTTTACCGACTCTGCCGCGCGCAAGGTCAGTGAGCTGATCCATGAGGAAGCCAATCCCAACCTCAAGTTGCGCGTGTTCGTCAGCGGCGGTGGCTGTTCCGGTTTCCAGTATGGGTTTACGTTTGACGAGAATGTGGAAGAGGGCGACACCCGGGTCGAGAATGCCGGTGTGACCCTGCTGATCGACCCGATGAGCATCCAGTATCTGGCGGGCGCGGAGATCGACTATCGCGAGGATCTGGAAGGTTCGCAGTTCGTGATCCGCAATCCCAATGCCACCACCACCTGTGGCTGCGGTTCGTCATTTTCCGTTTGACATGAGTCTGTAGGCTGCGAGTTGTAGACTGCTGATCGGCTCCGTTCGATTCTTGGCAGTCTACGCTTTCCGGTCTATGGTCTGTTCCGGTTCTCATGTCACGCAACAAAATTCCTGAAATCATCGCCGCCGTTGATCTTGGCTCCAACAGCTTCCACATGGTGGTGGCGCGTCACACCCATGGTCAATTGACCATCATGGATCGCCTGCGCGAGACCGTGCGACTGGCCTCCGGTCTGGATGAACAGGGCAGACTGTCGCGTGACGTGACCGAGCGCGCGCTGGCCTGTCTGGAGCGTTTCGGCCAGCGTCTGCGCGACATGAATGCCCAGAGCGTGCGCGTGGTGGGCACCAACACGTTCCGTCAGGCCCGACGCAAGGATGCCTTTCTGGAGCGTGCCCGCGAAGCGCTGGGGCATCCCATCGAAATCATTGCCGGCATCGAAGAAGCACGCCTGATTTATCTGGGCGTGCTCTGCATGACGCCCAGCGAAGCGGGCAATCGCCTGGTGGTGGATATTGGCGGCGGCAGTACCGAACTCATCATCGGGGATGGTGGACAGACAAGACAGTTGGAAAGCCTGCACATGGGCTGCGTGACCATGAGCAGGCAGTTCTTTGATGATGGCGAGATCAACGAAAAGCGCATGAAGCGGGCGCGCATGGCGGCGCGCGTCGAGCTGGAGCCGATTGTGGAACGTTACAAGGCCACCGGCTGGGAACAGGCGCTGGGCAGTTCCGGCACCATTCGCGCGCTCGCGGAAGTATCGCGTGTCTGCGGTTCGGCGGATGGCGCCATCACCTTGGAGGCCTTGGAAAACGCCATAGAGCAGGCATTGCGAGCCGGTCATGTCAGCCGTTTGCGCCTGCCCGGGCTGGATGAAGATCGCATGCCGGTATTTGCCGGCGGTCTGGCGATCCTGACCGAAGTGATTCATTCGCTGGAGATTCGCAGCATGCGCGCGGCCGATGGCGCCCTGCGCGAAGGCTTGCTGTACGACCTGCTGGGTCGTCATACCGATGAAGATGCGCGTGTCCGTACGGTGCGCGCCATGGCTGCGCGCTATCACGTGGACGCGGCGCAGGCCGAGCGGGTGGAGGCGACCGCCTTGCGTCTGTTGCGCGATCTGGAACAGGTATGGGCCATCAGCGAGCCGCTGGCCGAACAGGTGCTGAGCTGGGCGGCGCGCCTGCACGAGATCGGTCTGGACATCTCGCATGCCCACTATCACCGGCATGGCGCGTACTTGCTGGAAAACTCGGACATGCCCGGCTTTCCGCGTGAAGAACAAAGATTGCTGGCGGTGTTGGTCGGCGCGCACCGTCGCAAACTCAGCTTGCAGGTGCTGGAAGAACTCACGCCGCCCTGGCATTTGAAGGCCGAGTTGCTGATCGTGCTGTTGCGTCTGGCGGTGCTGCTCAATCGCGGCCGCAGCAGAGCGCCATTGCCTGACATCAAGCTGGCCGCGCGGATGCGCATGCTGGAGCTCAGATTCCCGGCCCGCTGGCTGGACGACCATCCCTTGACACGCGCCGATCTCGAACAGGAAACCGAGTTGTTGAAAGCCGTGGGGTTTCGTCTCAAGTTTGAATGATCGTTTTGCCGCTGCGCCCAGTGACGATCATTTGTTTATCGGCCGAAACGCCTTCATTACGGCTTCATGCGTTTTCTGCGCATCCACTGCGAAACCTGTCATGCAGAGAAGCTCGTTGCGTTTAGTTGTAAGCGTCGCGGCTTCTGTCCGAGCTGCGGCGCCAAACGTATGGTAGAGAGTGCCGCACTGTTGGTCGATGAAGTGCTACCTCATCTTCCCATGCGCCAGTGGGTGCTGAGCGTGACGGCTCTGTTGCGCTTTCTGTTTACCCGTGAGCCGAGGGTCATGGGCAAGGTGCTGGGTATTGTGTATCGAACGATTGCGAGCCATCTCATTCATCAGTTCAGGTTGACACGAACAACGGCGCAGACCGGTGCGGTCACGCTGATCCAGCGATTTGGCAGCGCGCTGAACTTGAATGTTCACTTACACATGCTGGTACTGGATGGCGTGTATGTGACCGGCAGTGATGCTGCGCAAGCGCCCGTGTTTCGTAGAGTATCCGCAACGACCGCCGCCCAACTGCAACGCCTGCTCGAACGCATCAGCCAGCGCATTGGGCGCTATCTGGAACGCCGGGGCTGGTTGGTGCGAGATATGGAGCATGACTATGTGCAGCTGGATACACTGGATGAGGAAAGCGCCTGCATGGACCGTTTGCGAAGCCACTCCATCACCTACCGCATTGCCCTGGGTCGGCATGTCGGCAAGAAGGCGTTCACGTTATCCCCCGCCGGGGATTCCGCAGCATCACAAACATTGCCTGCCGCTGAGTCTCACCGTGATGAACACCTCGCCAAAGCGAATGGGTTCTCGTTGCATGCGGGCGTGTGGGCAGGTGCGAATGATCGCAAGAAGCTGGAACGCATTTGCCGGTACATAGCCCGCCCCGCCGTATCCAACGAACGCATTGCGCTGACCGAGTGCGGCCATGTGCGCTACACGCTCAAGACGCCGTACCGGGACGGTACCAGCCACGTCTTTTTCAATCCTTTGGATTTCATCGCCCGACTGGCGGCGCTAGTGCCCAAGCCGCGAGTGAACCTGACGCGGTTTCACGGCGTGTTTGCACCCAACAGCAAGCTGCGTTCACAAGTGACGCTGAGTGGCCGGGGCAAGCGGCCACCCCAGGCGCCGCAAACGGCAGCAGAGCGTCACCATGCAATGAGCTGGGCACAGCGACTCAAGCGGGTGTTTCAGATCGACATCAGTCAGTGCGAGCACTGTGGCGGCAAGGTGAAGATCATTGCGAGCATTGAAGACCCACCCACAATCCATCGAATCCTCGACCACCTTGAGCGGCAGGCGCGAGGGCCGCCGGTGTCCTGAAGATCGAGCTGTACGCCACACCGGGAGAAGCAACGAGTGCGAGGTGTACCCGCACCCTGCTGGACGCATTCGCCTGCGGGTCAGGAAAGGCCGCTTGAACAGGCGTCATTGCGCTGGATTGACGGGCTGTTGCGCCTGGGTGAGGAAGTATTCGGGGTTCAGAGGGGGAGTGTGATTAGGTCCCTCAGCCGTGCCTCACTGAGCTGGCTTCTGCGTAAAAGCGCGTTTATTCTTCCTATCCTTTCGGCCGGAACGCCTTCATCACGACTTCATGCGTTTCCAGGCGTGGACCACCGATCAGATCAATGCAATAAGGAACGGCGGGAAATACCGCTTCGAGATTCTCGCGAATGGACTTCGGCTTGCCCGGCAGGTTGATGATTAACGTCTGGCCGCGCGTGCCCGCAGTCTGGCGTGACAGGATGGCAGTGGGCACGTACTTGAGCGAAGCGCTGCGCATCAGTTCGCCAAAGCCGGGCAGCAGTTTGTCGCACACGGCCACCGTGGCTTCCGGCGTGACATCGCGGGGCGCGGGGCCGGTGCCGCCGGTGGTGACGATCAGGCAGCAGCCGGCTTCATCTGCCTGACGTTTCAGTTCGGCTTCAATCACCGTCTGTTCGTCGGGCACCACCTTGTAATCCAGTTCGAATGGCGTGCTCAGCCATTCGCGCAGCAGCTCGGCGCAGGCCTTCCCGGGGATGTCTTCATAAACCCCCGCACTGGCGCGGTCGGAAACATTCAGGATGCCGATGATGACGGGCTGCTGGCTCATGATGAAAGTATTGGTGGCGGGTTATTCTGGGAGCGCAGCATAGCTGCTCAACAGTTGTGATGCGATGTGTTGTAGGTGTCTGCCGACAGCCAGATAGTACGGTTTTGCTTTCGATATGAATTGACCGACACTGCCACTTATCGAATTCAAGAGGTTCTGATTGATGCATCGCTTATTGCTGGGTTTGTCTTTGTCCCTGTGCGGCGGCTTCGCGTCGCTGGCGCAGGCTGCCGATCTGAATGTGGGGGTGGTGATTTCGGGCGAGATCCATCCGGGCGTCTACGGACGGGTAGAGCTTGGCAACTATCCACCGCCGCCTCTGCTGTACGCGCAGCCGGTGGTGATTGTGCCGGAGCGGCATCATCGTCATCTGGAACCGGTCTATCTGCATGTGCCGCCCGGTCATGCCAAAAACTGGCGCAGATACTGTGGGCGCTACGATGCCTGCTCGCGTCCGGTTTACTTCGTCCGGTCGGCCGAGTACGAACCCAACTATCGTCGTGAGGATCATGATGATCATGGTCATGACGAAGGTCGCGGCCGCGGCAATTCCGGCAAACACAAGGGACACTAGACGCATCCTTGGCTACCATGCACGCCGTTTTACCCGGCGTGCGGTCATGTGCCAGTCGATTCTCCATCCTGCCATTCCCGTCAATATCATTACCGGCGCATTGGGCGCCGGTAAGACGACGGCCATTGCGCGCCTGCTGGCTGGCAAGCCGCTGGATGAGTCATGGCTGGTGATTCTCAATGAGTTCACCGATACCGGCATTGATACGCTGACGCTGGCTGCCGCTGCGCGCGGCGCCTATGACGTGCGCATGATTCCCGGTGGCTGTTTGTGTTGTACCGGCGAGGAAGACTTTCGCCGCCAATTGTCCGGCCTGCTGGCGTTGCCAGTCGGACAATGGCCCACACGTATTCTGATCGAGCCCTCCGGCATCGGGCATCCCGGCGCCATCGTGGAGGAGCTGCGGACTTTCGAGCGCAGTGGCGCCCTGCGCCTGCACAGCACCATTGCCTTGCTGGATGCACAGCACAATGCCGACTGGTCGGCCCTGGACGCCGTGACCCGTGCGCAGGTCGATGCTGCCGATGTCTTGCTGTTGTCCAAGGCTGACCTGGCCGATGAGGCGTTGCAGCAGTCATTCCTGTCATGGGCAAAGAGGCTGTTTCCGGCCAAGCGCTTTGTTGCAAGTTGTATGCAGGGCGTGATCCCCATGGCTGCTTTGTCGCCGCCGCCTGCTGTCTTCGAGTTTGAATTACCCGTCCGGCCGCTGTTGCATGCACAAGCGCATCGAACTGCACATGACCATTCGCCACAAGTGGTGGAGAGGCAGTTGCGTTGGAGCGATCGCATCGTGCAGGCCCGGGTGCAGCGTTTGTTGGGGCGCGAGGCGTGCGGTTGGTTGATGCCGGCATCGTTGCTGTTCAAGCTGCCGTCACTGCAAGCATTGCTGGAAAGCGATGATTCGTGCTGGCAGGGCGTCGAGCGTTTTAAGTCCGTGCTGCGTACCGGCGTCGATCGGTGGCATCTGCTGCAGCGTTGGGGGCGACAGCACTCGATTGCCGAGTGTAACTGGTCTCAGGATTGTCGCATCGAGGTACAACTGGCAGAAGGCGTCCAAGTGGATTGGTCCCTCTGGGATTGGCGCTGGCAATCCCTGAGTGAGCCTTGCCCCGTTGAATGATCGGGCATGAAGCAGGCGTGACCGCAGAAAGCAAAACGCCGAACACGATCTGTGTCCGGCGCTTGTCTCAGGCAATGAGGAATGCGGCGATCAATGACTATTCATCACGATCATCGTCGTCGTCCCAGTCGTCATCATCGTCGTCGTCCCAGTCGTCGTCATCCTCATCCTCTTCTTCTTCCTCGTCCCAGTCGTCGTCATCGTCATCATCGTCCGAGCCCGACCAGCCCTCCGGCTCGGTGGCCTTGTCCAGGTCCAGTTCATGCCAGGTATCGAGGTCGAATTCCTCAATCTCGCCATCTTCATGCTGAATTTGCACCAGCTCTTCATCCGGATCCACAGACAGCACCTGGAACAGGCCTTCTTCCTCCAGGTCTTCGTACCACTGTCCTGGTACCGGATCAAAATCTCTACCCACGTGACACCTCGAATAAAAACGACAGGCTAAGGCCTCGCGATATTAGGCAGTTACAAGGCGGCATTCAACACGCCGAAGCGACTGAGAGAGGTTTTATCAGGCACAGCGGCGATCATACCTTCTGCTAGACTTCGCGCCGCTTACAGGAGTACATGAAAACCGTTGTGTCCATGTCAATTGATTCACCCCATACAACCTCTGCGGGACTCGTGGCCGATGCGGCTTCGGGCCCGTCCGGCCACCCTTTGCAGGGTGCACGCCGGGTCGTGATCAAGGTGGGCTCGTCGCTGCTGGTCGAGCGCAGCACCGGCCAGGTGAATCGCGCCTGGCTGGAAACGCTGGCGCAGGACATCAAGCGTTTGCGGGATCGCGGCCAGGAAGTGCTGCTGGTGTCATCCGGGGCGATTGCCCTGGGGCGGCGGCAATTGGGGCTGGTGTCCGGCAAGTTGAAGCTGGAAGAAAGTCAGGCCGCCGCCGCCGTCGGCCAGATACGTCTGGCTCATGCCTGGACGGAAGTGCTTGAGCAACATGGCCTGACCGTGGCGCAGATCCTGCTTACCTTTACCGATACCGAGGAACGGCGCCGCTATCTGAATGCGCGCAGCACGCTGAATACCCTGCTCAGGCTCGGCTCCATTCCGGTCATCAACGAAAACGACACCGTGGCTACTACCGAGATTCGTTACGGCGACAACGACCGGCTGGCGGCACGCGTGGCGCAAATGATCAGCGCCGATTGTCTGGTGCTGTTATCCGATGTGGATGGCCTGTACACCGCTGATCCCACGCGCGATCCGACGGCGCGCTTCATTCCGGAGGTGCGTGGCATCACGCCCGAGATCGAGGCGATGGCTGGCGGCGTTGTGTCCGACGTGGGCTCTGGCGGCATGGCGACCAAGGTGGTGGCCGCCAAGATTGCAGTCGCGGCGGGCTGCCATATGTGCGTGTCGCTGGGCAAGGCGTTACATCCGCTCAGGCGCATTGAAGACGGCGTGCGCTGCTCCTGGTTTTATCCGGATGCCAGTCCCGCCACGGTGCGCAAACAGTGGATTGCCGGTACCTTGAAGCCAGCGGGCGAATTGAGCATCGATGCGGGTGCATTGAATGCCCTGAACCGCGGCAAGAGCCTGCTGCCAGCCGGCGTGACCAAAGTGTCGGGGCGATTCGAGCGCGGCGATGCCGTGCTGGTGCGTTCGGCGGCGGGTATTGAGGTTGCACGTGGCTTGTCGGCATATTCCAGTGCAGATGCCGAACGTATCCGTGGTCGTCAGTCCAACGAAATCGAAGCGCTGCTTGGTTATCGTGGTCGCGATGAGATGATCCATCGTGATGATCTGGCGATTACTCAGACATCCAGTGGAATCCCGCAGAAAGATTGAGCATGCATCAATGCTGACTTGGACGCTGCTTCAGCAGTGGCGAGTCAAGGGTGTTTATGGCTGATGCGGTTCAGGAAATCCTGCTGTGCGCAGATCTGTGTTGCGTGCTCTGCCACGACCCGCTGATACTCGCCATCACTCTGTAGCGCCCACGCATTGGTGTTATCGGCCAGATAGTTTTCCAGGTCGCGGATGATGCGCTGTTGATAGCGTGAGTCCTGAATGGGGAAGGCGACTTCGATGCGACGGAAGAAGTTGCGTTCCATCCAATCGGCGCTGGCCAGATACAGATCGGTATTGCCGCCGTTATGGAAGTAGTAAACGCGGGAATGCTCCAGGAATCTTCCCACGATCGACCGCACCTGGATATTGTCGGAAATGCCTTTGACGCCCGGGCGCAATGCGCAGATGCCGCGTACGATCAGATCGATCTTTACGCCGGCCATCGACGCCTGATAGAGCGCCTGGATGATTTGCGGATCGATCAGCGCGTTCATTTTGGCAATGATGCGTGCGGGATGGCCCTGTTGCGCCAGCTCGCTTTCACGCTGGATCTTTTCCACCAGTGCGGGATGCAGCGTGAAAGGTGATTGCAGCAGTTTCTTGAGAGTGGCTGCGCGACTCGGGCTGGTGAGTTGCAGGAAGATTTCGTGCATGTCCTCGCCAATGCCCTTGTCGACCGTGAATAGCCCGTAATCGGTATAGGCGCGTGCGGTCTTGGGGTGGTAATTGCCGGTACCCAGGTGGCAGTAGCGGCGTAATACGCCCTGTTCGCGTCGCACCACCATGATCAGTTTGGCGTGGGTCTTGTACCCGACGACGCCATACATCACATGGGCTCCGGCTTCCTGCAGGCGGTTGGCCAGGGCGATATTGTCCTCTTCATCAAAGCGCGCCATGATTTCGATGACCACCGTCACTTCCTTGCCAGCGCGTGCAGCGTGTACCAGCGCATCGACAATCGGTGAATCCGGTCCGGTGCGATACAGGGTCTGCTTGATCGCCACCACCTGCGGATCGGTGCTGGCCTGACGCAGGAAATCGATGATCGGGGCGAAGGATTGATAAGGGTGAAACAGCATGACATCGCGTTCCCGGATGACCGGAAACATGTCTTCCTTGTTGAGCAGGCTGTTCGGGATTGCCGGAGTGAAAGGCTGGAATTTCAGGTCCGGGCGATCCACCAGATCGTACAGTGACATGAGCCGGTTGAGGTTGACCGGACCGTTGACCTGATAAAGATCCTCGTGGTCGAGTTCGAAATGCTTGAGCAGGAAGTGGGTGATGTCGGGCGGACAATCGAGCAGGGTTTCCAGGCGGACGGCATCGCCATAGCGACGATGTGCCAGTTCGCCTTCCACCGCACGCAGCATGTCCTCGACTTCTTCATCATCTACAAACAGGTCGCTGTTGCGCGTGACGCGGAATTGCCAGCATCCCTCTACCTGCATGCCACTGAACAATTCCGCCACAAATGTGGAAATCACCGTGGAAAGGGAGGCAAAACAGGCGGAGCCTGTCGCATCGGCAGAAGGCGGCAGCCGAATAACGCGCGGCAGTGCTCGCGGTACCTGCACCACCGCCAGTTCCACGTCACGACCGAAAGCGTCGCTGCCGCTGAGCCGTACAATGAAATTCAGGCTCTTGTTCTGGATGCGCGGGAAGGGTCTGGCCGGGTCCAGCCCCAAGGGAGTCAACACCGGTTCCACTTCGGCGGCAAAATAAGAAGCCACCCACTCCCGCTGTTGCGGCGTCATGGTGCGTGCGTTCACAAAGCGGATGCCCTGTGTTTCAAGTGACGGCAGTAATGTTTGATTGAGCAACTGGTACTGGTCGCTGACCAGGGCTGAGGCGCGACGATGAATCGCATTGAGCTGGTCTTGAGTGCCCAGGCCATCCGGTCCGCCACTGCCGGAGCCCAGCTCCTGGCGCTGTTGCAGACCGGCCACGCGAATCTCGAAGAACTCGTCCAGGTTTGCGCAGGAAATGCACAGAAAACGCAGGCGTTCCAGGAGTGGCAGGCTGGCATCGCGCGCCTGCGCGAGCACCCGCTCATTGAATGCCAGCAAGGACAGTTCGCGGTTGATGTAGAGCTCGGGTGCTTGCAGGTTCACATCGAGCATAAGCAAGGTAATTTGACAGTCATACGCCGAGCATACCCTGCGGCGCATGACATGAGTGTGACAACAGGCTCAATGCGCCTGCTGGGAAAGAGGTCAGCGATGCGGCGGTCCCACCGACACTGCGAGTTGCGCGCTCCGGTCAAGACCGGTGAGCATTACTTCGGCCTGATGCCGGAACTCGGCCGCGTAGGCGGGAGGGATCGGGCTGGCGTTGGGAAGCGGCACGGTACGCGGGTCCTTGTGGGTGCCATTGATGCGATATTCATAGTGCAGGTGCGGTCCGGTGGCGGCGCCGGTCATACCTACGTAACCGATGGTGTCGCCTTGTTTGACTCGACTGCCTTTGCGAAGACTTTTAACAAAACGCGACATGTGACCATAAAGCGTGGTGATGCCCGAGCCGTGATCCAGAATGATCACGTTGCCATAACCGTTCTGTACGCCTTGAAAGCTTACCTTGCCGTCACCGGCTGCCTTGATAGGTGTGCCGGTTGCGGCGGCATAATCCACGCCTTTGTGCGCGCGTATCCTGTTCAGGATTGGGTGGAATCGGGCAAAGCTGAACCCGGAGCTGATGCGGGTGAAGTCCACGGGCGCACGCAGGAATTGCTTGTGCATGCTGCGTCCTTCGGGGGTGAAATAATTGCCGATCTCCCCATCGGTCGAATCGAAGCGAACGGCGCGATAAACGTGCCCGGCATTGATGAATTCTGCGGCCAGGATGCGGCCATCGCTGATGTATTCGTTGTCCCGATATTGTTTTTCATAAATCACGTTGAATTCATCGCCTGGCTGAATATCGAGAGCAAAATCGATGTCCCAGCCGAAAATGTCGTTCGCCATACGCATGATAATATCTGCGCTCAGTCCTACCTTGCGCGCAGAAACAAACAACGAGCTGTCAACTGTGCCATGGACGCTGGCAGTTTTGATGGTTAGCGGGGTGGTGATCAGTTCTGCCTTGAAGCCGGTTGCCTCACGGGTCACTGAGAGTTTCGAAGTCTCCGAAACCTGGCGCGACAGGCTTTGCAGTTCACCGTTTTCATTGTGCATGAAGGTGATTGGATCGCCGGGCTTGAGCATGTCCAGGGCGTGTTTCACGTCCGGGAGCTCACGGATGGCGGCCAGATCTGCCAGATTCAGGCGCAGCTGCCGGAAGATTCGTTCTAGAGTGTCATTGCGCCGGACTACGAATTCAACGGTGTTGACCAGGGCGGAGTCTTCCTGTGCCGAGGGCAGGGTAGGGACGGGTAGCTCCGGGGTGGCCTGTTTGGTGAATTCAGCCATATCCAGCGGCAATCGCAGGGCCGGAATTTCAACCGAGAGAAGATGGTAAATAAGCAGGCCACCTGCGACAGGTGCCAGCAAGCCGGCTATTGCCCACTTGATGTGCGGTAGGGTGATGCGTCGCGCTGGAGCAAGTGTCGTTTCTGAGCGCGTCGATTTTGTCACTGGCAAGCCTCCAGCCTTATTATCAAAAGAGTGAAAGGTAGAGGCTGTGAGGCGCTTGAGTCAACCGATCAAGCCGCAAAGTTATGGGACCTTTTCTCAATGGATTTGCGTCGATGCCGGGAAGCACCTAGAGTCCGTCGATTTTATTTTAAGGGTGGGCTTGAGCTTTCCTGCCGCCCTGCCCGCAGTTTTGGAGGAATGTTGAGTGAGTGTGATGTCGCCTGAAGCGCAGATTGCCGAGTTGCGGAGGGGAGCGTCCGAGTTGTTGCTGGAATCGGAGCTCCTGAAAAAACTCGGTCGAGGTAAGCCGCTGGTGGTCAAGGCCGGGTTTGATCCTACTGCGCCTGATCTTCATCTGGGACATACGGTGCTGATCAACAAGCTGCGACGTTTCCAGGATATGGGGCACCAGGTAGTGTTCTTGATCGGCGATTTCACCGGCCTGATCGGCGATCCGACCGGCCGTAATGCGACTCGACCGCCATTAACGCCGGATGCGGTGCAGGCGAATGCGGTTACCTATCAAAAACAGGTATTTAAGATACTCGATCCTGAGAAGACGCGTATTGAGTTCAATTCACGCTGGATGGGGGAAATGACGGCTGCCGGGTTGATTCAGTTGGCCGGCAAGCACACGGTGGCCCGTATGCTGGAACGAGACGACTTCAATAAGCGCTACAAGGGCGGGCAGCCCATTGCAATCCATGAGTTCCTTTATCCCTTGGTACAAGGCTATGACTCCGTGGTGCTCAAGGCCGATGTCGAGTTGGGCGGCACTGATCAGAAATTCAATTTGTTGATGGGGCGTCACTTGCAGGAAATTTACGGCCAGGAACCACAGGTGGTGCTGACCATGCCTCTGCTGGAAGGGCTGGATGGCGTCAACAAGATGTCCAAGTCCTTGGGAAATTACATCGGAATCACTGATGCGCCGGACGAAATGTTTGGCAAGCTGATGTCCGTTTCCGATGAGCTGATGTGGCGGTATTTTGATTTGTTGTCTTTTCGCAGCAATGCGGAATTACAGCAACTGCGGCAGGAAGTAGCTGAGGGCCGCAATCCACGTGATGTAAAGTTTGAATTGGGTAGTGAGCTGGTGGCGCGATTTCACGATATTGATGCTGCGATACGAGCGCGCGGGAGCTTTATCGCTCGTTTCCAGAAAGGCGCACTACCGGAAAATATCAGGAAAGTCGCTCTTGCTATTGAAGGGGCTAGTATCGGACTGGGTGCGGTTGTCAAGCAGACAGGGCTTGCCGCCAGCGCTTCGGCTGCGGGAAGACTAATCGAGCAAGGTGCGGTGCGAGTCAATGGTGAACGAGTGACCGATATCAAGACCATGATGCCTGTCGGCAGTAGTTTCGTATTACAGGTGGGTAAGCGTGAATTTGCCGAGATTTCCCTTGTTTTGAAGCAATAGCGCCGCACGCAAAAAATCTTTCCGCGAGTTGTTGACACTCCAAAATGCATGCGTATACTGCGCGCCCTCTCGCAGCCAAAGCCGTTTATTTCGGCGGTTGACTGCAAAAAAAAACCTCAACATTTTCTACATGAAACGTGTTGACAGGTTTGCGAGAAACGGTTTAAAGTTCCGCTTCTCGGTGCAGCGAAAGTTGCGAAGCTCTTTAAGAACGTAACAGGTAATTTGTGTGGGGACTCGCGTCGTTCGTTTCAACGATTGATGGCGAGTAACCAATAGCCAGTAGAGTTATTGGAGAAAGCTTCTGATCTAAAAGCTTTGGCTTTTAAGTGAAGAGTTTGATCCTGGCTCAGATTGAACGCTGGCGGCGTGCCTAACACATGCAAGTCGATCGGTAACGCGGGGCAACCTGGCGACGAGAGGCGGACGGGTGAGCAATGCTTGGGAATCTGCCTATTAGCGGGGGATAACCCGGGGAAACTCGGGCTAATACCGCATACGCTCTACGGAGGAAAGCCGGGGACCGCAAGGCCTGGCACTAATAGATGAGCCCAAGTCGGATTAGCTAGTTGGTGAGGTAACGGCTCACCAAGGCGACGATCCGTAGCTGGTTTGAGAGAACGACCAGCCACACCGGAACTGAGACACGGTCCGGACTCCTACGGGAGG
>JBFWSR010000035.1:0-12875 GCA_050248275.1 Steroidobacteraceae bacterium
CCGCATTCACACCATCCATTTTGTCGGCATTGGCGGCGCTGGCATGGGCGGCATCGCCGAAGTGCTGCTCAATCTCGGCTATGCCGTGCAGGGCTCGGATCTCAAGCCCAATACGGTGACGCGGCGTTTGCAGTCGCTCGGCGCGCGCGTGATGTTCGGTCATGCCGCCGGGAACATTGCCGGCGCCGATGTGATTGTGGTGTCAACGGCGGTGGCCAGCGAGAATCCGGAAGTGGTGCAGGCGCATGCGCAGCGCATTCCGGTGGTGCCGCGCGCGGAAATGCTCGGCGAGTTGATGCGTTTCCGTTATGCCATCGCCGTGGCGGGTACGCATGGCAAGACCACCACCACCAGCATGGTGGCCAGTCTGCTCGCCGAAGGGCGTCTCGATCCCACCTTCGTGATTGGCGGTCGCCTGAAGAGCGCCGGTACCAATGCACGCCTGGGTTCGGGCAAGTATCTAGTGGCCGAGGCCGATGAAAGCGATGCTTCCTTCCTGCATCTGCAGGCCATGATCGCCATTGTCACCAATGTCGATGCCGATCATCTGGGCACGCACGAGGGCGACTTCGAGCGTTACAAACAGAGCTTTGTCGATTTCCTGCACAACCTGCCTTTCTATGGACTGGCGGTGATGTGCGTGGATGATGCCGAGACCGCTGCCCTGATTGATCGCGTCGGTCGTCCGGTGGTGACATACGGTACGGCGGAGCAGGCCGACGTGCGTGCAGTGAACATTCAACGCCATGGCATGCAGTCCAGCTTTGACGTGCTGCGTCCGGGCAAGGCGCCCTTGCCGGTGCGTTTGAATACGCCGGGTCTGCACAATGTACTCAATTCGCTGGCGGCCATTGCGGTGGCCACTGAGCTGGATGTTGCCGATCAGGCGATCCAGAACGCCCTGGCGCATTTCCAGGGCATCGACCGCCGTCTGCAACAGTATGGCGATGTGCAGATTCCTGCCGGCAGAGTCACGCTTGTTGATGACTATGGTCATCATCCCACTGAAATTGCCGCAACACTGGAAGCCATTCGGCAGGGCTGGCCGGGGCGGCGGGTGGTGCTCGCCTTCCAGCCACATCGTTATACCCGCACCCGCGATTTGCTCGATGAGTTCGCCCGCGTGCTCGCCGATACCGATGCGCTGCTGGTTACCGAAGTGTATGCCGCCGGCGAAGTGCCGATTCGCGGTGCGGACAGCAAGGCCATCTGTCGCGCCATTCGTTCTTACGGGCGCGTTGAACCGGTTCTGGTCAAGAACGTGGATGCGCTTCCCGAGGCGCTGCTGCATATCCTGCGCGATGGCGATGTGGTGGTGACCATGGGGGCGGGCAGCATCGGCGCCCTGGCGCCGGAATTGCCGCAACTGCTGGGCAATACTGTCGGTGCGATGCCTGCTCAGAAGGAATCGGCCAAGTGAATGCACTGAAGCACACTGACGTTACTCCGATGAACTTGCCCGAGCTGCAGGGTCGTGTGCTCCATGACGAGCCGTTGGCCAGACACACTTCATGGCGCGTGGGTGGTCCGGCCGATGTGTTCTTCAAACCTGCCGGCAAACAGGATATCGCGCTGTTACTCAAGCATCTGGATGCAGCCATGCCGGTGCTCTGGCTGGGTCTGGGCAGCAACCTGCTGGTGCGTGATGGCGGCGTGCGCGGTGCGGTGATCGAAACGCATGGCGGCTTGAATGACTTGCAGCGTCTGAGTGAAACCGAAGTGTGGTGCGATGCCGGTGTGCCCTGCGCCAAGCTGGCCAGACAATGCGCCAAGTGGAATCTCGGTCCGGCTGAATTCTTTGCCGGCATTCCCGGCACGCTGGGCGGCGCACTGGCGATGAATGCGGGCGCGTTCGGCGGTGAAACCTGGCGGCATGTGGTCGAAGTGGAAACCATCAATCGTCATGGCGAGATCCGCCGGCGGCTGGCCAGCGATTATCAGGTGGCGTATCGCCATGTGCATGGTCCGCATGATGAATGGTTCCTGGGCGCACATCTGGGCTTTGAAGTGCTGAGCGAGTCGGCTGAAGATGGCATTCGCGCACTGCTGGCCAAACGCAAACAAACCCAGCCCATAGGCGAACCGTCCTGCGGCTCGGTGTTCACCAATCCCCCCGGTCATCACGCCGCGCGCCTGATCGAAAGTGCCGGCTTGAAAGGCTTCCGCATTGGCGATGCCTGTGTATCGAACAAGCATGCCAATTTCATCATCAATGAAGGCAAGGCCACGGCAGCGCAGATCGAACAATTGATTGCGCATGTCAAGGCCACCGTGCAGCAGCAGTACGGCATTGAGCTCAAGCCGGAAGTGCGCATTGTTGGCGAGCCCTTGCCAACCAAGGACAACGAATGAACAGCAAAGCAATCAAGGCAGCAGACTTCGGCCGGGTGGCTGTGTTGATGGGCGGCACCTCATCCGAGCGCGAGGTGTCGCTGGTGTCGGGCGCTGCCGTGTTGCAGGCGCTGCAAAACCGCGGCGTGAACGCGGTGGCGGTCGATGGCATTCCAGCGCTGGTAGAAGCGTTGGTCGCCAAGCGTTTCGATCGCGTGTTCAACATCCTGCATGGCAACAAGGGCGGCGGCGAGGATGGTGTGTTGCAGGGTTTGCTGGAAGCCTTCGGCATTCCTTACACCGGCTCCGGCGTGCTGGGTTCGGCGCTGGCCATGGACAAGATTCGCACCAAACAGGTGTGGTTGTCGTTGGGTTTATCCACGCCACGCTATGTGCGTTTGAACCAGGGCGACGATGTGGTGGCCGCCGCGCGCTCGCTGGGATTGCCGGTGATCATCAAGCCATCCTGCGAAGGCTCCAGTGTCGGCGTCACGCGCGTGTTCAAAGAGAGTGAGTTGTCGCAGGCGGTGGCACTGGCGGCGGGCTATGCGGGCGAGATGTTGATGGAGCAGCTCATTCAAGGCAGCGAGTTCAGCGTGCCGGTGCTGGGCGATCAGGTGTTGCCGAGCATTCGCATCGTGCCGGCCGGTGAGTACTACGACTATCACGCCAAGTATGTGGCCGATGACACCACTTATATCTGCCCCGGTCTGGAAGGCGAGGCCGAACGCGACATGCAGCAACTGGTGCTGGCGGCATTCCGCGCCGTGGGTTGCAGTGGCTGGGGACGCATTGATGTGATGCGCGACCAGCAGGGCCGCAATTACCTGCTGGAAGTGAATACCGCTCCCGGCATGACCAGTCATTCGCTGGTGCCCAAGTCAGCGCGTCAGCTCGGCATCGAGTTCGATGAACTGGTGTGGCGCATTCTTGCAGACACCCTGACCGACAAACGCTGAGATCAAAGGATTCTAAAGAGTGTTCGCAGCAAGCAACAAACAGGCTAAACCGGTACGCAGCGCAGCGCATGCAGCCAGCATGGATGCGCGTCTGGAATGGCTGCGCCTGCATCGTCAGCAACTGCTGATGTCCGGCCTATGCGCGGCGCTGCTCCTGTTGCTGTGGTTTGCCGTGGTGTCGATGCTGGACCGACCGATTCAACGCGCCGAGATCAACGGCAAGTTCACGCAGGTATCGCGGGTGCAGATCGAGCAGGCGCTGGAGCCGTTCGCCCGCACCGGGTTTGTATCGGTGGATCTGGTTGCAGTGAAAAAGGCGCTGGAGTCGATTCGCTGGATCGATCATGCACGCGTCGAGCGTTCTTGGCCCGATGGTTTGCGCGTGAACATCGTTGAGCAGGTGGCCGTTGCCCGCTGGGCTTCGCCCAATCAGAACCAGATCGGGCTGCTCAATACCCGCGGTGAATTGTTCCTGCCCGACGCCCGCGATCTGCCGGCCAATCTGCCGCAATTGAACGGTCCGCAGGGCATGGAAACGCAGGTGGCGCGACTGTATCTGGATACCTATCCGCGTTTGTTGACCGTGGGACTGAATCTGACTCGCGTCACGCTCGATGAACGTGGCGCCTGGAATCTGCAGTTGAGCAATGGCGTGGAGGTACGTCTCGGTCGTCAGGACGTGAACGCACGATTGGAACGGTTCATCAGTGCCGCCAGCCCGGTGATCGCGACCCGTACCGGCGAAGTGGCCTATGTGGATATGCGTTACAGCAATGGCTTCGCCATCGGTTGGGGTCATGGCGGCGCAGCAGCAGGCAGCGACGACGCGAGTTCGCGCAGCAGAGTGAAAAGCAATGGCAATGTCTAAAAAGTCCGATCGCAATCTGATTGTCGGCCTCGACATCGGCACCTCCAAGGTGGTGGCGCTGGTGGGCGAGATCAGGATGGACAACAGCATCGAGATCATCGGCCTCGGTTCGCATCCATCGCGCGGTCTGAAAAAAGGTGTGGTGGTCAACATCGAGTCCACCGTGCAGTCGATCCAGCGCGCCATCGAAGAAGCTGAGCTGATGGCCGGCTGTGAGATCCATTCGGTATATGCAGGCATCGCCGGCAGTCATGTGCGCAGCCTCAACTCGCATGGCATCGTGGCGATTCGCAACAAGGAAGTGACGGCGGAGGATGTGGATCGCGTCATCGATGCCGCGCGTGCCGTGGCGATTCCCGCGGACCAGAAGATACTGCACATCCTGCCGCAGGAATTCATCATCGATAACCAGGAAGGCATTCGCGAGCCGGTGGGCATGGCGGGTGTGCGCCTGGAAGCCAAGGTGCACATTGTGACCGGCGCGGAAAGCGCTGCGCAGAACATCGTCAAGTGCGTGCAGCGGTGCGGACTGTCAGTTGAAGACGTGGTGCTGGAACAGCTGGCTTCCAGCTATGCCGTGCTAGCCGACGATGAAAAGGAACTGGGCGTGTGTCTGGTGGACATCGGCGGCGGCACCACTGACATCGCCGTGTTCTCCGGCGGCGCGATCCGCTACACCGCCGTGATCCCGATCGCCGGCGATCAGGTCACCAACGACATTGCCGTGAGCCTGCGCACACCCACGCATCACGCCGAAGAAATCAAGATGAAGTATGCCTGCGCCCTGTCGCAGCTGGCGCATGCGGATGAAACCATTGAAGTGCCCAGTGTGGGCGATCGTCCGCCGCGTCGTCTGGCGCGGCAAACCCTCGCCGAAGTGGTCGAGCCGCGTTACGAAGAGCTGTTCCAGATGGTGCGCATGGAATTGCAGCGTTCTGGTTATGAAGAAGTCATTGCGGCGGGCGTGGTGCTCACCGGCGGCAGCGCCAAAATGGAAGGTGCGGTGGAGCTGGCTGAAGAAGTCTTTCACATGCCGGTGCGTCTGGGTTCGCCGCAGCACATCACCGGGCTGGCCGATGTGGTGCGCAATCCGATTTATGCCACGGGCGTGGGTTTGTTGCTGTATGGCCGCGAGAACTATGTGCGCAACACTCGCCGCGATGCGCCGATTGTCAGTCAGATCAACGTGCGCAATGTCTGGGAACGCATGAAGGCATGGTTCCGGGGCGATTTCTAGTCGGGTTTCAAGCGATGCGTCTCAGACGCATTGCGGAAAGGTTGTGAAGGGCTTTGTTTTTGTAATGGGTGATTTTGTTTTTGATCTTTAACTTGAGGCGGCAGAAGGGGACTAACCATGTTTGTACTCGCAGATACTGAAAATCAGGGCGCGATCATCAAGGTCGTAGGCGTGGGCGGCGGCGGCGGCAATGCCGTGACGCATATGGTCAACACTGGCATCGAAGGCGTGGATTTCATTTGCCTGAACACCGATGCGCAGGCGCTCAAGCATTCCAAGGTGAAAATGGGGCTGCAGATCGGCTGCAACATCACCAAAGGCCTGGGCGCTGGCGCCGATCCGGAAGTGGGTCGCCAGGCGGCCATGGAAGATCGTGATCGCATCATTGAAATGATCGAAGGCTCGGACATGCTGTTCATCACCGCCGGCATGGGCGGCGGCACTGGCACCGGCGCTGCGCCGGTGGTGGCGCAGGTGGCCAAGGAACTGGGCATTCTTACCGTTGCAGTGGTGACCAAGCCGTTTGCGATGGAAGGCTCCAAGCGTTCCAATCTGGCTGATCAGGGCATTCTGGAATTGTCCAAGCATGTGGATTCGCTGATCACCATTCCCAACCAGAAACTGCTCAGCGTGCTCGGCGGCGACATGACCTTGCTGGATGCCTTCAAGGCCGCCAATCAGGTATTGCAGGGCGCGGTGCAGGGCATTGCCGAACTGATCACCAAGCCCGGCATGATCAACGTTGACTTTGCCGACGTGCGTACCGTGATGGCGGAAACCGGCATGGCCATGATGGGTTCCGGTTCGGCGCGTGGCGAGAACCGCGCGCGTGAAGCCGCTGAAGCGGCGGTATCCAGCCCCTTGCTGGAAGACGTGAATCTGCAGGGCGCGCATGGCCTGTTGATCAATGTCACTGCCGGCCTGGATCTGCGCACCAGCGAATTCTCCACCGTGGGTGATACCGTCAAGCGCTATGCCTCGGAAGACGCCAACGTGGTGGTGGGTTGCGTGATCGATCCGGAGATGAGCGAAGAAATTCGCGTGACCGTGGTGGCCACCGGCATTGGCCGTCAGGTTATGCAGGTACAGCCGGAAATGGACAGCCGTCGTCCGGTGGCCATGGAGGGCGGCCGCGCTGCGCGACCGGCGCCACGTCCTGTCGAAGATCTGAGCATTCCCACCTACATCCGCAATCAGCGCGAACAGCAGGCGGCTGCCCCTGCGCCGCGCCGCGCAGTGGGCGATGGACTGAACAGCTATGCCGACGAATCCATGCTGGATATTCCGGCGTTTTTGCGTCGCCAGGCGGATTGAGGGGAAGGCTGTAGACCGTGGGCTGTAGGCTGTAGGTCGGAGAATTCCGGCCTTGCCCATGGCTTGTCAGGTTCTTCCTGCAGTCCACAGCCTACAGTCCAGAGCCCATTTTTATGTTACGGTTTCACGGCCATGCTTAAACAGCGTACCTTGAAAAATTCGATCAGCGCCCGTGGCGTCGGGCTGCATTCCGGCAAGAAAGTGCTGATGATGCTGCGCCCGGCTGCACCGAATACCGGCATTGTGTTTCGTCGTACCGATCTGGATCAACCTGCCGAAGTACCGGCGCGCGCCGAACTGGTGGGTGAGACCGCGTTTGGCACCAGCATCGTCAATGGGGCGGTGAAAGTATCCACGGTGGAGCATTTACTCTCGGCCATCGCCGGCCTGGGCATCGACAATGCCTACATTGATCTGTCTGCGGCTGAAGTGCCGATCATGGACGGCAGCGCTGCGCCTTTCGTATTCCTGTTGCAGGCGGCAGGCGTTGAAGAGCAGAACGCACCCAAGAAATTCATACGCATTCGCAAAACCGTGCGGGTCACCGAAGGCGACAAGTGGGCCGAGTTTCGGCCCTATGATGGTTTCAAACTCAACATCGAAATCGAATTCGATCATCCGGTCTTCAAAAAGCGTGAACAGACTGGCGTGATGGAATTTTCCACCACGGCGTTTTTGAAAGAGATCAGCCGTGCCCGCACCTTTGGCTTCGTCAAGGATCTGGAATTCCTGCGTTCGCGCAATCTGGCGCTGGGTGGCACGCTGGAAAATGCCATCGTGCTGGACGATTACCGCATCCTCAATGAAGACGGCTTGCGTTATGAAGATGAATTCGTCAAGCACAAGATTCTCGACGCCATCGGCGATCTGTATCTGATCGGCGGTCCGGTGCTGGGTGAGTTCACCGGTTTCAAGTCGGGTCATGGTCTCAACAATAAACTCCTGCGTGCCTTGCTGGCTGATGCCGAGGCAACTGAAGTCATCAGCTTTACCGAGATGCAGGCTGCGCCGATCTTCTTCACGCCCTTGGCGGCCATTGCCTAGATCAGCTGTTCCTACTCAGGCTGCCCCCCGTGGCCGACCCGCACCTTCAAGTGCACGAAGGTTTTTTCTCCTGTCGCTGCCAGTTGCTTGCGTAGTTCATCTTGCGCAAAGCGGATCTGCGCAGTCCAGGCGGCCGAATCGGTCGTGATCACCAACGTATCTTCGTGATAGGCGGCTGCCAGCACATGCTGTTTCTCCGGGCCTTGCAGTATCAGCCGTATCTTGCCGGTCAGGGCCATGACGGCATTGGCGCGCCGCTCCAGGTTGGCCAGCGCACCGCTCTGATCTGACATAAAGGGTTTGAAAGAGCTGTTCATCGAAGCGTGACGATCTCGATTGGGGTTCCGGTGGGCGGACAGATGCCGACTGGTTCAAGGCTTGCGTCACATTATGGCGTCTGGAGTTGCTTGTTGCAGTGAGGTTTTGCATAGTGATCGCGTTTCCATGCAACAGGCCGGAAGTCCCGTTGCATAATCGTCAGCAAGGGCAAATCCGTCGAAAGGCGGAGACGCAAAGCCACCGGTCTAAGGGCTGCTGCATGCAGTCACGATAGCGGGGTTGCCAGAGCCGGCATGCATTGTCGCCGCTGTCAATTTCGATGTCTGTCAATCGGTTCGTCATGCGTGGCCCCGGCTGTTGAAGCTGGCCGATTCAGAGCTGGGAAGTCGCATGAACATCGTCATTTTTTCCAAACGCTGGGCACGTACTCACCATGTTGAACTGGGTCGTCCCCTGACGGTGACTGCATGCCTGCTTGCCATCGCTTTGCTGTTTGGTGGAGCATTTCTGGCGGGTGCGCAATGGGGCGCGCGCAGTCAGTCGGCTGCCGTATCGATAGCCGGCATGGCTGTAGGCCGGAGTCCCACGGCAAGTGGACAGCTTAACGAACAGCTTGAGGATCTGGCGGCGCGTATCGGCCAGGTCAATGCGCAGATGCTGCGACTGAATGCGCTGGGCAAGCGCCTGACGGCCATGGCGCATCTGGACAAGGGCGAATTCAATTTCGATGCGCCACCTGCGCAGGGCGGACCTGAAGACGAAACCGTTGAACCGGCACAGCTGGCTGAAGGTCTGGATGGAATTTTGGACAAGCTGGAAAACCAGTTGCTGGATCGCGAGCGGCAACTGGTCATCCTGGAAACTTTCATGTCCGCGCATCAGTTGACCCGGTTGACCCTGCCTGATGGCAGTCCTGTTCCGGGCGCGTGGGTATCTTCGCTGTTTGGCTATCGCACCGATCCGTTTACCGGCAAGATGGCCTATCACAGTGGCATCGACTTCGCTGCGCCTGCCGGCGCCCAAGCCCGGGCCGTGGCGCCCGGGGTAGTGATCTGGGCCGGTGATCGTGCCGGCTATGGCCGCCTGGTGGAAATCAATCATGGCAATGGCTACGTGACCCGCTATGCCCACAATTCCAGTCTGCTGGTCAAAGTGGGCGACAGGGTCAGCAAAGGGCAGCCCGTATCCCGGGTAGGTTCCACCGGCCGTTCCACCGGTCCGCATCTGCACTTTGAAGTACTGCGCAATGGCCGGGCGATCAATCCAGCGAAATTTGTTGCCGGCTGATCGTAGGGGCCGGTTTCAAACCGGCCCTCTTGACTTCCCGACTGCTTGTTTCCGCCCGCTTTATTTTGCATGGACGGGTTTGAAACCCGCCCCTATATCGGCCGGTGCCAGACCGCCCGTGTACAATACCGGGCTTTCTACGTGGCCCGGAGTCTTACGTGGCGAATTGGATTACGTCCCTGTTTGGCAGCCGCAACCAGCGGCTCGTGAATGGTTATACCAGGCTGGTCGCGCGCATCAATGCGCTGGAACCCTCGATCCAGGCGTTGAGTGACGAGCAACTGCGCGGCAAGACCGCTGAATTCCGCAACCGCCTGGCCGCAGGCGAAAAACTGGATGACCTGTTGCCCGAAGCCTTTGCGGCCGTGCGTGAAGCAGGCCGGCGTGCCTTGGGCATGCGTCATTTCGATGTGCAGTTGATCGGCGGCATGACCCTGCATCAGGGCAAGATCGCTGAAATGCGCACCGGTGAAGGCAAGACCCTCATGGCCACCCTGCCGGTGTACCTGAATGCCCTGCCTGCCAAGGGCGTGCACGTGGTGACGGTGAACGAATACCTGGCACAGCGCGATGCCGACTGGATGCGTCCGGTATACAGCTTTCTGGGACTCACCGTGGGAGTCATCAGGAGCGGCCAGAATCACGCAGAAAAGCAGGCGGCCTATGCCGCCGACATTACTTACGGCACCAATAACGAATTCGGTTTCGATTATCTGCGCGATAACCTGGCGTTCCGTCTGGAAGACCGGGTACAGCGTGAGCTGGCCTATGCCATCGTTGATGAAGTCGATTCGATCCTGATTGATGAAGCGCGCACGCCGCTGATCATTTCCGGCCCGGCGGAAGAAAGCACCGAACTGTATGTGAAGATCAATGCCCTGGTGCCGCAACTCAAACGGCAGGAAGGCGAAGAAACCGAGGGCGACTATTGGGCAGATGAAAAGGGCCGGCAGGTGCATCTGTCCGATGCCGGTCATGAACGGGCTGAAGAGCTGTTCACGCAGGCCGGTCTGTTGCAGCCGGATCAAAGTCTGTACGACGCCGCCAACATACGCTTGATGCATCACCTCAATGCGGCGCTGCGGGCGCATGCCCTGTATCAGCGTGATGTGGCTTATATCGTGCGCAATGGCGAAGTGGTCATTGTCGATGAATTCACCGGCCGTACCATGCCCGGTCGTCGCTGGTCGGATGGGCTGCATCAGGCCATTGAGGCCAAGGAACGCGTCAACGTGCGCGAAGAAAATCAGACCGTGGCGTCGATCACCTTCCAGAATTTCTTCCGCATGTACAGCAAGCTGTCCGGCATGACCGGTACGGCCGATACCGAAGCCTTCGAATTCCAGCAGATTTATGGCCTTGAAGTGGTGGTGATTCCCACGCATCGGCCGATGATCCGCAAGGATTATTCGGACTTCGTCTATCTCACGCAGAAAGACAAGTTCGACGCGATCATTGCGGATATCAGGGAATGCGTGGCGCGCCGGCAACCGGTGCTGGTGGGCACCACCTCCATCGAAACCTCCGAATATCTCGCCGGTTTGCTCAAAGAGCAAAACATTCCGCACGAAGTGCTGAATGCCAAGCAACACGAACGCGAAGCCATGATCGTGGCGCAGGCCGGTCGTCCTGGTGCGGTGACCATTGCCACCAACATGGCCGGCCGCGGTACCGACATCGTGCTGGGCGGCAGTCTCGAAGTGGAACTGCATTCATTGGGTGAAACTGCCGATGAAGCCGCCAAGGCGCGGGTGCGTGCCGAATGGCAGCAGCGTCACGATGCAGTGCTGGCTGCCGGTGGCCTGCATATCATCGGCACCGAACGCCATGAGTCGCGGCGCATCGACAACCAGCTGCGTGGCCGCTCGGGTCGCCAGGGCGATGCCGGCTCCAGTCGCTTCTATCTGTCGATTGAAGACAACCTGATGCGCATCTTCGGTGATCCGGAGCGCACCAAACGCTGGTTGCAGACAGCGGGCATGAAGGAAGGCGAGGTGATCGAAAGCCGCATGCTCAGCAAGCAGATCGAGCGTGCACAACGCAAAGTGGAAGCGCATAACTTCGATGCCCGCAAGAGCCTGCTGGAGTACGACGATGTCGCCAACGATCAGCGCAAGGTGATCTATCACCAGCGTTCGGAAATCATGGCGGCCGACGATCTGGCCGATTCGGTGACGGCAATCCGCGCCGAAGTGCTGACCGACATCGTGGCGCGGTACGTGCCGCAGCAGAGCGTCGAAGATCAGTGGGACCTGTCCGGTCTGAGCGAACAACTGATGCGTGATTTCGCCGTGCAGCTGGACATCAAGTCCTGGGTGGCAACACAAAAGGCGCCGGGACCGGAGGAGGTCGCCGGGTTTGTGATTGCGGAAGTCAGCAAGGCCTATCAGGCCAAGGTGACCGCTTATGGCGAGCCGGTGATGCGACATCTGGAAAAAGCCCTGATGATGCAGTCACTGGATTCGCACTGGCGCGAACATCTGGCGGCGATGGACTATCTGCGTCAGGGCATCCATCTGCGCAGCTATGCACAGAAGAATCCCAAGCAGGAGTACAAGCGCGAAGCCTTCGAGTTATTCAGCAACATGCTCGATCGCATCAAGCACGACACGGTATCGCTGCTGGCACGCCTGCAGGTGCGCAGCGAGGCTGAAATTCAGGCCGAAGCGGCAGAACGGCAGCGCCGTCTGGAAGCCGCCATGCAGGCGCAGCATGCCGCACCGGAATCCCTGGTTGCGCCTGCTGAAGAATTACCTGCCATGCACCAGCAGCGACCCGATATGGCACCGCACGAACAGGTGGTACGCAGCGGTCCCAAGGTGGGACGCAATGATCCATGTCCCTGTGGTTCCGGCAAAAAGTACAAACATTGTCACGGCGCGCTGGAAGCGTGACGAAAGGCTGTAGACCGCAGGCGGCAGACTGTGGATGAGAAAATCGAATCGAGTGTGGTTTCGAGCCACAGCCCACAGCCTAAAGCCTATGGCCTGCCAGTCATTCACGTCGTTGCGGGTGCGTTACTGGATGGTCAGGGGCGGGTTCTGATTGCGCAGCGCCCGCCCGGCAAACACATGGCGGGTGGCTGGGAGTTTCCGGGGGGCAAGCTGCAAGCGGATGAATTGCCGCTGGATGGCTTGCGGCGCGAATTGCAGGAAGAGCTGGACATCCAGATGTTGCAGGCCGAATGGCTGGCAGCGTGTCAGCATGACTATCCGGATCGCCGCGTGGTGCTGGAACTGTGGACCGTACCGGCCTTCAGTGGCGAACCCAGGTCGCTGGATGGGCAGGCGCTGCGCTGGGTGGTTTTTTCCGAGCTGGAAACCGCCGGCCTGTTGCCGGCCGACAAGCCGCTGGTGGCGGCGTTGGTGAATAAGCTGATCAAACCTACGTCTGACCTGCGGGGTCATTCGCAATCCTAAGGGGTGGGGAAGGCTTTAATCGTCGCCATCCGCAGCGCCAAATTCTTGCGAATCCTCTTCGCTGCTCTGAACCGGTATCGCATGCTTTTCCGCCGCCCACTCTCCCAAGTCAATCAGTTTGCAGCGTTCACTGCAGA
>JBFWSR010000036.1:0-12749 GCA_050248275.1 Steroidobacteraceae bacterium
GGCGCGCAGGAACTTTTCCGCCGTCATGGGATTGTCCAACGGCCGATCCAGCTTGCCGGACAGCGGCGTGGGCGGATAACGGCTGAAGTCGTCCGAAACCAGATGTGCGTGACTGTCGAATATCATGAATGTCCCTCTTGATTAACACTGGGTGCCAGTTCCACCGCGCGATAATTGCGACCGCACAGTGCTTTTGCTTTGTAGTTGCGAGGTCTGGATATCATTGCTTTTGCATCGAATTGCATCGTTGCTGTTACTGCTTTATTCATTCATCAATGTAGATATGCCATGTGTAGATAGGTGATTTTCCGTATCCGCTAGGTTCCATCCGCCGATTGACGCCCATGAGTTTGATAGGCATAAGTGTATAGCAATTTTCAATACAGTGCAGCTGCCAAAGTAATGCTGGCCAGTAGTGAAAATCCCAAACCGGCTCCAGGAGCAAGCTAATGCTTACGTGTCTCTCGCCCAATGGTACTCAACGTACTTCGGCCGATTCGCCCATCGATCAAGTCATGGTCGCCACTGTTCAGGGTCTGCACACGCTGCAACGCGGCGCGTCCGGTGCGCCGTGGCGCGTGGTCGCCAGTGCGCTGCAGGACAAACACATTTCCGCGCTGACATTGGAACCTCGATCCGGCCGACTGTATGCCGGCACACATGGTAATGCCGGCCTGTGGGTCAGTGAGGATGGCGGCAAACAATGGCGCGAACTGGCCAACGGGTTGACCAGCAAGCACATCTATACCATCGAAGTACAGCAACGTGGTGATCAGACTGTGTTGTGGGTAGGCACTGAACCGCCGAAACTGTTTCGCAGCAACGATCTGGGCGAATCGTTCGTGGAACTGCCGACGATTCGCGATGTACCGGATATCGACAAGTGGCGCTTTCCGCCGCCGCCGCACATTGCACACGTCAAACACATTTCGTTTCATCCCAGACAGCCTGAAACCCTGTATGTCTGCATTGAGCAGGGCGCATTGCTGAAGTCCACCGACGATGGCCAGAGTTGGATCGAACTGCATGGCTACGAGCAGCCCGACATGGACATCAAGTTCCGGCACGATGCGCACCGCACAGCGATTGCACCATCCAATCCCGAGACGATTTATTTTGCGGCCGGCGAGGGGTTGTATGTCAGCCACACCGGCGGTGAAGACTGGCATCAGCTGCAATCCCGCTTTGATCGCATCGGCTATCCCGACGCGTTATTCCTCGATCCGCGCAATGAACGCGTCATTTTCCTCGGTGGCGCCGGTGATGCGCCGGAAGAATGGCGGGAAACGCGCAATGCGCGTGCTGGCGTGATCCGCAGCACGGATGGCGGCTTAAGCTGGTCTGAAGGCCGCGCCGGTCTGCCCGATCCGGTGCGCGGCAACATCGAAGCCATGGCGCATCATCATGCCGGCACTTATCTCGGGCTGCTGGCAGGCACCGCGCTCGGCGAAGTGTTTCTTTCCGAAGATGACGGCAAATCCTGGACCTGCATTGCAGCGGAGTTGCCACCGATTTCCAAGGCCGGCCACTACCGCTGGTTCCTGTCCGAGGAAGAGCGCGCCGCCATCGTCAACAAGATGTGGGGCTGGAAAGATCAGGTGCGGGCCTGACTCACCGATGTGTCATTGAACCTTAAAACCAAGCATTAACGGTTTCAGGAGTAGTCGATCATGAGTAGCAATCCTCGGGTCAGATCAGTGTCTGCCAGCACCGCGTCGTTGCCTGTTCTGCCCAGTCGCGCCGCCGCCGTGGAAGCGGTCCGTGCCTTGTTGCCACGTATCCGTGCGCGCGCGCGGCAAGTGGATACCGATCGGCTGGTTCCCGAGGAAACCATTCGCGACTTGATGGAGAGCGGTCTGTTTGGCGTGATCAAACCCAAATCGCTGGGCGGTTCGGAGCTGGGGCTCGCGACGCTGGTGGATGTGGCAGCGGAAGTGGCTTCGGCCTGTGGCTCCACCGGCTGGGTGTATGGCGTACTGGCCGGCCATAGCTGGCTGCTCAACCTGTTTCCGATCGAGGCACAGCGTGAGGTGTTCGCCAATCCACATACCCTGACGGCCACCGTATTCCGTTTTAACGCCGAGGTGCGTCCCGTGGCCGGCGGTTATCGGCTGACCAATGGCGAAGGACGTTTCTGCAGCGGCATTGATCATGCCGACTGGGTGGTGATTGGTTGCAATGTGTTGCGTGAAGACAGTGTGCCCGAGCAGCGCTATCTGGTCATTCCACGCAGCGACATCGCCGAGATCGTCGACGACTGGTATGTCGCCGGCATGCGCGGTACCGGCAGCAAAACCATTCGGGTGCCCGAAGCCTTCATTCCCGAACATCGCTCGGTACTGGCCGCAGAAATGTCTGCCGGCACGTCCCCTGGCGCCCGCTATCATCGCGGTACCATTTATCGCATGAACTGGCTGGACGTCGCACCGTTTTCCCTGGTAGGCGTACCCATGGGCGTGGGTCGGGCCATGGTCGCGACGTTTGCCGAGTCATTGAAAAAGACCATGGCCAAGTTCACCAGCGAGCAGATGGCCGAACAATCCACGACCTTCACCCGTCTGGCGGTGGCGGCGGCCGACATCGATGCCGCGCATGCCAGCGTGATTGAAAACGCATTGCGCATCGACAATGCTTCTGAGCCATCAGATGTCACGCCGGAACAGCTGGCGCGTGTGCATCGCGACTGGGCCTATGCCGCACAACGTTCGCGCAATGCCGTCACCAGCCTGTTCGAAGCATCGGGTGGCAGCGCCACCTACGACCAGTCCGAACTGCAGCGCTTATGGCGGGATGCCAATGCCGCTGCGCAACATATCGCCTTTGCCTGGGACAACTCGATGCCGGCTTACGGTCGCGCCCTGGTGGGGGTGGCGCGGGCGAAGTTCGGTCCCAAGGGACGCTGAATGATTCAACGACGATCATTACAAACTTTCTGAACTCTGAATTGTAGGAGCCAGCCATGTTAACCGCAGAAGACAACGAAATATTGACCCGCGTGGGCAGTGGTACGCCGATGGGCGAACTGTTCCGCCGTTTCTGGATACCGGCCGTGATGTCCGAAGAGCTGCCGGAGAATGACGGCAAGCCAGTGCGGGTACTGCTGCTCGGTGAACGGCTGGTCGCCTTCCGTGACTCGAATGGCAAGGTTGGTTTGCTGGATGAGCTTTGCCCGCATCGCCGTACTTCACTGGCGCTGGGCGCGAATGAAAAATGCGGTCTGCGCTGTCTGTATCACGGCTGGAAATTCGATGTGGAAGGCAAGTGCGTGGATACGCCGGCAGAACCGGTGGGCTCCACGCTCAAGGATCGAGTGCGCGCTCGCGCCTATCCGACGGTGGAGAAGGGCGGCGTGGTCTGGACTTACATGGGTCCCGTGGAGCAGCGCCCGCCGTTCCCGGATTATGAATGGTTGAACATGCCTGCAGGCCACAGCATGGTGTTCAAGGTCCAGGAAGACTGCAACTATGCGCAAGCCGTGGAAGGCACCATCGACACCGCACATGCCGGTTGCCTGCATCGCACCGTGCGCTGGGATGACCCAGGCGCACTACCCCATGAGAAAGTGCTGCAGGCCGGTCTCGAAGTGGAGTACACCAAGTACGGCATGCGTTATGCGGGCTTGCGTAATCTGCCCGATGGCCGGACCCATGCGCGCATTACCATTGCGCCCCTGCCGTTCTTCACCATTATTCCACCCGATACCTCCGAAGCAGTGCGCAGCACGAGACGGATGGCCAATGCCTTCGTGCCGCGTGACGATACGTCCACCTGGCACATGCAATGGTTTTTTGATGCGACCAAGCCGGTGGATCGGGCTTATCGCATCAAAGAAGGCGGGCTGGAAGTGGTCGATGACTATCGCAAGAAGATCAGTATCGACAACTGGTATCTGCAGGATCGCAAGATGATGAAGGAGGAAAACTTCTCCGGCATCAAGGGCATTCTGGTGCAGGACCATGCAGTGGTAGAAACCCAAGGGCGCATCACTGATCGCACGCGTGAGCATCTCGGTACTTCGGACGTGGCGGTAGTGGCCTGGCGGCGCATTTTGATTCGCGCTGCCAAGGCGCTGCTGCAATCTGGAGAAGCACCCGCAGCCGTGACCGATGCCACGATTCCGTGGCAGGACATCAAGGGTGCGGAGGTGATTTTGCCTGCCGGACAGAACTGGAAAGATGCGCTACCATTGCCGAAGGAGTTTGCGGCATAACGGGTAATCAATGGTCAGCATGGGCGTGATGAAAAGTGGCGGCAGGCAGATGGCGCCGGCGCTGCTATGTTCACTGATCCTCAGTGTAGTATCCGCATGTGCGATGCAGCAGCCCCATTCCAGGGAAGGGGTTGCTGTGCATCCCAACTTCAACGGATTGTGGAAGGTCGCCAATCCGGATCTGACGATCAAGCCTGACGAAGACAAGACCAACCTCACCGATGAAGCGCAGCGCCGCCTGAGGATGTTTGCCAGTGAATACGGCGCGAACGAAGATCCCATCAAGTACTGCATGGCGCACGGCATGCCCTGGATGATGGTCAGCAAGGCACGCGATTACCTGATCGACATCTATCAGAATCCCGATCGCATCACGATGCTATTTGAAGGCTTTGATCAGCACCGTTTGATCCGGCTGGATCAGACCGCGGTGCCGGAAGGTTTTGCCACCGGCACCAATGGTTATTCGATCGGCCGATGGGATGGGTCGACGCTGGTCATTGAAACTTCCGCGCTGCGGCCCACCAATGAAGTGGGACCCCGGCAGCGGAGCGACCAGATGCACATCACCGAACGCTGGCGATTGATAGACCAAGTGGAATATGGCCGTGCGCTGGAAGTCGATATGACGGTGGTCGATCCGGTGATCTTCCGCAAGCCTGCCCACGGTTACCAGTTGTTCGTTCCGGCCGCGCCCGGTGCGGTACTGAATGCCTATGGTTGCAATGAATCAGCCTGGGATGACCATGTGACCGAGCTGCAAAGCAAGCGCGCCGGGAAGCATTAAGAAGCATAAACTGAATCGGTTGGCGCAGCGGCTGAACCTCAATCGATGTTCAGCCGAGAGCTGGCTGCATCTGCTGACGGCTGAAGTCGCCGTCAGTCTAAAAATACTGCAAGGTTGAAAATCATGAGTCAGCGAAGACTTATCGTGGCTATCAGCGGAGCATCGGGATCGATTTACGGCGTCAAGGCGCTCAAGGCATTGAGGACACTGGGTATCGAGAGTCATCTCGTGGTGTCAAAAGCCGCTGCCTTGACCCTGAATTCCGAGCTCGATATGAGCCTGCAGGCGCTCAACAACCTGGCAGATCACGTGCATCGCGTCAGCGATATTGGCGCCACGATTGCCTCTGGTTCATTCAAGACCCTCGGCATGCTGGTGGCGCCTTGTTCGATCAAGACTCTGGGAGAAATCAGCTCCGGCGTGACCTCCAGCCTGATTTCACGCGCCGCCGATGTCTGCCTCAAGGAACGTCGTCGTCTGGTGCTCATGGTGCGTGAAACGCCGCTGCATCTGGGACACCTGCGTCAAATGGTCGCAGCCACCGAGATGGGCGCCATCATTGCGCCGCCCATGCCGGCCTTTTATACCAGGCCGACCTCATTGGATGAAATGGTCGAACAAAACATCGGGCGAGTGCTCGACCTGTTCGGGCTGGATGCAGGGATTAAACGATGGGGTGGTCTGAATGGCGAATGAGGCGGGCGCCGAGTTCTGGGACTGGGCGCTTAAAACGTATGACAAAGGTCGGGTAAGCGAAATCTGCCTTGAGCTGCAGGACGATCATGGCCAATGTGTGCCCTTGCTGTTATGGGCTATATGGCTTGGCACCAAGAATCTGATTGTCGAAGTGGCGATGGCCGAGACCGCAGCCAACATGGCGCGCGCCTGGGTCGAGGAGGTGTTGATTCCGGTGCGGGGTGTGCGGCGGCGTTTGAAGCATTCTGTGCGTGACATGGAAGACGCTCCCCGCCTTCATGTCCGTGAACAGATCAAGGCGCTTGAACTTGAGGTGGAGCGTCAGCTCATGTTGGGCCTGGCAGGATTGACGGGGGCCGCTCCGGATCGGTCAGACACCTCTCATTGCCTTGAGAATGCGGTTGTGGTGGCCAGGAGCTGGTTGACTAAAGTACCTCGAGCCGCTCTGGTGAGGCTCATCGACGCAATCGAAAGCCAGGCATGATCTGCGGTATCGATAGCCTCGCGACGAGGTCGTTTATCCGTCATGCATAGAGACGGATAAACGACTGTTCGTAGAGTTCCCAGTGCAGGCTATTCCTTGAAGCCGTATTCCTTCCAGCGGCTGAGCACCTTCTGGATCGTTTCGCTTTCATCCAGCACCAATGGTGAAAACTCCGTATCGTCCTTGAAGAACTTGGTGGCATCGATGCCCATGCGTGAAGATGTCGTGCGCGGCATGGGCCGGTCCTTGAGCGCAATGGAGGGATCCAGCGGACAACCCCAGGTGTTGGCCGGCGTGATGTAAATATCGCGATGTGGCTGCACGCGGGTGTTCACTGCCCATTGGACCATGAAGTCATCGTAGATGTCGATATCGTCATCCACCACGATGCACGTCTTGGGGAAATGACCGATCGCAAATGCATGATTCATTACGGCCTGGGCGTTGCCTTTATAGAAGTGACGACTCAGCGACACCACTGCGGTGAAACAGGCGCTCGACTCGGGCACATTGACCGCCTTGACGCCCGGAATGCCAGCCTTGATCAGGCTGTCCCACAGCCCGGCGGCGAAGCCCATCTGGCCGGATAGCGTGACTTCGTTGGGACCGACGCCAGGAGAGCATCCCTGCAAAATGGGATGATTGCGGAAGGTGATGGCGGTAAGAATTGCCGTAGGGCGTTTGCGCGGTCCCATGTCGTTGAAGTGGCCATGGAACTCGCCGAACGGTCCCTCCATCTCCCATTCGCCCGAATCGGCCGGGATATAGCCTTCCAGAATGATTTCCGCATCGGCTGGCACTTCCAGATCGATGGTCTTGCATTTGACCAGTGGGATGGGTTGCTCGGCCAGGCCGCCAGCCACATAGAACTCGTCCACGCCGAAAGGCACTTTCGCTGCAGCGCCCAGCAGGACGGCCGGGGGGACGCCAATGCAACTGGCGACCGGCGTGGGCAGACCGCGGTCACGGTTTTTGCGCAGATGCACGCCCCCGTGCTGCTCACAATTAATGCCGACCTTGTTCTTGCCTTCAATCTGGCCGCGGTATACGCCGACATTGCGAATGCCGGTATCCGGGTCTTTGGTGACTACGCAGCCCAATGTGCCGATAAAACGGCCGCCATCCATGTGATGCCAGCGTGGCGAGGGGAACATGCCCAAGTCAATATCGTCGCCGAGCAGGACGTTCTCCTGGCAAGGCGCCTTGTCCACCATCACTGGCGCAATGGTCTTGCCGATGCCGTCAACCAGTTTTTTGATGATGCTTTCCGGAGTCCTGGGTTCGACGTCAATCATCATGGCGTACTTTTCCGGGCCGAACATGGTGCCCGTGAACAGGGGAATCTTGCTGTCCTTGACGTTTTCGAACAGTACCGCAGGGCCTTTTTTGCGCCGGAACAATTCGCGGGTGATGGCGCCAATCTCGATGTCCCAGTCCACCTGCGCCTTGATGCGATGCAGTTCTCCGGCCTTGTCCAGTTGGTCAATAAAGGTACGTAAATCTTTGTAAGCCATGTTTCTTCTCCTCAAAAATAAAAGTCACTGCAAGATTCCGCACCCTGGCTAACCAGATCGAATCGGGCTCGCGAAGTATTGACCCAATGTTGCGTGTGGTGTCCTGGCGGTAGGAGCATCGAAAATCAGCAGCATTCCAAAAAATCATTTCCCGGCTAATCGGGCATCGCGGCGATACCAAAACAGCTGGGCACTATTTCCATTGCGCCTCTGGAGTCCTGTCGAGCTCCAATGTGTACTCGAGTTTTCCGTGAGTGAACAGGGTGATGCCGTTTCACCCATTCCCAGATAATGAAGACTCTCCTCTGGCAGATTTCAGCACCGGCCATGGACCGTTTATCGCAGTACACAGGTTATGTTCGATCACTCTGTTCATGTTAGTTGCGACTTTTTTGCCTGAAAGAGTTGATCAGTGCGCATTTTATCAAAAGTATTTTTATTCTATTTTAGATATGCACGATTGTGTGGCAATAAACCATTGCAATTTTAAATATGAAGTATGAATGGTATGAATGAATAGGAGTTGCGGCATTTCGTGTATGGCTTTACCCGTATCCGGACAATTAGAGTTGAGTAAAGGGTATAAAGAAGTCGCGTTGCGATGGCCGTTGCAGAGGGGGCTCGGCTGCACAGAGGCGGCATACTAGGTACGTGGGTTCTTGAAAAATCATTTCAGCAACCCCCTTGAGCATACGAACTATTGTCGGAGGGACGTGCTACAAGTTGCTGCGTCACCTGCGGATTTGATGTCGTACTGAAAACGGTCAGATGTTTCCAGCAGTGGGTATCACTCCCGGCCCGCTACACCATGGAGCACCGACGTGATGTCGGTGCCTACCTTACCTCTAGGCATGTTATTCAGCTGAAGTTCGGACGCAGTTGGCTCAGATAGGCGACAGCCAGTGCGCACAGTACGCCAGCACAGGCCACCACTAGGAAAATACCCTGAGCGTCCAACCCTGCGGCTACCAGCAAGCCGCCCACTGCAGGCCCAAACACCGAGCCCAGCCGGCCGATACCCAGTGAAGTGCCGACGCCTGTCGAGCGTATTGTGGTTGGATACACTGAGGCGATCAGCGTATAGAAACCGGGCTGGGTACCCATGACACACCAACCCACGACGGATAATGCTGTGATGAGCACTGATGGATGAGAATGACCAAACGCCAGGCCGACCATGGCCAGTCCGCTGGCCAGGCCAGCCAGTCCCATCACCCGGTGTGTACCGAAGCGATCCATCAAGGTGCCCCAGACAATGCCGCCCACTGCGCCGGTAATGTTCAGCACCGCGGTAGAAAGAATGGCGCCGCTGCGAGATAACCCCGCCTGATTGAGCAGGGTGGGCAGCCAGTTGACCAGCAGATTGATCATGAACAAATTAGTGCCCACGATGAACGCCAGCGTTAATGTGGCGCTGGTGCGATTAGGACCGAACAATCGGGCCACCGACACGCCTTTCGTACTCGGTGGGCCGGAGGTGGTGATGGTCGTGTCGGCGTTCAGCGCAACCTCCGGCGCGATGCGACTGACGATGGCCAGTGCCTGCGTACGGCGATCGGGATGATTGGCCAGATAGCGCAGCGATTCGGGTAGCCAGATCAAGGCAATGACGGCAACCAGCAGCGAAATGATGCCTGACATGTAGAACACGGATTGCCAGCCATAAGCGGGAATCATCCATGGGCCGACCACGCCGGCCAGCGTCGAGCCAACCGGCAGGCTCGAGAAAGTGAGCGTAGTCAGAAAACCGCGTCTTTTGGCGGGCGAGTATTCGGTAATCACCGAGATCAGATTCGGCAATGCGCCGCCCAGACCCATGCCGGTCAATAAACGCATCATCATCATTTGCGGCAGCGTGGTGGCTAATGGTGTGGCCAGACTGAAGACGCCGAAAAAAACGGTGGCTGCGACGATGAGGCGTTTGCGGCCGACGCGATCAGCCAGCGGTCCCATGATCAAGGCGCCAATGATCATGCCCATGGGCGCAGCGGCGAATACCGGTCCCAATGCCGGACGTGGAATGCCCCAGAGCGCCGACAGCGCGGGTGCGGCGACTCCAATGGTCTGCAGATTCAGTCCATCCATAAAGGCCACGGCCATGCAGGTAATGAATACCTGCCACTGAAATGCACTGACCGGACGGTCATCAATCAGGCGAGACACGTCTAGGGGACTGTTCATTTTTGTTTCCTCGACGCCGGCACCCGGCGTTTCTATTTGTAACTTTATAATATTAACTCGGCAATCTTCGATAGCTGATGGAATTCGAGTTTGATCGAGAATCGAGGTGATTTTCTCGATCGGACCAAGCGCTAATATTGCCATTGCCGCGTTAATCAATGCGGTTCATGATCCCAAGTGGGTATCCAGAAATTTTTAATGTTATTTGCTGCCGCCATGGACTCAAAACCGCCGTAAGCGCCATGCGCATAAAGCAATGGCTGGGCGGCGGCCTTGCGCACATGCACTGCCTGTATTTCGCCCATGACGATGCCATGGGTGCCGGCTTCGACAGTTTGGCTGACAAGACAGTCGAAAGCCACCAGCGCGCTTTCCAGCACCGGCGCGCGTGTGTGGAGGTGTATCCAGAGGCCGAGCGCAAACTTTTCGGCGCTGCTCACCGGACTGGCAAAGCGATCGGCAAGCGGACGGTCGTCGATGGCGAGCACATTGACTGCGAACATGCCTGACCGGGAAATCGCTGCATATGAAGCATTGTTGCGATTGATGCAGCACAGCAGCGTGGGCGGATTGGCTGATACCGAACAGACGGCAGTGGCCGTCATGCCGGTGCGTGCGCCATCGACTTCTTCGGTCGTGATCAGACAGACACCGGCGGCCAGCCGACGCATGCCCAGCTTGAATGACTCAATGTCTACAGGCATCAGGGCAGCCAGCCGTACAGATCAAGTGTTGATTTACCTGCTTCCAGCTGGCGCATGGTTTCGGCTTCGTGATCCTCGCGTTTTTGCGAGGCGGCAATCACCTGTACAAGCTGCGTCTGTGGAATGGCCACGACGCCATCGTCATCGCCAACGATCACATCGCCGGCATTCACCACCACATCGCCGAACAGCACCGGATGATTGATCCAGCCGCGCGCGCCGAAGTCCTTGCCGGTGCCGCGAATGCACAGGCCGCGCGCGAATACCGGAAATCCAAGCTTTTCCAGCAGGCCGCCATCGCGCACGCAACCGTCGATCACCAGACCGCCCAGTTTGCGGGCGCGGGCGGCGGTTGACATGATTTCACCCCAGTAACCGTGATCGTACTTGCCGCTGACATGCACCACCAATACGTCGCCGGGTTCGGCGGCATAAATCGCTCGATGCAGCCAGAGATTGTCGCCACCCGGCGAGTGCACCGGCACGGCCGGACCGCAGAGACGGAATGACGGCGCGACCGGTTTGATCTGCCAGGGCAGCGCGCCGATCTTGCCGGCAGCTTCGTGCAGTGTCGCGGTGCCGAACTTGCCGGCCGCGTCGATGAGGGCACGTTCCGGTCGCGCATGATGGCGCCGTGTATACGCTTCAGGATGGATGCGATCAGATGGATTCATTTGGTGCGGCTCTGGAGTTGGTGATAACGGAACTGACGACGAGCTTCATCCAGTCGCTCACCCTTGCGGGTGGCATTGCGGATGTGTTCTTCAGCCGCCGCAATTTCTTCGACCGCAGCCAGCACCTTGTCTTCGTGTTCGCGCGGAATGACGATGACGCCGTCGGCATCGCCACGCAGGATATCGCCGGGCTGCACGCGTGCCTGGCCGATGGTCACGGGCACATTGGTGCCTTCCACCTGCACGCGATCCTTGCCGGTACGCATCCACGAACCGCGGCTGTATACCGGATAGCCCAGTTCCAGACAGAGGGCGCTGTCGCGGTTGATGCCGTCGATGACGGTGCCGGCAATGCCGCGTCGATGGGCGATTTCGGTGAGGATGTCACCCCACACAGTGGCGTCTTCGCGACCACCATTGTCGAGCACGATGACACTGCCCGGCGGCACATCATCGATGTAATCACCCACCGTGCCGGGCGGATTGGCTGCCGGTCCGTAGAGGATGGTGAAGGCGCGACCGGTCATGCGGAAAGTGTGGCTGCACGGGCGCAGGCGATAACACTGGCCGACAATACCCAGTCGATCCAGCGCATCGCTGAGTGTTGCGGTGTCATGTTGTGCGGCGCGACGCACGTTTTCGTCATTCGTTGCAGTCATCATTCAGCCCTTGAGCATGTGTTCGTAGTTGCCGGCCATGACGCTCGACGGCTGCAAGCCGGTCAGTAACGCCCTGGCCATCTCGGCTTCACGCGCGGCAATGGATTCGGCGGCGTCCAGTACCTGATCAATGTTTGCAGCGCTGACGAAGACCACCGCGCTGCGATCGGCGATCATGAAATCGCCGGGATTGACTGCCACGCCCCACAAGGTCACCGGCACATTGGTGCCCTTCTCGACCACTCGACCGCGCGCGGTGCGTGCGGTGAGTTGTCTGGTGAATACCGCAAAGCCATAACTGCGCGCTTCATCAATGTCGCGCACTGGACCGTCGGCGACCACGCCGGCGATACCGCGAATCTTCGCGCCCAATGTCAGCAATCCGCCCCAGCAGCCGGCATCCAGTCCGGTGGTCTGCTCAATGGCGATGACATGATCGGGACTGCCGCATTCAATGGCGGTGGTGCCGAGGTGTCGTGGCGGCCCAGGAGGCGGGTCGCCGGTGCCCAGTTTTACTGTGATCACGACGCCGGCGATGCGCTCGTCTCCGGATTGCTGCGGCACGCCGGTGGCGACGCCGGACAGTTTGAGTCGGTCCAGTGCATCCGATACTGCACAGGCATCGAGGCGTCGCAGCCGCTGTACGCGCTGTCGTGTAAGTTGAGTATCGTCAGTCATAGTCACGAATGGGATCCTTGTCGGGTTATGAGTGCTGAATGATTCAGGCCTTCCAATAGACGAAGGCCATGGCATTGCCGGTGCCGGCCTCGCTGCGATAGCAGGGGATGTAATCGACGATCTCGGGGGTGAGTCCCAGATGCGCCATGGCGCCGGCGACAG
>JBFWSR010000037.1:0-8825 GCA_050248275.1 Steroidobacteraceae bacterium
ATCTCATAGTCATTGAAGTCATGCGCTGGCGTAATTTTCACGCAGCCGCTGCCGAACTCGCGGTCCACGTAGTCATCGCCAATCACAGGAATCAACCGATCCGTCAGCGGCAGCCTGATCTGTTTGCCGATAAGATGCCGGTAGCGTTCGTCTTCGGGATGCACGGCCACGGCGGTGTCGCCCAGCATGGTTTCCGGGCGGGTGGTGGCCACGACCAGATGACCCGAGCCATCGGCCAGCGGATATCTGAAATGCCACAGATGGCCTTTCTCCGGTTCCGACAGCACTTCCAGATCGGACAGCGCCGTGTGCAACACCGGGTCCCAGTTCACCAGACGCTTGCCGCGATAGATCAGGTTGTCTTCATGCAGTTTGACGAACACTTCGGTCACGGCCTTGGACAGGCCTTCATCCATGGTGAAGCGGTCGCGGTTCCAGTCCACGGAATTGCCGAGGCGGCGCATCTGCTTGTTGATGGTGCCGCCGGATTCGGCTTTCCATGTCCATACCCGTTCGATGAAACGGTCGCGGCCCAGGTCGTGACGGTTCTGGCCGGCGGCATTGAGCTGACGTTCCACCACCATCTGCGTGGCGATGCCGGCATGGTCAGTGCCCGGCTGCCACAGGGTGTTGTCGCCATCCATGCGATGCAGGCGGGTGAGGGTGTCCATCAGCGTGTGCTGGAAGGCGTGGCCCATGTGCAGCGTGCCGGTCACATTGGGCGGCGGAATCATGATGCAGTAGGGATTGCCGCTGCCCTTTGGCTCAAACCAGCCGGACGCCTCCCATTTCTGATAGATCGGCTGCTCGATGTCGCGGGGGGAATAGGCTTTGTCCATGGAATGCAGGGGCTTTGGCTGGGAAAGCTGCCGATTATAGCGGTCAGGGTTGGATGACGAGAACCTGATTTCCAGTCTTGCGCCGATTCTTCAAGTACCATCTGCAGCCCTGTTTGCTGTCAGTTGCAGCGCAGTATCTGTTTTAGTGCGAGAGAGTTACGAATGCAGCCGGCTTCATCATCTTCAACAGCAAATAACATCGGTTTTGTAGAGTTTCTGGTGCTGGTCGCATCGCTGATGGCCTGTCAGGCGCTCGCGGTCGATGCAATGCTGCCGGCGCTGCCGACGATTGCGCAGGCGCTGGGGCTGAGCGATGAGAACAGCGCGCAATGGATCGTTACGGCCTACATGGCGGGATTGGGTTGCGGGCAATTGTTCTGGGGAATGATATCGGATCGTTTTGGCAGGCGTCCGGTGCTGTTGACGGGGCTGGCGTTGTACGTGGTGGCGGCGCTGCTGGTGGGTTTGTCGAATAGCTTCAATGGGCTGTTGGGCTGGCGTTTTCTGCACGGCATCGCTGCCGCCAGCGCGGTGGTTTCGCGCTCCGTGATCCGCGATCTCTATGACGGCCGCCAGATGGCGCGCATCATGTCGCTGACTTTCATTGTCTTTATCATGGTGCCGGTGATCGCGCCCAGTGTTGGCCAGTTGATCCTGTTCGTTGCGCCCTGGCGTTATCTGTTCGTGATGTTCAGTGTGTTTGCCTGCGCCATCTGGGTATGGGTGCTGTTGCGACTGCCTGAAACCCTGCATCCTGAATACAGGCTCACGCTCACGGTGGATCATGTCGTGCAGGCCGCCAGACTGGTGCTGAGCGATCGGGCATCACTCTGTTACACACTGGCAGTCACCATGGTGTTCGGTTCCATCCTGGCCTATGTCGGCATGGTGCAGCAGATTTTTTCAGAAGTGTTTCATCGGCCGCAGTTGATGCCGACCATGTTTGCAGTGTGTGCGGCATTAATGGGTGTGGCCTCGTTTGTCAATTCAAGCATCGTGGAACGCATCGGCATGCGCATTGTTTCGCAGATCGGTTTGCTGCTGTTCATTGCGATCACCGGCCTGCATGTACTGGTCGCGGCACTGGGTTTTGAAGGACTGTCAACGTTCGTCATCCTGCAGGCAGCCACCATGGGCTGCGTGGGGTTGATGGTGGCCAATTTCGGCACGATGGCCATGGAGCCAATGGGTTCCGTCGCCGGTATCGCGGCTTCATTGCAGGGATTTATCAGCACCACGGGCGCTGCCGTGGTAGGTGCGCTGATAGGCCGATACTTCAATGGTTCCACGTTGCCGCTGGTTATTGGTGCGGCGAGCTGTGGCGTTCTGGCCCTGGTATGCGTGTTGTTTGCAGAACAGGGGAGGTTGTTCCGGCCGCATCATGTCGCCATATGAGCTGATGCTATTGCGGGCAAGCCGCAACCAGAGTCTGATGGCAGATAACACGGGAAGAGCGGCCCTAAAAACAAAAAAACGCCTTGTTTAAGGGCGTTTTAGTGCAAATGATACCAACTGATGTTTTTAATGATAAATCAGTCGTGGTGCCCAGGAGAGGACTCGAACCTCCACGGATTGCTCCACTAATACCTGAAACTAGCGCGTCTACCAGTTCCGCCACCTGGGCATCATTTGGGTGGTCTTGGCAGGCCCAGCCTGCACAAGGCGCGCAACTTTACCGGCGGTAATTGCGAGTGTCAATGCGTTCACGAACGTGGCAAAGTGCATTTTGATCATCTGCATGCAGCGCTTGGCATTTCGCCATCAGCTTGGGCCACAAACATGAAACGTAATCGACCGCGTCCGCACAACAAGCAAGAGACATCTGCCGTTTCCGCCAAAGACAAAATGCACGACATGGTGGCGCCATCGCGCAAACGCAATGGTAAAAGCGGAAGTTCTGCAGTGGTCGGGACGGAGTCCGGTATTCTGGCGTGCCTGCGTGCTGCCGGTCAGCCATTGACATTGCAGCAATTGTTGGTAGCCAGCCGGCGTACTGGCAAGTCGGCCGCAGCCAGACTGCAGCAGGAGCTGGCCGAACTGGAACGCAGCGGCGAACTGGTGCGCAATCGCCGTGACGAGTATTGCCTGCGTGAGCGCATCGGTCTGGTGGTCGGTACGGTAAGCGGTCATCGCGATGGACACGGGTTTGTGCATCCGGATGATCGTTCCGCGCCGGTGTTCCTGACGCATCGGCAGATGCAGCAGGTGATGCATGGTGATCGGGTATCGGTGCGTATCACCGGTCAGGATCGACGCGGCCGGCCGGAAGGCAGCATCGTCGATGTGTTGGAACGAGGCACTCAGGAAATTGTCGGGCGCCTGTATGCCGATGCCGGTGTGTATTTCGTAGTACCTGACAATCCGCGCATCAGTCACCGCATTCTAGTGCCGGTACAGCAGTTGCACCAGGCGCAGTCCGGTCAGGTGGTGCTGGTGCGCTTGGTGGAGCAACCCAGTCGCAATGCCCAGCCGGTCGGTCATGTCACGCGGATACTGGGCGAACATGGCGCGCCGGGCATGGAAACCGATATTGCCATCCATGCACATGGCCTGCCCAGCGAATTTCCCGGTGAAGTGTTGGCACAGGCCAGGAAATTCGGCGCCACCGTCAATGCCGCCGCCAAACGCAATCGCCTGGATCTGCGTGAATTGCCTTTGGTGACGATAGATGGCGAAGATGCCCGCGATTTCGATGACGCCGTATATTGCGAACAAGTGCGCGGCGGCTGGCGTTTGCTGGTGGCCATTGCCGACGTGGGACATTACGTCAGTTCGGGTACTGCACTGGATGATGAGGCGTTGCGACGCGGCACCTCGGTGTACTTCCCGAATCGCGTCATCCCCATGTTGCCGGAAGCCCTGTCCAACGGATTGTGTTCGCTCAATCCCAGGGTGGATCGGCTGTGCATGGTGTGCGAGATGCGGGTATCGCCTGCCGGCAAGGTCACCCGTGCACAGTTTTTCGAAGGCGTGATGCGTTCCGCTGCACGCTTGACCTATACCGAAGTGGCGGCGTTCCTGGCTAATCCGGGCGCCTTGAACACCAGCCAGGCGCAATCAGTCGCCGAGCCTCTGCACAATCTGCATGCTGTGTTCAAGGCCTTGTTTGCGGCGCGACAGGAGCGTCATGCGTTGGAGTTTGATTCGCCCGAGATCAAGGCGCGCTTCGATGAGCAAGGGAAGGTGGCAACCTTTGTGGAGTCATCGCGTAACGATGCGCATCGCCTGATTGAAGAATGCATGGTTGCCGCCAATGTGCAGGCGGCGAAGTTTCTCAAGAAACACAAGATTCCGACCTTGTATCGCGTGCATGGTGCGCCTGAAGAAGACCGCCTGGAAAAACTGCGGGAATTCCTGCGCGGCTTCGCCATCAGTTTGCCGCATGACCGCGCCATCACGCCGCAGGATCTGAGCGAAGTGCTCAGGCGTGTCACGGAGAGCGAAGAGGCGCGTCTGATTGAAACCGTGGTGGTGCGTTCGATGCCGCAGGCGGTGTATCAGCCGGAGAATATCGGTCACTTTGGTCTGGCGTTGGCCGAGTATGCGCATTTCACTTCGCCGATTCGTCGTTATCCCGATCTGCTGGTGCATCGTGGCATTCGTCATGTGTTGCGCGGCGGCACGGCGCAGGACTGGCCCGACGCCATGAGCAATATGGATGCGCTGGGACAGCAGTGTTCAATGCTGGAACGTCGTGCCGATGAAGCCACCTCCGATGCCCTGACCTGGCTGAAGTGCGAGTTCATGCTGAACCGGATCGGTGAAGAGTTCGATACGCTGGTAACTGGCGTGGTGGATTTCGGTCTGTTCGTGCAGGTCAAGGGCATGCAGATCGATGGCCTGATTCACGTCAGTGGCCTTGGCGCCGACTATTTCAGCCGCGACAAGTCCGGATATCGTCTGATAGGCGAACGCAGTGGCCGTGTATTCCGTCTGGGCGATCATTTGCGGGTGCGTCTGGTCAATGTGGTCATTGACGAACGCAAGATAGATTTCGAGCTGGTGCAACCGCGCAGCGGCCCGGGCGTCCGGCCATTCGATACATCACATGAACAACGACAGGGGCGCAATCCATTCCGTCGCCGGAGAGGTAGATGACAGAAGCGAACTGGGTGTTTGGTCTGCATGCAGTGCGTACCTTGCTGCAGCGCCATGCGGACAAGGTCGGACAGTTGTTGCTGGTGCGCGGCCGCGAAGATGCGCGCATCAGCGAAGTCATGAAGCTGGCGCGCGAACATCAGCTCAAGATCGAGTTTCGCAGCAGCCAGGAACTGGACCAACTGGCCAATGGCGAACGTCACCAGGGCGTGATTGTCAAATTGCAGAAAGTGGAAAATCTCGGTGAGGGCGCACTGGACGAATTGCTCGATCAGGCGGGCGCTGCGCCTTTTATTCTGGTGCTGGACGGCGTGACCGATCCGCATAATCTCGGTGCCTGCCTGCGCACGGCGGATGCAGCGGGCGTGCATGCGGTCATCGTGCCGCGCGATCGGGCGGCGGGTCTGTCGCCCGTGGTGCGCAAGGTGGCGGCCGGTGCTGCGGAAACAGTGCCGTTGATTCAAGTAGTGAATCTGGCGCGTACCCTGCGCTGGTTGAAGGAGCGCGGTTTGTGGATCGTGGGCACCGATGATCAGGCGCCGACCGCATTGCATTCGGCCAAGTTGAATGGTCCTCTGGCAGTAGTGATGGGTGCGGAGGGCGATGGCATGCGACGCCTGACCAAGGAACATTGCGATCTGCTGGTCAACATTCCCATGCTGGGCGTCGTGGAGAGCCTGAATGTCTCGGTCGCCACCGGCGTGATGCTTTATGAAGTGGTACGGCAGCGAGCTGCAACAGGCTGAGCGGAAATTGTCCGGGATTCAGCGTGGCTTGAGCGCAGCCAGCACCTGATAAATCTCGCTGATGATGGCCAGGGCGATCGCCTCGGGCGTGATCGCGCCGATGTTCAGGCCCACCGGCGCACGCAGTCGCTGCCGCAGTTTGCCGATGTCGTTACCCAGATCGGCAAACAAACGCTCGCGGCGCGCTGCCGGTCCGAGCAGGCCGATATAAGGCACATTGCTGTCGGCCAGCTGGTGTAGATAAAGCCGGTCGGAGTCGAGGTGATGACTCATGACCACCACCGCGTGATAGTCGTTCAATGGCAACCGCTGTTGCAGCAGCTCGGGCCGGGCGCACACGATTTGTTCCGCATGGGGAAAACGTGCCGTCATGGCGTAGGCAGGCCGGTGATCATAAAGGGTGGCGTTCCAGCCGAGAAAACTGCATAGCGTGGCCAACGGTTGCGCATCCGGTCCCGCGCCGAGAATCAGCACGCGTGGCGGTGGGCTGCAGGTCATGATGAAAGCCTGCACGCCATTGTCCAGGATATGCAGCGCATCGGAGTACTGATTGGTCAGCAGGGCGCGAATCGCTGTCAGGCTGGATGATGGCCGATCAACATTGCCCAGCGTGGGATCAATGTATTCGCCATGATCGAGCAGCAAGCTGCCGACGGACAGCGCAGGCTCAGTGGAGCTGACGATCAATGCCAGCCGAGTGGTCTGATTGGCCTGCCATCGTTCGGATAGATGCGCCAGCGGTTGCCAGTGGTTGGCGCTGCTGACCGGCTGCAACAGGATGTCCATCGCGCCTTCGCAGCCCGCGCCCAGACCAAACAACTGATCGTCCTCGCTGCGCATGTCGTATTGCACGATGCGCGCCTGCCGGCTGTTCAATACCTGTTGTGCGTGTTCACGCAGGTCACCTTCCAGACAACCGCCGGACAACAGACCGGCATATTCACCACTTTGCGCAATCAGCATCTGCGCGCCGGCCTTGCGGTAGGTGGAACCGGCCGTGCGCACGATGGTGGCCAGCACCATGGCGCGTCGGGCTTCACGTTCCCGGAGAAACAGCGGCAATAGCTGGGCGAAATGCGTATGTATCAGCATGCAGATGGCGCCTGGAAAACAGGATGCATGCTTCTAATGTCTATTCTTTAATTTGATTTGGCGGATTGGGCGGCGGCGTTGAGGTTGCGCCCGCGATCCCACCACAGATCCAGATCGGCAGTGATCTCTGCCGCTTCAGCAAGCAGGGCATCGGGTGCTTCTTCCTTTTCCAGCGCCTCGAGGTTGCTGACGGGTTGCAGGCCCAGACTGCGGCGGCGCTGATTCTCGCGTTCCAGGCGCGTCTTGTCCTGATTTTCGCGTTCCTCCTGCCGTGTTTTCAGATTCAAAGAGATGCTCTTTGTCTTGCGCAAGGCATCGTAGGCAGAGATGTTCTGCAACAGATATTGATAGTTGGGATCCTGGGCGATGCGTTGTTCGTGCGCCGTCATCAATGAGTTGAGTATGGGCTTGAAGTCATTGCTGCGCACGAAACTGGCGGGACGAATGCGATCCCAGGGCAGGGCGCTTTCCTGCGTACTTTCTCCCACGTCATCGACACTGATGGCGGAGGCCAGCGTAATGTCCGGCTCAACGCCGCGATGCTGTGTGCTTTCGCCGGTGATGCGATAGAACTTGCCGGTAGTAATGGTGAGCTGGCCGAAGCCGGGTTCCTTGTTGGCCGCGAAGCGATCCAGCGGGTACACATTCTGTACAGTGCCCTTGCCGTAGCTTTGTTGACCGATGACCAGGCCGCGTCCGTAGTCCTGAATCGCGCCACTGAAAATTTCCGATGCCGAGGCGCTGTAACGGTCAATCAATACGGTCAACGGGCCATTCCACGCCAGATGGTTGTCGGTGTCATCCAAGGCTTCGATCTGGCCACCGGTTTGCCGCACCTGTACCACCGGACCCGTACCGATGAACAGGCCGGTTAGGCCGATGGCTTCCTGCAGATTGCCACCGCCGTCGGCGCGCAAATCCATGACGATGGCCTGCACACCCTCGCTCTTGAGACCCTCGATCAGCTTGCGAACGTCGCGCGTCAGGCTGCGATAGTCAGGATCGCCACGTTGTGCGGCATCGGTGTCCTGATAAAAACTGGGTACGGTGATGATGCCGACCTTGATGTCCTTGCCATCGCGCTTGATGGTACGGATATTCTGCTTGGCGGCCTGCGCCTCCAGCGAAATCTTGCTGCGTACCAGACTGATCACCTTTTCGGTCGAGCCGGGTGCGGCGCCGGCAGGCAGAATCTGCAGACGTACGGTGGTGCCGCCCTTGCCGCGGATCAGTTGCACGACATCGTCAATACGCCAGCCACCGACATCCACCAGCTTGCCATCCTTGCCTTCACCCACGGCGGTGATGCGGTCATTGGCATTGATCAGGCCGCTCACCGCCGCAGCGCCGCCGGCGATGACGTTCTGCACGACCACGAAGTCATCCACGACCGACAACGATGCGCCGATGCCTTCGTAGGACAGGCTCATCTGGATCTTGAATTCATCGGAATTGCGCGGCGAAAAATAGTTGGAGTGCGGGTCGAAGACATGCGCAAAGGAATTCATGAAGATGTCGAACACATCTTCATTGGTGATCTTGTCGAGATTCTTCACGGCGCGCTCGTAACGCTTGTGGAGCAGATCCTGGGCTTCCGTCCAGCTTTTACCGGTCAGCATCAGCGACAACGCATCGTTCTTGACGCGCTTGCGCCATAGTTCATTCAGTTCGGCTTCATTCTGTGGCCAGGGAGATTTGCTGCGGTCGTATTCGAAAGATTCGTCAATCGTGAAATCGGGCTGCTGTTTGAGCAGTTCCAGCGCGTAGTTCAAACGCTCGCGATTGCGGTTCTGGAAACGGTTGTAGACGGTGAATGCGGGATCGACCGTACCGCTGATCACGGCGTCGTCCAGTTGATAACGGATGTGCTCGAATTCCTTGATGTCACTGGCCGTGAAATAGCTGCGCGCCGGATCGAGGCTTTCCAGATAGCGATCCAGCATCACGGATGATACCGGATCGTTGATGGCCGATTGACGATAGTGCGAGCGTTCGATGACCGCGCTGACCAGCTTGCTTACCCGGCGTTGTTTCTCGGTGGGCGCATAGC
>JBFWSR010000038.1:0-8711 GCA_050248275.1 Steroidobacteraceae bacterium
TGGCCGTCCGTACCAGCTCTCCGATCAGGAAGTGCTGATACCGGTGGAAACCTGGGTGTACAACTTCGGTTCGCGCAAGTTCATGCGGCAGTTGCGCTTCGAAGACGGCGTGCTGGTGGAAATCAAAATTCTCGAATACGGTTATTGAGAGTTATTAACGCGGCTTGCAAATACATCTGATTCCGTTCGTCCCGGATTTCCTTTGGTCATGGTGAGCCTGTCAAATCATGCTGTTTGCAAGGCAGACGTTCTTCGACAGGCTCAGGACGAACGATGTATTTATCAGCCGGGTTAATGACAGGCGCAATTCATTTCATTGCGCTGTGATCTTTTCATATTGATCCATTTGCTGCCGGCCAAGGACCAACTTCGCTCGTGAATTCATCATCGACCCAGGCCGCAAATACCGGCCTCAACGGACTGACTGCCGCCCAGGCGCAGGCACGGCTGGCTGCCGATGGCGCCAACGAATTGCCGGGCAACGGATCGCGCAACCTGTTCGCCATCGCGCGCGATGTCCTGGCCGAACCGATGTTTCTGCTGCTGCTTGCGGCAGCAGTCATTTACCTTGTGTTGGGTGACCTACGCGAAGCACTGGCGCTGAGTGTTTCCATTCTGGTCATCATTGTCATCACCATCCTGCAGGAACGGCGCACCGAACATGCGCTGGCCAGACTGAAGGATCTTTCTGCTGCGCGTGCGCTGGTGGTGCGCGATGGCGTGCAGATACACATTGCCGGACGCGAAGTGGTGACCGGCGATCTGCTCATGTTGAACGAAGGCGATCGGGTCACTGCCGATGCTCGTCTGCTGAGCGCCACGGCATTGAGCGTGGATGAATCGATACTGACTGGCGAATCCCTGCCCGTCGATAAGCTCGCCAGGGTGAACGAACAGACACAGGCCATTGCAGGCAATGCCAGCGGGCTGGTGTTTTCCGGCAGTCTGGTGATCCGTGGCTATGGCATGGCGCAGGTGGTGGCCACGGGACCACGCACTGAAATGGGCAAGATTGGTCGCGCACTCATCAGCCTGAAATCCGAGCGCACGCCGCTGTTTCAGGAAGTGCGGCGCATCGTCACATGGGTCGCCACTGCCGGTCTGCTGCTGTGCGCGATGATTGCGGTGATTTATGCGTTATCCCGTCATGACTGGCTGGGCGGCGTGCTGGCCGGCATCACCGTGGCCATGGGTGTGCTGCCGGAAGAATTTCCAGTGGTGCTCACTATTTTTCTCGCGATGGGCGCCTGGCGCATTTCCCGCCAGGGCGTGCTCACTCGACGCATGCCGGCCATCGAATCCATTGGCGCGGCCACGTTGCTGGCCGTGGACAAAACCGGCACGCTGACGGAAAACCGCATGCGCGTGGCGGTCATCGACACTCTGACCAGCCGCTACGATTTACGTCATGCAACTGTCACTCTCGATGCGTCAGCACGTTCGGTACTGGCCGCCGCATTGGCGGCCAGCGAGCGCGATGCCTTCGATCCGATGGAACATGCCATACAGGAAGCAGCCACGACACTGGCAGACACACAGGCGCAACGCCTCTCGCAATTGCAACTGGTACGCGAATACGATCTGACACCGGGATTGCTGGCCGTGACTCATGTATGGCAGGACGGCGCACAGACGCCATACCAAGTTGCGGTCAAAGGCGCACCTGAAACGCTGTTCGAGCTGTGTGGCCTTGATAGCGCGCAACAGCAGCCGCTGCTCGAACGCGTTGCCGGCTATGCACGCGATGGTCTGCGCGTGCTGGCCGTGGCGAGCGGCACACATCGGGAGTCTGCGCTGCCGGATTCGCCGCGAGGCTTCAAATTATCCTTGCTGGGGTTGGTGTGTCTGGCCGACCCCCTGCGCGCCGATGTGCCCGCCGCACTGATGGAATGCACGCAAGCCGGCATTCGCGTGGTCATGATCACCGGCGATCATGCCGGTACGGCATTGGCCATTGCCGCACAGGCCGGCATCGACATTTCTGCGGGCGTACTCACCGGGGAGGAAATCGCAGCACTGGAGATGCCGGCGCTATGTGCACGCACCCGCAAGGTGAATGTGTATGCACGCATGGCGCCGGAGCAGAAACTGCTATTGGTGCAGGCCTTCAAGGCCAATGGCGAAATCGTGGCCATGACCGGCGATGGCGTGAATGACGCACCCGCACTGAAAGCCGCGCACATCGGTGTGGCCATGGGCAGCCGCGGTACGGAAGTGGCGCGCGAAGCGGCCTCACTGGTGCTGCTCAACGATGACTTTGCTTCGCTGGTCGGCGCAGTACGTCTGGGCCGGCGCATCTACGAGAACATCCGCCATGCGATGAGTTACATCATTGCCGTCCATATTCCTGTCGCAGGGATGGGCCTGCTGCCCGTGTTGTTTGGCTGGCCGTTAGTCATGTATCCGTTGCATGTACTGTTTCTGGAATTCATCGTCGATCCCGCCTGCTCCTTTGTGTTTGAAGCCGACAAGGAAACAGCAGGGCTCATGCGTCAGCCACCGCGTTCGCCCACTGCCCGGCTGTTTTCCAGACAGATCGTGTTGAACAGTGTGTTGCGCGGTTGTGTCGCCCTGGCTTTCAGCCTGGGTGTGTATACGCTGGCGTTAAGCATGCTGCCGCCGGAGCAAGCGCGCGCCCTGGCATTCACCGCCATGGTCACCGGCAGCGTATTGCTGATCTTTGTCAGCCGGGTGCGCGAAGAAATTCCTGACGCGATGATCGCCAGACCCAATGCGTTGTTCTGGTGGATGGTATGCCTCACAGCGCTGGCGCTGACCCTGGTGTTGTATGTACCCGCAGTGACCACCCTGTTTCAGTTTGCAACCCCGCCTATGCCCGCAGTGCTGGCTGTACCACTTGCAGGATTATTGGTGGTTTTCCTGTCGTTACTGCGCCGATACCGCTTGCCTGCCGGACCTGGATAAGCAGTAACTGCTTATTTTAGGAGTAGACTCAACACCCGTATCATCGGCCGCCAAATTGATTATGGCAGCGCCAGCTGCGTGTTCATGTCGAGATCAAGGCGACCTGGTTTTGCCCCTTGACAGTTCGACACGCACACCGATACCGTTGCGCGCAACCAAGGAATCGGGTCCGGCTTTCGCCGCGTAGCGCAATCCGCCCCGCTAATAAGTTTAAAGCGTTGACTGCTTGAAGGAATCGCATGGACACAGGGCGAAGTATCACTGGGCTGCGCTGCGCGCGCACTTCATTCAATATCCTATCCGCACCCTCGCGATTCTCTGCGCTGGGCCGTTTACTGTTCGTGTGGCTCGCGGCGCTGTTCAGCGTGCCAACCTATGCAGCGGATACCACCAAGCCCAGTACGCCTGCGGCACTCATCGCCACCGTCGTCTCGGTCTCGCAGATCAATCTCAGTTGGACAGCCTCCACTGACAATGTCGGCGTTACCGGCTATCGCATCGAACGCTGCACCGGCACCACCTGTACCAACTATGTACAGATCGCCACCACCACGACGACGAGCTACAGCAACACCGGCTTGACACCCTCTACCGCCTACCGGTATCGAGTGCGCGCCCATGACGCCGCAGGCAATCTGAGCAAGTATTCCACCGCAGTGGTAGGCACGACGCAAGCGTTCTCCGATACCCAAGCCCCCTCAATCCCAACCGGCCTGACTGCCGTATCCACCTCATCCACCCAAATCAACCTCAGCTGGGGTCTCTCCACCGACAATGTCGGAGTGACGGGCTATCAGCTGGAGCGTTGCCAAGAAGTCGAATGTTCAACCTTTACGCAGATCGCCAGCCCAACGGCCACCAGCTACAGCGACACAGGACTGATCCCTGCCACGATCTATGCTTACCGCGTGCGCGCCCTGGATGCGGCCAGCAACGCGAGCGCTTATTCAAGCGGTGCAACCGCAGTCACGCAGTACGCCGGACCGATCACTCACACGTACACCTACGATGCGCTGGGGCGGATCAGTCATACTGCGGGATCGGATGGCTCGGCGAGCGACTACCAATACGATGCTAATGGCAATGTGACGACAATCAATCGGCAGTAGACCAACGGAAGGTCATTATGAGTCCAGTGAAGCAAACCTTGCCAGCCTCGGTCGAGCGCGTTGCGCAATCCATCTGCATGGTGCGGGGTCACCGCGTGCTGCTGGATCGTGACCTGGCTGAAATATATGGCGTTAGCACTGGACGCCTTAACGAAGCAGTGAAGCGCAATGCGGCGCGCTTCCCTGAAGATTTCATGTTCCAACTGACTGCCGCTGAGACTGAAAACTTGAGATCGCAATTTGCGATCTCAAGTTGGGGTGGCCGCCGCTACTTGCCATTTGCGTTCACCGAGCATGGCGCTATCCAGGCTGCCAACGTGCTGAACTCGGTTCGTGCCATAGAAATGGGTATATACGTCGTTCGTGCTTTTGTGCAGCTACGCGAACTACTCGCTTCCAACAAGGAGCTGACGCAAAAACTCAACGAACTGGAGCGCAAACTCGCTTCGCATGATGGCGCCATCGTCGGCATCCTCAAAACCATCCGCGAACTGATGAATCCGCCGCCATCAACAAGCAAACTATCCATCGGCTTTGTTGAATTGCAGGAACGCAAGAAATGATGCGCGCAAATATCTGTGGAATTGAAGCAGTTGCAGAAAATCCATTCTGGTCGCTGAGCAGGGTCGAAGCGTCCTCTGCGAATGCATGCATTGATTACTGCCCAGCTCATGGCGGCTATCCATCGTCAACAAAATTCGACGGAAACAACACAGTAGGGAGTGAAGGAACATGTTGAGCCGAATGTTCTCGGGGATTACGCGATGGCACCGTGAGCGAGTCCGTATTGATGCTGTAAGGCGCGGAATCATTCAGCATCCAGTTATTGTCGTTTCAGACAAGACGACACAAAAGGCAAGACTGGCCTCGTGTTCGCTGACTGCGTTATCAGTTTTGTGTCTCCTGATCATGCGGCCGGTGGCTGCACAAACTTCTGGTTCCTATTGCTCAGGTTATCCTGATATCCCTGAAGCGACGTTCTGTGCCGAAACCCCAATTGGTGCTTGTGCCGCCTATTACGAAAGTTATCTCGAATTTGAGGGTTTATACCCTGATAGGATCTTAATTTTACCTTTCGGTGGACAGGGTAATCTCGGGGATGATGAGCTCATATTGACTACGGCATGTGCCGGCGAATTGGATGACGGCTTTTATGAGTATGAGCCAACACGAGAAGTATTCCGCCTGTGGACAAATAGTGGGACGGCCAGTATCAGTGATATATATAAACAAAATGGGTGTCAATACGTTATTGGGAATCCATGCAACCCCGGAACCGGAAACAAGTTCCACTCGGACATCGACTATAGCAGTACAGCGACTGGTCTCAGCTTTGAAAGGTCCTACAATAGCTTTTTGAGCGCAAGCAGCAGGCTCGGCTTCGGTTGGTCGAGCAATCTCCACAAGTATCTCAAGGTGTCGCCCTCTGGCAATTCGGCGTTCGCGATGCGTAACAGCGGGCAAGGCTTGCCTTTTAGCCGTGGGTCTTCCGGCTCTTGGCAAGGAGAGTCGGATACCTCAATTGCACTGAATCAGGACGCATCAGGGTACTGGTTGCAGAATCAGGACGGGTCCCGTGAACGATACTCCGAATCAGGCAGGTTGCAGGCGGAAATAGATATTTCGGGTCGGACGACGACTTATATCTACGCCAGCAATGACTTGCTTACCTCGGTAATCGGTCCGTACGGTCACGAGATGTCATTTGCGTATGATGCCACCGACAACCTGACATCCTTTACTGATCCCTCCGGCGGAGTCTATGCATATACCTACGACAGCCACAGAAATCTGACGCGTATAACTTATCCCGATGGCAATGCGAAGATATATCACTATGAGAATTCATCATTCCCAAACCATCTCACCGGGATTTCTTACCTTGGCTCATCAGGTCAGCCAACTCGTTATGCAGTCTATACCTATGATGCGCACGGACGTGCAGTGACAACTGAGCACGCCGGCGGTGCCGATCGCATCGATTTCATCTACAACAGCGACGATACCACCACAGTCAATGCGGCGGTTAGTCTCGACCTGAGTGTCGTACGCAGCCAAACGATTTCGTTTACTACCGTTGTAGGTATAGTCAAACCAACTCAAATCCAAGGAGCAGCCTGCGAGTCCTGCGGAGGATGGGCGTCGTCCTATACCTACGACATCAACGGCAACGTATCGAGTAAAACTGATTTCAACGGGAATGTGACGACATATCAATACGACCTTAGCCGTAATCTTGAAACCTCCCGCACCGAAGCCTATGGCACCGCGAAGGCCAGAACCATCACCACACAATGGCATCCCATCTATCGGCTGCCCACGCTGATCACCGAACCGGGCCGCACCACGTCATATACCTATGATGCCTCCGGCAATCAGCTCACTCGCACCGTCACCGATACCGCCACCAATGCATCACGTACCTGGACCTATACCTACAACAGCTTCGGCCAAGTGCTCACCGCCGATGGTCCGCGCACCGATGTCAGCGATGTCACCACCTATACCTGGTATGAGTGCAATACCGGCGGCACCTGTGGCCAGCTGCATACCGTAACCAATGCGCTGGGGCAGACCACCACCTATGCCAGCTACAACAACGCCGGCCAGCCACTGACGATTGTGGATGCCAATGGCGTCACCACCACACTGACCTACGACGCACGCCAGCACCTAACCTCGCGCAGCCTCGCGGGCGAGACCACCAGCTTCGAGTACTGGTCCACCGGCCTGCTCAAGAAAGTCACACTGCCCGATGCCAGTTTTGTCAGCTACGCCTATGACGACGCCCACCGCCTCACCAGCCTCATCGACAGCGAAGGCAACTCCATCGTCTATACCCTAGATGCCGCTGGCAATCGCACCAAAGAAGAAGCCTTCGATGCCAGCAACAATCTGGCGCGCACCCACAGCCGCATCTTCAACAGCCTAGGCCGCCTGACTCAGGAACTTGGGGCAGCCAATCAAAGCACCAGTTATGGTTACGACAACAATGGCAATCTGCTGAGCATGACCGACCCCGTGAATCGCACCACGCAGTATCAGTACGATCCGCTCAACCGGCTGACGCTGATGATTGATCCCGCCCTGCAGAACACCAGTTATGGCTATGACGCGCTGGACAACTTGACCAGTGTCACCGATCCCAAGGCTCTCACGACGACTTATGCCTATAACGGCTTGGGTGACCTGACCCAGCTCACCAGTTCCGACACCGGCATCACCCATTACGTCCACGATGCCGCGGGCAATCTGGATCTGGCCACCGATGCCAGAAACAAAGCCGGAGACTACAGCTATGACGCCCTAGGCCGGGTAACCCAAATCCAGTACAGCGACCAAATCCACTCTTTCCAGTACGACCAGGGAGCCAACGGCCAAGGGCATCTGACGCAGGTGACTGATAGCAGCGGCAGCACCAGCTACACTTACGACGGCTTGGGCCGCATCCAAACCAAAACCCAGACCGTCGCCGGCCAGAGCAAGACCGTGCACTACGTCTACAGCAACGGCCAGCTCACGAACATGACGACACCCTCAGGCCAAAGCATCGGCTACAGTTACTACGCCCATGGCAAGATCAGCGCGATCACCGTGAACGGCCAACCCTTGCTGAGCAACGTGCTGTACAGCCCCTTCGGCCCCACCCGTGGTTGGACTTGGGTCAACGGCACGCTCACCGTGAGGGAATACAATACCGATGGTCAGCTCACCACCGTGGATAGCGCGGGCTTGTCAACGTACAGGTATAACCCCGATGGCACGATAGCCTCCGTCACCCACGACAGCTCAGCGAATCTTGACCTATCGACAGGACAGACAAATCTGAGCGTATCGACTACCAGCAACCGCATCAACTCAACTGCTGGCACCTTGGTGCGAACCTACAGCTATGACGCCGCAGGTAACATGACCGGCGATGGACAAAGAGCCTTCATCTACAACGACGCCGGACGCATGACCTCGACCACCCATGTGGGTATTACCACCAGCTACCTGTACAACGCCTTGGGCCAGCGGGTGCAAAAATCCAATGCCAATGGCACCACAAACTTCGTGTATGACGAGTCCGGGCATTTGCTGGGTGAATACGATCAAGCAGACAATCTCATTCAAGAAATCGTCTGGCTGGACGACATCCCGGTTGCGACCATCAGAACGGATCAGGGTGGCACGGGTGTCGGTATCTTTTACATCCACACTGATCACCTTAATGCGCCGAGCAAGATCACCAGGCCAAACGACAACGCAGTGATCTGGAGATGGAACCACGACCCGTTTGGGAATGGTGTGCCCAACCAAGATCCGGATGGTAATGGGCTGGTACTGACGTTCAATCTGCGTTTCCCGGGCCAATACTTCGATGCCGAAACAGGACTGAATCAAAACCACTTCCGCGATTATGATCCAGCAACAGGTCGATACGCGCAGAGCGATCCCATTGGATTAGCGGGTGGGAGTTTCTCGACTTACGCCTACGCAAATAACAATCCGATTTCAAATATTGATTTGCTTGGGCTCGCCTATTTTGCAAGTCGTCCTTTGTCCGGCCTCCCGTGGCTTGGTCCATTGTCACAAAATCCTGTTGACGATTTCTTCAACACTGAGATCAGTCATGAGCAGCTATTCTTTGAGGATGGCAAAGCACCATCCAATCTTGGGTTCTTCGACGACGGG
>JBFWSR010000039.1:0-6838 GCA_050248275.1 Steroidobacteraceae bacterium
GACGGACATCCGCAGATCCGGATGTCACTGGATCCGTTTATTCCGCTGTTCCGTTTTTATCGGGACAGCCTGCTGGCATCCGTAGGGGAAAGTGGCCTTCTGCAACGCCTCGAGTCAGGCGTCCTCGATGACTATTACTTCAACGATACGAAACGCCGCATCATGCAGTTGGTGCAATCCGCAGACCCGGATATCCCCTTTGATCCTGGCAAGTGGGATCAGCTGCGGGACGCCATTGCATCCCGGATGACGCTCGCATCCGTCAACCTGATCCCCCATCTAGCAAAGCTCCCTGCACCCACCTTCAGGGAAGTCTTCAACAACACCGTCTCCATGGTCGCAGAAGCGCGCGGCGGCACCGATCTCGTCTGGGCGGGATTCAACGACAACTGGGCGATGGAATTCTTCCGTCCGCTGGCGCAGCTGATCCCCGAAGCAAAATTCATGCTGCATCTCCGGGACCCGCGGGGCGTCGTGCATTCATCGGAGTTTGCAGAGCCCGATCCACGAAAACGGCCCACTGTCGTCTCATTTGCCCGGCACCTCAGGAAATATTTCGCTTTTGCCAGCGTTCTGCCGAACGATCCATTGATGAAAGGCCGGCTGCTCGTCACCGGTTATGAACCTTTCCTGGAGAATCCTGAATCCGAAGTTCGACGGATGACGGATTTCCTCGGCCTCGACTATGTGCCCGACATGATTGATGTTTCCCGCTTCCGCAAAGCAGATGGATCACCCTGGCAATCAGACTGGGCAATTTACAAATCTTCAGCCGACATCTGGCGCAGAGAATGTCCGGAAGAAATGGCCGAGCTCACGGAATTCATATGTGATCCTGAAATGCGGATGCACGGTTACAAACCGGAACTTTATGACCGGAAAAACGGACTATCGGCAAAAGCTTTTGATTTTGCCCTGAGGAATTCCCGTGAATGCCTGGGCTGGAGAACCGATTTCCGGGAAATTGAGCAGACCATCGGCTGCGAATTTTTCCGGAAACGCATCCTCGAATCAGGCTCAGAACTGGATGATGACACCATCGGACGATGCTTTCTCTTCGCCGATGTTCTGAAGCAACTCAAGGCGATGCCCCGTGATTGATCATGAAAAATCACATGGCATCACCGGTGCCGGCTGGCGAGGCCTTACGGCGACCGGTTGATCATATTAATTTTATCCGCTTTCAGGAAAGCTACTGATGTCAAAGCCATCCAACAGTCCGGGTGCGGCCTCCCCGGAGGTCGTCGAGTATTACTCCAAGAACTGGGAAAAAATTGCAAACTGCTATGACCTTGGGCCATCCGGGCTGCCGATTGACCCTGCCTGGTACCGGCGCCGTCTCTACCAGCAATTCCTTGATGAAAAATCCCCCGGCTCGATATTCGATGCGGGATGCGGCGGTGGTTGGACCGTGTTGGATGCACTTGCGAGAAACATTGATGCACATGGAGTGGAGCCGGTCACCGAATTGCACGCGTTCGCCCAGTCGCTGATCAGTGCGAATGGCCACGCTCCCGAGCGCATTGCCCGAAATGACTTGTCCGTGATACGCGATCACAAATCATCGAGCTGGGACTGCACGGCCCTCTTAAGCGTGTTGCCACATATACCTGCCGAACAATGGGACACGGCTCACGAGAACATTCACAGAATATTGAAGCCTGGGGGGCATCTGGTCGCAGCCTACCGGAATAGCCTTTTTGACATGTACACCTTCAACAGCCTCACCGTCGACTTCTTTGAAGAACACTTGTGGGATACCACGTCGACCGCCGATGACGCGGCCCGCATCAATGCCGAAAACCTGAAGGGGCTGATTGTCAACCCGACCATCCCCGGCCGCAGCTTCACCGCGGCCGAAGATAAATCCTTCGGAAAACTCCACCGCCCGAAATCCAACCCACTGACGATCAGAAACTACCTGTCCAAATTCGGATTCCAGGTCAACCGCATCCGTTTCTATCATTTTCATTGTGTACCGCCTTTGCTGAAAAGCAAAACACCGGACTTCGAACAAATCAATCACAAAATGGAAATGTCCATGTCTGATGACTGGCGTGGCCACTTCATGGCCGCCATGTTTCTCGTCGAAGCCCAAAAAATCTGAACCATGAGTACGGCCCGCAACACGGAAAACGCCACCGAAAAACAGAAGGCCCGGTACGATTCAAGCTATTTTTCGGCTTACCGGAATGACCCCAAACGCGAGGCAATGTATGTCGCCGAACGTGCACGGATCAAGAAACTGAAACCATCCGGCGGGCGCATACTGGACGTGGGATGCGGCCTGGGCGGATTCCTTGCCGGCTTCGCGCCGGAGCAATGGCAGCGCCACGGCGTGGAAATATCCGAAATGGCCGCTGGTGAGGCGCGCAAGGCAGGGATTCAGGTCAACGACTTCGCAAAAGCTTACGACTATCCAGATGAATACTTTGATGTCATTACCTTCCGGGGCTCATTGCAGCTCATTCCCACCCCGTTTGCGGTGATCCAGACATGCATAAAACTGCTGGTCCCCGGCGGGATTCTGGTATTCCTGGCGACACCCAACTCCAACAGCCCCTACTATCGGCGGTTCAAGACATTGCCTTTTCTGACCCCGCACGGCAACTTTCTGATTCCCTCGGACATCATGATGCGCAACGCGCTGCAAAATTTCGGCCTGCGCATCATTGAAATCAGCTATCCATACCTGGAAACACCTTATGCCCGGCCGATATCGGATCACCTGAAGTTTCTGATGAGTTACTTCGGTATCAGAAAGAAATTTGCCTTCTGGAAAAGCTCGATGGAAATTTACAGTGAAAAGCCGAGATAAACGGTCATGAATGATCACACACCCACCTCCGGCAGGCAGATTTATTCCCTCATGCAGCGCCTGTGGCCGATATGCCGGAGCATCACCGGGCCCGGCGTCAGGGAGAGCCTCAATATCATCAGGGAAATGATCCCGGAACTCCTGATCCATGAGGTGCCGACAGGAACCCCGTGCTTTGACTGGGAGGTTCCCCGGGAATGGTCCGTCAGGGACGCGTACATCCTGACGCCGGAAGGAAAAAAAATCGCTGATTTCCGGATCAACAACCTGCACCTGGTCAGCTACTCCATCCCGATCGAGATGGAAGTTGATCTGGAAACCCTGGAAAGCCACCTGCACTCGTTGCCTGATCAGCCGGAAGCCATTCCTTACGTAACGTCGTACTACAAGCCCGATTGGGGTTTCTGCCTGCCGCATAACGTGCGCGTGCACCTGAAACCGGGCAGGTATCTCGTAAAAATCGACAGCACCCTGAGCGACGGCTGCATGACCTATGGATCGATTATCCTGCCGGGCAGGGAAAGCAAGGAGGTATTCCTCTCCACGTACATATGCCATCCATCGCTGGCCAACAATGAACTTTCGGGCCCCTGCGTTACGGCGCAGATTGTGTGCTGGCTCAAAACGATGGACAGGCGTTACACGTACAGGATCATCTTCATCCCGGAAACGATCGGCGCCATTCTTTACCTTAGCCGTCATCTTGAGGAACTGAAAAAAAATGTCATCGCCGGTTATGTCATTACCTGCGTAGGTGACGACCGGGCATGGTCTTTCATGCCATCCAGGCAAGGCAATACGCTGAGTGACGCCGTTGCCCGGCATGTCTTGCGGCACATGGCGCCGGACTTCAAGGAATACTCATTCCTGGAACGCGGTTCCGACGAAAGACAATATTGCAGTCCGGGCGTGGATCTGCCGGTCGCTTCGATCATGCGATCCAAATATGCAACCTATCCCGAATACCACACCTCTCTTGACAACCTCGGCTTTGTTTCTGCCCAAGGTTTGGAGAAAAGCTATATTGCCTACACACGGGCGATCCAAACAATCGAGTCGAACTGCACCCCCAAGACCCGGGTTCTGGGTGAACCAATGATGAGCAAACGGGGTTTGCGCGCGACGACGGGAAAACTCGGCTCCGCCAATAACACAAAATCCATGATGAATCTTCTCGCATATTCAGACGGCAGGAACTCGATGCTGGATATCGCGAACATCATCGGGATTCCGGCATGGGAACTGCAACTTATTGCAGAAAAACTGAATAATGAAAACCTTTTGGATTTGGAGGAAATTTGACCGTGCAACGCATGCTGACATTCCGGCGTCATTCCACCTAACCTGGACGGCGATCAGTGCACGCGACTACCTCCCCTACGAAGGGATCACCGTGTCCGGGATTGGTAATCAGAATCTACGGTGATTCCCTAAGCATGCCCAGGGATACAGAACAGATTTCTCCCTGGCAAACTTATCCGGAACTATTAATTGCAGCCCTGGCTTCAAACATTCCCGGGAAGAAATTCTATCTTTACAATCGTTCGACCGGTGGCGCCACCATCGACATTTTGTATGATTCTTACATCAACGATTGCAGCTACTTTGGCTTAAAAAAAAGCCAGATCAACATCATTCAATGTGGTGTGGTTGATTGCGCCCCGCGCCCGATTCCCAAAAAAACCAGGAACTAATTGGGAAAACTACATGGCCTCATACGCACGCCAAACACCAAATTTCTGCACCTCCTTCGCCCGCTGCTTCTTGGGTCCGGGATATTTTGGCGCCTTACCGACGAGGGGCAATTTTCAACACTCTTGAGCCGTTGGCTAGATCATGCCGAGCACAACTACAATCATGTTTATGTGATCAACATTGCCCCGACAACGCGCGCAACTTCAAGTCATTCGCCCGGACTGGAAGACAGCATAAATAGTTACAACGAACTCATCAAAAGTGCCGTCGGGAAAAGGACAGGGGTATCTTTGATCGATGCCAACTCCGTGATATCAAAATCGAACGGCATTGAAGATTTCATAGCCAAATCTGACGGTCATCACATAAACATGCGCGGCCATCGCTTGTATGCGGATCTGATCACTCAACTTGAGATAACCCGCCTAAAAAATTGCATCCATCCCGGGCAAGTGCAGACGGAAACCACCCTGAAATAAACTTTGCCATGCCCATTCTCTCGAATGAAACCAAGCTGGTTTTCAGGCAGCTCCTTTACATTCTCTCGCCGACAGAGTCTCGAAAACTTGTAACAATTTCCGGGTTGGCGGTTATCGCAGCTGCCGCAGAAGCGCTCAGCATAGGACTGGTATTTCCTTTTATGTCCCTGCTCACCAACCCCGAGTTGGTCGTGTCACATCCAATAACATCCACCCTGTTCAACGGTACCGGGGAAATTAACGCGGGGAAACTGGCGACCCTGGGTTCCATCGCCCTGATAATCGTCTTTACCCTTAAAAATCTGTTTTTGCTGGCACTTTATGCGTTTCAGGCACACTTTGTTTGCAACCTGGAGTCGCGCATAGGGGTTGAGCTGCTCCAGTCATATCTGACTGCGCCATTTTCAGAGCGTCTCGCGAAAAACTCTTCCGATCGAATCCGGGTCATAACAAATGAAGTGGGAAGGGTAACCGTCGGGGTAATCCAGTCCTTCATTACGGTTCTATCCGAAACTCTCGTGGTTATCGCGATCGCATCGCTTTTGCTGATCGCGCAGCCGCTGATTGCAGTGGTCGCAATACTTGTGATTGGCGTCGTTGGCATCCTGATGCAAACCGTATTCCGCAAATCCCTTGATTCACACAGGGCGTCACGGGTTGAAACCCTGAAGGCCATGTACCGCTGGGCGACAGAAGGGCTTGGTGCAATAAAAGAAATCAAAGCCCTTGAAAGGGAGGCTTACGTAGTTGACGAGTTTCGAAAGAACAGCCGGGCTTACGCAAGGGACACCTACGTTTTCAATACCCTGATAATCCTGCCCCGCATTGCGCTGGAAGCCACCGCAATATCAATACTGGCCATCTCGGTAATCATCTCACTGGAGGCAGGAATGTCATTGCCATCCATTGTCCCCGCACTGACCATATTTGCATTGGCGGCGGTCCGATTGATGCCCTCCGCTTCCAGATTGATAAGCAGCCTGAGCACGATCAGTTACTACATTCCCGCGGTAAATACCGTGGCAACGGATTTAAAGAGTTTGGATGAACCTCTAAAACGGCCATCAGGTCCGGTGCAAAAGTTACGTGGGGAGGCTCCTTTCAAATCCCTGCACCTTAACGGTATTTCTTACTCCTATCCGGAATCGAACACACCCATCCTTTCAAATATCAACCTTCACATAAAAAGGGGGGAGGCAATTGCCGTGATAGGCCGCTCCGGATCCGGCAAGTCAACATTGGGAGACATCCTCCTGGGGTTGCTGAAACCGGACACCGGATCAATTGTCATTAATGATGAAAGGACGGTTTTTTCTCTGCGGGGGGAGTGGACCGGAACAGTCGGCCTGGTCCCTCAGGAATTTTTCTTGATTGATGACTCCATACGCAGAAACGTGGCCTTTGGTTTGCCGGACGACAAAATTGACAATATGCGAGTGTGGAAATCCCTGGGTCTTGCCCAACTTGAGCAGCGAGTACGCGAGCTGCCGAATCAATTGGAGAACTCCGTGGGTGAACGCGGCGGCATACTCTCCGGCGGCGAACGTCAACGACTTGGAATTGCCAGGGCTTTATACACAGACCCGGATATATTGGTTCTGGACGAGGCCACTTCTGCACTAGACTCGGCCACAGAAATTGAAGTTTTGAGGGTATTGCAATCATTAAAAAATGAAAAAACCATCATTTTCATTACTCATCGACTTGAATCCGTAGCCTGGTGCGACCGCGTCATTAAAATCGAGAATGGGCGGATTGTTCTGAATGGTTTCTCCTCCGGCCTGAAAGAATCCCGTGATGACTCTTGATAATAAAATTCGGCCGGCACATATGAATTGCCGTAAAC
>JBFWSR010000040.1:0-6228 GCA_050248275.1 Steroidobacteraceae bacterium
GGCGCGCAGGAACTTTTCCGCCGTCATGGGATTGTCCAACGGCCGATCCAGCTTGCCGGACAGCGGCGTGGGCGGATAACGGCTGAAGTCGTCCGAAACCAGATGTGCGTGACTGTCGAATATCATGCAATGTCCCTCAGTGAATGGCTCAGCGCCAGGGATCGACCGTGACATGGATGGCGCCGGCAATGCCGCGTCCGGCCGTGGCCAGGATGGCTTCATGCACCTGCGACAGGCCGAAATCATGCGAACACACTTCATCCAGCGGATAACGGTTCGAGGCGATGTAACTCAGCGCCAGTTCCACCGCGCGATAACTGCGACCGCGCGGCGCCTTGACCGTCAGGTAGCGTTTCTTGATTTCACCGATGGGAACGCTTTGCTCCAGACCATTGAGGCTGAGCCAGGCGCCCTTGCGCGCCACGGCAATGGCATCGGCCACGACGCTGCCATCCGTATCGCCGGTGGTGTCCACGACTACATCCACGCCGCGGCCGTTGGTGATGCGCATGACGCTTTCGCGCAGACTGGTTTTACTGACATCAATGGTCTCATCGGCACCCAGTCGCCGCGCCAGTTCCAGACGGGCGGCATCGCGCGTCATGCCGGCGAGAATCACGCAGTGCGCGCCCGCCGCCTTGGCGGCCAGCACGCAGCCAAGGCCCTGTTGACCAGGGCCGAATACCAGTACGGTTTTACCCGGACCTGCACCGCCATCAAGGCAGGCCCACTGCACGCCATTGCCCAGCGGCACGGCCAGCGTGGCGTGGCGTGCTGACAACTGTTCCGGAATACGATGCATCACCACATTGGCGGGCAGGTGCAGATACTGTGCAAAACCGCCCCACAGGTGCGGTTCAGCCTCGCAGGTAGACATGCCGAAGCGAGGCGTGTGCAACCTATCTTTGACATTGAAAAAATCCGCAGTCATGCACAGGCGGAAATCGCCCTGGCGACACCATTCGCAATGCCAACATGGCAAATATTCATGCAACGCCACGCGCGTGCCCGGGCCAAAACCCCAGCGCTGCATGGCGATCGCGCCGGCCTCAACAATGGTGCCGACGATTTCATGACCCATGATGATCGGCGCGTGATTGGGCTTGCGATAGGTTTCCGGATCGCTGCCGCCCACGCCGCATGATTCAACGCGCAGCAGTCCGGTATCGGGTGCAACCACCGGACGCGCGAAGCTTTGTATTTCGGTGTTTTCCACGCCGATCTTGACTGCTGCTTGTGCTGATTCCGTCATAATTATTGCTCCCCTATATGATGGTTAATGCGATGACAGGCAGGTGGTTTTCACTATCGCTTGACAGCGGTCTTTTTGATAGGCATAAGTGTATAGCAATATGCCATGCAATGCAGCCACATAGTAAAGTAAACGGGTCAGCAAGTAGAGGTGGTGGCAGCTTCGAACCGGCCCAGGAGCAAACCAATGCTTACGTGTCTTTCGCCTAATGGCGCTCAGCTCACGTCCGCCGACACACCCATCGATCAAGTCATGGTCGCGACTGTTCAGGGTCTGCACACGCTGCAACGCGGCGCGCCCGGTGCACCGTGGCGCGTGGTTGCCAGTGTCTTGGAAGATCGACAGATCTCCGCCTTGTTGCTGGAACCAAGATCAGGCCGGCTGTATGCCGGTACGCATGGCAATGCCGGCCTGTGGGTCAGTGAGGATGGCGGCAAACAGTGGCGTGAATTGACCAACGGGCTAACGAGTAAGCACATTTACACGATCAATGTGCAGTATCGCGATGATCGTACCGTGCTATGGGTAGGCACGGAACCGCCCATGCTGTTTCGCAGCGATGATCTGGGCGAGTCGTTTGTGGAGCTGCCGGCGGTCCATAACGTGCCAGATACCGACAAATGGTGTTTTCCGCCACCGCCGCATGTTTCACATGTTAAGCACATCGCTTTCCATCCGAAGCAACCCAAAACCCTGTACGTCTGCATTGAGCAGGGCGCACTGCTGAAGTCCACCGACGATGGTCAGAGCTGGATCGAACTGCATGGCTATGAGCAGCCCGACATGGACATCAAGTTCCGGCACGATACGCATCGTGTTGCGATCAAACCTTCTGACCCTGAAACCCTGTACTTGGTAGCCGGTGAGGGCGTCTATGTGAGTCACACTGCCGGTGAGGACTGGCAGCAGCTGCAATCCCGCTTTGATCGCATTGGTTATCCCGATGCCTTGTTTCTGGATCCACGCAACGAGCGTGTGGTGTTCGTAGGCGGCGCTGGCGTGGCGCCGGAAGACTGGGGTGAAACGCGCAATGCGCGTGCTGGCGTGATCCGCAGCACGGATGGCGGCTTAAGCTGGTCTGAAGGCCGCGCCGGTCTGCCCGATCCGGTGCGCGGCAACATCGAAGCCATGGCGCATCATCATGCCGGCACTTATCTCGGGCTGCTGGCAGGCACCGCGCTCGGCGAAGTGTTTCTTTCCGAAGATGACGGCAAATCCTGGACCTGCATTGCAGCGGAGTTGCCACCGATTTCCAAGGCCGGCCACTACCGCTGGTTCCTGTCCGAGGAAGAGCGTGCGGCCATCGTCAACAAGATGTGGGGCTGGAAAGATCAGGTGCGGGCCTGACTCACCGATGTGTCATTGAACCTTAAAACCAAGCATTAACGGTTTCAGGAGTAGTCGATCATGAGTAGCAATCCTCAGGTCAGGTCGGTCACAGCAGATACAGCAGTCTCGGTGTTGCCCAGTCGCGCCGCCGCCGTGGAAGCGGTCCGTGCCTTGTTGCCACGTATCCGTGCACGTGCGCGGCAAGTGGATACCGATCGGCTGGTTCCCGAGGAAACCATTCGCGAGCTCACCGAGAGCGGTCTGTTCGGCGTGGTCAAACCCAAATCGCTCGGTGGCTCGGAATTGGGTTTTGCCACCTTGGTGGATGTGGCGGTGGAAGTGGCTTCGGCCTGCGGTTCCAGCGGTTGGGTGTATGGCGTACTGGCTGGGCACAGCTGCTTGCTCAACCTGTTTCCGATCGAGGCACAGCGTGAGGTGTTCGCCAATCCACACACGCTCACAGCCACCGTGTTCCGCTTTAATGCCGAGGTGCGGCCTGTCGCCGGCGGTTACCGGCTGACCGGTGGTGAAGGACGTTTCTGCAGCGGTATTGATCACGCCGACTGGGTGATGATTGGTTGCAACGTGTTGCTGCCAGGCGGTGCCACGGAGCAGCGCTATTTTGTCATTCCACGCAGCGACATCGCCGAGATTGTCGATGACTGGTATGTCGCCGGCATGCGCGGCACGGGCAGCAAGACCATTCGGGTGCCCGAAGCCTTCATTCCCGAACATCGCTCGGTACTGGCCGCAGAAATGGTGGCTGGCACCTCCCCTGGCGCCCGTTATCATCGCGGCGCCATTTATCGCATGAACTGGCTGGACGTGGCGCCCTTCTCCCTGGTGGGCGTGCCCATGGGCGTGGGGCGGGCCATGGTCGCGACGTTTGCCGAGTCATTGAAAAAGACCATGGCCAAGTTCACCAGCGAGCAGATGGCCGAACAATCCACGACCTTCACCCGCCTGGCGGTGGCGGCCGCCGACATCGACGCGGCGCATGCCAGCGTGATTGAAAGTGCCGTGCGTCTCGACAGCGCCACCGAGCCCGCGGATGTCACGCCGGAACAGCTGGCGCGTGTGCATCGCGACTGGGCCTATGCCGCGCAACGTTCCCGCACTGCCGTTAACAGCCTGTTCGAGGCATCGGGAGGTAGCGCCACCTACGACCAGTCCGAACTGCAGCGCTTATGGCGGGATGCCAATGCGGCTGCACAGCACATTGCCTTTACCTGGGACAACTCGATGCCGGCTTATGGCCGTGCCCTGGTGGGGGTGGCGCGGGCGAAGTTCGGTCCCAAGGGCCGCTGAATGATTCAACGACGATCATTACCAACTTTGATCATTAATTAAACTTTCTGAATTCTGAATTGTAAGGAGCCAGCCATGTTAACCGCAGAAGACAACGAAATATTGACCCGTGTGGGCGCCGGCACCCCGATGGGCGAACTGTTCCGCCGTTTCTGGATACCGGCCGTGATGTCCGAAGAATTGCCGGAGAAAGACGGCAAGCCAGTACGAGTGATGTTACTCGGCGAAAAGCTGGTTGCGTTTCGCGACAGCAATGGCAAGGTCGGTTTGCTGCAGGAGCATTGTCCGCACCGCGGCACTTCACTGGCGCTGGGCGCGAATGAAAAATGTGGTCTACGCTGTCTGTATCACGGCTGGAAATTCGATGTGGAAGGCAAGTGCGTCGATACGCCGGCGGAACCGGTGGGTTCCACGCTCAAGGATCGAGTGCGCGCTCGCGCCTATCCGACGGTGGAGAAGGGCGGCGTGGTCTGGACTTACATGGGTCCCGTGGAGCAGCGCCCGCCTTTCCCTGATTACGAATGGCTCAATATGCCGCCTGGCCACAGCGCAGTATTCAAGGTTCAGGAAGATTGCAACTATGCGCAAGCCGTGGAAGGCACCATCGACACGGCACATGCGGGTATTCTACATCGTTCGGTCCGCTGGGATGATAAAAGCACGTTGCCGCATGAAGCAATGCTGCAGGCCGGTCTCGAAGTGGAGTACACCAAGTACGGCATGCGTTATGCGGGCTTGCGTAATCTGCCCGATGGCCGGACCCATGCGCGCATCACCATTGCACCACTGCCATTCTTCACGCTTATTCCGCCGGATACTGCCGATCCAGTTCGCGGCAAAAGAAAGATGGCCAATGCCTTCGTGCCGCGCGACGATACGTCCACCTGGCACATGCAATGGTTTTTCGATGTCACCAAGCCGGTGGATCGCGAATTCCGCATCAAGGAGGCGGGACTGGATCTGGATGCGGACTATCGCAAGAAGGTCAGTATCGACAATGGCTATAAGCAGGATCGCAAGATGATGAAAGAGACAAATTTTTCCGGTCTCACCGGCATCATGGTGCAGGATCACGCCGTGGTGGAAACGCAGGGACGTATTGTTGATCGCACTGTTGAACATTTGGGTACCACGGACGTGGCGGTGGTGGCCTGGCGGCGCATTTTGATTCGCGCTGCCAAGGCGCTGCTGCAATCTGGAGAAGCACCCGCAGCCGTGACCGATGCCACGATTCCGTGGCAGGACATCAAGAGTGCGGAGTTGATCGTACCGGCAGGACAGAGTTGGAAAGATGTGGTGCCGTTGCAGCAGGAATTCGCCGCATGATCGATGCGGGTAACCGGATTGCCGGTGCAATGCTGAGTTTATTAATGCTGACTGTTCTGTCCGCGTGCGTAACCCAACTGCCACAGCCTTCGACTGTGGCGGTTGAGCGGCCTGACTTTACCGGGCTGTGGAAGATTGCCGCATACGACCTGATTGTGAAACCCGAAAACGATACTGTGAACCTGACGGAGGAAGCACAACACCGTCTCAAAAATTACATGACCAACTATGACTGGAAAGGCGCCGATATTCCGGTGAAGTTCTGTATGCCGCATGGTATGCCTTGGATCATGCTCAGCAGGGCACGCGACTACTTGTTTGATATTTATCAGACCCCGGACCGGATCACGATGCTGTTCGAAGGCATGGATGTACATAGGTTGATCCGGTTGGATCAGACCGCAGTGCCCGAAGCGTTTGTGCCCAGCACCAACGGCTATTCACTGGGGCGCTGGGAAGGCTCGACGCTGGTCATCGAAACATCTTCGCTGCGTCCCACCAATGAAGTAGTGGGCTCGTATCAGCGCAGCGGGCAGATGCATATCACCGAACGCTGGCGGTTGATAGACCATGCGGAATATGGCCGCGCACTGGAAGTCGATATGACGGTGGTCGATCCGGTGATCTTCCGCAAACCCGCCCACGGCTACCAGTTGTTCGTTCCGGCGGAGCCTGGTAGCGTGCTGAATGCCTACGCTTGCAATGAATCTTTATGGGACGATCATGTTCTTGAGTTAGAGAGCCAACGCACCAAGAATCATTAATGAATGAGTGAATTGTTGGCTGAGCGGATGATTAGCAACATTGCTGCTCATCAATTTTAGGTGAGTGTGGTTAACTGAAATTTATTGTGTTCTTGATGATGTAGTGCCGTGATCTTGGGTTTTGAATGATTCAGGCCTTCCAATAGACGAAGGCCATGGCATTGCCGGTGCCGGCCTCGCTGCGATAGCAGGGGATGTAATCGACGATCTCGGGGGTGAGTCCCAGATGCGCCATGGCGCCGGCGACAG
>JBFWSR010000041.1:0-6033 GCA_050248275.1 Steroidobacteraceae bacterium
TGGATATTTGGCGATTTCTTTCAGGTCAATCTGCTTCTTGCGCAGCAATGGATGGCCAATAGGCGTGATCAATATCCGTTTGACTTTGTAAGCCGGAATACAGGCTACGTTCGGAGGTGCTACTTTCGGCTTTGCGCTCAAGCCGAGGTCCACTTTTGCGGTTGATACGAGCGCGGCAATTTCACCCGGATCGCTGTGCCTTAACGAGAAGGTCACGTCAGGGAATTCTTCGCAAAATTGCTTGATCACTTTCAGAAGTGTGTATCGGGCGTGGCTATGCGTAGTCGCAACTGTAAGCTTTCCTGTATTTGGCGTTAACAATCCCCCCCTGATGCTGTTCAATTGCCCGGCATCGGCTGCAATCCGTGTCGCCACGTCGAGAACAGCTTCTCCGCCGGGGGTAAGCCCCAGGACGCGATTCCGCCTGCGTGCAAGAACTTCAAAGCCAAGCTCCTGCTCGAGTGCCTGCAGTTGCTTGCTGATGCGCGGTTGTGACGTGCTGAGGGATGCTGCAGCGCGAGAAATGCTGAAATCATGCTCGACGATTGCGCACAGATAGGTGAACTGGGTGAGCCTCATGCCATGGTATGCAAAAACGTTATCATAAAATAACATTCTATTCCTTTTGTGGATTCCAGGCATTAGGTATGCTGATCTGCGAATAAGCGCTTAACCGATATGTCGACTTGTCAAAAGTCGCTGGAGGAATAAATGGGTGAAGCTGTAATTTATGAGGTGCGCGATCATGTCGCATTCATCACGCTCAATCGACCGGACAAAAAGAATGCGCTTAATCGTGCAATGCGCAAGGAAGTCCAGGATGCGTTTGCCGATGTGAAGCACAACCCTGACATTTGGGTGGCTATCCTTACTGCGAATGGCGATACCTTCTGCTCAGGTAAAGACCTCTTCGAGAAAATCCCTCCCGAGATGGAAAGGGGGGATGTGATGTCAAATGACGAGTTGTATCTCTTCCAGAGAAACACGTTTAAACCGTTCATTGTTGCGCTCAACGGCGCCTGCCTGGCGCAGGGAGGAGGTTTTGCGCTGAATGCCGACATAGTCGTCATGTCGGAGCGTGCCAGTATCGGGTGGCCGCAGGTCAAACGGGGAATCTCCTCGGTCAGCGGCCCATCATTCCTCCCGCACGCCGTGCCATGGAACATTGCCATGGCCTATCTGATGCGCGGGAAATTTATCAGTGCCGACGAGGCCTATCGATTGGGGCTGGCGAACGAAGTGGTGCCTCATGATCAGCTGCTGGCGGCTGCCGAGCGCTGGGCCAGCGAGATTAAGGAAAGCGCGCCACTCGCGGTGCATGCAATCAAGGAGGCGGCTCGCCGGGGACTGGAAGTCCCTGTTGACACCCGTGTCTACATGGCCAGGGATGTTGCGAATCGAGTTCTGCTTAGCGACGATTCTAAAGAAGGCATTCTCGCTTTCAAGGAAAAACGCGCCCCTAAATGGAAGGGTTGCTGAGAGATGGCGATTGAGTCTCCCGGCATTCGTACTTTGGGGGAGAATCTCCCGCTTCAGGGCGTGCGGGTATTCGACCTTACACGAGTCATAGCCGGTCCGTTTTGCAGCATGATGCTGGCCGATCTTGGAGCTGACGTTATCAAGATCGAAGAACCTCGTCATGGAGATGAGTTGCGCTGGGTCGGCCGTTACAAAGGACGCGCTCAGCATGATGAGGATTATTTTTACGCATCAAACCGCTCGAAAAGAAGTGTTGGGCTGAACATCAAGGATCCTTCGCATTATCAGGCTGCTCTCGAACTCATCGCGAAGGCGGATATTCTGGTGGAAAACTTTTCTCCGGGTGTAATGGATCGCCTCCGACTCGGATGGAAAGAGGCTTCTGCCGTTAATCCCAAACTGGTCTACTGTTCGATTTCCGGGTTCGGACAAGATGGTCCGTATCGAAATAGACTTGCTCTTGATCCGATCATTCAAGCTGTTTCCGGCATCATGAGTGTCACCGGAGATCCGGAAGGAGCGCCCATGCAGGTCGGCGCACCGATTGCCGACGTACTTTCAGGAATGTTCGGGGCCTATGCCGTTGTTTCCGCTTTGTATGCGGCACGGCAAACCGGCCGCGGGCGTTATATCGACATTAGCATGCAGGATGCAATGCTGTCCGTTCTGGGACCTCGTATGGGTGAGTCACTGCAGGCCGGTCTGAATCCGGCACGCCAGGGCAACGGAAATCCAATGCGTGTTCCGGCCAATACGTACAAAGCCTCAGATGGGAAATATATTGCGATCATCGTTCAGAACGATAATCACTGGCCGAATTTTTGCAAGGCCATTGACAGAATGGAATTGCTTGAAAACCCCGACTATGCAACCATGCCCGGGCGTTGCCAGCACCGGGCGGTTCTCGACGATATTGTCAGTTCCGCTTTTCTTGCCCGCGACTCCTCAACCTGGGCCAAAGTGCTATCGGACAACCGCGTGCCTTTTGCTGTAGTTAACTCCTACATCGATGCGCTCAACGACGAACAGGTGAAATTTCGCGGCATTGTGCGTGAGGTTGAGCATCCGGCATCTGGAAAGATCCGGGTGGTGGGCCCCCCCTGGGTCATGCCGGAAAGCAGGTTGAAACCAACACCGCCGCCCATGCTGGGACAGCATACGCAGGATGTACTGAAAGACTGGTTGGGATGGGATGGCGAGCGTGTGGAGGGTTTTATTAAAACAGAAACCGCCAATTCAGGCGTTTGAGTAAAGGTTAATTTTTTGGAGGAGGTTTCATGAAAATCAGAATGTTTATGCTGGCGTGTGGGTTGTGTGCAACCGGTGCTGTGGCGGCTGATAAATATCCGGAACGTCCGGTCCGCCTGGTTGTGGCTTCGGCGCCCGGTGGTGGAACGGATTTTGTTGCCCGTGCCATGAATGACAAATTCTCTGAATTCCTGGGCAACCAGGTGGTTGTAGATAATCGGGGTGGCGCCGGCGGAAGGGTGGGGACACAAATCGTTCACGAGGCCCCGGGCGACGGCTACACAATTCTGCAGATTTTTACCAATTTCGCGATTCTTCCAAGCCTGCACAAGAATCTTCCATTCAGTGTAACGAAGGATTTCGCACCAGTCATTAATCTGGTTTCGAGCCCTTTGATCCTGGTGGTTAATCCTTCATTGCCGGCAAAATCAGTGCAGGAACTCATCAGCTTGGCGAAGGCCAGGAAAGGGGAGCTGAATTTTGCGGCGCCCGGGATCGGATCGCTGGGTCACCTTTCTGGTGAATTTTTCAAGTTGACTGCAGGCGTGGATATGCAACATGTCGCCTATAAAGGCGGTGGCCCGTCCATTACAGCGTTGGTTGGCAACCAGGTTCAGTTGTATTTTTCAACATTGCCGGCGGCAATCGTTCAGGTTAAGGCAGGTCGACTGCGTCCATTGGGTGTTACAAGCTTGAAGCGGACAGCTGTTGCTCCCGACGTGCCGACCATTGCGGAGCAGGGATTGAAGGACTTTGAAGTTGTTGGTTGGTTTGGGATCTTTACCTCTTCGAGAGCGCCTGCAAATACGATCAAGTCTCTCAATGCTGCTGCAAACAAGGCGTTGAAGGTCAAGGCAGTAAGCGACCGTCTGGTGGCAAGTGGTGTTGGAATCGAGGGGGGGACTCCCGAGGCTTTCAGGCAGAAAGTCGTGGCAGATGTTGCCAAATGGGGCAAGGTCGCAGAGCGGGCCGGATTGAAAAAGTAGAAATTGCAACGAGTAAAGGCAGACATGGCTTCAGAAAAATCTTCTGGTGGTGCGCAGCCCGATTTCCAGCAATGGATTGGTCGTCGGGATATAAGGGAGGATGTCATTTATCCCTGGCCGGTGCGTGGTTTGAGCGCTGCCTTTGATTTGCCGTCACCGAGTCTGCAGTCAGGGAGCCATGTTCCGCTGGGTTGGCATTGGTTGTATTTCCTGGATGCCGCAACAGCCTCAGAACTGGGGGTGGACGGGCACCCCAAGCGGGGAGGTTTTTTGCCCCCGATTGATTTGCCAAGGCGCATGTGGGCGGGGGGGCGAATCGAGTTCATGCGGCCGCTGCGCATTGGCGAAGAGGTGCGCAGGGAGTCAGAAATCCTGTCTGTTGAGTCCAAGTCCGGTCGCAGTGGAAAAATGGTGTTTGTTGTTGTCAAGCACACCATCATTGGGTCAGGCGAAATTACTGCAATCGAAGAACAGGATATTGTTTACAGGGAAGCGGCCCGCCCTGGCGACGCTCCGGTTACCGGCAAGCCGGCGAGCGTTGCGCCTCAATGGCATCGAACAATGGTTGCGGATTCAACGTTACTTTTCCGTTTTTCAGCCCTCACATTTAATGGCCACCGTATTCACTACGATCTGCCATATGCATCGGACGAGGAGCGCTATCCGAGTCTGGTAGTCCATGGTCCTATGCAGGCTCTTTTGATGCTGGATCTCTGCGGCAGGGAGGCCGGAAAGAAGGTGACCCGGTTGCGTTACCGCGGAGTTGCCCCCTTGTTCCATCCGGCCCCGTTTACGGTGAATGGTGTGCAGAATGAAAGTGGAGATATTGAGCTCTGGACTGCTGATCGCAATGGATCACAGTGCATGACAGCAGTAGCGCAATTTAGTTGATCGCCTGTCTGGAGGGGCCGGTTCAATAGTTCAGACTGTAAGGGGGGATGCGCTGGATAATCCTGCTGGACAGTCGGGTGAGGTCGACCCGCTGGTATCCGAAATCGCATCGTATGTCGATTCTGATCATGCGCTAAGCGATGATGCGCTGGCCATTTCATGGTTGGCGCTGTTCGACGCCATGGGATGCGCCATGGCCTCAACCCGTGTGGCTGAATGCATGGCCCATGTGGGGCCATTGGTGCCGGAAATGATTGCAAGACCTGGCGTGCATATTCCAGGTACTGGTTACCTGGTAGATCCGGTTACGGCTGCCTACAGTACCGGCTGCCTAATTCGTTGGCTGGATTTCAGCGATACATGGGTTGCTCTTGAGACTGGCCACCCTTCTGACCATATCGGAACCATTCTGGCGGCCGCTGAATTGGAGAGCACCTCAAGATCATCAAGGGGTCTTGCCCAATATAATCTGGAGGATGTGCAACGCGCGATGATCATCGCGTACGAGATCCAGGGTGTGCTTGGTCTGACGAACAGCCTCGGTAGGTTTGGTTTTGATCACGCGGCATACGTGCGGATAGGGTCGGCCGCGACAGCAACCAGGCTGCTTGGAGGGGGGTATCGCGAGATATGCAGTGCGGTATCGCATGCGTGGTGTGACGGGCATCCTCTGCGTATCTACAGGCAGGCTCCCAATACCGGTCCTCGAAAGTCATGGGCTGGACCCGATGCTTCAGCCCGCGGTTTGCAGCTTGCATTCCGTGCTGTTCGTGGCGAGCCTCATTGCGGGTCGGTACTGACCGATCCGAAGTGGGGTATGGAGGCAGTGCAATTCAAGGCTGAGCCTTTCAGCCTGTCCCGGCGGTTGGGTTCATACGTCATGGAAAATATCCTCTTCAAGGCAGCCTATCCCGGTGTCGTGCATGCACAAACTGCACTGGAAGCAGCGATTCGACTGCATCCCCTTGTAAAAGACAAGTCCGATGCAATCGATCGCGTAGATGTCTGGTCATACGAAACCGCAATCCGTATTACTTCAAAAACCGGCATGCTCAGGAACGCGGCGGATCGTGATCATTGCATGCAATATCTAGTCGCTGTTGGCTTGCTCAAAGGAGACCTAACCGAGGATGATTTTTTGGATATGGCTTCACGTGACGAGAAGCTTGAGAGGCTGCGTCGAAAGATTGTCGTTCATGAGGATCCGAGATATACGGCGAGCTTCCTGAATCCGGAAGAGCGGGCTTGTGCCAATGGAGTTCAAGTCACATTTGCCGACGGATCAGTGACGCCTCGCGTCAGCATTGAACAACCCCTTGGGCATGCAAGCCGTCGTGCGGAAGGGTTGCCTTACCTGGAGCGCAAGCTGCTGCGTAACCTGTCGGTGCGCCTTGGGTCTGATCAGGTTGATAATGTGATGCGGGTTTAC
>JBFWSR010000042.1:0-4086 GCA_050248275.1 Steroidobacteraceae bacterium
CCGCAACGCATAAACGGCACTCAGATGCCACGCGCTGTCGTCGTTGGCGCCACCGGCCGCGCCAAACTGTACGTGGCGTTCATAGGCGCCTGCAAGATTCAACGGCCCCGTCTTGTAATTGGCGCCAACGGACCAGACCCTCGGTTTTGCGGCTACGGCTGCTGTAGTTGCTGATGTTGCACCGTTGGCGGAACTCACGGCTGCCATGACCTGAAAGCCGTTGAATATCGGAGAGTGATAATTGACAGTGTTTGCCTGGCGGCGAATCCAAGTTGCCCTGGCTGATCCATCGAGAGTGCTGGTGGATCCACCGGTCAGCAGGAACGAACTGCCCCACAATCCGGTAATTCTTGATGTGCCGAGGCCGGCGCCGTCAAGTATGGTGCGCTTGAATGGTGTGTCCCATCGGCCCATAAAGACGTTACCCAGAGAACCTTTGAGACCAATGGCACTGTTGCGACCGCAGAATCCATCTTGACTCACACCGCGGACATCTGCAGTGCTTTCACACTGAAACCAGGCAGACATGCCGCCGCCGAGTTTCTCTTCGCCTTTGAAGCCGATGTTTGAGCCAGGCGCTTGCATGATGTCCACATTGACCCTTGGACCGTTGGTTCCAGTTCCCTGATCCGCGTAGCCGTACTCGTAGTAGATCCGCCCGTACATCTGTACGGAACTCGCTTGTGCCCATGCCGTGGCCGGTATGCCCAAGGCTCCTATGACTGCTATGGCCATCATTTTTCTCTGCATGTTCTTCTCCTGGTGGATATGAAAGTTGTCCAACAAATTCCGGGATTTATCTGTTCCCGTGAGTAGAGTTATAGAGATGCGTTTCTGACGACAGATGGTCTTGTGGATTACATTGTTGAAATCAAAATGCTCTAAATGCGACCGGAAACGACGATTCAATGATGTTCATGTCATTGATTGTGATCAGAAATTTTTAGACCCAAAGATAAGGAGCGAAATGGAAATTTGTGATTTCTTTCCCGGATTGAATTTGTTGTGAAAACGCAACGTTGATCGACGATGTTTGATCAAGTGATGCGTGAATATGAAAAAAAACCGGCCTTGCGGCCGGCTATCAAGAGGAAATTCTACGCAGAATGAGTCGTTCGCAATCGCCGGTTACGGCGATCAGCCTGCCCACTCAACCAGGCCTTATTCACATCAAGCCGGGATGCCCGCTCTCGGAGAAGCAGGGTCGGTCTTGACGCTTGTGCGATTTATACGCCTGCATCCCTAACTTCGTTATGACTTGATCATTACATTTCCGTAATCATGTGAAGTCATGCCATTTGCAGGCTTAAGAAATCATTAAGCTTTGCCTTGTTCTTGTGGATTAGTCTTACAGGGTATCCAGTCGATGTCACTGGAATGACATGCCAATTACGAACGTGACATAAGGGTCTGCGCTTGTACGAGTCTGCTAAAAAAAGGAAAAAAAGTGCGAATTCTGGTGGTGGAAGATGAGGCCAAGACGGGGGAATACCTGAGGAAGGGTTTGGGTGAATCCGGCTATATCGTGGATTTAGCCAGGACGGGCTTCGACGGTAAGCATATGGCCATTTCAGAGGATTATGAGTTGATCATTCTGGATATCATGCTGCCGGGCATCGATGGCTGGCAGGTTTTGCGTGAAGTCAGATCAGAAAAGGATACGCCGGTGCTGTGTCTTACAGCCCGGGATGCTGTCGAGGAAAGGGTCAAGGGACTCGAGTTTGGGGCGGATGATTACTTGACGAAGCCGTTTGCGTTTGCCGAACTGCTGGCTCGCGTCAGAACGTTGCTCAGGCGAGGGCCGATTCGAGGTGATGACTTGATACAAGTCGCGGATCTGGAGGTTGATGTATTGAAGCATCGCGCGAGAAGATCAGGCGAGCGCATTGATCTGACGGCAAAGGAGTTTTCCTTGTTGCATTTGCTTGCTACGCATCAAGGGGAAGTCCTGTCACGGTCACGCATTGCATCTCTGGTGTGGGACATGAATTTTGATAGCGATACGAATGTGGTCGATGTGGCCATTCGCAGATTGCGGGCCAAGATTGACGGACCTTTCCCCAGGAAACTTATTCAGACCGTCCGCGGAATGGGATACGTGCTTGAGGACAGGGGGTAGATTTGTCACGCCGCATGTCGTTGGCATCAAGGCTGACGCTGCTGTTTTCTGTTGCAACGGTTTCAATTTATGTTGTAGCTGGCATACATTTGTATCACTCCTTGTCTGAGCAGCTGAGATCACAGGATGATGCCGCTCTTGTCAATACCGTAAACTTGCTGAGACATCAGCTGGAGTTATACGAGAATGTCGATGCATTGAGGAACGATCCGCACAGATTGCTTGACGTGTTTCTCGGCCGTCAAGGCATGTTGCTGGCGGTGTACGATGCGGGCGGGTCATTTATTGTGGCTAATGCCGGCGGCGATATTCTGCTCCCCTCAAATCCTCCAATATCCGAGGATTTTCGTCCCGGACTGGATGAGATCAGGGAGTGGCGGTCAAGCGATACTTTGCGGGGCCGCATGCTCAGTGCGTGGGGGAGGGTCGGTAAGACTGGTGGCGAGCGTGTGCAACTCGCTGTCGCATACGACGGGTCTGAAAGTGCGGCAGTGCTCGAAGAACATTTGCGGCATGTGCTGTGGGCCACGGCTGCAGGCGTATTGGCCACACTCATATTGGGATATTTCATGGTTCGCGGCGGATTGCAGCCATTGCGTGCTGCTGCACAAGCCGCGGGCCAGATTACGGCTTCCCGCCTTGGTGGGCGCTTGCGGGTAGAGGACGCGCCGGCAGAACTTTCCGAGATGGTTCTCGCTTTCAACGAAATGCTGGGCCGGCTGGAAGAATCGTTTGAAAGGCTTACGCAATTTTCATCAGATATTGCACATGATCTTCGCACCCCGATCAATAATCTGATGATCGAAACCCAGGTAACCCTCAGAAATCCCCGCCAGGCGAGCGAGTATGAAGCCCTTCTGGCTTCAAATATCGAGGAGTACGAACGGCTCAACCGCATGATCGAGAGCATGCTGTTTCTTGCGCGCGCCGATAATGCCCAGATTTCCCTGTCCCGCGAGGCAATATCCCTGAATCAGGAACTCAGGCGCATAGCCGAGTATTTTTCAGGAATGGCTGAAGAGAGGCAACTGCATATCGATGCTGCAGGAGAGGGAACCTTGATGGCCGACCCGGTCTTGCTCAGACGGGCCATCAGCAATCTGGTGATGAATGCAATCCAGCATTCGCCTCGCGGAGGAGAAATAACGCTGCGCAGTTCCGAGCAGATTTTTGGAAAAGTTGTCATTTCTGTCACCAATTCCGGTGTCGGTATCCCCGGTGACCTGTTGCCAAGGATTTTCGACCGGTTTTATCGCGTTGACAGCGCAAGAACCGGATCGCGCTCGTCCTCAGGCCTGGGGCTGGCGATTGTCAAATCCATCGCCGGTCTTCATGACGGTGATGTCCGTGTTGAGAGTGCTCAAGGTGGATTGACGACTTTTTATCTCGAGTTGCCAAAAACTACGGGACATGTCGAAAAGTTGTCCTAGGTTTTTGCCCGTCCTGGAAATTCCGCAGTACTTGGCCCTTGCATTGCTGCTTCGTAATCGTCAGGCCATCATCCGGTCGGTTCTTGTCCCGCATGATTCTCGTACGGCAGCTTGTTTGCTGCCCATAAACGGAAAAGGAGCCTGATCATGAAACTAAAGCTGGCATTCAATGCCATGGTCATTGTGGCCATGACATTTTTCAGCACTTCGGTGCTTGCAAAAGATCAATACGATTATGCGGCGCTGATGAAAAGGGGTGATCTGGGATCTCTGTCCCTGCCCGAGGTTGCGCAAAGAGTCGTGCGGGTCGATGCTGGACGGCGCTATCTCAATGTCGAACACAACGAAACAATCAAGATCTCGAACTTGGCGGGGCAAAGTTTTACCTGGAGATTCGACACACTGGGAGAGCGTTGCTTCCCCTTGACCGCGATTGCCCCAAGAGGCTTCGAGGCCGGTAAGGTGTTGGTTTTTGTCAGCAACCCTTATACTTACAACGCGGACTGAAATCGTGTGTCAGCCCTGGGCTTGTGGGTG
>JBFWSR010000043.1:0-3337 GCA_050248275.1 Steroidobacteraceae bacterium
GGGTTTGAATGGCTGCAGCACGTTGGCCGGCGCGTTCCGATCCAGTGAAGAGCCAGTTCTTTTTCCCGATGGCGATGGGGCGAATGGTGTTTTCTACCGGATTGTTGTCGATCGGCAGATGACCTGTTTGTGCGTAGCGGCTCAGGCTTTTCCAACGTTTGAGTGTGTAGTCCAGTGCTCTGGCGGAGCCGCCGCCATTTGCGGTTTGTAGGCGGGTTTGAGTCAGCCAGCCGTGCATTGCATTAAGTAGCGGCAGGCTTTTTTCGACGCGTAACTGTTGACGCGCCTCGGCATTCAGGTGTTTGCCTTCTGCCTCAATCGCATATAAGGTGCTGATACGCTGCAATGCCTCGAATGCCATTGGACTGGCGTTGGCTTTGTGCAGGTCGAAGAATTTGCGCCGCGCATGCGCCCAGCAGCCCAGTTCGATACAGGGCGATGCGGTTCTGGAGAACAGCGGTTTGTAGCCGCCATAGTCATCGACCAGCAGATGGCCTTGCCAGTTTTGCAGGAAGTTTTGCGCATGCCGGCCGCTTCGACCGGCTTGATAGTCGAAGATGACGATTCGTGGCCCCGAGTCAAGATCGTTACTGCGGTAGGCCCATAGATAGGCCTTGCGGGTTTTGCCGTTGCCGGGTTCCAGTTGCGCGATGGGCGTTTCATCGGCATGAAGCATGTTACCCTGCAGCAAATGCCAGATCAGGCGATCAACCAGCGGTTGCAGGGCTACGCCTGTACGGCCTACCCATTCCGCAAGCGTGGAACTGGACAGTGTGACTTGTTCACGGGCGGCCATTTGTTCCAGGCGATAAAGCGGCAAATGGTTCAGATATTTGCTGGTCACCACCCAGGCCAGTAAACCCGGCGCTGCCATACCGCCGTCGATCACTGCCGGTGGCGCCGGTTCTGCAGTGATGGTTTCGCAAGTTCTGCAAGCGTACTGTGGCCGGATGTGACGGTGAACAAAAAATCGAGCGGGTTCAACATCGAGCTGTTCGGTAACGTCTTCACCGATCTTAACCAGCTCGCGGCCGCACTGGTTGCATTGGCAGGACTGGGGTTCATGCCGGTGCTCGATGCGCGGCAAATGATCCGGCAGCGGCTGGCGTCCAGCACGATTGCGCGGCAACTTGGGTTTAGTGTCTTTATCGGCTGGTGCATTGATCTGTTCGATTTCCGCATTGACGGCAGCGATATCCGCCAGCACCGATTCGTCAAACAGACTCGGATGTTCGAATGAAGACAGTGACTCGTTCTTCCTGCCAAAACGGATGCGGCGCAAATGTGCCAGTTCCATTGTGAGCGCCTGGATTTTAATCTCCTGTGCGCGAATCTCTTGCTGGGCCTGATCAAGCAACGTCTGAACAATGTCGGCCACCTGTTGTTTGGTATCCGCATCAAGATTCAATTGATCGAGTTGAGTCAATGATTTCATGGCCATTATTATACCACAAAACCACCATAACTAACTGTTAACATTGAATTATCACATAACATCACACCTGCAAATGAGCAGGTGGCAATGCCGACAGACGCCGCCAGTCCACACCTGCCGTAAGCCATTCCCACTGCATTCTCGTCAACTCAAAACAACGATCCTCCAGCTTCGGCCACACAAACCGGCCTTGATGTAATCGGCGTTGGCATAACCAGACTCCCGTACCATCCCACAACAACACCTTGATGCGATTGCCCGCACGGTTACAAAACACAAACGCCGATCCCGAACACGGCGAATAACCCAGCGCCTGCTGCACAATCATCGACAAACCGTCAATGCCTCGGCGCATATCTGCCGGTTCAACCATCATCCAGATTTGACCGCTATGCGTAATCATTCCAGACATCGCAACAATTCAACCAGCCATTGCGGTGAAACATCTGCCGGTATTTCCAATACATAACCGCCAGAACCGCGTAATTTCAAAGAATTCATCGGTGACGATTCCGGTTTGATCGTTACCGGTACCAACGTGGCGGGCTTATTATCCAAGCAATCATGGCGATAAACTCTCAACCAGTTACAAAATGTCTTCGCATTCAATCCCTGCTTACGACAATAAGCAGCCTGGCTCATGCCGCTTGATTGCCAGATTTCTATATGTTTTCGTTGATGCTGCTGTAATTTCATCAATTATCCTCCTGAAAAATTTACTCAGGCAGAATAATGAAATTCAACAACCATATTAAGATGGAAGGATTGGAGGCTTACGAAAGGACATGGCTTTGACGAAGAGGAGATTATGGAAATAATCGCCATGTCGGGCATGGCCGTCTTCTACAATCATCTGGCCAATGCAACCAAAATCAATATCGATGAGGGTTTTAGCCAGATTCTTGCCGGAAGTGCCGGTAAATAACGCCAGAACCAATGCATTCTCAACATGCCCTGTGTGTGCAGGTTGACAAGCGGACTAACCGGGCCTGCTATCGACTCCTGCCATGCGAACGTTTTTATAATGCACCCACCGCAGCGCGCAGTCCTTCAAGATTCTGAGTCATCCGTTCTTTCTTGTGCTCCCTGCCAATGCTTCTTTTTAACGCATGACCCAGTCCGGTAATCTGGTCTGTCGATGTGCGATGCGTGTAAAAGATCACTGAACCGTCGCGATAGGGCAGGCAGCCGACGATCAGGTGACTGGAATTGTAAGAATGCCCGACATAAAACTGCCTTGTGACTATAACCGAAGCTGTATCCGAGGTCAGCATGATGCGGTGGCTCAGAATAGCCGTTGGCCGGTCATCGACCAGGTTGTTGAGCCAGAAAAAATGTTCCAGCGTACCGGCGGGCAGTGGCGCCGGGTAATTGAGCCAGGCAGTGGCTAGGTTGGGTGAGAAGTGCGCCAGCAGTTTGCTGCTCAACGCGGCCTGACGCAATTCTTCCGTCGGACTGGATTCGCCATCCGCACGCGCATAGGGCGCGATGCCGTTTAATCCTTTCTCGCGATAGGCCTGCCAGCGCTGTAAAAGCAGTTGCTGATACTGTTGTGATACAAGTGCGGCCAGAGCCGTGTCATCATCGACAGGTTGGCTTTTTCGCAATGCCGCGAAGTTTCTGATTTCAGCTGCGGACAGGTTGAACTGGTCACCGGCTTCCGCGTTGAGCAAATCATTCACTTCATCAATCTGGTCGGGTGAAAAAACAAAACCGGCGAAGGCGCTGCTGGCGGATTCCGGTGCTATTGCGCCATATTGCCGGACATCCGGATCGATCATTGCCAGATCACCATCTTTGAAAAATTCAACCAGCTTCGCGGGCGGAGCGGCGAGATACATGGCCAACCCCAGCGCGAGTTCCTTTTGCGTCGCTTCCGCAACGTCAAACGATACGATCTCG
>JBFWSR010000044.1:0-3260 GCA_050248275.1 Steroidobacteraceae bacterium
CTCGCCGTTAAGTACCGCGAGCATGGCGAACATGGTATGCGGGGCGGTCCGATGTATTACCTGGCCAAGGGTTGCAACCTGCCAGCGTTGGGTTGGTTCTTCGCGCTGTTTACCACTCTCGCGACTTTCGGCATCGGCAACATGACGCAAGCCAATGCCGTGGCCGGCATTTTCGAATCCGCATTCCATATCGAACCCTGGGTCACAGGTGTGACACTGACCCTTCTGACGGGACTGGTGATCCTTGGCGGTATCCGCTCGATTGGCCGATTTACCTCGGTACTCGTACCATTCATGATTCTGGGTTATATCGCGGCAGCGCTTCTGGTGCTGGCGATCAATGCCGGCGAAATTCCGCATGCCCTTTCACTGATCTTCTACCATGCTTTCAACCCGATTGCCGCCGGTGGCGGCTTTGCCGGTGCTGCTGTGGCTGCAGCCATCCGCTATGGCGTAGCCCGCGGTGTGTTCTCAAATGAATCCGGTCTTGGCTCGGCTCCGATCGCCGCCGCCGCTGCACGTACCAACGATCCAGTCAAACAGGCACTGGTGAGCATGACGCAGACCTTCATCGACACACTGGTTGTCTGCAGCATGACGGCCCTGGTCATACTGACCGCAACTCCCTGGACTGAAGGAGTGGGCGCCGCCCAGCTTACCAGCCTGAGTTTTGCAGAAACGCTCGGCCGGGCCGGGGAAATCATCGTTGCTATCGCGACAGCATGCTTCGCCTACTCGACCCTGCTTGGCTGGAGTTATTACGGGGAAAAGGCCGTTGAATACCTCGCCGGCACTCGCGCGATTCGCATCTATCGCGTGGTATTCGTCACGGCGGTCATCGTCGGCGCCATGATGAAGCTGGAATTCGTGTGGAATTTCTCCGACCTGATGAATGGGCTCATGGCCATTCCTAACCTGATCGCCCTGTTGATGCTCTCAAAAATCATCAAACAGGAAACCGACCGCTACTTTTCCGAATAAGGGATTACGCAGGCGCGGTCATTGGAGCAAACAATGGCTTATTGTCATGCCACCGCCGGAGCGACCCAAGCCACAAAACTTTCTCTCCGGCGTCCGTGCTAATTCGGGTCGCAGTGCGTCGTGCGTGACGCGCCAGCGGTCCAAATTATCTGGAGATTTTTTTACCCGGCGATTTCTTTTGTCTGCGCCTTCCAAGCCCTCCGGCAGCAGCGATCCCCACGATACGGCGGAACTTCGGGCATTCCATGTGGCTCGCTGCGGTACAGGCAGCCGCGTGTTGCAGGCCATCACGCATGACTGTCAACTTTCGGATCTTTCCATCAAGCTCTTCCGCCTTGTCGGCGAGTAACTGCCGGTCGATCCGGGGTTTCCCGTCCGGCGCGAACATGCGGGCGATCTCATCCAGCGAAAGTCCCGCGGCTTGGCCCAGGGCTATCAATGCCAGCCGTTCCAGCACGTTGGGGCTGAACACACGGCGCAACCCTCGTCTGCCGACAGAGGTAACTAAACCTTTCTCCTCGTAGAAACGCAGGGTTGACGCGGGAACACCGGACTGTTTCGCCACTTCCGAAATATCCATGATACTCCCCTTGACTTAAAGTCGACTTTAAGTCGTAAGCTATCATCACTGGCCTGTGAAGGCAAACATCTGGAGAGAATCATGAACTACTTAGTCAGTACGATTATTACCGGGGTTGGCGCAACGGTGGTGATGGATCTGTGGGGACTTGCACGCAAACCTCTGCTCGGTATCGCGCCGCCGGACTATGGTTTGGTGGGCCGCTGGATCGCCTACATGCCGCGCGGTCGCTTTCACCATGAATCCATTTCGGCATCGTCGCCAGTGCAAGGCGAACGCCTCATCGGCTGGACTGCCCATTATCTGACCGGTATCGCGTACGCAGCCGTATTGATCGGAATCTGGGGAAGTGGCTGGATTGAGCGGCCAACAATTGCCCCAGCGTTAATCGTGGGCATAGGCACCGTGGCGGCGCCTTTCTTGTTGATGCAGCCAGGTATGGGGGCAGGCATAGCCGCCTCCAGGGCATCCCGCCCTGTTGCGGCCCGGGTTCAGACTCTAATTACCCATGCGATTTTCGGTTCTGGGCTTTTCCTCACCGGATGGGTCGCGCGCCTTATCTTCTGATCATGCCGCTGGATTCAGGAAGGAGTGGCAAGCTGCATCAATGACTAACCATAGGAGAACAAAAATGCGTATTCCTGCTCGTTTCGCACCGATACTTTTCAGCGCCCTGCTTTCCGCAATCATGGTCAGCATCGTTTCTGCGTTTGTCCTGGTAAACACGCAAGGGTTTAACCCCGGGTTACCTTCGCAGTGGTTTCGAAGCTGTGTCACGATCTGGCCTGTGGCTTTCCCGACGGTAGCAATCGTGGCGCCATGGGTTCGGCAGATTGTTGGTCGTATCACCGCCTAGAGGACGCAGTCCTGAATCCTTGATGTGCAGTGTCGACTGTAGGAGAGGGGAGAGGGGGGCAGTACTCCATTTGGCATGCGTATCCTGGGGCTCACCTATCGAGATTCCGGTTCGGGTGCCGGCCAAGACCCACTGCGGGTGAAAAAGATGATGACCAAGGGCCTGGTTCCAGGCCCTTGGTCGAGGTGTGCAGGCGGGATTAGAAAATATTCTTGAAGATGGACTTCAGCTTGGTGAAGAAATTGAAGTGACCGTCTTTCTTCTTGTAGCCTTGGTGGCCGTGATGGCCGCCATCGTGGGGCTTATGGGGCGAGCCGGTGCCTGCGAGGGAGGGGGCGGCTTTGAGGGTCAAGATCACCGGCACTACGTACGCGGTTTTCTTAAGAAAGTCACGTCTGGATTTGTTTGTTGATTCGCTCACGACTACCTGCCTCTGTTCCTCAATCACACCGTGATATCGGAACACCAACTTGTTTCTATTTAGCCAATCTGTCGACCTTACAGATTGAACCCGCTCGTCCGAGTGTGAATCTGGATTGCTAGGTAAATCTCACATGGACGTGCCAATTATATGACGCACATCACAGGATGTCAATTTCTCGTCGCAATATCCGGGGTGTCCCTTCTGCCCTTCGATTGTCATGTAAGTGAATGAATTAATATGAGAATTATTCGTTACTCGGTGGCTTGACGGAGATCGGGGTGTGGTCTGAATGTAGGGATCTTTCAGGATCCGAGATTTGTGCAAATAATTTGCATCGAGGTTTTATCCTTTCATCTCCTTATATATTTCAAGTAAGTGAGAATTAGACTTCAAATTTCACCTTGAGAGTCAGGGTTCAA
>JBFWSR010000045.1:0-3115 GCA_050248275.1 Steroidobacteraceae bacterium
TGAATGATTCAGGCCTTCCAATAGACGAAGGCCATGGCATTGCCGGTGCCGGCCTCGCTGCGATAGCAGGGGATGTAATCGACGATCTCGGGGGTGAGTCCCAGATGCGCCATGGCGCCGGCGACAGGCACCCAGTTCTTGATTTCGGAGGTGCCTGCCTGGAAGATCGGCTCGCCGAGTTTGGCGACGTTGCTGATGTTGCGATCGCGCAGCGCCTTGAAAAAAGCCTGATCGACGCTTTCATCAATGACGAAGTGCGTCAGGCCGCCTGAAGCGATCAGCGCCACCCGCGCCGGGCTGTCCCAGGACTGGATGGCGCGTACGATGGCCTGACCGAAGTTGTAGCAACGTTGCACGGTGGGTTGGTTGGGCGGGTAAAACGTATTGATGAACACCGGCACGCTGGGGATGACGCGGTCATTCATGAGCTGCCGGAACACAAAGCCGAAGGCGTGCGGGGTTTCATCGCCCGGCATGGTTTTGAGGGCGGTGACATCGAACCCTTCGGCAATGGTGCTTTCGATGATATGGCGTCCGAGTGCTGGACAGGCCGGATAAGTGGCGCCGCCCGGTGGAATGTGTCCGGGCACTGAAGGGGCAATGCCGGGAGGGAGGCTTTCCAAGCGTTCAGGACTGTAATCGCTGTTGATGATGGTGTCGCCGTACAGCACGCTGAAGGCCGGCACCAGGGCTTCGTTGAAGCATTCCATCTGATCGTTGCCGACCAATACAGCGATGTCGGGTTTGACTTCATCAAAGACTGCGGCCAGTTTGGCAATGGCGGCACGGCATTGCGCATGCCGTTGCCGCCAGACCTCGAGCGTGATCTGCTTGTCAAATTGTTCGGCGCGCCGCTCCGCCAGCAATTCCTGATACGTCCAGGTGCGGCCGCGATAGTGATGCTGCATGCGCAGATCGTCGGGCACGCGTAACCCCCAGCCTTCAGGTGGGGTGGAGAGCATGGGGCCGTGCGAAGTGCCGATACCCAATACGATGTTCGCCATATGGCCCCCTGGATGACTTGCAGTGAAATCGGTGCTTACAGTTTGAACAGACGGCGGGCATTGCCTTCGAAGATGGCCTGCCTGTCTGTGGCGTTGAGCCAGTCGAAGCCATCGATGAAGGGCTTGATGTCATCCATCGTGCGGCCGCTCTTCGGATTGATGGTCGACCCCACGCCGGGACATTCGGCGCCGAACAGACAGCGCTCCACGCCCATGGTCTTGATCAGCAGGCGCAGCGCTTCCTCGCTGTACAGCACGGTGTCGTAGTACAACTGCTGCGCGCGCTCCAGGAAGTCGATGCCCTTGCGGTTGCCGCCCGACTGGAACCGACCGATCTGGTAAGGGATGGCGCCGCCGCCATGCGAGACCAGAATCTTCAGTTGCGGGAAGTCACGGAACACCTCCGAATTCACCAGGCCGAACACGGCGATGGTTTCTTCATTGATGAAGTGCAGCGTGTACGGCGTGCGTTCCGAATGCGAGCCGGTGGCATGGATATGCGCCGGCACATCCAGTTCGCACAGTTTTTCATATAACGGATACCAGTAGCGGTCTCCCAGCGGCGGCGCTTCGACGCCACTGTTCTCATAAGGGTCCGGGTTCAGCAGGCAACCGCGAAAGCCCAGCTTGATGCAACGCTCCAGCTCCGGCAACGCCTGTTCAATCGGTGCGCCGGCCACCTGCGGCAGGCCGGCCATGCCGACGAACCGATCCGGCAACAGCTGGCAGGTGCGCGCAATGATGTTGTTGGTTTCTTCAGTGAACCAGTGCACCAGCTTCGCGGGCTTGGCGCTGTGCATCATCTGAAAGGGTCGCGGCGACAGCAATTGCAGATTCGTACCGGCGCGATCCAGCATGTCGAGGTGGCCGCAGGGGCCCATTTCTTTCTTGTTGGCGAAGTGCAGGATTTCCTCATCGCTGACTTCGGGCATGCGCCGCCCATGTTCGCCGCGATGCGACAGGATGGCGGCCTTGTAAGACCACAGCTCGGTGGGCGGGCTGACGTGCCCATGACAGTCGATGATCATCAATGGTCTCCGCAGATTGAAGTTACAGGTCGAGCACCAGGCGTTCGCTCTTGCTGCCGGAACAGCAGATCATCATGGTCCGGTTCGATGCCCGTTCCGCTTCCGACAGAATGGCATCGCGATGATCGGGGACGCCGGCCAGCACGCCGGTTTCGCACACCGCACAGACGCCTTCCTCGCAGGAGGAAGCGACAGTCATGCCGGCTTCGCGCAGCACCTGCAGGATGCTCTTGCCGGCAGGGATCTGGAATTCGCGGCCGCTGCGCGCCAGTTCGACGGTATAGCCGCCGCTGGTATTGGCCGCTTCACGGGCGGTGAAGTATTCCACATGCACCTGCTCGCGTGGCCAGTCGGCCGTGGCTGCTTCAAATGCCGCCAGCATCGGGCCCGGGCCACAGCAATACAAATGCGCATCGCGCGACAGAGGTGCGATGAGGGTGGCCATGTCCAGGACCCGGCCCTGATGTTCCTGGTCGAAATGCAGATGCAGGTCGCAGATGCTGGTCAGCTCGGGCAGGAACGCGGCATCCTCGCGGGCGCGGCAGGCGTAATAAAGCGTGCTGTGCTTGCCCAGCGCCGCCAATCGTTCCAGCATGGCCACCATCGGAGTGACACCGATGCCGCCGGCAAAGAATACGCTGAGCGTGGCATCCTCGCGTAGTGGAAAGTTGTTATGAGGCGGCGTGACCGGCAGCAGGGTGCCGACTTGCAGCGACTCATGCATGTATTGTGAGCCGCCACGGCTGTGGGGGTCGCGCTTGACGCCGACTTCGTAATGGTTGGGCGCGCGACCCGCATGCACCAATGAATACTGGCGACTGAGCCCGTTGGGCAGGCTCAACGTGACATGGGCGCCGGGTTCGGCATCCGGCAGAGGACGGCCATCCGGGGAGCTGAATTCGAAGGCATGGGTGTCGCGGGCGACGTAACGCACCGCTGTCAAGCGCAAATTCAATGTATTGCTGGTATCCACCGGCTGCTCATGGCAAGAATTTAAGATTGTGGGGCACCTCTAAAGCGGCACCCTGACCTATTGGCTGGTTGAAGATAGCCTACAGAAAGTGTATACACTTTGTCTAGGTG
>JBFWSR010000046.1:0-2999 GCA_050248275.1 Steroidobacteraceae bacterium
CGGCATTATCCGCTCGCACTTTGGCACTGATATCAAACTGCCCGATGCTTCATGGGCCGTGTTCTGGCTAACAGGCGCGCTCACGCTCAAGCGCTGGTGGCCAGCACTGCTGATGCTGGCCTGTGTGGCCGTGGATTACTTCGTGATTGCCGGTGGCGTGAGCGCTTACTGTTTCACGCCCGCGTATCCGTTTCTGCTTCCGGCCTATTTATCTTTGTGGGCCATGGGGCGCTGGTCACGCACGCAGTTGCCAGTGAACAGCAGATCATTGCTGAACCTTGCGTTGTCGGTATTGCTGGGCGTCACCGCCTGCTTCGCCATTTCCAATCTCGGCTTTTATCTTGCTGCCGGTTATTTTGCGCAACTGCCCGCGTCACTGTATGCGCAGGCGGTGCTGCGTTACTGGCCGAACTTCCTGCAAAACACCACGATGTATGTGGGGGTCGGCCTGTTGATTCACTACATCGTGCGGCATCTGCATGCCGTCAAACCGGCAGCGCAGCGAGTTGACTGATGTCGATACCGGCGCTTGATGTGAACAGTCAACGACTTGCCGAACAACGACAGGCGCAGTTGATCAAACCGGGCGGCGCACTGGGTCGTCTGGAAGATATCGCCTGCTGGTTCGCGGCACGACAGGGCCGTGAGATTCCGCAGGCGTTGCAACCAGCGATCACCGTATTTGCCGCCGATCATGGCGTGGCATGCCAGGGCGTATCGGCTTATCCGCAAAGTGTTACTGCCGCCATGCTGGGCAGCCTGGCCAATGGGCAGGCTGCCATTGCGGTGCTGGCGCGTGAATTGAATGCGATCTATGCAGTGGTTGATGTGGGCGTTATCAGTAACCGCACGCACCTCGACAACCTCCACATCAAACGCATTGCGCAAGGCACGCATGACCTGAGCGCAACTGCGGCAATGAGCACCGCACAGGCAACTCTGGCCATGCAAGTGGGCGCAGAGCAAGCACAGGAATGCATTAAACAAGGTGCCAATCTATTGATCGCCGGTGAAGTGGGCATTGGCAACACCACGGCTGCTGCCTGCCTGACTGCTGCACTAACCGGTCTGGACGCGGCATTGATTGTCGGCACGGGCACCGGCCTGGATCAGCAGGGACGACAGCACAAGCTGGCCATTGTCCGGCAGGCATTGGCGCGCGGCGCAGTGCATGAACCATTGGGCCTGCTGGCCGAACTGGGTGGCTTTGAAATTGCCGCAATGAGCGGCTTTTATCTGCAATCCATTCGCATGGGCGTGCCGGTGCTATTGGATGGATTCATTGCCACCGCAGCGGCGCTGCTTGCCTGTGCAATGGAACCTGCTGCCCGCGACTGGATGCTGGCCGCGCATCAGTCTGCCGAACTGGGCCACGCGCTGGCGCTGGAACACCTGTGCCTGAAGCCGCTGCTGCATCTCAACCTGCGCCTGGGTGAAGGCAGCGGCGCAGCACTCGCAGTACCGCTGCTACAAAGCGCGTTGCGCCTGCATCGCGACATGGCCACCTTTGCCGAGGCGGGTGTGGCAGGCGGCAGCAACTGATGCTGTCGCTGCAAGCGATTGCTTGCAGGTTCGGCTTTAGTCGGACCTGCAAGCAAGTCAGGCTGAAGCCTGACCTACAGGGACGTGGGGAATGCCGGTCATGTCGGGAACATTTATCGGCAGACCTACAGCCAGGCCTGCCTCAATGTTGCTGACTCTGCTGCGTCATGGTGACGTTGAAGGTCGCGCACAGGTGTTGCGCGGTCGCAGTGATCCGGTGTTGTCGGCTTACGGTCAGCAACAGTTGCAACTGGCCATCGCCAGCATTGAACCCGCCATCACTGCCGTCGTTACGTCACCGCTACAACGCTGCCATGCATTTGCACAGCAGTACGCACAACAACACAACCTGCCCTTGCAGCGCAGCGAAGAACTACGCGAAATCGATTTTGGTGATTGGGAAGAGCTGACTCTTGCCGAAGCGGAAGCACATGATCCGGCCTACTTCACACAGTTCAAACAGGACACTGCCAACTGGTGCGCACCGCATGGCGAAGCCTATGCCGCGTTTCGTGAGCGCGTGCGTACTGCATTAACGATCATTGCCAGCATGAAAACCAGGCACATTCTGGCCATCACACATGGTGGCGTGATGCGCGCGCTCATTGCCGAACTGCTGCAACTCAGTCCGGCCAGCGCCGCCCGCATTGGCGTGCCGCTCGCGGGTATCTGTCAGTTGTGGCTGGATGAACAAGTCCCGGATGAACCGATACAGGGAAGCCTGTTACGCCTGCATTGGCTGGATGCACCATGCGCAACCTGATCCTTGCCATTCAATTCCTGACACGCCTGCCGACACCCAAGCTGCATGATTTTGAGCAGCGTGAACTGGCACATGCCGCTGCCTGGTTCCCGGTGGTGGGAACGCTGGTTGGCGCGTTGATTACTGCACTGGCCCTGCTGGGCAATCAACTCGACAGCGGGTTAGGCGCGCTGCTGGCGCTGCTGATGTGGGTATGGGTGACGGGCGCACTGCACCTGGATGGCCTGGCCGATTTCAGTGATGCATTGGGCGCAGCCCATGGTGATGTAATGGGCGCAGCGCATCGCGATCCGCAGCGCCTCATGCAGGTGATGCACGACCCGCATCTGGGCAGCTTCGGTGTGATCGCCTTGATTACTGCGCTGTTAAGCAAACTGGTATTGCTGCGTGTGAATCTGGATCACGCCGCATTGTCGATCTGGACACTGCCCCTGATCTGCGCCTGGGCACGCACCGGTGCCATTGCGTGGTCGGCCTACTTGCCTGCCTTGTCCGACAGCAGCACCGAGCGTTTCAGCTGGGATATCGACAAACAGGCGCTGATGTGGAATGTCTCGCTGCTGTTGATACTCAGCGCGCAACTGGCGCCGCCTTTGTTACTGGCACCCGTTGTATTGTTGTCATGGGGCTGGGTTTTGCAGCGACGACTCGGCGGCGTGAGTGGTGACTGTCTGGGCGCAGGCGTGGAGCTCAC